>NZ_CAKKNA010000005.1 GCF_918741275.1 Bacillus sp. CECT 9360
ATCGTACTCACGAATAATATCCTTTCTTGGCTTCCCATTCTGATACAGCTGCACCATTTGATTTTTAAATTCTTCTGAAAACGTTCTTCGTTCTCTTTTAGTCATCGTAGATTCTCCTCAACTATTGCATTAGTAGTCTACTTGACCTTGAATTTTCTGTCTAGATAAGTGTAGCCGTTCCAATTTTTCAAAATAAGAATGACAATCATCATTTTAAGGTGGTTGTTTCGTAAAGCAAAAAGGACAGTCTTTCTCATTAAAAATTGTCCTTTCGAGGCACGTACCGCCAAAAGCTCCGCAATCTATCTTTTACCAAAAAACGTTCCAGATTTTCCGTTCTGAGATGACATTTTCACGCTTTCATGCTAATTTCTCTGTTCTGAGAAGACACTGCTTTATTTTGTTTAAAAATTATTCATTTAAAGAATCTCTTTGTTTTAATAATAGTCTTGCCAGATTTTTATAGATAATTTCTTCAAATTGTTCTACTTCTAATTTTTTCGAGAATTGATAATAAATTTCAGGCAAATTATATGGATTCCCTTTTAGAAATGTTTTACCAAAAGGAGCGTCTGTTTCAATTAAGAGTCTATCTATAGGGATGGACTTGATAATATCGAAACCTTTCTTTGAAGCTAACATAGAATAGTTGACTGAAAAGTAATACCCTTGTTCTATGATTCTGTACATCAATTCTTTATTGCCCGAAAACCAATGGAACACTGCATATTCTACTTTGTTATCTAACAGCATTGCTAATACATCCTCTTCTGCCTTCCGAGAATGAATTGACATAACTCTTTTCGTTTTGGACGATTGGGAACAAATATAATCAAACGCCCTTTGTTGTTCATCTTTTGTATGAACGAATTCCTTAGAATAATCTAATCCTACTTCGCCAACATACTTTGTAAAAGGAAGCATCGCATCAAATAGATACTGATTGAACTTGTACTTTCCAGCTAATTGAGGATTATAACCCAAACCTAATTTAACATACTTGCTATCTGGAAATTCATTTTTACACTTCTGAAAAATCTCTGGCAAGTTAGTAACAAATAAAGCATATATTTTATTTTTATCAAAAGAGCAAAACATCTGAGTATAATTTTTAAAATAGTCGATATGGATATGCATATCGGATAAGTTACTCATCAATTCCAAATTCCTCTATACCAGCATATTCTATCAATCCGTTATCAATACTTATCATCATTTCCATTAACTCTTCCATAGATTGACGATAAACCTTTTCGTACCCATCTAACTCTTCGCTAACCAATGGACCCTGTCTCAATAAAAGACTTCTAATATATTCACTATCATCCCTATGCTTAATATACCGCTTTAAACTAAAGAGTACAGCTTTCAAATCACTCGCTCTTCCTTGAATATTATTATGGTTTAAGATGAAATCTCTACCTAATTGGTATAAAGGGTTATAACAAGTTTCATCCTGCTCTATTTTTGTAAAGGAAGCCATTCTAATTAAGCATGGATAACAATAACCACAATTACAAGGTGTCACAACTTTATCGCTACGCTTTTTATCATACCGAGATAAGCAAGGATGTGAACAAGAAAGGGTTCGATGACTCTTCTGTTTGAAAACAGCATTATTTTTATGTTCTTCTAATATTTCTCCTTTTGACTTATTCCAATAAAAATTTGATACTCTATTTTCTATACCTATTTTCTTAAAAATTTTATTCAATGAATTTATGAAAATGGGATGTGTAGTCCTTGTACTACAACTCCCTGTTCTGCTATCAGTAAGAGGAACGTTTACACCTATGAATCCATTTTCAGGTATATAAACTGGTGTTTCCTTTCCTATAACTGAAGCTACGGACATTGCACCTGCAATGAATAGTAATGACCTACTTCGGCTGGTGCTCTCTCCTGGAAGTTTTTCGATTCTTTCGCCTCTTTGTAAGGGGGCAAATGGATTTACATTAAACAAAAGTAGCTCACTATCTAACTCACTGTATGAATCTCTTATTGAATCAAATAATTCCCTTTGTCGGTTAGTCAAAAGGTTGTATTCTCTAAAGCCAATGTAAAGAGTATTCTTTTCATTTTCTGAGAGTGTTAATGCCCCACAAAAGGAATCTAACCCTCCTGAAAACAAGCTAACTGAATCATACTTTTCAGCGGAAATGAGGTTTTTTGTGTTCTTTTTATCGCCCCTGAATCTTGAAGTTGTAGCCCGAAACTCAAATGTCCATTTGTCCCCACTTAAAAAGCCAATTGTATTTTCGAGCTCTTTCTTTACCATATTCCATTTTTCCAATTCCAAAACAGGTATAAACAACCTCATATTTCTTGTCCAGTTATCAGAAAAGTTTTTACGTGGAATTCTCTTATCAGCACAAAATATACTTGAAGCTATAATGAGAAAGTCTTCATTTACATTTGATAGATTTTCTAAACCAAACCTTCTCCACAACTGTTCCATATCGGTTTTGACATTGGATTTATTCTTCTTGTCGGATAAATTGAACAAAAAGAATTTCTCTTCAGTTGAACCACTTGGATTGAACTCGTCATTATTCTTATTAATCCATACATTAGTCATTTATCTCACTCCAAGCAGACAAGATTTCAAGAGCTCTTTTATAAGTATCGTTAATAATTTTATTTCCTTCTTGACCATTCCAATCTATATCTTGAATTTTCTTTGTCGAATATTTCTTTTCAATTGTGTTTCTAATATGTGTTTTTACGTTCTTCTCTGCAACTTCATATTTATCTAAGGTGTCAAATAAACTCAAGAGCTTTTCCGTAAAATTGGCAAAAAAACAATTTTGTATGAACTTAATAATGAACTCTCGAATAAAATCCCCTGTGTCTAATGTTTTCAATACATCTTCATACTCGTTGACATCATTTATTCCTTTAAAGAGCTCTCTCATCAACTCATTCATACTTTGGGTGGAAATGTTGTCATAAAATTCATTCCCACTATCACTAAAATATTTCAATAGCCCTGAACGAACATTTTCAGGTGTTTCGTTTTTCAAATGGGATAAACCTAATCGGTCTAATGTTTCAGTGAATCCATACTTTCTTACAGAATCAATAAAACTAAGTGCTTTCCCACTTGATTGGATTGCTCGTCCTGCATTTGAACCAGAACCTCCAGAGCTATTCAATGCTTTCGCAAAACTCGAAACAGCCCTATCTACTGATGAAGGAGAGAAATTATCCCTTACCATTTTTGTAACATCTCTTTTTACGTCTGGCCATAGATATCCTGTTGGTGGTAAGTAACCTTTTGATGTACCCATTCTTTATTCTCCCACTATATCCCAAAGTTTTTTATCTGTTTTTTTCTCTTCTATATAATATTTTTTCAATGCTTGGAACACATCAGAGTCCAATTGCTGGAAAAGTAGAATTTCAGTTAAAGTCACGTTTTCAGCTTTAATCTTCTTAAATTCTTCAAAAATTTTAGACTTATATTGAGGTAGAATATTATAAAGTTCAATTAAAGTCTCTATCTGCTTTTTATCTTGGTGATACCTCTCTAAAACACCCTTTAGAATTTCATTTCTCGTAACTTCATCCATTTCAAGCATCTGCTCTATTTTCTTTCTACGCAATGCCTTGTTTGCTTCAAGGTTACATATCTGGTTAATATACTTCCTTTCATCTTGATTCAAGTTTGTTGAGAATAATCTTCTATCTGCAACTGAATCCCTTGCTAAATAAAAGTAAGGTGACAGGTCTACACCAGCTAACCTCGGTTCTGTTCCAATCCATCTCTTAACCTTTTCCCCCGACCACGCTGTGTTTTTAATTATCTCTTCGAGTTGAGGAGATACACTTTCTTCTCTTCCGTTTAATATTCTTTCTTCAAGCATACTTAGTTGTATTGGAGTTCCACTATGTTCAAATTGCCATTGGAATAATTCTTTAAATAAATCGCTATCAAAGTATTCTAATACCATTAATTTAGCTAAAATAGAAAGATTGAAATCAATTTTTTGAATTTCTGCAAGCCTTTTCCTTATATAAAAGGTATTTAAAAATCTCTTAGTTTGACGTGGATTTCCCTTTAATGAAGAAGCAACAATACTACCTATACTATTAAAAATCTGTATTTGTTCTTCAAATTCCTCTTGATTTGTACTCTCTTTATATTTTGCCCCTTCCACTGATATTTCATTTTGAACTACAGCTATTATTTCTGTTCCAGAAATTATTTCACCCTTAATAAAAATTCCTTTTTCTTTTAATTTTTCAATTAGTTGATTTATCGAATCTTCTTCCAAAAACATTTCGGCAATAAGTAATAACATATAATTCTTAACGTCACTTTCAGCTAATTCTGCAATTCTAATAGGAAGTTGAACAATTTTTTCAATATAATCAACCGAAACATCTATTCCTTCAATATCTAATTGAGGATATTTTCTTTTAATAGAATATGAGATTATGTTTTCATCCATAGCAATTATAAAAGTAGTTCTTGCAACAGATAAAAATAATTTTATTGCTTCAAGTGTCTCAACGATTCGGTCGGGATTGCACCTGTCTAAATCATCAATAAGAATTATGAGATTATCTACAGATGATTCTTCAATAAGATTGGCAAAATCCTCACGAAATCCCCGAATATTCTCAACGATATTTTCTTGCGGATTTTCTTCCATATATTCCTTTGTCAATTTTTGCGTTTTCTCAATTTGTTCCTGAACCTTTTCTGGACTCTTAAAATCAGAGGCGTTTGGCATCATTATTAATGGAGGTAACCCTGTCATTCCACTGATAGCCCATGGAACACCCTGCTTTAAAACCGTTTTTCCTACCCCCATCCAATTAACTCTTTTCATTAAACCTTTAATTTTATCTGTAGAGCTTTCAAAAAAGGTTTGATTTTCTTTCATGCTTTGCAAAATCGCTTCCATTAGAGCAGTTTTTGCATCTTCATAGCCTTCAAACATCCATGCATTTACTTTGACCACAGCAATTTTCTTATCTGCATGAGAAGAAGTTTGTTCTTCTATTAAATGTAGTAATGTTGATTTCCCGCTTCCCCAATTGCCAAATAAGCCTATGGTTAATGGGTTCATCCTTTCACTTACAGCGATTTCAGTAATCAAGTCTGCATATGGCCGATAGGCAAGCATATCAATTTTTGAAGCATCATCAGCCCACATAAAATCATTCACCCCACTATATAAATATCATTTTCTTTAAAATATTTAGTCATTTTTCCTTATATTTCTATTGTCCCTTTTTTACTACTTAATTTCAAATATTTCCTATATAAAATGACAACCTGTTTTAATTAGTATCCACTACCCTATTGGTCGCTTTATTTATTTTAGCTTAATATAAACGATTTAAATTTTTTTTTGATGTAGTTGTCAAATATAATCGTTTCCTCATGCCCTTGTAATTCCTAACTTTTTTCGCTTTTTTCTTCCTACTTTCTTTTTACAAACCTTGATTTTCAGGGATTTTTCTCCAATTTATGTTCTTATTTTGTCCTTCCTTTCTCATGTATTTTTCTTGCCTTTAAAATCAAAAAACACGAGGGAAACTGGAGAAAAATCCAGTTCCCGCCCGTGCTCTGGTTACAATTATGTTTGAACATTTTACAAGTTATTTTACCTACTTTATTTGCCGATAACATAGAGGTAGGGGAAAGGGAATAGGCTTCTTGAAGCATTCAATTTACCTTCAATTGCCTTTAATATAATTATCTTTTGCTTGTTTTATTTGTTGTCCTACGAGTTCCCAACGGTTGTCCATTATATCAATATCCTCGATACTGATTTTCCCAAAATGTTTCTTGTATGCATCTTCCCTTGCATCATCTACAACTTTCTTAAGATTTTCCATTTCATATTTAATGATTGTCATTATCCATGAATTTTCAAATTCTTCAGATTCTAATTCAGAATATATTTCATCATGTTTCTCTAAAAGTTTATTTCTCTTGGCTGTCCATTTATCCCTATTTTCTTTATTCATACTAAAATCTTTTAAAATAACTTTAAGTTTTTCCAGTGTTGATGATAAATCAGTCAACTCCCTAAATTTCCGCTGAAGATGTGCATCTTCTTTTAACTTTTCTACAGTTTGCTTCAATTTTTGTTCTGTTATTTTAATAACCTGTTCTTCAAACACTACAACCATGTTCAATTATTCTTCACCCTTTTATAAAAAGTAAATGACTACCTTTTTCATCTTTTCATGTAATCCTTTAAGTACCAATGATTCATTTAGTTTCTTGCAAAATTTTATATACACCATAAACTTGGCATGAGTCTACTTACCATATGTTTTCGCAATGCTCCACCTGTAGCTATCAAAGTTAACATGGAAGACTTATACTTCTTAGTATTATACTAAGAAGCTGTTGAAAATAAATTTTATTAATTATTAATAATCTTAGTTCGGTATTCTTCCCAATAGTTCTCTTTGTCTCCCCATATATCATGTAACCATATGTACATCATTATTATTTCAAGGTACTGCTTTTTTCCTTTTATAAACGGTTTCTTTGAAATTTTGGTGTAGAGGGTATTTAAATTAAATGGGTTTGTTTTTTGCCTGTAATCATAAAAATATGGTTGCCATTTTTCATTGCTTTTAATTTTATGATTTGATGGCCATAAGGAGTCATCATCAGAAAAACGTACTAAATAATCAGAAACAAAAGCCCAAATATTCACTTTGTATTTATTCCAAGTATTTTCTAACCATTCGTTTATATCCTCAGTCAAAAATACTGATGGAGTATTAGCCTTTTCACTTTGAATTCTATGGTAATCTGTTATAAACAGGAATAGCATCTCTGTCTGCCCTTTTAAAAATGAATTCTTTTTAATAAGTTGAGCATAGCAATCATAAGAGCAACTTCTAAATTCATTCTCTGAATTGTACAGAAAAAAAAGTTCATCTTTTTTCAAATAACTTATAATAGAACGATGTATATGCTTTTCATGCACATCATAGATATTAACCAACCATTCATATCACTTTCATACATATCCAGTTGCTTACTGAACTTTTCTAAACGTTCTTCATTTAAAAATGTTTTTTGTTCCATTTCGTCAATATTCAAATACTGGTTAAAATATTCAAAAACATAATTAACACAAATTCTCATGTTTTCCATTCTGGAATCAATATCATATTCGTTTATTTTATCTTCCCTTTTTCTTTTTGAAATATATTCTTCAAGAGAAAGCATCTAAATTCCACATCCTATTTACTTGACCTAAAATAAACCCTTAATAGAAATATGATTGAAGTTCGATATTGATGTAATTCCTTTATCCTTTAAATCACTTATTATTTCGTTTTCAAGTTCCCTATTTTGTGCTAAACATTTCTTCACGAAAAGGACTATATTCCTCTTCAAATGCCATAAACCAGCTCCCCGTTTCATCCTGTTTACAGATAGCCAATCTTACTTCATCTAATCCTTGTGGAGTAAAGCTATTTGCACAAACTCGCTCTAATTCCAGTTTGTTGTCATAATAACGATAAACCATTAGAGCATTCGAATTTTGAATCACATTCTTTAGGATAATTAAGTCATTTAGGTAATTAATTCTTTCTGGCGATTCTATGTACTGTACCCCAATCACATTATGAGGAATATATCCTTCTTCTGTCCGAGAAAACAGCTTTTCAATTGTATCAACATCTTTATTCCATACATTTTCTCTTTCTAAATGAAGGGCAAGGTATTGGTATTGTTCATCACTATATCGTACATCATACTTCCACCAGGCTAAATCCATTGGTCTTGAACGTCCTTTAACCTTATCAAACTTAGAATCTTCTATAAATGTATCAAAACCAAGCATTTGACCTAGATTATCAAAATAATCGATTTCCCTTTTAGTAAACATTGACCGATTATGTAAGTGAGAAAAATTCATTCTTCGGTAATTCCTTACGTATCCTTCAAAATATTGCATTAGGTTGAGATACTGTTTTTCCATAAAATCAATCCTCTTAATTTGTCATTTTGTTATCTAAAATTATATGCTATTATCTGGTAATACACTAGAATGTAAGCAGAATAAAATTGAAAAATATGTGAGGTAAAGGTAAAAATTCCCCATTGCAAATTTGCTATGGGGATAATGTTTTTATATTCATATTTCTATATTGCCAGAACATTATCTATCCAAGTCTAAAAAAAAGCTTAATAGGTTATTCCTAACAGGATTGTACTGTTCGTAACTTATTCCATGTCTCTCCATTACATCTTGATAGGTTTCTAAAAGCTGGTCTATTTGATTATACTGATAATATATTCTTAGCACTGAAATATCAACAATTCTTAAGTCCTTTAAAACATCATAATATGTAAGCAGAAAATCTTCAGTAAAAGATTCATACTCTGTTAAGTGAACAATCCATTAACAATTAACTGGATTTTTTGCTCTTGTTGCTCGTCAATTACGTAATCTATTACATATCCTAATACTTTATCAATTTGTTCTTTTTGTTCATCTGTTTTATCTTTCATATTCCTTTGAACTTCATCTAGTCTCTTAAAAAGTTCTTCTGCAAATATTTTAATATTCCTCTCAAATCTTGTACGTTTATATCCCACAATTACTCCTGATAAGCCAGGTATTAACGATGCTCCTGTATCTACAGCAATATCTGCCAACATACTGGTAAATGACTCTTTACCTATGTCTGCTAATGTATCACTTCCAACATCAAGTACCGTATTTAAACCCATTTCTTTCAATGTATTTCCTAAGTCTTGTTTTTAGAGCTATTCACATCATTCACCCCACTACAAGTATTTAAATTAATTCTACTTGATAGTTATACTATACAAACCCTTTATCCTTTCCCCTTAAAAAGTGCAAAATTAATATCAATTCATTTTTATTACGATTATGATTTAACCTTTTTCCTGTACTATGTTACCACCAAATAAAGTCGTTCAAAACGCCCTCCTCCAACCCGCATTCTTACGTTCACATTTTTTTCCATTTAAAATAAAGTCATTCACTCCCCCCTCTTTTTCTCCATTTTTTGATTCGCTTTTTTACCACACCTTTATTTTTTGAATAAAAAAAAGTCGTGCGTAAGAACAGGGGTAAAGGCATGAGGAATAAGGATTTCTCACGCGTTTTTCCACACCTTATGCACAACTTTATTTTAATTTTGCTTCGACTTTATTTTAAAAAGCACGGGTTTATTTGGGGGTTACATTCAAACTAATCTCCGTAACCACCTCAATATGTGAAGTCTGCGGAAACATATCAACCGGCTGCATGTATTCGACTTTGTACAGCTTGCTTAATGTTTGCAGGTCCTTCGCGAGTGTTGACGGGTTGCATGATACATAAATGACTTTCTTTGGCTTTACTTTTAAAATCGTTTGCAGCAAGCCATCGTCGCAGCCGGTTCTTGGCGGGTCGACGACGAGGACGTCGGGCTTCCAGCCTTCTTTGATCCATTTTGGGACAATTTGCTCGGCTTTGCCGACTTCATATTTTACATTTTTGCGGTTGTGGCGCTCGGCGTTTTTGCGGGCGTCTTTGATCGATTCTTTAATGACATCCATGCCGCGTACTTCCTTTGCCCCATCTGAGAGCCAAAGTCCAATCGTTCCTACGCCACAATAGGCGTCAACGACCTTTTCCTTGCCTGTCAGTGCGGCGGCTTTTTTCACTTCATCATACAGCTTTACCGTTTGAACCGGGTTCAGCTGGAAGAACGTTCGGGCTGATAGCTCATACGAAAGGTCGCCCAACGTTTCGTTGATCACCTGCTCACCGGCCAAATGTACCGTTTTTTCACCAAAGATCACCGATGTATTTTTATTATTTACATTTTGAACAAGTGATTTAACTTCAGGTAGCCGCTCTTTGATTGCTTTAATAATTAAATCCTTTTTCGGCAGCTCATCCGTGTTTGTTACGATGACGACCTGCACCTCGCCTGTTTGAAAGCCGACCCTTGTGATGACCGTCCGGACGACGCCTTTTTTCTTTCTTTCATTATAGATTGAAATGTTCAGATCCTTAAAAATTTGCTTCACTGTTGTTGTTACTTTGTTGCTGGCAGGATGCTGGACCATGCAATTAGGGAGATCAATCAGATTGTGGGAGTTCAATCCGTATAAACCGGCGATGACATTCCCGTCCTTTAAGCCGACCTGAAATTGGCTTTTGTTCCGGTAGTTCCATGGGTCTTCCATGCCGATCGTTTCTTTAATCTGGTGGGGCTCAATCGGGAAGCGTGTATAGCGTTCCATTGATTGAATGACAATGTCGCGCTTTTCGACCAGCTGCTGGCTGTAGCGTAAATGCTGAAGCTGACAGCCGCCGCATACTTCATAGACCGGACATGGCGGCGCCACGCGATGCGGCGATGGCTTACGTATCTTTTTGATTCTCGCTTCCGAAAATTTCGTTTCTACTTTTGTCGCTTCCGCAACTATTTCTTCGCCAGGCAAAGCCCCGGGTACGAAGACGACTTTCCTTTTAAAATAGCCGACTCCTTCGCCGTTAATGCCGAGGCGTTTTATTGTTAAAGGAAAGGTTTGCTTTACCTCAAGCTTCGTATCTTGCTGTTTTTCCATCTTTTTCACTCCGTTTTTCAATGCTTCTCCATAAATATAGTGAAGCATAGCTTAAGAATGGAGCCCAGTCTTTGCTGTACGTCTCCATTTCTTCGATGGTCGGCTTTTGCGGCAGACCGTATAGTTTTTGAATCGCTTTTTGGATACCGATATCGGCTTTTGGAAACAGATTTGGCCGCCCGACACCGAATAACAGGAAGCTTTCGGCGGTCCACTTCCCTATCCCTCTGATTTGGACAAGCCTGTCGATAATTTCCTGATCCGTTTGTTTTGAAAGCTCATCTAAATCAAGAGCTCCATCTGCAATTTCTTTTGAGAGGCCGATGATATATTCGGCTTTCCTTGTGCTGAACTGAATTTCTCTCAGTTCTTCCACTTTAAGTTCCGCAGCACGTTCAGGTGTTGGGTAAAACCACACTCCATCAACTTGGAACCCAAACGTTTTCACGTAACGTTCCGTCAGCTTGTAGGCAAAAGCGAGGTTCAACTGCTGATGGATAATGCTCTTTACAAGACAGTTGTAATAGTCAAAATCCAATACAATCGCCGTACCGTGATGTGTTTCAAAAATCTCCATCAAATCAGAATTCTCGAAATGCGCGGCAATTTCACCCAACGGTTGATGCCAATGGAAGATTTTTTTTAACCTTTGGATCGTTTGTTCTTTTGTTTCCTCAAGCTTTCCTTGTATGATAAATTCAGGTTTGTGCGTCGTTCCGTTACTCTGCACGTCTATGACTACAGGTTTTCCTTCTATATAAAGCGGCACCTTGATTGTTCTTTTTTCTGTGTCGACTACATGAAGAGGATCAAGTAGCAATCGGTCCAGAACCAGATCAAAATTATAAGGTCCTTGAACCTCAAGCGTTTCCGTCCACATAATATCCCTTCCCTTTGCAGTTTTCCACGTATTATAGCATGTTTTCCGGAATATTACTTAAAAAAAGATGGTTGTCCTTTTTCGGGGACACCATCTTTCCAGTTTAATAAAGCATCCGCTCCTGTAACTGCTGCCCGATCATTAAATCATCAAGAGTTTTGAAGCAGTATCCCTGCTTTTTTAAGTCTGTGATAATCGAGTCTAGTGCATCCGCATTATCCTTCGATACTGTATGTAACAGCAGAATGGCTCCCGGATGGATTTGCCTCATGACTTCATTGTACGAATATTGCGCTCCTTTTTGCTGGTCGATTTGCCAATCCTTAAATGCCAGCGACCAGAATATGTGGAGATAGCCTTCTTCTTTAGCCACGGCCATTGTTCTTTCACTAAATACCCCGCGGGGCGGGCGCAGATAATTCATTGTTTTCTGTCCTGTTAGCTCTTCCGTTTTCTCCCTGACCATTTCAAGCTCCTGGCGAATCTTTTCGGTTGTAATCCCCGTCATATCCGGATGGTGCCAGGAGTGGTTTCCGACGATATGACCTTCCGCGGCCATTCGCTTCACTAGTTCAGGTTCTGTTTTTAAATAATGTCCCGTTACGAAAAAAGCGCCAGGGACATGTTGCTTTTTCAGCACATCCAGCACTTTACCGGTGTAGCCGTTTTCGTATCCATTATCAAAGGTAAGATAAATGTCTTTTTTCGTGGAATCTCCCTTATATACAGCTCCGTATTTTTTAATCATCTCGTCCAGCTTCTGGCCAGCCTCGGCAGCCATTCCGTTTTTACCTTTGTTAAATCCCCAGCCATAAGGTGAATTTGATTCAGCTGATACTGTATTTGAAAGCAACATGAATACCAAAGGCAGGAGTGCGAGATTTTTCATATTCTATCCTCCTGTTTTCATTTTTGCTTTTATTGTTTGAAAACTGGGGAAAAATATACAAAGGGCCATCCTTTTGATAAGTTTGGCCCTTTTACTGAGGGAGCCCAATATTACTTTTGGAATAATGCTCTAAGCGCTTTCCAAATGATAAACAACGAAAAAACGATGATGACTAAAACGGCAATGAAGAATAGCAATGGTTTAAGCGGGGCAAATAATGCAAATCCTGCAACAGCTGGTGTAAGAAAATCTTTTAATAGAACCAGTAACGCAAAACCAGCTAAGATAGCAAGAAAGAATAAAGAGTTGAACTTGCCTTCCATAATCAATCCCTCCCCTCAGTAATAATGTATGTACTGATAACTATATCTGTGAGGGCAGTGATTTTATGTTTTTCCCAAAAGAGCTAAGCCGCTCTTCCTATATAGATAATTTGTCAAGTCGACTTTGTGATCTAGGCATGTTGGCATTTCACCTACGTTACATGACAAAATTACCGAATGTATTAATTCGTTTCTTCCTTGCCATCAGAGATTGCTGTTGATATTGTGAGGGAGTAATCCCTTCGTATTTTTTAAATACTCTCGCAAAATAATTGGCATCTGAAAAACCGCATCTTTCACTTATTTCCATTACATTATTCTGGCTGTAGCTAAGATAATGCTTTGCTTTCTCCATGCGGCAGGCAGTAATATATTGTGAGATTGTGTAGCCCGTTTCTTTTTTAAATAGTCTGCAGAGATATTGCCCGTTCAGATAAACAAAATCTGATAAAGTATCTAAATGTAAATCTGAATGAAGGTTGTTTTTAATATATTTGATAATTTTGATGATATTTTCATTCTCACTGTATGTAAATGTTTCTTTTTTAGGCTGATTTACCATCGGTATATATTTAATCAATGTCTGTTTGATTTCATTTGGATGAGCAGGTTTTAATAAGTAATCATTCGCTCCCATTTTTATTGTTTGATGGACAAAGTTGGATTCATCATGTGCCGTAAGAAAAATTATTCGGCAATCAGGTACGTCCCTTTTGATAAGCTCCGCGGCCTTCAATCCATCCATAACGGGCATTTTAATATCCATAAGCACGATATCCATTTGCTTTTCTTTAGCAAGGCCGATTGCATCAAACCCGTTTTTCGCCTCAAAGAGTTGACTTATCCCAAACTGCTCTTTCTTAATAATCATCGTTAACACTTTTCTTTCCAAAGGTTCATCATCCACAATCATTAGCTTCAATTCAGAACACCTCCTGAACCAGGTATTGTAATCTGAACGACTGTACCCACGCCAATTTTGCTTTCAATGCCTGTAATACCGTACTCTATTCCAAAGTAATGCTGGAGTCTTTTATGTACGTTAGTCATTCCCATTCCAGTAGTATGGCTATTTTTTGTTGTTCTTCCGCCAGAAAGGATAGTGGATAGCCTTTCTTCCGGAATGCCTTCTCCCGTGTCAGATACTTCTATAAATACTTTGTTTTCCTTTAAAGAACCGGAAATTTTAATATCGACTTTACTATCCTGAGGCTCAAACCCATGAATGATAGCGTTTTCAATAATGGGCTGTATAGTAAAAATCGGAATCTTAATTGCTTCCACATCTGCTTCTATTTCTTGCTCAAAACAGATTCGGTTATGGAAACGATTTTGCTGAATATTTAGGTAATGTGTTATATAATCCAATTCTTCCTTTAATGTAACCATCCCGTCGGTGTTACGCAGGCTGTATCTCATTATCTTGGCAAGAGAGTACGTCACATTTTGGGTCTGTTCTGCGTTTTCTAAATAGGCCAGCCGTGCAATGGTATTTAATGTGTTAAATAAAAAATGTGGGTTTATCTGTGATTGCAATACCTTTAATTGTGTTTCCTGCAATAGTTTCTCCAGTTCTACACGATTCTGCAGCTCTTCCATTAGCTTTTGATTTTTTTCATGCAGCTCTTCTTGTGCCAGATAATTAGCTCCTACTTTAATTATATAATTGGCAACCATCTGAAGCATCTGAGCTGCGGCTTCAATCTGCTTCTGGCTAATGAATTTGATTTTCTCAAAATAAAGCTGCAGGAGCTCTTGATCAATTGGTAATTGTTTCGACTTCTCACGAATTTGTTCCAGCCGCTCTTCATCATGGCCTTGCAACAAGACTTGGCCGCACAAAACAGAGCCAAGATGTCTGCCGTCCAGAACAATCGATGCTGCTATATCTATCAAGCCCGAATGGCAATAATGTATGACTGGTTTACCTTGTTCAGCTGCGTTTAACCCCACTTTGCGATCTGAAGCTATACAGCATTGCGACCCTTGTTCAGATAAGCGGATTTGGGTGCAAAAATTTGTAAAATTAGAAGGTCTGGTGACAGGTATTCCCTGTTCATCCGCAATAATCACTGCAAAGCCTGTTGCATCTGAGAACCGCTCTTGGATTTCCTGTAAAACCTCAACATTTACTATATTACGCAATGTAAATATAGTCATGCCTACCTCCATATCCTTTATTTTTTTTATAAGGTTTCCTCTGAATTACATCATCTTACCTATTTCTTTCGCCAAATGAGCATAAAATCCTTCCGGTCTCAGATTCTAGTTATTACTCTTAATTAATACCTTTGGGTTCTAGTGGTCAAACAAAGCAATAAAGGGTCAAACATCTTAAGAGAAATCGTTAATTTTTTTTTATTAAACTATTCATTTTCATGTAAAGTTGGTTCAATCGTTGAAAGCTGCAGATTTACATATCGGGCAAGGACAAATAAATAGTCAGATAACCGGTTCAAATATTTGATTACAACCGGGTTTACAGGCTGTTCTTTATTAAGTGCAATCGCACATCTCTCGGCTCTTCGTACAATGGTTCTAGAGCTGTGGAGTGCAGCACCGATCGGGCTGCCTCCGGGTAAAATGAAATTAGTCAACGCGGGAAGGTCTTTTTCAATCTTGTCTATCTCCTCTTCTAAAAAAACAACATCCTCATCTTTAATCGGCCAACTTACTTTTTTTCCTGCGGGAGTAGATAACTCTGCTCCGACGTGAAATAGCTTTGTTTGAATGATATGTATCGTCTTCTTTAGCGTCTTCCAGTGTTCTCCTTCAGGTAAGAAGGAAAAGGCTAAACCTATCATTGAATTCGCTTCATCACATGTTCCGTAAGCTTCCACATTAAGTGATGCCTTTGAAACTCTTGTTCCATACACTAAACTCGTTTCCCCTTTATCCCCGGACTTTGTGTATACTTTCATTGATACATCTCCCTTTTTTTAATGGTAATAATACTGTAAACAGCTGAAACCCTCGGAACCAGAAATCATCAACAGACTGGTTCCTAAGGGTATAAGATTCCTATTAAATACGTTCATCTCTTAAAAAAATCACCCGCTCCATTTATTTGGAGCCACTAGAGATTAATTCTGACTCATTCAGCAATAAATCGGCTGCAGCCTGAGCTACGCGTATGTCATCTTCAACCGAGCCGCCACTCACTCCTACAGCACCAATGATTTCTTCATCTTTACGCAACGGGATCCCCCCGCCAAACACAACAACCCGGCCATTATTAGTTGTATTGATTCCATAAAGGGACTTCCCCACACCTGCTGCCTGAGCTAAGTCAGCGGTTGTCATTTTCATTGCTACAGAAGTCCATGCTTTGTTCTGAGCGATATCCACACTGACCAATAGAGCATCATCCATGCGGTGGCAGGCTATGAAATTCCCTCCTTCGTCAACAATACTAATAACCATTGGAACATTGATTTCCTTTGCTTTTTTTTCTGCACTCTCAATCATCTTTTTCGCTATTTCCAAACTGATTTGTACCATGTTCACATCCGCTCCCTTTTACAAAGATAATGGCAACCCTTTTACTAATCGTGCTGCATTCTTGCCTAGCCCACGCCCGCTTTGAATGCTACCTTGTAAGTATGGTTCTTTCTGATTTAATTTCTCATGATGCACACATACATTTCCATCTTCACCAATACCGATACCCACTTGAAGCGGGGACATGGCCGCTGCCTCTGCTCCCAATTCAATAAAACTTCCTGTCCTATCCCGCGCAAGAAGCGAGAACGGAACACCTTCTTCTTCCAAACCAGCACATATCTCCTCAATCTCACCACGAGAATGACAATGATGATATAAAATCGGAATGTATATTTCGCGTTTGTTCATTTTACTACCTCTTGCCTGACAGACGACAGCACTAGACCGGTCGCCACTGCATTTCGAGGTCCTTCAGTGCCGCGTATATTGGCAAAGCCTGCTACAATGCCATACTTGCCCAATTCCTCTGTCAACATTTGCGGGATTTCGAAATCAAGTGCAGATCCCCCTACCATGACAACAAAAGACAAATGCTTTAAATTGCCTGTTGGAATGATACGCTTTAAAGCCCGGCGTGCATTTGTTACAAATACTCTGCGTTTAGCACTACGTCTTATCTCCCTAATTTTGTCCATAGAAGCTTTAGTTGTTAAAGGAGTTAAATCATTCTCTTCCCTAATGACTACTTTCCCAAATGTATACGAGGGAAAAGGGTTTTCGGAAAATAAAATCGTTCCGTCTTCCAGCTGCATATGGAATAAACTTAATACTTTGCCTAGTGGATATTTTTTTATTTTTTCGGCCAGTTCCTTGTCTGCTAACGCTAATTCTGAATTAATTAACATCGTGACCATATCACCTGCACCTGCTAAGTGGCTTGAGGTGATTTTGCCCGCTTCATTCATCATGGCTGCATCAGTTGAGCCCCCGCCCATATCGAGAATCACAATTGGTTTTCGTGTACCGGGCGTAGTTAAGGCTCCTAGTATCGCCATCTCCGCTTCAACACCGCCGATTTCAACTGCTATTCCAACTTCTTCTTCCAATAAAGAAGCTACTCTTTGGACGGGTACTTTATCGGTCTTAACCATAGAGGCTAAAGCAACACCACTTTCCATGGAAAGCTCTCCAGCCATCGATCCGCTAATAGAAGTTGGAATAACTGCATCAACAGCAAGAAAATCTGAGATCTTGATCTCGCTTGGGGATTGTCCGGTGAGCTCTGCTAGGTCATGGCGCAGACCGTTAAACATGCCTCCGACGTTCGTCCCGGTTTCACCTTGGACGTCTATCAACTCTTCCAATTTGTCATACGTACTCATAATCGATTCTGCTCCATCATTAATGGAAACTTCCAGCTGCTGGTTATTGGAACCTATTAATATGACATGGCCCGCTTCTATTTTCCGTTCTACCACTTCTCCCTGGGGTGTGCGGATTACAACCGCCGAGCGGTTACCTACTAATGCTTTTGCGACTAGCGCGATCTGGATCGTTTGGTCAGGATCTAATTGAAAGACGGTGGAAAGGCCGTATGGATTGCTTAAGGTACGAATCACATGGCCGGGTAAAGCGACTTCAATTGCAGCCTGCTTGTTTAGAGGAACTTTTTCTATCAAAGATACCTCATCGACGATTGGTATTTTTTTATTTAGACGGTTGTGTATTAATACGCCGTCATCTTTTTGAACAATCGCTCCAGTGATCGTTATTCCTTTTCTTGCTGCTTCGTTTAGCCGGTGGGCCACCCATTCATAGTCGAAAGATTTAGGAATGACCGCGATAAAATCTTCATCTGTTTTCTGTAACTCAGATAATTGATCAATTAACACGGTTGTTCCCACACCTATTCCAGCTCCCCCAGGAGTATCTGGATTGTGGCCGATCATTGAAGATTCAGTGATGATCGTTTCACTAATCAGATCCATCGCTAAGTCGCCAATAACCGGAACAGCATCATTCAAGCGAATAAGATTAATATCCGTTAGTTTAATGCCTGCCTTCTTGGCTGCTTCACTTAATGCAAGGCGAATCCCTTTTACATTATCTGTAGTCCCTTTTATGCCCGTTGTTTTGACTAAGTGCTGCGACAGAAAACGGGCTTGCCCACTATGAACACTTGAGATCGCTACCTCAGTCGATGAATTGCCAATATCGACACCGACTAAAATTTTCGTTGCCATTCCTTCAGTCCTCTAGTTTCTTTAATCGGCCACGTCTCTCATATACATCCGCAGCTTCACGAATTAATCCGGCATTTTCGATTGCTCCATATTTCGTTTCTAATTCATCGGCTATCACTAATAGTTCTTCTTTGGTGGAACGGTTAGGACGCAGAGCATTATAGATCTCCAATATACGCGCATCTGATATACTGATCATTTCGGCTGCCCGGCGGAAATTTTTCGCCAGCTGAGTTCTTCCTAAACTTTCACTAATATCCGCATGCATTTCAAGCGTTTTCGGACTGATACGCAAATCTGCCGCTGTTACTTCTCCCTTTAATGCAGCATCCAATGTCAAATCTTTATAGGATTTTTGCGTAGGCGTAAATAACAAATCCGGACTCTTTGAACCGAGCGGATAATTTTCTCTGGTTAATGTTTTTGTTTGATTTTCCATCTGCTTCTCCTCCTAGTCCTTAATTAGGAATTCTGCTTTTAATTCAACCGGCTTATGGTCCTTAATAATGGACTGGCACTCTTTTAAATAAAGCAGAGCCGCCGCCGCTTGGTATTTTGGACGGGCCATTTGATCATTTACGACTGGTACAGGACTCGGGCTTTCTCCTAGAGCGTACATCGCTGCATTCCGCCCAATCGCCCGGTATGTTTCTAACGTAATTAATGGAGATTGAGGAAATAACTCTAAATTGCTAAGTGGATCTAAGTCACGTTGATGAATGACTGTCGTGCCGCGCGATTGCAGTCCAATACCGATCCCTGAACCGCTCATTTTCGCTGCTCCGTGAGCCATAAAAGCTAAGTCAGCTGTACGCAAGCTACGTATTACCCGCGGAACCGCCCCTTGCTCTTCAATCCCGGAAATAACTTCACGCAGCACGAGAGCATGATCGATTTTCACAATTGTTTTGTTCATTTCTTTTCCAAAAGCAGGAGCTACAGCGATAATGACCTCTCTTGGATTTGTTCCTTTTGTTGCAGGTCCAATTTCGGTTAATTTCATCTCAACAGTAAACGTTGCTGTCGACATCTCAATTCCTCCTTAATCAAAGTCTTTTGGACTGATGGCCTGGCGGATTCCTTTGATTTCTTCCCATCTTTCTTCGCTTAACCGATAACCTGTTCCGGGCCCTTGGTAATCGTTTTCATCATTAACCGCGCTTATCACGACATTATCTTTATTAATAATCGCTGATGTATGCAAATAGTCGCCTGCTACCCTTTGTTTCAACATATTAAAAACTCGTTCCGCTGTTTGTCTGTAGCCGCGTTTCGCCAAAATTAACGCAATGTCAAATCCTGATATGCCGTCACGCAAAATTCGCTCAGCTGATTTCAAATCTTCGACCACATTTCTAGGAGGCATATCCTCGCTGCTGTTGCCATAAGTAGCGGCTTCAACCTCTTCATCTGTGATGACCGGGAATCCAAGCTCTTCGAAAATAGCTTGCATTGCCTTCGCCGCCTGATAACGGACCTCAATAACGCTTTCTTCATCGACCGGTTTTAACCCGCCGTCCACCATCATATCCCGCTGAATAATTAAGTAATCGTCGAGGTCGCTGGAATCCATATTCGATCCGGCAAACATATCCTCATTGTTCGGTACAGCGCTAAATCCGGAAAAAATAAAGTCTGTACCCGGAAGCATTTGGGTAAGCATCTTTGCACTTCTGCGGATTTCAGAATGTGAAAAGGTCTGGTCATTTCCAGAGGCTACTTCCATATCAAACAGAGTCGTAGCCAGATTTTCCGCTAATACGGCGCGAATTCCGCTCGGTACAGAAGCCGGAATGCCTATACAGCTAATCGACCCATTTTGCAGACCTTGTACACCGGCTCCTTTGGCCATCATGACACAGCGAATTTCTAAATAAAGCATTGATTTCCCTTCGGCACCGGCCATTTGTACTTCTGAACCCGTACCCGAAGTAAAACGCATTTTCGCACCGCGTGAAGCATAGGCAGAGGCTAGAAATGATTTAGACCAGGGAGTATCATCTCCATCAATAAAAACAGGTTCCGTGCCATAAATGGAAATCGTTTCTGCATAAGAGGTTAATCCAAGCATTGCCAGGCGGAGTTCCGTTGCTTCTTCTAAAGAATCCTGCGTTAAGATCCCTCCCCTGGCTGTTTGGGAACCCACGAGTAAGGCTAGAGCATTAAAAGGAGCATACCTGACAACGCCAACCGTTGTTTCTTGTTCATCAAACCCGTAAAGACCCGCTTCCGCAGCATCTGCAGCCATAAGTACCGGATTATCCCGTACATTTGTGACATGGCATTGGTTTCCAGGTGTTTTCCTGGCTCTCATTTTTTGCAGAGCCATCATCATTTCAACAACATTCATATGATTAAGCACTTCTAGCACTTTTGCGGGAGTAAGCCCTTTACTTAATTCTAAAATCTCTCCCCGGGACACATTGATATCCACAAGTTTTCGGGCAATCTCGACGCTGTCTAGAGCTACTACTTGTTCAGTTACGCTAGCATCTATCATGTAATCTGCAATAAATTGATCCAACATATCAAATTCATCTCGTAATTTACCATCTAATTCTATGATCCTGCCATCTTTCACTTTGACAGAGGACTTGGGATCATGGGGACTAGACATAGCGACAAATCCCATTTCGGGCCATTCTGTTACAAATCCATCACTATTAACCGGTCTGTCTTCTAAAATTTCAAATCGTTTTGAACGTAGCATGCAGACGTATCCCTCTTTCTATAAATTATTTGTATAAAAAAGTATTTGTAGAATACGTGATTTCTTCTACTAGTTAGTAGAGCATATAAATTCTCTATTTACTTCTAGTTCTCTAGTGAATTTACTGAACGATATTTACTCTCGCTCTTAAGGAATGCCTGAATTTTCATCACCTACCTCCCTTACTATCACTATTTATTATAATTTTCTGATATTTTGTTGTCTCTAGAGTTTCATTACATTCATTAGCATTTTCTTCACCTTTTTATGCTAATCAAAAAAAAGGCATTTATCGTCAGCATATCCTCGAGATAAGGAACATGCTTTGATAATGCCCTGAGCTTTTTTATTATTGAGAAGCTATGAAATTAATTAAATACAGGTTCTTTAAATTGTGCCAGTTTTTCAAGTGAGGTTTGCGCAACATCTTTGTGGAGACTGTTTCCATGGGAATCCATCGTCACGACAGCCGTAAATCCTTCCACTTTCAGGTGCCACATCGCTTCCGGAATGCCGAATTCCATTAAGTCCACGCCTTCTACTGATTTAATGCAGTCCGCATAATACTGGGCGGCTCCTCCGATTGCGTTCAAATAGACACCGCCGTGTTCATGAAGCGCTTCAAGGGTTTTTGGTCCCATTCCGCCTTTTCCGATTACGGCACGGATGCCGAACTTCTTCATAATATCACCCTGGTATGGCTCCTCACGAATCGATGTAGTCGGTCCGGCAGCTTTTACGTGCCATTTGCCTGCTTCATCCTTCATCATAACCGGTCCGCAATGGTAAATAACCTGTCCATTCAGGTCAACCGGTGCATCATGATCTGATAAATATTTGTGGATGGCGTCACGGCCTGTGTACATCATACCCGTTATGTGAACGACATCGCCCACCTTTAATTCACGGATTTTCTCTTCTGTGATCGGAGCAGTCAATACGACTTCACGATTTGTCGTTGCGGGAGCAGTTTCAACGGCAGCAGCCGTTTCAACAGCGGCCAGTTCTTTTTCCGCTTCTGCAGCGAAATCGATTTTATCGCCTTCCTGATACAGCCACTCGTTGATTGTCCCGGTTTCCGGATTCACTTTTACCCCTAAACGGCGGAAAGCCCAACAATTATAGGCGACAGAAACGAAAAAGCTGGCAGGAATCCGATGCATGACACCGATTTTGCAGCCGAGCAAAGTTGTTTCGCCACCGAAGCCCATTGTGCCGATTCCGAGTTCATTCGCTGTTTCCGTTATATATTCTTCAAGCTTACGAAGATCTTCGTGAGGATTCACGTCATCTGCGCTTCTGAATAATTGTTCCTTCGCTAAATCATATCCGGAAGAACGGTCTCCCCCGATCCCCACGCCAATGAAGCCGGCGCTGCAGCCTTGTCCCTGTGCCTGGTAGACAGAGTGAAGGATGCATTTGCGGATACCATCCAAGTCCCGGCCAGCTTTACCCAGTCCATCAAGCTCGCAAGGAAGGCTGTACTGAATGTTTTTATTTTCACAGCCGCCACCCTTTAAGATAAGCCGTACATCTATGTAATCTTTTTCCCATTGTTCAAATTTCATGACCGGAAGGCCAAGACCGAGATTGTCGCCGCTGTTTTTTCCTGTTAACGAATCAACCGAGTTTGGGCGCATTTTGCCATTATTTGTTGCCTGGACCATGGCCTGTTTGATTGCTTCTTTAATTTCAAGCTGGTTAACCCCCACCGGTGTTTTGATCTTGAATGTAGGCAGTCCTGTATCCTGGCAAATCGGGGATACTTTATCGTCTGCCATCGAGATGTTTTGGGTAATCGTCGACAAGCTCATGGCGGAACGGGTTCCCGCATTTTCACGCTCTTTTGCACCCTTGATTGCTCTGCGAACATCCTTTGGCAGATTCGTTGACGTTTCAACAATCAGGTTGTACATGCTTTCTTGAAATCTCTGAATATTCATGGTTCCTTCCCCCTCTAACTTCACCAAAGTCATAAAAAAAGAATAATCAAAATTTTTCATTTCCCGTTACATTATACTCCTAACCCTTTGATTAGAAAAGATATCTGCTGTAACCGATTACAAGAGAACAAAAATAAAAAACCCTGTATCTAAAACAAGGTTTCCAGCATGTTCTCCCGTTCACAATCATAAAATGGAAAACAAATTATTCTGCTTTGCGCTCTTTAAATTGTTCTACTTTTATTTCTAACTCATCAATCAGGCTGATTAAACGGTCTATATCTTCCAGCCCTGTATGTTCTGGCTCGATGTTGTCAATAACCTCCATGAACATGGATAGGCGTTCTTTTAGATATATTAATTGATCATCTTTATTCGTTATCGATTTCCCCACGAATTTCACTCCTTTCAACCCTTATTATCCTAACGAAACATAAGAAATAGTGCAACTAAATCCTTAGAAATTGGTGCTCGCACATTGACATTGTCAGGCTGCTTTCCGATAATGAGTGAGGGCCTTAAGCCACAATAAGGAGTTTACATATAATGATATATACAAAAAACGACCTATTAAAACCGATTTCCCCTGAGCACGATCCATGGGAAGCATATATGGACATCAAACAGTACGGAAAACTTATGCTTACAAACATTGAATTAACGACGACGACTTTATGCAATATGAGATGCGAACATTGTGCTGTCGGTTATACACTTCAGCCAAAGGATCCCGATGCGCTTCCACTGGACCTTTTAATACAAAGGCTAGATGAGATTCCATCACTTCGTTCATTGAGTCTAACAGGCGGCGAGCCGATGCTTTCGAAGAAACAGGTGCAAAATTATGTGGCTCCTCTTTTAAAGTACGCGCGCGCGCGAGGCGTACGTACCCAGATCAATTCTAATTTAACATTGGATTTGGAGCGATATGAAGCAATCATTCCTTATTTGGATGTTCTGCACATCTCCCATAACTGGGGAACTCTCGATGATTTTATTGATGGCGGATTTGCGATGATGGAACGCAAGCCTACACGTGAACAGCGAGCGAAGCTATTTGAAAAAATGATTGAAAACTCCCGTGCTTTGTCCATTGCAGGTGTACTTGTGTCAGCTGAAACGATGCTGAATAAACGGACGCTTCCGCATCTTGCGCATATCCACCGGCAAATCGTTGAAGAAATGGGCTGCAGACGCCATGAAGTTCATCCGATGTACCCCAGTGATTGGGCATCGAACCTCGAAACCCTATCATTAGATGAGATGCGAAATGCTATCCATCATCTGCTCGATATCCGTGACAAGGACAATTGGATGCTGTTCGGGACATTACCGTTCTATTCATGCAGCAATAACGAAGAAGATTTGCACCTTCTTAAACGGCTGTATGGCACCGAAAAAGTAACCGTAAGAAATGATCCCGATGGGCGCTCTCGCTTGAATGTCAATATTTTTACCGGTGAAGTGATTGTTACCGATTTTGGCGATGCACCATCCCTCGGAAATATTGTCGACCGACCGCTTCAAGCGTCATACGAGACTTGGATGGATTCCAAGCTTGCCATGCAATTGAACTGCCATTGTCCTTCCGTTCAATGTCTCGGTCCGAACGTGCTTGTTAAAAATGCTTACTATCCCGAAACCAATTTCAATGAAAGAAAAACGAATATTTAAAATCAAGAAAATGATGAGTTTGAACCGTTCTTATAAATTTCCAATAAGAGGATCCCTGATTCAAACGGAAATCATTATGATTTAACCGAAACATCGGTCGATTCAAACGAAAATACCAGTCACTTAAACGAAAACAGAAATCGACGTTCTCAAGATTGTCCCATGAAAAACCCGGCCATTTTTTGTGGCCGGGTTGTGTTTATTTTGGCGTATTGCTCGCAGTGAAGCTGAAAGATAGCAGATCCTGAACAGGAATCCAGGCACCAATGCCCTGGGAAGTTACATTTTTCACAGATAGAGTACGTTTATTCCCTTTCAGGATTAAATAAACTTCTCCATAAGTCACTTTGCCTTTTTCGTTAACGGCCGACGAATAGGCATGCAAATATCCAAGCCTGTTCGCAGGAATGTTATAAACCTGATCTTTTTTGGTACCCGCGCCTACAATCGTTTCAAAAGCGAGTGGCAGGTTCGTTTTTTCGGTTGCCTTTAACAGCATCATTTTTTGGACATCCTCGGATGCCGGAATCTTGGCAGTCAGACCGCCTCGAATTGTTTTTTGCGCTTCTTGAACATAGTGGATTTTGTAAGGCACGTTTGTTCCACGGTTATCAAAATAATTCGTATTGATTTTTTGATACTCCCAATTTGGAGACGTTTCTGTCGATTGGTAATTCAATGCCCAGTGTCCCAAATAAACGGTGGCTCGATATCCAAATGCAAGTGGTGCTTTTGCAATGTTTGATTCATTCAGCATATGAATGAGTTCAGGATTTTCAATTTTCGTATCTGAAGAATCAATTAACTGCGTTGCAAGCTCACTAGGCTGCAATAATGGCAGATCCTGTGTCGGGTTTGGATAGGTATTTTCTTTTGTGATATTCAATACTGTTGGCGGTACATTCACTTTAGAAACCGCCGGCGCTTTATCCTCTGCTGACTTAGGGGTGGCTTCGGTGGTGTCCGGTAAAAAAACAGCCAATAACAGGGTTGCTAACAAGAATACAAGGCGTCTCATGATGTTGCACTCCTTTTACGAGATAATCTAATTTGTTATTAGATTTAACGGAAAGCCTTATTTTATACGTAAATCAATGCTGGAAAAATATTTTACTTTTTAAAGGTTCAGAATATTTACAATTTTACATTTATGTATTATACTTAATATAACCTACAACAAAGGAGGCGAAATCGTTCATCTCATACTGTTAAGGAGGTAGGTCTATCGATTAAATCCTTACGACCCCAAAAGTTTTACGAACGATGGTTTCGCTTATTGGATCCTAATGATAAAGGCGGGTGAATTTTCTAGAATTATTGAATCGTTTGAACCTCTGAAGAATGATAATAATTTTGGATGAATATATGTACTTACTTTTTAAAGCAAACTCGCCGATTGACGAGCCTGAAAGTCGAAGTCAGAGGCGTAGTTGCCCTTATGCAGATAAGAAAGTTTATACTTTATTATCTGCCAATGAAAGATAAAATGACTCTGCATCAAGCGACGCAGAGTCATTTTTTATGTTTTTTATAATAAATAGAACCCTATACCCATGATCAGATAGGCAGCTAACATGGTAAGTCCCTCGAACCAATTCGTCTCCCCGTCATTCGAAATAATGACTGTTAGAAATACAGCTGTCACCATGGTAATTAATTCCGGCAACGTGAAGACAAGCGGCATCGCAGTCGGGAATAATAGGGATATCAAGACCAGGACCGGCGCAACAAACATGGCTATCTGAAGGGTAGATCCCACGGCGATTTCTACCGCAATATCCATCTTATTCTTGTAAGCCATGATAATGGCTGATGCATGTTCAGCTGCGTTTCCAACAATCGCCACGATGATTACCCCGATAAATAATTCAGACCACCCGAAAGTTTCTCCTACTTCGCTGAATGTATGAACAAGGTTTTCCGACACATAGGCAACAGCGATTGTAGCCACTGCAAGAACACCCATCGCCTTGCCTTTGCTCCATTCCGGCTCTTCTTCATGATGCGCCTCGGCAGCGCCCTTTTCTGTGCTTTGATAAACCCCGCGGTGTGATACTAGCTTAAAGAATAATGCCGCAAGATATAATGCGATTAAAATGATCGAAATGCCTATGCTAAGTGACATTGTTTTACCTTCAGGCATTCCTTGAGAGAAAACCTCCGGAATCACAAAGGCGACGATAACCGCGAAAATTAACAGCCCGGCATTATGCCTTGCATCATATACGTTAAAATTCTGCCGTTTATATTTCAATCCTCCCACGAAAAAAGACAAGCCCGCTACCAAGAGCAGGTTACCTAAAACCGATCCGGTAAGAGAAGCAAGCACAACACCTACCAAGCCGGCTTTTAAAGCAAATATGGAGATAATCAACTCTACAGCATTACCGAATGTGGCATTCAAAAGTCCGCCAATTCGCGGTCCCATAACTATTGCCAAACTTTCGGTTGCTCTGCCCATAAAGCCGGCCAAGGCGATAATTGTTAAACAGTAAATACCAAACATAAGGATAGTTGACCAATGCAGTACAGAACCGATAACTGATAGAGGTACTCCCACCATCACTAAACCCAAAAATATTTTGTTTACCATTTGTCCATCCTCACAATCCTAAAGTAATATAAGTTCATTATTATTTATTATGAAGCACGGGAGATTAATTATTACATCGACAAACAGTCCCCCTTCCGAAAAATTCCGATAATATCAGGTTACATTATTTTCCTCCTAATGAAAAGAAGAACAAAAATCAACTGAGCTTGATGAACATATACCCGATTATCCCTTGCCTAATCCTCCCTCTTCCATGTAACATCAACAAAGGAGAATTTATTATTGGGAGAAAATAAAAAATGAATCAACGATTACTCTTTTGGATACTTGTCAGTATGGTCGGGATTTCTGGTTTTTCACAGGGAATGCTCCTGCCATTGATTGCGGTCATTTTTGAAAATGACGGGGTCAGTTCATCGTTGAACGGCCTTCACGCAACCGGTTTATATGTTGGGATTTTATTGGCTTCCCCCTTTATGGAGCCGCCTCTCCGAAGATTTGGTTATAAACCGATGATTCTCTTTGGGGGTCTTGCCGTTATTATTTCTTTAGCTCTATTTCCTGTCTGGAAGTCCTTTTGGTTTTGGTTTGTATTAAGGCTTTTGATCGGAATTGGTGACCATGCGCTTCATTTTGCGACGCAAACCTGGATCACGGCGATTTCACCGGAACATAAGCGCGGCCGTAATATTTCGGTTTATGGTTTATTTTTCAGCCTGGGCTTTGCCATAGGTCCATTGATGACCAAACTTATCGAAATAAATGAAGCACTTCCGTTCATTCTTACATCTATTATGAGTTTGATTACCTGGTTGCCTGTATTTCTACTAAAAAATGAACGTCCTGAACATGACCATGAAATTGAAACATCATCGTTCTTTGGAACGATAAGACGTTTTTCCAATGTTAGCAAATATGCCTGGGTCGCATTTCTGCCGCCTTTTGGATATGGCTTCCTGGAAGCCTCGTTAAACGGGAATTTTCCTGTATATGCGCTTCGTTCAGGAATCGATTTGAGCATGGTTTCCATCATCATACCCGCGTTTTCCGCCGGGAGCTTGATTTCCCAGATTCCGCTCGGAATGATGAGTGATAAGTACGGACGAAGAAAAATATTATTGTGTATTCTTTTCTCGGGATCGCTGATTTTCCTGGCAGCCGGTTTTCTGAACGCTTCCGCCATTGGATTATTCATATGTTTCCTTCTAGCTGGAATTATGGTCGGTTCCACCTTCTCACTCGGTATCAGTTATATGGCGGACCTTGTTCCGAGAAATCTTCTGCCGACCGGGAACTTGCTATGCGGAATTTTCTTTAGCTTTGGCAGCATAAGCGGACCATTTATCGGGGGATTGGTTATCCAATATTTAAAGGGCGGCAGTTTTTTCTTCGCCATAAGCATCATGCTTTTGCTTATTTTCTTTTCCCTTGCCCTTTTTAAAGAAAATTCGCCGATTGGCAAGCCTTTAAACGAAGATTTGGCTTAGTTGCACTTATACAGATAGAAACAGAATAATTTGAAATTATGGAAGCCAGAAAGTCCTTATTAATAAGAGAAAGCAAAATCGCATTTTTATGAATAATATGGTATTATAAAAATATCAAAATTAAATTCTATAACTATTGAACAGGTTAAATTGCTGTCATCGGCTTCCCGATGGCAGCTTTCGTCATTTTAAGGGAATTGATGTTGAATATCACTCTCAATTAACAGATAGATGAAAACACTTCGGGAGGGAAACACATGACTGCAGAAACAAAAGCATTAACCCGCCAAAAGAAAGACAATATTTTTTCCATTGAGAAGATAAAACCGCATATCGAGCTGATCGCCGCCCTTTTTAGCGGGGTACTCATTTTGGCAGGCTGGATTTTGTCAAAAAATGATTTGGAGTCCGCATCAATTGTTTCCTATTTGCTTGCCTTTGTTATTGGGGGATACGCAAAAGCGAAGGAAGGCATCGAAGAAACGATTGAAAATAAAGAATTGAATGTCGAAATGCTGATGGTCCTTGCGGCAGTTGGCTCCGCCATTATCGGTTATTGGACGGAGGGCGCGATATTAATTTTTATTTTTGCCGTCAGTGGTGCTTTAGAAACCTATACGATGAATAAAAGCCATAAGGAAATTTCTGCGTTGATGGATCTTCAACCGGAGGAAGCACTCCGGGTCTTCCCGAATGGGATGGAAGAAAAAGTGCCGGTCGCGCAGCTGCAGGTTGGTGATTTCATTCTTGTAAAGCCAGGGGAACGCGTTCCATCTGATGGGATGATTACAGAAGGCCAAACGAATCTGGATGAAGCAGCGATTACAGGGGAATCTTTACCGGTAAGCAAATCGGTCAAAGACGAAGTATTCGCAGGGACCGTCAACTTGCGCGGGACGATTACCGTAGAAATCACAAAGCCAAGCAGTGAGACGCTTTTTCAAAAGATCATTACGCTTGTACAAACGGCTCAAAGCGAAAAATCGCCTTCCCAACAATTCATCGAAAGATTTGAAGGAGCCTATGTGAAAATCGTGCTGCTCGTCGTTCTATTAATGATGCTCCTGCCCCATTTTTTGTTCGGATGGAGCTGGACCGAAACTTTTTACCGGGCGATGATTTTGCTTGTTGTAGCTTCACCATGTGCCCTTGTGGCATCCATTATGCCGGCCACTTTATCGGCGATTTCTAACGGGGCACGTCATGGAATTTTGTTCAAAGGCGGCGTTCACCTGGAGAACCTAGGAAATCTGACAGCGATTGCCTTTGATAAAACAGGTACGTTAACAAAAGGGAAGCCGGAAGTGACTGATGTCAAAATCAGGCAAGATTTATCCGAGGAAGATTTCCTTTATCATATTGCCAGCATTGAGAATTATTCGAACCATCCGCTTGCGACGGCCATTGTCCGCTATGCCAAGACGAAAAACAATAAAGACCTTGTAAAGCCTGAAGGAATGGAAGATATCTCAGGTTACGGAGTTCAGGCTATGATCGGAAATATTCAGTGGAAGGTCGGCAAGGCCGATTTTGTCGGACGCAAAGACGCGGAAGATTTTCAGGAGGGCATTGCCTTTTCGTTGGCTGTCGAGGGGAAAACAATTGTATATGCAAGAGACGACAAAGGAATTGCCGGAATCCTCACCTTGAAAGACCAAGTACGCGAAGAAACTATTTCTGCTATCGAGGCACTAAGACAAGAAGGAATTTATACGGTCATGCTCACTGGCGACGGCGAAAAAACAGCAAAAGCCATTGCCGATGAAAGCCATATCGATGAATATATCGCGGAATGCCTTCCTGTTATGAAAGTTGACGAAATAAAGAGCTTAAAGCAGCGCTATGGTACCGTAGCGATGGTCGGTGACGGAATCAACGACGCCCCTGCTCTTGCAACGGCTTCTGTCGGGATTGCCATGGGTGAAGGTACTGATGTCGCCCTGGAAACGGCAGATGTTGTGCTTATGAAAAGCGACTTGCCGAGAATAGCTGAGGCAGTCAAGCTTTCAAAAAAAATGAATAGAATCATTAAACAAAATATCATTTTCTCCATTTCGGTTATCATGCTGCTGATCGCCTCGAACTTCCTGCAGTTCCTTGACCTCCCTTATGGAGTAATCGGCCATGAAGGAAGCACGATCCTGGTCATACTAAACAGCCTGCGGTTACTGAGAAATTAAGCGGAAGGCACCTCTGAATGGCAGAGGTGCCTTTTTGTTTAATGATATCCGTTGGATCCGTTAGCTGACCCGGACGTTTTATGCTTTGGTTTTTTATTTTTGCTTTTATGCTTTGATTTTGCCATATAGAACTCCCCCTATTACTCAGCTTGGGCTAAATGGTAGCCACCCATTTATAGTTTCTCCGGTATTAGCTCGTTTAAGAAGGTAAGTGTAGGGATTTTAGCAATCGGGTTTTGTACGTTCACTTCGGACGGCATTTATTTCTCCACCGACTAAAATGATATAGCCTGACAGATAAAACCAGATCATAAGCACGATAATGCCCCCCAAACTGCCATAAGTTGTCGTATAGTTGCCAAATCTGGACACATAGAAAGAAAATCCGAGAGAAACCAAGCTCCATCCGATGGTCGCTGCAATGGATCCCGGCAATACACTTAGACAGCTCATTTTCTTATTTGGGGCAAGCCAATACAACATTGTCAGCACAAAAAAAACAACCAATGAACTAATCACCCAGCGAAAAGTATTCCATATCCAGATAAATTCATCCGAAAAGCCAAAATTAGCTGTCAGAAACAAGCCGATTTGCTTTCCGAATACAGGCAGCAGCAGGGCTACTATAAAAACAAATATCATCGCAAGGGTCAGGATGATTGCCATTCCCCTTGCGACAATAAAATGCCTGTTTTCCTTAACATTATATGCTCTATTGAATGCCCGCATTATCGCGTTCAGACCATTTGAGGCTGGCCATATCGTTGCAATGACCGCAAAGGAAAGCAGCTTTCCATTTCCCCTCATCACTTCTTCAATATTTTTCTCGATGAGTTGCATCGTTTCTGGCGGCGCATAGCTGCTCACCACGTTCAATATATCCTGCTCAGATAATGGCAAATACGGCAGCAGCGAGATGATAAACAGCAGAAGCGGAAATAATGACAGCAGAAAAAAATAAGCGAGCTGTGCAGCTAGTCCTGCTACATCATCCTCGTGCACCCGTTTCACTAAATTTACAAAAAAGGATCGCTTCAGCCATTTTTTTGTTCCTGCCATGAGGTCCCCCCCTCTGTTAAATCAATCTTTGAGCTTGCCGTTCATGACTCATTAGTGTTGAACGTTTTGACTTACCACATAACTGCTTTGGTTTGCCGGATAGATGCCATGGTTTACATGGTGTACGCCATTGTCGGAAACGAATGCGTCCTTCGTTTCCTTTACCATCTGTGCCACCTGTGGTGGGATATCTTTCATTTCCTCAACACGCGCCGTGATAAACGCAATGTCTTCCGAGATATTTTCTATCGTCGTCCGGAGCTTGGCTGTCGCTTCCGTAACTTGATCCAGCGCACTGTTAGGATGGGTAACCATTGTTCTCACATCCGTCACATATCGTTTGCTGCTGTTCATGACAGAACGACGCGTGCCCCTATCGAACAGGCTGATCGCCGCTCCGGCAATTGCGCCTATAATCAACGCTTGCGTGAATCTGCTTCTTGTTGCTGTGCTATAGTTGTTCATATGCGGTTCCTCCTCTTTCGATTATCGAATTAGATGATCTCAGGTTATCGTCAACTAAAGAGGACTTGTGCTGATTATCCCCCCTTATAGTATTGGTCAAAACCTAAAATCTTATGGTTGGACTTTTTAACGATATTGTCCATGGCCCTCTTGTCAGGTTTTCATTGACTTATACAGGCAATCATGAAAAGATGAATATACCTGATTCTGAGAGGATGAAAACATATGGACTTAACAAAAAATTCAGCTGAGAATGTGGAATACATCGTTGAAGCCATAAAAGAAAAGCTGAAGGTCATGAACATTGGTGCCATTAAATCGGGACACTTCAATTCCGAAATGTACGAAGAATTATTCGAAATTTATGAAATGGTCATGAAGAAAAATAATTTCAGTCCAAGTGAAATGCAGGCAATTGCCGAAGAGCTTGGCAAGCTAAGGAACCAATAGAGATACGTACAATTCAGGCAGCCCACTGTCTGTTTTTTTCTTTTTCCTAGCTGTATCATTACCATAAAGCTTGTGATTTTGTTATAGTTTTTTAAATGAAATTAAATAGCTTTTCTTTACTAAATACATACGATTATTCTTAAGTGATTGGAGTGAATGATATGGTGGAGCGTAGAACGCCTATCAGTGTTTCCGAAGCAGTGACAAAAGTGATGAGCAAAAAGCTGGAGGGCGAGGCAGAATGGGTGTCCATTGATCAGTGCGACCGGCGTTTTCTCGCGGAAGATATCGTGGCCACTCATGACGTCCCTCATTTCGACCGTTCCCCTTATGATGGGTTTGCATTGCGGTCAGCTGACACAACAAAAGCTTCCAGAGAGAACCCGCTTGAATTTGAAGTCGTGGAAGAGCTGGGCGCAGGAATGGTTCCCTCGGTTCCTGTAAACGAGTTTCAGGTTGCCCGGATTATGACAGGAACGCAGATGCCGGCAGAATGCGATGCCGTCATCATGCTTGAGCTTACCGAGGATATAGAAAAAGACGGAAAGAAATACATTCGTTTTAAACGTTCAGTAAAGGAAGGCGAAAATGTCTCCTTTAAAGGGGAAGATGCCAAGGAAGGACAGGTTCTTGTAAAAAAAGGGACCGCAATCAACCCAGGGATAAAGGCGATCCTTGCGACGTTTGGCTATAATCAAGTTCCTGTGGCCAAAAAGCCTGTTATTGGCCTGTTTGCTACCGGATCGGAGCTTTTGGATGTTACTGACCCGATTGAACCGGGGAAAATCAGAAACAGCAACTCCTATATGATTTCTTCACAGATCAACAGGGTAGGGGCTGAAGTCCTTTATTTCGGCAAATTAGTCGATACGCTTGACATAAGCCTCGAGGCCATCGAGAAGGCACTGGACAAAGTGGATATCTTGATCACAACCGGCGGAGTGTCTGTCGGCGATTTTGACTTGCTGCCTGATATATATGAGAGGCTAGGCGCCGAGGTTCTTTTTAATAAAGTCGGGATGCGCCCGGGCAGTGTCACGACAATCGCAGCGCTTAAAAACAAAATTTTATTTGGATTATCCGGCAATCCGTCTGCCTGCTATGTTGGATTTGAGCTATTTGTCAGGCCGATTGTAAGGACGATGCTCTTCTCCGATAAACCGCATCTTCAAAAGGTTCAGGCGAAACTGGGAGCCGATTTCAAGAAAGCGAATCCGTTTAGCCGGTTTGTCCGTACCAAATTAAGTTTTCAGGACGGACAATTGACTGTCGTTCCAAGTGGCAAGGATAAATCGAACATTATCACCAGCCTTGCTGCATCCGATTCACTGACGCTTCTTCCCGGCGGCACACGGGGATTCGAGGAAGGCGATAAAGTAGAAGTCCTTCTCCTTGAGAATCAGGAAGGCAGCGTTTGGCCGTGGTAAAGCCGTTTTTGTTTCAAATCACCGGTTATCAAAATTCCGGCAAAACAACTGTCGTCATCAAGTTGATTGATCATTTAAAAAGAGCCGGGGTGACTGTATCTGTTTTAAAGCATCACGGACATGGCGGTGAACCTGACCTTCCAGATAAGGATTCTGCCCGCCATTTTCAGGCCGGAGCTGTCGCAGCCCTGGTCGAGGGAAATGGAACGATACAGCTTCACGCCTCCCTGACCTGCGAGCAAAAGGATTCTACGGAAAAGCTTTTGGAAATCCTTCACGATTTTCATCCTGATGTTATTGTAATCGAAGGCTATAAAAACAAACCATTTCCCAAGGCGCTTATCATTAAGCAGGAAAGCGACCTGGAATTACTAAATTCGCTTGAGAACATCCAGGCTGTCATCTGCTGGCCGGAGATGATGAAAACAGTAGAACTCTTGGATATGCAGCTACCATTGTTCGAGATTAATTCGGATGGTTTTTTCAACTGGTTTCTTGAACAAAAAAACACTTAAGAAAATGAGGTGTCTCATGTTTTTAAAATTTTCATTAGCGCAAAAGACCGCAATGATACGCAGCATCCAGGAATATATTTACCGGGAAACTGGCGAAGAAATTGGAGAGCTGGCTGCCGAAAATCACCTTGAATTCATCCTGGAGGATATCGCCCCGTTCATTTATAACAAAGGAATCCAAGATGCAAAAGCCGTGGTCGAGGATCGAATCATGATAATGGATGAGGACCTGACTTCACTTGAGCGCCCGATAAAATGATCCGAAAAGACTTTCTGGACAATGGAGCAATCATCATTTAAACGATCATCTGGATGATGTAAACGAAACGATGGATCATTTAAACGAAAATCGTCTTGATTCAAACGAAACGTATATCAAAACGAAAAAAATCCAATGGTGGTGCCATTGGATTTTTTTCTTATTGTTCGGTCAGGATCAATGGACCGTTTTTCGTAATCGCGATGGTATGTTCATATTGGGCGGAATATTTGCCGTCGTCAGTTGAAGCTGTCCAGCCGTTTGCATCTCTTACGGATTTATAAGTACCGACATTGACCATTGGTTCAATCGTAAACACCATGCCCTCTTTTAACCGCGCACCTTTATGAGGCAGCCCATAATGAGGCACTTCCGGTTTTTCATGAATGACCGCACCGATTCCATGTCCAATGAAATCCCGTACGACAGAGAACCCTTCTGACTCCACGTATGTTTGGATCGCATGGCCGATATCGCCAATCCGATTGCCAACAACAGATTGTTCAATACCCTTGTATAGAGATTCCTTAGTAACGTGAAGCAAATGCTCTGTTTCCTTTGTTATGTCGCCCACCTTATAGGTCCAGGCTGAGTCGGAAAGAGCACCATTATAGTTTACAACCATATCGATGGTTACGATATCACCGTTTTTCAATGGAGCTTTCCGCGGATATCCGTGACAGATTTCTTCATTGATGCTGGCACAGGTGGCATATTCATAGCCCTTATATCCTTTTTGCTCAGGCTTGGCACCCGCTTTTTTTAGAAAAGCTTCGACAAATTCTTCAATTTCCCATGTAGTAACATCAGGCGCAATTAATTTCGCGATTTCTTTATGGCATGCTGCTAAGATCTTACCAGACTCGTGCATAGCCTCGATTTCGCGTTGTGACTTCAATACGATCAATCGTGACACTTCCTTTGTTTACATTCTATTTTTCTATTCTACTTCAAATGAGCAAGGATTTGAATATTTAAGGATTGATGTATTTCTATGTAGGAGAAATGGATGGGGTGATATACATATAAAGAAACGCGCCACTGGCAAGCCTTAAAATCGGGGAAAGAGAAAGTTTAAATAAGAGACTCCGGCCATGCCGGAATCCCCTTATTAGCTTATTGAAGCAATTTTAAAGATTCGCGGTTGAATGCTGGGATATCATGCGGATCCCGGCTTGTGACAAGCTGATTTCCGCAAACTACCACTTCTTCGTCTTTGTAGTTTGCACCCGCGTACTCCATGTCCACTTTGATCGATTTATAGCCTGTTGCGCTGCGTCCTTCCAGCGTTTTCGCCGTAATCAACAGCTGTGGGCCATGGCAGATTGCCAATACTGGCTTTTTCTCATCCATGAATGTTTTGGCAAATGTTACGAAGCGCTCATCCTCCCGAAGCAGGTCAGGCGAGAATCCGCCCGGGATGAATAATGCGTCAAAATCAGCAGGGGTAACATTGTCTATGCTTTCATCAATTGTTACTGTGACTTCTTCATTTTTTCCCTTAACGGTTTTGCCCTTTTCTCTTTCAATCGCTACCACAGTATGTCCCGCTTCTTGAAAAGCTTTTGCCGGTTCTGAGTATTCAGAGTCCTCAAACATGTTTGTCACTACACAAGCTATCTTCTTGCCCATCTTATATCCATCTCCTCATCGCTGATTTAATAATGTTCACCTTCTTTTTGTTCCCTTTGCCTCGAATTATAAACGTGAAATATCAATCCGAGAGCAGGAAGAAGGTATAACGACAACAAACCACCCAACTTCGAAAGTAGGTGGTTTGTCAGTTCAAAAGCAAGTTCTTAATCCTGCTTCCTTATAGAAAAACGATCATTGAGTTATCTTACATATCCTTGATTGCCACCATATAAAATGCTTTGTGAAGAAGCTGTACTTGCGGCATTACCGGCGGTAGATTTATTTTGGCCCGAGATTCCGGTGTTTTGGCCAAGTCCTGTATTTTGATTAGCAAACCCGGCATTTTGACCAAGTCCTGTATTCTGATTAGCAAACCCGGCATTCTGACCAAATCCTGTATTCTGATTAGCAAACCCGGCATTCTGACCAAATCCTGTATTCTGATTAGCAAACCCGGCATTTTGACCAAGTCCTGTATTCTGATTAGCAAACCCGGCATTTTGACCAAATCCTGCATTCTGGTTGGCAAACCCGGCATTCTGGCTTGCAAACCCTGTATTTTGGCCTTGATTCCCCACGCCTTGGCCAGGCTTCATGCCATATTGGGCCTGCAGGGCTTCATTTGCGGGTTGATATCTGTGAATAAACGTCTTTGCCGTATGGTCTTTCAGGGTAGGGATTTGGTATTGCCCTTGTTCATTCATAAATAAGAAAACCTCGTATGCTTGATTCGAGCAATTCGCAGCACTGTTCAACAGCATGCTTCTTAGGTTTGGATCGGCACATTCGAGCGTTGCCCACATCCCGTTCCTGGCTGCATTTTTATGGCAGCAGAGCATGGCTGTTGCAATTTCCGAATCTTTCAACATTGCATCAACCTCAGGTGTAACCTGTGGGGGATTGTTTAAACCGTACCGTATCTCCTGTGGTTGAATTTCTCTAATATTCGTGTTAGGTGGTACTGGCTTAAAGCTTGTGTAATCATGCGTGTATGAGACGATTTCATTATATGAACGAATCTCTTCTTGCTGATGCCGAATGATCATATCAATCAATTGCTGATTCTGTGTTTCTGTCGCATAAAAATTGAAGTGCGTGATCATATTAATTTTCTCCATTAATATTTCATGGACTTCCATTGTTTCGTGAGCACCGTATGGCATGTGTATCACTCCTTATTTTTTTATTAACAAAGAGTAATATTTCCCGGCGGCTGTCAATTATACATTCAAAAATAACGAGACATTACCTATCATGCTGCGGATATTTGCCCACTACATGAATGGCATTAATGATTCGTTTATTAATCCATTTTCTGTTTTCCTCAGTATTCAACTGTTCATTCATTCGTTTTCTTCCTTCATCAGTCGTTACATATTGATTTGGAAGATTATTCAAACTTAATGCACTAATATCTTTTATGCATTTCTCGCAGCTACAGAACATTTGGTATTCTTCGCTTGACATCAACTCGTTTACGAGCGTATCAACGATTTCTTCCATCACATTTATATTAGTTCTCTGCATTTTCTTCACTTCCAGATCCAGGAGAGTATACCAACAGGCACCATCCTTTTATGGACGGTGCCCGTCATCTACTCCTCTTGGCATTATTAGAATTTCTACCCGGCGATTTTGCGCACGCCCTTTATCGGTCTCATTAGAAATTACTGGTTTAAATTCTCCATATCCCTTTGCACTAAACCACTCCGGCTTAAGTTTCTCATTCTCAAGCATGATTTTCATAAAATTGAGAGCACGCATCACGCTCAAATCCCAATTCGAATCAAATTGATTGGTTTGAATAGGAATGTTATCAGAGTGACCGCTAATGACAATGCTTCTCGACGGGTCCATTACCAGCAATTCAGAAATTTCTTGAGCAATGATTCTGTCTTCTGGCCTAATATCAGCGCTTCCTGATTGAAAAAGGACGTTATCACGGATGGTAACGAGCAAACCTTCCCCGGTTAATGATGTGCCTAATCGGTCTTGAAGCTGTTTCTGTTGAATATATTGATTCACTCTTTGCTGAATTTTGGCTAATTCCTTTTCCTCTTGCTTTCCGAGATTTGCGCTTTGCTCGTTTATAGCTTGTTCTGTTTCTTTTGAGGTAGACGGATTATCATTACTAACCGGGCTCTGATTTTCCATTACCCCAGTGCCACTGCTGAAGATTTCACTAAATACATTAGACATCTGCTTGAACTTATTCGCATCCACTGAGCTGGAGGCAAATAAAACAATAAACAGAGCCAGCAAAAGAGTTAAGATGTCCGCATACGGCACCAGCCACGATTCATCCATATGTTCTTCGTGATGTTTTTGTTTCTTTCGCCTAGCCATCTTGCTTCACGCTGCCTTCAAGCCATTTTTTCCGTTGCTCAGCCGGCAAATAAGAAGTTAATTTTTGTTCAATTGTCCGTGGAGCTTCCCCTTCAATAATCGAAAGGATCCCCTCTATCATCATCTGCTTCAATAGTATTTCTTCTTGTGACTTTCGCTTGAGCTTATTGGCAAATGGATGCCACAAAACATATCCCGTATATATCCCTAATAATGTTGCAACGAATGCAGCGGAAATGGCTTTGCCAAGTTCAGCGGTGTCATCCATATGGCTAAGGGCGGCAATCAGTCCGAGTACGGCCCCCAATACCCCCAATGTCGGTGCGTATGTACCTGCCTGAGAAAAAATGGCAGCACCTGACCGATGTCTTTCTTCCATTGAATCGATCTCTTCAGTTAATATATCTCGTATATAATCCGCGCTTTGGCCCTCAACAGCCAGATTCAATCCATTCTTCAAAAACTGGTTCTCTACTTGTTCGGCTATGCCTTCTAAGGCAAGTAACCCTTCTTTTCTCGCGACAACTGCCCATTCAGAGAAGGTTTTAATCAATTCCTCTGGTGTCGTAAGCTTGCGTTCTGTAAAGAGAATCTTGAATAACTTGGGAACTTTTTTCAGCTCTGACATTGGAAAGGCTGTTGTAACAGCGGCTATTGTTCCAAGAATGATAATTAATATCGCCGCAGGATTGAGGAGTGATGAAAGACTTACACCCTTTATAACCATCCCCACTCCAACCGCAATCACTCCAAGCAAAACCCCAATTATCGATGCTTTATCCATACAACTCACCCATTCATTAATTTTCTAATCTCTTTGTTATATCGGAAGAAAAAGAAAAAAAATGAGGATTTTTCAATAAATTAAACAAAAGAATTTAAAATTGGCCCGTTCATAGGAACCAAAAGAAAAACATCCCCTGATTGGAATGTTTTGAAAAGAAAGCTATTCAAATAATTTGTTTAATTTATAAACACGAATTGGTTGAGACCTCATGAACATAATCTGTCTTCATATTAGCCAAACTAACATTAAATCAACTTATTAAAGGAGAGGATTTCATGAGCAGAGGCAAGCATTTTAATTCCCGAAAAAAAGGGCATCCAGGAGATTTTCCGCAAAACAGCACGTCACCTAAGAAAGCCCATATCGGGGAACACGAAGAACCAGATATGGTTGCACTGGAAGCATTTAAAAATAGGATTAAAGAATAGAAATAAATCCAGGACAATCGAGGTCCTGGATTTTGTTTTAATACAGGAGCGAGATGTAACAGTTCCTAATACAAATAGTAGTACAGTTCTCTAATTCAACTTCCATCTACGTTCTTCTCCACCAAATAAAACGGCAACTTACCTTCTAAATAATCTTGGTACTATTCAATTTTCACAAAATTTTCACAATCTTCTTTCCCACTATTTCTAAAAAGCAGTATGATAAAAGTGTAAACTGTTACATTGAATTTTCCGAAACTGTTTTATTACTTTTATTTAAAAAGGTGGTAAGGATTATGAATCAATGGAGAGGTTTTTTAGATGGAAACTGGCAAAAAGAAGTAAACGTAAGGGATTTCATTTTGAAGAATATTACGCCATATTCCGGCAATGACACATTCTTGGAAGCCCCTACAGAGGCGACAAGCAGGTTGTGGAAGCAGGTTATGAATTTGACCATGCAAGAGCGTGAAAATGGCGGTGTCTGGGATATGGATACAGAAATTGTTTCCAGCATTACCTCCCACGGCCCAGGCTATTTGAACAAAGATATGGAAACAGTGGTAGGTGTCCAAACTGACAAGCCGTTCAAGCGTTCATTACAGCCATATGGCGGAATCCGAATGGCCCAGCAATCGCTGGAATCATATGGGTACGAACTGGATAAAGAAGTGGAACGGATTTTTACAGAATTCCGCAAAACACATAATCAGGGAGTTTTTGATGTTTATACGGAAGAAATGAAGCTTGCGCGCAAGGTCGGGATTATTACCGGACTTCCGGATGCCTACGGCCGCGGCAGAATCATCGGCGATTACCGCCGAGTGGCGCTTTATGGGATTGACCGTCTCGTTAAAGAAAAGAAAGAAGCGTTAGCCAGCACTTCTAAAACGATGACTGAAGATGTGATTCGTCTTAGAGAAGAGTTGTCGGAGCAAATCCGTTCACTTAACGAATTGAAAAAAATGGCTGCTTCTTATGGATATGACATTTCCGGACCCGCAACCAACGCGAGCGAAGCTTTCCAGTGGCTGTATTTCGCCTATTTGGCTGCCATCAAGGAACAAAACGGAGCCGCGATGAGCCTTGGACGGGTATCCAGCTTCCTAGATATTTATATCGAACGCGATCTTAAAGAAGGCACACTTAACGAAAAAGAAGTGCAGGAGCTGGTAGACCATTTCGTCATGAAGCTCCGCTTAGTAAAATTCGCAAGAACACCGGATTACAATGAGTTGTTCAGCGGAGACCCTACTTGGGTAACCGAATCTATCGGAGGCATGGCGATTGATGGTCGGACATTGGTTACGAGAAACTCGTTCCGCTTCCTTCACACATTGGATAACTTAGGTCCGGCACCGGAACCGAACCTGACTGTCTTATGGTCCGTGAACATGCCTGATGAGTTTAAGAAATATTGTGCGAAAATGTCGATCCAAACAAGCTCAATCCAATATGAAAATGACGATATCATGATTGAAGAATATGGCGATGATTACGGAATCGCCTGCTGTGTATCCGCGATGAGGATAGGGAAACAAATGCAGTTCTTTGGAGCCCGCGCGAACCTTGCGAAAGCATTGCTCTATGCGATCAATGGCGGGGTCGATGAAAAGCAGAAAATCCAGGCTGGACCGAAGCTTGCGCCTATCACAGGCGAATACCTTAACTTTGACGAAGTGATGGAACGATTCGACACGATGATGGAATGGCTAGCCGGGCTGTACATCAATACATTGAATGTCATTCACTTTATGCACGATAAATACAGCTACGAGCGTATTGAAATGGCGCTGCATGATACAGAGATTCTGCGCACCATGGCTACAGGCATCGCCGGGCTAAGCGTTGTGGCCGATTCCTTAAGCGCCATCAAATATGCAAAAGTAAAAGCGATCCGCGATGAAAACGGCATCGCCGTCGACTTTGAAACAGAAGGCGACTTCCCTAAATACGGGAATAACGATGAACGAGTGGACAGTCTCGCTGTTGATCTTGTCGAACACTTTATGACAAAGCTTCGCAAACATGTTACGTATCGCAATTCCGTTCATACGATGTCTGTCCTAACGATTACTTCAAACGTCGTTTATGGCAAGAAAACAGGGAACACTCCCGATGGACGCCGCGCCGGTGAACCATTCGCGCCAGGGGCAAACCCGATGCATGGAAGAGACACGAAAGGAGCGCTCGCTTCTCTAGCATCCGTTTCCAAGCTTCCTTACAAGCATGCACTGGACGGTATTTCCAATACGTTCTCTATGGTTCCAAAAGCGTTAGGTAAAGAAGATGAAATTCAGCAAAACAATCTTGCCGCTATCTTGGACGGATATTCTGAGAAAAAAGGACATCACTTAAACATAAACGTCTTCAACCGTGAAACGTTGCTGGACGCAATGGATCATCCTGAAAAATACCCTCAGTTGACCATCCGGGTTTCCGGCTATGCGGTAAACTTTATTAAACTGACACGGGAGCAACAAATTGACGTAATCAACCGTACATTCCATGAAAGCTTATAATAGACATCTCTTCCGCCTTTTCCAGGGAGAGATGCGGGAGGGGTATCATTATGAACGGAAATATACATTCAGTAGAAACATGCGGAACAGTTGACGGACCGGGCATTCGCTATATCGTTTTTACCCAGGGGTGCCTCCTGCGTTGCCAATATTGCCATAACGCCGATACATGGGGCATTGGAAAAGGAAAAAGTATGTCACCGCAAGAAATGATCGATGACTTGAGAGCGTACCTTCCTTTCATTCGGGCATCCGGCGGCGGAATCACGGTGAGCGGCGGCGAACCACTGCTGCAAATTCCGTTTGTAAAAGAGCTTTTTATGCAATGCAGAGAGCTTGGAATCCATACTGCCCTGGATACGTCAGGCGGCTGTTTTTCAGATACCCCTGCATTTTTACAAGAACTTGATGGACTGCTTAAATATACTGACCTTGTTCTTCTCGATCTTAAGCATATTGACCGGATAAAACACCGTAAGCTGACAGGCAAATATAACGACCATATCCTTACATTTGCCAAGCATCTATCAAATAAGCAAATCCCTGTCTGGGTCCGCCATGTGCTGGTTCCTGGTATCACTGACAGTGAGGAAGACCTGATGAAGCTCGGACAATTCATCCACACGCTGACGAACGTGGAGAAAGTCGAAATCCTGCCATACCATAAACTTGGTGTATATAAATGGGAAGCACTTGGTCTAAAATATCCGCTTCAAGATGTTGAACCACCTTCAGAAGAAGCGGTTACCAAAGCCTATCAACTGCTGAATGTAGCGAATTAAATATAAAAACGCAAAAGGCCGTTCATATTCGAACGGCCTTTTGTTATTATTCAAAAATCAAGCACCGTACGCAGAGCATACTTTAACAATTCAGGCACTGTTTCGGTTGAAAATGTAAGCTCTAATCGCTCCGTCCTTTTATGGGCATCCTTGCCGTATGGTCCCAGGTTTATGGTTGGGATATCCAATGCTTCTATTTCCTTAAGCGGCAATTTGTACTTTTTCCCATACAAAGGCATTTCGCTAACGAGCGAAGGGATGACTCGATCGGCATCCATTAGCCTACAGTAGCTGACATCAGACAATCCGGTGAAAAACTGTTTTAGCTTCAGCTCTTCATTGTACGTATCCTTGGCCTCATCGATGATGGCCTCGGCGATTGATAGCACCTTTTCATCCCTGTCGCTGTCCTTTTGCAAGGAAACATGGGGGTAATATGGCGGAGCAAACATGATGAGATAAAAAGGCGCCATATCTTGAAAATAGCTGCTGATGGTTTTCGCCACTTCCACAGTCAGCTGGCGGTAATCGAATTCAGCGTTCGTATCCTGTTCGAGTATACCGGCCATCTCACTCTCAAACTCTTCTCCAAAGCGCTCTTTACCAAGATTATAAAGCATCGAGTACGTCAAGACCTTTGGCTTTAAATCACGTACTGGTTCTCCCCTCGAATCTTTGTACATCCTGCTCATTTTTGAATGAATCGTTTTCGAACTTTCTTCCGCTACCAACTTCAGCTTCTCCAATATTTCCGCAGGTGTTTGCCGCAATGTTAACACGTTATACAGCACATACGCCTGCGTAGGAGTCTGGGCATTGTAATGCTCTTTTAAGTCAGTGAGTTTCAGACAGGTCGGCGGCGGATTTTGCTCCCCGGCCGACTCTTCGAGAAACAGCTCCGACAGCTCCATATTTGCTGTGAATGCCGAAGCCATCCACGTGGCATTAACACCTTCAAGCGGCTCGCCAACATGTGTTTCCCTGCCGTTGCAGAATATAAGCGGCAGCAGCTTGCCTACCGATCCGAGATAAATATATTTAGATTGATCCCCCGGATAACTGGAGAAGGAGGGCTCTGAACAAATGCATAGATTATATTCGAGACCGTGCTGCTCCTTCAGCTCGCTTAAGCATTCAACTGCGGCAAACATCCCTTCAGAATTCCTTTCCTCATCAGGAGTCGACACAAGCAGGATATTACCCTCAAAGTTCTGATCCTCTCCTAATTCCGACAGCAGCGCAATCTGCAGGGCAAGACCCGCCTTCATATCCATAATCCCTCTGGCGAACAGCCAGTTTCCTGAATCCAGTTCCTCCCGAATATCATCTGGAAGGATTGTATCTTTTAATTTCTCCGTATATTGATCGGGATCAAAAGCATAGTCTTTCAAATGACCGTAATCATCCACCCCAACAACATCAAAATGACTCAATAATACGACAGTTTTAGCAGATTTCCCTTTCTTCCCTTTCAGTAAAGCAACAACGGATTTTCTATTCAACGAATCTCCCGTTATATTCTTCTCAAAAATCAAATCTGGGTTTTCCTGAAAATAGGGAATTTCTTTCAAGATGGAAACAAGCTCGTCCGCCATTTGATTCTCCCCTGTTGTGCCGGAAATGCTTGGCACTCTCACAAGCCGTTTAATTAATGACAGGATATTTTCACGATTATTCCAGTGGGCAGCCTTCCCCATTTCTTGTTCACCCCGCAACTCGTTTTTCTATATATTGTGACACATCAATAGATTTGTAAACAATCATTTTTAAAGACATATAATTTTCTTTTCATTCATTTTATAATGAAACTTAAATGAAGAAACGCAAAGGAGAAACCATGAATCTATTAACGTATTACTCAACTGACGATTCAACAAGAGAAAAGTTATACCTGCTTTTTGAGAAAGTTTTTGGAATTGAGGCTGGCATTCTAGAAGATTTTTATGCAAGCGGCTTTTGGAACCCGGACTATACTCCTTACACATTTTTTGATGGTGATAAAGCTGTCGCTAATGTGTCCATGTTCGCTATGCCTTTATTGATCGAAGGAAAAAGGATAAAAGGCGCGGGCATCCAATCGGTCATGACAGATCCGGAATACAGAGGCAGAGGCTTAATGAAGCAATTGTTTCAACTCATGCTTACCGATTTGGATAAGCAGGCACAAGTCGCCTTTTTGTATACCGACAAACCTGATTTATATACACCATTTGGTTTCCGGGTCATTCAGGAGCATTATTTCACTGCTGCTTCCAGTACCGTTGCTGTTAAAAAGGAGCGTCCATTTCGAAAATTAAATTTTTTTGATGAAAATGATGTAGAGGTTTTACGAAACCTCTTTGAGACAAGGGAGCCTACTAGCCATCTATTTTTTCCGTTGTCATACGAATCTTCTTTCTACCTAAATATGTACAATCCTTACTTCCATGAAAAACTCTATTACTGTGAGGAGCTAGAGACTGTTATTGTGGCCGAGATAAATGGAGAAGCATTAAAGCTCTATGACATAATAAGCCGCAAACGACTTGAGCTTAATAAAATTGTCCAACGGATACCGGAAACGTTCTCCGAGATTGAATTGTATTTCCAACCGGATTTGCTCGGCTGTCTAGATTTAGAAGCAAAGCCCTTTACTTCAAATAATAAATTAATGGTACGGGGTGATTTCAGCATGGAACTCGCTGGAGGCTCTTTTAAATTACCATTAACCGCAGAGTTTTAATAGATATTCTCCGGGAAATATCTTGTAAATCCGACACTGTTTTCATTCCGCTTGAATTCCAAACTTTTTTCATGAAATTGTCTTGTTTAAAACGGATGTATAAAGGTATGATTTATTTGGAAAATAAAAGAAAGCAGGAATTATAATGCGTCTTAAAGACTGGGACAATAATCTAAAAGTCCGGCTAGGTGGAGAATCGCTTGTAAACATCACATTTTGGATGTTTTTCCCCTTCCTGGCTATCTTTTTCACGGAATCTTTCGGAAAGACGACGGCTGGTTTGCTGCTTGTTTTTTCACAAGTATTTTCAGTTGTAGCAAATTTGCTGGGAGGTTTTTTTGCTGATCGCTTTGGACGAAAAAAAATGATGGTTATCTCGTCAATCGGCCAGGGTGTATCCTTTTTGGTTTTTGCTTATGCAAGCTCCCCCTGGTACAATTCCCCGTTACTTGGCTTTGTTTGTTTTACCGCTGTAAGCATCTTCGGCTCATTATATTGGCCCGCAAGCCAGGCAATGGTTGCTGATGTCGTTAGTGAAAAAGACCGCAGCAGCGTGTTTGCTATTTTTTACACATCCACCAATATTGCCGTCGTCATCGGACCGATATTGGGCGGGATATTTTATGCGGATCATCGATTTGAACTCCTGTTGGCGGCCGGTGTTCTAAATGCATTATTAGGATTCGTTCTTTATAAGTGGATTTCAGAAACATCGCCAGCCTATAAAGCACATGCAGTGTCTGCAGACAATATGAACTGGCTTCGTTTCCTGCTCCACCAATTGCAGGATTACAAGGTCATTCTCCAGGATAAAACCTTTTTGCTGTTCATTTTGGCAGGTGTTTTAGTTGCCCAAACCTTTATGCAGCTTGAGTTGCTGATTCCTGTTTATGTGAAGGAAACCATTGAGCCACAAACCCTTTTTGCTATAGCTGACTGGTCGTTGGACTTGGAAGGAGAACAAATTTTCGGGTTTTTGATTGCCGAAAACGGATTCCTGGTTGCGCTACTGACCATTGTCATCACGAAATGGATGTCCGTCTATAAAGAAAAAAATGTGTTCGTCCTCTCCTCTTTCATATATGGCGGATCCATGCTCATGTTTGGGCTCACCAGTTGGATTTGGGGGCTTATCCTTGCGATGGCAGTTTTCACTTTTGCAGAACTGATGACAGCCGGCATACAACAGGGATTCATTTCCAAACTGGCCCCGGATAACATGCGCGGACAATACTTCGCAGCGGCAAGCTTGCGTTATACGATAGGAAGAATGGTTGCCCCATTAGCCATACCTATGTCAGAATGGATGGGCTACTTTTCGACCTTTGTCACTCTCTGTGTTCTTGCCTGCTTGAGCTCGGTTCTTTTTGCTGTTATGTTCAAGAGGTTTGAGATAAATCAGGCCGTATAATGGCATAAATGGTTTGAATCATTTAAATTCTCTTTGTTAATTGATTCAGTCGTTCCTGAGAAATTTTTCAACAAGTGGGGAATTTCCACAAATTCCTACCCCCACAAATCGACAAGTTTATGTAGAATACTTAATATGGGGGTCAAACCTGACGAAGGAGTGACAATACATGTTATCAAATACAGAAATAGGAATTGATCTAGGTACTGCCAATACACTTGTATACAGTAAAAACAAAGGAATTGTTTTAAATGAGCCATCGGTTGTGGCCATTGATACTGAAACAAAAAAAGTTTTGGCAGTCGGCGCCGAGGCAAAAAGCATGATCGGCAAAACGCCGGGAAATATCGTGGCAGTCCGCCCATTAAAGGATGGCGTAATTGCCGACTATGATATTACAACCCAGATGCTCAAACAAATCATGAAGAAGGCCAGCAAAAAGCTTGGTTTTTCAATTCGGAAGCCAACCGTCGTTGTCTGCACACCATCAGGATCGACTTCGGTTGAACGACGCGCTATCCTTGACGCGGTCAGAAATTTCGGAGCAAAGCACGTTCACTTAATCGAAGAACCTATTGCGGCGGCGATTGGTGCCGATTTGCCTGTTGATGAGCCGATTGCAAATGTTATTGTAGACATTGGCGGAGGCACAACGGAAGTAGCCATCATTTCATTTGGAGGAGTTGTTTCCTGCAACTCGATCCGTATTGGCGGAGATCAATTGGATGAAGATATCATCCAGTTCGTTAGAAAAAAATATAATCTCCTTATCGGTGAACGGACAGCTGAAAAGATTAAAATGGAAATCGGTTATGCTTTAATTGATCATCCTCGGCAGTCTATGGAAGTTAGGGGCCGTGACTTAGTGACCGGACTTCCAAAGACGGTGGAGCTTCATTCTGATGAAATTCAAGAAGCGATCCGAGAATCGTTGCTTCACATTCTTGAAGCAATCCGGTCTACACTGGAGGATTCTCCTCCCGAACTGAGCGGTGATATCGTTGATCATGGCGTTGTACTGACAGGAGGCGGAGCGCTTTTGAACGGTATCCAGGATTGGCTAATCAATGAAATCGTTGTACCGGTCCACATCGCTCCATCGCCGCTAGAATCCGTTGCCATCGGAACCGGACGTTCCCTGCAGGTTATTCACAAATTACAGAAGGCTGCTAAGTAAAATAGAGATAGAGAAAATTAAAAAGGCTTTCGCCCAAGTGGCGAAAGTCTTTTTAAATTCTGCAAGAACAGGATATCTTTAAGGCAAAAAGCTTTCAAGGCTGTGCCAGCTCAAGTTATGATAGTGATGAGAAAAAAGATTTCACGGAGGAATGCGCAATGAGTTCACTTAACAACTGGTTTGATAAAGGCATGACAAAGGATCTTTATATTAACGAAATGAAAACCCACAAAGAAAGCCTGGAATTGATTTATGATAGATTCCAGCTGAACGAACGGGATAAAGCCGAGCTTGCTTCTTTAAAGCAGAAAAACCTGCGCGCCATCGTCCTTACTGCAGACTGGTGCGGGGATGCTATGGTTAATCTGCCTATCTTGATGAGGATTGGCGAGGAAGCCGATATGGAGATCCGTTATTTGATTCGCGATGAAAATCTTGAATTAATGGATCAGTATTTAACGAATGGGAAGGCCCGTTCGATCCCTATTTTCATCTTTATAGATCAGGATGGGAAAGAAGTTGCAAAATGGGGACCACGGGCTCCAGAAGTCCAATCATTTGTTGATGGATTGCGCAGCAATATGCCGGCAAAAGAAGATCCGAGCCATGATGCAGCTTTTAAGTTATTCGTTGAGTCGCTCACTAGCCGCTTTACTGAAGACGAAGCGTTATGGGATCATATCAAAAAAGATATCATCCACTCCATCGGGTAAGAGTATTTTTTAAAAGAGGGTCTATCGTTATGATAGAACTCTTTTTTTGTTCATAAATATTTTCGAAGCTTTGGCGGATGCTAAATTAGCATGGTTAATTCTAAATAATGAATAATAAGGTTCTTGTTGTTTGATGTTACATAAATATATGTTATACTTGAATTATGTAACATTTGTCATGGGAGTGATTTTCTTTGGATTATGTCGAAGCCTTCAGAGACATCAAGCAAATAAACGCGATAAAAAAGTATTTAAAGAATCATTCGGAAAGAGACCTCCTCTTTTTTGTAATCGGCATCAATACCGGTCTGAGAATAAATGAACTATTAGAAATGAAAGTATGCGATGTTCTCGATGAGAAAGGAAGTATTAAAAACTTTTTCAGCTTACCCGCTTATGACCATCATCCCGAAAAGCTGGTCTACCTGAATGCAAAAGCGAAAAGTGCTCTTTCTCATTACCTTGAAACGTCCAAACTTCAAAGGGAAGATTATTTATTCGTTTCCGCCAAGACCAAAAAACCGATAACGCGCCAGCAGGCGCATCGAATCATTCACCAGGCTGTTGACGCATTAGGAATCGACGGGAGGTTCGGCGCGAGCTCGATGCGGAAAACATTCGGTTTTCATGCCTATAAACAAGGTGTTGCCCTCTCCCTGATTCAAAAATACTACCATCACTCAACCCCGTCAGAAACATTAAAATATCTTGGAATTTCAAAAGATGAAGGCATCCAGACGATTATTGATGTGAATTTGTAGAAAATCCAAAAAGCTCTACTCCCATTCCAAAAATATATTTTCAAGGAGGAATTATAGTGAATATTAGAGAAAGCGAGCTTCCCGGCATTGGCCAAAAGTTTGAAATCACCACTCGAAGTAAAGAAAAGGTTGTCATTGTTATTCATGATGACGGCCGAAGAGAAATATACCATTTCGATTCCGATCAGGAGGAAAGCATCTCCAGCGTTGTTTTTAATGATTCTGAATCACGTCAAGTGGCGGCGATATTAGGCGGGATGGTCTATAAGCCGCAAGCCCTGGAAACGATTGAAATGGCTTTGGAAGGACTTGCGATTGAGTGGTTTAAAGTTGAACCGGGTGCTAAAGCCGTCGGCCAGACGATTGGTGATATCGATATCCGAAACAATTATAATGTGACCGTAATTGCCATCATAAAGAAAAATACGAAAAAGCAGCAGTTCAGTCCTGGACCGGAATCCTTTATTGATACGGGTGATACAATGGTGATTTCAGGCGAGCGAAAGGAATTGAAAAAATTAATAAAAGAGTTGCTCACCAATGAAAGAGGTGATTAGGATTGGATCACTTAGTTCTTGAAGTCGGTACAGCGTTAGTATTGGTAGCAATCGCGGCAGTACTCGCCGGAAAGCTCAATTTTTCGATTATCCCGTTTCTGATTATTCTCGGGATGCTCGTAGGTCCTCACGCGCCAACATTTGGGATAATCGACCTTCGATTCATTGAAAGCGAAGAAATCATTGCTTTTCTTGGCCGAATCGGTGTGTTATTCCTCCTCTTTTATCTCGGATTAGAATTTTCCATCAAAAAACTGATTAAATCAGGCCGATCCATTGTTACCGGAGGAACCATTTACATTTTAATCAATTTCGGCCTCGGTCTCCTATATGCTTATCTAATGGGCTTTCCCCTTTTTGAAATATTAATCGTTGCCGGAATCATTACGATTTCTTCCAGCGCTATCGTCGCCAAAGTTCTTGTCGACTTGAGAAGAACGGGTAATAAAGAAACCGAACTGATCCTTGGGATTATTATGTTTGAAGATATCTTCCTTGCCGTTTACCTTTCTGTCGTTTCAGGATTGGTCCTTGGCGAAGCTGCCACTCTGGGCGGGGCGATTATCTCTATCCTTATTGCTCTCGGATATATGCTTTTGTTCTTCATCGTTGCAAGATTTGCTACCCCTATTTTAAATAAACTATTGGATATTTCTTCAAATGAGATTTTTATCCTTGTCGTTTTTGCCTCGCTGTTCTTTATTGCCGGTTTTTCAGAAACGATACATGTCGCTGAAGCAATCGGTGCTCTGCTTCTCGGTTTAGTCTTTTCCGAAACGGAACACAGCGACAGAATCGAGCGGTTGGTCATCCCTTTCAGGGACTTCTTTGGCGCCATCTTCTTCTTCAGCTTTGGCCTGAGCATTGATCCATTTTCGCTTGGCGGTGCAGTCTGGTTGACAGTAGGAGCGGTGATATTGACGATTATTGGCAACTTTACCGCAGGTTTGATTGCGGGCCGCCGGGCAGGCTTATCCCATAAAGCATCCACCAATATCGGATTGACGATTGTCTCAAGGGGCGAGTTTTCAATTATTATGGCCAACCTGGGCATCGCCGGCGGTTTAATGCCTGTATTGAAACCATTTTCCGCTCTTTACGTATTAATCCTTGCCATTCTAGGCCCGCTTTTAACAAGGGAATCAAAGACCATCTATAAATACTTGGATAAAATTTTTAAATGGAGCAATAAACCAGCCAAGGTTAAAGAAAGAGCATCCGGCTGATTTTCTAAGGGACTGGCCCGTATAGTTTTCGGGCTTCAGTCCCTTTTATCATTTTAAGAATAATCTTGGGTAATTAAAGGAATTGATTAAACATAGGGTTAACGTGACAAGCTTATGGGAAAAGAGTGGGTACATAGTAATTACTCAGGAGTTGATGCTAAAAGATGAATAAATTGATATCAATAGGTAAACAGCTGGGCAGGGAGATAAAAGAGGACCGAGCCACGGGGTTGGCGGCTGAGCAGGCTTATTATTATATACTCGCACTTTTTCCAATGCTAATTCTCTTGCTTTCTATCCTGCCTTATTTGTCAATCCAACCTCAGGAAGCACTGGACTTTTTGGAGAATATCATGCCTTCTGAAACGACTGAAGTATTCAGGGAGGATATTATCAAGCTTGTCAGTGAACAGAACGGTGGCTTGCTGACTTTTGGTATCCTTGGTACCCTCTGGTCTGCTTCTAATGGGATCAACGCATTTATCCACTCGATGAATGTCGCTTTTGATGTGGAAGAAACAAGAAGCTTTATTAAAGCAAGATTGCTGTCCATTTTACTAACGCTTGGTTTAACCGTGGCGTTTGTTGTAGCGCTCTTGCTCCCGGTTTTCGGAAAAGTCATTTTAGACTATGTAAAAATGATCATCCCGGTACCCGACAGTATGGAAATCCTGTTCAGCATCTTGCGTTGGGTCATTGCCATCGTCGTCATCTCTCTTGTCCTGGCTGTGATGTACCGTTATGCCCCAAACAAGCATTATCCGTTTAAACAGGTCATTCCGGGGGCAATTGTAGCAACCGTCATCTGGCAGTTGATTTCATTGGGATTTTCCTTTTATATTACTAATTTCGGAAATTATTCTTCCACTTATGGAAGCTTGGGAGGCGTCATTGTACTGATGCTCTGGTTATATTTAACCGGGCTGGCACTCGTCATTGGTGGAGAAATTAACGCGATTGTCCACAGACAATCCACCCCGACCACGAGAACGAGCAGAAAGACGCCAACCATATCGACTTAAGTAAAGAGAAAACCCGGCGATCGCCGGGTTTTCTTATGGAAGCAGCTGAAATTACAGTAGGTGAAACACGCCAGCTTTCTCTCTTCATTCTTGTTATTTCTTCACCTTACTAAAATGCTTCAATAAATAATCGACAAATTTATCATCCCTGACCAGATAGGCGAAGTATTTTCGCTTGATCTGTTTTTCGATATCTGCGAAAGAGGAGTACATCCGATTTTCCTTCTTTTCATTCATTTCAATAAACCAGCCCTTGTCTGCCTCATGATAAACAAAGATATTCTCGTCATGCTTCCCTTTGTATAAACAGCCTTGTTCAGACCCCTTCAGATTATATCTATTGTTAAAAGCATCCCGTTTCAACGGTTCGGAATGGAAGGGTTTCTCCACGAATTGCCCAAAGGCTTTCGGTGTTAAATTACAGCCGGATGCTTTTTGATGGCCTCCCCCATCATAATTCGCAGCAACCTCGGATACATCCACTTCGTCATGGATAGTCCGGAGTGAAATGCGCTTGCTCCCGACCATGACCATGGCTATATAATCAAGGTATGGAAACTCTTTGGAAAGTTCATTTCCAAGCTCAGAGTGATAGGATTCCGCATGGACGATTCCAGCCAAATGATTGCCTATGCTCATTTGATAAACCTCTCTTTTCTTTCTGTGGATATATCTTTCGACGCGGTCTTCTTCGACTTCCAGAAGCTTTTGTTCAATCTCATCAAATGAGAATACTGTATTCTCTGTAAGTTTTTTAATTAGTTTGGCCTCAAATTCATCAATGGAAATCATCGAGAAAAGGTCATTTAGCCGCTTAGCGGTAAAATTATCGTTTTTATCCCAATCCCAAGTATCATATTGTCTGACATGCTCGACAAAATCATCCAAAATCGAAGAACGGACAAGTAGGTTGTTTTGAAGCAAATATTCATAAAAAAGCGATGTCGCCGAAGCTTGTTTTCCATCAGATTGCATGACTGTTATCGAAGCCCATTGGTATTGATTAAGGTGTTCTGCCGATTTGTGATGATCAATTAACTTCACCTTTCCACCCGCTGTAACAAATTCAGAAATCCTTTTTTCATTATCTTCATCAACGGATATATCGGTAATATACAGCTCTATGTCTTGATTTCCCTTCTCAAAAAATACTTCGACCTGGTGATTAAGTCCTGATATGGAATGATAACTGACATTCACCTTATCCTTTAGCGCCAATTTTGCCAGGATACCACAGCTCACTCCGTCCAAATCATTATGAGATAAAAGTCGGTACATATGAATTCCCCCTACAATCACGAATATATAGTAATATTCCCTGTAAAGCTTTATTTAACTTGTCAAAGTTATTCTCCGCTCTATTTTAAGGGAAATTGTTGGAGATTTCGAATAAACAGCATGAAGATGTCCACAATAATGACGACTATTACTGAAGAAAAGAAAAGAGAGGTAGTTTATGAAAGAGCTTTTACAGCAGGCTAAAGAAATACTGGAATACACATACGATCATCCCAGTTCCAATGATCTGGCCAGGTGCATCGAGGTCCTCGAGGAAGCAAAGGAGACCGCCGGTACAAAAAAAGAAATGCTGGAAAATATAATCAGGTCGGTTACACAGGCACAGAATGCTCAGCGGGAGCTGGACATTAGCGGCGATGTAGCTTCCTCCAGCGCGTTTGGTCAAGCATACCGGGCGATTGACCAGGCGATTGAATCGTATAGCTAAAAGTGAAACCGGCAGGAAATTCCCTGCCGGTTTTTCAAAGTTTCTCGTTTTTCTGAAAAAATCCCTGAATTCTCTCAGCAGCTTCACTAAGACGTTCAGCAGGCTGAACCAACGCTATTCGGACATAGCCTTTGCCTTGTTTCCCAAAAGCATCTCCAGGAACGACTGCTACTCCTGCTTGTTCAATCAATTGAAAGGCAAATTCACGCGACCTCCAACCATCAGGAATCTTAGCCCAAATAAACATGGTCGCAGACGACCTAGGAACATGCCATCCGACTTTCTCCAGTCCTGCCACCAAAGCATCCCGACGAACTTCATACTCCTTCACCTGATCATTAAGTATCGAGAAATCGGAAGTAAGTGCCATTTCCGCGGCCTTTTGGATTGGATAAAAAACCCCATAGTCAATATGTGATTTCAAAGTACCCAAGATCTTCAGCACTTCAACATTGCCCACAACATAGCCAATCCGGCTGCCCGCCATATTGAATGTTTTGGACAGAGAATTGAATTCAACTCCAACCTCCTTCGCACCAGGAATCGACAGAAAGCTGATTTGGGGATGACCATCGAATATCAATTCGGAATAGGCGAAGTCATGAATGACCAAAATATTATGTTGCTTGGCAAACTTGACTACCTTTTCAAAAAAAGTTTGATCCGCTAAGGCGGCTACCGGGTTGCCTGGATAACTGATAATCATCATTTTTGCTTTCCTTACAACATCCAGTGGAATTTGGTCGAGGTCTGGCAAAAAATTATTCTCGACCGTTAAAGGCATCGGATAGATGATTCCGCCTGCTAGGGAAACACTCGCTTCATAGATCGGATAACCAGGATCCGGCACCAAAACATATTCTCCCGGATTCACAATTGCTGTTGCTAAATGGGCAAGCCCGTCCTGCGAACCCATTAACTGTAGCACTTCCTCTCCCGGATCAAGATCTACCGCATAACGTTGCTTGTAAAAATAACAAACCGCCTCATGAAACTCAGGTGTTCCCTTTAATGTATAACCGTATTTGGTTATGTCTTTAGCGTGTTTGACCAGAGTATCCACAACGATTGTAGGCGGCGGCAAATCAGGGCTACCTACACTTAAATCGATTATGTCTATTCCCCTTTTGATTGCCTCATGTTTTCGATTAGCCAACTCCGTGAAAATACCCGTTGTAAATTTCTGCATTTTTTCCGATGGAGTGATTTTCATAACCATTCTCCTAACTCTAAAACATATATCCTACATCTCTCATTTTATATAAATATTCCAAATTACACCATGATTATTAAAACCGGAGAGGTAAATCCCTCTTCTGGTACTTATTCACAGATACTTTTCCAGCTCCCGATAAATCTCATCTCGTCTTTGTTCGATCGATTCCTGCTGTTCAAAACAGCTCTGCAACTTTTTTATTGAATCTTCCTTTTCCATTTTTCCGTTCAATTCCGCTAAGATTCTCTCGGTTTCCTCCAGCTGACCCTCCAGCCTCTCCATTTCTTTTTCAATAGTCGATGACGAAGGCTTCGCCTTAGGCTCCTTTTTAATAGGTTTAACCGATTCCTGGCCGCTTTCTTGTTTTGCTTTTATTTCATTCAGCTTTTTCCTTGCCCAGCTGTAATTCCCCGTGAAATAATGGAGCTTTTCATCTTCTATCCAATACGTTTTATCAAAAAGCTTATTCAATAAATACCTGTCATGCGATACCGCCAGGATGGTGCCTTGAAACGTTTCCAGAGCATCCTCAAGCACCTCGCGCGAATCGATATCAAGGTGGTTCGTCGGTTCATCAAGGATCAATAGGTTAATATCCTGATGCATTAATTGGGCCAGACGGAGTCTCATCCGTTCCCCGCCGCTTAGCTGCCCCACCTTTCGAAAAACCGCGGGACCATAAAATAAAAAACCGGCAAGAATATGCCTTGCTTCACCTTCAGGGACTAACGCTTCGTCCCGAAATGCTTCAAGTACAGTCATGTTACCATTAGCTGTATAAAGATGCTGTGACAAATAACCCGCCTTTACATTGCTTCCCACCCGAATTTCCCCAACGTCCGCTGTCATTTCACCGCGGATCATCTTTAAGAGGGTGGATTTGCCTGTCCCGTTATCCCCGACGATCGCGGCTCGTTCCTTATATTGAAGATGAAGGCTTGCATCATGGAAAAGCGGTTTTCCGCCGAACGATTTTGCCGCATCTTTCACTACTATGACATCTTTCCCGCTTCTATCAGCTGCATCAAATTCCAAGCCCATTTTCTTTCTCTCTAAAATCGGCCGTTTTAACTTTTCTATTCTCTCCAGCGCGCGTTCCATATTCCTCGCCCGCTTATGGAGGCCTTCATTTGGCGGATTGGCCTGATTAGCCCATTCTCGGAGTCGTCTAATTGCTTCTTTCATTTTTTTGATTCTCTTTTGTTGCTCCTGGTAAGCCTGAAATTCCTCCAGAAGCCGCTTTTCCTTTTCCTTCACAAACCCGGAATAATTTTCATGATAGATGGTCACTTCTCCATCCTCTAAATCAATGATTTTCGTTGCTATTTCATCGAGAAAGTAACGGTCATGCGAGATGGTGACCACCGTTCCCGCGTATTCTTTTATGAATTGTTCCAACCATTCAACTGCCGAGATATCGAGATGGTTTGTCGGTTCATCCAATAAAAGTAGATCAGGCTGCTGCAGCAGAATAAGCCCTAAACAAAGCTTTGTCTGCTCCCCTCCGCTCATACTTATAAAAGGTGCCTCCAGCAATGCTGTTATTTTTAGCCCATTTGCCACCTTCATAATCTTCGCTTCGATTTCATAACCATCCAGAAGCGCGAATTTCTCTTGAAGAATACCGTATTCATCCAGGATTTTTGCCATTTCTTTTTCATCATGTGTACGAGACATTCTCTCCTCATATTCACTAAGCCTTTTTGAAATAGACAAAGCCTCAGAGAAAGCGGACATCAATACTTCCCGTCCTGTCGCCCTCTGTGGAAAAGATGGTATCTGGGCGAGGTACCCGACCCTTGTCCCTTTCTTCAAATGAATTTTCCCCGTATCTGCGGATTCCGCACCCGCGATGATTTTCATAATTGTCGTCTTTCCGCCTCCATTACGGCCGACCAAACCGATTCTGTCCTTTTCATGAATCTCAAACGAAAGATTATCAAAAATCAGATGCCCGCCAAACATTTTCGCTACTTGTTGTATAGTACAGACGATCATAATCATACTCCTCTCAAAATATATAAAAAAACCACGGCAAAGAAGCAGAGCTTCCGCCGCGGTTATATAATAAGGCAACAAAAAAAGAGCCAAATAAGGCTCTCTTTTACCATTTCTTATAAAAGTGGGTGAAGAGACTTCTTATCATTCTGTTTCCATTATGCAATTGTTAAAAATGGGCAGACTCCCCCATTGAACAAATGCACCATGAAAAATCGCACGGCAAATATACATAAAATCCAACCATTGCTCGCGCAAAATAACAGAACGACTCATCTCTTACACCTCCTTTAAATTCGTAATAATAACAATATTATAACTCTTTTATAACCTATCCACAAGGAGGTAGAAGCGTAATAAGCGAAAATAATACAAAAAGTATTTTTCCACCTGTCCCGCTTTTTATTCATTACATTTACCCGATTGCTTTTCCAAGGTTAGCCATTTCAATGGCGGAAACAGCTGCTTCATACCCTTTGTTACCAGCTTTCGTTCCGGCGCGTTCTATCGCTTGTTCAATATTTTCCGTAGTCAATACGCCAAAAATGACCGGCACCCCTGTTTCCAGAGAAACAGCGGCAATCCCTTTAGCCGATTCATTAGAAACATAATCATAATGGGTTGTTGCTCCTCTAATGACGGTCCCAAGCCCGATTACCGCATCGTATTTTTGTGTGTTGACCAACTTTTTTGCGATCATTGGAACCTCATAGGCACCGGGTGTCCAGGCAACATCAATATCCCCTTCATCAACCCCGTGCCGTTTTAATCCATCTATTGCACCGCTAAGCAGCTTACTCGTGATAAACTCGTTAAACCTCCCCACCACGATTCCTATTCTTAAGCCTGTACCGATTAAATTCCCTTCAAAAACTTTGCCCATAATATATTTCCTCCTTAGATTTATCACTATTAAATATTGTTTAACTCCTGCTCCGCTTGTTTTTCTTGCTTATTCCGGAAACGGATTAATTCGGCAATCGTTATCAGCTTGAGATTGTGCTTTTCTGCGATTATCATCAAATCAGGAACGCGTGCCATCGTTCCATCCTCTTTCATAATTTCGCAAATGACACCCGCTGGTAGCGCGCCGGAAAGCTTTGCTAAATCGACCGATGCTTCCGTATGCCCTGCCCGTCTTAACACGCCGCCTTCTTTTGCTACAATCGGAAAAATATGTCCCGGTCTTCTAAAGTCCGTTGAAATAGATTGTTCATTCAGCATTTCAAGAATGGTCGCCGACCGTTCAAAAGCGCTGATTCCCGTCGAAGTATTTATATGGTCGATGCTTACCGTAAAAGCGGTTCCGTGATTATCGGTATTGTCTTCAACCATTGGATGAAGGCCCAATTTAAAGGCAGTTTCCCCGGTAATTGTCACGCAAATCAAACCACGCCCATATGTAGCCATAAAATTAATCGCTTCAGGTGTCGCTTTCTCGGCAAGAACAACAAAGTCGCCTTCATTTTCACGATCTTCATCATCGACGACGATAATCGCCTTGCCAGCTTTTAGGTCTTCTATTGCTTCTTCGATCGTATTAAACAATTGCTTCCACCCCCTTTAATAAAATCCATTTTCAGCTAAAAAATCCATCGTCATTTCTTTTTTTCGTTTCTTTCCTTCCACTTGATGGACGATGTATTTTCCGATCATATCATTCTCGATATTAACGATATCCCCCGCATTTTTCCGCCCTAGTACCGTTTCTTGATGAGTGAGCGGAATGAGGGAGACCGTGAGCAAATTGGCCTCAATCCCAAATATCGTTAAACTTGTCCCGTCAATCGCTATAGATCCCTTCGATATGCAATATGTAGCAAGAGAATCGTCCAATTTTATGATGTAATAAACAGCGTTATCTTTATTCTCTTTTTTGACGATCGTTCCTGTACCGTCAATATGGCCGGAAACAAAATGTCCGCCAAATCGGCCATTTGGACTCATGGCGCGCTCTAAATTGACGGGGGAGCCTGCCTTTAAGACTCCGAGGGAAGTGTCTTTAATCGTTTCAGGCATCACATCGACTGTAAATGTCTGACTGGTAAACGCTGTAACCGTCAAACACACCCCGTTGACAGAAATACTGTCGCCCATCTTAACATCCTCGACAATTTTTTCCGAGGAAATCGTAAGCACCATGCTGCTTCCACTGCTGTTTATCGATGAAACCGTTCCAATATCTTCAATGATTCCTGTAAACATAATTCCACCTTGTTTCCTGATTATAAATTTGTTCAGCAAACTGTCTTTTTCCTGTCCATGATTGGCCCTCCTTACAAAAAAATAAACCCTTCAGAATCTGAAGGGTCTTTTTTAGGAGGATGCATCGGTAAAAAATACAACAAATAAGCCTATGAAAAAACATGAATTTTTCAGGTAGACTTTTTCTTATATATTTCCGTCTGTCCTTCTCCCATCCAGACTGTACTGTCGGCTTTGGAATCTCACCAAATCCTGCCAGGTTTTGGCTCGCGGGCTTAGAATTGCTTCATCACCGCCGGTTGGGACTTGCACCCGACCCCGAAGGACGATATTCAATTAACTAGTATTCAGAAAGTTTCTGATATACTCAAAAGTGCTTTATTATCAATATTCAAACGGTATAACTAATTTTTGTATTCTTCTTAAATGATTTCTTAACTCTTAAATATCACAAGTATCCTACCAAAAACCTACCGTTACCCACTGATAATATCTACTTTTGGTTGGTTGAATTTTATCATTTGCAAATAAAAAAAGCAAAGAGTTTAACCTCCTTGCTCCTGGTCTTTTCCATCAAATCAATTAAAAGATGCTATTATTGATATCTTATACAACCTCAAAGGACCAATTATTTTTGTCCTTTTTCGCCTACTTTGTTATTCAAAGTCATCAGGATTTTTTTCATCTAATATTCCACGTTTTGAATCGAGTTCAGCTTTATTCTGCTTCTCATTACTAGGAATAACATTCCCTCTGGCATCATATTTAATTTTACTTTTTTCATCATTCATAATTGCAAGCCTCCTATAGAATTCTCATTCTAAGATTTCCATATACCCGATATTCTACTCATTTTTATTGCGTATTTATTTACATATTTCTCTATTATGCAGTTAACAGTAATGTTATACATGATCGGAGGTGCTTAAAATGGATGGAATGAGAGTGCGATTTGAAATAAAAAACCTTTATCTTAAAGTGGGAAATGTAAGCCGAAACAATGAAAGTTATGTTCTGTTGACCGCATATGACCACAGTAATAATGAAATTGTTTTAGAGCTCACCCATGAACAAGCAGAATTTCTAGAAGATCAGTTTTTTGAGGCGAACCGAAGATATGAACAACGAGTCTTTACCCCCATGGTTTCTGAAGAACAACCACTTCCAAATCGATTTGCTAATCAGCAGATTTCAAGTCCTCAGCAACAAGGATATAATAGTCCCAATGCGATATATCCGTATATGGGAAACCAGTACCTGCCTTGATTTATTTGCTAAAGTTGTTAAAAATTTTAAAATGAGGAATGATTATTTAAGTTTTCCTACCAATACCTTACTAATCTAGATAACATATTATAAAAAACTGCCTAAATCCCTGATATCACAAGGTTTCGGTGGTTTTTATTTTGAATAGAAGTTATGACGATCCTGAAAGACACAGAAAAACACTAAGTGAGTCAATGTGTTTCTTATTCAATTGGATAACGCATGGCATATTCCTGGTATTGTTGCCATGGCAGAGCGTCATCTATGATCCTGTCATGTAAATAAACCCGACTTATGGCAATATTTCATAGCTCCATGAAAAATATAACATGTTATCCCCTAGCTGTGCCGGGTAAGGATATAGAGTCTCTACTTCTTAAGTATCACTTCTATGTCAGGAGGCTTTACCCATGTTTGATCTGTCAGATGTTTTGAAATTCTTAGTTTCCTTTTTTCTTATTTTACCGATTGTGACGTTTATCCATTTGGCTGGCCATATTTTTTTCGTCTCGATTTTTGGCGGCACCAAGCGGCGGATTGTCATTGGCAACGGGACAAAATTATTTTCTGTTGGGAAAATTGAGATCAGGAAATATTATTTTTGGAATGGAGCATGTGAATTTGAAACGCTAAAATATGATAATCGTTTCACCAACTCCCTTATTTATCTGGGAGGCTCCATATTCAACCTGGCGAGCATTTTTATCGTAAATTTCTTAATCAGGCAGCAGATTTTGGAGGTCTCCGTTTTCTGGTACCAATTCATCTATTTTTCTTTTTATATTTTATTTTTTTCGTTATTCCCTATGTATTTTGCCGATGGCAGCCCGAGTGACGGCAAGGCGGTCATACTGGCTCTTAAGAACGAGAAAGAAGATAAAATAACCGATGATATCCAAATTCGAAAGCTGGATGATTGATCGCCCAAAATACAAGAAGCCCTACTTAGGGCTTCTTGTATTTTAAACGGCCTATTCAGCTGATGTATCCAATGCCTGTTTTAGGTCATCCCAAATGTCTTCCCACGCTTCCAGGCCCACGGAAAGGCGGACTAACCGGTCGGAGATGCCCATATTTCGCCTGGATTCTTCAGGGACGACCGCGTGTGTCATTGTTGCCGGGTGCTGAATCAGGCTTTCTGCATCACCGAGACTTACAGCAATTTTGATAAGTGAGAGTTGGTTAAGCAGCTTTTGTGCGTCTTGTTTGGTTCCTTTTATTTCAAAAGAAATAAGGCCGCCTCCCTGTTTCATCTGCCTTTTTGTAATGGGATAGTCTGGATGATTACGATCATCCGGGTAATATACGCTATCAATTACGGGATGGTTTTTAAGCTCGCGGAAAATCTTCAGCGCATTTTCTGAGTGGCGATCCATCCGGACAGGCATTGTTTTTAGTCCACGCAACAGCAGCCATGCATCAAAGGGAGAAATTATGCCGCCAATATCCTTTTGCGTAGTCATTGAGACACTTGAGATAAACTCCTTTTTCCCGACTACCAGTCCTGCCAAAACATCCCCGTGTCCACAAATATATTTTGTCGCGCTGTGAAGGACAATATCACAGCCCAGCTCAAGCGGTTTCTGAAGGTAAGGAGTGGAGAATGTGTTATCGACCACGACCGGTATGTTATAGTTCTCTGCAACACTGGCAATCATCTGTAAATCCAGCATTTTCATCGTTGGATTAATCGGTGTCTCTAAATAGATGCAAGCTGTCTCAGGACGGATCAGCGCCTTTAGCTTTTCCGGTGTCTCCATAGTACAGAAATCGTGGTTGATGTTATATTTGTTTTTCATTAACTGTAATAAACCAAACGTACAACCATACAGTCCCTGAGAACAAATGATATGGTCGTTAGCTTTTGTCAAAGATATAAGTACAGCTGAAACGGCAGCCATTCCCGAAGCAAAGGCAAGTCCTGCTTCACCACCCTCTAAAGTAGCGATTCTCTCCTCTAACACCTTCACCGTCGGATTGCCAAGACGCGAATAAATGTATCCATCTTCCTGTCCCGCAAAACGCCTTTCCCCTTGCTCAGCTGAATCAAATGTGAAAGTAGAAGTCTGATAGATAGGTGTAACCAGGCTCCCCATATGGTCTTTCGAATCATACCCCTCATGAATGACCGCAGTTTCAATGTGTTTGTATTTCTCTCCCATCGTTTCCCTCCTGAATTTTTTATCTATTTCTATAGTATGTAGGAAGAAGATGGAGCGTTTCCATAATGAAATATTAGTAACAAAGTTTTTCCAGTCATCAATTCGTTTAACGGGCAGAATTTTTTGCAATTAAGCCTTATCTGAATGATCGGACAGAAATTTCTGCGATCGAGCACAAATTCCGATTATCGAGCACAAATCTCAATCATCGAGCACAAATTTCGATCATCGAGCACAAATCTCAATCATCGAGCACAAATTCGGATTATCGAGCACAAATTTCGATCATCGAGCACAAATTCCGATTATCGAGCACAAATTTCGATCATCGAGCACAAATTCGTATTATCGAGCACAAATTCCGTTCATCGAGCACAAATCTCATTCATCGAGCACAAATTCCGATTATCGAGCACAAATCTCAATCATCGAGCACAAATTCCGATTATCGAGCACAAATCTCAATCATCGAGCACAAATTCGGATTATCGAGCACAAATTCGGATTATCGAGCACAAATTCCGTTCATCGAGCACAAATCTCATTCATCGAGCACAAATTTCGATCATCGAGCACAAATTCCGTTCATCGAGCACAAATCTCATTCATCGAGCATAAATTCCGATTATCGAGCACAAATCTCATTCATCGAGCACAAATTCGGATTATCGAGCACAAATTTTACAGGTAAGGAATTAGCCGTGAATATCCAGTACTTTAAAACATATGATTTTCTGTTTACATAAAAAAAGGAGCCGCGAAGGCCCCTTTTCTCATCGTTCATCAACGATTTCACCTTTATAAAAACCTTTTTTACTCGGCGTGATTCCCAACTCACGGGTGAGTTTCTTCAATTCCCGCTCTTCTCTTTCCGTTACAATCGACATGACCGTTCCGCTTGCACCGGCGCGGCCCGTTCTTCCGGAGCGGTGCACGTATTGATCTGTACTTTCGGGAAGGTCAACATGGATCACTGTAGTCAGTCCTTTAATATCAAGGCCTCTTGCAGCCACATCCGTTGCCAGCAGCAAAGGGTATTCCCCCGAACGGAGTTTCCTCAACGATTTCTCACGTTCCATCTTATTGGACTCACCGTGCAGGACACCTAATTCAATTCCTTTATAGTCAAGCTTTTCACTGATCACGGTTATTTGAGCAATGTCTTTTACGAAAGCGAGCCCCTTTAAGTTCTCCATTCGGTAAATTTTCTCAAGGATCCTGATTTTATCTCTTTTTTCACATACAAAATAAATATGGTCTACCTTGGATGGGATGTTTTCACTTCTTCCGATCCTAATTATTTCCGGCTCGTTCGCCAATTCTAAAGCTAAGTTTTCAGTCTGTGCCGGTAGGGTCGCGGAAAACATAAGCACCTGCCGATCTTTAAGCGTTGACTTTATAATGTTGCTGATTGTGCCTATATGCTCAGGGACTAGCAATTGATCGCCTTCGTCCAACACAATCGTTTTTACTTCATGCATCTTGATTTTTTTCTGGGCAATCAGTTCGTAAATGCGACCGGGAGTCCCTGCAATAATCTGCGGACGCTTCTTCAATTTTTCGAGCTGTCTTTTTGGATTAGCCCCGCCAATAAAGGCCCCACTGCCTATATCGCTTCCTTCAGTCCAAATTCTGATTTCCTCGGAAATTTGCATCACCAGTTCACGGGATGATGCGAGTACGACTGCCTGGATTGATTTTTTTTCGGTATCGATTTTTTCAAGCAACGGAAGCAGATAAGCCAATGTTTTGCCTGTCCCAGTCGGCGATTCGGCAATAAGATCCTTTCCCTCTGAGATGAAGGGAATCGCCTTGAGCTGGATTGACATCCCTTGCTCAAATCCTGCTTTTTCCCAGGATTTTTGTATAAATGGTTTCATGTTCGAGATAAATGGTGGTGTTTCAGTCATAAGAATCTCCTTTTAATTGATTCAAGTCCCATAGGTTACTTGCTGTATCACAATTATCTCATATTCGTTCATCCGAATGCATTATTCATCTTACTATTTCCTAATCGTGGAGTTTCAATAGCCATATGAAAATAAAAACCCCTTTGCTCTCCCGCTACATTTTAGCAGAGGGCAAAGGGGTTTGCCTACTTATTAAGTCAGTCTTTTCACAGCTTCATTAAACTCAGCTTCCACCTCACTCGAAGGTTTGGCAGTTAATAAGCTGACAACGATAATCGCAATCGTACAGGCAATAAAGCCTGGAATGATTTCATATACTTCTGCAAATTTCTCAATTTGCTCCCAGACAATGACCGTTACCGCACCGACGATTATTCCCGCGAATGCCCCCATTTTCGTCATCCGCTTCCAGTAGAGACTTAGAAGCACGACCGGTCCGAAAGCGGCACCAAATCCTGCCCAGGCATATCCGACAAGATTCAAGATGGTTTCATTCGGATTGAGGGCGAGAACCAAGGCAATCAGTGAGACCGCCAGCACAGCAAGCCGTCCGACCAGCACCAATTCTTTATCTGAAGCAGAACGTCTGATGAATGCTTTGTAAAAGTCTTCTGTCAAAGCACTGGAAGTTACCAATAGCTGCGCGGCAATCGTACTCATGATAGCTGCGAGGATGGCCGCGAGCAAGAAACCCGTAATAAGGGAAGGAAATAATTCCTGAGCCAGTTGGATAAACACCGTTTCATGCTTACCCTTCGCAAGCGGTGCATCAGTAAGATTGAAATAAGCGATTCCGAATAACCCGGTAATCATCGCCCCGACAATCGAAAAAATCATCCAGCTCATCCCGATTCTTCGAGCACTTTTCATTTCCTTTACAGAAGTGATCGCCATAAAACGGACGATGATATGCGGCTGGCCAAAGTAACCAAGACCCCACGCCAATAAGGAGATAACTCCAATCGTTGTCGTTCCTTCGAATGCCTGCAGTAGTGTTGGATCAATCGAACGTATTTCATCGAGGGTTCTATCCATACTGCCGATATTTACAACAGTTACAATAGGCACCAATATCAGAGCGATAAACATAATAGTCCCTTGGACGAAGTCAGTCCAGCTCACCGCAAGGAATCCGCCAAATAATGTATAAAGGATTACAACACTCGCGGTGAGCCAGACACCGGTCATATAATCCATGTTAAAAGCATTTTCGAAAAGCTGTCCTCCAGAAACCATTCCTGAAGACGTATAAAATGTAAAAAATATTAAAATGACTAATGCAGAAGTAATTCGCAAGATCCGTGAATTGTCTTTAAAACGGTTTTCAAAAAAGTCGGGAATCGTAATCGAATTATTGGCTACCTCTGTATACGTCCTTAGACGAGGCGCCACATAAAGCCAGTTTAAATACGAACCCAAACAAAGACCAACAACAATCCAGCCGCTGCTCAACCCACTTATGTACATCGCACCAGGCAGGCCCATTAACAGCCAGCCGCTCATATCCGATGCTCCTGCGCTTAAAGCGGTCACCGCCGGACCTAAATTGCGTCCGCCCAGCATGTAATCGGTCAGGTTTGCCGTACGTCTGTAGGCAACATATCCAATCATAAGCATTCCAATCATATAAATTGCGATTGAAATAATAACCCCATACTCCATAAAAATCCCCCTTCACATTTAGTTGCTAGATCGGACCCCCTAATGAGTAGATTATCAGAAATTTCTAAAAGTGTTAACAATTTTCGGATAACTAAAACAGGTTCTCGAACACTTCTATTGATGTAAGTCCATAAATATTCTATTATTGAAAGAAAAAATGTTACAAGTTAACTAGAATGATAACTTCATTCTACATAGGAGAACAAATATGAACTCATATATAAACCAGCCTGATGGAATATTCCCTTCTGTTTGCTCACTGGATTGTCCCGATCAGTGCGGACTTCTTCTGCATAAGAAGGATGGCAAGATTATTAAAGTCGAAGGCGATCCAAACCATCCTGTAACAAAGGGAAACATCTGCAATAAAGTCCGGAATATGACCGCGAGGCTGTATGACCCGAAACGGCTGCAATATCCATTGAAAAGAACTGGAGCCAAAGGGGAAGGAAAATTCGAAAGAATCAGCTGGGAAGAAGCGATTGATACGATAACAGTTAAGTGGAAGAGCCTCATCTCACAGCACGGTCCTGAGAGCATACTTCCTTACAGCTTCTATGGAAATATGGGCAATCTCAGCGCGGAGGGGATGGATCGGCGTTTTTTCAACCGGCTTGGCGCAAGCCGGCTCATCCGTTCGATATGCAACTCGGCAGGTTCACAAGGATACAAGTACACAATGGGCGGCTCCTTTGGTACTGATCCTGAAGATACGATTCATTCGAAGCTTTTTATTTTCTGGGGAATCAATGCAGTCAGCACAAATATGCACCATGTCACGATCGCCCAACAAGCGCGGAAAAACGGCGCCAAAATCGTCGTGATCGATGTGCATAAAAACCAGACAGGACGCTGGGCTGACTGGTTCATTCCGATACTGCCCGGTACAGACAGCGCCCTTGCTCTTGGGATTATGCATATTTTATTTGCGGAGAATATGGAAGATAACGAGTTTCTAAGGAATTATACAGTGGGCGCCGAGGAATTGCGCCAGCATGTCGTTCAATATGATCCGCATACCGTATCCGCAATCACCGGCGTTCCCGTTGAAGATATTTATAAGCTTGCACGCATGTACGGGAAAACCTCCCCTGCCTACATCAGGATTGGGAATGGACTGCAACACCATGACAACGGAGGGATGTGCGTCCGGACCATTTCCTGTCTCCCGGCAATAACCGGACAATGGCTTGTGAAAGGCGGCGGGGCCACCAAAGGGAATTCCGGATATCTTTCCCACAATGCCCGTGCTCTTCAGCGGCCTGATTTGCTGGAAAACAAAGCGACGCGCAGCATTAACATGAACGAAATCGGGAAAGCTTTGCTGGAGCTTGAGAATCCCGTTCGTTCCTTATATGTCTATAATTCCAATCCGGCCGTGGTTGCACCAGAGGCCAACAAGGTTCGAGACGGCCTGATGCGCGAAGATTTATTCACAGTCGTCCATGATTTGTTTTTAACAGAGACGGCGGCTTACGCAGATATTGTTCTCCCTGCGTCTTCTTCTTTTGAAACGACCGATTTCTTGGCATCCTACTGGCATAACTTTATGCAAATCCAGCAGCCGGTTGTCGAAGCATATGGAGAATCAAAATCCAATACGGATGTTTTCAAATGGCTCGCAGGCGGTATGGGATTCGATGAACAGGCCTTTAAGGATTCAGAAGAGGACATGATTGAGCAGGCTTTGGATAATCCCGCTAATCCTTATCTAGATGAGATTTCATTACGAAGCCTCTTAGACAAACAGTTTGTAAAAGCAAAAATTACTCCGCTTCTTCCCGGCAAGCTGGAAACGCCGAGCGGAAAAATAGAGCTTTACTCGGAACGGATGCTAAGGGATGGATATGATCCGCTCCCGGTCTTTCATCCTATCGTGGATGACGAGGATCTTCCATTCCTGTTCGTTCCTGCGCCTAATCACAATTTCCTTAACTCGACTTTCTCGAATAACACGCGGCATATCGCTCTTGAAAAAGAACCAAGATTGCATATGAATCAGATGGACGCGCATCGTTTAGGTATTGAAGATGGCGACATGGTACGGATCCATAATCAGCGGGGTGAATGTGAATTAAAGGCGGCAGTCGGAGAGAACGTTCTGCCGGGAGTACTTGTCAGCCAAGGACTCTGGGCTGACATGCCTGGAACGAAGCAACTTGTAAATGTGCTGACACCCGATCGCATCGCCGATATGGGCGGCGGAGCCACCTTCTTCTCTGGACGGGTAGATGCTGTTAAGGTTTAAAATAAAAGGAATAAAAAACAAGGCCGATTCGACAGCGAATCGGCCTTGCCTCTGTCCCGTTTTAACATTAATATCTGCGCACAGAATCCTTATCAGTCAAGACACTTTCCTCACGCATGTCTGTATATGCATTTCCTGTATTCTCTGCATTATTTGTTTTCCTGGCTCCCGGATCCAATAACACGAGAAGCTTTCCATCCTTAACGTCTCTTTCATAACGATCCGCTTCATCTTCCGGAATTCCCATGCCAATCAATGCACCTGCAAGTCCGCCGGCTCCGGCGCCCAGTGCTGCCCCAGTTAAGGTAGCCGCAATTGGGCCTGCTGCCAGTATCGGGCCAATTCCCGGAATCGCCAAGGCTCCTATGCCTGCCAATAAACCGGCAGTTCCGCCAAGCACTCCTCCTGTAGCGGCACCCGCCGTGAGGCCATCCTCTGCATTCGATCCTGTTTGTCCTTTTACTACATCTACTTCATCCTGGTCTTTCGCAACTACAGAAATATCATCACGGTCATACCCCTGGGCCTTCAATTCCTCAATGGCGCGAACCGCTTCTTCTCCATTGTCATAAACTCCAATTACGCGTTTTTCCATCTTAATCATCCTCCTGTCGAATAATGATTGTGGCGCACTATACATATACCCGAACTAGGCTGAGGACTAACATGGATCAGCTTTTTTTATTTCTTTTTTAAATGATAAACGATAGACTCATAAGGCCTAAATGGCATTTGATCGCCTAATTCCGGATGATCGGAGTAATTGGAAATGAGCACATTTATTTCATAGTCGTCCATATTTAAGAGCTCCGTTAGATTAATTTGTGCTTCTTTCTCATAGAAATTATTGATGGAAAGCAATATTTCATCATCAATCTCTCTTTTATATACAAACAAGGATTCATGATCAGCAGATAGTAATTCATAATTCCCAAATGTGATAATGTCGTATTCCTTACGGAGCGCTATCAGTTTTTGGTAATGATAGAAGATGGAATCTTTATCGGTTAACGCTTTTTCCGCATTGATTTCTGGGTAGTTGTCGGCCACATCTATCCAAGGAGTGCTTGTTGTAAACCCAGCCTGTTCGGTTGTGTTCCATTGAACTGGTGTGCGGGAATTATCCCGGGATTTTTGTTTGATGATTTTCATGATTTCCTGTTCAGGTCTGCCTTCTTTTTTCATAATGTCATAATAGTTTAACGTTTCCACGTCACGGTATTGTTCGATGCTGTCAAACTTCGGATTAGTCATCCCAAATTCTTCACCTTGGTAAATATACGGGGTTCCCTGCATCATATGGATTGTTGTTGCCAGCATTTTCGCTGATTCTTTATGGTACTCACCGTCATTACCGTATCGGGTGACAATGCGCGGCTGGTCGTGATTGCACCAGAATAAGGCATTCCAGCCTCCGCCTTTATTCATTTCAACCTGCCATTTTGATAAAATGCTTTTAAGTGCGGAAAAATCCATATCGCCGATTGCCCACTTTTCCCCATTTGGATAATCGACCTTCAAATGATGGAAGTTAAACGTCATGCTCAGTTCTTTGCTGTCCGGATTGGAATATCCGATGCAATCTTCAATGGTCGTGGAAGACATTTCCCCGACAGTGATGCTGTCATACTTAGAAAGGACCTCTTCGTTCATTTCATGAAGCAACTCATGCACCCGCGGGCCGTCCGTGTAGAATTTCCGGCCGTCCCCCGGAGGTATAGAACCGTCATCATTCGGGAAATCCTGGTCCTTGGAGATCAAATTAATAACATCAAGCCTAAAACCATCAATTCCCTTTTCAAACCAGAAGTGCATCATATCATACACTTCTTTTCTGACCGTTTCATTTTCCCAGTTTAAGTCAGCCTGTGTCACGTCAAACAAATGCAAATAATACTGTCCCGTCTTTTCGTCGATTTTCCATGCGGACCCGCCGAATTTGGAAATCCAATTGTTTGGTTCTTTCCCACCGACGGGATCTTTCCAAATATAATAATCCCGGTACGGGTTATCTTTTGATTCGCTTGCTTTTTTAAACCATTCATGCTCGGTTGATGTATGGTTAACGACGAGGTCCATGATAATTTTAATGCCTCTGTCATGGGCTTCCGTGAGCAGCCGGCTAAAGTCTTCCATTGTTCCGTATTCTTCCTGAATGGAATAATAGTCACTGATATCGTAGCCATTATCTCTTTGAGGAGATTTATAAACAGGTGTAAGCCAGATAACATCGATTCCAAGTTCTTTTAAGTAGTCAAGCTTTTCAATGATCCCCTTGATATCGCCTGTCCCACTTCCGGTTGTATCATTAAAGCTTTTCGGGTAAATTTGATAGACTGTTGATTTTCTCCACCATTCTTTCATGGATATCCACCGCCATTTCCTCTCTTGATTAGCTATATTTTTCTTCCTATTCGTTATTAAACACATTCATCATTAATTCCACTATTTAAATGATTTGCTGACCACGTGGGAAACACGATGCCAAAGTGGTACATATAGTGTCATAAGGCAATTGAAGCAATACCCACCCTTTGGGAACGTTTTCATTTCACACGCAAAAAATAAGCATATAAGCAACTTGTATATACATGATATATTTCTCACTTTAAATTGTATATGCATATTAGTCAAGAAAAAATAGCTACAGCCTATTTTTCCCAATTACCACACACAGAACTAACAAGAATAAGATTCATATTTTTGTTATTTCAGGGTATAAAGAATTATGTAGAAGTTTGTCGAATGAAGAATTGGCAAGGAGGTTTCTTTTTACAATGCTTGTTGAATTAATAAAGGATTTAGTCGCTATCGATAGTTCTACAAAAGAAGGAGCAAATAAAGCGGTGGACTATTGCTCAAAGTGGCTTGCTAATCAAGGATTGCCTATAAGTCTGATTGAAAATAACGGGTATAAAATGCTTGTGTGTGAAATTGGCAATGGAGATAAAACGTTAATTTTTAATGGACACGTAGACGTTGTAAGCGGAAAACCGGATCAATTTATCCCGGTTGTTGAAGAGGGAAAATTATATGGAAGAGGAGCGGCTGATATGAAAGCAGGCGTCGCCGCTATGATGTGTGCCATCTCAGAACTGCAACACGATGACCTCGGCCTGAAGATCCAGCTGCAGATCGTGTCTGACGAGGAGACAGGCGGCTTTAATTGTTCCGGGTACCTAGCGAAACAAGGCTATCTGGGGGACTTTGTTATTTGCTCTGAGCCGACGCAAATGGGCATCGCTCTTCAGGCAAAAGGAATAGTACAGGCGGATATCGAAATAACCGGGAGCCCTTCCCATGGCAGCCGGCCTTGGGAAGGAATCAATGCAATTGAAAAAGCTTATGATGTATACCAGAAAATACGGAGTCTCCCGTTTACTGAAGAAAAAACAGAATTCTATGCATCCCCTTCCATTAATCTCGCAAAGATAAGAGCGGGTGAAGTATATAATAAAGTGCCTGATAAATGTATGATGAGCTTTGATATCCGCTATCTACCTACTCAGAATAAGGATGAAATCATCCGACAAATCGAAGAGATTACCGATGGAACGGTAATAGAAAAAATGTTCAGCCAGCCGGTAAACACTAGGGTCGATGATCCCTACATCACCATGCTTCGGCCGGTGATTAAAAGCCATACGAAAAATGATGCTGTCATTTTTGGACAGCATGGCTCAGCCGACACTGTTTATTTCGCTGCCTTAGGCATACCCGCCATTGAATTTGGCCCAAGCGGCGCAAACTGGCATGGCGACAGGGAATATGTCGAGCTCGAATCGGTCTCAACCTATCAAAAGATGCTGATTGATTTTGCTCAAGAATTTCTTAATACAAAATAATATTAAGAAAAAGAAGGCTCCTGTCGTTAAACGGGAGCCTTCTTCCCTGAAAATTTATAATCTAGGTTTTGTTAGAAAATATAAAAACCAGACAGCATGGTTTTGTTCGTCTGCTGAAGCTCTAGTGAACACTTCTTTCATTTTTGGATCATCAAATTGATCTGCGATTTCCAAATAAAAATCGGTCGTCTCCTGTTCATCCTCGAAAGCAAATTCAAAAATTCCCTTTGTTCCTTTAGGGCAATCTTTATTTCTAGTGATCTCCGGCTGTCTTCCAGCAAGATTGTAATAAATTTGTGTGAATTTTTCCAAATGGTTATTTTCATCGTTTATGATTTCGCGTATGACCTCTTTTTCCTTTTCAGTTGTAACTATTTTTAACAGTTTGTTATAGCATTGAATCGCGTTAAACTCCCCATTTATGGCCTTTAGAACATCCACTGCCAGGTTGTCGGGTTGCCGACTGTATGGATAACTATAATCGTAGTACATCCTTATCCCCCATATCTTTTTGTACATCATATGGGCCAAAAAAAGATAAGTGCTTGTCTACCGATTCAGTTTCTATTTCTTCATAAACTATCAAACTATTTTACCCTTTTATTACAAATATGAAACTAATGTCTTCATTTTGTAACATAATTAGCAATTTTATGAAACATGCCTGTTATATTTAATTGTTATTCTAACATTAGTAAAAACAAAGGAGATTTATAATTTTGAAAAAACTTCTATTGTCTGCTTGTTCGGTAACCTTTCTACTATTTGGATTTTCTGGAGTGACATCTGCTGCTGGGACATATCAAGTAAAAAGCGGCGACACTCTTTGGAGCATAGCTAAAAAAAATAAAGTATCAGTTAACCAGATTAAAAGCTGGAATCAACTGAAAAGTGATAGAATCAACCCTAAGCAAGTCTTAAAGCTTTCAGGAACGACAGCTAAGAAGGCTGCAGTTACAAAATCATCAGCCAAGAAAGCTGCATATAAAACAATCACAGTTAAAGCAACTGCATATACAGCAAGCTGCAAAGGCTGCAGCGGAATTACTTCTACAGGCATTAACCTAAAGAAAAACCCTAACGCTAAAGTAATCTCGGTTGATCCAAAGGTCATTCCACTAGGTTCAAAGGTTTATGTGGAAGGCTATGGAGAAGCAATCGCCGGTGATAAAGGAAGCGCAGTCCGCGGCAACAAAATTGACGTATTCATCTCTAATAAATCAAAGGCAATCCAATGGGGCGTCAAAACGGTAAAAGTAAAAGTTTATAGATAATCAAACAGCCGGCATGATGCCGGCTGTTTTTTTGTGACTAATAAAACTACGCCGCTGAATTCTCCAATTTTAAAGAAAACTCTTCGATCGACGAGCCGTAAGGTGGAGATTAGACGTAGTTGCGGAAAGGAAAATTTATACTTTCCTTTCTTCCAAGAAAGTCCCGAATCCGTAGGGAACCGGCTACAATATTGGATCTTCCGCTACGAAATCCCGAACCGGCTACAAAATCAAAATTCTCGCTACAAAAGTCCTCATACCGGCTACAATCCCAAGAAAACTCGCTACAATATTGAAATTTTCGCTACGAAATCCCGAACCGGCTAGTTTTCTTTTAAGTTTCAGATTCGATAAATACTCAAACAATTCCAACAAATGTTATAATACCTTTAAAAACTGAGTGAGGCGTTGTCTATGAATATTGTAATTGTCGGTGCCGGTGCTTTGGGAGCATATTACGGAGGCAGATGGGAAGAAGCCGGACAAAGCGTGCAATTTTTAGTGCGAAAGAACAGAGCTCGTCAGCTTAAAGAACAGGGCTTATACATAACAAGCACGCATGGAAACTATCAATTTGATAAAGTAGACTTTACTGAAAATGTGGAAGAAATCAAGACCCCAGATTTAGTTGTGCTTGCTGTAAAAGGCTATCATCTAAAGGGGACGATTCCTTCCTTGAAAAATCTTGTAGCTAATGGAGCTAAAGTTCTTCCGTTACTGAATGGAATAGAGCAAATCTCAATTCTCCAGCAGGAATTAGGTGAAGAGGCAGTCATTGGCGGGAGCGCTTATATCATCGCAACACTTGATGATAAAGGTCATGTCGTTCATACAAACCAGCAGCATGACCTTGTTTTTGGTCCGCTCCATCCTTCTCAGCAGGAAATTTGCAACAAGCTTGAGACCATTTCAGGAAAAGCTAAAATGAACAGTCGGCTATCCGGCCAAATCCTATGGGAATTATGGAATAAATATATGTTCATTACCGCATTTTCAGGCGTTACAACCGCCTCAAACCTGCCAATCGGCATAATACTTTCCTACCCGGAAACCTCTGATTTATTAAAAAAAGTTTTAGTAGAAATGCAGCTTCTTGCCCGCGCACAAGGCATTTCCATCACGGATGAATCCGTGAGTCAGGCATTCAGCAAATTTCAAGCGTTTCCTGAAGAAGCTACATCTTCCATGCATCAGGATAAAAGAAAAGGATTAACGTTGGAACTAGATCACCTGCAAGGCGGCGCACTAAGATTAGCAGAAAAAGAAGGAATTTCACTTCCGGTAATAAGCATACTCTATGGATTAATTAAGCCATATGAAAATTCATAATTTAGATTAATGGGAAAGAGGCTTCGTCGATATTAGTAATAGTTTCTAACAATCGGAGGATTTAAAATGTTTACCTGGAACACTTGCAATAATAAGACAATACTTCAGGAGCTTGAAGTAATGAACTCCAATCCGGAATACAATCTTATTTCAGAAGACAAACTTTATCTGACTGAAGCTGACATTTTAAAGGAGCATGAGGACGAGATCGAAAAGGAACGATATATCGTCACATCGGAAAGCGGCCCGATTGCTATCGTCGATTTTACGATGTGCAATCCAAGAGATAAAAATCCATGGCTTGGTCTGTTTATCATCCACAAACACGCCCAAAACAAAGGACATGCAGAAACTATCTACTCCGAATACGAAGAATTGATGATAAAGAGACAGATTAAAGAGGTTCATCTTGGCTGCTTAGTCAACAATGAACCTGGCATTCGCTTCTGGGGAAAAACGGGGTACAGCATATATAAAGAAATTGACTTTAAAGGGAAACCATTATATTGCCTGAAAAAAAACCTATAAAGTGAAACTTCCATAGGTGGGGGTTTTGTTCATCCCCCACCTATGGTTAGTTGAACCAATCGGACTTTTACGCGCAGTTGCTCCCCCACTTATCCTTGTTTTTCCATCCAAGTCTTGAGTGGGGGTCTTACTGCCCGTTAAAGCGGGATAAAAAACTGAGTCCGGTTCTGGACTCAGTTTTCTTAATTATCAACAGACGATTCAAAATTATTTCTGTTTATAGTGATTAATTTTCTAATAGAGAAAAATAAAGCTAATCCCCATAATAAGACAATCACGCTATAAATAAAGGAATTGTATTCAGCTAAGTTTGGCAGCCAGGCAGATAATAGGGTCCTGATGTTCACCAAAATAATGAATCCACCAACAAACACACCCATCGGCTGCGTCGGTATGATTCTGACAAGCCAGGCCGCAATCGGTGCTGCAAAGATTCCTCCAAGCATTAATGCTCCTACCCACATCCAATTCACCGCATTCCAGCCTAACGAAATCATAAAACCTACAGTCGCTGATACCGCTACGGCAAATTCAGTCGTATCGACTGTTCCAATAACCTTACGAGCAGTCATTCCTTTTTTGGACAAAAGAATCGGGGTTGCAATTGGTCCCCAGCCGCCTCCGCCAGTCGCATCCGCAAACCCGGCAATCAATCCTAAAGGAATGGACTGTTTATAAGGTAATGGCGGCGATTCCCGTTCTTCAGTCGGTTTGAAGAGAAACAAAAAGCGGATGATGATATACATGCCCAACACCAAAAGAAATGTGGATACATATGGCTTTACCAGATCGCCAGGCAAATTACTTAAAAAAACGGCACCGGCAAAGGCTCCAATGGAACCAGGTATGATCAAACGGAACACCATTTTCTTGTCTACATTTCCAAACCTGATATGTGATATTCCTGATGCGGCAGTCGTTACGACTTCTGATAAATGAACGGAAGCTGATGCCACAGCGGGAGCGATGCCAAAGGCCAATAGAAGTGAAGAGGAGGTAACTCCATAAGCCATTCCTAATGAACCGTCAATCAGCTGTGCAAGAAAACCAATAAAAGCTAAAACGAGTAACTTTTTCATCCAATCCTCCTTTTCCCATTGCTTTAGTATGATTTACAGTATACGAAACCCCGCCTGCAAATCACTTTGGCATCGTTCTCGAACGATTAAATGTCCAGCAGTTGGGTAATGAATCTGTTTCTTTCTGTCTCTGAATCTTTATATTTTTCTGCTGCCATCTCGATTAAAAGATTTGATTTTTCCGTATCGGCTATATCGCTGTTCTTGATTTTTTTTCGCATATCCCACAAGAAATCCAAATAGCTTTCATAGGATTCATCAAATTGTTCAAGTAAATCATTTCTGATTTTCTTGGCAAGGACCGGACTGGCACCTCCGGTCGAGACACTTATCATCAGTCTTCCCCTTTCAGCGGAAGCGGGGATGTGGAAGTTGCCCCGTCCATGGTCACTTGCGATATTAACCAGCTGGTGATCCCCTGTATTTTTATGAATCTGTTCATTTATTTCGTTGGAGTTTGTTGCCGCAATAACCATAAAAGCATGCTCGTAATCGGACTTTTCAGCTTTTTTAAAAAACACTTTTATCTTTTGGTCATCCAGGAGCCTTTCTAGCTCATTACATATTTCTGGACTGACGATATGAATATCTGCTCCGGCTTTGAGCAATGGAATCACTTTACGATAAGCAATTTTCCCGCCGCCAATGACCACACAGAGTTTGCCTGTCATTTCAAGCATGATGGGATACACGGCCGTTTCCTCCCGAAAGTTCAGTAAATCGTTCCTGTAAGATGTCACCAATTAACGGATGATAACCAAGATAATGGCACAAGATGAATTCCTTGTCACCTTCTGCGTAGTCGCTTTTTAACGTCTTTTGGATGGTATTCATCAAAATTCCTGTAAAAAGCAAATATGGGATGATAAATACCTTTTTATAAGGGCTCTGTTTCGCAGCTTGCAGCCCTTGTTCCAAATCGGGATCCACTGCCGTTAAATAACAGGTATCCACCCTATTTAAACCCGTCTTTTCTTCCAGCAGTTGTGCTATTTGGGACAAATCCCGTTTTACGTCCGGATCGCTGCTCCCTCTTCCAATCAAAAGAACCATAGAATCGCCGTTCAGTTCTTCCCCAGTTTCCTGGAGCCTTTCCATCAAAATATCAATCATATGATGATGGACACCTATTGGTCTGCCGTATACCATTTCTACTTCCGGGAATCCCTTTCGAATTCTATCAAGTTCGTTCGGAATATCTTCTTTTGCGTGGACGGCTGTCAACAAAAGGACGGGAAGAACGGTGATTTTTGTAGCCCCTCTTTTGACGCACCTTTCATATGCTTCTTCGATTGTTGGATCGGAAAGCTCTAGAAAGCAGTACTCCTGAATGGAAACAGGGTTTTGCTCCATACAGATTTTTACAAAAGAGATCGCCTCATCACATGCTATTTTTATCCGGCTACCATGACATATATAAAGAATCGCTTCCATTAAACTCCCTCGCTAACAAACAGTCTTTCATTCATGTTTAGTTGCTTTTTTGCCACATTCTTACGACTTCATATAATATAACATCTGCTTGTTGGATACTTTTTAAACCTTTTAGTTTGATCTCCAGACCCTGCACCAACTAAGTAAACTTTCCCCATTTTCCACACTCTTTCGCATGCTTAAGCTATTTCTAGATGTGATCACACGAAGCAGGCACTTTCGGGATTGCTTTCAGTTTTCTTATCTCTAACTCATTATATTTGGATGATCTTGCCCACGTTCCGTTTGCTCAAATAAAATTGCGCTTCGTTAAATAGATGATCAGCTGCTCTACGCATTCATCAATTGAAAAGCGGTCCGTTTCAAGGATAAATTCTGGATTTTCAGGTTCTTCGTACGGCGAGTCGATGCCGGTGAAATCCTTGATCAATCCATCACGTGCTTTCTGGTACAAGCCTTTAGGATCACGAGTTTCACATTCATTCAACGGACATTTTACATATACCTCGACGAATTCGTCTTCTTCAAGGAGACTTCTGACTAGATTACGATCTTCCCTGAAAGGAGAGATGAAGGCCGTCAAGACCATCTGTCCGCTGTCCACAAACAACTTTGAAACTTCGCCGATTCTGCGGATATTTTCTTTTCGGTCTGTATCTGAAAAACCGAGGTCACCATTCAAGCCATGGCGGATATTATCGCCATCCAATACATAATTACTGATTCCGGCTTTATATAGCTTATTTGCCAATTCATTTGCTACAGTCGATTTTCCCGAGCCGGAAAGTCCCGTAAACCAGACGACAAAGCTATGATGGGCATTTTGAACCCTCCGAAATTCCTTTGTGAGTGATTGTTCATGCCATGTAACATTAGAACTTGCAGTAGCCAATGTGAGTCCTCCCTTTTTCCTTTAAACTTTTATGGTCGGTTGTTTCATGCCTTTAATCAGGACTTCAATTACTTCCTTGCGGCTGAATGTACTAGGCGGGATTTCACCATTTCGCAGCATCTCCCTGACTTTCGTTCCGGATAAAATAACATGATCTTCTTTTCCATGCGGACATGTTTTCGTCGAAGCCATGTTTTCACATTTCTTGCAGTAAAAGCTATGTTCAAAGAATAATAGACTTATTCCCAACTCATCCTCTGTGAAATTGCTGAAGATTTTCTGGGCATCATAGGTTCCATAATAGCTTCCAACTCCGGCATGGTCGCGGCCTACAATAAAATGAGTGCAGCCATAATTCTTTCTGACCATTGCGTGGAAAATCGCTTCCCTTGGCCCCGCGTATCTCATTGCCGCAGGAAACACGGATAGGAAAACCCGGTCTTCAGGATAATAATTTTTAAGCAAAACCTGGTAGCTTTCCATTCGGATATCAGCTGGAATATCATCAGACTTCGTTTCTCCAACAAGCGGGTTCAACAATAATCCATCCACAATCTCAAGGGCTGTTTTTTGGATGTATTCATGGGCTCTATGAACCGGATTTCTTGTTTGGAAACCGACGATCGTCTTCCATCCTTTTTCCTCAAAGATCCTTCTAGTATCCTTTGGATCAAGATGAAATTCCTGAAACGTTTCGCGGGCAATTCTTTTCACCAGCTGGATCTCTCCGCCAATATAGACATCTCCTCTGCTGTATAGCTTGTGTACGCCCGGATGTTCATCACTGTCTGTCTGATAAACAGACTCTGCTTCCTTCTTTTTATCCGGTTTATAAATATCTGCTACCTTTATTACACCGTATGTTTTACCATCGTTCACGAGCCGTACTTCTTCACCGATTGAAATGTTTTCCGCCTCTGCCTCAGTTACCGGCAATGTAATCGGAATGCTCCACACATTTCCATCCGCAAGTCGCATTTCGTTTACAACGGAATTATAATCCTTTTGCGTAAAAAATCCGACAATCGGGCTATATCCTCCAGTCGCGATCAATTCAAGGTCGCTAAGGGCTATTCCGTCCAATTCAATTTCCTTATCAATCACATACGTATTATATTCAGGGTTCCAACGGTTAATCAGTTCTCCCCCGTGTGGTTTGCTTACAGTCATTGCATAAACCTCCTATTAGTATGAAAAATATATCGATACAATTAGCTCATTATTAAGTATGCAAACCGCATTCTGTTTTCCCTGAACCGTTCCAGCGGCCGGATCTCATATCCTCTTCATTAAATACCGGTTTTGTGCACTTCTCGCAGCCGATGCTCGGATATCCGCGATCATGCAGAATGTTGTAAGGCAGCCCTTGCTTATGGGCATAACGCCAAACATCTTTCCAAGACCAATGGATAAGCGGGCAAACTTTTATCGAATTAAATTTGTTGTCTTTATTAATGAACTGAGTATTCTTTCTTGTTTCAGACTGTTCCCTTCTTAACCCTGATAACCAGGCTGCCGGACCGGAAAGCACTTCATTCAGCGGAATTACTTTTCTTATCTCACAGCATTTATTCGGTTCTCTTTCCCACAATAAATCACCATGCTCCAAAGCCTGTTCTTCAAGCGTAAGAGCCGGCTTCTTCATCTCGATTTGCAAGAGGGGATACCGATTTTTCACCTGATCTATCAAATCATAAGTCTCTTTAAAATGGAGATCCGTATCCAAGAAAACAATCCTTGCCCGCTCATTTACCTTCGAAATCAAGTCAATTAAGACAATACCCTCAATTCCGAAGCTGCAGGCGTATACCAATTCATCGCCATAGTGACCATAAGCCCACTCCAGAACCTCCAGCGCCCCTTTTGTGTCATTATCAATCGGGAAATCCACAGGGGTAAACGTATCGAAATCTTTATAAACCAATAAATTGCTCATAATTGCCCCCTCATAAAAAAGGCAGTATAACAGAGAACTGTTCATACCGCCTCTAGTTGTCTAGTCAGCTTATTTATTTCCATTAAAAAAGTCTTCCCACTTTGGAAAGACATCACAGGCCATGTAATCAACATACACCTTATCTTCCAAAATGACTTCCATTTTGTTGGATTTAGCACCTTGCATGTCTGCAGGTTGCCGGACATCACCGGGCCAATTCCCTCCGTCACTCTTGATAAGTTTAATTATTAAAAATAATAACATAACTACACTTAATGTCAATGAGTTTTCGGATTAATTTACTCGGATATAAAAAAAGTTTCAACTCCTTGCAAGTATGGACCGTCGATTAAGACCTCCACATCCGTGTGGCAACCCGTCACGTTCTAGGCATCAGAGCTTGATACCAGTATATGTTAAAAAATATAAGCTGCCTATTTTATTTTTTAAAAAACCTGATTAGATAAGCCTAATTTGGGTTTTAATTGTTGGTTTAAATTAAAGTTTAATTAAAATGAGCCTATAAAACTCGAATTTGCAAAAAAATATAAGAGCCTGTTTTTTGAAAAAATGATTGATAAAAACAGGTTCTATAGTTACTAAAGTTTGATTATTTTTGTTTATGTTCTTCAATTAAAGTTCCTGATTTTGGAAGATTGTTTATGTTTATTTTATTGAATAAAAGCACCCTTTCGTATTATAAGGTCAGCCAGAAAATATTTCTGGTTGACCATTTTTTATATCGATATATGATAACCGTAGCCGGGGTAGATCGTAAGCACCCGTGGGACTTGAACCCGTCAACTAAACAGTTCACCCCCTACTTGTAGAAACATGATTGAGGCTGGTTGGGATAATGATCTCGTATAACAAGCGAAGCTATGATACTGCAAGGAGAAATTAGGGGTTACCGGTTAATTGCATTTCAGGAGGAGATACATGATGAATCCAGTCATAGGTCTGGATGTCGCAAAAGGCGAAAGTCAGGTTCAAGCATTCTTGGATAAAAAGCAGCGGTACAAAAAAAGCTTTAAAGTAGCACATACTCTTGAAGGGTTAAATAGTCTTCTAGGTTTTATTAGAGAAGTAGAAGAAGTATCAGGGGAACGGCCTCCCATTATATTAGAGTCCACTGGACATTATCACACACCAATTGTCTAGTATTTTGAGGACAGAGGGTATTTATTAATTATCGTGAATCCTCTCATATCGTATCGGGCTAAGAGTTCTAGTTTACGCAAGGTAAAGACAGATATCATTGACGCTCATCACCTCTGCGAGCTGTATTATAAAGAGGACTTAGAGCCCTATAAACAAAGAGGAATTCAGCTTTTAAACCTGCGTAATCTTACAAGACAACATGAAAATATTACAGGCATGTTTGTACAAACTAAACTACAATTTCAGGCAGTTCTAGATCAAGTGTTCCCTGAATACATTGGGGTTTTTGGGGCCTTATATTCGGATGTTTCATTACTAACTTTACAAGCCTTTCCTACTTCAGAAGAAATCTTGCAAGTTGGAGAAGAAACAATCGCTAACAAAATAAAAGAGTTATGTAAAAGTCGTTCACAAACATGGGCAAACAGTCAGGCAGAAAAACTGCTAGCTGCCGCAGCTCAAAACCCATTTCAGGAAAACTTATATCATAGCCTAATTCTAAGCCTAAATATGTATATCGAAATGATTCTTGAATATAAAAAACATCTATCTAAGCTTTAAGATGAGATAGATGCTTTAGCGAAAAGTATTGAAGAATATAAAATTATCCAATCCATCCCCGGTATCGGTGAAAAAATCGCGGCAACGATTATTTCTGAAATTAGGGAAATTGATCGGTTTAATCACCCTAAGAAACTAGTTGCATTTGCCGGAATTGATCCAAGTGTCTTCGAATCTGGTACATTCAAAGGTACTCTAAATCGAATTACCAAAAGAGGCTCTAGTAGACTACGGCACGCCTTGTATATGGCCGTTAAATGTGCCATTCGTGATTGTCGCAAGAAGAAAACGACAGATGAAATCATTCCTCGTAACAAGCGATTACGAGAGTTTTATGATAAAAAACGTGAAGAAGGAAAACCCTTTAAAGTAGCTGTGATAGCATGTGCCAATAAACTCTTACATTGGATTTATGCACTTTTAAAGAGCAAAGCAGCTTTCCAAGATCTAGCCTAGTTTAAAAATATAACTAAACAGTCCAACACTTTCCAAACGAGAACATTGGAAGGTTATTTGGTATGACTAAATTTAGTATAGCATGAGATATTTTAAATTTTTATTGAAAAATATTGACAAACTATTAGCTGGTTTAGTTGAACAATCAATCGAGCCTAATTAGTAGAGCAAAAATTTTACTACCTATAAAAGGACCGACTATTGTGCAATCCTTTCTCCGTTTATTCGAATAAGTTAAATTTTTAACTAAATAAATTGTGTTAATAGCTGGTTAAACTTGTCACGTTCTTCCCAGAAAGGACCATGACCACTATATTGAAACGGGACTAGCTGTGAATTTCTTATTTTTTGATTTAGTTCCTGAGCTTGTGAAAATGGAATAACTTTGTCATGAATGCCATGAATAATTAAAGTGGGGGCAGCTATTTTTGGAAGATCTTCATGCAACTTCTCATCTCTTAATAAAACAATGACAGCCGCGGTCGACCATCCCGCAGCCTGTAATCCCATTTGAAAAAACCAGTCCGAGAATGGGCGAGTTACATACTGAAAGAAAAAGCTATCTGTTACTTCCTTCATCATCTTAGGGCGGTCATTTAATGTTTGCTTGAGAAATTTATTAGCAGTTTCTTCTGAAAAGCCTGTGGGAGCTGCGGCGTCAACAAGGACAAGCCTAGATACTCCGTAACCGTTGTATCTAGACATATATCGAATTGCAATTGCTCCACCCGTTGAGTGGCCCACAAGCGTAAAGTTTTCTAATTGAAGTGTACCAACAACAGTACGAAAATCATCTGCCAGTCTGTTAAAAGTGTAGCCACTCATTGGTTTATCCGAATTACCAAAGCCCCTCCAGTCTATACCAATACAGCGGTAACCCATTGCGGGAAGAACATCAAACTGATATTCGAACTGTTTATGGCTCAACGGCCAGCCATGTATAAACACTATGGTCTTGTTACCCCCTGGGTTAATATCTTCAACATATAGATTTACACCTGGTTCTACAGTAACAAAGTATCCCATGAAGATTCCTCCGTAGCTAAAATGGTTTCAACAATAAGATATTCATTTTTGTAAACATAGGTGAATACCTATTCCATTAGGTTAAAGCAGCGTAAAAGGATAGGGCTTTTTGAACTAACCTGCCCCGTTTGTACAATAACTTCAACAAAAAAGGGCCTAATCCTTTTTGGATCAAAGCACCCTTTAGCTTAATAAGGAAAAAAGGTACCTGTAGACAATTGTTTTAATGTTGATTGATTAGTTCTCCTACAATTTCCAATCAATTATTTCTATTTTTTTGAAATTACAGTAAACATCCCTGTCATGTTTGGTGAGAAATCTTTAAATTCATATTTTTCATAGAACGATTCATTACCTTGTGATGCAAACAAACCAACAAACGCCTTATCTGGGGCATTCGTATGTAAGTATTCAACCAAAAGATTCATTATTTCCTTACCAATACCATTTTTCTGATAATCTGGATGAACCACTATATCTTGGATATAGAAATAAATAGCCCCATCGCCAACAATTCTCCCCATTCCCACAATTTGTTCATTATCCTTGACTGTGATGCAGTGAATAGAATTCCTTAATGATGTTTCCGCCACTTCAAAATTCATATAATTAGTCCATCCTACAGACTCACACAAATATTTGTATTCTTCCAATGTTGGAATATTATTTTCAAACTTATATTTTTTCATAATGTTTCCTCCAATTTCCTTAATTTCACCAAATAAATATATTTGACATTGTTTTATTTAAACCTCTTCCTCAGCTAACCTGAACCGTTTGTTCAATAAGAAGTTCAACAAAAAAGCAATTAATAGAGAGAACAGTATTGAAGAAAGAACTTGGTGTTTGTTTTTCAATTACATAATTTGCATAGTGTTTTAATGAACTGTGTAGCTCAGAACCATCAGAATCTTTATACAACTGACTTCCTCGTTATTATCAATATGCCTCATAAAAATGACTGGATTACTATCATTTAAACCTTTCCCCAAGTAATCCATTCTCAAATTCAAATTTAGCTGTTTATGCAAAATTTAGACCCTTAGCGAGCCACGGAAACCCCTTGCAGCATAGTAGGATTCCGCTCCATTGTGGTACACAAATACAGTGTCGTAGCGATAATCACAAAAGATGGCCCCGCCAAGTTTTCTAATACTAGCGGGTGTTTGCACCCAGCTCGATGTTTTCATATCGAAATTTTCAAGTTTCTGCAGCATCCGATATTGTTCTTCCGTTAAAAGTTCAATTCCCATGGCAGTTGCCATATCAATAGCGTTATTTTCTGGTTTGTGTTTTTTTCTTGACTCCAGAGCTTCACGGTCGTAACAAACACTTCTGCGACCTTTAGGACTTTCCGCTGAACAATCATAAAAAATGTATTCGCCCGTCTTTTTATCATGGCCAACAACATCCGGTTCTCCGCCAGTTGCCTCCATTTCATTGAGCGACCACAGTTTTTCAGTATTAGCTTCGATCTTAGCTTGTACTTTAGCCCATTCGAGACCTTTATGTCGGTGCATGTTTTTCTCAAAACGGGCTTTCAAAGTTCTGAGTAGTTCTTCACGTTGTTCTAGTGACAACTCCTTATTTCTCTTTGTCATATTAGTTTCCCCCTTGGTTTTCCTCATAATTGAATAAGGGCTAAACTGCTCCTTAGTACAATAACTTCCACAAAAAGATGCGTTATCCTTCTTGGATAAACGCCCCCGTTACTTTAAGTACAATTCTTCACAATCGGTTTCGTTAATTGAATAAAAAAATAGACGATGCTTTATTTTAAAGCATCGCACTTATTAATAAAATAAGATTATTGTGCAATATTTGGCATATTTCTAAAACAACTAATATAGATTCGTTGAAACCCTTTTCTTGTTAATAGCAAGTAAACGATTGAATTTGTCGTAAGTCTATTCCAAAATAAACCCATCTATATCCAGTCCAACGGTACCCTGAAACAGAGTTTCGACCAACAAATGTTGGATAAAACCAAAATTCTTCAAAACCTCTCAGCCATACATACGTGTAGCTGAATAAACATCTTGCAATACCGCCTGGGTCAACTGCATACGCTTCTACTTGTTCTGGAGGAACAAAAGATGGCGGTGGTGAAGTTGGTGGTCCTGCCGCTGGACCTTGACCGGGTGGTGCAGACGGAGGTGGAAACCCACCAAATTGTCTGTCACCAGGAATTGCATGGTAATAATTCTCCTCTTGGAATGGAGTTGAATATAAATATGCTTCTTGACTATTTGGATAGTTATAATACATAGGTATGTGACTAGGATACATAAAATACACTCCTTTACTTTTTAACCTTACATCATCATATTCTTTAGTCATTTACCTATCAACTTGTACTCTCATAAATGTGTATTTGCCTATAAAATAGCTATTTCTTGGTAAAACTCCGCAGAACTTACGAAATTGTTAGCTCTTTCATGGTTTATCAACAATACAGATTTTTCACTTGTGAATCCCCTTAACATTTCTATACAGAACATTTCCTTAACCTTATGGTGTCATATAAGTACTCACCTGCATATGGTACACCAAGTAATTGCCAGATGTTTATAGGGGGGAGTTATTTGTACAGGCAATTTCAAGAACAAACGTATGGTAACTATACTTATTCTGGAAACACAGCGTTGCTTGACATGAAGCAAGGTGACGTTACAGGTGACGGTATAGTTGATTACGTCTATTTATATGGAAGAAAAAACGTTGAAACCGAAATCTTCGCAGATCATATTACACTTGTAATTCAAGATGGACGTTCTAATCAGTTTTCAACAATTACTCTTCAAAATAATGCAGGATACAATGCTAAGCTCTTCCTTGGGGATTATTCTAAAGATAATATATTGGATATTTTGGTAAGTATTGAATCGGGAGGAAGCGGGGGGTACGGTATTTTCTATATTTACTCCTTCAGAAATAATATTCCACACCTATTGTTTGATTTTGAAAAATATAATAATAGCTATACATTCAAAGTCAATTATGAAGATCTTTATAAAGTAAGTGTAGGAAGCCCTTCATTAGACCTTCTTTTCACCCTTGACATTAGCTATAAAGGCTATGATTATCTATCACAGATTTACGATGAAAATGGAAAATTAAAACAACGTGTTCAAGGCGAGGTCCTCTCTGCTGGTGCTTTAAATCCAATTGTTACGAATCAAAAAGGCATGACTTATGATTTACTTGTTTTTCAAAGAATTATTGGTATTTCTAATTCGGATACATTAGGATATGTCGAAAACCTTTTAACATGGAATGGCACTCAATTTATATCCACAAGATTGGCAACAGCCATACTTGGAACAAAGTTAATTAGCCTTTACTAATGTCGAAATATAAAGCTTGCTTTATGCATTATCTTTTTAAAGCAATGGAGGTATTGTATGACAAATTTTTATTCTTTTCACGGGACTGTCACTATGATTAGTGATTTTTTTACAGGTCAAAACGGTGAAGGAGAAGGCTGTTATAAATTAATATCTGTAGAAAACGGATTGGGAACCATAGTAAATTTCGTGGTTTCACCCACCACTTACTTTGTAGACCATGTATTGGTGACAGTAGGAGATCTCGTGACTGGATATTATGACGGGGATGCACCTGCCCTTCTTATTTACCCTCCACAATATCAAGCACTTGTTATGGTGAAAGATAGCGGAAATCAGAATGTAAAAGTAGATTATTTTAATAGTCAGTTGGTGAGTAGTGATGGACGATTACAATTAAATATATCTCCATTTACTCAATTATCATTAACAAATGGGCAGTCATTTTCAAGAAACCCAGCGAACCGAGATCTAATTGTTATCTATGGACCTGCCACAAAAAGTACCCCCGCCCAAACCACACCCTATAGGATAATCGTTTTGTGTTAGGGGTTATTATAGAGAATTCTTGTTTGTAATAATAATTGGTATACAAAAACACAAAAAACTCGTCTAGTTTTCGGCGAGTTTTTTGTGTTTTTGTTCTTAGACCAGAAACTTCTTCTTCAGCTTAAAGAACCTGTTATCCATCCATGCAGTCTAGATCTCCACTACAGAGGATAGAATATATGCGGAATTCCTTGTTCAACTAACCTGCCAGTTAGTGCAGTAAACAAAAAAGCTGCCAAGCTTTTATTTAAACTTCATTTTATACTCGGCTTGGAATGTTTCTCCGATTTCAAGCGCATTCACTCCAAGTTTTTCATCCATTTTCCCTGATGAATCATAAGTATCGGCGATGCCGTACCACGGCTCAATGCAAACAAACGGGGCAGTCGTACCAGCGGAATCCATATATTTAGACCAAATCCCGACAAACGGAAATTTTTCAAGCATTACTTCTACACCATGACCCGATTTATTGGATGTCAGTGTAATTGAATCAATATTACTGTATACAAGAGCATCATTTGCAAATAGAGAATCAGTGAGTTGGATCGTGGAAATATCATTAGTGGTTCCTTTCACATGAATAAGAGAATCCTTTAGCTCATATTCCATCACATTCTTATTTGCAGCGGGAGTAAAGTGTAAACTATAGTCCTTAATTGTTTCATTATCTAACACCGGCATCTTGAATGCAGGATGCGCACCAATGGAAAAATACATTTTTTCCTTGCTTTCATTCACTATTTCCCAGTGAACAATGAGTGAGTCCTCTTTAAGCATATAATGAATAAAAGCTTTAAATTCATAAGGATAAACATTAGTGTAGCGTCCAGCAGACTCCACCACAAAAGAAACATTTGTAGTTGTCTGCTTGTCCAGATCAAATTCAGCATCACGCAAAAAGCCATGCTGTGACATTTCGTAGGTTTCTCCATTGTGTTGATATTTATCGTCCATTAAGCGGCCAACTATCGGAAATAAGACCGGAGAGACGCGTCCCCAGTAATTTTTATCCCCTGTCCACATATAGTCCAGCCCATTTTTCTTATGCTTCACTTTACGTACTTCTGCTCCGTTGCTCACTATCTCTACCTGCAACCAATCATTTTCAATTACAATCAACACCATATATCCCTCATCTCTTGAACGGATTTCTTATTCTGATTATACGGAAAAACCCCTTAAAGAGAAAAGAGTCTCAATATCGTTAAATTCTGTCTTCTCAGGGGTAAGCTGCTACCTGGTGCAGACCTGTTTCATTAAACGGTCATGTTCATTGAATGGGTGGCAGTTTAAATATACCTTTAGAATGCGTTCCGACCTAGGATTATACAATTAGATTGACCTGTTTTCTTCTTATACTAAACTGCCCCTTTAGCTCCATAAGAAAAAGGGCTGCCACATCAACTCCCTTATTTAAGTGGGTTGATGTGGGATACATAAATCGAACCCTTCTTTTTTTATATGCGAGTAACATTCTTTAAAAGTGTTACGAATTTATATGTTACACCATTTAAGTTTCCTACACGGTAAGCGAATTACTTATATTTATACGAGTCTTTTCCGTCTATGCTTGAATTAAAGTGTGACAATAATCGGACCATTTTTAGTAAGAATAATCGTATGTTCGTATTGAGCTACAAAGCTTTTTTCTGTAACATAGGTCCAGCCGTCTTCTTTTTGGAATACTTCTTCTTCAAAGGTCGAGATAAATGGTTCGAATGCGATAACCATCCCCTCCTTTAATAATTCATCATCCCATGTATCATTATAATTATAAATGTGGTCAGGTGCTTCGTGTATTGTACGCCCAATACCATGTCCTGTAAGGTTTTTGATAACAGTTAATCCATTCTCTCTCGCTGTTTGGAATACTACTTTTCCGATTCTACTTTTTTTTGAACCAGGTTTTGCTTTCTTAAGCCCTGCTTCAAATGCCTTTTTAGCAACGTCGCATATTTTCGTTAATACTTCTTCTCCTTCGCCTACTACAAACGAGATTCCTGTATCTGCGAAATACCCGTTTTTGGAACCAGAAACATCTATATTTACTAAATCCCCTTCATGAATAACCCGATGACCCGGAATACCATGTGCCACTTCTTCATTAACACTAATGCAAGTATAGCCAGGAAAATCATATTCACCTTTTGGGGCTGAAACTGCACCTGCTTTCTCTAAAAACTCTCCGGCTATATCATCAAGTTCTTTGGTCGTTATGCCAGGAATTGTTCTTTGTACCAATTCATCTCTAATGGAGGCAACAATTTTGCCAATTTCCTTCAAACCATTAAAATCTTCTTCTGTTTTTGCAACCATCGTATATCCTCACTTTTTAAAGTATCTTATGATTAGATTCTAGCATAAACGGAACGGCATTTTCTTCAACTAAACTGCCCCAGTTAGTTTAAGTAGAATCCTTCACATTTTTATTTGTATTTTAACATAAATATCCAATCTTTTGGGTGTGTTCAACTATCTGGCTCCATTATTGCGAAAAGAAGCTTTACAGCCTTGCGTATTGTCTTTATGCACATTAAACAGAAGAATTGAATACGCTAGGCAAGAACACAAAAGATACTTTAGCTTGGAATGAGGGATAGTATGATACAACTATTGGGGAATCCTTTTCAACAAAGTGGCATGTGGCCGTCTGGAAGTGATGAAAGTGTAATCATTCAACGAATGCAAGAAGATCCGGTAGTTCATTCATATAACTCCATTGAAGAATTATCGTTTGAACTCGAGTTGCGCAAAAACATTATATTAAGTGCAAGGGCCATGAATCAAGGTCATGCACGGTTTGAAATCTTTGCAAGATCTCGTTGCAATGCCCAATACTGGCATTTGACAAAGGCCGGCGGATTTTTGCTGAGACGTGATGTAATGCCATCTGATGCGATCCAAGACATTTACAGGAACAGTTCACTGTATGCGTTTGAATGCGCAACGGCAAAGGTGATTATCTATTACCATGCCGTTCTAAACAGTATTGGTGAACAGTTATTTAATCAAATATGCAAAAACCTTTATTTATACAGCTGGCATACCGATCCTGATCTTGGGATACATATCATTGATGCAGATCATTTCCTGCCTGGAGATGTTGTTTATTTTAATAATCCGGACTTTGATCCAAAAACCTACTGGTGGAGGGGAGAAAATGCCGTAGTTCTTGGAGATGGCACGTATTTTGGACATGGATTAGGTATAAGGACCGCTGAACAAATGATTCAAGCTCTGAATAAAACTCGAAAGCCGGGGAGTAATCAAACAGCCTATCTGATAAATTCAGTCACTAGGCCGGCTTTTAAACATTTGGCGCAATTTTCGATACTTACTCGAGGTTATACAACTAATAAAATTCAACATCTCGTAATACACCATAACGAAAGTTCGATTTCTTGTAATCGATATCTATATTATTTAAATAAGGTGTACTACCAGATGACCTAAATTACCCCATTGCCATGATGAGAATGTAAAAAACTAAACCATTTAGAGATACCATGGCAGTACCCGCTATTCAGTTAAATGGCCCAAACATGGATTTAAAATAAAACTCTACTCTTCAACTAACCTGCCAGTTAGTATAAGTGGAATCCTTCACAATCTTATCTATATTTCAACATAAATATTTAATATTCTGGGTGTTGTTCCACAATCCGGCCGATTGTAAAAAAGACGCATTCCTTTTTAAAGAAATGCGTCTGATTGTGGAAGATCATTTATGTTGTTTTACTGAGGTAAACCTTGGCTGCATTACAAAGTTTGTTATCTCAACCCATTTATTTTGCGTCAACAATTTCCTTAAAGATTTGATAAGACCGCTTTTGTATATCAGGATTAAAGATATAAGAAACAGCCATGATTTCATCTACATTATACTTCTCTTGAAAATTTGTTAACTGTGCTTTTACTGTCTCTTTACTACCCATAAACGTCACACTGGACATCGAGGAAGCCATTTCTTTCTCCTGCCCGCTCCATATGTTATCCATGCTATCCACTGGAGGCTGCAATGATGATTGTGTACCTCGGACAACATTTAGGAAAAATTGTTGCATCGTTGTTGATTCTCTTTTCGCTTCTTCATCTGTTTCCGCTGCAACCACATTTAAACAAACCATCATATATGGAGAATTCAGATATTCAGAAGGTTGGAATCGATTGCGATAAATCGAGATCGCTTCCTCCATATATCTAGGTGCAAAGTGTGAGGCAAACACATACGGCAACCCTAATTTAGCCGCTAAATACGCGGAGTCTGTCGATGACCCTAAAATATATAATGGAATATTAGTACCAACACCTGGATATGCCTTAACATAACCTTGTTTTTCTTCAGGTCCAAAGTGAGTAAGCAAGGAATTAACGTCGTCAGGAAATGTATAGACAGAATCATTCTGTGAACGTCTTAACGCACTTGCCGTCATCATATCGGTACCAGGTGCCCTACCAAGTCCTAAGTCCAAACGGTTTGGGTAAATGGTTGCCATTGTTCCAAATTGTTCGGCCACGACTAATGGAGAATGATTAGGCAACATAATCCCACCAGATCCAACACGGATGGTTTTGGTGTGCTCTAATGTATGTTTAATTAAAATGGAGGTAGCTGAACTTACAAGTGTCGGGGTATTATGATGTTCTGCAATCCAATACCGTTTATAGCCCATTTCCTCCGCAGCTTGTGCCAAATCAACCATCGAATCAATCGCATCTTTAGGTTCCTGTCCTTGACGAATTGGGGCAAGGTTTAAGACAGAAACCGGTATATTTATATTTGTCATTTCAATTCCTTTCTTAATCAAGATATATCACTATAGTATCAATTAGCGGTTTAGAAACAAATTGATATGCTTAGAACGACAATCGACCTTGGGTGGTAGTTTTTTGCATTTTTTGTCTAGTGTTTATCTTCATTTACTTTGATTCCCATAATATTTGACTACGGGAAGAAAATTATTCTTACCCGTAACCTGCTGGTAGTTTAAATAGAATCCTTCACAATCTTATCTGTATTTCCAATCATCTAAGAGGTTGTTCCACAATCTGGCCCATTGTTGAACAAAAAAAATCCTACATAACACAATAGGATTTTTGATCAAACATAAATTATCATTCTTTATCGAAAATCTACATTCATAAAATTCAATGAAGTACATTAAACATTCTGATGCTTTGGCACTTCCAAAATAATCTTCGTCCCTTTTTCCGGGGTGGATTGAATTTCAATGGATCCGCCTGCCGAGCGGGCTCTTTCTTCCATCCCAAATAAGCCTACTCCACCGGAACCTTGTTTTGGAAGGAATCCTTTGCCGTGATCTTCAATCATGACCCTGATGATATCATCTATCTCCCGGATTGTTACGATTGCTTCATTGACTTCAGCATATTTCCGCACATTTGTTAAGGCTTCCTGGATGATCCGGTAAATCGTGATTTCGGTATTGTTAGCAAGCCGGCGATTCAGGACACATTCAAACATCACATTAATATTATAGTATTCCGAATAGCGGCTTAGAAACGAGCGAATCGCCGGGACAAGACCGAGATCATCCAGCACGGAAGGCCGAAGTTCCCATGATATCTCCCTGACTTCTTTTATCAGCTCTGCCGTTTCATGCTGCATTTGCTCCAAAAGGGGATTAGTGATTTCTGCCTGTAGGCGGTTAATGGTGATCAGGTGGCTGTACAGGTTTTGGCCTATCCCATCATGCAATTCCCGGGACAACCTCTTTCGTTCTTCTTCCTGCACATCAATAATCCGGATCATCATTTTTTTCAGTTCTTCTTCAACCCGTTTTCTTTCCGTTATCTCATAGCGAATCGCCAAATATTGATAAGGCTTTCCGTTATCATTTAGAAACGGAACGATTGTCGTGTCCACCCAATAAATCGTGCCGTCTTTTGCTTTGTTTCTGATTTCACTCTTCCACACCTGACCGGATCCAATCGTTTTCCACATCGTTTTAAAAAAATCTTTGGAATGGTAACCGGAATTGATGATGCTGTGATCCCGGCCAATCAGTTCTTCCTTTGTGTATTTCGATATTTTACAAAATTGATCATTTACATACGTAATGACCCCTTTGTTGTCGGTGATTGCCAAAATGGAAGAGACATCCAAAGCAAACTTAAAATCAGTCAGCTCCTCAAAGGTCTTTTTTTGTTTTTCGACGATCTGATTGTGCAACACTGACGGATCACCATTCAATTTAGACGTTCCTTTCGATTCAGTCGGTGGGATCTTTTTGTTACGAGAATCAGGAGCGTTAAGATTCTGTTTTTTTTCTTTATCATACCTGTTCATCCCCAGACCTCCTGATTTAAAATGTAATGCTTAACTTTACGATTTCTTCCAGACTCTTTGCAGCCTTTTTGACGATTGCCTGCTCACTGTCCGGGAATGAATAGCTGCTCCTTTTTCCGACCAACAGCACCCCTTTAGGGACACCATTAAAAAACATAGGAGCAGCATAGGCAGAAACAAGCTGCTCTGCAAGCATGATCGGGTGTTCAAGAATTTTTCCGTGAATATCATTTGGAAAATCAGTGATCATTAACGGCCTGCCCGAAGCAATTACCTTTCCTGCTATGCCTTTTCCATAACGCACCGTACTTCTTTTATACTTATCGTTCCTGTTCCCGACAGCGACATGCCATTTAATATCCGGTCCAATCTTGTTTTGGAAGGCCAGACCGACAAAATCGCAGGCAAGAGTATCCATTAATTCGTTACAGGCTTCAACAACCGAAAGGACTTCACCTAATTCAGCCATGCCGGATTAACTCCTTTATACGCCATATCCAAGCAGCCCCTTTTTCAAAGCATAGGCGACCAATTCAGGTCTTGTTCTCATTTGGAGCTTTTCCATAAGGTTTCCTTTATGGGTTTCGACCGTTTTTACACTGATAACAAGTTGTTCTCCGATTTCTTTATTGGAAAACCCCTTGGCAATCAGCGTCAGAACCTCCCGTTCCCTGTCTGATAGCTGGCTGTACGTATCCATCCCGTTTTTCTGAACAGAGCCGAGGTATTCCTCCATTAATTTCTTTGTAGCTGACGGGTGTAGATAAGCCTCCCCCCTTGCTACCGACCGGATCGCCCCCACCAGTTCATCATGCGGCGCGCTTTTTAAAATACAGCCTGACGCGCCTGCCTGGATGGCCCTGAATAAATACTCTTCATCATCATGCATCGTCAAGATTAATATTTGTACATCAGGCATTAGCTTTTTTAATTCAGATGTTGCGGATAAGCCGTCTTTGCCGTGCGGCATGCTTAAATCCATCACCACCACATTCGGATTCAGTTCCACCGCTTTTTGAAGTCCTTCATTCCCTTCAGAAGCCTCGCCAACCACCTGCATATCAGGATGTGCATCCAAGAGCATCGTCAGGCCCATTCTTACCACCGCATGATCGTCCACCAGAAGTATCCTAATCATAGCAACCTCTCCTTTTCACACATACATTAAGTGCGCAGGTATATTTCTATACTGGTCCCTATTCCTAATGTAGAAGAAATCAAACATTCCCCACCAGCCAAAACCATTCTTTCCTTCATCGCTTCAAGTCCTGATGAATGATTGATGTTCAATTTTTCTTCGACATCAAAGCCCTTTCCTTTATCTTCAACGATTATTTTCACAAAATCAAGTCCCCAGGTAAAGCTAATCGTTGCTTCTGTAACATCTGCATATTTTGCAATATTTGCAAGCGCCTCCTGGCAAACTCTGAATATAGCAATATTCTTAGCCTCAAAGATAGCTTTTTCCTCACCAGTGGATTCTACATGGACCATTATACCGTATGTGGACGTAATTAATTTACAGTAGCTTTTGACCGCAGGCAATAAACCGAATGTAGTCAAAGTAGGCGGATGCAATTCCAGGGACAGCAAGCGTATTTCCTGTAGTGTTTTCTCCATCAATTGGAACATTTCCTTCATATACGCTTTCATGGCAGGCTGCTCTATCCCTGTTTCGATAAACTGCAGCCCTGTATACAGACTATACAGGGTCTGGCCAACACCTTCATGAAGCTCGAGCGCTATTCTTTTAATTTCTTCATCCTGGGACTGTATGATATATGAACTGATATTTTTATTTTTCATTGTTTGTTCCATATCCATCCTCCTTACTGCATTCGTTAATCATGCAGAGTTTTGTTTGTTTTACTGTTAGCGCTCATTTTTTTGATGAAAGCAATAGTCTAAGAAAACAATAGAATTCCACTTTTGGGCGCGTGGCTTAAAAGTGGAATCCTAAAGTTTTAATAAAATGTGTTATTTTTCTTAATGAACATATAGTTCAGCTGTTTTTTCAGATGTTTTTCTTTGATAGAAGTACCAGTTTAATCCTAATGAAATCGCATAGAAAGCGATGAAGAAGTAGAATGCCGTTACTGGTGTTCCTGTTGTAGATACGGACCATCCGAAAAGCTTAGGAATCAAGAAGGATCCGTAAGCCGCGAAAGCTGCCGTGAAGCCTAGAACCGGCGCCGCTTCTTTTACAGGAAACAAGAAGGGGATCATCTGGAAAGTAGATCCAGATCCCATACCTGAGGCAATGAATAATACAAGGAATGATGCCAGGAATCCGCCAAAGTTACCTAGATTCAAGAAGTAAATGACACCAAGTGCTCCAATACTCATTGCTACGAGAACGATGTTCGTGATACGGGCACCTCCGAATTTATCAGAAATCCAGCCACCGACAGGACGTGCCGCCGCCGCAAGGAACGCACCTAAGAAAGCAAGGTTTAAGTGTTCCGGAAACTGAGATTTCAGAAGCAGCGGGAATGCCGCGGAATATCCGATAAAAGAACCAAAAGTCGCGACATACAGCCAAGTCATGATCCAGGTGTGCTTGCGTTTTACAATGACAAATTGATCTGACACTGATTGCTTTGTACCCGGAAGATTATCCATTCCGAAGTAAGCGGCAATTGTCAAAATGATAATCGGAATGACCCAAATAAACGCTGCGTTTTGAAGCCAAATTTGCTGGCCATTATCTAATGTAACGCCGCCACCTACAATTGAGAAAGTGCTTGCGGCGATGATTAAAGGAGTAACAAACTGAACGACTGAAACCCCCATGTTTCCAAGTCCGCCATTGATTCCGAGCGCTGTTCCTTTTTCTTTTTTCGGAAAGAAGAAGGAGATATTCGCAACAGCCGAAGAGAAGTTACCTCCGCCGAGACCGCAAAGAGCAGCCAACAATACCATGACAGAGTAAGGCGTGTCAGGATTTTGGACGGCCATCCCGATACCAATGGAAGGAATTAAGAGAATACCTGTTGAAAACACAACCCAGTTCCTGCCTCCAAATTTACCGACGCCAAATGTATAAAAGAAACGCAGGGTTGCTCCGACAAGCCCCGGGATGGCTGCGAGTGAAAATAATTCACTGTCTGAAAAATTAAAGCCGACGTCATTCAACCTAACTGCTACAACAGACCAGATTTGCCATACGATAAATGCCATCATTAATGTTGGAACAGAGATCCAAAGATTCCTTCTCGCGTGCTTTTTTCCCTCTTCTTGCCAAAACTTCTCGTCTTCAGGGTTCCATTGCGTAATTCTACTCATGGAAATCATCCACCTTTTTTATAATATAAGTAAGGTCAGCTACTTGATCGAAGGCCGCCCACTTGTTACCCGTTTTTGATACTTCACTTGTTAATGGAATAGCCAGGAAATACACATTATCGAAATACAGACGAAGATGCGTGCCATCAGGACATATCTCGACTTTTCGAATATTTTTCCTGACAGACGGCGCCATCTCTCCTTGCTGGTCGAGAATGGCCGTTTCAACATCATGAGAAACAAACTGCTTCCATTCCTCGATATTAAAGACTGCCACGTGTGCCACATCCTTTAGCGGGATAGATATACATTTGATATCCTTGGAGGTATTGCCAGAACTGCACTCCCGCATTCTCTTCAAGGTAGCCGAGCGTTTCATTCTCGGAATGCCAATTGCTCATCCCTTTTACTTCAGCCACCACGATTTCCACGCCATCGGCCATCTTCTCTTCCAGATACCAGTTTAGCCGCTTGCCTTTGAACACTTCCTGCAGGATGCCATCAATTTCACCGGCAAACCCACCCGCTTCTCCTCTGATAAAACAAAAATCAAGATACGTTTCATTGTTCATAATTACTTCCCACCTTCGCTTTTTCGGTCCCGTTTATATATCAAGAAAGCAATCGGGAACAAGATCAGGTTCAAACCGCAGAATATAAGGACGTTTACATAATTTTCATGATAATATTGATGAACGACATATTGCGTGAAAATAATATTCAGAAGCAAGATCCCACAAAGTATCGCTACACTTACATATCTAGGATTCATAGCGCTTCACCCTTACTGCGTAAATGGCATCTTTATCCACTTTTACGACAATTTCAGGAAGCGGGCGTCTCGGTGGTCCTGCCGTAGGAGCACCAGTTTCTACATCGAATTTGCCGTGATGGCAAGGACAAATCAGATCTCCTTCTTCCTTCACCCAATAAACCGGGCAGCGAAGATGGGTACAGGCGTTTTGATAGGCGACATATTTATTTTCTGACAGCCTGACTAAAAGCGCACTGTCATGCTCGCCGGGAAACGCGAATTCAACCGCGTCTCCTACTTTTACCGACTTCACGTCGGCAATCTTTTTATGCGGATATTCTTTATCGCCAAGTCCCATCAATTCCTTGGCCGCAACGCCTCCCCAAGGAAGGGTCGATACGGCAAACAGTCCGGCCGCACCAACCATCGTTTTCATGAAGCCGCGGCGATCGAGCTTTCTTTCGTTGTTGCGGTTGATATTATGGGTGTAATTATCTTCATTGAACGGGATTTTATCGTTTTCACCACTCACTCGATTCCCCTCCTAAAATAGTTTGGTAACTCCCTGCAAGATTCCAGGGAGATTTACTTTTACATTCGTTTCACTTTCCAGATAAGGCATGCTTGTTACCCATTTATCGTTATCAAGGTTAAATTGTTGTTTCTTGTTTTCAATTTCTTCATCAGTCAGCCACTGCAGTGTGTTTGTCGGGCAAACGCTGGCACACATTGGCGGGATTCCGTCTTTCGTACGGTCAATACATAAGTCACATTTATACATCAGGTTTTGTTCGGTATCGAACTTCGGAATGCCATATGGGCAAGCAATCGTACAGTTCTGGCAGCCGATGCATTTTTCAACAAGCGCGGATAAAACGGCGCCTGTTTCGTGAATCTGGATCGCCTGTGCCGGACAGCTTCTTGCACAGGCCGGGTTTACGCAGTGAAGGCACATAAGAGGCATCGTTTGCGTATTCACGAGAGGATTTACATCGTAAACATAGTTACGGTTACGCTCTTCATGTCCTCCGCACTGTGTGCAAGCAGCGAGACAAGACCGGCAGCCTATACAATTTTCAAGTTCGATATAGAGCCTCTTTTTCATCTACTGCACCTTCTTTATTTCTATTTTTTCGATCTCAGCCGCGCACACTTTGAATTCCGGCATTTTGGAGATCGGATCAAGCGCCGGGTTCGTCAAGATATTTGCGGCCTTCTCAAAGTCCCAATGGTAAGGAACGAATACCGTATCTTTCCGAATGGCCTCTGTTATTTTCACTTTATAAATGACTTCTCCTCTGCGGGTAAACAGCCGCACTTTTTCTTCATGGGAAATATCATACTTTTTCGCTGTTTCCGGATGCACTTCGACAAACGGTTCAGGACTCATATCATTCAAGAATTGAATTCTTCTAGTCTGGTTGCCTGATAGATAGTGGTAAACCACCCGTCCTGTTGTTAGACGGAGCGGATACTCTTCGTCTGGTTCTTCAGCTGGCGGTGTGTATGGTAGGGCGAAAATTTTCGCCTTGCCGTCCGGATGATAGAATTTTTTATCTAAGAACATATGAGGTGTTCCTGGATCATCTTCGCTCTTACACGGCCAAAATACGCCGTTTTGCTTTTCGATTTTTTCCCAGGTAACTCCGTAATAATCGGCATTTCCGCCTTTAGAAGCTCTTCGCAGTTCATCAAAAATGTCTTTGGATGTTTTTAAGTGTGAAAAATACTTTCCGCGGCCAAGGCGTTCTGCTAGTTCCACTTGGATCTGCCAGTCCGGCTTAGATTCCCCTAACGGCTTCTGGGCCCTGTTAATTTTGATGACGCGGCCCTCTACATTCGTTGTCGTTCCTTCATCCTCTGCCCAACTCGTAGTTGGAAGCACTACATCCGCATATTCAGCCGATTCAGAAAGGAAGAAGTCGACACATACCATGAAATCTAACTGTTTTAGCATTTTGCGCACATAATTCGCGTTAGGTGCAGAAACGACTGGATTTGAACAAAGAAGATAAAGAGAGCGAATCGTCTTTTGCTCCATCAAGCCAAACATTTCATAAGCGGACACTCCCGCTTCCGGCATTTCTTCCGGCTTGATGCCCCACACTTCGGCTACTTCCTTTACGTGCTGAGGATTGGTAATTTTTCGGTATCCTGGCAGGGCATCAGCTTTTTGCCCGTGCTCCCGCCCGCCTTGTCCGTTTCCTTGGCCTGTGATCGTACCAACTCCCGCTTTCGGACGGCCAATGTTACCAGTAACGAGCGCCATATTGATATAGGCAGAAACGTTGTCTACCCCTTTCACCTGTTGTTCGATTCCTCTTGCAAACAACACGATGGCATTCGGCGCTTTGCCGTACAGTTCAGCAGCGCGAATGATTTTTTCCGGAGCTACGCCTGTAATTTGACTCGTATATTCTGGTGTGAATTCTTTGACAACTTGCTTTGTTTCTTCAAAGCCGTTTGTGTGATTTTTTACAAATTCTTCGTCAACATGACCATTTTCAATAAGTAAATGTAAGATTCCGTTAGCAAGGGCAAGATCAGTCCCTGGTCTTAGGTCGAGATGTACATCTGCTCTTCTGGCAATCGGTGTTTCCCGCGGGTCGGCAATAATCAAATATCCGCCTCTTTCCTGGACAGCCCAGATACGGAACATCGAAGTCGGATGGCATTCTGCCGTATTGCTTCCAGCCAGAAACAAGCAATCTGTTTCATGAATATCAGTCCAAGGTAAGGTTGAACCTCTATCGACACCGAGTGAACGATTAATGCCGCCGGCTGCACTAGCCATACAAAAACGTCCGTTATAATCGATGTATCTCGTTTGAAGCGCGACACGGGCAAATTTTCCTGTTAAATAACATTTTTCATTTGTCATAGAAACGCCGCCGTATACTGAGAGGCTATCTTTTCCATAGTTTTGCTGAAGCTCTTTAAATCTTTTCACGATTAGGTCGTAAGCCTCATCCCAAGTCGCTTCACGGAAACCTTCTTTTGTTCCTTTTAAAGAAGCATCGTCGCGGATTAATGGCTTTAAAAGCCGGTCTTTATGGTTTGTCTGCTGGTAAGCGGTAACGCCTTTCGGACACATTTTCCCTAGCGTTACCGGCCAATCGTAACGAGGCTCAACGCCGATGATTTTATTTGTCGATGTATTCACCCTTAAGTTCATTCCGCACTGCATCGCACAATAGCTGCAATGTGTTGGAACAAGCGTTTCATTTGGATGATTCAGGTTCTCTATTTCTTTTAAAAACTTATCCCTTTGCATTCTGGTTAGCCTCCTTGACTTTTATCTCGTGGGTAGGTATTCCTGAAAATTGAGCAATTCTATATTTTCTCCGGCATGGAAGGCAAAGCTCTGCAAGATGAAAGCCATCCTCTTTTTTGAAATTCATATGATTTACACTTAATACATCCATTACATCGCCCGCTTGTTCGGTAGAAACAAAACCTTCGCCGCAAACCTTGCATTCTTTCATTGAAGCTTCTCCGTAATGCTCGCGGTAGTTCTTCGCAAACACGCTCATCGGCCTAAAAGGAATGTGGGCAAGCTTCCCAAACGGGAGGTAAATCAAGGTAACGATTACCGAGTATTGATGAATCAGAGACATCACCGGCTGTCCCCAGCCATGTAAGAATACGTTCAGGAAAGTCAGCATTAAACCTGTGATTGAAATCAGCAATAGCAGGTAAAGCGGTAAGAAATCGTAAATGAACTTTTGCTCCGCGCGGGCCTGCATATTCTTCAATCGGCGGTAAAGCGCCATCGATACACCCGCTATGACCATGATTGCTGATATATTAAGAGCATTGTAGGAAAGTTGGGCGAGTATCCCGTTTGCCGGGATGTTAACCAGGTTCAGGCCAAGCAGCACGACTGTGTAATACCCATTGTCATCCATCGTGAAATACATCCATCCGAAGACCAGCGGGAAAGTCACCAGGCATGCAAGCATGCAGCCCCCGCCCATCAATACGTGCTGGGCCCATCGGTAAATACCCCGATTCCAAATGAACTTGTAAGTAACCAAATGCGTTGTTGCCGTTTTAGGCGTCGATTTTCTAAAAAGGAGTTTGATTCCTTTTTTTATGATTATTTTTGTGGGCGGCCGTTCTCCCCATGCGATGAATCGATAAAAGAAACCTCCGAGAAAAACGATGGTCCCGACCATATAACCGTATAAATTTAAATCAATATGAGTAAGCATCCTGGTACCGATAAACGTTAGAATCGCCAGACCCAGTACCGACAAGAACATTGATTTCGCAAAATGCGACGCAAAGGCATGATTGATAGAGCGTTCCGCCTTTTTATCGATGGTTATTGTTTCCTGCATTTTTCCTTCCCCCTGTTTCGTAAGCTTTATCTGTAATTAATTCTATGAAATTCCCGTTCAATTCCATATCGGGGAAACTCCCCATCTGAGGGGGGAAATTCCCCTATCTTTCCTCCGTTTGGACACATTTTTGTCAAAATGTTGAGATTGATGGAATTCGAGCATATATTCCAAATTGCAGGCCTATCTCTCAGATTTCGGTCATATCCCCGATTTCGGGCATATATCTCAGATTTCGAGCATATATCTCATTTTTCGGGCATATATTTTAAATTTCGGTCATATCACCGGTTTCGGGCATATATCTCAAATTTCGAACATATATCTCAGATTTCGAGCATATATCTCATTTTTCGGGCATATATTTTAAACGGTCATATCACCGGTTTCGGGCATATATCTCGAATTTCGAGCATATATCTCAGATTTCGGTCATATATCTCGTTTTTCGGACATATATTTTAGATTTCGGGCATATCCCCGGTTTCGGGCATATATCTTAAATTCCGAGCATATATCTCAGATTTCGGGCATATATCTCATTTTTCGGTCATATATTTTAAATTTCGGTCATATAATTAATTAACAAGGGAAAAGATCACTATCGGACTCTTTTTGTAAGCAGATATTTATAGAGGCAGGTAGGAATCATTTATAATAGAAGGAAATAACTTCAATTAAATAAAGGAGGGTTTTTCATGGAACAGTATAAAATGTTTATTAATGGCGAGTGGACAGACGGGGGCCTCGATACAATCGAGGTGAAAAACCCTGCTACAGGTCACGTTTTCGCAACGGTTCCAAATGGTGGTTCACGTGAAGGCAAGCTAGCTGCAGATGCCGCTTATGAAGCATTTAGCGAATGGTCCGCTTATTCAGTGTACGAACGCTCGGATCTTATTCGAAAATGGTACGACTTAATCAATGACAACATTGACGAACTTGCAGAAATCATGACTACTGAACAAGGAAAACCTTTGAAAGAAGCAAAAGGTGAAATGGCGTATGCAAATGGGTTCCTATCGTGGTATGCCGAGGAAGGGAAGCGGGTCTACGGCGAAACGATTCCGGCGACGCAACGGAATAAACGGCTCTTCGTTTCTAAACAGCCAGTCGGTGTTGTGGCGGTCATCACTCCATGGAATTTCCCGGCAGCGATGATTACCCGCAAGGTAGCGCCAGCCTTGGCAACCGGCTGCACGGTCGTAATCAAACCAGCTGAATTAACTCCTTTAACCGCTTTAAAAATGGCCGAGCTTGCCGAAAAAGCAGGGATTCCTAAAGGAGTAATCAATGTTGTAACAGGGGATGCCAAGGAGATCGGGGAAGCCTGGCTTCAGGACGATCGTGTAAGAAAACTGACCTTTACCGGTTCCACCGCTGTCGGAAAGCAGTTGATGAAAGGCTCCGCTGATACTGTAAAAAAAGTATCTCTTGAGCTTGGTGGCCATGCCCCTGTTATCGTATTGGAAGATGCGGATCTGGATAAAGCCGTGGAAGGAGTCATCACTTCTAAATTCCGTAACGCCGGGCAGACCTGTGTTTGCTCAAACCGAGTCTATGTCCATGAATCGATTTATCAGGAATTTATTGACCGTCTTATTCCAAAGGTAAAAGAATTAAAAGTAGGAAACGGTTTGGAAGAAGGAATCGATATCGGGCCGCTTATCAATGAACGGGCAGTAGAAAAAGTACAGAACCACATTGATGATGCAATCAAGTTGGGGGCAAAGGTCGAGGCTGGCGGCAAATCGAAAGATCTATTCGTCGAACCAACCGTTCTGTCCAATATTGATGACAGTATGCTTTGCATGCATGAGGAAACGTTCGGGCCAGTCATGCCGATTGCTCCTTTTAAAACAACCGAAGAAGCGATTCAGCGTGCGAATGATTCCATTTACGGCCTGGCCGCCTATGTTTTCACAGAAAACATTTCAAAAGGCATTCGCACTGTTGAAGCTCTCGAATATGGAATTGTCGGCTTAAACGATGGACTTCCATCAACACCGCAAGCCCCATTCGGCGGCTTCAAGCAAAGCGGGTTGGGTCGCGAAGGCGGTCACTTTGGGATTGAAGAATTCCTCGAAGTGAAATATATTTCATTGGGATTATAAATTTCAGCTTACTGCTGGGCTGAGAATTGGTTTTGCTTAAATGACAGGGATTTTCGCTTAATTGGAGGGTGTTTTCTCTTAAATCATTTTCATTGTTCCAATCATGTAGTCTTTCAATTAAAAACCAGCCTGCAATTTTGCCAGGCTGGTTCTCTTTCTTTATTCCTTTATCCCAATCACTTGAATTCTTTTATAATCCGCTACCCATTCACCTTTTCGCCTTGAAATTCCACTTAAGCTTTTTTCAGCTTCTGTAATGATTGTATCCTTTGTCTCAACATCTAATCCATCAAACATGCTGTCGGCGAACATTTCGATCCAATTTCTTAATCCGTTATCCCCTTCTAAAGGTGTCGGTCTGTCAAAGTGGTGTGCATATCTAACTCTAAAACCCTCATTTTCCATTAACGATGAATATTCACCAATACTCGGAAAATACCACGGGAATTTTTCAACATCATATCCAATCCCAAACTTTCCAAACTGAGTGATGATCTCATCGGTAATGATCTGGACATTCCCTTTGCCACCAAACTCGGCAACAAACCGCCCACCTTGCTTTAAGGATGTATAAATACGATCCAATGCTTTTTCAGGAGGTTTCACCCAATGGAGTGTAGCGTTAGAAAAAACGGCATCAAATTGATTATCATAATCTAAATTCAATGCATCCTCGACTTCAAACTTGATATCTGGATACTTAATCTGTGCTTGTTGAATCATATTGTCCGACTTATCCACACCGATAATATGTACCCCCATTTTTTTAAGAGCATTGGCCAAATCTCCTGTGCCGCAACCAAGATCAAGAATATGCTCACCTTCACTTGGTGCCAACATTTTAACTACATCTTCTCCAAACTTCGAAACAAATGAGTGTTTTGCATCATATAGATTTGCATTCCAGTAATCCTTTTTCATATTATTCCCCACCTTAATCTCCAAAGTGTACCATATTTACCCTTAACATTCTGAAAATTTGAAAACATCACCATGCTTGATTAATAATGTAAAAAAAAGATAAAATGAATGATGTTCAGTCATGATTATATAAATTAAAAAATGCCTGTCAGAAGGAGCTATTAATAATGATTACGAAAATCGCAACTACAGCTGTTTATGTAGAGGACCAGCAAAAAGCAAAGGCTTTCTGGACTGAAAAAGTCGGATTTGATATTTTCGCGGAAAAGCAAATGGGGCCCCCTGGAAGCTTCTGGCTTGAAGTAGGGCCAAAGGGTGCAGGGACCGCGCTTGTTATCTATCCGAAAAGCATGATGACGAATTGGGCAGAACTAAAGCCATCCATCGTATTTTTAACCGATGATATTAAAGAAACATATCAAACAATGAAAGACAACGGAGTGGTATTCGAAGGGGAGCTTAATGAAATGCAATGGGGCACCTTTGCAACCTTCAAAGATGAGGATGGAAATTCGTTTTTATTAAAAGGTAAAGAATAAGCTAAATACAGATGGAAATCGAAGTTGAACCTCCGATTCCCATCTGTTTTATTTACATTGTCATTCCCATGAGTATTACTTCCTGCCCGAACCTATGGAAAGACTGTGTCACCTGCACCATTTATCCTCGAAGATGATTTATCGTTTGTTCTATCCCAGTTCGATAAGGAGTGCGCGGAAGCATTCCAATTTCACGTTCATACTTGCTACCATCGAGTACGACCGGTTCTTCCGTCAAATAATACATCTCCACAAATTCCTTCATAAACTTATCAAACAGACCAATGAACTGAATCATCTTCTTTGAAACTGTTGGAACACTTTTGTTATATCCCGTAATGCCCTTTGCTAGTTGGACAATTTCTTCTCCCGTGATTGTTCCTGCGCCCGGGATATTCCAATTGTGCCCGTATGCTTTTTCGTTTAAAGCCAGCTCGACCATTGTTTTTGCTCCATCAGGTGTATAAATATATTCCCTGGCGATTGATTGATTTCCTATAAATCTTGCTTTTTTATTTTTCACTATATTATCTAGAGTATAATTTAACAAAGTATTACCCGCGTTTGGTCCGTAAAAGTCTGGAAAGTGAGCGATAAATTGCGGCACGCCTGATTGTTTAGCCATTTCTTCTAAGTCCAATCGGATTTTACCCTTTTTCGTATGAGGATGCTTTCTCACTTCCTCATTTAATGGGGGGGCACCATTGCTCCTGCCATAAGCATAGATATTATCTACGATAGCAAGTTTTGCACCAGATGCCTTTGCCGCTTCTAGAATATTTTTCATTAGCTTAGGCTGTTTATCTCGCCATTCTTGGTAAGGAATATTGATAGCATGAAAAATGACATCGACACCTTTTGAAGCCTCTTCTACATTTCTTTTATTAAAAACATCCCCAGAAAACACAGTGACTGGATGCTGTTTAAAAAGTTTTTCCAATTTTTCTTTGTTTCTTGCAAAAACAGTTACATCAATGTCTCTTTGGATCAACTCATTTACTATTGCACTGCCCATACTTCCTGATGCCCCTAACACCAACGCCTTTTTCATAATGCTCCTCCTCTTATTATCCAGTGGTCAATAAAAAATTAAAAAATTTTTCACATATCAATCGCCTTCAAAAGCAACATGACATGCGATTCCGCAATATCCTTTACATCTTCATAAGTTTGACCTGTTCTGCAATAAATGGCTACAAAACCATGAATGCTTAAAAAAATTGACCAGATAATCTTAGTGTTTGCCTTCATCGCGCTTAGTTCATAAACAGCTTTCGCGAATCGTTCATAGCTAAGATTAGGTTCATTTTGAAGATGCATTTGTACTTCTTCATCCCTTATTAAGAACATGATTTCATAATGATTGGGATAGGTAAGCCCGAACTTAATGAAGCCAAGTAAAATTTGCATAATTTTTTCCCTGTCCCCTATGTCTTGCTCGATGATTTTTTCAAGTACTCCATCTAAAAGGGAAAAGTCTTCTTTAACCAATGCATAAAAAAGTTCAGCTTTATTCTCAAAATGATAATAAATCGCACCATGTGTATAATTGAGTTCTTTTGCAATCTTTCTCATTGAGACGTTCTGATATCCTTCTTTTGCAAAGAGGTTTCTTGCTGTATCCAAAATTATTTCTCTGGAGAGTTCTTTATCAACGGCTTTTCTTGGTGTCATGAATAATTTCTCCTTTTATTGACCACTGTTTAATTTATATTGTAAAGTAATTCCATTGTGATTTCAATAAGAAAAGCGCAAGCGCCCTGCAAGTAATGAACGTCGACTAATACCTGCCACATCGTGTGGCAAACGTCGACGCCAGCCCATCCTGGGCAAGTCCGACAAGCATAAGGCGGACCTCGTAGGAGGGCCTGCCCTCCGGAGAGGGGTGACTTATGACCTCGAGGGGCTGGGCGCTGGAGCTAGACATCAATACATATTGAAAATTTTATACTTTCTTCTTTTTTATATAGATTTTTCCCGGCATTTCAAAAGTTCTTCCAGATCTTTCAAAGGCAGGTTATTCAAATAATTTTGATCGTCGGGCTGATAGATTTTTTCACTGATGAGCGTATTAATGATTTTTTGTCTTTTCGCGTAGACCAGCTTCACTAATTTCCCCATGGTCCCCCTCCGTATTCTCTATTCGCCCTGGATCATGCTTACTTATCATTCTTTAAGGCAGCATGCCCTTCTTCCCCGGTTCTGATTTTTATGACATTGGATAATTCATAAATGAATATCTTCCCGTCCCCCGGCTTTCCGGTGTTGAAAAATTTTCTGGCAACATCGACAACTTCCTGTACAGGAACTTCACAGACCACTATCTCAATCTTAATCCGGTCATGCAGGGAGATCTCTCTTTTTACTCCTCTGTACGTTTCAACAAATCCTTTTTGAAGGCCGGTTCCTTTTACATCAGAAACCGTTATGCCGCTCACTCCGATTTTAGCAAGCTCCTGTTTAAATTGGTCGAATTTATTCGGACGTGTTACGATTTCTATTTTTGTTAACACCTCTCCCATGTGGATTCCCCCTTAAAAGTTCGTTTCATGGTATGCTTTTTCGCCATGAAGCGTAATATCAAGTCCCAATGACTCTTGTTCTTCATCGACCCGAATCGGCACGAATAGATTAATTACTTTTGCAATGACGTACGTGATTACCGCGACAAAGATAAAAGTAGCTACAATGGCAACAATTTGCTTCCATAATAAGCTGAAATCGCCTGAGATGAGACCATCCGCACCAGCTGAGTTAACAGAGGTTGTCGCAAACAGACCTGTAGCAATTCCACCCCATGTACCACCGATACCATGAAGTCCGAATGCGTCCAATGCATCGTCGTACCCAAGTTTTTTCTTTAAAAACGTGACGCCCCAGAAGCATACGATGCCTCCAACAAGACCGATAATAATGGATGAAGCAGGAGTGACAAATCCGCATGCCGGTGTGATGGCGACCAGGCCTGATATCGCTCCTGAAAGACCACCAAGCATGGTCGGTTTTTTATTAACTGAGTACTCGACCAGCAACCAGCCAAGAATACCTGCAGAGGCAGCAACGGCCGTGTTAACAAAAACCGTCATCGCAACTTCGTTAATCGTCAAGGCACTTCCGACGTTAAAGCCATACCAGCCGAACCAAATCAGTGTTGCCCCTAAAAACGTCAGTGGCAGATTATGTGGAGAACTGGATTCAATATCCTTTCGTTTTCCTAACATAATGGCCAGCACCAACCCTGTCACACCGGAGGAGATATGCACAACATTGCCTCCCGCGAAATCCAGGGCACCAAGCTCTCTTAACCAGCCGCCAACTCCCCATACCCAGTGCGCTACCGGAGCATATGCGAGCAAGGACCATGCGATAATAAAAATAATAAAGGCTGAAAAACGCATCCGCTCGGCAAATCCGCCTGAGATGATCGCAACAGTTAAGACAGCGAAAGTCATTTGGAACATCATGAACATGTTATGAGGAATGGTCGCACTGTAGTCAGCGTTAGGTTCAAAGCCAACCCCTTTTAACCCAGCCCAATCCAGATTTCCGATAAAAGCATTACCTCCTGTCGAGAAGGAAAGTGAATAGCCTACAAGAACCCAAAGAATCGAGACAAGTGCCATCGGCATATAGCTGTGCATGGCTGTACTCAGCACATTTTTACTTTTAACCATCCCCCCGTAAAATAATGCAATTCCCGGTGTCATTAGCCATACCAATAATGTTGCAAGAAACATAAAAACTGAATCACCCATCTGCATCTTTATTCCACCCTTCTGTTATTTTAATATGTTATATTTCCTAACATAAAAATGTTATTAAAACTATCATATATTCTGAAAAGTAAAAATTCAAGTAAAATATTTAATAAATTAAAAATAATGTTACTTTTCCTTACATCAAAATAAAAAGGTACCCACAATGGGTACCTTTTAGAAATTATTTTTTTAGATCTTCTATAGAATCGATCTCCATATATTCAGGAACACTCAATCCCAGCTTGGTCCCCTCCAGATTCGCTCCAAGGTCGACCAATTCATCTTTATATCTTTCGAAATAATCAGCATGTGTGGTCGGAAGCCAGGCGGCAACCATTGCATCAGCACTTCCGTCAGCTATCCCTGCAAACATTGGGCCGGCCTCAACTTGTTTCATATTGACTTTGTAGCCGTACTGCTCCAAAGCTTCGCTGATGACGTTCGTACTGGCAATCTCAGATTCCCAGGCAACATAGACAAGTACAATTTCCTGTCCGTTCCCTCTCTCAGCTCCTTTTGTCCACTGCTGAACCTCTTTGGAATGGGATTTTATCCATTTCTTTGCAGCCTCTTTTGGATCCATTCCTTCTTGGGTATCCACCATTACTTCTTCCATATCGCTTGGTTTCCAATAAAACTGGTCTAACACCTTATATGCACCGGGTGTTTCTTCCTCAAAATCTTTTCTTACAACCGTATGAATATCTTCATCTTCACCATAGGAACCTTTTGGATCCTCCAGATATTTCAAATCGTATTTTTGGTACATCCAATGAGGTGTCCAGCCAGTAATGATAATCGGTTCTTTATCTTCGTACGCTTTCTGGAGTTCAGCTGTCATCGCAGTTGAAGAACCTTCCCTCAATGTCCAATCAGATAATTCATAATCCTCCATGGCCTTTTCAGTTGCTTTCATCAGCCCTGCGCCCGGGTCTATTCCGGTAATTTCATAATTAACTGCATCACCGACATTTTCAGAAGAAGCTTTGTCAGTATCTGCATCTGCCTCTACGATACCAAAGTAAACGAAAGCAGCTATAAAAACAGCCCCCACTATTCCGAAAACAATTTTTCGACTGACCTTTTCAGCATATGCTGGTTTTCTTAGATTTTGTGAGATACGGTCTAAGATAATCGCGATGATAACGATGGATAAGCCTGCTTCAAAACCTTGCCCGACTTGAATTTGAGTAACCGCCCGATACACTTCTGCTCCCAATCCCGGAGCACCTACTAGAGAGGCAATAACAACCATGGAAAGGGAAAGCATAATGCTCTGGTTAACACCTGCGAGAATGGTCGGTGCTGCCAATGGAATTTGAACCTTGATGAGCCTTTGCCCTGTTGTCGATCCAAAAGCCTCGGTAGCCTCAATTAAATCACCCGGCACCTCCCGAATCCCTAAGTTGGTTAGTCTTATGGTCGGCGCTACTGCAAAAATAACAGAAGCAATAATACCCGGAACGACACCGATTCCAAAGAATAAAATAGACGGAATCAAGTACACAAACGCTGGCATGGTCTGCATAAAGTCCAGAATCGGCATGACGATTTTCTTTGCTGTATCACTTTGGGATATCCAAATGCCGATCGGAATACCGATCAAAATCGTAATGATTCCCGATGAGAGCACCAACGCAAGCGTGTCTATTGTCGCGTCCCAATAACCGAGATTTTCTATTAATAGTAATGATATTAATGTAAATAGTCCCAGTGTCCACCTGCTTGTATATAAGGTTAAAAGGGTTAAAATGATGATCAGGATGAGTGGCGGTCCCGCTCCTAGAACCTTAACGAGGATATCCAAAGTCCACTCGATTGCATTTGTTAAAAAGTCAAAAAAACCGCCGAACGCCACCGTTATCCAATCGACAAGCCTGTCAATCCAGGAACCAAGAGGTATTTTTGGTAAATTCATTTAATCACTTCCCATTTCGTTTAAAGAAACCTTATTGCCAGCAAGAGCGCCAATAACCGCACCTCTAATAATGATTCCTTTTAGTCTGTTTTCATCGTCTACCACTGACAGCGGCAAATTCGAGGTAGCAATTTCATCTAATAGTTCAGAAATAATAACGTTCTCACCGACAGTAGGGATATCTGTTGTCATCGCTTCAGCAATGGTTTGGTTATTTTTTATGGCGTCTGATGCTTGTTCAGCCGTCAAAGCCCCAAGCAGCTTTTTCTTCCTGTCCACAACGAATATCATGGAATAACCTTGCTCTCTCATGATTTGCAGAGCCACACGCGGGCCTCTATCCACCGAGATTCTCTCCGCTCTTTTCATAACATGAGAAGCAGTGAGCACTCTTGATAGGTCGACATCCTCGACGAATCGTTCTACGTATTCATTTGCGGGACTCATCATGATTTCTTCAGGTGTGCCCAGTTGAATGATGCTGCCGTCCTTCATCAAGGCGATCCTGTCTCCTATTCTTAATGCTTCATCTAAATCATGAGTAATGAAAATAATTGTTTTTTTAAAGTTCTCCTGGATTTCCAGCAACTCATCTTGCATATCTTTTCGAATGAGCGGATCAAGAGCACTGAAAGCTTCATCCATCAATACAATGTCCGTATCACTGGCAAGCGCCCTGGCAAGTCCGACCCGTTGTTGCATTCCACCGCTCAACTGAGAGGGAAATTGATTTTCATAACCCTTCAAACCTACTACTTCCAAAGACTTAAGAGCCTTTTCTCTCCGTTCATTTTCAGGCAGTTTTTGGACTTCAAGGCCGTACTCTGTGTTTTCCAGAATCGTTCTATGTGGAAAAAGAGCGAAATTCTGAAAGACCATGCTGATTTTTTTTCTTCGGGTTTCCCGCAAACGGGCCGGATTCATTTTGACCAGGTCTTCCCCGTCAATTAAAATCTCACCTGAGGTCGGTGCGATCAGTCGATTAAACATACGGATTAAAGTAGATTTACCGCTACCTGACAGCCCCATGATCACAAAAATTTCTCCTGGGTAAATCTCAAAATTAGCTTTATTCACACCAACAGTCTGTCCAGTTTCTTTTAAAATGTCCTTCTTAGAATATCCTTTTTTCAATAATTCAATTGCAGCCTTTGGCGATTTCCCAAAGATCTTTGTAACATCCTTTACGATTACATTAGGTTTCATTATTTTCCCCCCAGATAGTTTTTAGCCCCATTAATTATTCATCAATTCATTGAAACAACTTATTCATCGAAATGGAAAATCGGGATTTTCTTATTAAAAGGGTTTTTCAAAGTGGAAGTTTTTATTCCTTTATGGCACGGCATGCCGATTTTCGAGAGTTATTAATTTGAAGGGCGGAGCAGACCGCATACTTGCAGTAGGTTAATGCCGAAGAAATAAAAAAACAGGCTCACAACAAATCCCTGAACGACAGGAATTTGTCGGCCTTCATAATACACCTTACACTTATTAAAAAAGGGATTCAACTATAAAGGGTTAAATAATAGCCATTTCATTGTTCTGCCTGCTATAGAGAAAGCAATTCAACAAAATCCATTCCACCAAAAAAAGGGTTCCCGTCACAAATGGGAACCCTTTCTTTATTATTATTTTAACAACATCGGGAAATTTTACCGCCTTTTGCGTTAAATCTTTCTTCCTGTGCTTCACAGAAAAATTCTTTACGACTCTTTACGGGCTCACTAGGGTGATGCGCTTGCATATGATCCATATAGGTTTCATAAGACGGCACACCAACCAGCAGGCTGATAAATTGTTTTCGATAGCTTAATATTTCGGATATTTTTTTTATCATGATTTCCCTCCAGTTAAGTACGGGATACATATGGTGTTTCATGCAGCGTTACTTCCTGTTTCTTGAAGATTTTTATCCAAAGTCGGACAGCCGATATGAAGACGGTAATAACAACTATCATGAAGAAAGCACAAAGGGCTGCATCCACATAATCATTAAATAACACTTGCTTCATTTGGCCCATGTTTGCTGCTGGAGCTAGGACCTCTCCCTTGTCGATCGAATCCTTGAAAACTTGTGCATGGGATAAGAAACCAACTCTTGGATTTTCATGGAATAATTTTTGCCATCCAGCAGTCATGGTTGCGATTAAAATAAATGTTGTAGGCAGAAGAGTGATCCATGTATAAGCTTTTTTGCCCATTTTGAACAGGACTGTCGTTCCAAGCAACAGGGCAATTCCAGCAAGCATCTGGTTTGCTATACCAAATAACGGCCATAGCGTGTTGATTCCGCCTAACGGATCGATTACTCCCTGGTATAGGAAGTATCCCCAACCCCCAACACATAGTGCGGTCGCAATGATATTCGGCACCCAAGCATCTGTTTTGGCAAATGGTTTATAGACGGTACCAATAATATCTTGGATCATGAACCGCCCTACCCTGGTCCCCGCATCAATTGTCGTTAAGATAAACAATGCTTCAAAAAGGATCGCAAAGTGATACCAGAATGCCATCATCGCATCACCGCCGATTACCTCGGAAAAAATGACAGCCATCCCAATCGCAAGTGTCGGAGCACCGCCTGTACGGGATATGATTGATTCTTCACCTACTTTATCGGCAAGATCGGTTAAGTCATTCGGTGTCAGTGCGAAGCCCCAATCTGAGATTGTTGCGGCAACAGCGACAGGTTCTGTCCCGATTACGGCAGGTGGGCTGTTAATCGCAAAGTAAATCCCCGGCGTCAAAACACACGCTGCAATCATGGCCATAACGGCTACAAATGATTCTGTAAGCATCGCTCCGTAACCGATTGGCCGCGCGTGTGATTCACGCTCAATCATCTTAGGCGTTGTACCGGATGAGACGAGTGAGTGGAAACCAGAAACGGCTCCACAAGCGATCGTAATGAATAAGAACGGGAAGAGATTCCCTGAGAAAACAGGACCTGTTCCATCAATAAATTGAGTGACCGCAGGCATCTCCAGATTTGGCGCCACTACAAGAATTCCGATTGCCAAACCTACGATCGTTCCAACCTTTAAAAACGTACTCAAATAATCCCGAGGAGCGAGCAATAGCCATACTGGCAGTACTGAAGCTATAAACCCATAAGCGATCATCATCAGTGCAATCGATTCACCTGAGAATGTAAACATGGCTGCAAGTGAAGGATTTTCTGATACCAATTGACCTCCATATAGAGAAAGGAGCAATAACACAATCCCTATGATTGAAGCTTCGCCCACTCGCCCAGGACGTATGTATCGCATGTAAATCCCCATGAATATTGCGATTGGAATAGTCGCCGCAATCGTGAACATCCCCCACGGGCTTCCTACAAGTGCTTTCACGACTACTAAAGCAAGAACCGCTAATAAAATAACCATAATTCCCAGAATACCAACCATCGCAATCAACCCTGTAACAGGGCCCATTTCTTCTTTAATGATTTCGCCGAGCGATTTTCCGTTTCTACGCATGGAACCGAACAAAATAATAAAATCCTGTACGGCGCCTGCTAATACACAGCCGACTACAATCCACAGGGTTCCAGGCAGATAACCCATTTGTGCAGCTAGAATTGGACCGACGAGCGGGCCTGCACCTGCGATAGCCGCAAAGTGATGGCCGAAAAGCACCCATTTATTTGTCGGGACATAATCTTTTCCATCATTATTCGCCTCTGCAGGCGTCTGACGTGTATCATCCAACTCAAATACTTTTTGTGCAATAAATTTACTATAAAAGCGGTAAGCAACAGCATATACACAAACAGCAGCAACCACAATCCAAATTGCATTAATACTCTCTCCGCGCTTTAAGGCAACGACCCCAAAACTGACGGCTCCAATAGCGGAAATTAATCCCCATAGAAGAATCGATTTAAGCGCTCTCAATATTTCCCCACCTCTCTGGTTCGTTCGTCTCTTTGTTTGATGTCTTTTCTTACAAATTTAAAGAATTAAGCTGTATTCAACCCTCCTCTATTTAGAATTTTCTCTCTATTTTGAATTATAAATTAAGCCTTGTCTTAAAACAATTGATTTCTCACAATAATATTAATATAGTGAAAATCTAATAAAAAAAAGCCTACATCAACTAGTGATGCAGGCTTCCGTATTATTCGTCTTCTTTTTTGAGATTATATTTCTGCATGAACCGTTCCGCTCTTCCGTCTTTATCCGCGAACTTTTGCCGTCCGGTATAAAACGGATGGGTATCTGAACTCACTTCCACCTTATGTAGTGGATACGTGTTGCCATCTTCCCAATCAATCGTCTCATTCGATGGTTTCGTTGATCCGCTTAAAAAAGTAAAGCCGCTGTTCGTATCCATATACACTACTTTACGATAGTCTGGATGTATTTCTGGTTTCAAGCTTATCACCTCATTAATAGTTTATATGTATATAATAAACGTAATGATTACGATTTACAAAAAATATGCTCATAGGAAAAAGAACCAACCCTGATTCTCTTTCCTGGCATTGAAATAGACGACTCCATTAACCACTTGATACCGATCTCTTTACAGGACGACTGGGTCATCCGTCTTAGGTTTACGGACAAGGCACATAATTCCGGCAATTAGATAAAGAAGCCCTGGCAAGAAACCCGCTCCAACAGAGACTAAACCAACTAGGACGGCGCCAACAATAAATACGATTCCCGCTGCCTTAGGTTTTCTTTTTAGTAAGAAAACAGCAATTAGCCCAAACACAAATCCCAAAATAGCTGCAACGATAAGTAACCAGCCAATCGGTCCTAATATGTCCATACCATCCATAATCATCTCCACATCGCCGGAGTTCAATGTCGGATCATTAGCGAATTCATTTTCCATTCCTCGTTGGAAATCCTCACTTCCCTGAAAGAAAATAAATATCGCTCCCAGCCCCGTCATGAGGGCTGATAAAATGACCCCGATAATTCCTAACACATATTCACCTGTACGTTTCATAAAAAAACCTCCCCGTTTCTAACAATCTGCATTTTAAAAATTATGTAGAAAAATGCCACTTATCAAATACCCCAATTCCTGCGCATTTACACTTTGAAAACGGGATATCCTTTCAATTATACGAGAACTACCCTGATAAGTTTCATTTTAGTTTTAAAATAGGACTTTTGGTGTAAGGGGAGACTCATTAAATGGCAGGCCTTAAGGCAGAGTTAGACATAGCTGCACTATGGCAGAAATGGAAGTTTAACCAAAAAAGGACTCTTTACAGTCCTTTTCATCCGGTCAAATGTTCTTTTCCCTGCAGCTGGCTATGATAAAGTCCATAATAGAAACCTTTTTCACTCAGAAGTGATTCATGTGTCCCTTTTTCAATAATCCGACCTTCCTCTAAGACGAGAATCTGATCGGCCTGCTGGATGGTACCCAGCCTGTGGGCAATGACAAAACTGGTTCTTCCCTTCATCAACCGCTGCAGCGCCTCTTGTATTTTCAACTCCGTAATTGTATCTATGCTGCTTGTCGCTTCGTCCAGTATCAATATGATCGGATCAGCCAAAATGGCACGGGCAATCGAAAGCAGCTGTCTTTGTCCCTGGCTGATCCCGCCGCCGTCCTGTTTTAAAACCGTATCATATTGGTCTGGCAACTTCATGATAAATGAATGGGCATTCGCTGATCTGGCTGCTTCCTCTACCTCTATGTCCGTAGCATCGAGCCTTCCGTAACGGATGTTTTCCCGGATGCTTCCTTGAAACAAAAATGAATCCTGGAGCACAAACCCCATATGCCGTCTCAGGCTTTCCCTTTTAATACTATTGATATCATGGCCATCCACCAAAATCCGCCCGCTATCTGGATTATAAAAACGGGATAACAAATTAATGATGGTCGTTTTTCCTGCACCTGTTGGCCCAACCAGCGCAACCGTTTCACCCTTTGGAACTTGAAAGCTGACATCTCTTATCGTATTTCCGTCTTTTTCATAGGAAAAAGTAACATGTTCAAATTCCACATTCCCATCGATTCTTTCAAGACGTTCAGCTTGTTTTTCATCCTGTTCTTCTTTTTCCTCATCCAGGATTTCAAATACCCTTTCTGCGCCGGCCACCGCGGAAAGAAGCGTATTAAACTGGTTGGAAAGATCATTTAAAGGGCGGGTAAATTGTCTCGAATACTCTGTAAAAATAACAATGGTCCCGATTGATATGATGTCCCTCAAAGCTAGAATTCCTCCAACTCCAGCAATGATGGCAAAGCTGAGGTTATTTAATACATTCATCAACTTCGGGATAAATCCCGAGTATGCCTGCGCCAAATAGCCAGACTGCCTCAGCTTTCCGCTTCGTTCGATAAAATCGCCGAGCACCTGCTTTTCCTGGGAGAATGTTTTAACAATTCGTTGGCCTGAAATTGTTTCCTCAATAAAACCGTTTAATTCGCCAAGATTCCGCTGTTGTTCCTTAAACAGCCTGCCTGTTCTGCTCGTAATCCACCTCATTCCGGCAAACATCAACGGCACAATTAGCAATGTCAGCAACGTCAACAATGGACTGAGCCAAAGCATCACTCCCACTGTCCCAGCAAGTGTCAATATGCTTGAGAAAATCTGGATAACCGAGCTGTTTAGGGTGGAGCTGACATTTTCAATATCGTTCGTCACCCGGCTCATCAGTTCTCCATGCTGGCGATGATCGAAAAAGGGAATCGGCAGTTTCTGCAGCTGCTCGAAAAGCTCATTGCGCATCACTTTAACCGTATCCTGGGCAATCCCAATCATCCAAAAGTTTTGCAGCCAGGTTGACAGCGAGTAAAAGGCATAGACAAAAGACAAACCTAGCAACAGCTTAAGAAAACCACTGTTTTCTCTTGTCATGATATAGTCATCGATCGCCGTACCTACCAGATAAGGTCCGAGAAGACCTAGCGCAGAGCTTATGACGATCATGAACAAAACAAGAATCAATAAAACTTTATTAGCAGCTAGGTACTTCCATATCCGTTTTATCGTCATCGACCAGTCCTGTGGCTTTGATTTATTTCTCCTGACAGCATGTGGGTGTGATGCATGCCCCGAATTGGAAGGAGGTGCAATTCGTCTCATAATTAAAGGGCCTCCTCTCCGAATTGTGATTGATAAATTTTTTGATAAAGAGGATTGCTTTTAAGGATCTGCTCATGGGTCCCTTTCGCAATCAGGCTTCCATCTTCCATTAACAAAATCAAATCTGCTTTTCTCGCCGTACTGATTTTTTGGGTAATAATGAAGGTTGTGCACGAATATTTCTTCAACGCGTGAAGCAATTGCGCTTCCGTTTTTAAATCAAGTGCACTGGTGCTATCGTCCAAAAGCAAAATCCTTGGTTTTCTGACAAGCGCTCTCGCAATAGATAAGCGTTGTTTTTGCCCTCCTGAGAGATTGACTCCCTTTTGGCCAAGCATCGTATTATACTGCAAAGGCAGTTTCATAATCGATTCATGAATTTGTGCATTTACGGCAGCTTCGATAATCGCTTCATCCGACGCATTTGCTTTTCCCCAGGCGATGTTTTCGCGGACTGTGCCTGTAAAAAGGTGAGCCTCTTGCGGTACAACGCCAATTTGCTTTCGAAGGCGATCAAGCTGAATCTCTTTGACGTTCTGGCCATCAACGAGCACCTCTCCGCCATCCGGATCGTATAGACGCGGTATCAGCTGGAATAACGACGTTTTTCCGGAACCTGTCGCTCCCATGATGGCAACCGTTTCTCCAGACCCGGCAGTAAAGGAAATATCACGTAATACCGGGACTTCCGTTGCGGGATAACGAAAAGAAACCGATTGAAACTCCACTTTGCCTGTCCTGATTTCTGCTGATGCCTCAACATCTATTGAATCAAGCAGGTCAACTTCCGTATCAAAGACTTCATTTATCCGCTGGGAAGACGCCCGTGCCCTTGACAATGCCATGATTAGCCAGGAAAACATAGAGAAGGAGGCGGTAATCCTAGTGGCATAATTGAGGATTGCCACAACCTCTCCGACATTCATATCTCCCCTAGCAATCTGCTCACTGCCAAACCAAAGAATGATAATGATGCTCAGGTTCATAACAAGCAGCAGAATCGGCATCGTTGTTTCGATTAACCTGAAGGAAGCAACCATCTTCTTCTTTAATTGTTCGCTCGCATTCTCGAATCGATTAATTTCAAAATCCTTTCTTAGGAACGCCTTAATTAACCGCATACCTGTTAAATTTTCACGCATCACGCCATTTACGTGATCAAGTTTTTCCTGGACAGACTTGAACAGCTTGCCGGCCCGGCTTATAATCCATATAAGAAAGAAAATAATAATCGGAATCGAAATTAGAAGAATGAATGACAATCTAAAATTCACGAGCAAAGCCATAATCGTTCCACCAATAACAAGCAATGGCGCCCTCAGCATAACTCTCAATCCCATAAACACGGTATTCTGAAGAGCTGATACGTCATTCGTCATTCTCGTTATCAGCGACGATGTCGGAATTTTATCCAGATTTGTAAATGAAAAGGATTGGACTTTCGCGAACAAACCTTTTCTCACGTCATATCCAAAACCCTGGCTCACATGAGAGGAAACAAATGAATTCACGATACCACAAATAAAAGCCAGGACAGAGAGCCCGACCAAAACGCCGCTCCACAGGTAGACCGTCTGTATGTCTTTCTGTAAAATGCCGTCATCAATAATTTTCGCCATTAAGATAGGCTGGATCAGTTCGACGCTCAATTCGACTAGCATCAGAAAAAGAGCAACGGCTATCGGCAGCTTGTATGGCTTAAGAAAAGAAAAGATTTTTTTCATACTGTCACCTGATGGTCCTTCCTTAAGAATGCAAAGCTAGGTCGGGAATAAAGGAATTTATCTAAAACGTTCTTTTATATTTTTATTAACCTTCGAAAAGCTAAAATCTTAAAATTATATAATTATTCTTATTTATATCATACATTTTTTATCCTGGTTTTTAAAACATCCGAATGGATTAAATGTTTAACATGAAGAATCACTTTTTAACAAAATCAAAAAAAAGACGATAAAAAAGATATACGTATAAACGACAGTTGCTCAAATATCCTAGGAGGTTTAAAAATGAGTCCAATTATTGAAGCAATTGCAAATATAATCGAGTCCGTGACTACAGCTAAGTCTGTCGCAGGAACTCCAAACGAAGAACAAATCAATCAAAACATTAGTTTATTATTAGAATTCTATTGGTTCAAAGAAGTGTACCGGAATGAACCATATAAAGAATTAATTGAAACCAATCAAAACGTCAGACATGTCATCGGTATAAGCAATGTGAAAAAAGCGCAGAAAAACTCAAAAAAACAGCTGCAAATTAAAGAGAAAATTATGGAAACTATTACGATTGAGATGAAAAATCAAACTATATAAGTTGAACTAAAGAATTACGCATTGATAAATAATAATTGTTGATTTTTGTCTCATTTAAGCTCCAACTGCATAGGCTGAGGAGAAACCTTTCAGCAACGCTTGCATTCATGTGAAACCCTGGTTTCACATGAATGAGCCAAAAATATATTGGTCAACAGCTTTAAATTCATCTTATATAAGCAAAACCATAAAAAAGAGGAGTTATGAATTTCAACTCCTCAACCGTTATTTCCTATTTCAAATCATAAAAAAGGAGGTATCCAGATTTTTATTCAACCCCAAATCCGGCTTCCTTCCACGCTGTCGTGCCTCCATCAATGTAAGCAACATCATTGAATCCCATTTGCTTTAGCAGATACGCTCCAAGAGAAGCCTGTCCACCAGCGCCGCAGGTAATGATAACTGGTCTGTTGCGATCAGCCAATCGCGGTTCACGCAGATGTTCCGGTAACTCAAGATCGGCACGGATAGCAAGCATTCCCAGTGAAATGTTAGCGCTGCTTGGAATTAACCCACAAGCGCCTGCATCTTTTGCATCCTGCACATCAATCACTAAGGTGTCCGGGTTTTCCTTCATCTTCTCACGGGCTTCTGCCGAACTGATTCCAGACACATTTGCACGTGCTTCCGTTACCATTTCTTTGAACGTTTTCGCCATTTGTAATCCTCCATTCTAAAAATCGCATTTAAAAAATTTCATGGACCATAACTTCTGTTCTTATAATACTTCTATTCTTCTCCTTTCATCAACCAAACTGCCTCCTGAGAAACGTATTTCCACCTATCCCGTTCGGAAAGTTCCTTTCCGCGAAAAAAAGGCAGAAACTTGACGTTTCCACCTTTTCATCAATTCTTGGCCACATATTTAGCGGCTGCCCTTACTTGAACCTCAAGCGTACCATTTTTCCTGTTTGTAATAGTTTTAATCAGCACAGGATAATCTTTGTTATTTATGAATTTGAAGTCTTTCCCGCCATAAGAAACGGTGGCATCCCGATCTTTAGGTACATAGCCGACTTCCTTCGAATGGTGATGTAGCTCAAGAATTCCCAAGCCGGCGCTGTCAATCGCATTGTAAAGCGTACTGGAGGTCTGGCAAATTCCCCCGCCTATTCCTTCCACAAATTCCTTATTAACGATCTCCATAGCCTTTTGATAGCCTCTTTGAGCGGTTCTTTCACCAACGATCCTATTAAAATAGAATCGGTCTCCGGGACCCAGAACGATCTGATCAATTTCTTGCGCGGACAGTGCTATATTAGAGCTTCTTCCCGTCACGCTTGGGTTGAATCTAGTGACAAAGCTCCCCAACACAGCTTGATCTATATTAGCTATCGCTCCAGCCGTAACATTGGGCGCCGATTCACTGATTGGTACTTTTATCTCTCTTTGGAAAGCCTTAAAGTTTTCAAATTCTTTCATAAGGACCTTTTTATCGATCACAACACGGGATTGCCCTGGATTTAATTGACCATTGCTGCGCAATTTAGCAGGGATCATCGCCCGGTCATACTTAACTTCCAGTTGGTTGGCCGTTTCCTTGGCATTTTCTGTGTTTCTGATAGCAGATGCTTTTAATTTTTGCAACTCCGCACCATTCCTAGAGTCAATCAAAACAAGCTCCGGATCGATCCATTCTTTTTTTAATAGCGTCATTTCTTTCTTATCATGATTGCTTATCCCTTGATGTTCCTTTTCTGATGAGCCTAAAGCTGCCCCCGATAAGACGAAACCACTGATTACCACTACAAATCCAAACAACAGAATACCTTTTTTCAAATTGTTCACACCCGCATCCCCAAAGTTTCGTATAATCTATTCTTCAATCTTTATTCTCTTCAAAATCCTTACAAATTTCCCAACTCATTGTAACAATTATATTCCCAATCTTTCACTTTTGCACCAGTTATTTTATTTTATTTTTTTTGAAAAAAATCCCAATAATGCAGCCCTCTTTATCAAAGCAAAGAGGGCCATTTTTTTGAGGGGGGTGTTTCTTTTTATACAATTATTTATGCCGGCAATTCTTGCATACTTGAATCGTTTGGTTTGTATCCGTTTTATATGAGTACACGAGCTTAATTCTTTTTCTTTGGCACAACGGACATTCCCCGCGTCCCTTTGAAGGCAAAGATTTCAAGCTCTTTCCCCGGTACCTCTTAGCCATGTCCATCCATCCCTGTTTAAATAATTCATTCTCTTTATTTAATGATGAACGGAAACAATTATTGTTAGGCTGTTTAACTATTTTTGGGGTTTAGTATAAATATAGTTTTAGTTCTTCTTCCATCTCTTATACAAAATGAGAAATGCTCTTCACAGGTATCAAAGTTCTAATTGAAATTCTCCTATGAATATGGCTATAATCATGCACCATCTAATTTTACCGCCTATTAACTTTTATTTTTTCAGGTAATCGAACAAGAAAAATCAGCCTTATAATAAAAAACTCGCCGATCTAGGATTAGCTCCGGTTTCATTGACTCAGATAAGAATCTGTCCCACTGCAGTCTATGCAATGGGCCTTAATCATCTATCTCGTAACGGGGACTGCGGCGAAAAATTCTTCATACAAAGCCTGCACGGCTTTTATCTCATCCTTATTTTTAACACCGAACATCATGCTGACTTCCGAAGATCCTTGATTGATCATTTCAATGTTCACCTTTGCTTTCGCTAAGGCATTGGATGCCCGAGCGGTTGTCCCTACATTATGGCGCATTCCTTCGCCTACAACCATGATAAGCGCGAGGTCATGTTCAACCTTCACTTCATCCGCACGCAGCTCCTCATAAATCCGGGATACAATTTTGTCTTCGGCATTCTGGTCTATCTGGCCTTGTCTTAGAATGATGGAAATGTCGTCTATACCGGAAGGGACATGTTCATAAGACAGACCGTGTTCTTCTAATATTTGCAGAAGCCTACGCCCAAAACCGATTTCCCGGTTCATTAAGTATTTGCTTACATAAATACTGCAAAAACCATCATCGCTTGCAATCCCTACGACTGGTCCATTAGTGTTATCGCGTTTATTCACGATCTTAGTCCCTACTGCACCCGGGTTATTCGTATTTTTAATATTTACCGGGATTCCCGCGCGGAAAGCCGGAATCAAGGCTTCATCATGAAAAACGGAAAAACCCGCATAAGAAAGCTCTCTCATTTCGCGGTATGTAAGTTCGCGAACTTCCTTCGGATTCGACACCACATTCGGATTTACAGAATATACCGCATCCACATCGGTAAAGTTTTCGTAGAGGTCGGCTTTGACTCCGTTTGCGAGAATAGAACCAGTTATATCCGAGCCGCTCCTTGAAAATGTAATCACTTCTCCACTATTGTTGTAGCCAAAAAAACCAGGAAAAACGATGATACCAGACTGCTCCCGCAATTTATAGAGATTGTCATACGATTCAGCCAGTACCTTTACATAACCCGATTCATCGCCGACAATAAGCCCCGCTTCTCTCGGATTTACGTAATGGGCATCCAAACCCTGACTTTGAAAATAAGCGGCAACCAGCTTCGCGTTATTATCTTCTCCACTTGCTTTTACGGCATCTAAGTATCTATCAGGGTTACTTTTCTCCCCTGTCAATAATTCATGGAGATCTTCGCGAATTTGCTCGGTGATTTCTCCTGGCATATTTAAATGCTCGGCAATGCTCCCATACCTGCTTATAATGGCATCCTCAAGCTCAGACGCTTCGCCATGCTGCAGGTGCCGTTCTGCACATGCGATCAACAAATCTGTCACTTTAACATCATCAGCATGTCTTTTTCCCGGTGCAGACACAACGACAATTTTCCGCTCCGGGTCAGAGACAACGATATTCAATACTTTATTCACTTGTATGCCTGATGCCAGTGAAGAACCGCCAAACTTTACAACCTTCATTCATACATCCCCTATTTTTGATATGATCACTAAAATATAATTTCTATTATCACCTTTTTAGGGAAAACAATCAAGATAAAAAATCCACAATACATGAACAAATGTATTTTGAAGGAGGACAATTAAATATAAAAAGGCAAAACAAAAAGGGTACTCCTTTTGAAGGAATACCCAATTAGATGATATTTACTTTAATTTAAAACTTGATATCGCACTTTGCAGTTCTTCGGCCAAGTTTGATAGTGAAGCTGCTGCTGCGTTCACTTCTTCCATCGAGGCCAACTGCTCCTCAGAGGATGAAGCCACTTCTGATGCACTGGCAGATGTGCTGCCTGCCACTTTTAATATTTCGTTCATTCCTGATGAAACATGTACTACTTCTCCGCTTACTTGTGTGGAGATTTGCGTAATTTCCTTTATATGCTCCCTTACTTCCTCTATTGATTCGAGAATGACATTAAAGGTCTGCCTTGTATCCTGTGCCAGCTGTAATCCGGTACCAACCTTATCTTTTACAAAATCTATGGATTCAACTGATTTTACTGTATCGGCCTGTATATCACTTGTAATGACCGATATTTTGGAGACGGATTGTCCGGTCTGTTCAGCCAACTTACGTACTTCATCCGCAACCACGGCAAAGCCTTTTCCGGCTTCTCCGGCCCGGGCAGCTTCGATCGCCGCATTAAGAGCCAGCAAATTCGTTTGGTCTGCAATATCCTTGATAAGTTTCAGAATGCTGCCGATTTCATCAGACCGCTTATTTAATTGATGCAGCGCCTGATCAGTTTCTTCAACAGATGTATGGATTGAATCCATTTGCTGAAGCGTTTCTTCGACTAAAGCTGAGCCTTGCTTGGTCATTTGATTGGTTGCTTCCGACAATTTTAGAACATCCGAAGCATTCTTGGCAATTTGATTGACCCCTAAAGTACTTTGCTCTACATAACCCACGGACTCTTTGGACATCCTGGTTTGATGTTCTGCGCCTGTGGAAACCTGTTGGATTGATGACGTTATTTGTTCGGTACCACTCATCGTTTCATCCGCACTCGCCATGAGCTCCTCTGCTGATGCAGCTACCTGGCCGGAACTATTGCTGACTTGTTCAATAACCCTGCGAAGATTATCAGTCATTTGCCGGAATGCCTCGTTAAGAGAGAAAATCTCATCTTTTGTACTCACTTGAATATTTTCCACTGCCAGATTTCCTTGAGCTATCTTTTCAGCACTTTCCGTAATCTGCTTAATCGGACCAACAATTCGTTTAGTCAACAAAATAGAAAACAATAGACTTCCAGAAATCAACAAAATTAAAGCAATAACTGAAAATGTTACCATTCCATTAATCTGGTTTTGCAGATCCTTTTGCATTTGATTATATTGATCCGTGATCGCTTGCTTTAATTGATAAATATCATTTTGAACACCTTTTGTCCGCAAAGACTGGCGCTTAATTTCTGCTTGGTTTTCCGACTGTAAGGCAGTAGATGATTCATTGCTTAAAGCATCGAATTTAGTAGAGACCCTTTTAGAAATTTCTTTTTGGTCTTTATCTGTTAGATCATCATTTAACTTATTATAAATGGTTTTTGTTGTCTTGAGATCTTGCTCGATATCATTCGCATTGCTCGCAGACACATTAAGTGAAAATGCGCTTAACGATTTCTGTAAATTTTTTGCCGAGCTGTTCAGTTCTTCCACTTCAACTAACATATCCACAATACTTTCCGTGGAAGACTCTAAAGATTTCATGCCAAAGATCGTGTATCCGATTATGAAAACTGAAAGCAGTAATGGCACTATAGACATCAATAAGATTTTTTGTTGCAGCTTCATTGTAGTGACAACCTCCTTTCTTAAGGCTTTATTGTAATCGATCCGTCAGAAATTTTTTCACGAAGATCGTCTAAGGTATCCTGCTCACTAGCAGATAGCGAAATAACTCGGATCGGTGCTATATCGACCCCGTTTTCCTTAATCCCTAGCTGACTTTTCTTTTTTGAAAGCTTTCCATTTGATGCATATTCTTTAGTCACATCATAAATCGCGTTATCCACCCGTTTTAACATAGAGGAAGCAACAGCTTTTTCCGCTAAATAAAACTGGTCGGTATCTACACCAAAGGAATAGATTCCGGAAGCTTGTGCTTCAAGCAAAACGCCAACACCAGTGAAGCCGGCTGCAGGGTAGATATAATCCGCACCCTGTCCAATCATCTTTTTCGCCATACTTTGCCCCAGTTTGTCATCACCAAAGCTTCCGGCAAACTCAGAAATGACTTTCGCCTTGGGATTAACTGCTTTTACTCCTTCAATAAACCCTTTTTCAAACTTACGGATAAGCGGAACATCCATTCCACCTACAAAGCCGACCGTATTGCTTTTTGTTTTCATGCCGGCAATCGCGCCGATTAAATACGAACCTTCTTCTTCTTTGAAGGTGACGGTATGTACATTCGGTAATTCTGATTCAGAATCGATCAGCAAGAAAGTTTGTTTGGGATATTTCTTAGCTGTCTTATCAATCGCTTCCTGCATGGAAAACCCTAAGCCGATGATAAGGTCATTCTCTTCTTCGACCAGTTCCTCCAAACCTTTTTCATAGGTTTTAGTTTCAGATATTTCCCGATAATCAAACGAAACGTCTAGCTCATTTCTCGCTTTTTCAAGCCCAGCAAAACCCGCATCGGAAAAGGATTGATCGCCTAAGCCCGCATCGGAAAGCATAATCCCTATCTTAACCCGTTCTTTGGATTCCTTAGCAGATGATTCCCCATTTGAACATGCACTGCTAACTAAGAGCAGGACAATCAGAAATGGAATAAGTATATTTCTTTTCATGTAGCATCCATCCTTTCATGAAAGTGTTTCTATATATAACGGCATAAATTGTCATAATTTGATACTTTTAATTGAAGTCGGAATATTAAGTTTTATTAAAATAATATTTTTCAAATTTGAAATAGATTATAACAATAGAAAAAGACAAAGGATTTCTCCCCTGTCTTTATAATAAAATTATATAATTATCGTCTTTACCCTCAAGCCGTTCTTTCATCTTTTTCAACCTTTGTTCTTCATTAGATAGCGTCTTGAATAAGAAATCCAGTCCGAGTTTACTGGTCAATCCTTCCTCCAGCTTTTCCAGCTGCTTTGATAAGGAGGCGTTTCCGTCGCATAATTCCGTCAATGCTTTATCTTTCTTTAGCGCCTCGTCGATTAGATCGATCCCCAGTTCTTTCGATATTTTACCCCCTGAATCTCTTAACCTTTTACAAGATGCAGAAAGGTTTTCCTGTACTGGTTTCGTGATTGGTTCTAGCTTTTTCTCAACCGGTTTTATTACCTTTTCATTAATCGGTTTCACTGTTTTCTTAACAGTATCCTGAACCGGTTTCGTGATCTGGTCGGTTACTTCTTCCACAGGCTCCTTCACGTCTTCCACCGTTTCATCGATGACGTCTCCAGCTTCATCCGGAACTATTTTCTCCAGCTGGGCATCCGTTACTGGATTGGCGGCCGCTTCATTTGAAGTATCGGATTTCCCCTCATCTTCAGGCTCATCACAGACGAGCGGTTCCTTTCCTTCAGACATTTTTTGGACTTCTTTCACGGCTTGATTATAAGGAAGAAGTGCTAAATCGACTAATATTTGTGTCTTTTTCGGCTTGGCTGGTCCTTCATTTCCTGGTACTGTTTGTAATATAAGCTCCTCAATATTGCTTCCTTCCGCATTCATATAATGGACCAGCATCGTTACATCCTCAAGGCCGGCCTGCGGTATGGTTTCAGTTGTCCTGAGGCAGGCCCCCTTTAATGAAATCGCGCTCGTGTCCACAGTCATACCCCTCATTCTCACAGGTCCATCTGCTTTCAAGGTAATGCTTACCGGTCCTTGAGGCGTATTCAATTGTTTAGTTAGTTTCATCCCATAAATTACTGCCTCCTCATAATGAATGCGCATCATCGGAACCTTATCCCTGCTTGATGTTTCTGTGAACACGACAGAAGGCTTCATATTCGTACCTACTACCCGATCGGCTTGTATGACGAATCCGCCCGAATCATCCGTTTTAGCTTTGGCAAAAGAAAAAGGAGACAATGCGAATAACAATAAAAAGTGAACACTGATTATGGCAATTATAAGTTTGCTGTCCAAAAGCTTTTTCTTCATGCGATGGTCTCCTTTACCCTATCTTAGCTGGGCGCTCTGACATCTCCAGTTTCCGTTGCGGTTCTTTCACTTCTGCCGGTCTCCATGCAATCAACAAAGAACCTCCGATAATCCCGAATATCGTACCGAACAGAAATCCGCCCAATGCCCCAATTACAGATAAAATGGAAAAGAATATAGTCATTATGCCAAGCATTCTCGATGAATTGGGAAAAAACATGGCAAGCATGCCTGTCAGCATGATTAAACCGCCAAATAACAACCCGATCATCGCAACGGATCCAGGAAGGAATGTGCTAAGATATAGATTCATCGGCACCCACAGTATCGTGATACCGCTTACAATTATGACCATGGCTCCCCAAAACGGACGCGACTTTCTCCATCCCTTAAACCCCATCATGATTCCTCCCCGTACTACTCATTGATTTTATCGACAGTGAGCTTCATACCGCCCATATTAATCGTTTCCTGGAATAGATAATGTGTTTTAAGATTTGCATCTTCAAGAATGATATTAGAAGACGTTTGTTCGAATTGCTTTGTCCAGTCATCGCTGTTGTTTTCCTTTAAGGTGAGGTTCTGGAATGTGGCATTGGCTTCTATTAACCCGGCATCATGGTGCAGACCAGTTATTTTAACAGGCTTTGAAGCTGTGATTTTCACCCTGATTGTCTCCCCATTCACTTTAAAATCCTTATAGAGCTGAAGATTGGTAATGGTGACATCTTTAATTAAGTTTGTACCTTGGGGAGCCGAATCAGAGCTGCTCGTCTCGCCTAGTTTCGGGAAAAACGTATACCCGGTTCCTTCAAGCTTATCAAACTTAACATAAAAGTCCCCGACACCGGCAATCGGAACGGCATAGGCCACCCCTGAGATCCCAAAAGATACAAGCAATAATCCAAGCAACAGAAATCCCGAGGCCATCGCTGTCCAAAATGCTTTCTTGCTAAAATTACTTTTTACCTGCACTTCCTGCTCTCTTTCGATCATAGAGCACCTCCGTAGTTTTTATAATATTCAAACATCTTTCCTTTTACCTTATACCCATATACTTAAACTCTCAAGCACGGTAAATATCGTAAAAAAAAAAGCCGACCCGTTAAATGTCGGGTAGCTTTAAAAGAGAGCGCCGGTGAAAGACCACCGCCCGTTTATTTTCGTTGATATTTAACGATTATCGATCTTTTCCGGATAAAGATCATGATTCATTAAACGGTAGTCTGCCATTTCTTCATACTTCGTACCGGGCTTTCCATAATTCGTATACGGGTCAATCGATATGCCGCCTCTTGGTGTGAATTTACCCCAAACCTCGATATATTTCGGATCCATCAATTCAATGAGGTCGTTCATGATGATGTTCATGCAATCCTCATGAAAGTCACCGTGATTGCGGAAGCTGAATAAATAAAGCTTTAACGATTTGCTTTCCACCATTTTTTGGCCGGGAATGTAACTGATATAAATCGTCGCAAAATCCGGCTGTCCGGTCATCGGACAAAGGCTCGTGAATTCTGGACAATTAAACTTTACGAAATAATCACGGTTTGGATGTTTATTATCGAACGACTCCAAAATATCTGGCGAATATTCAAAGAGATACTTTGTCCCCTGATTCCCAAGCAAGGTAATATCCTGTAATTCTTCATCTTTTCTTCCAGCCATAAAAAAACTCCCCTTATCATACCGCTGCACACTAACTCTTAAAAGGCTTAGAAAAACAGAAAAACCACATCTCCTTAAGATATGGTTGATAAGTTCAAAGTATCAAAACCATAGTTTTTTAAAGAGGGTTATCGCTATGAACCTCTCCGTGCCGCCAGTTTATCAATTTGTCATTGCTACTATAGGAAAAAAACAGCCCTCTGTCAACCAGATACTTGTTCCGAAGGGCGATTGTAAAATGTAATCATATTTTCACAACCGCTGGAAACGATATATAATCCATGATTTGTTGACAACTACTTTATATTTGAAATGGGGGTTTCACATGAAGAAATTTGCCTTCTTTTTGTTCATTTTCGTTTTATGATTGATGATTTTGAATTTGTGCTCGATGATCTGGATTTGTGCTCGATTACCTGGATTTGTGCTCGATGATCCGGATTTGTGCTCGATAATTTGAATTTCTACTCGATGATCCGGATTTGTGCTCGATGATCGCAATTTCTGCTCGATTACCTGAATTTGTGCTCTATTATCTGAATTTCTGCTCGATTATACAGATTTGTGCTCGATAAAAAAATTTTCGATGGGCAGTACAAGGTCACAGGTTAATAAATTACCTCAACTCAAGTACATAAAGAAACTCCGGCAAGGAACCCTTCCTTACCGGAGTTGCTATTTACGATTCATTATACCTTGAACATGGATACCGACTCATCAAGCTTCTCAGCAAATTCCTTGAGTTGATGGGTCGTTTCTTCCATCTTGTCCATCCTTGAGAGCTCTTCTTTTGACTCTTTTGCCACAGCAACAGTATTTCCTGCAGTCTGCTTTGTGATATTCGCAAACTGCTCAAGGGATGCGAATACTTCCTCGGAGCCTGCACTCATTTGTTCCGTGACTGCTGATACCTCCTGGATTTCTTCGTTCACTTTCTGGACAGATTGAAGAATGCTGTTGAACATTTCTCCCGTTTGCTTAATGGAATTCGTTCCTTTTTGTGCCTTTTCCGTACTTTCAGTCATTTCCAATAAAACATTTTGAGTAACTGAATTGAAGTTCCCGATTAACTGGGAGATTTTTTCTGCTGATGTTTTTGTTTGTTCAGCAAGCCTTCTGACTTCTTCGGCTACCACCGCAAAGCCTTTTCCTTGTTCGCCCGCCCTGGCTGCTTCAATAGCCGCATTTAACGCAAGCAGATTGGTCTGATCCGATATTTCCGCAATAACTTTGGTGATTTCGCTAATTTCATCTACTCCGCTTACCATAGTTTCTAAACGTGACGCCGTCTTTGTTATTGAAGCTTCAACATCCTGGATCTCGTCAATTACCGCGGCTAACTCTTCCTCGCTCTGTGCCACTGTGCCGGTTGCGTCCGTGGAGGTTTCAGATACAGCAGATGAGGAGTCGGCGATTCTTTGGATGCCCACTGCCATTTCCTCCATTGCCTTAACCGACTCTTCGGATTGCCGCATTTGGCTGTCGCTTCCAGCCGCAATGCTAGATATCATCGTTGTTACTGAGTTATTAGTACTTCTCACGGAGCTTACATGTTCGTTTAACTCTTCGGACGTTTTACTTAAATGATGGGATATTTCAACAATGTTTGTAATCATCACCCTGATTCTGCTGGTCATGTTTTTAAACGATTCCGTAACATGCTTGATTTCATCATTTTCTTTTATCGTAAGGTTATTGATCATTTGCTCGGCTTCGCCTATATTTCCTGCTTCTATTTTTTTCGCTGTTTCCGTAATGGTTGATAGTGGTTTCAGCCTTTTTCGGATATAAAATAACAATACTGCGCTGAAGAAAATCATCACAACTAGTATAAGCCCTATAAATATAGGTAGATTATCGGCGACGACAATGCTTTCAATTTCGCTTACATCATCAGCCATAATATCAACACCCATGACACCGATGACTTTTCCGTCAGAATCCTTAATAGGTGCGAAAGCGGAAAGATAGCTTCCGAATTCTGGATCGTCAACGATATCGGTCGAACTAAAGTCTCCCTTTACGGCATCCTCGATATCTTCGTATTTTGTCGCAGTTGTGGGAGAACCGATTGAACTGGCATCTTCATACCCTCTCGGAAACCCGTCTACAAGTATCGATAATTCTTTGTCTTCATTTACTGCAAGCGTATATACGTATGCCGCACCTGTTTTTACTCGGAAATCATTCAGCTGTTCCCGAAGACTCCAATAATCACTTGATTCCGTTTGATCTTCCAAAAACTTCTCATATTTACGGCTATCGAAGGTTTCGGCAACGTTCTTCGCCTGATTAATGCTGAAGTTCGAAATCGACTGCTCAACAGATGTCTTCGTATTAAAAAACAATATAAAAACATTCAAAAGCAAAATAAATAGCATGGCGATCAATAATGCCATAACTATTTTTGTACTTAATTTTATCTCTCTCTTTCTCATGGTTTCCCTCCCTTAAAATTTACTGACTCTTTCTATATCGGTTTTTTCAGTCAAACTTTGACTAGTTATGGAGGAAATTGGAAGAAAATTTTCCTATTCATAGGTTTCACCTTTAATAGTAGAGGTATATAAAATCTGTAAGCAAAATGAGAAAGGATGAACAACATGGTTCAGGTGACTGTAACAATCGATTATTTAGGAAAAAGCTATCAAACGAATGTAATTGCGAGGCCAGAAGAAACAGAAGACGTTATCTTCAGCAAAGCACTCACACAAGTTAAAAGACAATGGACAAATTAGAGAAGCAGGTCAACCTTAAAAGGTGCCTGCTTCTATTTATTTATAAAATAAATATTAAAATAATATATTGACATAAAAAATTAGTGTTCATAATTTTCATGAATAAACAAGCAATTAACCCATTTCCAGAAAACGCTTCCAGCCAATTCCTGCTTAATCATGAACTTTTTGTGACAGTACATGTTTTTAATTGTGTTTTTACCCCCATTGGTACTAATATGAATACGATAGTTCTAGAAGTCTGAACTAGTATTTTATGTTCTAAAGAACATTTGTGAAATAATAAACAAAATTATTTTGTTTTGGTATTTTACAATTTCCTTCATTAAATAAGAAAGGGGTATTTTATGAAAATGAGATTGGTATTATTATCAATGCTTTTCACTATTACCACAGTGCTAACGGGTTGCGATAACCCATTATTGGTCCTAGATCCTAAAGGTCCTCAAGCAGAAACGCAAGCAAATGACATTATGTTATCGATTTGGCTCATGTCGATTATCGTCATTGTTGTTTTCGCACTTCTAATTTATTTGTTATTTAAATATCGTGCGTCTAAACAAAGTGAAGATTATGAACCGCCTTACATTGAAGGGAATGTGTGGGTTGAAGTGATTTGTGTCGGGATTCCGGTTTTAATCGTCGCTTTCCTTTCATTCGTTTCAGTCCAAAGCAATTATAAAGTTGAAGCAACTCCACAAGGATACGAAGATCAAGAGCCTGTAGTTATCTATGCTTCGTCCTCTAACTGGAAATGGCATTTTAGTTATCCGGAAGAAGGAATCGAAACCGTTAACTACTTGAACATTCCAGCAAACCGCCCAATTGAATTTAAACTATATTCGTACGGGCCCATTACTAGTTTTTGGATTCCGCAACTTGGGGGACAAAAATACGCGATGAGTGACATGGTTAACACGTTACACTTAGCTGCAGACGTTCCAGGGGAATTCATGGGACGAAATGCAAACTTCAGTGGTAAAGGGTTCGCTGAAAATACGTTCGACGTCGAAGCTATGCCTCAAGCTGAATATGACGAATGGGTCGAAGAAGTGAAAGAAACCGCTGAACCTCTTTCTGAAGAACAATTCGATGAGTTATTAGAACCAGGTCACCTTGGAAGGTCGACGTTCACTGGAACTCATTTAGAATTCAGTCCACCTCCAACAGGACATGATCATGGATCAAAAGATTCAGATAAGCATTCAGAGCATGAAAATCATGAATCTAGTGATTCAGATGAGCATGAAGATCATGAATCAAGCGATTCCGATGAACATTCGAACACAACGAGCATTAATAGTTTTTGATTTTGATAACAACTAGTTTTACATGACAGTTATATACTTCCCGAAAGGAGTCACAAATATATGGAATTTTTTGATAGATTCGCCATACCACATCCAAGCCCTGCGATTTACGCATCGATGGTTGCCATTGGCCTTACAGTTCTCGCAATACTCGCCGGCTTAACCTATTTTAAAAAATGGGGTTATTTATGGAGTGAATGGTTAACAACCGTAGACCATAAACGTATCAGTATTATGTATCTGATATCTGCCTTGCTGATGCTATTCCGCGGTGGGGCAGATGCCATTATGATGCGTGCCCAGCTTTCCGCGCCTGAAAACAAGCTGCTGGATGCACAGCACTATAATGAAATTTTCACAACGCACGGGGTCGTTATGATTATCTTTATGGCCATGCCTTTCATTATGGCCTTAATGAACTTCGTTATTCCATTACAAATTGGAGCGCGTGACGTAGCGTTCCCACGCTTGAATGCACTAAGTTTCTGGTTATTCTTTGCCGGAGCGATGTTATTCAACATCTCTTTCGTAGTTGGTGGGTCTCCTGATGCAGGCTGGTCTTCTTATTTCCCACTGGCAGGTAACGAATTTAGTGAATCGGTAGGAACGAATTATTATATGATTGCTGTTCAGATTGCTGGTATCGGTACATTAATGACCGGTATTAACTTTATGACGACCATTCTTAAAATGAGAGCACCTGGTATGACATTAATGAAAATGCCAATGTTCACATGGTCTGCTTTAATCACTAATGCTATTATCGTTTTCGCGTTCCCTGTATTAACAATATTACTTATAATGGGAACAATGGACCGGCTATTCGGGACAAACTTCTTTACAACAAGTAACGGCGGTATGGATATGCTTTGGGCAAACTTGTTCTGGGTTTGGGGACATCCTGAAGTTTATATCTTAATTTTGCCGGCATTCGGTATTTATAGTGAGATTATCTCAACCTTTGCACGTCGTAACCTATACGGCTATAAATCAATGGTTTACTCAATGGTTGCAATCTCTCTTCTTTCATTCCTGGTATGGGCCCACCACTTCTTTACAATGGGTCAAGGAGCACTGACAAACAGTATCTTCTCGATTACAACAATGGCGATTGCCGTACCGACCGGGGTTAAGATTTTCAACTGGTTGTTCACGCTTTGGAAAGGGAAAATTACGATTACCACTCCAATGCTTTATACATTGCTTTTCATTCCGCTTTTCACACTCGGCGGAGTTACCGGGGTAATGCTTGGAATGTCAGCTGCTGACTATCAATATCATAATACGATGTTCTTAGTAGCTCACTTCCACATGGTTATCATTCCTGGTGTTGTATTTGCGATGCTGGCCGGTCTCACTTACTATTGGCCAAAAATGTTCGGTTTCATGCTGAATGAAAGAATCGGGAAATGGACTGCATGGCTTATTGCAGCAGGCACTCTCTTAGCATTCATGCCAATGTTTTTCTCTGGTTTGGATGGTCAAGCGCGCCGTATGTACACATACTCCGAATCAACCGGATTTGGAATTTACAATATGATTTCGTTTATCGGTGCACTTGTAATGGCAATAGGTTTTGTATTGATCGTCTACAACATCTACTACAGCACTCGTTACGCTTCAAGAGATATCGGTTCCGATCCATGGGATGCACGTTCTTTAGAGTGGGCTACCCATACGCCGGTACCCGAATATAACTTTGCTAAAGTGCCTCAAGTTAATTCAATTGAAACGTTCTGGGACTCTAAGAAAAAAGGCCATGTTTTATTCAAGGGTGAATATGAAAAAATTCATATGCCCAATAACAGCGGCATGCCGATTATCATGAGTGGGATCTTCTTTGTATGGGGATTTGCCTTTGTATTCGCCATCTGGCCTCTTGTAATCCTTACAACAATCGGTATATTTGCTTGTATGGCTCACCGTTCATTCGAGAAAGATCACGGTCATTACATCTCTGTCAAAGAAATTGAAGAGACAGAAACAAAATTGCGAGGTGCTAAATAATGAAAATTGATCACTCGCTGCCACTTGAATATAGTACGGAAGAAAACCGCTTAAAAATCTTAGGTTTTTGGATCTTCCTGGGTGCTGAAATCATGCTTTTTGCAACGCTATTCGCGTCATATTTCACACTAGTTGATCGTACTGGTAATGGTCCTACTGGAGCACAGATTTTCGAAATCACTCCAGTGCTAATTGAAACATTCTTGCTTTTAACAAGTAGTTTTACCATTGGTCTTGGAATCCATGCCATGCGTATCGGCAATAAGAAAGCAATGATGTCATTCTTTGCTATCACACTTCTTCTCGGTCTAGGATTCTTAGGATTTGAAATTTTTGAGTTCGTTCACTATGTTCACGTTGGAGCAGGACTTCAAACTAGTGCATTCACAGCAATCCTATTAACAACTTTAGGGACACATGGAGCGCACGTTACAGTTGGTTTATTCTGGGGATTATTTATCGTCCTGCAAGTGAAAAAGCGCGGATTGACACCTGAAACAGCCAATAAGTCATTCATCTTTTCTCTTTACTGGCATTTCCTAGATGTAGTATGGATCTTCATCTTCAGCTTCATCTATCTGAAAGGAATGATGTAAACATGAGAGAATTATTCCCGGCTAAACAATTAATGGGTTATGTATTCTCGCTGCTCCTGACTGTAGTTGCTCTTTCGGTTGTCTTCCTGGACATGTCATTTGTGGTAGGCATGACGATTCTCCTTGTAACAGCCTTCGTACAAGCAGGCGTTCAGGTTGTAGTATTTATGCATGCTGGTGAAACCGAGGATAAAAAAGCAATCTATGGGAACATCTACTACGGATTAATCATAGCTCTAGTTACCGTCTTCGGAACATTACTAGCCATGGTATGGGATATGTAATTGGTTTTATCAAAAAGGAGCGCCTACAATGGCGCTCCTTTTTTTGCTTTCAATTGACCTACGTTAATTCCTTTATATCTTTTCTCCAACATCTCTTCCGTTGCCACAAAGAACACGCCCATTAAAAAGATAAAAACGGCACCCATAATTGTACCAATGCCAATCCCAGTCACTGCGCTGTAATCGCTTACAAAAAATCCGTACAAGAAAATGATAATTCCAAGTGTTAGTACAATACTACCCACATACTTCACAGCATTTAACATTTTTGCATATGATTTCATTTTAGTAAGCCTCCTTTTTTATATATTATTCACTTTGTTCACAAAATTGTCAAATTTAATTTCACATTTTCGTCAAATTTGGATGGTGTTTTTTTACTTATTGTATGCCTTATTGCTTGACTTTCTTGTGGAATATGCATCATTTTACAAAATAAACGAACCGCCCCTTAAAATCCTGCTGGGGCGGTTCGTTTATTTTGTATTTTATTCAATTAAACCTTTTTTCTTCAAGAATTCGACGGCCACTTTTTTAGGCTCTTCTTTATCCAAATCAACTCTTGCGTTCATTTCCGCCATGTCTTCTTCAGAAATTTTTCCTTCAAGCGAATTCATTACTCCTTTTAATTCAGGATGCTCCTTCAAAGTATCCTCCCTTACAATCGGTGCCGCATAATAAGGCGGGAAGAATCGCTTATCATCCTCTAACACTTTTAGATTAAAACGGGTAATCCGACCATCCGTCGTAAACGCCGGGATCATGTCAACGTCCCCTTCCCTCACAGCCGTATACATAAGGTTTGGATCAAGGCTATCTTTTTCTTTAAATTGGTAATCATACGTTTCAATTAAAGCGGGAAACCCGTCTTCTCTTTCAAAGAACTCTGCCGAACCTCCAAATGCCAGTTCAGGTGTTGAAGGGGCCAATTCGGAAGCGGTTGTGACATTTAATTTCTTAGCCGTTTCCGGATTTAAGGCAAGTGCGTATGTGTTCTCAAATCCAAGCGGATTTAGCCATTCCAATTCGTATTTTTCCTTATAGCCTTCTTTTACTTTTTCATATATTTCATCAGCGGTCATGGACGGCTGATATTCTTCTTTTAAGATGGTAAGCAATCCTGTCCCTGTATATTCTATATACATGTCAATATCGCCATTTTGGATCGCTTTCGTCAATATTGGCGTTTCACCCAGCCCATCTTCCACTTTTACATCGTAATCTGTTTTGTCTTCTACATAAGCCTCAATCAGATAAGGCAAAATGTATTGCTCGGTCCATTTCTTACCGGCAACCACGATTTGATCCTCATGCGTTGCCCCACTGTTTGCGCTAATGCCAAGCACTAATAATACAGCCGCCACCGGTGCAGCAATCAGAGATATTTTGACAAAGGAACGCTTTTTCTTTGCCTTTGGCATTGCTGCCAGTTCAATTTGCTTTAAAATCCAGTCGCAAATGATCGCAAGCATAGCAACAGGTATCGCACCAGCTAATACAAGTTCATTTCTTGTAGAGGATAAACCTCTATAAATCAGATCTCCTAATCCTCCTGCACCGATGAAAGCAGCCAAGGTAGCGACCCCAATCGTCATCACGGCAGCCGTGCGCAATCCCGACATGATAATCGGCATAGCAAGCGGCAGTTCAATCATCCGCAGGATTTGCCCCTCTGTCATCCCCATCCCTCTTCCAGCTTCGACAGTTGAATCCGGCACACTGTTAATCCCCGTGTAGGTATTACGAATGATAGGAAGCAATGCATAAATCGTTAAAGCTATGATTGCCGTCGTACTTCCAATTCCGAATATCGGCAGCAAAAAGCCGAATAGCGCAAGGCTTGGAATAGTCTGAAAGATAGCGGTAACCCCAATCACAGATTCAGCAATTCTCTTTTTCTTTGAAATATATATCCCAAGCGGAATCGCGACGATCGCCGCTATAAAAATCGAAATTAACGACAAAAATAAATGCTCCTGCAAGCCTATTAAAATATCAGGCCACCGTTCGCGGAAAGTCTCTGCCAATGCCTGAAAAAAATTAACCATGATCGCTGTCCCCTTCCGTCGTTAATACAGGTTGCATTCCCGCAAGGCCACGCATCATTGTTCCCCGGGTAATTAAACCGACCAGCCTTCCATCTTGGAGAACGGGAATGGTAGGAGCGCCATCTCGCGCAAAAACCTCTGCCACATCCGAGTAGGGTGAATCGATATTTACCGTTTTCACATTTGTCTCCATGATCTCGCTTACTATTTTTTCCTCATCCTGATAGTGTTGCTTAACATTTTCTATCGTGGCGATTCCGAGTAAATGATCCTGATTGTCGGTTACAAGCAGGGTGTCCACTCGATATGATTTCATAAGGCTGAGAGCTTCAGCAAGGCCTCTGGACGGCTTTGCCGTTACAGGCTTCCGCAGCATTAAGTCCTTTGCAATGGGTCCCCCGGAAGAGTCGGCATTCTCAAGCCTATCTTCGCCGATGAACCCTTTTACATAATCATTAGCAGGATGCCGAAGGATTTTTTCAGGCGTGTCGAACTGAACGATCTCCCCGTCTTTCATAATCGCTATCCGGTCCGAAATCTTAATGGCCTCATCCATATCATGGGTGACAAAGATAATCGTCTTCTTGATGGTTTCCTGCAGTTTCACGAGTTCATCCTGAAGTTGTTCCCGGCTGATGGGATCGAGCGCGCTGAATGGCTCATCCATAAGGACAATCGGCGGTTCGGCAGCCAGAGCGCGAATGACCCCGATTCGTTGCTGCTGCCCTCCGCTCAGCTCGTCCGGGTATCTTTCCTTATATGTTTCCGGATCGAGACCTACCATATCGAGCAGTTCATCGACCCTGTTGTGATAGCGTTCCTTTTCCCAGCCTTTTAATCTGGGAACGAGCGAGATATTTTCCGCAATCGTCATATGCGGCAGCAATCCGATTTGCTGAATGACATAGCCAATACTTCTTCGCAGCTCTACGGGATTTTTATTTGAAATATCTTCCCCTTCAATTGTGATTAAGCCTTGTGTCGGTTCTATCAGGCGATTGATCATTTTCATGGTCGTCGTTTTGCCGCAGCCGCTTGGGCCGATCAATGTGATCAATTCCCCTTTTTGAATCGTTAAATTTATATCCTTTAGCGCTTTAAACCCGTCTGGATATGTCTTTCCTACATGCTCAAACGTAATCAAAAATCGTCCCCTCCATCCAATACTCCCATTAATCATTTATATGTAGCGTACTTTACATTACATTTACCCTAAGCAAGCAAGTTAGAAACTAAGCAAATTTTTAAGCAAAATATATAAGGAATTAAATGGTTAATCTCTCGTCCATAGTGGTAAATAAAGAATAAAAAGAGATAGGAGTGGAAGTAATGAAATCGATGAAGCAAACCTATTATGTGGATCTTGTCAGCGGTGATGTATTGAGCCGTCCTGCTATTGAAGAAAATCCAAGCTTTAAAATAGAAGCAACCGATGAAGAGCTTCACGAACTAAAGACGCTTTTAACCGAAAGCTATGACGCCGATATGCAATCATATGTACGTGCCCAAATCCCTTATATTGAATATCATAAAGATCCTGCTAACCATCGATATGATGATGCGCTTAAGAAAATATACGCTATCATTTATCAACTGGGGGATGAGGTGGCTAGGAACCACGTTATAGAAATGGGGATATTAGGAGAAGATGAACTGCAGCAAGATGAAGAGATACAAAAGTTCACTTAAGTGTTTGCTAGCTTCATTGAAAGAAAAAGAGACACTCAAATGGTGTCTCTTTTTGCAGTGAAAATTTAATCTATCGTTTAAATAAAAAAATGAACCGATTCTATAAAATTTTGCTCAGGAACGCCTTGGTTCTTTCCTGCTGCGGATTTTCAAATAACTCTTTCGGGACATTCTCTTCAACAATATAACCGCCATCCATAAAGAAGACCCTGTCTCCCACTTCACGGGCAAAGCCCATCTCATGGGTTACGACGACCATCGTCATGCCTTCCTTGGCAAGCTGCTTCATGACTTCAAGAACTTCACCGACCATTTCCGGATCAAGCGCGGATGTCGGCTCATCGAACAGCATAATCTTCGGTTCCATCGCCAGTGCCCTTGCGATCGCGACACGCTGTTTTTGCCCTCCTGACAGAGAATCGGGATAAACATTCGCTTTCTCCTCAAGCCCGACCTTCCGAAGCAAAGCCATTCCCTTTTCCCTAGCCTGTTCAGGTTTTACTTTTTTCACTTTCAAAGGAGAGAGCATGATGTTTTCGATGACTGTTTTGTGCGGGAATAGGTTGAATTGCTGAAATACCATCCCTACATCTTCCCTAATTTTATTGATATCCGTTTTTTTATCGGTAATATCTTTTCCTTCTATGTAAACATGCCCTTCTGTAATCGATTCAAGCAGGTTAATGCATCTCAACAAGGTGGATTTACCTGAACCGGAAGGCCCGATTACAACGACTACTTCTTGAGGCTGAATCGTAATATTAATATCCTTTAAAACTTCATTACTTCCAAATGTCTTCTTAAGTTTCTCTACCCTTATCATTCAGTTGCCAGCCTTCTTTCCAAGCGAGTTAATAAGAAGCTTAATGTAATTGTTAATAGCAAGTAAATCACTGCAGCAGTCAAGTACGGCTCCCAGACGCGGAAATATTGTCCTTGCATGGCCTTTCCCCAGTACATAAGTTCCGGTGCGGCTACAATGGAAGCGAGTGAAGATTCTTTCACTAATACGATGAATTCATTTCCGAGCGGCGGAATCATTCTCTTTGACGCCTGCGGCAAAATAATATATCTCATCGCTTGTAGATGATTCATTCCAAGCGAACGGGCTCCTTCCATCTGCCCTTTATCAATCGATAATATCCCTGCACGAAAAATCTCGGCGATGTAGGCGGCGGCATTAAGTGAGAGCGTGATAATAGACGCGAGGACTCCATTCGTACTGTCGATGAAAAACGGTACAACTGCAAAATGTATTAACAAGAGCTGTACCAGTAATGGGGTACCACGAAAAATGGTTATGTATATTTCAAAAGGAAACGCTAAAAACTTATTTTGCATCATTTTTCCTAATCCAATCAGCAAACCAAGCACGGTACCAATTGCAATTCCTGCTAAAGAAAGCCCAATTGTCAGCAAGGTCCCCTTCACCAGGTATGGAGCATATTCCATGATAATATCAAAGCGAAAATCCATCTTATTTTCTCCTTATTATAAGAAAAGCGTAAGCGTTCAACAACCAAGGAACGTCAACTAAGAACTGCCTCGTCCGGTGGCAAACGCGACGTCAGCACATCCTGTGCAAGTCCGACAAGCATAAGACAAACCGCGCAGGAAATCTAGTAAGGATCATCGGCTAACATCCGTCACGTCCTGTGACAACGTCGGCACTAGCACGTCCTGTGCGTCGGGGCTAGGCGCTGTAGCTAGACACTTCTCTAAGTTAAAAAGTTATACTTTCTACTCTGTTAAAAATTGCGTAACACTACTTGGAGGGCTACGCAATTTATCTTTTTTCTATTGTTGTTCTTTTAATGTCTCTAAATCGGGATCAACTTTGAACCACTTCTTATAGATCTCAGCATACTTGCCGTTCTCAATAATCTTTTTGGTAGCCTTATCGAAGTCAGCCTTGACTTTGCTATCTTTAGGGAACATCAGCCCGTAAAATTCTGATTCAAAAGCCCCTGTATCTTCAATTACTTTTAATTTTTGTTTCGGATTATTCTTCGCATATTCTTCAATGACTGTATTATCAGCAACGACCGCATCCGCTCCACCGCTGGTAAGCTCCATAATTGCTAGATTGTTATTTTCAAATTTTATGATATTTTTGTTGTTTTTCCCTAGTAATTTTTCAGCAGATTTCTGTCCGGTGGTTGCATTCTGTACTGACACGGTTTTACCTTTAAGGTCTTCAGCTGATTTGATATCGCTGTTTTCTGGCACTAAGATCTTATTAGTTGATAAGAAGTAAGGAACAGAGAAATCATACGTTTGTTTCCGATCATTATCTATCGTAATCGCAGACATACCAAAGTCTGCGCTTTTATTCTTCACTTCCAGGAATAAAGGATCCCAGCCAACATTTTCAATCTTCACTTCATAACCGGCTTCTTTTGCCACAGCATTAACAAAATCGACGTCAAATCCGACAATTTTATCTCCATCCATATACTCAAACGGAGAATAATTGGCATCTGTTACGACTCTTAATGTCTTTTTATCTGATCCAGAATCCCCATTTGCGCCACTGCCTGTCTCTTCTGAACCGCAAGCAGCTAATATAACGGCAAATAACATAGCCATCAGTAATAATGATACTTTTTTCATAAATATCCCCCTCATGCATAACGCATACATTCTTTTAATAATTCGGTATTTTTAAATAGTAAAAATATTATATCACCTTTTAATTTAGAGAGAAAGAAAAATTGACACCTAATTGCCTTAATACTAATCTTCTGATTTTTATATTATTTCATTATGATGAATAATCGCACTAAAAAAGATTACAAATCATTATATTTCCTTAATGAATTTCAAAGTTTTTTCGATAATGAAAGATTGATCATTATCGAGTGTCGCAACATGGTAGCTGTTTTCTAAATCATAGAGTTGCTTTGTCTCAGAAGAAATTTCATCATAAATTTCCTGGGAGTTGCTTGGCGGTACCACATGGTCTTCCTTTGAAACAAAGATCAATGCCGGACAGCCTATTTTATCGAGGTTTTCCTTTACCCCGCTCATTAATTTAACAATTTCCTTTACGGATCGTATCGGTGTCTTTTCATATGCAAGCTCTTTACTATCCGGATTTTTTATGTCTGAACCGATTGCATCCAAGTACCTTACATCAGAGTGCTGCACCGCTGCCATATTCGGAATATCAATGGCCGCGTTAATTGGTATGACAGCTTTTATGTCTGGATGATTTTCCGCTAAGTATAAAGTTAAGGTGCCCCCCATTGATAGGCCGGTCACAAAAATGGTATCACATCGTTGCTTCAACCATTGAAAGCCTTCTTCTACAGAAGCAATCCAGTCGTGATAACTCGTCCCTTCCATATCCTCGTAATGAGTTCCATGTCCCTTAAGCCTTGGTCCGCATACCGTATAGCCGGCCTTTGCATACGCTTCTCCAAGCGGACGCATACTCTGGGTAGACCCCGTGAAGCCATGGATGACCAAGATTCCAACCTTATTTCCCGCAAAGTAAAAAGGCTCGGCACCTTGTAGAATTGGATAATTTTCAGACATGTGCTTTCCTCCTAACAAGAATAAAACGCGTTGACATATTACTTCGATAAATCATTTGAAATACCTTTTTCTATTAGAGAAATAGACGAATATACAGCATTTAAAACAAAAAACAGGCCACCTAATTAGGCGCCTGTCTCAACTTTTTTATTTCCCGGCGTTCAACATCCATTCATATTGGCGAAGCTGCACTTCAAACAGTGTAATTGGATCACGGTATATTTCAGGATTTTCTCTCATTTTATCGAGTGCTACCTTATTATCATCGATCTCCAAATGGGACTGTTCAACCGCTCGATTCAATATATTTAATGGGTTTCTAAAGAAAAATGCAATATCCCGGTCCAGCGATTTTTCAAACAGCTCGAACTGGGAAAGGAATTTACGCGTGATGGATGCTGCCACATCATCATAGTCCTCAGTCTCGAGAAACTTTTTATATCTTGTATACAGCGCGGTTTTATTTTGCGAAAAGCCACCAAACAACTTGCCGGCACTCTTTAGCAGCAATTGCGAAGGAGTATGACGCATCAGAATATTGACATCATCAATAATTAGCCCGCTCGTCATGCGATCGGCATCACGGCGCCAATCGTCGAGCACCTTAAAGTCGCATTCCAATTGCATCCTCTCGTCCCCATACATCGCATTAAAACCATTGCTCATTTCTTCCAGATAATATTGACTCTGGCTAAATTCCTCTTGTGAATCCGAAATCCATTCCTGAAGGGACGAATGGAACTTCGGCAGGACGGTATGGTCTATATACTCCCGAATCCTCTCATTCATGACTTCGTTCAAGTCAATATGGATCCTGCGGAAGTCGCTGTCTTCCTGGAGCAGTTCAGAGCACCCGCGCAGGATCTCGGGAATATTGGAAGACAGATCGTTTTTCACGCCTTCTTTAAGCAGGCGGTACTTGGTTTTAATATCCTTCGTCTTTTCTTTCTCTAAATCATTGACCTGATTAATGGCACCGTTTAGCTTGACGGTCATTTCCTCATTCCAGTTGATGGATTCGACCAATTTATTTTCCATGTCCAGCCGTCTTTCCAACAGTGAAGTCAAGGTTTTACGGATAAAATACAAAAGCTTTTCAGCCCGTTCTTCTTCCAAGCTCGCATGGAAGTTCAGCGTTAGAAATTCAGCTAAATCGCTCAGCTGCTTGTCGGTGTTATAATGAGCGGAAAACGCAAATACCTTGGAGTGAGGAAAATATGATTGGATTCTTTCAGTCGTATCTTCAAGGATTCGAATTGCGTCTTCTTCATGATTGATTTTATCGATCTTATTTAACAGAAAATGGACTTGCATGTACGGCGAATGCCTTTTTATATCAAGAAGCATATCCCGCTCCCTCTCGGTAAACGGTGCGTTCGCATCGAGTACAAAGATGAGGCCGTCGGCAGCATGCAACAGGTTGAAGACCTCATTCCTTACCGGCTGGCTTCCGTTCAGGCCAGGAGTATCAATGAACGACAGCCCACGTTTCTGTAAAAAAGCTGACGGGAATTTAACTTCAAACAGCGACTCTCTTTGGCGTCGATTTAAGGCTATGCTTTCAAGATCCGGAACCGATTTAAGTTCGCTATCGGCAATCTCTGTAATTTCCGTATGTTCACTGTCCTTTACGATGATAAAGGCCGAGGCTCCGTCCCTGACAATCTCCTCACCGAGCACGTTATTCAGAAATGATGATTTCCCTGATCCGCCTGTCCCTGCAATTAGCAGGCGCTGTGTTTGTAAATCCATAAGTTCACGGATCATCCATTTGTTTTTAACGCCGGTTTCCAATTGGTTCTGTTCAGCCCATTCTGAGATGTCTTGGAACAAAGCACTGCTTTCCGCTAATAAATCGCTATGATTTTTGGAATTCAACAGCAGATTTTCCGCATCACTCACAGACAGTGAATGAATGCTTTCGGGGAATATTTCGCTCCAGGACAACACGGCCGCAGATGCAAACAGAGCATGAGATTGATCCGCAAGCTTCAGCCAATTCGAGAGCAGCTGTGGAACAATTTTCTGTAATTCTGTTACGAAATACTTCTTGTGCAGCAATTCAAGGTACGTATCTTTATAAGCAGCAGACAGTCCATGAAATGTGTCGTAAGGTCCGACTTCCACTTCCGAAAAGAAGCGATTGATGGATGTCAACCAAGAAAAATAGGCTTTTTGCTTTTTATAAACGTCCCAAAGCGATAGTACAAGCCTCTCAAACCGGGCTTGATCCACTCTGTAAATCGTTCGCAGCAGCTCAGTGAAATAATCCGGAGGCATTTCTTGTGTAAAGCCTTTATCCACATAATCCTGCAAAACATCGAACCATTGCAGTGATTCTGTGCGAATACTCTCGTTTACCGCCAAATCTACGGCACTGCTGTAATCCTGCTTTTCTTCAAAAAAGGAACGCCCTATATCTGTAACATTGGGATAATCAGGGTAGAAGGAAATCGCGTCCTTAATTGTACGGGAGGCAAGGTCAAACTTTTCCTCTTCTATGTATAAGGAAAATAGCTGCAAGGTCACCTCTGACTTCAGAACCAGGCTTTCAGCCGCAGTCGACTTATATGTTTCTTCAGCCGCAGGCAAGTTGCCCAGCTCATAATAAGCGTCAGCCGTATTCTTTTTAGCCCAAGGTTCTAATTCTCCCGTGACATTATTCCATTTAAAAATAGCAGTCTCATAATCTTTAAGAGCAAAATAAACCTCGCCTTGCGCAAATCGAATAGGCGATAGTTCCTTATCCTCTTTCTTCTGTTCCTCTAAGAAATCTTCGCCAAGCAATTGAATGGGATTGGCCGAGTTATCATCTTCCAACAATGTTTCATGAAACTTCTTAGTAATCAACGTATTTTCTAAATTCATCTTTGTCCTCCGCCGTAAAAAAGATTTGAAAGTAATGTTTATGCAATAAGAAAAGAAGTAACACATTCATTTTCTTGAAAAATTTTATAATCACTAACATATTATTTTAACAAACTATTTCCCTTCAGTTATTTCAAACAGTTTACATTTTCTGAACTTAATATTAATATATTGCAAAAATATTAATATACGATTAAATTATAAATTTCTTAAACCATACTTTTCATATAAATCCATATTTTTCATTTAATTATTTACCCTGAATACTGAATAAGAAACGTTAATGGAGAAAAGAATTTTATCGTGCGGAAGAGAACCGGGGGGACATCTGGCAAGATCCACTGTACATTTCATAAAAAGGTTGGATTCTTATCAAAGCTTTAAAAAAGATGACAGTCCTTTGACTGCCATCCCTTAATAAATAGATTCGTTATGTTTTTATTTTTTCGGTCGGTAGAACTTAATCTTCATCCTTTACATCTAGATCTTCTGGGATTGGTTCATCCGCCAGTTCCCTTACTAACATTTTATATTTCTCGAGCTGTTCAAAATGTGTCTTGAACTGTTCCTTGTAGACCAATACTACACCCTCACTGTCATACAAAACTCGTATTTTTCCTTGTGAAATTAAATTCGCCACATATGGTACAGATACCGATAAATAATCAGCCGTTTCTTCTATTGTTAAATACACTTATTTCGTCACTCCTACTCCATATTGATAGAGCCTATTATAGCTTATTTTAGCAGAGTTACTTTAAATCTTCTTTTCTCGTTTCTTTCCAATTATCATAAAAACAAACTCGCCTTTATATTCAGATTCAGGAAATTCCATTTTCATTTCTGAAATTATTTAGAGGATCTGAAAGTAATAGACGGGAAGGGATTTCTTTGAGAGTATGAATATATACCCATATGAAAGAGGGAATATTATGAATTTCGATGTGATTATTATTGGAGTTGGTCAAGCTGGTTTATCGATGGGATACCAACTTTCCAAAACAAGCAAACGATTTCTAATCCTTGATCAAGGAAAAAGGGTTGGGGATGTGTGGAGATATCGTTATGATTCCCTAATTTTATTTACACCACGATCTTATAGTTCCCTACCTGGCTTGAAAATGGGTGGAAACCTAAACGGATTGCCATCCAAAGACGAGGTAGCCGATTATCTTGAACAGTATGCTTATACATTTGATTTACCGATTCAATTGGAAACAGAAGTCTTATCTCTTAGAAAAGAAGGAGAGACTTTTTCCATTGAAAGCAGCAAAGGTACCTTGCATACGAAAGAAGTCATCGTAGCGACAGGCCCCTTTCAGACACCCGCTATCCCTCTGATCTCTAAGAAACTATCAAAAGATGTGTGTCAGCTTCATTCCTCTGATTATCATAACCCTTCACAATTAAAAGATGGGAACGTTCTTGTGATCGGCGGAGGAAATTCAGGTGCACAAATTGCAGTGGAACTCACCAAAACAAAAGAAGTGCACTTATCTGTAAGCGAAAACATTCGATATTTACCATTATCCTTTTTAGGACATAGCATATTCTGGTGGTTTGATCGCATGGGGATATTAAAAGCGAAGAGAAATTCCTTTATAGGTAGAAAAATAAGAAGTAAAGGAGATCCGATTTTCGGATACAACTTAAAGCAATTTTTGAATGAAAAGAAGATCACCCTTCATCCCAGAACGAAAGATTGTATTGGAAACATCATTCAATTTCGAGATCAACATGAGCTTGAGGTACAAAATGTGATATGGGCAACAGGCTTTTCCTCCAATTATGATTGGATTCAAATCCCTACAGTTTGTGATAAAACAGGCAATCCAATACATAACCGAGGAATGACGAATATCAAAGGATTATACTTCCTTGGACAGCCTTGGCAGCACAAGAGAGGCTCTGCACTTCTTCTGGGGGTCGGGGAGGACGCTGAATTCATCACTAATCAGCTGTAATTTCGTCCTCCCTTATCTCCGTTGGTGATGATTTAGAAGGACGCATTGAAGTTAGCTGGGATATAGATTGGGGATTCATTTACTTTAGCTCTAAAAGGAGTGAAATAACTTGAATATTGGATTGGGACTTCTGTTACTCCCTATTGGAATCATTTTTATTATTTCGGGTATACTTTCACGCAAAAAGAACGGTAAGATTGTTGGCAATGGTTTATTACTAGCAGGATCAATAATGCTATCATTAAGTATTTTATTGATTACGGGAATATACGATCCTTATGCAAACCACATTCGGTAATAAGGCCTCGTCTAAATGAAAGTGTCATTAAAAAAGTGTTTTAGGAAGTGATTATAATTTTTTATGCAATTGTCTTGTTTATACTTGCGGGAATAGCTGAAATTGGCGGGGGTTATTTGATTTGGCTATGGCTTAGAGAGGCTAAACCGTTTTTGTGGGGTATCCTTGGAGGTGTATCCTTAGCTTTATATGGAGTTATTGCCACATTTCAAACGTTCCCATCATTCGGTAGAGTTTATGCCGCCTATGGCGGGGTGTTTATCGTCCTTTCTGTACTATGGGGATGGAGTATTGATAAAAAAACTCCTGATTTTTACGATTGGATAGGTGCAGGAATTTGCTTAGTGGGGGTTTCAGTGATGTTGTTTGCACCACGCCAATAAAGTAGAACATTAAAAACAACCTGTGGGATTTGAAAATGAATTTTCAAACTAAGGTATTTAACCATGTCGGGTAATACGTATGAATTGAACCATAGTTACGACATTTCTCAAGAAGAACTAAAAAGGTTATACAAGCGGACACTAATCATTGTGAGTATATCACAAATCTTTGGTGGGGCTGGATTAGCCGCTGGAATTACTGTAGGTGCACTACTTGCACAGCAAATGATTGGAACAGATGCAGTAACAGGACTACCAGCTGCTTTATTTACATTAGGGTCAGCTTTAGCTGCTTTCATAGTGGGAAGGCTTTCTCAACGCTATGGACGTCGAACAGGTCTGGTTTCAGGATTTTTGACAGGTGGACTCGGGGCAATTGGAGTGGTAATAGCAGCTGGTAGCTATTTTAGCTTTTGGACTGGTTTGGTTTTTTCAAAGAGCGTTTTCATGAATGGTTATCTCACCGATATGTAACCAGAGGAAAAGAAAAGGACCATGCTCGGTCCTTTTTTGTATGAATACACCTTATTTACTACTACTTTTTTCATATTCTAAAATCAACTAACCTCCGAAAAACAAATTATTTAATAACTAGAGTCTTGTAGATTTATATTCACTTGGATTACCTGTCAAAATATCCCACCACTCCTGCTAGTACTTACAGAAAATTAATAAGGACCCCTCACAATTGTGAGAAGTCCTTATTTTTCACTCTTAATCTTTGACCTTGAGTAGCCGAAAACTATGAGAGTGACCAACAGAGTCGCTCCCATATCAGCAAATATCGCAATCCAAAGTGTTAACCAACCTGGGATTACCAATACAAGAGCGAGTAGCTTAATCCCAATCGAAAAGCTGATGTTTTGTTTAATGAATTCAATGCTTTTCGACTAAGTTTTACAGTAAACGGAAGTTTTCTCAGATCATCACCCATCAGGGCAATATCAGCTGTTTCAAGAGCTGTATCGGTTCCTGCTCCTCCCATCGCAATTCCTACAGTGGCTGACGCTAAAGCAGGAGCATCATTCATTGTTAAATACACTTATTTCGTCACTCCGACTATTATCATTATAGAGCCAATTATAGCTTATTTTAAGTAGGAGTTACTTTATTTCTTCTTTTCTCGTTTATCTATGATACAAATTCTCTTCCCATGTTTTTAGTAAAGCATTCGCATCAGCATTCAGATTTTCCTTTACATCATCCTCAATAAATTTGTCCATTCCCTTGTTGTTTAAATGTTTCAGGAAGTCGTTCAGTTTCTTGACTGCTTGCTTGTCGTGGCCTTTATCGAGTTGATGTTTGGCTTGGTCTAGATGCTTGCTTAATTGGCTTGCTAATGGATGATCGATTGCACCATCATCCGCATACCTACCAACAAGTTGTTCAATCGATTCAATACTCGTTGTAACCACTACCGTCAACAGATTCGAGGTAACGGTATAACCATTCAAGCTAACCTTTACATAGACGATTGCTGTTCCTGGATCATGAGCAGTGATGACTCCATCCGCTACCGAAATAACTTCCTCGTTGTTGCTCACATACTCAATTGTTGCTTCGTTTAAATCAGCTGCTTCCCCATTACTATATTTGCCGCTGATATTTAAGTCTGTCGTCTCGGTCCGGAACAGTGTCGATTGCTTCGCCTCTAAGGTAACAGAATCTAGTCCTACAACCTTTACTGTATAAGTATCAGTTATTTCAGGGTTACTTACCAATGTGGCTTTTACAACTACAGTACCCTTTTCTTTTGCAGTTACTAGGCCTGTTTCGGATACACTAGCGACTTCTTCTCCGCTTTCGATCGACCATGTTACTGACTTATCAGTCGCATTATTCGGTAGAACTTCCGCTGTTAATTGAAGTGTTCCACCTTTTGTACGAATTTCCGCAGCTCCATCTTTGCCCATGATCTCTAGGGAAGTACCAGTCGATGGTTTTTGAACAGTTACGACACTAGATACTTCATGACCATCGATGGTTGCTTTAATAGTAGCGGTTCCTACTGCTTTTCCAGTTACCACACCTTTCGAATTTACAACTGCAACCTCTGTATTGTCGGATGTCCAATTGATTGTATTTGTATAATTTGCTGGCTCTACAGTTGCATTCAATCGCAACGTTTCTCCTACATTTACGAATGCTTTTGAGTCCATAGTTAAATTCGTTGCAGTTACTGTTGGAGCAATTGGATTTGGTACATCTGCTTTATACATAGTTAAATGGTCCAAATTCACATTACCAATACTACCATTATCAATACGATAACTAATTACGTTTTTACCTGCTTTTAAGCCCAAACGTTCAGAAGCCGTAAACCATTCATCCCAGCTGATTGCTGTTTTATCAGGTGTAATTGTCTTTACATGTTTACCATTTACATATACATTGATTTTTGCTCTTGCAGGCAATTGTGTCCTAGGTCTATTTGTAGATTCCCCATCCACTTGTACACCATAGGCATATCTCATACCTACGATATGATCACCAGCTTCTTCTGTATTTACGACAAAACTTGCTTCAGCACCAGGTTCTTTTGGCAAGTTAATATAACCAGTTCCTTGATAATTTGCATGGCTATTGTCTTTTGTAATAGCACCATAGTGAATTGCATCTTCTGCTTGATACATATCACCTTGTCCTAAATCACCTGAAGGCAATTCTTGCCATTCATATGGAGAAACAGGTTCGCCAAAATTAGGTGTTCCATCTTCATTCCAACCGAATTTCTTTAGATTAACTTGGCGCCACCCGTTAATTTCAGTATCTTGATATACACGTGAATGATAAATCATCCAATCTTCCAAACCATCTGCTGATTTTACAAAACCTGCTCTGGCAGGACCAGATACATCACTGGTAGCAACGAAAACATCATTTGTACGGGTCCAAGAATCTGGGTTTAAGATATCCCCATCTGTATTCGTAAAATAAGATAAACGATAATCATTTCCTGCAAAGTTACCTTCTGACATTGTGATAAATACTTTTCCATCCTTTTGTAATACACGAGGACCTTCCCCGCCGCCACCTGGTAAGAAAGAGCGATCTGCTGTAATCGTATAAGGGTTATCCATTGGAGCAATTGCCGGCCCGATCGGTTCTCCGAAGCCTAAGGTACCCCATACAGCATATAGTTGTCCATTATAGTCAAATACCGTTAAATCGTTTGCTTGTTTATACTCACCATTTTCACCTAAATATAAGGCACCTTTATCTTCATATTCCCCTTGTGGGTCATCGGTAACCGATTCCAAAACCGTTCCCATATGTTTGTAACCGTATTCTTTTAAGTCAGCACAGTAATAAATATACCATTTGCCATCAAAGAAGAAGATTTCTGGAGCAAAAATACGAGTTTGTGTTCCTTGGGAATCATATACCATTACCTTTTCCCCTTGGTCTGTCAGGGTACGCGATTTGGATACATAAACTTTATTGTTAGAGTCTAAGTTACTAGAAGATACAAAGTAATAAAATCCGTCTTTATAAGTTACAAACGGGTCCTGTCCTTGATATAATGGGTTGTTAAATTTGTCAGAAACAGAAGAACTTGTGACTCCCATTTCTTTCATAAAATCGGAACGAGCAATCGATACGGTCTCGGCTTCCTCTATTAATAATTCTGACCTTTTGCGATCACTAACCTCTTGATCATCAATCGTGTTAAGCAATTCTTCTGCAGTTATTTTTGTTGCATTTAAGTCTTTTAAAGCGCTTTCTTTTACTTTATCTGCAAAATTTTCTAATAAATAATCTATCTTTTGAACTTCTGCTGTCAATTCACCTTTTTTAGTTGTAATAATTTTCTCTATCGGCATGAAAAGTGCTGATTCTGGCACGACTTCTTTACCCTGACTTGCACTTTCCCATTTCATACGAAGCCAAGAACCGCCCCATCCTTGTAAATATTCAACTTTGATATCATAATGTTTTCCTGCTTCCAAAGAAACTGGAGTACTAACTTGTTCTTTCTCCCATTCTTGCTTCCAAAAGTCTATAATCAATTCTCCGTTAATCCAGAGTCTGAATCCATCATCGCCCTCCATAGAGAAGGTATAATCTTCTGTAAATTCTGGTACTATGGTACCTGTAAAACGAGCAGTATTATAATCGGGTGTTCCTGAAAATTCATTAAAAATGTCGATAAAAGAATCACCATTTAAATTTGCAACGGCTCTTTCTCCTCGCTTATCATTGAAGTTAAATACATTAATATCACTTCGATTATCAGGGTTTTTTTCAACTTTAAAGAATTCACCCAGCAATCCGTGACCATCCATAGTTGGATCTGCAGCACGAACATTCATAGATATGTTAATGGTGCTTGCAAAAAGGATGATTGCTATGAGTATTCCTAACACCCTTTTCATAATGATTCCTCCTATTTTCTAATTCACTTTTATCACCCATTAGAGAAGTAGATAAACTTGATTTTATACCAAACATCGTATTGCTGTTTCCCTTGGTTTTTTTCGTAAAAAAACTAGGCTCACAAGTACTTTAACAATGAACCCAATAGATTTTTTTTGTCCAATTTAATACCTCCCATAATTTTAATGACAATTGACAAACGAAATGTACATTTACAAACTCACTTCCCATCAATTACCCATTATAAAAAAACCTGTTAAGAGACTTTCTTCATCATACAGATATAAAAAAAAAATGTATTTATAATAAAATCCTTTGTTTTTGTAATTTTCAGTCTTATTTTAATGTGTTCTTTTTTATCTAAGGAAGTTGAGACTTTAGAATAAATTCTGTAACTGGTTATACTACTCTTCTCTAAAAAAAGATAAAAAAAAATCCCTTTAAAAACCCATACACATGAATGTGTTCAAAAGTTATTAAAGGGACTAACATAGTTTTGTCTAAATGTAATTATATACGTACTTCCCATCATGGACGGCCCGGATTCTTTTTTGCAATACCAGCCGCTCTATATAAGCTTCCGGCAACGACAAATATTCCGTTGTATCGAAAGGAAATGGGATTCACTTCTTGTTTAACTAACTATTAAAATTTAAGCTTTTCTTTTCTTCCAGCCCTCTCGTTTTGCTGCTGGCTGGTATCTTCTCATATGGCCATATGCAAGCACTTCTTTAAGATAAGGATCTCCCTGTGGATTGGTTTGTTTGAGCAATTCCATTAGGTATGTAATATCATCCATGGCTCTGTGTGATTGGTAATTGGTTATATTATGTGATTGCAGCAGCGTAAGAAGCTTGCCATTCGCAAAGCCATAGCTTTTCCACGGAATATTTCTCATCGTGCAATACCATTTGGCATCATTTATTTCCGGATACATATGGTAGAGAAAACTGCGGTCAAAAGAGGCGTTATGGGCAAAAACAGCGTCAGTTTGATTAAAGTAGGCTTTGATGTTTTCGTCCAGAAAGCTTTTGCCTTCCACTAATTCGAAAGGGATTCCGTGGATTTGATAGGCATTATCATAGTTTCTCCTTGCTGTATGGGAACTCGGTTCTCTTAAGAATGTATCCTGATTAATAATCTCTAAAATTTCTCCTGTATCTGGTTGAAAGGAAAATTGTTTCACAGCCAGTTCAATGATTTCATCAGTTGCCGGGCCTAACCCTGTCGTTTCAACGTCAACCAGCAATCCAAGCTTATTCTCTTGTGTCACGTTCATACCCTCCATATTTTTGTGTATATAGTTGGATTTTAACAGCTATTAACATATAAAACATCTAAACACACAAAAAAACACCGCCCATTATATGCCAATACCGTTAAATAATAATTGAATAATGTAAACTGTCAAAATATATTGACATAACTTTTTTTCTCTGATAGATTATCTGTAATAACAAAAATCAATGACGAGAAGAGTACGATAAGACCCCTGTTCCAAAGAGAATCGGTGTGTTGGTGGAAGCCGGTGTCCAGGACTTATCCGAAGATCATCTCTGAGATGCAAAGCTGAAATTAGTAAGCTTTGACGGGTTTTCCGCCGTTACTTTGGATCACGTATGATGGTACGTTGACTGAGAGCCGTGCGTCTTTTTTTATTATGCTGCGGAATAAGGGTGGTAACGCGAGCGCAAACTCGTCCCTATATATGGGGATGGGTTTTTTTATTTTTATATAATAATAAAGGAGAGATTGTAATGAGAAAAATGGACACCTTATTTATTGGCTTAATGTTATTTTCGATGTTTTTTGGTGCCGGAAATCTAATTTTCCCGCCTTTTTTGGGAGCCGAATCCGGCACTTCATACTGGCTTGCGATGGCTGGATTTATCCTGACTGGCGTCGGGTTGCCATTCGCCGTGTTGCTGGCTGTCTCACTTGTAAAAGGCGGCGTTCAAACGATCGGCAACCGTGTTCATCCCGTATTCAGCACAATCTTTATGGTCGTTATTTATTTAAGCATTGGACCTTTTCTGGCTATTCCGAGGAACGCCAATGTCGCTTATGAGATGGGTGTTACACCTTTCCTTGGCGAATCAATGAACTCATCTTTATTCTTACTTTTGTTCACGGCTGTTTTCTTTGGGCTTTCATTTATCATCAGTTTAAACCCATCCAAAATGGAAAGGTATATGGGGCGTTGGATCACCCCTGCCCTGCTTTTAGCAATGGTCGTCTTGTGTGTGGCAGGGTTTGTAAAATTAGATTCTCCACTGCAATCACCAACTGCTGCATATGAAGCCGGAGCCTTTTCCAAAGGTTTTATTGAAGGTTACAATACGATGGATGCCCTGGCAGCTTTGGCCTTCGGAATCGTCATATTGACTTCCATTCAACAAAGAGGCGTGCGCGACAGAAAGCAATTAACAAACTATACGTTAAAAGCTGGAGTCATCGCCGGGGTCCTGCTTTCACTGGTATATATCAGTCTTGGATTAATAGGCGGCAAGATGGCGGCAACTGGTTCGTTTGAAAATGGAACCGAAATCCTGTCAGCTTCTGCTACGCTATTATTGGGACAAAGCGGGACAACACTGCTTGGTTTTATCTTCACATTGGCTTGCTTCACGACCGTTGTCGGGTTAACCACAGCGTGCGGCCAGTATTTTTCAAACCTCATTCCAAAAGCAAGCTATAAAGCAGTTGTTCTCGCCGTTACGCTTGTTGGCTTCACGCTTTCGAACCTGGGCTTAGCCCAAATTCTTAAAGTATCTGTACCGTTCCTTGTTACGGCTTATCCGTTAACCATCGTGTTAATCGGCTTAACATTCTTCAACCGTTACTTTAAGGGTTCTAAAAAAGTATATGGCAGTGCGATGTTGTTTACCGGTGTCTTTGCCGTGATGGACGGATTGAGCGCGTTCGGATTGAAATTAGGACCACTGCAAACCATGAGTGATATCCTTCCTTTCTCATCAGTAGGATTGGAATGGATTGTGCCAGCAATAGTAGGGACCTTGATTGGAATGACGCTCAGTCGATTGAGTGGCGAAGTTCCGGCAATAGAGGAAACTGATGTGAAAGTTTCATAGTTTCAGTTAATGGCCATGCCCGCTTTGAGAGGGCATGGCCTTTTTACATGTAAAGTTTTTGAGAACCAACAATAGGGAAAGATAAAGGGTATACCCACTGAAGGAGTGAAAATGCCCATGACCCTTAAGGCTCTTGTGCTAAATTGCACGTTAAACAAAAGCCCGCAGGTATCGAATACGCGCGCGCTTATTAATGAAGCCATCACTATTTTCGAAGATAATGGCGTAACGACAGAAGTTTTAACAATGGCCGATTTCACGATTGATTATGGAATTACAGCTGAGGCTGTCAGTGATAAAGACCAGTGGCCCGAGATTTTTGAGAAAGTGAAAGAAGCGGACATCCTAATTATCGGATCGCCTATATGGCTCGGGGTACAAAGCAGTATTGCTACACAAACGATCGAGAGACTGTATGGCGGAAGCAGCTTGACCAATGAAAAAGGACAATATATTTTTTACAACAAAGTAGGCGGTGTCGTTGTCACCGGCAATGAAGACGGTGCTAAGAACGTTTCCAGTTATATCCTATATTCCTTATCGCATATCGGGTTTACCATCCCGCCAAATGTCGATACATATTGGGTGGGAGAAGCTGGACCCGGTCCATCCTTCATTGAAGCCAAAGGATACGAAAATGAATATACGATGCAGCATGTGAAAATAATGGCCTATAACTTAATTCATTTCGCCAAGATGTTAAAAGAACATCCAATTCCCACGGAAGGTAATGTTATTTAGTAGTGCTGATTAGATTTGGATGATAAATGTCCCGGTTTGGATACACCTTTTTTACACGATTGCAAAAAAACAGGCTGGATTCGCCTGTTTTTTTGTGTGGGAATTTACTCGCGAAAACTACCTTCATGCTGAAGCAGCCACTCTTTTCGCCACAAACCTCCAGCATAGCCGGTTAATCCGCCGTTAGAGCCAATAATTCTATGGCATGGGATGACGATCATTAACCTATTTCTTCCATTCGTAGCACCCACTGCCCTGATTGCTTTAGCATTTTCGATGGAGGTGGCGATTTCTTTATAGGAAACAGTTTCCCCGTAAGGTACCCTTGCTAATTCGGCCCATACCTTATTTTGAAAGGCAGTGCCATTGGTCATATATTTGAATGTAAACTCTTTACGCAAGCCTTTAAAATATTCATCTATTTGGTTATAGCACTCCCTGAGTATGGGAGTATCATCCTTCACTGCATTACAGTTTTCACTGAACAGAATCGATGTGATCGCTTCTTCTGTTCCTTTAATCTCAAGACTTCCAATGGGTGATTCATAATAGGTTGTATATGTCATGTGAGAACCTCCATCGAATGTCAATTGCGGATTTCTTCTTTATGTTTATTTCTATATTCAGTCGGGGAGCAGCCAAAATGGTTTTTAAATGCAACCGAGAAATGAGATGAGCTATTGTATCCTAAAGAAAGGGCAATTTCTGTGACTGTATCGGTATGATTCAAAAGCAATTCCCCTGCTTGCGACATCCTTTTGTTTGTCAGATATGCTAGTGGAGAAACGCCTATTTTCCTTTTAAATACCCGTTGAAGATGGTACTTGCTCATCCCAACCCTTATAGCAAGGCGATCCAGGGTAATGGATGCAGTGTATTCGCGTTCAATCATTGTCTTAGCCGCTTCGACGGCAGCTTCTTCATAAGGGTGTACCAAATCCGGCCTGCAGCGTTTGCATGGGCGAAACCCTTCTTCTATCGCCAAACTAGAAAGTGAAAAATAACGCACATTACTTTTAAGAGGCGTTCTTGATTTACAGGAAGGCCTGCAAAAAATACTCGTGCTCTTCACAGCATAAAAAAAGACACCGTCATAGGTTTTATCACAGGATCTTATAGCATCCCAAAGTAATTCCTCATCCAAAGTGTGCATTCCGCACCTCCCCTTACTCTTCATTTATACCATCACAAAAGGATTATGACATTCACATTCTTGCTTTCTAATTCTCAGGGGCTTGATTCCTTTTTATGAATTTGAACTAGACAAATCCCCAATGATGCACAACTGTCATATAATGCACCGAGCAAAAGAAATATAGAGGAGCGGTTAACATGAATGATACTACCTGGAACCTGAGTGATCCATACGTTTTTCAAACTTTATCGTCAATTGTAGGTGCAAAGGTTGCCGTTCAAACAACACGCGGTTCTGTACGAGGAACCTTAAAGAATGTACAGCCGGATCATATTGTCGTTGAAATGGGAGGCAATTCTTTTTTCATTCGAACCCAGCAAATCATCTGGGTTGTTCCTAATCCTAAACTAAAAATGGAATAATACAAACTTCCCCCGACATAATGATTGATGTAGGCGTAACCTAATATATCGGGGGGATTACATGATTAAACGCGTCAACAGAATCCAAATTGAGCTACCAAGACCGGAACATGGTGATTTGAATGCAGCGTCTTACGTACAAGAATTAATGGGCGGAAAATTCGGGGAAATGTCGACGCTGAATAACTATATGTTTCAATCCTTTAACTTTCGGGGCAAGAAAAAATTAAAACCGTTTTATGATTTAGTAGCGAGCATAACTGCCGAAGAGTTCGGGCATGTGGAACTCGTCGCCAATACGATTAATCTCCTATCATATGGAGAAACTTACCCGGGAGATCCAGACACAGCACCCCTGCAAGAGGGCTTAGACAAACGATATTCTCTCTACTATACGACAACTGCTCAAACAGCTTATCCCGGTGATTCGATGGGCAGGCCATGGAACGGAGAGTATGTTAATAATACAGGAGTTTTAGTTGCGGATTTACTGGCTAACTATCTGTTGGAAATCGGCGCGCGGACTCATAAAATGCGGGTTTATGAAATGACCGATAACCCTACCGTAAGGGAACTGACAGGATACCTCTTGGTTCGCGGCGGCACACATATCCTCGCATATGCCAAAGCCCTTGAAGTAGCGACCGGCGTTGATGTCGGAAAAATGATGCCCGTTCCAAGACCTGATAACTACAAATTTGATGCGGCTAAAAAATTCATGGATCAAGGCTTGTACAATGTTCTTTACACATGGGGTGAACCTGAGTATCGAGACATCAGCATGATTTGGAAAGGCAGGAATCCTGAAACCGGCGAGCCATTAAGGGTGATTGACGGAATGCCGGAAGGAGCACCTGTTCCTGACTTTGAAGAAAAGCCTGAAGAATTTGCTCCTGGCATTGACAGAGATGATTATGAAAAAATTCTAAAAAGGTTAATGAGCAATCTATAAAAAGAACTGCCTGCCGGACTTATTTTCCTGCAGGCTTATGTGGTGTTAAGCATACTCTCGATACCCCGGAAATAAGGAGGATAAGAAATGAATGAGCTCGATGCTGTACCGGATCAAATTCCTGCGGGGATGATTTATGTAGTTGACCCTTCTCCGCTAAATTGGCTGTTTGTTTTGTTTAACACGATGGAGGAACCAGTTCGGGCAAATCCACAAGGGAATATCGTACCATCATTAGCAACAGAAGCAAATTGGTTGAATCCTTATACACTTGAATTGCGATTGAGAAAAGATGTTTTCTTCCATGACGGAACTCGCTTTACCTCAAAACATGTGAAAGAAAACTTTGAGGAACTCCAGCGTTGGACAGCGCCGCACCCACCCGGTACCTGGTTGAATTTCCACGAGGATACACGGTGTGAAGTAATTGATAACGATACGGTTCATTTCATTTTTCCATCTCCTGATGGTTTAGCTGTCAGTAAAATGCGCGCTTTTCATATCGGAAATGAGCTTTTTTGGAATTCTATTGGATTCGGATATGCCCGTAACGGAAGTGGGGAAGGTCATTGGTGAGTCCTTGACGCTCCGGGCCCGTGGGGTACCGCACCATTTGTATTAACAGAAGGGTTTTCTTCAATAGATAATCAGATTGCCATTATAAGCAAGAAGCCGTTTGCTTGTACTTGGCTTACCGAAGCCGAAGACCGGACGCCATATGTACGCTTGGAGGCCAATCCACATTATTGGAACAAAAAACGGGGACCGCGTTTGCAGCGTGTTGTGTTCAGAAATGATCTATCCCCTGCAGAGGCTATGGAGCTTTGCATCCGATCAGAGGGTCAAGTGGATATCGTTACAGATGTAGCTCCCTCCGCTTCCTCTCGAGTCATTTCATCCTCTTATGCAAAACTGATTGCCGTGGATGCCAACCATGTTCTGGCCGGCACATTCAACCATTTTGTGAAAGATATTCCTTTTCATGACAAGCGTTTGAGGGAGGCATTCAATCTATCAGTAAATCGGGACCATTTAATAAAAAAAGGATTCTTGGGCTATGCAAATCCAATCGCCGCCATGACACCTTCGTGGGCAAAGGATTTCCCAGAAGACCTCGAGCCAAAGCCATATAATCCTGCCAAAGCGAGGCAATTATTTAAAGAAGCCGGCAGCTGGCCATCCGGCAGAAAATTGGAGATTGCCGCTACTGAAAGATATACTGACGCAGCAAGATTGATTGGATATGATATAGAGAATACTTTAGATATTGGCGTAAAGATAAAAATCATCCCCGAGTATAACAAGAACAGCTGGCTTCGTGTATCAGCAGAGAAGAAATTGCACCCTAATTGGGACATAATGCTTGCAGATGTATTTGCTAGCTTTTCTGAAGGAACACCTGCATTTATCCATCGGGAGTTTTTCGGATTTGACGGTTCCTATCGTACAGGTCCACCTTTACCTACATTTGACCGATTATTCGCCAAAATGGCTGCTCAGACCGTCCCGGACGATTTAATCCAAAAAGCTAAACAGATTGACACATACGTATATAATGAATCATTGGCACTTTTCCTGGTTGCACCAAAAAAACTGTACGCAGTGAACCGCCATGTGCAATTTCAATCGTACCGGACGACTTTTGAGTTAGCAGAGACTGCGGTTAGCAACATGCATTGGTCCAGAATGGATAATCTCATATAAAAGACAGGAATTAGCGAAATTCCTGTCTTTTTAAAGCTTATTTTGGGATGGCTCCCATTCCCTCTAAAATGATTTTTGCATCGGCACTTAACTGATCCACAAAATCTTTTCTTAATATCAATTGTTCTTTTCCTTTGATTGTAACTTTAATGGATCGTACATCAAACTTTGCGGAATATGTATTGATTGTGCTGATTGTCGCCATCTCCGCCCTTGTTAAAGGTACATAACCAGATTCAGTGTTGCTTGTCAAAATCTGGAGCAATTCCCTTGCATTCCCTTTCAACAGATTCCTGTTTGCCTGCAGTACGTCCAAATTCTCTTCGATATATTTTCTTGTAGTGACCAAATCAAGCTCATCAACAGACTTATTTATTTTCGCTATTAATTCTTTAATTCCCATCGCTGTATCCCCTCTTATTTGTATCCTATCTTTAATTTATCGGTTTAAAGTAAAAAAATTAAAGAGGATTTGATAAGAGAATTTTTATACAGAACGATATTCCATTAAATATCTCTACTTTCTGCTTCATTTATGGTTATACAAGTACAGGGAAACGAATAGCAAAAGGATTGCTGTTGATTTCTTTACGTCAATGGGGACTCTTACGCCTCCTAAAAGGCCGAAATGATCAATAATCGCCCCGATTAGAATTTGTCCGGCAATTACGGCTACCATGGCTGGCGCCACACCGATCTTTGGAACGACAAGCACCATGACAAATACATAAAAAGCGCCCAATATCCCTCCGATCAATTGCCATTTTGGCACGCTCGAAACTGCCAGGATATTGCCCTTACCCAAAAACAAAACGGCGAAGAACAAGACAAGAGTACCGATTACAAAAGATATAAAAGATCCTTCTATCGCACCCACTTTCTTGCCCAGCCCACCGTTTATTTGAGCTTGAAAGGCAACCGCCATTCCACCGGCTAACGCAAGTAACGGAAAAATGATTTTCACAGGCTCTAATCTCCTTATCTTCTGAAAAATTCTAATTAAGGATATTATACTCCAAAGATAAAAATAAAGGCTGGTTTACAGATATCCCGAACAAGAAATCCCACTCTTTAGGGGTGGGATGAAAGTGAGGTCGAACCAGGCCTATCTTTAGACACGTTCATGGTTCGATTTTTTCTTTTTTAAGGGCGTATACGTTGTTTAAGAACACTTGTTCTGATAAAATAAACCTGCCATCATCTTTTGGGAAGGGAGGCTAATACCATTGAACATTCATAAAGCTTATAAATTTCGGTTGTATCCAACGGATAAACAAGCCACTTTGATTCATAAAACCATCGGGTGTTGCCGTTTTGTGTTTAATCAAGCTTTAGCCAAACAAGATAAAAAGAACGCCTATTGGTATATCGTACACGAGATGGTTCAAAACGGACAGCTGACCGAAAATAGATGGAAATCGGAATTTTTTAATGCTTCAAACGCTCAAAAGGAACTAATCTCCATGAAGAAAGAAATAAAATGGTTAAACGAAGTGGATCGGGCCGCTCTTCAAAGCACGCTTCAAGACTTAGGGAAGCATTTTATCATAAATCAAAAGGAAAGCCCCGGTTTAAAAACAAAAAGAACAACATTCAATCCTATAAGGCCAAATGCAACTATAACAACGGCATAGGAAGCGTTCGTATGGAACGCATGGGAAATAAGGATTTTCTCCTTTTGCCGAAAATGGGATTAGTGAAGGTTGCGAAGTCCCGTGAAGTGAGAGGAAAAATCCTTTCTGCCACGGTTCGAAGGTCGGCTACAGGCAAATACTTTGTATCGATTCTAACCGAACAAGAAATAGAAACGATACAAACTTCCATGTTTGAAATCGGAATAGATGTGGGTCTGAAAGAATTTGCGACATTTTCGGATGGGACCGCGATTTCTAATCCTAAATGGTTTCGTTCACTGGAAGAAAAACTGGCAAAGGCTCAAGCGTCTCTCTCCAGAAGGAAATTGGGCAGTTCCAATTGGCATAAACAACAACGGAAAGTGGCAAAAATCCACGAAGACATCACGAATGCCCGACAAGACTTTTTGCATAAACTCTCTTCTTCGCTGGTTCGCGAAAACCAAGTGATGGCGATTATGATTTGCGTGTGAAAAATATGTTAAAAAACAGGAAGTTAGCCAAAGCCATTTCAGAAGTGTCCTGGTCTGAGTTCCGTAGAATGCTAGCATACAAGTGTAAATGGTACGGGAAACATCTAGTGGTAGTAGGTTCTCATTTCCCTAGTTCGCAACGATGTTCCAGTTGTGAAAAGAAAAACAAGGCCGTTAAAAACCTTTCGATTAGAGAATGGACATGTGAATGTGGGGCTCATCATGATCGAGATCACAACGCAGCCAAGAACATTCTAAAAGAAGGGATAAGACTCCTAACCGCTGGACAAGCGGGGATAGCCTAATGGATAGCAAGTAAGTAACACCGCTGTCTTTTTTGAGCCAAATGTTCAAACGACATAGGAAAACTCATGGTAAGAAACCCTGTCGAGAGATATGGCGACTTATGGCATGTGGGAAAAAAAGAATCCCACTGCTTTAGCTGTGGGAGTGTCAAAATTTGAGTAAAGCAACCTATCTGGTTTTTTCGGCAGAAACCTATTGATACGTCAAAAGGGAGCCGAACTGGCCCCCTTTTTCAGAAAAATATTTATTTTTTCAAAAATTCCGTGATACTTTCATGGATGGAAGTTGATTTTCTACCGATCAGTTTCTCCAGATCCTTGGAAGTGTTGCCTTCGTTTCCACTTGCAATCGCCTGATAAAGAGCAACCTGGAAGTGGGCAAGCCCTTCAGGAAGGCCAGCATCGATCATTCCAGACAAAGCTTCAGAATCTGATACGGATTGATGAGTCACTGTTTTTCCCGAAACATCGGAAAGAATTTGAGCCAGGTCATCATAGCTCCAAGTTTCTGAAGAGGCCAGATCATATACTTTGTTTTCATGTCCATCCTCAGCAAGCACAGTTGCGGCTGCTAACGCCAAATCATCGCGAGTTACTGTATTAATCCTTCCTTTTCCGGCTGAAGTTACGATCACACCACTGTCAATAAACGCTTGGAGACCCGGATTGACAAACACTTCTTGATAGAATGCATTTCGTAAAATAGTATAGGCAACACCGGAAGCACGAAGAGTATATTCAGTTGCTAAATGTACATTGCCTAATGGAGGAAAAGCTCCTTTATCTGCAAAAGCGAATCCTGTATAAGCGATATGTTTTACTCCTGCCTTCTTAGCCGCTTCAATCGCATCAACATGCTTACGAATCCGGGCTACACTGTCATCTTCCGGTGTTGATATTAAGAGCAGCTTTGAAGCCCCGGCAAAAGCCTTTTCAAGTGACGCCGGATCCTCATAATCACCAAAGCGGACTTCGATCCCCTTCTCGGCAAACATGGGCGCTTTCTCAAGATTTCGCACACTGACAGCTATTTCACTTGCAGGCACTTTAGTAAGCAAGTGTCCGACAACAAGCTGGCCTAATTCGCCGGTTGCTCCGGTAATCACGATTTTTGACATATGTCAGTCATCTCCTTATTTGATTAATATTTAATTTACTTGCTTTAATTCTCAAGCATAATCTTATATTATGTTATTAGCTTACTTTTTAAAAGTAGGCACATTTTTATGACATAGTCACAAAAATAGTACCGTTAAAGAAAGTGAGGGATTTTTCATGGCTCGAATTCGATTGCAAGGAGAACTTCCGCCCGGCCAGGAAGGGATTTGTCCTGTTACACATACACAAAACATGATTGCGGGAAGATGGAAAATCATCATCCTTTGGCATTTAAGTAAGCAAACAAGAAGGTTCAATGAACTTCAAAAGCTGTTACCCGGCATATCGAAAGGAATATTGACCCGCCAATTAAGGGAATTAGAACAAGATGAACTGGTACACAGGGAAGTGTATAAAGAAGTTCCTCCGAAAGTGGAATATTCGTTAACTTCTACAGGAAAAAGTTTCATTCCAATATTGGATAGTATGGGCGAATGGGGGACTAAACATTTACAAAATCAGAAAAAAAGCTAAAGCCTGTTTATTGCAATTTCTTGCTAAACAGGCATTTGTCCAGCTATGACTACAAATCAAAAATTACCGCATCGAGTGAAATAGCTCCGGGACCAGTCAGCCAGATCCCTAATGCGAACAGCAATCAAAACTACATTATATTCAATACCGCTATTGTCGGAAAACAAACCATTTTTCGCGTGAACCTTTACAATAGCGACAAGCATCGGAATAATAATTAAAATTGCTGCCAGAGGTGTAAGAAATCCTAAAAGGAGAAGAATACCACCACCAAACTCACTTAAACCTGCTAAAAGGGCCATAGTTTTACCGGGTTTTATGCCAATTTGTTCGAAAAATCCGCCTGTCCCTTGAGGACCGCCGCCACCAAACCAGCCAAATAATTTTTGAGAGCCGTGGGCTCGTAATAAAGTCCAACAACCAGTCTTATAATAAAGATTCCTAAGTCCACTTTTCCTTCAACTCCCACGATACTTTATTTTGCCCAATATTTTGAACGTCTTTATTTATTTACAATAACACCCCTCCTAACTGGAGGGGTGCCATCGTTCTATTCTTTTGGGCGTAGGGTTATTGCATATAACCCATGGAACCGCCCTGGTTCATCATGCTGCTTCCGTTTGCTCCAGCGGACATGCTTCCGCCGTTCATCATGCCTTGATTTTGAAGATCTCTCGCGATTTCCTGTCTCACCTGCTGTGCATTAGTTCCAGCAGCACCTGGTTGCATGATGTTCTGAGCGCCTCCAAAGCCTGATTGCATGCTAGATTGGCCTCCGCCAAATCCAGCTCCGGCAAATTGTTGGTACCCTCCCATGCTTCCACCATTCATCCCACTTTGGTTTTGCAGGTCTTGGGCGATTTCCTGTCTCACCTGTTGGGCATCAGTCCCTGCAGCCCCTGGTTGCATGATATTCTGAGCGCCTCCAAAGCCTGATTGCATGCTAGATTGACCTCCGCCAAATCCAGCTCCAGCAAATTGTTGGTACCCTCCCATGCTTCCGCTGTTCATCCCACTTTGGTTTTGCAGGTCTTGGGCGATTTCCTGTCTCACCTGTTGGGCATCAGTCCCTGCAGCCCCTGGTTGCATGATATTTTGCGCGCCTCCAAAGCCTGATTGCATACCAGATTGGCCTCCGCCAAATCCAGCTCCAGCAAATTGTTGGTATCCTCCCATGCTTCCACCGTTCATCCCACTTTGGTTTTGCAGGTCTTGGGCGATTTCCTGTCTCACCTGTTGGGCATCAGTCCCTGCAGCCCCTGGTTGCATGATATTTTGTGCGCCTCCAAAGCCTGATTGCATGCTAGATTTGCCCCCACCGAAGCCACCACCAGCAAATTGTTGGTATCCACCCATGCTTCCACCATTCATCCCACTTTGGTTTTGCAGGTCTTGGGCGATTTCCTGTCTCACTTGTTGGCCATCAGTGCCTGCGAATCCAGGTTGCATGATATTCTGAGCGCCACCAAAGCCTGATTGCATGCTAGATTGGCCTCCGCCAAATCCAGCTCCGGCAAATTGTTGGTACCCTCCCATGTTCCCACCATTCATCCCACTTTGATTTTGCAGGTCTCGGGCGATTTCCTGTCTCACCTGTTGACCATCAGTGCCAGCGAATCCTGGCTGCATGATATTTTGTGCACCAGTAAAGCCTGATTGCATAGTGGATTGACCACCTGCAAAGCCAGCTTGTGGCGACTGTTGGTATCCACTCATGCCCCTGCTGTTCATCATACTTTGGTTGTTCAAATCAGTAGAGATTTCTTGTCTTACTTTCTGTGCATCTGTTCCGGCAAATCCAGGCTGCATGATATTCTGAGCACCTGCAAAGCCACCAGCTTGCATTCCCAGTCCAGACATTTGTTGAGCACGTTGTTGTATCTGCTGAACTGACTGTTGCGCTTGTTGAGCTGCTTGATTAATTCTGTGTGGCATGTTGTCTCCTCCTTAGATTGATTAGTAACAACAACTATAGAATCTGTACTATTTTTTAATTTATACGTGATTTTTCATAATAAATTAATTTCGTTCTCCGTGTGTTAGCTTGTCATTTTTATTTATATATATTCACTTTTTCGTTAAAACAAATAATTAAAAACATAATGGTGGTTTTCTTTAAAAGAGGATTAATCTTCTTTTCAAACGCATTTTATAAAGCGAGCATTCATTATTATTTTTAAGGAGGAATTAAGTAAGTAGAAACTCCCTCTGTATTTTGCAATTATGAGTAAAAACCAATTTAAAACACTTCCATTATTTGCACTGAATTTGATTGTGCAATTTAGACATCATAATCATCAAGGAGGTGAAAACACATGTCAAGAAGTAACAGTGGTGGCGGCCGTAACCGTCTATTAGTACAAGGTGCAGAAATGGCTCTTGAACAGTTAAAATATGAAATCGCTTCTGAGTTTGGTGTACAACTAGGAGCAGAGCAAACTTCCCGTGCAAACGGATCAGTTGGTGGAGAAATCACAAAACGTCTTGTAGCAACAGCACAATCTCAATTGGCTGGACAAGTTGGTGCTCCAACTACTCCTTCAAGAGGCTAATAACAGAATATAGTGGATTCGAGGCTACCTACTGAGTAGGTAGCCTCGCTGAGTGTATGCATGTAAAAAGAAATATCTTTACATGCAATTTAATTTGTTCAATAGTTCATTACATATTTAGGTAAATAAATGGTAACAATATGAAGGTACCAATAAAAAAGGAGTGAAAAATATGCCCCAACGAATTTATGATGTAGCACAGCAGGCACAGCAATCATTACAGCAAATCCTGCAAATTTCTCAACAGTTGCAACAGCAGGAGCAACAAAACGCTCAAGCAGCACAACAAATGCAAAACGGACCTCAAGCAGGAATGCAATTACAAGCTTTTGCTCAAAGAGAGCTAACTGCTGCTGAGCAGCTGCAACAAATTCAGCAGCTCGCTCAACAATGTGCACAGCAATTACAGCAACAACAGACACTCTAGCAATAAACTGGCATTAGCCATCTTGATACGCCCATTTTTTCACAAGAATTGATACAGCCCCCTTGTTATGCTACAAGGGGGCTTATCTTTTCATCCTTTATGAAATTAGTCTTCTCAATTCGCACTCGTTTTTATCAATTATCCTCATAAATAATACTTTCTTTCCGATAACTCTATGCAGATTCGATACCAGGTTCCGGTAAATATATTAACGGACATTTAGCGATTTAATACATAAATCAGCTTGAATTACAAGTATTTTTCCTTATTTATAATTATTATAAAAAAGTATTGATTTTTCTTTAGTGAATGTTATCATATTGTTTATAGTCTTTCAAAAAAATCTATTAGGGGTGATTCTATTCATGAGTACTAATAAGAAAAATCTTACTACCAGCTGGGGTGCTCCAGTCGGAGATAACCAAAACTCCCAGACAGCCGGCGATCGCGGCCCTACTTTAATCCAAGATGTTCACCTTCTTGAAAAATTGGCGCATTTTAATAGAGAACGTGTACCTGAGCGTGTCGTTCATGCGAAAGGCGCTGGTGCACATGGTTATTTTGAAGTAACAAATGACCTCTCAAAACATACAAAGGCGAACTTCCTATCAAGTGTTGGAAAGCGTACGCCAATGTTTATTCGTTTCTCCACAGTAGCAGGTGAACTTGGTTCCGCTGATACAGTTCGTGACCCACGCGGATTCGCCGTGAAATTCTACACTGAAGAAGGAAACTATGACCTTGTTGGTAACAACACACCAGTATTCTTCATTCGCGATGCAATCAAATTCCCTGATTTCATCCATACACAAAAGAGAGATCCAAAAACACACTTGAAAAACCCAACAGCTGTATGGGATTTCTGGTCCCTGTCACCTGAATCACTTCATCAAGTAACCACCTTGATGTCTGACCGCGGTATTCCTGCTACATTCCGCCATATGCACGGATTCGGAAGCCATACATTCAAATGGGTGAATGAACAAGGTGAAGGCGTATGGGTAAAATATCACTTTAAAACTGAACAAGGCATCAAAAACCTTGATGTGAATCTTGCTGCTAAACTTGCAGGCGAAAATCCTGATTACCATACTGAAGAATTATTTAATGCCATTGAAAATGGTGATTTCCCGGCATGGAAGCTATGTGTCCAAATCATGCCATTAGAAGATGCTAATTCGTACCGTTTCGATCCGTTCGATGTTACAAAAGTTTGGTCACAAAAGGACTATCCGTTAATCGAATTAGGCCGTATGGTATTAGACAGAAATCCGGAGAATTACTTTGCTGAAGTAGAACAAGCAACATTCTCTCCTGGCGCATTCGTACCAGGTATCGAAGCTTCACCGGATAAAATGCTTCAAGGACGCTTATTCGCATATTCAGATGCTCATCGCTACCGGGTTGGGGCAAACCATAATACTTTGCCTGTTAACCGTCCAAAAGCAGAAGTGAATAATTATCAGCGTGACGGCCAAATGCGTGTCGATAACAACGGCGGCGGTTCTGTATATTACGAGCCAAACAGTTTTAGCGGACCAACAGAATCTCCAGAAAACAAACCAGCTCCACTTCCGATCACTGGCGTTGCCGACAGCGTGGCTTATGACCAGCATGACCACTACACTCAAGCCGGCGACCTATACCGTCTGTTGAGTGAAGAAGAACGTACACGTCTTGTTGAAAATATCGTAGGTGCTATGAAGCCTGTTGAAATCGAAGAAATCAAACTTCGTCAAGTTCAACACTTCTTCAAAGCTGACCGAGAATACGGCACACGCGTTGCCGAAGGACTTGGCTTAGCGGTACCACAAGAAGTTTAATCAATCAAATTCTCAATTTTATTCTCATTTTCTCAAAAACAGGTATCCGTTTTTATACGGATACCTGTTTTTATGTAAAATTATAGGGTGACCTCTCTCATATCTATATATCTTTCCATTTTTCTTTTCACCCTCTGGAGGGCATTATCGATCGATTTTACATGCTTGTTTAGTTCTTCGGATATTTCCAGATAAGATTGCCCGTCCATATACAATGAGAGTACTCTTCTTTCTAAATCACTCAACATTTCAGCCATTTTTTCTTCCATATTATCGGAATTTTCCTGATTTATAATTAATATAGCCGGATCCATCACGATTGACCCGGGTATCACATCCAATAGCGTATGACCGGAGTCTTCTTCATAAATAGGCTTGTCCAGAGAAATATACGAATTGAGAGGAGTATGTTTTTGACGGGTAGCTGTCTTGATCGCGGTTATAATTTGTCTGGTGATACAAAGTTCAGCAAAAGCTTTAAAAGAGGTCAATTTGTCTTCCCTAAAATCCCGAATCGCTTTATACAAGCCAATCATACCCTCTTGAATGATGTCTTCCTTATCTCCACCGATTAAAAAATACTTACTCGCTTTGACCCGTACAACATTACGGTATTTTTTGATTAGAAAATCCAATGACTCGCTATCACCTTTGTGAACCAATTCTACCAACATTTCATCCTTCAATGTTGGATACTTCTCTACCATCTCTGCTACGAAGTTTACACTCACCCATATCCCCCCGCCGATTCTGAGTTTAGATGTTTTTTTGAATAAATTTCACCTCTTAATAGTACCGTAGATAAGCCTTTAAAGATATGAGCAAATATCGACTTTTATTTAAGACCCGTACCAACAAAACCGCTTATTTAGCGGGTTTTGTGTCGAAAATATATTGCAATATGCCGAGGTTTGTCGATTTTGATCTTAATTTTTGATATCGGTTTTATAAGATAATGCCCCAGTTCTGGAGAAAATGATTTAATTCAGTTCTTTTCATACCATTTCATCCTCTATTCCTACAACTGCTCAAACCATATCGTTTGTAAATACAAAATCCCGTATGTATAATATCTATTAATTTCAGAATATTTAAATAATGCAAAGAGGGAGATTAAAAATGAAAACGGTGTTAAATTTTTTTGTAAGCGTTTTAATAACTGTGATTCTTTTAATGCCTCAAGCGGCTCAAGTTAAAGCAGCGCCGGCTTCTTCTGGTAACGATTATCCCATCGTGTTGGTCCATGGTTTAACCGGTTGGGGCAGGGATGAGATGGCCGGGTTTAAATATTGGGGAGGTTTCAATGATATTGAAGCCAATTTGAACAGCAAGGGGCACAAAACGTATACAGCCGCTGTCGGGCCGGTATCCAGCAACTGGGACCGGGCTGTTGAATTATACTACTACATTAAAGGCGGCGCTGTTGACTACGGGGCAGCCCATGCAAAGGAACACGGGCATGACCGGTTTGGCAGGACGTATCCGGGCATCTACAGTCAATGGGACAGTACGAACAAAATTCATTTAGTCGGCCATAGTATGGGTGGACAGACTTCGAGAACCCTTGTTGAGCTGCTGAAGAATGGAAATCACAAAGAAAAGCAATATTTCAGCCAGCACCCTGAAGAGGGACTTTCCCCTTTATTCAAGGGCGGGAAAAGCTGGGCACACAGTGTGACGAGCATTGCTACTCCGCATAATGGTTCCACATTTGCTGATGAGGGAAATCTGCTGCCATTGGTTAAGCAGATGGTCTTGAATGCAGGTGCCTTGTCAGGTGCAAACAGTGAAACAATGGCTTATGATTTCAAGCTGGATCAGTGGGGATTAAAACGGAAACGCGATGAAAACTTCGTACAATATGCAGACCGGGTATATAAAAGTTCGATATGGACCAGTGAAGACATCAGCTTGAATGATTTAACAACCTTTGGTGCGGCAAAAGTCAATGAGTGGGTGAAAGCCCAGCCGAACGTATACTATTTCTCTTATACCGGCAATGCAACCTTCAAAGGTCCCTTAACCGGGTATTCCTATCCGATAGCTACCATGAATCCATTGTTTATTGGTTCAAGCGGTTATATGGGATCGTATACAAGGAGCAGCCCAGAGCCTGTGATTGACAAGTCATGGTGGCCAAACGATGGATTGGTCAATGTCGTTTCATCCAAGTACCCTTTCGGTCAGGCAGAGAAACCGTATGATGGAAATGTGAAACAAGGCGAATGGAATCACTTCCCTATTCAGTTTGGCTGGGACCATATGGACTATAACGGAATGAATGCGGGAGATGCCATTGGATTAACTGACATTTATCGCTTTTATAACGGAGTTGCAGAAAATCTGCATCAGCTGCCAAGATAATCAATTTCGCATTTTTTGCTGTCTCTGGGCATTTGCCGTGTCACATGGCATGCGCCTACATAGTTTATAAGGAGTTCAAATAGAAAAAGGAGAGTAACCCTATGAATCCTAATGATTTTCAATTTGTACCACCACAACAGTTTGATAATCAGTATTTGCCACAAGCGCCGGTTGATCCTTACAGACAACAGGTGCAGCCTCAGTCACTTGAGAGAAGAGTAAGCGCGCTGGAAAGGCAGAATCAGCAGCAAGTTAGAGAACTGACCCGGTTAAACCAGGAAATTGCCCGTATAACCAGAGAAATCAACCGCATTAACCAGGAGATCGGCCGCCTGAATCAGAACGATGAGCGCCATACACGCCGGCTGAACAGATTAAATCAAAGACTGCGTGTGGTAGAAGGCCGGTTGAACATTCCGTTTACTCAGGCTGAAGGTGAATTTTAACGATTGCATAAGAAGAAGCAGGAATCCTCATTGGATCCTGCTTCTTTTCTTACTCGCTTCCTTGATAATACTGGGCTAAAGTTACGATTGCACTACCCATCCGTTCATTTTCGGGAAAAATCACCCGCTCTATCCCCTCTTCCCGCAAAGCTTGAGCGGTCACCTTACCTACCGCAACCGCGACGACATCGTTAGAAAAGGCCTTTAAAATAGCTTGCTCAACCCCTTTTTCCCGGGCGTGTTTCATTAAAAAGCGGGCCTGAGGTGTACTCGTGAAGTTGACTGCATCAATGTCCCCGTTCAATAATTCATTAATCAGTTGTTCCATTATTTCAGGTTGAGGCGGAACATGTTGATAGGGAAGAATCTCTTTATATTCACAGCCCTGCTCATTCAGCCATTCGATGAGCTTTGGGGCAGGATCACCGTGTAATTGCAGCGCGACCCGGCAGCCCTTCAAGTCATGAGCGGCAAGTTCCCGCATCAGACCCGCCGTGCTTCCATCGTCATCGCGGACAATCGGTGTGATATCGAGCTTTTTCAAAACATTAACCGTTTTATAGCCTCTCGCCGCTATCTTTGCAGTCGCCAAGGCATCAATAAATTCCCGTTCCTTCCCCATTTTTTTCGCAATGCTACGGAGTGTATCCGTACCCACCCCGGTCGTAAAAATCATCCAATCATAGTTACCTATTAATAAGGAGTTTATATCCGTTTCGACATTGGAATCATCGAGAAACACGGTTCCTTGGGCGGGGCGTATAAGTGCTGTTCCACCCATATTTTCGACAAGCTTTTTTAATTCTTCATTTTTCCGCTGGCTTACTAAAGCGATTCGCTTTCCTTCTAACTTCTTCTTCAAAGTATCTCCCCCTTTCGAAATGCTGTTATACCTATTGTACCTTCTATTAAAGGGGAATACAGTGAAACTTTGCTTATATTTATTTGTATTATGTCTTGGATTTTATTTGTAAAAGTTTCGTTAATCTATACTCTGCAATAGAGGACTTTCATATTTTTTTTAGAAGTCATAATAGAGTAAAAACCAAGTTTAATATGAAAAAGCAGGAGGGACACAGCATGTTGCTAAAAGTGCCATTTCGGAAGCCTTTCTTTATGAAAATGTGGAATATTCACCCTAAGACTTGGAAATTGTTAATTGACATGGGGATTTTACTTAAATATAAAACATTAAATCTCACAAAAATTCCGAACAAAATTGTGTTACCTTCTTCCAACATTCTATATGTTAATCCAGACGAAAACCGTGGCAGAGCGCTGTTGATCAGCAATGGCATTACCCAAAAACGGCTAACACATTTTTGGCAAAATGCTGTAGAATTGTATAATCCCGATCTGATCATTGACGTAGGTGTGAACTACGGAGAGTGCATTTTTTCTGCAACCTATTCTCCACACGCAAAGCTATATGGGATCGAGGCAAATCGGCATTTGCTTAAATACATAAAGCAATCGAGAGATGTTCATCCTAATCGTTCGCAAATAAAGATTATAAATGCCTTTGCATCAGATAAAGATGATGAACAGACGCCGTTTTTTATAGATAAACATTGGTCAGGAACATCTTCCGCTTCCTACATACCTTCTCACAATATGATTGAAAAAGCAGAAGTGAAATCTCTGACCATTGATTCACTGTTAAAGGAAAAGCAGACCGCTGACTCCATCCTTTTTAAAATCGATGTTGAAGGGCATGAGGCTTTCGTTTTAAACGGGATGACGGACTTATTTGAAAATAGTGCTTCTGCGCTGGGCTTGATTGAATTTAACAGCGAATATATTGAAAAGTCAGGTATGCAAATAGATGAATTTTGGGCATTTTTAAAAACCTATTTCTTCGTCTATGTCTATAAAGAGAATAATACTGTAATAAAAATAGACAATCTCAATCATGATAACCTACAAAACATTTTTGGTTCAGCCTACATTCACACTGATCTTATATTAGTCACAGACGAAAAGATCATGGATTTGCTTGATTTCACAATAGAAAAAGCTCCTGTTCGCTAAATAGGCAAACCCCGATTTTATCCAATCGGGGTCTTTTTTATGGTGTATTGTCTTTTATAGTTAAAGCCTGTCATCTTTAGGTTTTACGGAATTCTGCTATAGTTTTACGGGAAAAGATCTGACTTTTACGGGATTATCTATAAGTTTTACGGGAAAAGCATCTACTTTACGGAATTATTTTTTCATCAAAAATATTTAGGTAAAAGGCAGGAATTCCGACCAAAAAATGCGCTCAATAAAAACAAGCTGGCACCTGTAATACAGATGCCAGCTTGCCTGAGTGAACCATCAGTTATGGAAATCCCCTACTGTGTGTGGTTCACTTTATTATAGTATGGTTATCTACAATTCTTCCATCCCGTGTTTTAACTATGATCTTAATTCCTTTATCATCAACCGATACATTTGAATAGACTTGTGTGTCTTCATCAAAGGAAACATCCATGTATGGTTGAGGTGTTGTCGCATAAAACTTTTTACCGGTCGATCCGGCAATTATATAGGTGGTTCCCGTTTCCGCTTTTTTTCCATTCTTAAGCGGGAAGGTCCTGACATAAGAATGATCATGTCCTGAGAGGGCGAGATCAATGTTAAGTTCATCAAAGACCTTTGGCCAAACTTCTTTTACAGTCTCACTGCCACCTGCAGGATTTGAATAGTAAGGAGAACGGTGATACACCACGATCTTCCACTTTTTATTGGTTTTAGCCATACCTCTTTTTAGCCATTCCGCTTGCTCGATTAATCCTTCTTTAGTAGTTTCGGTATTTAGCACGGCGAAATGTGCGTTGCCGTGATCAAACGAATAGACCGTGCCTTCAAATTGTTCAGGGCCATTTTTCGGCGTATTAAAGAGATGTTTAAAGGTTTCCACACCCGTTCCGATATTCTCATGATTTCCGACTGTGGGCACAATAGGCGTAGACGCAGCAAGCTTTGGATCTTTCATTGATTCAAAGAAAGCATTCCAATGCGAGTACAAGTTCCCGTCGTCTATCATGTCCCCGACATGGACCATAAATGATGCATCTTGATAATCTTGTTTGGCTTTGTTAAATACCTCAGTGAACACGCCAAAACCGTTTTCTGTTTGATTTGGCGGAGCCTGTGTATCTCCCATTAAGATAAAGTTGAACGGTTCATTGCTTTTTTTCGCAGTAGTAAATGCTGCCGCTTCACTCCATCCTGTCGCTGTACCATCGCCAACACGATACGTGTAAGCAGTAGCAGGCTTTAATCCAGTGAGAGAAGCAGAGTGCACTTGTACTTCACCTGCATCAAATGCATATTCATGGTTTTTCCCATTAATTCTCTTTATATTCTTGCCGCTAAATCCTGTCTTCTGGAAATCAACTGTCTCGCTAACTTCTACGATTGACTTCGTTGTGAGCGGAGAGCTAGTCCAGGTAACATTCATCGTTCCTTTATCTCCAGGAGTGATATTCAATCGTTCAGGCTTTTGTGAACCAAGATGATTCAGTACGTTTACCTTGGTTTCAAAACTGTAGCGGCTGCCTTTCTGTGCCTGGATGACAAGTTCACCAGGAAAAATAGTTAGCCTGTTTGTTTTTAATTCACCATCATCAGTTGTTCCCAAAACCCAAGGTGAAACGGTGACATCAGCTGATTTTATCCAGCCTTCATGCTTTCCGTATTTTACTTTTAACCATTCGCCTTGCTTGTCATTAATAACAGCACTGTCGCGTTTTTCCAAGGAGACGAGTGTCTCGCTGTTTTCATCAGGCTCGCTTGTGATTACTGTTTTCCTCGTCTTTACAACAGCAAGCTCATGTTGCGGGGAGACCACGCGGACAACCGCATCTTCCACAGCTCTGCCTTTTTCATCTTTAACAACGATTTTACTATCAAACCCGACGGAAGCCCGGTTGATAAAAACATTGTAATGAGCTTTTGCTTCAATTTTCATATCTGGCATAAAAATATTCGTTGGCTGCTCACTACCATGCAATGCCGCAGACCCGTCAATAAATTCAACCATTACAGGCTCAACCGCATCCGTTGGTAAGGTGAATTGCAGCTTGCCTAATTTTGTGATGGCCTCTGCTCTTTTATCTTTAGGTACATTTTGTAACTCAAGATAAACATGTCCATCTTCTGTTATCTCATTTCTGATAACATTGGCAGCTGGAATATTTTCGTTCAGCGATACTTTTTTATGCGGGCTTTTGACCTTTGTTGTATCAAAAGTAAAATGGAGCTTAAGATTCTTCATATTTTGCAGCTGGCTAGTCTGGAGATTGATTTCGAACGGGTTACCTACATAAGCCTCTTTTTCAAAGACTGGTTTGATTCCTGTTCCATCGCTGTCAACCTCAAACTGCCAAACACGTTCACTTTCATTTCCAAAATGATCTTGCACAACAATTTTTGCTTGATGGTAGCCGTCTAACAATGGCTTGCCTGGTACATGCGAAATTTCACCTGTTTTTTCATTGAATTCTGCCTGTACTTTCTCGCCATCGAGATACATTGATAAACGGGATGGATTAATCCCTGTTCCGCCTTCATTGTCCTGTGCTGTAGCACTGATCTTTAATTCGTTTGTGACGATTACCTCATTTTCAGCTGGATATTCCTTCGTAATCGTTGGGTTAACCAGATCATCGTTCGTTTCCCCATATACGGCACGGATATTATCCACATATATCGTGCCGGCGTTTTTATTATCGTTGCTTGTTTCCATAAGTCGTACAGCAAGATCAAGCTTTAATGGTGTTACTTTTCCTGCTGGCACGCTTGCCTCGACATACTTCCAGCCATTCCAATCCATTTTGCTTACAAAATCGATCGGGAATGCGTTATTGTTACCGTCCCTTAGCTGTGATCGCAGCCAATGTCCGTTTCCGTCTCCGTATACCCACATCCCGATTGTTTCAGGATAGTCTTCAAGCACAATATCCTCCTTAGGATGGGCATATGCACCTGATGTTCCAATCGTACCGGTAAAATCATACTTTAGCTCGAGAGCATGGTTCCCAAATCGCGCCGGCTCCGGATAGGTTGTCTGGCGCATCGATAACGACTGATAACGGGAACCGCTTGAAACCCAGTGGTCCAAACCGTTCTCAAACGTTTCAAGAATGACCGGCAATTTTCCAACCTGAATGTTCATCGTATCGGACTTATCACCATAGCTTACAGTGATTGAACCTGAAGCTGTTTTATTTGCGGTCTTAAATGTTCCATCGCTATCAATTGTTCCAATATCTCCGGTTATTTTCCATTCGAAATTAGACGGATTCGCGTGTACCGCCCTTCCATTTGAGATAGCCTTTATATCGAGCTTTACTTCATCTCCGCGTTTTAGAGTCAGGCTGTCCTGCGGCAATTGCAGATCTGACAATTCCTCTACAACAGTAATCTTGGATGAACCTTCCGCACCGTTATTATTCGCAATAATATTGCCCGTTGCCACTGTATTCCCTGCCGTAAACTTACCGGAAGGGTCGACCGAACCGATCGTTTGATCAGAAGTACTCCATTGTGGTGTTCCGGTCATTTCAACTGGGTTAAACGCAGCATCCATTCCCTTTGCTTTAAAATTGAAAGAACTATCCGCAAGCATCAATAAGCGATCTGGCTGAACAGCAAGCTGCTTCAGTTCACTCTGAGGTGCGGTAGAAACGACTAGAAACGAGTTCGCCACACTGCGCTCAAACCCATCGGAAGGTTGGTTAACGACAGATAGGCCGCATTCACCGTTTGTACGCGATACTAATGTCGAAGAACCTCCACCATCCAAATTCAGTGCATCGACCGCACCAAGCTCAAACATAAGGTCACGAAGTTCAAAAATCGTCACGCCTTCTGAATAGCCGGGTTGTCTCCCATCGATAACTAAAAAGAAAATGCTGCCGTCCGCTTTTATCCCGGCTGCCGTTCTTGGCGCCCGGGTCGTTGTAAATGAACTGTCCGTGAATTGAACTTTTTGACCATTTTTCACAAGTGTATAACGTCCTCCGAGCGCTTCTTTCACATCTTCCCAGCCTGCAGCGACCGAGGTTTTCAATTCAATTTGCTGGCCTTCTTGAAGACTCTTCAATAATTCAGAAGCAGTACCATGGCCGGAAAGCATGAGCTTCCCTTCAGGAATTATGGCACTCCCTTCACCGGTAATTACTTTTTCTACCTTTACAGAAACCGTTCCTGGTGTGCGAATATCACCCGTGACCTCTGTTAATATAACTTCCGTACCGAGAGCATTCGTTCCAGTCGACTTCTTATCTGGTGTAAAGACTACCAGCTGATTTGTCCCACGTGCTCCGTTTAAACTGCTAATTTTAGTTTCTTTACCCGCAGCCATCATGGAAAAAGCAGGGTTAGGGCTGCCTATCATTGCTTCCCCATTCTCTTTGATTCCAAAGGTTTCAGTGTTTGATGACTGGATAACTTTACCATCATGAATAACAGAACCTATCGGGATGCCATTTGACGTATTATAAAAGTCGGCATTCACCCCTCCCACAACAACATGACCGGGCTTTGATACAAAGGAAGCTTGTTTCCGAACGGTTTGCATGCCAAAGTCTTTCCCATTCGGAAGACCTGCTTCAATATGAATATCCGGATTCTTTGTATCCACGTTCATGACAAACGCTTCTTGTCTTCCAACTTTACTATCAATTGTCATGAATGACTCTTGAACACCGGGAGCAACGGGCCTTGTCCATTCTTCAATAACAGATCCCAATGAATAGGAAGCATTCGTTTCCGCTGACACCGTGTTTGGACCAACAGATGGCTGAAATAACAGAGATTGAGAAATTAGTAGAATCGACAATAAGTAGAATATAGCTTTTCTCATGGCATGCACGTGATCTTCCTCCTGGTAAAATAATAGTATTAACAACTATTTACATTACTAATAGAACATTGGCCTGACGTATCGATTTCGTTAAGAAAAAGTAAAAATGGAAAGAAGTACAATAAAAAAAAGCCTGTTAACATATTTCTCAACAGGCTACTAGAGTAATTAGATATTAGTATTTTTGGTACTTTACCAGGTTCCAATCACGATATATAAATCACAGAATTATTGATTCTAATTTGATGACTTTTCCTTATCCAATTCAATTTCAGCGGTTAACGGCAAATGATCGGAAGCTAGCGTTTTTATAACTTCAACATCATTTGCTTCAATATCGTCGGATGTAAAGATATAATCAATTCTCTTAGTTGGATTTTTTGCAGGATAAGTGTAAGCCTCGGGAGTTTCAGCAAAAACATCTTTATAATTGGTATTTATAAGCTGCATTTCTTTGCTTTCCGGTGTTGCGTTCAGATCTCCCATAATGATTTTCGGACCTTTTGCTTGGCCGGCGATATCATTGATTTCTCGAATCTGAATTTCACGTTCTGCAGAGGTTAAAGCAAGATGAGTGTTATAAAAGTGGAGATGATTCCCTTTTACATTAATAGTAGCTTCAAGCAGTCCCCGTTGTTCTGTATTTCCAATCTTCGTTAGCGGGTGGTTTTCAGAATGCAAAATGGGATATTTACTTAAAATCGCCGTTCCATACTGCCGGCGTGGCTCCCCTTCTTTTAAAGGCTCACGATCAAGGTTAGCTCCATATACATAAAACATTCCAAGGCGTTCTGCGAGCCATTTTGCCTGGTCTTGAAAGTCACTGCGTTCCGACCAGTGGTTGTCCACTTCCTGCAATCCAATGATTTTAGCATCGCTTTCTTCAATGATCCGGGCTATTCGGTCCAGATCTAAAACGCCGTCTACCCCTTCAGCATGGTGAATATTATACGACATGACCTCAACATCAACCGACTTCCCCCGCTTGAATTTTTGATCTTTCGCCAATGCATTGTTTTGCAAACCAGACAAAGAAACAATTAAAAACATTATGACCATCAAGCTCGATAGTACTTTCATCTTCTTCATAACCACTATCCCTCCTCATAGATTAGATTCTTCTATTAGAATGATAACGATTGAATTTATAGCTTTGATTGCATGAATGTAAAAACGGTATGTTAATTTCATAAAAAAAGGCCAACCATTGCCGGTTGACCTTAATCCGAACTTATTATTTTTGAGCCTTTCTTGTAAATTCTTTAAGGTAGAACGATGATCGCGTCCCCGATGGCACGTTCGCCAGCCGGATCGGATGGGCGATTTACGATGTCGGAACCTATTGTCATCGCTGTCGAACCACCTCCATCAAGGTTTACGGCGTCAACCGCTCCTAAAGCTTTCATGATGCGGGCACTTTCTTTGAAATTTGCCCCTACACTATAATGCGGCTGGCGTCCGTCCACTGTGACCAAAAGAATCTTGCCGTCCTCCGTGACTCCGGCTAATGTACGGGGATTACGGCGTTCACCAAATCGATAGTAGAATTCCGGGTTATCGCTCCAATGGAAACCTTCGCTCACAGCGGTGATATCCTCTTTACCATCACGCAGCAATCGCGGGCCACCATTGACAATTCCCGTTTTCTTGCTAGCTTTTAGCGGCTGTTTATCTGCAAGGATCTTTGTATTGACTTTCATTTTAGTACCTTTCTTGCCATGGGCCAATAACCAGTCAGCTGCATCACCGGTTCCTGCTAAAACGGAACCTTCAGACGGAATTGCGCCTCCCCTGCTGTTTCGGACTTCTGTAACTTCTCCAGCTGAATTCAGAACAACTTCCACTCCATCTCCAGGCTCGGTAGTAGAACCAAACACAGAAGTAAACTGAATAAGTTCTCCGGAATCCGTACAAGTAAAGTCATGCTTAGGAAAGTCAAAAGTATCACCGATTCCTCCACATCCCCTGATAAAGCCGGGCTTGCGATTCAATCCGTCCAATTCCCTTTTTGCACCGTCAGATCCTTTAACGGTAAGTTGTGTTTCTACAGATGCAATACTTGCCCTTTTTCCGGTTAGTAGCAGGCTCGTCCTCCCGTTAACGGCTTCACTGATCAACTTTCCACCGATCACGGACACGCCGGCAAGATCTCCTTCGGTACCATCACTCGGTCCCACTACAAAATATCCTCCATTTATAGCTGCTATTGCGCCAGTCCGGGCTGCAAGAGCTGTTAATTTTTCCTTTCCAGGTACGATTCCTGTACCTAACTCAGGGATAATCTGTCCTTTAAATTTTTCAGGGTCAATTTCAAGAATATTTACCACCCACGGGCCAGTAGTTTTCCCCCCGTCTTCTGCAGAAAATACCACACGGGACTTCTCATAGCCCTTTCTTTTAAGCTCGTCTCTTAATTTGTTAGCATCGCTCTCGGACTGAAATGATCCAACCCGGACAAGGTAGCCAAGCGGACCTTTTCCCCGATCGCCGGGAGGCCGTTCTGAAATTTTCTTCACTCGGGAATCGTACCCTTGGGCGTTTAGTTCATTCTTTACTTTTTCGGCTTCTTCGCGAGTTTTATAAAAGGCTACATCAACAATGAAAACATCGGTTTCTGAACTGTACCCACGGTCGATACTTATATGGGCAAGCCCCGGAGCAATTTCTTTCTTATTCCGGGTTTCTCCGAGGGTAGGCTCACCAAGTGGAAGGGCTTGTTCCTTCACCGGCGCTGCTTGTACAAGATCAGGGAGCGCAGAAAATGTCATTGTAGCCAAAAGACAGAAAGCTAACAGCCTTTGAAGAATCTTCATCGATTTCATATTTGCTTTTCCTCCTTATTGTTTACTTATATCCCGTTTGTTCTATTATCTGAATCTAATACGTTGATAATGCAGCATACGTTTTAAGTTTCTGTAAAAGTTAGAGCCTGTCGGTTTTTAGGTTTTACGGAATTATCTCCACTTTTACGGAATTCTCCAATAGTTTTACGGGAAAAGCTTCTACTTTTACGGAATTATCGATAAGTCTACGGAATAAGCATCTACTTTTACGGAATTATATTTTCATCAAAAACATTTCGGTAAAAGGCAGGAAATTCACTTCCTAAGAAGAATTCCTTTAAAAAACTATAAGGGGTGAACGATTCTTGATTGCCAAGGAACGAAAAGTACCGATAAGAATCCAACTAAATGAAACATTATTAAGACGCCTGCCAAAAAATCATCCTAAACGATCCGAAATTGAATCAGATCTGACTAGAAGACAGGCTGGCTATAAAGGCGAACAAACCGTCGACCATTATTTAAAATCTCTCTCCGAAAAAGACTATCTTGTTTTCCAAGATCTTCGCTTACCAAATGGACATTACCACTTTCAAATCGATACGCTGATTCTTTCCTCTAAATTTGCTCTCCTTATTGAAGTGAAAAATATCTCCGGAACCTTATTTTTCGATCGCTCCTTTAACCAGCTCATTCGGACTGCCAATGACAAGGAAGAAGGTTTTCCAGATCCCCTTTCGCAGGTGGACAATCAACAGTTTCAATTCAATATCCTGCTAGAAACTCTGGAGATCTCAGATTTACCATTAGGATCTCTCATAGTGATCAGTAAGCCTGCCACTATCCTGAAAACCAGACATGAGAACTCGAATATTTTCCAGAGAATTAGCCATGTTGGAAATCTAACATCTAAAATTCGAGAGTTCACAAACAAATATACAAAAGAAATGATAACCTCTAAAGAACTGGGATATTTACACGACCATCTATTACGAAATCATACTGATCCAGCCTATAACATTCTTAAAATCTACGGTATTTCTAAACAGGATATACTGTCAGGCTTGCAGTGCCCAGAATGTTCTACATTTCAAATGGCGCGCAGACATGGTGTATGGGAGTGCCTCAAATGCCGTACCCATACTAAAGAGGCCCACCTCCTTGCAATTTCAGACTATTTTGCTTTAATTGATTCCACGATTACAAATCTGCAATTTCGGGAATTTCTTCATTTATCATCTCCGGACACTGGCACCTATTTGCTAAAATCCACGAACCTTCCCTTTTTAGGAACTACGAAAGGCAGGATATACCACCGACCTCTTAATTCTCCGTTATAAGTTATTAAGCCGTCTTCCCAAACGATCGAAGCATAAAGAAAAGTTGTAAATCGTATAGATTAGAATGGAGATTTATTGGAGCCTTCGCTGCTCCATCCCTTTAAAATTCGAGACCAAGGAGTGAAAGAATGCCAGCAATCAACGGGGAGCAATATGTTGAGAGAGTTAAGAAACTAAACGCCAACATATGGATCGGCGGAAAAAAGATAACCGGAGATATTACCGAGCATTATGCCTTTAAAGGAATCATAAAAAGTAAATCCAAGCTTTATGATTTACAGTTTGATCAAGCAAAAAAGGATATCATGACCTATTTGTCACCATTAACGGGCGAGCGTGTGGGGATGACGTATTTACCTCCGACATCAAGAGAAGATCTTGAAAAACGCCGGTTGACAACGACTGAATGGGCACGATTGTCAGGGGGAATGATGGGCAGATCCCCTGATTATATGAATACAGCGGTAATGGCCCTTGGTGCCGCTTCTGACGTGTTTGATGGAAAAGAGAAATTCGGAATGAATATAAAACGCATTTATGAACAAGCAAGAGAAAATGATCTGACTTTTTCCCATACTTTTGTGACTCCCCAGAATAATCGCTCTTTAGCCTTTTTTGAAGGAGAAGGAGAGCCGATTTCCGCACGCATAGTCAAAGCCGATAGCGATGGCTTGTATATTAAAGGAGCTAGACTATTAGCTACACAAGGAGGGATTACCGATGAGATCATGGTACTGCCTGCAGGTGGGAAATATATTGAAGATAACTATCTGTATGCATTCTCCATTCCTAGCAATACTGCAAATATAAAGTTTATTTGCCGCGAATCCTTTGCCTATAATGATTCCCCATTTGATCACCCTCTAGGTTCGAGGTTCGAGGAGATGGATACAATCGTCGTTTTTGATCATACGTTAATCCCATGGGAAAGAGTATTTCTATACAAAGATTACAACATAGCCATGAATATGCTATCAAACACAAATTTCCTTACCTTTTTACTTCATCAAGCCGTTACAAGGCAAGTGGTTAAATCGGAGCTGCTCCTGGGTACAGCCCAATTGATGGCAGAGATGATTGATATAAGTGAATACCAGCATGTAAAAGAGAAAATTAGTGAAATTATATGCGGCATTGAAATGATGAAAGGGCTACTGTATTCCTCAGAAATAGAGGCAAAACCGGATAAAAGAGGGTTGATGGTTCCCGCTCTAAATCCGTTAAATGTGGCCATCAATACATATCCAAAGCTTTATCCGCGGTTTACGGAAATCATTCAGTTGCTCGGGGCAAGTGGATTGATTTGCATTCCCACTGAAAAAGACTTTGATTCTTCTGATTTAAGGCCCGATCTAGATCTCTACTTACAGGGGGCCAATGCCAATGCGAAGGACCGAGTACAATTATTCAGGCTGGCCTGGGATATGAGCTTAAGCGCCTACGGAGGCCGGCAGACTCTTTATGAAAGGTTCTTTTTTGGGGATCCTGTTAAATTATCGTCGGGGTTGTATTTCCAATATAATAAGGAACATGCCATTAATCTCGTTAACAATCTTCTTAAAGAAGAAAAGGATTAATAATATTCCCTGCCAAACAAATAAACCTTGGAGAGCATAGCAAGGTTTATTTGTTCTCTATATTTATCACACTTTCATTTGATCCAAAGGGAAAGATGGGATGATTGTTTCTTTTTAGTTGGACGCTAAGAGAAGGAGCAGGGACCTTAATTGGTTCCTGCTCCTCTTGATTTATCAGCGATCCATTTGAATTCTACTCTGTACTTATGCAGTAACATTGTTAATTTTGATATCTTTTATTCCGGCACCAACCTCAACAGTCTGAAGTGCTGAATTTCGAATCTTTATATTTCGGATTCGAATGTGGTCAGCACAATTATCGCCACCAAAAATCTTAATATTACAATCTGCCTTCTTAAAATCTCTTATGGAAACATTTTGGAGAGCTACATTTCTCGCACGATATTGAATCGCGATGACAGGATTCCCTTTATAATCATACTCAGGATCACCGATCAAAGTGAAGTTGTTTACTACCACATTTTTATAAGCCGAAACGACCATGCCGCGCGGGGTTGAATCGGCATAAAGCTCGGTGTGGATAGGAGCGATAGCGACAATGTTCGTAGCCCTTATATTATGAGCTGTTAGGGACTCTGGATCCCCACTTTTATGATGGCCGATATGGCGAAAATTATAGGAACGGTTGTCATTCACGGAAAGATGGCCGATGATTTGGACGTTGTTTGCCGCGGATGAATTATGGTGAGCTTTGACTTCCACTCCGCCAAAGCATCTTGTAGTGGAGTTATTCACAAGCCAGACATTCCGGGAGCCATCATCCACTTCAATTCCATTGGAGTTCGAAAAACCTTTCTCATGGGCTCTGCCGCTCGGATCGCACATATGCGAGTTTGAAATTAATATATTGTCACTATGATGAGTGGTAATCCCATCGTCCCCGAAGCCAAAGCCGTTCAGGTTATCAAGCCAGATATATTCGCTCCCACCCCGGGCACGATACCCGTCTCCCGAGTAATCGTAAAGAGTGGAGGAAACGTCAAAGCAATGCAGGCCAGGATTGATCGCTTCCACATCCATTACCCAGCCATATTTAACATTTGCATATGTTAAACAGCTGGAGTGGTTTCCCCAGGTCGCCGTCTTTGGCACCTCACCCAGTCTTTCGACATTCCAATCAAGGCTCATTCCTTCAACATGTATATTTCGGTTTCCCCGACGGTGATTTCGATTTGTAATGAGCCTTTTTCCTTTTGGTGCCTCATCATGCAGTTTTATCGTTGTAAAGCCCTTCCCCGCTCCAACGAGACTGGTCCATGACGGCAGCTTGATTCCTTTCGTTATATAAACACCTTCAGGGACATTCACTTTTACATAGCCATTACCGATCGCCTTATTAAAAGCTTCGGTATCGTCGGTCACTCCATCTCCTGCAGCCCCAAAGTCTTTCACGTTTACTTCTCTATCAATCTTACTTTGTAATCTGTGATATTCTACATCTAAATGCGACTTCCAGTCCGGGTAGACATTCCCCGCGAGATCGACTAAAGTTTTGGACGAATTGGTCTCAGCTTTTGCCCTTTTCGCAAGAAAAAGGCGGGACAGGTTTTTAAAAGAAAAACGCGGTTTGTTTTGTTCGAAATTCTGGTTATTTTGAATGAAATTCTGAAAAAGGGTATCTGTTTCTTTGATTGCTTGTTTGATATCGCTGCTGTTTTCTGCTATTTGGGCCAAAAGTTTGGCGTTTTCTTTAGGATTGTGTTTTTTATCAAGATATAGCATGAAAAACGCCTCCATTCCAGAGCAAAATTCACTGTTCGTAATATAATATTCCCCGTCTGGGTAGATGTAACCTTGTTTGTTCGGGCGGGAAAGCGATATTGATTAGCTGGGATTTTGATTTAAGCGGAAAATCTCGTCATTTAAGCGAAAGTAGAGGTGATTTAAGCGAAAATGCCCACCATTTAAGTGAAAGTCAAGGGGATTTAAGCGAAAACAACCTCCATTTAAGCGAAAGTCAAACTCGGTGCAGTTTACCCACTATCTCCCCGCTATATAAATCCGCAGGCGGGTGGTAAAGCCGGTCTTTTGTCGTGCCCGAACTTGGAAAATTAGTTGAAGCTAACAATCTGGAGGCTACATCTCGCGAATCCAAACCTGCAAATTCACGAAACTCCTGGATACTAATCTTCGTATCAATCAACAAAAAATAGTCACGCAAGCCATGCACGTGGGTATCCTTTGAATAAATACCGCAACCAGGACAATACCATTGTCTTTTTTCACGATGCACCGGGATGGAAAAACAGGAAGGACAGTGGATGCCTTTACGAAGCTGATTCTTTGAAAGCAGATATCGATCCATGAAGAACTTTTTGGGAGGAGTATTCTTTTTAAGAAGGGTACGGCTGATTTTTTGAAGCTCTTTCTGAGAGAGGATTTCCTTTTGATAGATCGCTTCCAAATGTTGAACGCGGCGCATGAGGTGGGGAGCTTTGTAAACTTTTTCAAAGACTCTCCGATTACCGGGATTGGTTTTTAAAATACTATGTTTATTGCACATCACCACAGCATATTCAATAGGGACTTTCGGCAATCGATGCTGCTCAAAAAGTCGCCCCAACTGCAGTTCATGCAGCCTTACTTGACTGATCGGATCAGGAAAGCCTTCTTCGGTACCGTCTGGATTAGTTCGAATCAGCTGATGGAACACCTTGTCAAAAAATAAAGAGCCTGCAATATTCTTCGCTTCAATGATGAGAACAAAATGAGAGGAAAGAACGAGGGTATCGATTTGGAAGGTATATTCGCCCATCGGAAGGTTAAGATCGTGGAAAATCATATATTTCTTTTCATCCAGAAAACCTAAATAGTAATCCAAAGACTGTTCTCCCCAATAACCAGCCCACCTTCTATTTATTTCATCCTGCAATTCCTGCCGGTCCACATAGTGCTTTGGGTACCTCCTTAACAATGCTTCACCGACTTGGATCTTTAACGGGATCGTGCGTTCTTTAACAATCAAATGTATTCACTCCTTTAAATAGATTGTTTAGTATATTCTTTTAATCTTTCTCAATTCCTGCAAGTTCAATTCTAAATATTAAAGACAAGTTATTCCCCAGTCACTATATAGGTAAAAAAATACTATTATTCACTTTAAATATTTTTCTGGTACATAACCATTCATTTATGATATTAATTATTTATAAAGAAAACGAGGTGCAACCTATGACCAAATCCGAACTAGAATACAAAATCCAAGACATAAAAGCAGACTACATACGTTTGCAAAATGACCTGGAACGAATGGAATCCGTAGGCGGGAACATCTCTCCTCTGGAAAAACAGCTTAGCGCCATCGAGGTTGAACTGAAATCGCTTTATCAACAGCTGGATGAGATAAAGGAAAAGTGACCCATAAAAGAAGAGTTGCCGGCTGAGATTCACGGCAACTCTTCTTTTTAGGAAAGTATATATATTTTATGATTGCAATCTAGAAAAAAACACCACTCGAAAGTAGGTCTTCCATTTGTTGTTCCGATAAAGGCTTGCTGAAGTAATAGCCTTGGCCTATCTTGCATTCGTTGCGTTTTAGGAAGGCTACTTGTTCCGGGCTTTCGATGCCTTCTGCGATGACGGTGAATTGGAAGTTGTGGCCCATGTCGATGATGGTTTTGACCATGGCTCCCTGGCTGGAATGTTCGATAATGTCATCGACGAAGGATTTGTCGATTTTGATATTGTCGATCGGCAAATGTTTTAAATAGCTCAAAGAAGAATAGCCTTTTCCAAAATCGTCAATTGATATTTTTACGCCCAGGTTTTTCAATTCGTTCAGGATCTCTGTTGATCTTTCCATATCCTGCATAATGCTTTCCGTGATTTCAAGTTCAAGATAACGGGCGTCCATTCCTGTTTCATTCAGTACCTGCATGACCAAATCGACAAAATCATCCTCTTGGATTTGCCGGACGGAAATGTTAACAGCTATAGGAACTGATTTGAAGCCGAGCTTCTGCCAGGCTTTATTTTGCTTACAAGCCCTTTTTAACACCCATTTTCCTAGAGGAATGATGAGCCCTGTTTCTTCTGCCAGTGGAATAAACTCCGCTGGCGGAACTAACCCTCTCTCCGGATCAATCCAGCGGACTAATGCTTCCATGCCGGCAATTTCTCCAGTTTCCAAATCAACCTGAGGCTGATAATGAAGAATTAGCTGGTCCTGTTCCAGCGCTTTTCTTAATCCATTTTCCAGCTCCATCTTATGAGAGGACAAGCCCTTGAGCCCGGAATTATAAAATTGATAATTATTCTTGCCCCGGTCTTTTGCCAGATACATGGCAGTATCCGCATGCTGAATTAATGTTTCCTCATCTAATCCATCCCTAGGGTAAAGGCTGATACCAATACTTGGGGAGATAAAAAACTCTTGGGAATCGACTTCGAACGGGAAAGAAAATTCACCAAGGATTCGCTGTGCGACCTTGGCCACTTTTTCTTTATCCATATTTTCCAGTAAGATAATGAATTCATCCCCGCCTTGGCGTGAAACAATCCCGTCGTTAAGAAGAGCCTTCCCAAGCTTTTTGGCGACCTCTTTTAATATGCGGTCCCCTATCATATGTCCTTTTGTATCATTAATAATCTTAAACCGGTCCAAATCCAAAAACATTACAGCCAGCATTTGATTTTCCTGCAAGCTTAAAACATCACTCAAATGCATCTTGAACATATTCCGGTTAGGTAGGCCGGTTAAAGCGTCGTAAAAGGCCATATATTTGATTGTCGCCTCTGCTTTTTTTCGCTTGGAAATGTCCCTGCCGACAATTTGCCGTGCCACTCTGCCTTCATAGAATATCGGCATGACGGTCATTTCCATATCAAAATTCTTGCCATCAAGCCGTACCCCTTGAAATTCAAACCTCATTTTTCGTTCGAAGTTATCTTCAAAGGTTACATCACTTTTGTTAATTTGCTTCAGAATTGTATCAGGGATAATCTTTCCGATCGGCTCGCCCATCAGCTCATCTGAATTTGATGCTCCAAACAGCTTGAAGCCGGATTCATTGATATAATCAATTTCCCCTCTGCTGTAGACAGCTATGATGTCAGGCGACATTTCGACTAAAGTGCGATAGCGTTCTTCACTTTCTTTTCTGGCGGTTATTTCGAACAGCACACTGCTGAAATAGACCATTTCCCCATTTTCATCAATCGTTGGGATGCCCCGGTCCTGTATCCATCGGATGTCTCCATCAGGGCGGATGATCCGATATATGCTCGTGACGGCTTCCCCAAGCGCGATTTTCTTTTCCCTATCGGCCAAGATGTTTAGATCATCAGGATGGATGACTTTTTTCCAAAGCGCAAAATCCTGATAGAAATCTTCTACCGAACTTCCATATAGCTTCACAATTTCTGGAGTAATTAATAAAGTATCCGACTTTAAATCGTGAGACCATACCGCAATATCCAGTGTGTCAAAAATATTTTTCAGCCTCTGTTTGTTTTTTTGCAATTCTTTATTTGTCTTATCTATCGTTTCGAGCAGATAAAAAATAATAGAAAGGACTGCCAGAAAAATGACAATATCAAACACATAACCTATTATTTTCTTTGAAGAAAAGAAGGCTTCTGCTAACTCGTTCAGTATGTATACAAAAAAAACAAAACCTAAAATTATAATTATTTTTCTAGTATGTATGTTTCTCATGGCTTTGATACTCCTTAGTCACAAATGCTAGAAATCTTTGGGATTTTTTTATGTTCTATTTTTAACATATCAAAAAAAAAAGAACACCACAATGCATTTTGGGGATTTAGGCTCATCCTCTCGGTTACTGAGCATTTTTATTTGCTGAATTCTCGTTTACTCTTTATTATGTAATATAGTATACTTTCTTTCTAAAACTCACCGATTGAATAGATACCCCGCTTGGCAATCGATACAAAAAGTCTGTCCTTAACCGTTTATTTTCTTTTCGTTGAAAATGTCACCCTCCCTTTAATCATACACACGTCTTATAGGTTTTTATATGGCATCCATTTGGGTAGAATAGTGAGGAGAATGGAGGAGAAGAATTGAGGCGTTTATTTCTTATCATATCACTTTCGTTGGTTGTATTCGCTTCTTGGTCTTTTTTAGGAAAACCTGTAGATCAAACAGGCTTTCAAAGTGCAGTGGAAAAGCTAGAATCCGAATTTAAAGCGATCAATGACAACCCTGATTTCGCCGCTGCAATCGATACGATACACGGCGGATTTACCCAGTTGCTGGGACAGTTTGATAAAGCATTGGAACAGCTTCCGCAAGCGGAGCAAGAGTCGGAAGCCGAACAGATCGAAAAGCCCACTTTGACGCCACCTGTTGAAGATGTTTTCACCATTCATAATATCGGGCTCGGCGATTCAAAAGAGGCCGTTGAAAAGCAGCTTGGAGCGGCTAAGCGTTCATCTTATAATGAATATGGAATCAAGTGGGACACGTATCATACAAACTATCAAAACTTTATCATGGCAGCTTACGATAAAAACAATAAAGTTGCCGGCTTATACACGAACCAGGATTTAATCGCATCAACAAAAGGACTAAAGAGGGGCAGCCCTAAGGAATCTGTTCTCCAACAATTGGGTGAACCACTTACAAAAATCCGAAAAGGCATGGCCTACTATCAATTTGAAGCAAACAGGGATTACGAAATGTTTTTGATAGATGGCAGCTATGTCACTGTATTTTTTGATAAGCATCAAAACAATACGTTAACTTCGATTCAGGTTGTGAGCAAAGGCCTTGAACAAAACAAGAAGGATTTTTATACAAAGGGAAGCAAACAGTTTATGGAGGGCCTTGAATATCAATTATTCGACGTCACCAATGCGACAAGGGTCAATCATGACTTGCCCATCTTGACCTGGGATAACCATGTTAGAGGAACCGCCCGTGATCACAGTACCGATATGGCTGAAAATCAATACTTTAATCATACCAATCCGAAAGGGCAATCCCCGTTCGATCGAATGAAGGAAGATGACGTATTCTTCACGGTCGCAGGAGAAAATCTTGCATCCGGCCAGTTTAGCAGCATCTTCGCTCACGAAGGCTTGATGAACTCAATGGGACACCGGGAAAATATATTAAAGAAAGACTTTGAGCGACTAGGGGTCGGTGTTGCCTTTGACGATAAAGCGCGACCTTATTATACGGAAAACTTTTATTCAAAATAAGTCTGAACGTAAAGAAACTCGCCGATTGGCGAGTTTTCTTTTTATCCCGCTTGCGAAAGAATTTTTACCTTCTAACAGGAAATTAGTCCGGACATAACTCACAGGGTATATTCCCTGAATGAAAAGCAAAAAAGTTTCCGGGACATTCTCCCTCTTTGGCCGACGAGATTAAACCAGCATTGTCCAGTATAAAAAGGGTTGGAAAGTCTCTTTTCCACAATATATGGAATCCGGTCCATCCCTTCTTGATTTTCCACTTCATTTTTACAAGATAAAGCCAGAACGAAATACGATTTATCACTTTCCAATTCAAGGATTTGAAGATGGTACTTGCTTTTATGTCTTTTATTGAATTCCGCTAAAACCGTTTCTATACTTTTTTCTACGTCTATGTCGAATTTAGTTGCTTCACTCCACTTAGAAATCAGAGAATCATAAAGGGATAACGTCAGAATATAATAGGTGCCATAATCTTTCGGGTCAAATTCTTCTTTACTAACTTCTTGTTCCACAGGCAAAACAATATAATTCTTATAGTCAGCAAAAAAGTTTCCATTCACATTCAATACCTTCTTTCGTTAGTTTTAAAATAAAGCATATATCTTGTGAAACATTTAGGAGGCAACACTATGGAAATATATTGAGGAGAGGGTTAGGCTTAGGATGCTCTTCATGATACTTTCCACAACACCTTCTTAAAACCCTTTTAATTTCTGCATATGAAAGACAAGAGAATTTACAATCTTAATAGTAAATGTTCGATGAATCATGAACAATATTAAGTTTTACCTATTTAAATCGGACCTATTATAGTCCATTTGAAATATAATCAAAAAAACTGTGTTGGATCCGATCAGGATTCACACAGTTTTTGGCCCTGCTTATTTTACCACTTCTATTTTGGAGTCTACAGATACTTCTGCACTTTTCCTTATTCCTATTACAAACAAACTTCCCAGAAAACAGAACACACCTGCCATTAAAAAAGCCCATTGGTAGGTATTGAATATGGAAAAGATTAGCCCTCCTCCGTAGGCTGCGACTCCTGCTCCCGCCTGGTGGGCGGCGAAAATCCAGCCATAGACAATCCCGCTCTTCTCCACGCCAAATGTTTGTGTCGCCAACCCGATTGTAGGGGGAACCGTGGCAATCCAATCCAAGCCATAAAAAACCGCGAATACAACCAGAAAGAACATCGAGTTTTCCGATAAAGCAAACGGCAATAACAATAAGGACAGTCCTCTTAATGCATAATACCAGAACAATAACCACCTATTGTCATATCTGTCTGATAACCAGCCCGACAAGGTCGTGCCGATCAAATCAAAAATGCCCATAAAAGCAATCAATCCGGCTGCCGTAACCGCCGGTATGCCAAAACCTGCACAATAAGAGATAAAATGGGTACCAATTAAGCCGCTTGTTGACAACCCGCAAATAAAAAAGCTTCCCGCCAAAAGCCAAAATGTTTTTACGCTTACCGCCTCTTTAAGAATTCCAAACGCCAAGCGAACCGGGTTCTTTTTTTCAAGAACGGGTTCGATTGGGGCTTCCTCTTTTTGACCGTAACGCGCTAACCCAACCTCTTTCGGAGAGTTTTTCATAAAAATGAAGATCAATGGAATCATGACTGCACTTAGGAAAAAAATAAGCCCCATTGCCCATTTCCAGGAAAACCTCTCGACAATCGAGGCTAAAACAGGGAGCAATATGAGCTGTCCTGTAGCCGTACTGGCCGTTAGAATTCCCAATACCAGCCCTCTGCGTTTTTCAAACCAATGATTCGCTACATACGTGCTAAGCACAGTCAAAAACACGCTCGAACCTATGCCAAAAATGAATCCCCATATGAGGATAAGCTGCCAGGAGTACTCCATGAAAAAGGTAAGCCCAATGCCAACCATTAATACCGACATGGCCAACACCATGATTTTCTTAACCCCAACGTTTTCCAGCAACGCCGCCACAAATGGACCCGAGAAACCATAGATTACGAGACTGATTGCGAACGACAAGGAAATAAACGCGCGGTCCCATCCGAATTCCTCTTCAAATGGGACAAGAAACACGCCTGAAGAGGAACGGATAATCCCGGCGACAATAATCGAAAAAAAAGTTACCACCAAGATAATCCAACTGTAATGAACTTTTTTCACTGACTGCTTCCACCCTTTAGCATGATTTTCCTTTCATTATAAACTTAACAACATCCCAATGGTATTTATCTTTTGACTGAAAATATAATTTATTATTGTAAATAAAAAAGGGTCGGAACTCCCCCGCTTTCACGCGGAGAGAACCGGCCCTCTAAATGGGTAATCCTATTTTATATCCTGTTCATGATATAAATGTGGTGTTTTGTGTTTCTTGCCGTGTTTGACTTTTGGCCACTGAACGTCGATTCGGGCACGGTCATAAATGGCAGCGCCGACAATCTCAGCGACGTCTTGCAGCTTTTCTTTACTTATCTTGTCAAGTGAGTCATCCGGAGTATGATACCATGGCTCAGACGGATTATGAATGAATAAGGCTGCCGGGATTCCAGCTTCAGCAAATGGAACATGGTCACTTCGTCCGCCTTGCGCATATGGGGTCGGTGCTCCGTTTAGTCTTGTACTTGAAGCCTGAGCAAGTTCAGTGACAAGGTTAGGTTGTCCATCATTTGTCATCAAGATCAGGTCGCCAGCATCTTTGCTTCCTACCATATCGAGGTTAAAGTTGGCGATAATCCGGCTCTTTTCATCTTCAGAAAGGTTCTCCACATAATGACTTGAACCAACGAGACCCACTTCTTCTGCACCAAATGTAATGAAGCGGATTTCTGTATCTGTCGGTAATTTTTTAAGGACTCGTGAAAGCTCCAAAGTCATTGCTGTTCCTGAAGCATCATCATTTGCTCCTGGTGCGCCTGCAACCGAGTCATGGTGGGCACCGAGGACGATGATGTCATTATTTGCTTTCTTTTTAGAAGTTGGCTTCTTTGTCGCGATGACATTATGGGACGTATTTTCCCCAGTTACGGCACCTTCAACCTTAAGGTGGGCTGTGACTGGAGCATTGGCACTTATTTTCGCCGCCAGGGCTTCCCCCTCAGCCTTCGTTAAACCAACGACAGGCACATACTTATCGTTAGCCTCGCCAAGTGTGCCATTTAGATCCCCATCAGCATTGTTATAAATGACAACACCGGACGCACCTTTTTCCGCCGCATTCAGGACCTTCTCCCCAAAAGTGATTTCTCCGCGCTGGATCAGGGCGATTTTTCCGGTTAGATCCACTGTTTGAAGCTCTTCCCTTTTACCTTTTCCGGCAAGGACCAGTTCACCGCTGACATCCCCATTTACCGTAAACGTGAACGGTTTGGGTGCAAGAGTTCCATCGTAGTCGGCAACCGACAGTTCAATATTTGTAGGAGGGGTGTATCCAATGTATTTGAATTCCTGGATCTCGGTTTTAAATCCATAGGATTCAAATTTTTTCTTAATATATTGGACAGCCTTGTATTCGGATTCCGTACCGGCAACCCTCGGTGTTTTTGATAAATCAGCAATTGTATTATAGATATTATTTACATTGATCATTTTCGTGACTAAATGGTCACTCACTTTGACCGGAAGTTTGTGTGATGCTGATTCAGCAGGCTTTGCTAATGCTGCGGGTGCACCAACAGCTCCCAATAATAAGGCACTGGCCAAAGCTACTGGAATAATGCGTTTTTTCATAGAATTCCTCCTTGTGGTTTCATAGATACATAGTAAATTTACAATATTTAGAATTTTTGCACTAGGGAGTATCTGCCCATTATAGACTAGTTAATATATTCTATTTCTACTAGATATCTCGATTTATAGGATTTGATGCCCAGGATAATAGGATGGTTTTTCAGTAATTGATGTTTGACTTAAATAGCATCTATGCTATAAAATTGTCCTTCGAGTGTTAGCTCGAGCGTGGTTCGAAACCATCCCACGAAAAAAAACTAGGGAGAGAAACTAGATGAATATTAAAACCATTGTAGCCAACGGAATTTTGGCTGCCTTGTATATTGCCATTACGGCAACAATTGCCCCTTTTGCATTCGGTCCAGTGCAATTCCGTATTCCGGAAATGTTCAATCATCTGATCGTATTCAATAAAAAATATATGTATGGAATCATACTCGGTGTCTTTTTAAGCAATTTATTCTTTTCGCCCATGCCCTTAGATATTTTATTCGGCACAGCACAATCTTTGATTGCTCTTTTGATAACCATTGGGGCGATGCGCTACGTAAAGAACATCTGGGCTAGAATGATGATTAATACCGTTGTTTTCACATTCACGATGTTCATTATTGCCTGGGAACTCAACATCGTAATGGGCTGGCCATTCCTATTCACATGGCTAACAACAGCCGCCGGCGAATTCGCCGTCTTGCTAGTCGGAGCCCCGATTATCTATGCCATCCATAAACGTGTCAATTTCGAAAAATTGGTATAGCCCTTAAGGCACCATCTATATTTTTTTAATGGCCATGCACTGTTAAGTGTATGGCCATTCCTTTTAGTGATAATATGAAAGAATAATCATTGAGGGAGTTGAAAATAAGTTGAGAAATGAAATCATTGACAGATTTATTGCCTATGTAAAAGTGGACACGCAATCCAACGAAAATAATGACACATGTCCTACCACGCCCGGTCAGCTGACGTTAGCGAATATGCTGGTCGACGAGTTAAAGGCAATCGGCATGAGTGAGGTAACGATCGATGCAAATGGATATGTCATGGCCTCCCTTCCTTCGAACACGGAAAAAGAGGTACCGACGATTGGCTTTTTGGCCCATGTGGATACAGCGACTGATTTTACCGGCGCCAACGTCAACCCGCAAATCGTGGAAAATTTTGATGGGAACGACATTACATTAAATGAATCTTTACAAATCATCCTATCAACAAAGGACTTCCCGGAATTGCCCCATTATAAAGGCCACACCTTAATAACAACAGACGGCACAACTCTTCTCGGGGCAGACAATAAAGCCGGCATTGCCGAGATCATGACCGCGATGGATTATCTGATTAACCATCCCGAAATCAAGCATGGAAAAATTCGGGTTGCTTTTACACCTGACGAAGAGATTGGAAGAGGGCCTCATAAATTCGATGTTGCCAAATTCAATGCTAAGTTCGCCTATACTGTCGATGGCGGTCCGCTCGGCGAATTAGAGTATGAAAGCTTTAACGCAGCGGCTGCAAAAGTCACAATTAAAGGTACCAATGTCCATCCCGGATCTGCCAAAGGGAAGATGGTGAATTCCGCGAAAATTGCAATGGAATTGAACGCAAAACTGCCTGCCCGAGAAGCGCCGGAATTAACAGAAGGATATGAAGGCTTTTACCATCTTCTTTCGATAAACGGTGATGTTGAACAAACGAAGCTTCATTATATTATCAGGGATTTTGACAAAGCTGGGTTCCAGTCCAGAAAAGCAAATTTCGAAAAAATCGTGAATGAGCTAAAAGATATTTACGGTGAAGAACGAATCCTCTTTGACCTGAAAGATCAATATTACAACATGGGAGAAAAAATCGAACCAGTAAAAGAAATTGTTGATATTGCGTATGAGGCAATGAAGAACTTGGACATTGAGCCTGTTATCAAACCGATAAGGGGCGGAACGGACGGCTCGCAGTTATCCTACATGGGACTGCCGACACCGAATATCTTCACAGGCGGAGAAAATTATCACGGCAAATTCGAGTATATTTCCGTCGACAACATGGTTAAAGCGACCATGGTTGTAATTGAGATTGCAAAGTTATATGAGCAAAAAAATTAAACGAACTATGATTTGAAATTTTTAAAGACAAAGGCCCTTTCACACGTTGAAAGGGCCTTTGTTAATTTATTCTATTCAGCTTAAAATGGGAACTGGCGATATTTTGTCTGAAGAGAAATCCACTTTGTCACTGTGAATTCTTCCACAATCCATGGATTACCAAAACGTCCCATGCCACTCGCCTTATTGCCTCCGAAAGCAACGTTCGGTGCATCATTGACTGTTTGATCATTAATGTGAGTCATACCGCTATCGATTTGAAGCCCTAAACGTTCTCCTTTTTCAATATCGGTAGTGAATATTGCTGAGCTTAAGCCATATTCAGTATCATTGGCAATAGCAATTGCGTCTTCATCAGTTTCCGCCTTAATCACTGATACGATTGGAGAAAACATCTCAGTTTGAGCAATAGCATCCGTGTTTTTAACATCACGGAAGATCGTTGGCGTTAACACATTGCCCACGCGTTTTCCTTCCAATGCTAAGACATTTCCTGCTTGTTTAGCATCTTCAATGAATTGAACAGCCTTTTCTAATTGGCGCTCATTAACTAGCGGTCCTACGACTGTCTTAGGATCCAACTGGTTTCCGTAAGGAAGAGCTTTTGCGCGTTCAACGAATTTAGTTAAAAACTCTTCGTAGATGTCTTTATGGACAATGATTCGGTTGATACACATACAAATTTGCCCCTGGTGAATAAACTTACCAAAAATGGCAGCATCGACTGCACGATCAATATCGGCATCCTCCAGCACGATGAATGGATTATTTCCTCCAAGCTCAAGGGCTACCCGTTTTAAATTCCTGCCTGCGATTTCACCAATATGCCTTCCGACTGGTGTAGAGCCGGTAAAGCTGATTAGTTTTGGAATCGGATTTGTCAGCATATCATCTCCGATTTCAGTCAGATCAGTCTGAATCACATTCAATACGCCTTTAGGCAATCCCGCATATTCAAATGCTGCTGCAATAATATTACCGCCAGTAAACGCAACCTGGATATCAGGTTTATGTACAACAGCATTACCCAACGCAATCGCTGGTGCAATTGTTCTCATGGACAAGTTCATTGGGAAGTTAAAAGGTGAAATAGAAGAAATAACTCCCAAAGGCAGACGGTGAATATGGTTAACCTTTCCTTCCATTGCAGAAGGTACTTCACGAACCTGATAAATTTCGTTAGTGATTGTAGCTGCCTCTTCAAGAATCTCTAATGTTAAATGCAGCTCAACACCAGCTTTGACAAGAGTACCGCCTGTTTCTTGTGCGATGATCTGAACGATCTCATCCTTATTGTTTTGAAGAAATTCCATCGCTTTAAGGATGACTTCACTTCTTTCTTCAGGAGTTGTTTTGGCCCACTCCTTTTGAGCTTCTTTAGCATATTCAAACGTCTCTGCAAGCTGTCCGGCAGTAGCAATGCTAATATCTGAAAAAATAGAGTTGTCGAAAGGATTTAAAATATCATACCTGCGTTCACTTAATCCTTCTGTCCATTCCCCGTTTATGAAACTTTTATTTAAATTCTTGAATTTCTCCATTGTAAAAAACCCCTTTTGTTTATGAAATAAATTAAAATTTGAATACTTATCATCAGGATTATAGTCCTGAAATATCTCGAAGTCAAAGTAATAGCTCAAAAAAAGAGGGAAACGGCTTAGTAAGTTTGAATCTCTATTACTTTTATCCATTAAAAATCCCTCTTTAAGGAATAGCCCCCTCCATACAAAAAGGTTTTTCCCATACATTACCTTCTTTGAATGGCTCCTTTGCTAATGGCTCCTGAATTTCGGCCATGAAGCAGATAATAGACGAAGAGCCCGAGTACTACAAGAAAGGAACTATAAAAATATAACGAGCCGTGATCGATTTTTGAAGTTGCCAGGCCAAACATAAATGAACCAATGCCAAATCCAAAATCAAATATAGACAGGAAAGTAGCTGTTGCCAAAGCTCTCCTTTCTGTTGGTGCTACCTGAATAGCAATGGTCTGAAGACTTGGAAAAACAGTTCCCCAGCCAATTCCGATAAAAGCGGCCGCTAAAAGGAACATCGCAGCGGATGATGCCAAACTCAAAAGTAAGGTTCCGATTGCAAAACATATAATGGCAGGATAAATAATGACGTTTGCCCCATATTTGTCAAACCATTTCCCTGTAAATGGTCTGGAAATTAGTAGGACAACAGCATAAACCACAAAGAAATAGCTTGAAGCTTCCACTAACCCTATTTCACGGGCATATACCGAAACAAAAGAAATGATTGCCGAATAAGCCAATCCGAAAAACGCCGAAACCAACGAAACAGGGATAGCCGTTTTTTCAAAGATCCCCTTATGCTGTACTTTTACTCCGTCGGTTGCAACTGCTTTATCTTTAGGCAGCCGGATGAATAAGCCTGCAATCAATGCCGTGAGTGAGCTAAGCACATTTATGGTAAACATCGTATTTGTCCCAGCCATCTGCATGACTGTTAATCCCAAAAATGGACCGATAACCATACCTAGGTTTTGGGCTAATCCATAGTACCCCATTCCTTCACCTTTTCGGGAATCAGGAATAAGATCCGCAACAATCGCCCCTGCTGCAGTTGTTGCCATTCCAAACCCTATACCATGGCAGAAACGCAGAGCAATCAGGGCCGTTACCGAGTGGGGAAAGAAGTATAAAGTTGATGCTAAAGAAAGAATGAGTAATGAAGTCATTAACACTGGATACTTTCCTACCCTTGAAATCCATTTCCCGGCAAAAGGGCGTATGATTATAGCAGAAATCAAGAATGATGTTGTGATAAGTCCAGCCATCATCTCATTTCCATGCAATTCTTCTAAGGCATACAACGGCAAGGTAACTAATAAATAATAAAAGGTTGCAAACACAAAAAAATTAGCAATTGCAATGCTGATAAAGTTCTTTGTCCACAATTTTTGTCCGCTCAATATTTTCCCTCCCTCTATTTTGAAAAAGCGTCTTCAACGTTCAGTTACTGTGAGAGGTCATTCATATATAATTTGTGAAAAAGACCTATATCAGTGGTATAATAACACAACTATAATTATATCAATAATATCTTTATTGTTACTTTTATATATCTATTTCATATATATTGAGGTGTAAATATGGATCTGAGACAACTGCGTTATTTTCTTTCCATAGCAGAGGAGGGGCAAATATCCCGTGCTGCAAAAAAACTGCATATGGCACAGCCCCCGCTAAGCCAGCAGCTTCAGCAGATGGAAGAAGAACTAGGAGTCACGTTAGTAGAACGTAAGAGGAATGGAAAGAAGATGGAACTCACAGAAGCAGGAAAGATACTTTATGAAAAAGCTCAAAGTATCCTGCATTCATTTGAAGAATCTATACTCGAAGTAAAAGAGACTGGTGAGGGCATGAAAGGTACATTGTCCATAGGTGTCGTTCTTTCCTGCGTTTCTTACCTTCCTGCTAAAATTGAAAGGTTTAATCAAAAGTATCCAAACGTTTCATTCAAACTTTTGGGAGGAGACCCTTACGAAATAAATAGGTATCTGGAAAAGCGAGAGATCGAACTTGCCATCGTTCATCCTCCGTTAGCAATGAACGGTCTGTTAACGAAGGAATTGGGGCAGGAACCATATGTTTTTGTCTTTCCGAAAAAATGGTCTTCCTTAGGCTCTAAAAAAAGCATTAATATGAAGGAAATTGAAAATATCCCCCTGCTTTTAATACATAGGACAAAGGGTGAGGGGATTTATGACGAAATAAAAGCTGAATGTAATCGGGTTGGAATTCACCCGAACATTCTTTGCGAATGCCCTGACGTAAATATACTTCTTTCACTAGTATCTTCTGGCATTGGTGCAAGTATCGTACCCAAAACATCGATTCCTCCGTTTTTGAATGAAGGGATTAAAGTTTTAAATATCAATGATACCTCGCTTCAATCTGAAACAGTATTAGCTTGGAATCAGGATCGATATCTCTCTAGAGCAGCGAAAAGATTTATTGATCTATTCTAATGGATGCTTTTTGATGAATTTTAAAAAGAGGGTAACCCGATTCATAATTAATGAAAAATCAAAAAGATGGTTCTCTATAAGAGATACCATCTTTTTTTGTCTTTCATTATTACCCTTTTAAGCTTTTTTCCGCAATGTCGGCAAGTTCTTTGGCATTAGCGCTGATTTCCACCATGGTAGCAGACAGCTCTTCACTAACCGCAGATTGATTTTCTGTCTCACTATTAATAGTCGAGATTGAGGAATTTAATCTATTGATCAGTTGATCAATTCTCGAGACGGAATCACTGATACCTTCTGTGTGTTTTTTTGAATCGCCGGCCAATTTTCTAATTTCATTTGCTACAACAGAAAATCCTTTACCGAATTCTCCAGCTCTTGCAGCTTCAATGGAAGCGTTCAATCCTAAAATGTTCGTCTTATCAGAAATTCCCCTTACCATGTTTGCTACTTTTTCTATATCGCTCACACTTTCAAGAACATTCTTAGATTGTTCAGAGATCGTATTCATACTTTCGGAAAGGATAGATGTCGAAGCTGCAAGTTCCTGAATAGTTGCTGAAACCTGTTCTACAGCTTCTGATAGTTTAGAGGCAACGCCAAATAATGTATTATACTGTTCCAAACTGGCTCCCAGTCCGACTCCACCAATTACATTGCCATTCTCATCACAAAGAGGGATGGCACTGGCGATGATCGGAAATCCAAACACTTCTGCGGGCACGTATTCCCTTACTGTCCTTTTCTGAACGATTGCGTTCGTAATCGCATCATTTGGATGGAGAGCTGTACCAGGTTTAATACCCAGGGAGAAAGTCTTGCCGGGAACACTTAACAAAAACTTTTCTGTATCACAAATACCGATCGTAATATCCTCTGGAACCAGTTCATTTAGTAACGGAGCAATGTTAACGAAAGCTTCTAACATAGGATGGCTAGTCGTTGAATTCATAATAATTCTTCCTTTCAAATTATCCATTCCAAAGGATGTAATCTTTATTTCACCTTGGAAATCCCTTCTATTAATATCGCCTACTTTGTGAATACTTTAACAAAATAATTTAGTTTAACAGCTTTTTTGTGTCTAAATTGTGAAAAATTATTGGACCGCTATCATCCTCATCGGGCTGATTTACTTGAGGATGCCTGCCAAAAAAAGAAGCCGGTCCTGCTATACGTCAACCCATCCTTCCATAACCCGACCGGCACATTAATGAGTGAACAGAGACGGCGGGAGCTCGTAGAATTGGCGAGATATTATCTTGTTTAAATGGGACAGTTACGTTTCAAGTGCCAGATGGCGGCTTCAACCTATGGTGTTCCCTACCAAATTCAATCGATCCACACGCACTGCTCAACAAGGCAAAAGAAGCGGAGGTATCCTTTCTGCCTGGCTCAGCTTGTTTTGCCACGGAACCTAAGCAGCAATATATACGCATCAGTTACTCCCTGCTGAGTGACCATGATTTAAAAATTGGGCTGCAAAAGCTTTGTAAAGTGATAACCGATTATTAAAAAAGATGGTACTTTGTCCTATCCATTTCCCTGCTCTCTCTCATAAACTATGAATAATACAATTTTCAAGGATGTGTTGTTTATGTTTATGAGAAAAAGAGAGGAAAGACGTCAGGGACGTTGTATCTTTCCCGGCTATAAATGGTGTGGTCCTGCTTGCAGCGGTCCCGGCGCTCCGGTCAACGATGTCGATAACTGCTGCCGAAGACATGATCTCTGCTTAGAGAGGGGAATTTCGCCATGCAAATGCGATACGGAATTTCTCGATTGCCTGCGCCCCAAAATCAATCGCCATACCCAAAAGGGCAAGAACGCCGCACTTATGTACCGTTTTATGAAAATGCGAAAATCGCACAAATGTGGACAAGAACAAAGAAAAAGGAAGAGGATATAATTCCTCTGTATTAACAGAGTTGAACTCCCCTCACTTACTTTACTAATATAAATCTTCCACCATTATCACCTAAACTTTTCCATCTCTATACCGATATTTCTAACAAGAAACTACAAGTTGAAAGATTTATTATATGAATATTGTTTAAGGGAGAATCAGAATGAATATCAATCCTATCAATATACCATTCGTTGCAACTAATCCAATCACACAAAATACTCAGGCCAAAACGGACGCTGAAAACAAAGACGGAACCATAATTCAAAATAAAAATGGCTGGGAAAGTGATACAGATAAAAGGGCAAAAATATTGGACGAGAAATACCGAAAAATCAATGAACAGAATAAGCAGTTTGAAAATCCATATCATCATATCTTCGACAAATATAAAAATACGCATTCCTCGTATTTTAGACACGACTTGACTGAAATAGAGAGGAATGCTGCCTATTTTATGGAAATGTCATGGGCTCAGAGCGGAAAAGGTGGACAACATGATTTTCGTGATTCAGCGTTTCGGGATGAGCCACTTATAAACGGTGCGGTAGAAGTCGCAGAACGAAAAGCATTCAACCGGCAAAAAGTTAATGGGCAGTTAAAAGAACTGTTTGAGAAATACCAAATTAGTATTCCAAATGAATTGAAATTGACCTTTACTATCGATCCAAATAATTTCAGGCTAACTGTAGGTGGGACCGAAGATAAGGGTCTCATTGGTCAGTTAGAAGAGGTACTGAATTCTGCCCGTAATTCGAGGGAGCTATTCGTTCATATTATCCAAAGCCGTTCGGATGACTCCACCCAATTTACCCGTGATAAGTATGATAAGTACAATCTTGTCCGTGAAATAAAAAATGTAACAGGCTATGACCTGAAAAACCTAATAGTGTCAGATGGGAAGTTTGTGACAGAAGACGGAACAGATATTTTTGAAATCTATAAGAATGGGCTGCGCAAAAATCCTTATAATGCGGCGGGTTCAGGTATTATGGCGGCTCACTATGGACCTCAGTTATATGCACTTGCAAAGAATGGATTCGACTCCATTCCGGATTTATTCTTATCGATTGGATACGAAAACAGTTCGTTACAGGACATTGGGCAAAAAGAAAGCTACGGAACTGGGAAAACGAACTGGATTCAAGAATGGAAAGCAAGTGTTGCTTCTCTATAATAAGTATGACTATAACGTATTTACAAACGGCCCTATTAAAATGAATGAATGAGGTTATAAGCCTATGCCTTTATAAAAAGAAACAGCCCATAAAGGCTGCTTTTAACACAGAATTATTATTACGGTCATTCATCCTTTTTAGAAAGAACATAAATCGCTACCGCTCCTTTTAGAATGAGCGGCCTCACTCTCTCAAGTGAAGCCGCCATCTCACGTCTTAATTAATCTTTTCCTCCTTCGCTTTACGGAAGAAGAACAGCTCATACACGACAGGGACGAGTATTAATGTTAGTAAAGTTGATGAAGTGAGGCCTCCAATAACCGTGATTGCCAATCCCTTGGAAATCAGTGTTCCTGAAGATGTCGCTAATGCCAGCGGCAGCAAGGCTGTTATCGTCGCAAAAGCCGTCATTAAGATGGGGCGAAGCCTGGTTTTTCCAGCTTCTATTAATGATTGCCGTATGGGCAGGCCGCGTTCTTCCCGGTTCTGGCCGATCCGGTCCACGAGGACAATCGCGTTTGTCGTGACGATCCCGATCAGCATTAAAAATCCAATCATCACCGAGATGGATAGCGGCTCTTTTGTCAGATACAAGGCTACCAGCGACCCCACCGGGATAAAGATCAAGGAAGATAGGATAACGAATGGAATACGCGCTTTTCCAAATGTGATCAGCATCGTCAAATAAACAAGTCCGATCGCAACCACAATGGCCATTCCAAGCGCTTGGAACACTTCAACCGTATCATCGCTCCCCCCGCCGCTCTCCAGGGACACCCCGTCAGGCAGGTTAAGATCTGCTTTTATACCCGTTGTTATTTCCTCGGAAACAGCCCGCACATCATCAATGATGACCTCAGCACTCACCCGCGCATATACTTTTCCATCCAGACGCTGTATCGAGGTAAAGCTTTCGACCGGCTTTACTGTTGCTGCTTCTGACAAAGCCACTGGCCCTCGTTTCGAGAACAAAGTAACTTCCTTTAGATCAGCTTGGGAGTTCAAGTCTTTATCATAAGCGAGCTGAACCTCCTGGTCTTTGCCGTCCAGCTTCAGCGTACCTACATTCACGGGGCTGGTCTGGTCATTAATCGTCCCAAGAATTTGGTATCCGCTTAAACCAAGCTGCGTTGCTTTTTCTGTATTAATTTCAACAAGATATTGTTTCTGCTTATCAGTGAAGTTGTTGCTGACATATTTCAAATCATCATTTTCGTTCATGTAATCTTCGACTTGTTTAGCTGCTTTTTGCAAAGCCTCCAAATCATTAGAGAACAGATCGATGTCTACGTTGTTGTTCGTTGGCGGGCCGCTCATATTCAATTCTTCTATTGAAACTTTTGTATCGGGTTCTTCTTCTTTCACGGTTCTTTCCATTTCTGATTGCAGCTTTTCAATCGAATCCTGAACGTTTGCCTGCTCGGTAAGATTGATAAAGTAGTTTGCTTTATTCTGCAGTTTTAATCCAGTGATGAAGTCCCGGCTGCCGATGCTTGCCGTAACTTCCTTGACATCATCCTTCTGATCCAGCATCTTTTCAATTTGCATCGATACTTCATCAGTTCTCTCAAGCGTCGTCGATTCCGGCAATTCGATCGAAGCAGTTAATGTATTTTGCTCTTCGTTAGGGATGAAGCTAAAACCAAGCTGCGGCACAAGCGCAAAAGAGCCTCCCAGGATCAATAACGACATCACCAAAATCATCGCTTTATGGTTCAACGACTTCTCAATCATTCTTCCATATACACGCTGCAATGCCCCTTCTTTTTCTTCCTTCGGGACTTTCTTGAATGCAAACTTCGCCATGATCGGCACGATTGTGATCGCAACAAGTAAAGATGCCAACAAAGAGAAGACGATCGTCAATGCAAACGGCAGGAAAAATTCGCCGGTAATGCCCCCGACAAATCCTAAAGGCAAAAAGACGACTACGGTTGTGATCGTCGACGAAGTGATCGCCTTTAATATCTCTTTCGTGGAATCCAGGATGACCCTGTCCGTCATTCTTTCTTTTGTTTTCCGTACCCGCCGGAATATATTCTCAATCACTACAATGCTATCATCGACGACCCGGCCAACCGCAACCGCCATTCCTCCAAGTGTCATGATATTAAGTGATATATCCAGCTGCTTTAAAAAAATGGCCCCTATAAGCAGTGATAATGGAATAGAGACAATTGCAATCAAAGTGGCGCGCACATTTCTCAAAAATAAAAGCACGGCAAGCGAGGCAAACAGGGCGCCAAGCAAGCCTTCTTTGACAAGTGAGGACACCGATTTCTTGATATCCGTTGCCGAATCCAGGCCGATTGAATAATCCAGCTCATCGTCATACTGATCCAGCACCTTTATGACTTCATCCGCGACCTCGACAGTATTGGCATCCTGTTTTTTCGTGACAGCCATCAATAAGGAGTCATTTAAGTCAAAACGGGCTTTTTCGCTTTTTTCAGATACGGTTTCCACCTTTGCGATGTCTTTTAAAAGGATAGGCTTTGGTGCAGGAACTGCTGTCAATACCGCTGGTTCGGGGCCCACAGCGGAAGGAGGTCCTTGTGCGCTACCACTTCCTTGTTGTGGTGCGTCTTCTTGTGGATTCTCTGAAACAGGAACTGCCGGGGCTAAGACAGTCAATTGCAAATCCTTCAGCTTCTTTACACTATCCAGATTCTCTTCTACCCTGATCGGAATTTGCACATCAGATTCGCTTATCTGCCCCGCCGGAAAAGATACGTACTTGGCATTGATCTGGTCTTTAATACTACTTAAACTCAAACCGGATTCAGCCGCCTTTTGCTTATCGATCGTAATTTGCACCAGGTTATCAGTGAAGCCGCCGACCGAGACACTGTTCAACCCCTGGATTTTATTTAATTCCGGGATAACCTCGTCCTGCAATAGCCTATCAATATCCTCATCGCCTTTTCCAAACAAAGATATATTGTATATAGGGAACGAACCGAAGGAAAATCTGCTTACTGCTACCTCCGCTTCATCAGGCAAAGCAGCATCTTTCGCTAACGTGTTAACCTGCTGTTCAATTTCATCCATATCGGTATCAATGGGAAACTCCAGATTGATTATCCCTACACTCTCAAAAGAAGAACTCGTTACTTTTGTCGCACCTTTAATCGACTTAAATTGGGTTTCCAACTTTGAGGTCACCTTACTGCTAACATCATCGGGGGAAGCCCCCGGGTAAACCGCCTCGACAGTAATTTGTGGAAATTCAATATCAGGAAGCTGCGTGACTTTAAGCTGCGAAAACGAATAAACGCCCCCGAGAATAAACAAAAACGAAATAATAAAAACCGCCACGGCATTTTTCAAACTGAATTTCGTCAAAAAATTCATCGGTTCTTCTCCTTTTGTCTTTCGTATGATCCCGACCTGCTTTACCTTCATAACTTTAAATTAATATTAATGGCAATAAGTATGCAGAACCTGTTTTTTCATTCGAATTCAAAAACCGATTCCCCAAGGATTAAGGGAATCGGTTTAGTACTTGCTGTACATTCCTTGCCAATATTATGAATGTGAAGATTCTCCTCCGTCTACGTGAAGCACCTGGGCAGTGACAAAGCGTGAATCATCAGAAGCCAGGTAGACGTATGTTGGCGCAAGTTCAAATGGATGTGCTACCCGTTGCATAGGATTAAAGGCTCCGTAAACGGCAACTTGGTCTTCTGAGAAACTTGCCGAAATAAGCGGTGTCCAAATCCGGCCAGGTGCGACGGCATTAACGCGGATACCCTTTTTGATGACGTTCTTTGCCAAGGCTCGTGTGAAACCAACGTTAGCCCCTTTTGTAGCTGTATAGTCAATCATCTGCTTCTCCCCTACATACGTTACAACGGATGAAGTATTAATAATAGAGCTGCCTGGTTTCATATGAGGAAGTGCTGCTCTTGTTGTGTAAAAGTGAGAATATATGTTTACTTTAAAGGTATCATCGAACTGTTCGTCAGTAATGTCAGTCAATTCCAATTGCTGGAATTGGATGCCAACATGGTTACATAGAATATCGAGTTTTCCAAATGCTTGCATAGTGTGTTCTACAATGGCAACACATTGCCGCTTATCCCGCAAGTCACCTGGCATTAATATACAGCGCCCTCCAAGTTGCTCGATCCTCCTCTTGGTCCGGTTCGCGTCTTCGTGTTCATCTAAATAAGCAATCGCAACGTCAGCGCCTTCTTTGGCAAACGCAATCGCTGTTGCTGCACCAATACCACTGTCGCCCCCTGTAATAAGTGCAACTTTACCTTTTAGTTTTCCGCTTCCTTTATAATTCGGGTTTTCAATAATCGGGCGGGGCACCATGAATCGTTCCAAACCGGGATGGCGGAGCTGGCGCTGTTCAGGCAAGTTAAGCGGGATATCCTCGTAACGTATAATTCTTCCATAGTTCGGAGTCATCGGATACCCTTTCACCATTTGAGGCTGCAATTGAGACTGCAATTGCTCCACTTGTTGCATATGAGGAGGCTCCATTTGATCCATTTGTGGCTGCACTTGACCCATTTGGTGCATTTGATACATTTGCTTCACTGGATCCATAGAGTGCATCTGTTTCATTGGATCCATATGATGCATTTGCTCCGTCTGATACATTGGCTCTTGGCCCTGCATATCGTCCATGTCATACATATCATTCATATGGTGCATGTGCTTTGGTTCCATGTCATGCATGTGACGTTTTTGTTCCATGTCATGCATGTGATGCTTTTGATAATGATGTTTCATGAGAATCCTCCTACACATTCAGTTTTCTTTTTATCTTTTTACGGTATGTTTCAAGAGCGGGCGCAGTGCCTGGTCCAGAAAAAGATGCCTACATAATTCCTTTTGTTGGAATATCATCCCGATTGTCTACGGTACTTGCTCCATGCTGATAGGCCTTGAATAAGGTGAAGGGTAGGAAAAAAAGAAGGAGGCTACCGTTTTGCAGTACGAAAAATTCTTTAGATTCAGTCCTGAAGTCCGGTTATTGTTAGTCAATCATTCAGATGAAAAAGTAATGATGCTTTATGACAATGACCATACCTGGCCAATGCCATTGATTGGCCCGCGACCGCCATACTATACGAATCCGCGTTACGAAAAGAACTTTCCATTAATCTAATGTAATATGGGAATGTGTTTTCCACATAAAAAAGCCTGTATTTTGATTATTGACTAATCATAAATACAGGCTTTTTTCAGGTGGAAGTTTAAAAAATGAACGATTTATTCATTTGTGATACTTAATTAAAACGGGAATTTACGATATTTATGCTGGATCGAAACCCATTTAGTCACCGTAAACTCTTCAATAATCCACGGGCTGCCGAATCTTCCCAGGCCGCTTGCTTTATTTCCGCCAAACGGCAGGTTAGGATGGGCATTTACCGTCTGGTCGTTCACATGAGTCATCCCCGCATCAATTTGAAGGGCCAGTTCCTCCCCTTTTACGAGGTCGCTTGTAAAGATTGCAGAAGCTAACCCATAGTCGGTATCATTCGCAATATCAATCGCTTCTTCATCTGTTTCTGCTTTAATAATCGTTGCGATTGGGGCAAAAACTTCCGTTTGTGCAAGTTTACTAGAATTCTTCACATCGATAAATACATACGGAGTTAGAACATTGCCGATACGTTCTCCTTCTAACGCAACCTTTTCCCCATCACGAATGGCTTCCTCGGCTACGTTTACTGCTTTTTCAAGCTGGCGCTCATTTACAAGAGGGCCAATCACCGTTTTCGGATCTCTCGGGTCTCCGTATGGGAGTGCCTTTACTCTCTCGACAAATTTCTGAACAAATTCATCGTATTTATCTTGATGGACGATTATCCGATTTGTAATCATGCAGATTTGACCTTGGTGAAGGAACTTGCCGAAGACTGCAGCATCGACAGCTCGGTCTACATCAGCATCTGACAAGATGACGAACGGTCCATTTCCGCCAAGCTCGAGTGCGACACGCTTCAAGTTTTCGCCTGCAATCTTACCGATGTGTCTTCCGACCGGTGTCGACCCAGTGAAACTAATTAATCCCGGAACCGGATTCGTTAACATCTCGTCTCCAATTTCTTGTAGGTCAGTTAGAATCATATTGAATACGCCTTTTGGAAGTCCTGCTTCTTCAAAAGCTTTCGCAATCATCGATCCTCCTGAAAGTCCTACTTGGATATCCGGCTTATGAACAACACTGTTCCCTAGAGCAATAGCGGGTGCAATCGTCCTCATCGATAAATTCATCGGAAAGTTGAAAGGTGAAATCGAAGAAATAACCCCTAGTGGAAGGCGATGTACATGGTTTACCTTCCCTTCTACAATAGAAGGAACTTCTCTCACTTGATATAATTCGTCGGCGATAATAATAGCTTCTTCTAATTCATCAATCGACACCTGAACTTCAGTATGGCCTTTTATGATTGTTCCGCCCGTCTCGCGAACAACCACATCAACAATCGCTTCACGATTGTCTTTTAAGTAATCGGCTGCTTTTCTAAGTACTGCTTTTCTTTCTTCAGCAGAGGATTTCGCCCACTGTTTTTGTGCCTGTTTGGCCGTTTCAAATGTTTCTTCCAGCTGCTTTGTTGTAGCTAATCGTACCGTATTTATAACTGAATTATCATAAGGGTTTAAGATATCATAGGTACGTTCACTTAACCCTTCAGTCCATTCACCATTGATAAAGCTTTTGTTTAAGTCTTCATAACGCTGCATATGTAATTCTCCTCTAAGATATACTCGTTTAGCACGGTATTAATTTATTGAATTTCACCTTTAACTATTTTCTCTGCATATTCGGCCAAGGAATTGGCGTTACTGCTAATTTCCTGCATGGTTGCCGCCAGTTGTTCCGTAGCTGCGGACTGGTTTTCCGACTCTGAATTAATAACAGAAATCGAGTTGTGCAGGTTAGATATAAGGCCATCGATTTTTGAAACGGTATCTCTAATCGTGTCAGTATGATCCTTAGAGTTTCCGGCCATTTTTCGAATTTCCTGAGCCACGACCGAAAATCCTTTGCCATGCTCCCCTGCCCGTGCAGCTTCTATAGAAGCGTTTAAGCCCAATATTTGCGAATGATCAGAAACTTCTCTAACCATCTTGGCTACTTGTTCAATTTCCTGGACACTTTTTAAAACATTATTAGATTGATCCGAAATTTGGTGCATATTTCCCGCTAAATTTGTATTGGATCCGGCCAATTCCTGAATCGTGGCGCTAACCTGTTCAACTGCTACGGATAATTTTGTCGCAATATCGAAAAGGTTATTATATTGTTCCATACTGGTTGCAACACCAACAGCACCAACTACAGCTCCACTCTCATCATGCAGGGGAATCGCACTTGCTATTACCGGAAAACCAAAAACTTCCTTTGGCAAAATGGTTCTCTGTATTTTTTTGTAATGAGCGGCTTCATACATTCCATCACCGCTTTGAAGAATATACCCGACTGGCAATGCAGGCATTGTGGTTCCTCCAATACCCTTTAACAGCTTCTCTTTATCCGACACCCCGATATTAAAATCCTGTGGAAAAAGATCCTTAAGAAGGGGTGCAATTTGCACAAAAGCATTAATCAGAGGGTCATTCTGCTGTAATCCATCATTCGTTTTTACTGCTACTCCATTTTGCATGTATTCACACCTAACCCTTTCAATAAATTTATTTTGATATATCAATACACCCTTACATGCGATAGGCATCATGCAAGTATATTAGTAACAAATTCTACAACTATTAGTAGAAAAGGACTATTTTATTTATATCGGATTTTATTGAAATGATTTTAGTATAATTTAATCTAATTTAATATTTTTTCTTACAGAAGAAATTTTAACCATTTTAGCTTGGTCACACTGTTTTCAGTAGAACTTAAATTAAATAAAAAGACAGCTTTACTATTAAAGCATAACTGTCTCTTTAAACTAATTAGATTTTTAATTTATTAACGACTGACTCGTATGGACGGCGCGTGAACCTTCTAATTAGATTGCTTTGTTGATGAGTTTCAGGACTTCTTCTTTAGAAGGAATAGAACTGATTGCACCTTTTCCGGTAGTTGTGAGTGCCCCGCTGGCATTGGCAAATTCGAGAATCTCTTTGTGGCCTGTTGCACAAATTTCTACCAGATTGGCTTGGTTTACATGCCGTTCCAACAGCTGATAGAGAAAGCCTCCGATAAAAGCATCCCCGGCACCGGTTGTATCCTGAACATTCACAGTGTATCCCTTGGATTGAAATTTCTCTCTCTGTATATATAAATCAGCACCGTCCGCACCTTTTGTAAGAATGATGACCGCAACATCTCCAACAAACAAAGATTGGATAGCTTCTTCCTGATGGTGGATGTTCGTGATGAATGGCAATTCTTCATCCGATATTTTTAAAATATGAGTCTTAGGGATAAAAGCGAGAATCGTTTGCCTGCAATTTTCTGGATCTTCCCACAGAGGGAGTCTGACATTTGGGTCAAAGCTGATCAAGCTTCCTTTTGAGTTAGCCTGTTCGATCGCTTTAACATGCGCATATTTCATAGGACTTTCTACTAAATCAACCGATCCAAAATGCAAAATGTCCCCTACTGTAAACCAGTCTCTGTTTATCTCATCTTCAGATAACAAAAGATCGGCAGACGGCTTGCGATAAAAGGAAAAGTCCCGCTCGCCATCATCGCGCAACGAAACAAAAGCGAGCGCAGTATTCGCTTCTGCTGTCCGGAGGATTTTGTCAGTGCTTACTCCCGTTTCGCTCAATTTTTCTATGAGAAAGTCTCCAAAGGCGTCCTCCCCGAGTTTCGTAATCATCGTAGCTGTACCGCCAAATTTGGCCACGGCCGCCGCTACATTGGCAGGGGCTCCGCCAGGTGCACGCTCAAATGATGTGACATCTTTAAGCGCCTTCCCTTTTTGGAGAGGGATAAAATCGATTAGAACTTCCCCAAGTGAATATAAATGGCTCATTTCAGATGCTCCTCCTTTTGAATTTTTAAAGTTCATTATTTATTTAGTGGTTAGACGTAATTTTAGTTGTTAAGAGTGGTTTTTGGAGTTTTTTCCAGATCTCAAATCTAAGGATCACTATTGAAGTTTATTTTCTACTTGATTATCTGTTTCCGTTCGATCATTCGTATTTCTGCTCGATTATTTATTTTTCTGCTCGATTATCCTAGTTTTTGCTCGATCATTTATGTTTCTGCTCGATCCACGAAATCCGCAACTTATAGTTCCCATTTTCGAGCGCTGACTGCCACACTTCCCTTTTTTGCATAAAAACGGATCTGTTGACAATCCGCATCCGGGAAAATGCGGGAAGTAAAGACTTCTACCCCGTCATTAATAAAAATTTCAACCGATGAAGTGTCCACGAACAGATGAAAAACGAATTTCTCCGCATCAAGAAGGCATGATCTTGAAGTTCCATACTCCAACCCGAATGCTTCGCCAGACTCGCTTCGGTCAAGAATTACCTTTTTTTCCAAGGCATTATATTCAATAACCGTTCGTTTTGATTCACTGGCACGAAACTCTATGCCGAATTCCTCAACATTTAAATCAGAGACTTCACACATTAGTTCGAATCTTGAGCCTGAGAAGCCATCAAAAGTTTTCACTTCATTTTCGAGACGAGCCTCAAACGCCACCTCTTCTTTTCGAAGTGACTTAAACTCGCTTACCGGCTTCTGAATAAGGTTTCCGTCCTTGACCGATAATTGTCGGGGCACTGTTAAACAATGTGCCCAGCCATTTTTGTCCGTTGGGTAGTCGATCTCCGGCAATCCCATCCATCCGATCATGATTCTTCTCCCATCCGGCGCCATCATCGTTTGCGGCGCATAGAAATCGAATCCTCTGTCGAGCTCGCGGAAAGTGCCGTGTTCAAACTTTCTATCGGGCAAATTTAATGTCTTTCCTATTATATAGCCTGATTGATAAATATTTTGAAATTCATCACCTGCCGCATGAAGACCTTGTGGAGATAAAACAAAAATCCCTTGTCCATCAAGCTCGAAATAGTCGGGACACTCCCACATATAGCCGAAACCACGAAGATTCGTCTCCAGTTCCCCTTCAAACTTCCAGTCTGTTAAATTAAGGGAGCTGTATAATACAGCACACCCTGTTTCATCTTCGCGCTGGGCACCGATTACAGCATAAAATCTGTCCCCGTGTTTCCAGACTTTCGGGTCACGGAAATGGGCTGTATATCCATTAGGCACTTCCGCAATAACCGGTTGCTCCCATTTCGTTATCTCTTCTTTTTCGTTCATGATAGCCAAAAGCTGATACGGATGTCTTTCCCAATTTTCATCGCGTGTATTTCCAGTGTAAATCAGATGAAGCTTTTTATCATGTTCAATCGCACTTCCGGAATAAGCTCCGTGGCTGTCATAACGCTCTCCCGGCTTAATCCCAATGCCTGCATCTTCCCAATTCACCAGATCTTTCGATTTCATATGGTACCAATATTTCAAGCCGTGCACCGGCCCTAGCGGGAACCATTGATAGAATAAATGATAATATCCGTTGAAATAAGAAAATCCGTTTGGGTCATTCAGTAAACCTGTACGAGGCTGAATATGAAAAGTTTGACGCCATGGACACATTTCTACTTGGTGCGTCAATTGTTGGATCACTGCCGGGCTCTCGTCCTCAAGCCGGCGATAACGTTGTTGTCTTGTCCATTCCATATCTCTTTTGCTCCTTAAATGAAAGGAGGAGAATCCGCTCCTCCGATTCCCCCGCCATTTTTTTTAATATTAACTTACTTTTTGTCTTCTGGCATCACGCTTACCGAGGATGATTGTTACTAGGAATGCAACCGCAAAGGCAATGGCCATTCCTATAATATAGAAAGTAATCGTGCCAGGTTTAATCGAAATAATCCCCGGAAGACCGGCAGCCCCTAAAGCGATTGCCTTCACCTTGAACAATGTAACAAATCCGGAACCTACCGCCGCTCCGACAATGGCTCCAATAAAAGGATACTTCAATTTCAAGTTAACTCCAAACATCGCAGGTTCTGTAATGCCAAGAAGCGCTGAAATCCCCGCTGCGGAAGCCGTTCCCTTTACCTTGGCATCCCTGGTGAGAAGAAGCACCGCCAGTGTCGCCGCTCCCTGACCTATATTGGACATGGCCGCAATCGGGAATAGAAAAGAGCCTCCCGTTTTAGCGATATCAGCCAGAAGCTGTGTTTCCACTGCGATAAAGCTGTGGTGCATACCGGTGATAACGATCGGCGCGTAAACCAGTCCAAACAAAGCCCCGCCGACAAAACCAGTCGTATCATATAGCCATACAAGACCATCAGTCAAAAGGTTCCCTGCACTCCGGGTAACTGGTCCAACAAACATAAATGTCAGTACCCCTGTAATGAAAATCGCCAACAACGGTGTTACTAAGTTATCAAGAAAAGAAGGAACTCTTCTTCTTAAAAAGGTTTCAATCCTGGCAAGGATAAATGAAGAAACTAAAACAGGAAGTACACTGCCCTGATAGCCAACCCTCTCAATATCGAAGCCAAAAATACTCCATACCGGCACTTCGCCTTTTGCGACAGCATCCGCATAGCCATAGCCGTTCAGTAAATCCGGGTGGACCATCAACATTCCAAGTGCTGCCCCGAGGTAAGGGTTCCCTCCAAATCTTTGCGTCGCCGAAAAGCCAATTAAAATCGGCAAGAAAACGAATGCGGCATTCGCAAACGTATTAATCAACGCTGCTAAATCCGCGATATTCGGATAGGCTTCAATCAATGATTGCCCTTCTATGAAAAAGTCCTTGGCCGTCAATAGATTATTCAATCCCATTAGAAGACCGCCGGCAACAATCGCCGGAATAATCGGCACGAAAATATCGGAAAGCATCTTAACGAATCTCTGAAGCGGGTTCATTTTTTTTGCTCCCGCTTTGCTTACTTCCTTCGTTGACATCTCGGATTGACCTGTCAGCTTGGCGAATTCCTTATAGACCTCGTTTACTGTCCCTGATCCAAGAATAATTTGATATTGCCCTCCTGTTGAGAAAGTCCCTTTTACTTCGTCCATCTCATCCAGTCTAGCCTGGTCTATCTGATCTTCGTCATGTAAAACTAAACGTAATCTTGTCGCACAGTGTGCTGCAGCATCAACATTTTCTTTTCCGCCGATAGCCACTAAAATTTCCTGAGCAATGCTGGTATAATTCATCTGATTCTCTCCCTCATTCTTTATATTAGATAATTGGAACCGGTTCCATTTTCATTTAAAAAAAACTCTGTTTTACGGAACCGGTTCCATTTAATGAGAAAAAACATTGGAACCGGTTTCAAATAGATTATAAGATTAATATATTTTTTTGTCAACGCTTTCTCGTTCGATAATTTTAAATGTGGAAAGTGTGATTTTATTTAATTCTTCTCCTTGCACAAGCTGAATAATATTTCTAGCAGCGAGTTGACCCGCCTCTTTATAAAAAAATTTAGCCGTCGTGATGCCCGGATATGTAATCCCTGTAATATCATAACCGCCAAATCCCGTAATGGATAAGTCTTCCGGTACACGCAACCCCATTGAATATGCCGCCTTAAGCACACCTAATGCAATATTATCTGTCGCACAGACGATGATAGAAGGATTACACTCTTCAATGATCCCAGGCACTTTTTTAACGGCATCATCGATCTTAAAGCTTGTTTCGAAATAATGTACGTTGCAATCGTTTCTTGCTTCGACCGCTTTCTTAAAGCCTTTTTTCCGCTTGGCCCCTACTGCGATATCTTTCTCAGTAACTCCCAAATAGGCGATTTTTCGATGGCCTCTTTCAAGAATATATCCCCCGAGCTCATAGGCTGCCTCAAAATCATCATGAATGACACTGTGAAATTGATCATGCTGTTGACCAACCAATATGACCGGAATTTCAACCTTTTTAAAGGCCTCTATGTGATCAGCGGTGATTTCCGCGGCAAGTAAAATAATGCCCGCCACCTTTTGTTTGGCCAGATTATGAATATTTTCGATTTCACGAGATAAATCCTGGCTGGAATTGGAGATGACCATCTGGCAGTTAAGATCTCTAAGCTGATCATCAATTCCAATTAGCGTTTGCGATGTAGCAAACGAATCCAGACGGGGTACGATTGTGCCAATAATATTTGTCTTTTTGGCTTTTAAACTTTGTGCAAATTTATTAGGGGAATACCCGGTATCAGCAATAACACTTTCAATTTTTCTCCTGGTAACTTCACTAATGGAACCACCATTCAAAAATCGTGAAACCGTACTCTTTGAAACACCGGCAATTTTTGCAATATCATCAATGGTTACCATTTTTTCAACTCCACAAAAACCTTTCTTTACGATAAGTATACATGATAGAGCCTCGCATGTTTCATTTTTTCGTTAAAAGGTACTGCGCATATTCAAGTGGAGATAATAAAGCCGTTTCATATTTATCTCCGTTATCAATTTTCCTGAACGACTCCCTTCCAGGCTTTGTATTCACTTCAATAATCCATACATTCCCTTCCCTGTCTATGCCGATATCAAGCCCAAGTTCAACCATTCGACCATGCTTGCTTTCAAAGAAAGGAGGTAGATTTCGAACGATATAGCTTAACTTTTCCTCGATTATCATTCTTTGTTCTAAGTCGAATAGCCTTTCCAAGAAAGGCATGACGGCATATGCAGCTCCACCTCCGCTTATATTGGAGGTTAACCCATTCAATACACCGGAACGTACAGCCCTCCCTGTCTCTACCCATTCTCCTTTTTTATCCTTTTTTACAAGTATCCGTATATCATAAGGGGAACCTTCAGGAGTTGAGAATTCAAGGTAAGGCTGAACGAGCATTTTCACTTTTGTCAATTTACGAATCCATTGATATAGACCGATTCTATTGGGAAATTTTTTTCGAAAGATGTGATTTTTGAGGTCTCTTCCTTCTGCCAGATGAAAATCTTGTTTTGAAATGATTTTGATAACGCCTTTCCCACCTGCGCTATGAACTGGTTTAATGATAATGGAACCATATTCATGAAGCATATCAGCTATGACTTGTATAGAGGTAATCGACTTAGTGGGCGGTAAATAAGCAGCCCATTCCTCGTATTGCAAAAGAGTATCGAATATTTTTATTTTGTCAACCAGTATTTGATTAAGGAAAGTAATGCCCGGTTGGGATTTAAGCCATTTTACCTGAGATTGATACCTCATCCGATCCCAAAGACAATCATAAACAACAGAAGGGAGAGGCAATCTTGATTTTTCCCATGAATTTTCTAGTGAGTAACGATAACCTATTATCGTTTTTTTCTGGTAGCTCACCTGATCCGGCAAAAATATATAAACAGGCAATCCCCTTTTACTGCCTTCCACTGATAAAAATTGATAATACTCTACTCTTGAAAAAGGGGGAGTGGTTGGTTTGGGAGTAGCCAGTATCCCAAGGTAATTTGTTGATTCCTCCACGCTTAGTAAGTCCTCCTTATAATCATCTGGCTAAGACTGAAAGCTTTGGAATGGACAACCTGGACATAGGTCCCTCTTTCCATTCCACACCTTGTCCTTTATCTTATGGAGGACTGCCATTATTGGTATAGACATAAGATGTGAGAAATAAGTATTTTATTGCGCAAAAAAACAGACCCAACGTAATGGTCTGCTTTCATTAAAACTAATTATTCCTCGCCACCGATACTTTCATCATCTTCCTTAACATGTACTTTTACTTTGATGATTCTTCTATCATCCATTTCTTCCACTGTAAAGACGATGTCTTCATATTCGACGGCCGGTCGTTCATCCGGATTAGGTATATACCCAAGCTGACCGATAACAAAGCCGCTTAACGTATCATAATCCTGATTTGGTAATTCTATTTTCAAAAGATCCTCAACTTCATATAAATTGGTTCTTCCGCCAATCAGATACGTATTTTCGTCAAGTACCCTGATTTCCTCATCATCGATGACAAGCTCGTCATATTCATCAAAAATATTTCCAACAATTTCTTCGATCAGATCCTCTATCGTAACGATTCCATCAGTTCCGCCATATTCATCAATGGCAATCGCCATATGCACATTGTTTTTTTGCATCTCTTTAAACAAATGGTCGATCTTTTGTGATTCAAGAACATAGAAAGGTTCCCGGATCATGTCTCTAAGGTTAAATTGTCCATCATCAGAGTTTTCGACAAACTGGATCAAATCCTTTGAATGCAGGATCCCGATGATATGATCGATATTTTCCTCATACACAGGAAACCTCGTGTATTTTTCCACATTTGCCACCTGGACAGTCTCTTTTAAGCTGAAAGATATGGGAATTGCAACAATGCTTGTCCGGTGTGTCATAATATCGGACACTGTTTTATTGTCAAACTCAAAAATATTGTTGATCATCACTTTTTCTGCTTCCTGGATGGTTCCTTTTTCCTTACCGACGTCAACCATCATCCGAATTTCTTCTTCGGTTACGTTCTCATCCTCGGCATTAGGATCCACACCGAATAGACGAACGATAAGATTTGTAGATAGGGTTAATAACTTAACAAAAGGAGCAGAAACTTTAGATAAAATCGTCAATGGGGTTACGGCGAAAAAAGCAATGGCTTCCGACTTTTGTAACGCAAGCCTTTTTGGTACGAGTTCGCCGACTACCAGCGTAAAATAGGATAACACCAAGGTTATCACCACGACGGATATCGTTTCCAGTAAACTTTCAGAAAGCGGCACACCGAGTTCAAGTAGGACTTCTGCCAATCTCCCTGAAAAGCTTCCAGCAGCGAAGGCACTTGCCAGGAAACCGGCAAGTGTAATACCGATTTGAATAGTAGCCAAAAATCTGCTTGGTTCGGAAAGAAGATTCTGAAGCATTTTGGCTTTTTTATGTCCACCCTCAGCCATTAGCCTAATTTTATTATCATTTAGTGATATTAACGCAATTTCAGATGCCGCAAAAAACGCATTTAAAATTATCAGTACGACAAGTACCAATATTTCAGTTCCCAAAAAATCCAACCTCCAGGTGATTTACATAATAATATATTAGGGCTCTTCTGTATTCTTCATATTATAAGCCATTTTATTCATTTCTTGCACAAATGTATATCCTGCATTGTGTGTAGCCAAAGCTAATACAATGCAGGATATATAAGCTTGTATATTTAAACCTTATCGAATTTACCAGCTTACTTCAAATAAATTTACTTCAGTACATTTTCAGAAGGCAACTCTTTTTTTTCCTTAGATAGGAACCAACCGCCTGCCGCGATCGATAGAAGCACTATATAGAATGTCGCCTTCCACGCAGTTGAACTTGCAAACCCTTCAGGCAATACGGCAAGCTCCGGGTGGGATAATGTATAGACCGATAGCTTCACCCCTACCCAGCCTACGATCATAAAGGCCGCTACTTCTAAGCCTGGCTTTTTATGAAGTAAATCAACAAAGAAATTCGCAGCATAACGCATAATGATCAGACCGATCATACCTCCGGCAAAGATGACTAGGAATTTACCCCCGTCCAGTCCGCCGATTTGCGGAAGGTTTGTATTTGGGAGTGTCACTGCCAGGGCGACGGCCGCAAGAATGGAGTCGACCGCAAACGCGATATCAGCTAATTCCACTTTAAAAACAGTGCCCCAGAACCCTGACTTCTTCTTCTCCTTTTGTTCCTCAGCCTTTTCTTTTCCTTTATTCACAATGAGCTTCCTGAATATATGGTTAAAGGCGATAAATAACAAATAAAGAGCACCTATCGCTTGCACCTGCCATACATCGACAAGGAAGGAAATCGCAAATAAGGAACCAAAACGGAACACAAATGCACCCGCAAGACCGTAAAACAGTGCCTTCCTTCGCTCTTCTTCCGGCAAATGCTTAACCATGATGGCTAATACAAGCGCGTTATCCGCTGCCAGCAGTCCCTCAATACCAATTAAAAGCAATAATACCCATCCATATTCTAATAAAAGCGAAACATCCATTACATTACTCCTCTTTACATTTTATTATTTGTATTCTCAGATAAAGCCATGCTTTTCTTTAAGTGAATCCGGAGCCATTCTGACCATTCTCTCAAAGACAAATCCCGCGATAACCACATCATCGATGATCCCGACCAAAGACAGAAAATCCGGAATTAAATCAAAAGGAAAAAACGCATATGTCAAAACGAGTAAGATTCCCAGCGTTTTCTTAGAGGATTCCACCTCTTTTGATTTGAAAAAGTCGATGAGGAAAGGGATGAACTTCCAGAACTTTAGAATGAACCCGATTCTTTTTATAAACTTGAACAAACGATCACCTTTTTCATCTGAACTTGGTTACTGGACGATTTGAATCATATCCTGGTCACTGCTGTGTACACCTTCGTTAAAAGTGAGCCTTGTTCTAAAACGGTATGATATTTCTTCCGTCGAAGCCAAAACAGAAGCCGGAAGTTGAAAGGCGAAAGAGATCTTGTTCGATTCTTCCGCATTAATACGCGTTGTGGTCAGAATCGTTCTTGAATCAATGACCTTTTCCATTTCTGTTTTATCCGCTACTACCAAATCACAGTCAATTCGTTTTAATTGCTGCTCGATGGTACCGCCTCTGATATGGAAGTACCCATGAACCGGATCGCCAGGCTTATATGCCTCCTGTTCCAGTACAAGATCGATTTTTGCAGACCCAATGCCTAAAAGAGACATGTATTTTCTCAGTATCAATGATTATCCTCCTGGATTATTAGTTATTTAAGCTTTTTGCGTATTTTTCATCTACACGCTTTTCAATTTTTTCGAGCTGCGATTTATCTTTCAGAAGCTCTTCTTTGTTTTTCTGCATTAATTCAGAAAAAGACCTTTTCATTCTTTTCATGACATCATCTCTCCAATCCTTCGTAGTTAATTAAGTTGAAAAGCCATCTCCAGGCCATTATTTTCTAAATTAAAAAGCCTTCGCCATGATATGGCAAAGGCTTTAAAAACAAATAAAGACCTCTACCAATCGGTAAAGGTCTTGCTAACAACGTCACGTTGCCAACAAAGCCGGGAGTGTTACCTCCGAAATGACGACTTTGTTGTAAAAGCTACTCCCCTTTAGGAGAACGATTCAACTAGTTAAATTAATCATATTATATGAACGCAGAAAGTGTCAAAGTTTTTTTATTATTTCAAATGATTTAGTAAATGGATTTTCACACTTTGGACACATTTGTGCGATAATGGCCTAGTTTTGCTGGTTGTCGGTTCTCCGTGCAGCCGGCTGATATCGTAATAGTGATTCTTGAACTTTATGAGCTATTATTATTTGAATTTACGGGCGATTATTGAATTTTATGAGCTATTATCCGGATTTACGAGCGGTTATTGAATTTTACGAGCGATTATCCAGATTTACGAGCGGTTATTGAATTTTACGAGCGATGAAGAAACCTTTTTTATTGTCCCGGTCTGAAGCCTTCCTTAGAAAGACCCACTTCACCAAGCTCCGCCTGCAGCATTTTTAGAACTACTTTATAAGCAGTCGGATTAAACCATTTTTCCATGCCCGTTTGTTGATATATTTTATAGATACCTAACTTCTCGGTACGTCTTCCCCCGCTTCCATCTCCCATCCAATAATCATCCAACGTTACTCGGCTAGCAATGTTTTTCAGTTTCTTTGGGAATTCTCTTGAACAAGGTAACAGAGGGGAGATGGTAGCTTGCGTCAGGATGCCCGCTTCGGATATCTCTTTTAATGCTTTCATTCTGGCGGGGATGGGCGGAGCCGAAGGTGAAAAGGCCTTTCTGATTTCTTCTTTATCTGTTTCAATCGTCAACGAAATTCTAATCTTATTGCCGAATTGTTTAAATAAGTCGATATCCCGTTTTACTAACGGTGAACGGGTTTGTACAAATAAGAAATCCGGCTGCTCTTCCAGCATTACTTCCAGCAAACTTCTTGTTAAATTAGTTTTCGCCTCTATCGGCTGGTATGGATCGGTTGCAGAAGACATGAAGATATTGACCGGACCTTTTTTCTTAGCTCTTATCAATTCTTTTCTTAATAGTTCAGCTGCATTGGTCTTCACATCCACCCATGTTCCCCAGTCCTCTTCGCGATATAGGGAAACAGGCAGCTGCCTTACATAACAATAGGAACACCCGAAAGCACAGCCGGCATATGGGTTCAAAGAATGCGAATAATCGTCTAATTGCCCTTTTCCAGGTGTTAATATACTTTTCGAAACAATATCTGTTACCTGCAATTTCAACTGTATCACACACCCTTTTTCTAACTTGAGCACATAGCTAATCGGATAAGAATTAGTGAAAAAATATACCATATATCTGGAAGTCTGTATACAAAACAGCTTAAATTTAATATTCGTCAGATACGCTTGACTCTAAAAGTTTATCCTCACAACGTTTCGGGAACAAAACAACTAAAGATTCTAAGAAATTAAAATAAAGCAGAAAGAAGGCTGAAAATATGCTTTGGACAGTTATAGGTGCATTACTACTATTTTGGGTGTTAGGGTTGGTTTTGGACATTGCTGGGGGAATCATACACTTTCTATTGATTATTGCTGTTGTCGTTTTGGTAATAAAGCTCGTGAAAGGGAGAGGGCGTAATAAAGTTTAGCAACATTTAGGAAAAAGGGCTGGCTAAAGGGAGATTGAGTCTTTTAGCTCAGCCCTTACTTGTTCGTTTTTAATCGAATGGTAAGTAGTTGAACTAAGCAGGCGATTATTATTTAATTATGGTTATTATAAAGACTTATAATAAAGAATGGTTGCATGCAACTGCCCATCCGCTGACTTCGCATAATTAGGGATTCGTCCTGCTGCAACATAACCCATGGAAAGATAGAGTTGGTTCGAAACGTCTCCTTCTCTTGTATCCAGAATCAGAAGGGATAACCCCTCTTGCTTCGCCCTTTCTTCCACTCTCTGCATCAATAAACGACCGATCCCATTTCGTCTATGATTAGGATGTGTCATTACTTTTGCGATTTCTCCCCTATGACGTCCATTCTGTTTCGTGGGAAAATGTAATTGAATGCTTCCCGCTAATTCATTATTAATTTTGGCTATATATAGAATTACATTAGGCTTTAACAGAGACTCCCAGTAGTTTCGGGCCTCGTGCATTTCCAATGGGGGAAGATACCCAATTGCCGCACCATCTTCAACTACCTCTACCAGAAGCTCGGAAAGTTCATCTATGTTATCTCCAATTACATTCAATTCCTCAACCTTCACATCTCTTGCCAACACAATCCCCCCATTTTCTCTATAATACCGAATTATGCCTGCCCCTTTGCTTATGAAAGCAATCATTCTATCTTTAATCGATGAACCTATCCTTGTACTCAGGTGACGGCAGCATACAGCTGTCTTGTTTTCCGAACCATTTATAGCGGTTCCTGGCAATGATATCGTAAAAGAAATCCCTTATCGGCTTTGGTATGATATGTAGGATAGAAAGCAGCTTCCAGCCACCCTTCAGGTTTCTACTAATCTTCAAGGCAGCAGTGGACTTTATATAGCTTTTATCATTTTCTATTAGAACAATGCTATTTAAACTCTGCGATAATCCATACTTTTCAATCAGTTCTCTACCAATATCGCTCTGAAGCGAACCAAACCTATAATGAGCTTCAGGATCCTTCTTTAAGATAAATTGGACGCTGCTATTACAGAAGTTACATACACCATCGAATAAAACTATGTCGCCCATTGTTTTTCACCTCGGTAAATAGATTAGTTGTCGGTTGATAAACGCCCTTGTTTTTCTCTTTTATTCTAATTATAACTTATCACTCATTCTATAATAGGAATGTTTTTCAATTAAAAAAGCTTGTAAATTCAATTCGATTTACAAGCTTACTTTTATGAACTACGCTTCTATCCATTTTTTATATTCAGCTTTTATCGTATCCCATTGAAGCAGGTCAGTTGTAGCCACCTGGTAATCGGATTTATGGAGGGTATTGCCTACACCGACCGCGAACATTTCGCTCGCTTTGATGGAATCAATTCCTGCCGCCGCATCTTCAATGCCTATTGACTGTTTTGGATCCGCACCAAGCTGGCTACATGCTGTTAAAAAAATTTCCGGATCGGGTTTGGAGTTTTTGATTTTTGCAGCATTCACCACGTAATCAAATGCATTCTCTAACTGGAGGGCCTTTAAGACGGTGCTTGCATTTTTTGAGACCGAAGCAAGCCCTATTGGAATTCCTTCGACTTTAATATTTGCAATAAGGTCCAAAATTCCAGGCAGAACATCGTTTGGCGTTAATTCGGTCAAGAACTCACAGTAATGAAGGTTCTTCTTTTCAGCCATTTTTTCTTTTTCTGCTAAAGTAAAGTCGTTTTGCCGGTTTCCGAATTGTAAAATCAACTCCAGGGAATCCATCCGGCTTACTCCCTTCAACCGTTCATTAAATACTTCGTCTATTGTTATCCCTAGTTCTTCCGCCAATTGCCGCCAAGCTAAAAAATGATAATGCGCGGTATCAGTAATGACTCCATCTAAGTTCTCCTGCAAATGAGGACTTTTTCAACCAATTAGATGGTTTTGATATTCCAATTGTAGTTATTGGAAAAGTAGACGGTGATTTTAAAAATATCTTTTCTGTCGACACCAATAACTATCAGGATAATTACGATTTAACAGAGTATTTAATTGATCAAGGACATAATGCTATTGCGTGTTTGCATTCACCCCCTGATTATCATGTTTCTGTTGATCGACTGGAAGGATATAAAAATTGCATAGTAGATCATGGCCTGCCTCTAAGGAACGAATGGGTTATTGATAGTGGATATACAGTTGAAAGCGCCTATCAGGCTGCCAAAAGACTTCTTTTGACACCAAACAGACCTACAGCTGTTGTCGCAACAGATGATTTAAAAGTTATGAGTATTTATAAAGCAGCGGCTGATAATGGAATTTCGATTCCGGAGGAGCTATCCATAGTTGGCTACAGCAATTCCAATATTTCACCATTTTTAACTCCTGCATTGACGAGTATCAGGATTCCAGTCAATCGATTAGGAGAAGAAGGAACTGAGCTTCTCTTTTCTAAAATTAGACAAAATAAAAAAACGATTGCCCGGACAATCATCCCAACAGAAAGAATCATACAAGAATCTGTTGCTAAAATCCCAAGCAGAGCGTAACAAAAAAGACCACTTTTCTACATCGCTTGGGCTTACAGGGCCATCGTTTAACAAAAAAATGCATAAGCAAAGAGAAGGCGGTTTATATGCCTTCTCTATGAATTTAACGAACCAGTATATCCGGACGAAGGTATTTCTTCCCTTCATGTTCAATCTCCATATAAACCCAATCGCCGGTATAGGTCATGATTTCATTTTCGTGTTCTCCTACCAGGATGGTGTCTTCGAGCTTAATCCCTTCGATTGCTGGATTCCAGGCAAAGGCCTGATTCAGATGGACCACGCCTTTACTTTCAGGTGTGGCAATGAATTCACGGCTGGCATAGCCCGTTGGTCCGCCCTGATGGAGAAAGCGCCAATCTTCGGGATGCCCCACTTCCTTATATTGATCCAAGCCCAGCTGCAAGACGTCTTTTATCGCTGTCCCTGGGCGGGTTGCCGCAACCATGGCTACCTCGATTTGAACCAGCTTCTGTTTGTTTTCAACTAATTTTTCCGGAAGCTTCCCAAAATGGACAAACCTTGTCACATTTGCGACCAAGCCTCCCTTTTCTGCGCAAAGGACAACCATCGCATATTTCTCCAATTTCTTGGCTGTTGGAATGGGGTGTCGGTATTTAAAGACACGCTCATCCGTTGAAACAAGAATTACTTGAGGATTAATACCATCCTTCATGACCTTGCCGGCTAAGTGGGCAGCAATCTCATATTCAGTCCACCCAGGCTCTACTTCATGACATGCTGCCTCTACTGCTTTAGCCGCTTTTTCAGAAAGTAAGCGATAGCGGGTGATTTCCTCTTCATTAAGAGTGAAACGCAGGCTCGCTAATTCCAGGCCGAAATCAAGAAATCCTTCAAAAGGGACGTCAGTTGCCATCGTTTTCCCTTTACACAGATTACGGATGGCTTCATCTTGGTCCTCATACCATTCCATGGAAATAAATTCATAGCCAAGCCCATCAAGCTCTTCATCCTTGATCCGGGCCAACTCCATTTTCGAGGTAATGCAATACTTTCGATCTTCAAAGATGACCAGGTCGGCTACCCCTATTTCCGTTGTATTTACAATATGATTGACTTTCCCGCCAGTCATCCATGAGAAATTGTTTCGTTTACGGAAAAAGACCCCGTCTACCTTTTTTTCTCTTATAAATCCGGTCACTTTCTCTAGAGGTGTATCCATGTCCGACCAACCTTTCTTCATCAAACTATTCCTTACCTACATACCCCTTGGGATTTGTTTTATGCCATTTCCATGCCGTTTCTATAATCGTTTTTAAATCGTCGAATTGCGGTTTCCACCCCAAAATATTGCGGGCCTTTTCGGAGGATGCGATTAGTACGGCTGGATCGCCGGCCCTTCTCTGGCTAATTTTTTCCGGAATTGGGTGGGCCGTTACGTTCCGGACCGTTTCGATCACTTCTTTTACCGAGAAGCCGGTTCCGTTCCCGAGATTAAAAACGTCACTTGTATTGTTTTTGCGCAAATGCTCCAGTGCAAGAAAGTGGGCATTGGCAAGGTCCGAGACGTGGATATAATCGCGTATGCAGGTGCCATCTTCGGTTGGATAATCATCCCCGAAAATACCGATCGACTCTCTTTGGCCAAGGGCTACCTGAAGGATGATCGGGATCAAATGGCTTTCAGGGTTGTGGTCTTCTCCAATCAAGCCTTCCGGATGTGCTCCTGCGGCATTAAAATAACGAAGTGAGACGGATTTTAAGCCATAGGCCTGGTCACACCAGCGAAACATTTTTTCCATGGCTAATTTTGTTTCTCCATATGGGCTTGTTGGATTGGTCGGATCCGTCTCCAGAATGGGAATCTGCTTAGGCTCGCCATATGTAGCCGCTGTCGAGGAGAAGACGATTTTTTTTACTTGATGATCAAGCATCACAGATACAAGGGTATGGGACGCGATTAAATTATTTTCATAGTAAGGAAGCGGTTGGTTTACACTTTCGCCCACCAGGGAGCTGGCCGAAAAATGAATGACCGCCTCAATTTCATGCTTGCTGAATATGGAGTTAAGAAAGCTGCGATCGGCTATATCCCCTTCATAGTATGCTCCGCTCTTTACTGCTTGCCGATGCCCTGTCCTGAGGCTATCGACAACTACCACTTCTTCTCCTCTATTCAGTAATTCAACAACTGTATGACTGCCTATATAGCCGGCACCACCTGTTACCAAAATGGCCATTCGCATTTTCCTCCTTTATATTTCCTTTGCTCCGTCGCCAATTTCACATATATAAAATGTCGGCTCGTAACCTACCTTCGATTGATAACCTTTCGTCACCTTGCCTATGAACTCCTCTACCGCCTCACTTTTGACAAGGCTCACATTGCAGCCGCCGAACCCTGCTCCTGTCATTCGCGTTCCGATACATCCGTCAACCTGTGAGGCGACCTCATACAATGAATCTAATTCAATACCTGTGACTTCATATAAATCCCTTAAAGATTCGTGCGACTCTTTCATCATCTCGCCAAATCCCATGAGATCGTTCTTCTTTAGCTTTTCCATCGCGGTTAAGACTCTTTCATTTTCAGTTATCACATGTTCCACACGCCGGCGTATGACTTCATCCTTAATGTGCTCTTTTACTTCCTGCCACATTTCATAATTCACATCCCCAAGGGAACGAACTTCAGGCAGATGAGCCTGGATCGCCTGTAGCCCTTTTTCACATTCGCCGCGCCGTTCATTGTATTTTGAATCGGTAAGACCGCGTCTTTTATTAGTATTAGTGATCACGAGTTTATATCCGTCAATCTTAACGGGTACATACTTAAATTCCAATGTATCACATTTTAACATGATAGCGTGGCTTGCCTTTCCCATTGCCACGGCAAATTGATCCATAATTCCGCAATTGACTCCGACGAAATGATTTTCTGCGCGCTGGCCTAACAGGGCAAGCTCTATCATCGATATTTCAAGGCCTGCCAGTTTGCTTAATGCAAGTCCTGTAACAAGTTCGATGGAAGCTGAAGAAGAAAGCCCGGCCCCGTTCGGGATGTTCCCATGAAACAGGACGTCTGCCCCTGTGAAGTGTTCTGGCCCCGCCAATTTTAGCAGTTCGTTCAATATACCAATCGGATAGTTCACCCAATCATATTCTTCTCGATATTGCAGAGTCTCAGTAACCCTACATTCTGCTTTTGTTTCAAAATTGGTGGAAGCAAAACGATAGATTCCATCTTTTCTCAGACTTACCAGCGCCCATGTACCAAAGGTCAGTGCCGCCGGGAATACATAGCCCCCATTATAATCAGTATGCTCCCCGATTAGATTCACCCGGCCGGGAGCGAAGAAACTCCTTACACCTTCCTGATGCCCATATTCCTTCAAGAAAAAATCGAATAATTGTTGAGGGGTCATTTTATTAACCTTCTTTCCTCCATATACTTTTTATAAAGCCTGCGATTCTTTCAACATTCCAAGAAAGCGCAGAAATGCTTGCTTCCCTTCCCTGTCTCTTTTGAACACTCCGGCATGCTCAAGCACTTTTAAAAAAATATTCCCTATTTCTTTTTGCAGGATGTCCATGACGTTGTCCGCATGGATGCTTGGATGTGCTTTCAGGATAGCCTCGTACCATTCCCAATGCTTTAAGACCGATTCATCCCACTTCTCTTTTTCCAGCGAATCAATCAGGTAGTGAGCGAGCTTCTCCAACTCGGTTGCCAATCTGCCCGGTAAAACAGCGAGTCCCATCACTTCAATTAAGCCGATGTTTTCCTTTTTGACATGATGCAATTCTTTGTGTGGGTGAAAAATCCCATCCGGGAACTCTTCTGATGTCCGGTTATTTCTCAATACAATATCCATCTCGTAAAGTTCGCCCCGTCTCCGGGCAATCGGAGTGACCGTATTGTGCGGTGTGTTTCCACTGTATGCAACCACATCGACCGCTTGATTGCTGTAATCGAGCCATTTTCTCCAGACGAACTCAGTCGCAGCCTTGACCTCTTCCTTCTTGCCTCTTACTCTCAATACAGACATCGGCCACTTCACAATGCCAATCGTTACGGAAGGAAAAGAATCCAGACTTAGGGTTTCTTCCATATCAGCCCTCTCAAGGGCAAACTCATAGCGTCCCCCTTGAAAATGATCATGAGAAAGAATCGAACCCCCAACAATAGGAAGGTCTGCATTGGAACCCAGGAAATAATCTGGAAACTTCTCTATAAAGTCAAGAAGACGGTCAAATGTTTTATCAGATATTTTCATAGGCACATGCCGTTTTGAAAAAATAATGCAATGTTCGTTGTAATACACATAAGGAGAATACTGAAAACACCAATCCTCTTTACCCAGCTGGATCGGTACAATACGGTGGGTGGCCCTGCCCGGGTGGCGCAGGTTTCCTTTGTACCCCTCGTTTTCGACACATAGAAGACAGGTCGGGTATGAAATAGCCGGCGCCTGCTGTAACAAGGCAATTTCTTTCGGATCTTTTTCAGGCTTTGACAGATTAATCGTGATATCTATTTCGCCATACGGGGTTGCCGATTTCCACTCCTTATTCTTCGCAATGCGGTCTGTACGAATATAATTCGAGGCATTGGAAAGATGGTAGAAATAATCGGTGGCGGCCTGCGGGGCTTGTTCATAAAGCCCTTGAAAATCACGGATGACCTCTCCGGGACGGGGCATCAGGCAATCCATAATTTCTGTATCAAGTATATCTCTCTCTGTAAATGTATTGGATGAGATGACACCATTTCCATAAGCCCATTCGAGTATATTATCGAGTATTTCTGAGAGCTCACGCGAATCCCGTTCAACTTGACTATCCTGCCAATCGTCCAATCCCAGCACGGATAAAATACGGTTGCGCGAATAGATCATATCCTCTTTTTTCAGCAATTTCTGTTCGAGTCCATATTCCAAAAGAGACTGGATATGAGTATATATAGTGGCTGACATATGTACACCTCCAAAAGTTGGATTGGGAAGCCTGTAAGTAGCATAATTAATTCAATTCCGCTGTTCATTTATTTGATTGAAAATCAAATCTCCCTTACGATCTTGCTTTCAAAAGGTTTAAAAGCTTTTCCATTTAAATGTTTCGTTTCACTTGTATGATTCATAATAAAGTAATAGTTTTCTAGATGAGTACGCTTGTATACTTCCAGCCCTTCTTCCGTCTCGAGATGCCAGATTCTACTGTTTTTCAAAATTTCTTTTGCAAGGCTTTTCAAGATGTCTTCATCCGCACCGCATCCAATATAAAATACAGACCCTTTACCGAACGTATTTCTCGTGATCGCGGCAGCGTTTCCGAATAACTCGTCTTCGTAGCGGTACATTACCTCAGCTGAGACGGGCTCAACAATGTCCCTCCAGATATTGGTTTCCCCTTTTACCTTTCCATCTACGGACCTAATCGATAATGGCGTGAATAATGATTCACTGTCATGTATTTCAACGCCGGCCAAGTCTTTTACATAACCAGGGAGAGTCATTTCAAAATGAATGTTATTATGTTTATCTTTAATCCCGGTACGATAAGAGAAAACTAACGTGCCGCCTCTGGCAGCATAGGCCTCAAGCCGTTCCGCCAAGTCCTTTTCGATGATCTGCAGGCAAGGGACTAACACGATGTCGTAAGATAAAAAGTCTCTTGTCACCGGAATCACGTCCATTTGTACATTGTGAGCGAAAAATGGCTTATACAGCCTAAGAAGCTCTTCTTTAAAGTCGAACCCTTTATTTTGCGGCTGATACCGCCACGACCAAATATTATCGTAATCATACAAAACAGCCACCCTCGGCTGAATGGAAGCATTAATAACTTCCTCATATTGGCGTATATCGCTGAAAACCTCTTGCACTTCCCGATACTTTCTTCCGGTTGAATTATCATGGTCGATAATCCCGTAGCAGAATTGCTCGGCTCCCCTGGTCATCCCTCTCCAGCGGAAATAAAGCATGTTATTGCAGCCATGGGCAAACGCTTGGTAACTCCACATCTTTGCTTCGCCTGGCCTTGGCAAATACCCGATCAGATTGTGTCCCTGCATTCCCATGATCTCTTCGACAATCCAAAAATGCTGATTTTTCAAGCCGCGGTTAAAATCGAGGCTCATCGCCGTTTCCGCCGGATGAACTGGCTTTTCCAGCCCGCCCCAAACCGGATAATTATCATACGAAACGAAATCCATGTCCTCCACATTTTCGGCATGGTCGAACCATTTACTAAAGAATCCGCCGGATACATTCGTCGTGACTTTCTGATGGTCCCCTTTATGCTCCCTTGCCGTTGCCGTCATTTCATTTGCGAAAACATTCAGGGAATGGGAACGGAATCTTGCCCAGTCAAGCAGCAGGCTGGGATTATGCTGGGTAATTGTCTTCTTCGGCACCGGTATTTCGCTGAAATCGTTATACGTTTGACCCCAGAAAATCGTTCCGTAGATTACATTTAACTCTTCAATACTCTTGTACTTGCGGGACAGGTATTGCTGGAACTTCTCATGGCATTGGCCACAATGACACATATCACTGCCTTCATGACCGAATTCATTGTCGATTTGCCAGACAATAATTCCCTCTTCAGTTTGATAATGTGTCACGACCTTTTCTGTAATGATTCGCGCGTATTTTCGATAAATATCCGAATTATAGCAGTATTGTCTTCTGCCCCCGAAAACCCGCACCGTACCATCCTCATTTTCACTAAGAATAGAAGGGTGCTTCTTAGCGAGCCAGGCAGGAAATGTCGCGGTAGGCGTACCAAACATTACTTTCATGCCATATTGTTTTGCCTTTTCGATTACCTGATCAAAGAAAGAAAAATCATATTCCCCCTCTTCTCTCTCAATCAGATGCCAGGCAAACTCCCCAATCCGGATCATATTGGCGCCTAATTCTTTCATCCTACGAAGATCATCATCCATCATTTCGACTGGCCAATGCTCTGGATAGTAATCAACTCCAAGAAACATGTTCTACTCCTCCTAACTTTTCACGCCTGAACTCTCTCTTATCATCAGCTTACACGGTGTAACGATTTTTTTTGCCAGTGTCCGCTTCGATTGAATTTGTTCTAACAATAGATCGACTGCCGTATCCCCCATAAACTCGGTCTGTACTTTTACCGTCGTTAAAGGCGGGTGGACGTATTGTGCCATCTCGATATCATTGAAGCTTACAATCGATATATCCTCAGGCACCCGTATGCCATTCTCATGGAGGGCCCTTAAGGCACCAATCGCCATGGAATCACTCGCAATGAAAAAGGCAGTGGGAAGATCCCCGGAGCCTAATGCTTTATTCATAAGCTCAAATCCATCCTCCGCTGTAAAACGTCCGGTCCAAACGTATTCTTTACGATACATGTCTCTCAGTTTTAAATACTCATAAAAAGTAGCTTCGCGCTCATCCCTGATAGGCTCGTCATCCTGCACATATTCCTTCCCGCCGATATATCCGATCCTTTCGTGGCCCTGGTTTAGCAGATAATCCAGCACCTCAATGATGGCCTTCCGAAAGTCGGGAACCACACAATCAATCTCATCGGAGAAGGAGTAATCAACAAGAACGAAATGAGGCGATAACTGCTTAAATAACTCCAAATCCTGGTTGCTGTATTTTCCTGCAGCAATCACACCCTGCAAAGAGCCCTTGAAATTTGTCTTGTAGGTATCTTCATTCCTGTATAGCTTCACTAAATTGATGCCCCGTTCAAAGCATGCTTTCTCAATGCCCAGCCGGATCGATAAATAATATGGGTCTGCCAGTTCCTGATCCTCAGAGTACCAATAAAAGAGCCCCACATTCACCGTCGTTTTTGCTTGTGGTTTTTGATGAGACTTAATTCTGTGATAGTTCATTTCTTTAGCTACAGCTATAACCCGTTCCTTTGTCTCTTCCGTAACGGACAGGCTATCATCATGATTCAATACTCTGGAAACAGTAGAAATTGATACACCCGCTTTTTCTGCAATGCTTTTCAAAGTCGTCATTCCCACTCACCTGCTCCCTTTAACTTTCCAAAAAAAATTACGTTGTAAGACGGATTCCTTTTTACTAAAAATTTTACTATTTTTACTCCAAATAATCCACATAAAAAAGATAACGCTTTCATAAATTTTTATACAATCTAGTAAACACTGCCTTTTTAAGAGATTTTTATCAATAAATAGTAAAATTTTTGTAGAATTGTATTGTTTTATTTTTAGTAAACTTGTAAAATTATTCATGTAAAGCGCTTTCAAAAAACGCTTACATAAAGTTTTGTCATTAAATAGAAAAAGGGGATTGATGTAATGTTTAAAAAGAAAAAAGGTTTAGTCCTATCTTTAACAATGGCTTCCACTCTCTTGTTAGCGACAGGCTGCAGTGACTCCACTGGCGGTTCAGGCGACAGCGGGGGCGCAGGAGGCGATAAGGATCTGCCGGCTGTAGGAGCAACGATTTACAAGTTTGATGATAACTTTATGTCTTACGTACGCCGTGCGATGGAAGATTCAGCAAAAGGAAATGTAAACCTCATGCTGAACGATTCTCAAAACGACCAAGCAAAACAAATTGAACAAGTCGATACGCTGATCGCAAAGGGAGCTAAATCACTGGCTATTAACCTAGTTGATCCAAAAGCGGCCACGACTGTTATTGATAAAGCAAAAGCAAAGGATCTTCCTGTAGTTTTCTTTAATAAGGAGCCAGATGCTCAAGTTATGCAAAGCTATGATAAAGCATGGTATGTCGGAACAACTTCATCCGAATCAGGTGTCCTTCAAGGACAAATGATCGCCAAAGCATGGGAAGAAAATAAGGAAAAATGGGATAAAAACAAAGATGGCAAAATCCAGTACGTTCTACTAAAAGGTGAACCTGGCCATCCTGACGCCGAAGCCCGGACTAAATTCTCCGTAGACACAATCAAGGAAAAAGGCATTGAAGTAGAAGAGTTAGCGATGGATACAGCCATGTGGGATGCGACGAAAGCGACTGAAAAGATGGATGCATGGCTAGCCAAATATAACGAAGAGATTGAATTTGTTATTGCTAACAACGATGGAATGGCATTAGGTGCTATTGCCGCTCTTGAAAAAGCTGGTTATCTCTCAGGTGACAAATTCATGCCTGTAGTTGGTGTGGATGCGATTCCTGAAGCACTTGAAATGATCGAGAATGATAAATTGGTTGGTACTGTACTGAATGACGCAAGAAACCAAGGTAAAGCGGCCGTTGATCTTGCAGCTAATGCTGCTAAGGGCAAGGACGTATTGGAAGGTACAGAATGGAAACTGGATGATACAAAGTCAGTCCGTGTTCCTTATGTGGAAGTAACAAAGGCTAATATTCAAGTAGGAAGAGACGCTTATAAATAAACAACGGATCACTAAAATATGAGAAGCACTTTTAGTGCCTCTCATATTTTTTAAATGGCGAGAGGAGGATCGCTCATGTCAGTAACCAGTACTGCTTATTTACTGGAGATGCAAAATTTAACGAAAAGATTTCCCGGAGTAATCGCTCTGCAAGACGTTACACTCCGTGTGAAGCCAGGGACGGTACATGCCTTGATGGGCGAAAATGGCGCAGGAAAGTCCACCCTGATGAAATGCTTATTCGGAATCTACTCGATGGACGAAGGCAGAATTGTTTTCAATGGACAAGAGGTTTCCTTTGTCAATTCAAAGCAAGCGCTTGAAAATGGGGTTTCCATGGTCCACCAGGAGTTGAACCAGGTTCGCCAGCGGAACGTCATGGATAATATTTGGCTTGGCCGATATCCGAAAAAAGCCATCTTCATCGACGAAAAGAAAATGTACGAGGATACGGTTGCTATTTTTAAAGACCTTGATATTAACATCGATCCGCGCAGAAAGGTCAGCACCTTATCTGTTTCGGAAATGCAAATGGTCGAGATCGCCAAAGCTGTCTCTTATCATTCAAAGATTATTGTTATGGATGAACCGACTTCATCCCTAACAGAAAAAGAAGTCGATCATCTATTTAAAATTATCAAAAAGCTTCAGAGTGATAACATAGCGATTATTTATATTTCTCACAAGATGGAAGAAATCTTAAAAATTTCCGATGAAGTCACCATTATGCGTGACGGCAAGAGCATTGCGACGAAAAACTCAGAAGACCTGACAACGGATGAAATCATTAAGCTGATGGTTGGCCGGGACTTATCACAGCGCTTTCCAAGTAAAATAAATCATCCCGGAGAAGTGACTTTGAGAGTTTCAGATCTAACTGCGGAGACACAGCCTTCCTTTTCCGATATAAGCTTTGAGTTAAGGAAAGGTGAGATCCTTGGGATTGCCGGATTGGTGGGCTCCAAACGAACAGAACTCGTTGAAGCATTATTTGGCTTAAGATCTTTAAGGGCAGGAAGCATTGAATTGCACGGCAAAGAGATCAAAAATCTTTCTCCGCAGCAAGCGATTAAGAATGGCTTTGCTCTTGTTACGGAAGAAAGAAGGTCTACCGGAATCTATCCGGAACTGAGCGTTAGCTTTAACTCTATTATTTCTAACTTAAAGCAATACAAAATAAAAGGCGGATTCTTATCTGACCGTAAAGTGCACGACGATACAAAATGGGTGATTGATTCAATGAGAGTAAGAACCCCTTCCCAAAAGACGTCAATCGGCAGTTTGTCGGGCGGAAATCAGCAGAAGGTCATCATTGGACGCTGGCTGCTGACGAAGCCGGAAATATTACTGCTTGATGAACCGACAAGGGGAATTGATGTAGGGGCAAAATTCGAGATTTACCAGCTCATCAATACCTTGGCAGCCGATGGAAAAGGAATCATTATGATTTCCTCCGAAATGCCTGAACTGCTTGGGGTCACTGACCGAATTTTAGTAATGAGCAATGGAAAAGCAGCTGGAATCGTTGATACAGCAACTACATCCCAAGAAGAAATCATGCGATTGGCAGCATTGTATTAGGAGGAGATGAAAATGAATAAAGAGGCATCACAAAAAACAAATATTTTTAATCCCAAGTGGCTGTTAGATAATGTTATATATGTAGTTCTTATCCTGCTCGTCATCGGGATTGTTATCGCTTCACCTGACTTTCTGTCAGTCACCAACCTCATCAATATTTTAAGCCAGTCATCGTCCAGGATCATCATTGCGCTTGGGGTAGCCGGAATCCTAATCACAGCGGGTACGGATTTATCAGCAGGACGGATGGTCGGACTCGCTGCCGTTATTTCGGCTTCTCTTTTGCAAGCATCGGATTATGCCTATCGGATGTATCCGAATTTGCCTGATATGCCGCTATTTGTGCCTATTTTAATTGCAATGGCAGCAACCGGGATTTTAGGGGCATTGAACGGTGTCATCGTAGCGAAATTTCACGTACCTCCTTTCATTGCAACATTAGGATCGATGATTGGAGTCTACGGGATTACTTCCATCTACTTTGACCGCCCGCCATATGGCGCCCAGCCAATCGGCGGTTTGAGCCAAAGCTTTACCACATTTGCGCAGCGCGGAATTCCGCTCGGCCCATATGAGCTTCCATACCTGGTTATTTATGCGATTATCGCATCTGCAATCATTTGGGTCATTTGGAATAAAACACAGCTGGGTAAAAATATGTATGCTATTGGAGGCAACCCTGAAGCAGCAAAGGTTTCCGGTGTGAACGTGGCCAGAAACCTGATCATTGTCTATCTGATTGCCGGCCTGTTATACGGTTTTGCTGGTACACTGGAAGCCGGCCGTGTCGGCAGCGCTACAAACAACACAGGTAATATGTATGAGCTTGATGCCATCGCTGCCTGCGTGGTGGGTGGTGTATCACTCGCAGGGGGAATCGGAACTGTCCCTGGTGTCATTACAGGGGTATTGATTTTCCAAATCATTAACTATGGTCTTGCTTTCCTGGGAGTAAGCCCGTATATCCAATTCATCGTGAAGGGTGCCATCATCATCCTCGCGGTAGCCTTTGATATGAGAAAGCATGCGAAGCGAAAATAATAACAACGTGAAAAGCCCTCGGCCTGGCCGAGGGCTTTCTCATTACTCTTAATCTTTCTTATGCTTCTTCTTATCTTTTTTGTACTCAATTTCATACGTGAAAGCTACTGGATTTTTCTTGTCAGCCGGTGCTGCGTATGACGTGATCATATAATTCTTGCCGTCTTTGAATAACTGGCGAAGCTGGAGCGATTTTTCTTCGGTTACATTAAACGGCTCAACATGGACCACTTTATACTCTGTTTTCGCGTTCTTCCCTTTACCTTTCGTTTGTTCATTAATAAAGGTCACGGTATATTCAACATACTGTCCTAAAACTTCATCGATTGACTTGAAATTGTCCGTTGATGAACCATCACTGGAAAAACCGATTTCCGGAATTTCGATGTTATCAACAAACCAGCCTTCCTCTGTAGTTCCCCAATCAGTCATATAACGGAATGAAACCAAAACTTTCTGGCCGGCATATGCAGATAAATCAAAGGACTCATTCTCCCAGCCGTCGCTATGGCCTGTGAAACCTGGCAGATTCGCTTTAATTGTTGGATAGCCTTCTTCTACAACGTCAGAACGGGTATTTTCATTGGCCAGACTCTTCCATGTCTTTCCACCGTCTGTCGAAACCTGGACCGCTGCGAAATCCCATTGTTCTTCAATTTTATAATGATGGTCAAAATTCAAAGTAGCTTTATTGACATTGGTTAAATCCGCTTCAAGGATTAAGGAATTATCCGCTTCATCGCCCGCATTGCCCCATAACACCTTATTATTGGCATCAACTGGATCAGCTACGGATTTCCAAGGGGATGGCAGGAAATCCACTCCGTCAAAGGAGATGTTACGGATCTTGCCGGAGTTTTCAATTTCCTTGAAGTCTCCACCCCACGCAGGCACCCCTTCTTTTTCAATCGCCTTTGCAGCCTCATAGTTCACGGTAGAACCGCGTTTCGTGCCTTTGTCATCAACCTTCAAATCTCTTAAATCAATACTGTCAAAATTATAAATTCCTTTACCTGGTTTATCGCTATCAATGGCGAGTGCTGTGATAAAACGATTATACACATCTTCGAAATCAAGCTTTTGCCCGTGCGCAGGCAGCGTTTGGTTCACGCTGTCAATGCCGTTCGTGTCATTCAATGCAAGATCCCGAATGAACTCCCTGCCGAACTTATCATTCATATAAAGCGTAAATAAATACACTTGTCCATAATCAGCGATCGTTTCCGGACCTGTTTTGGCCGCTTGATGCTCATCCCAGCTAACTAAAGAGTTTTCTGGATGATCGAGATAGAAATTGATTGATCTGTCATCATGGCCATACCCGCCAAGATACTCGGAGAAAGTAGACATTCCTTCATTTAACCATGTTTCTTCATCACTATCATTGTCGCTATGGATCAAATGCTGAAGCTCGTGGATCGTTGTACCATAGAAAGTATTCTCAAGACGGGTGTCCCAATCTCTTGAATCAATGGTAATGATGTTTCTATCAATATAGTTTTCTAGCGTTCCCCAGAAAAAGCCCGCAACAAAGAATGGATAAGTAGGATCATTGTAATTATCATCGATAATATTATCTACGAGCATAATGACTTTATCGCTACCTTCGTAGTAGCCTTTTGGCAATAATTTGTCATTGGCAATTGGTGATTTGGATCCATCATGGACGTCCGGTGTTCCGAAGAATTCAGTCGCTTTCGGATAGATGTTTGCGTCGAACTCATTCTTTAATTTATCAACCTGCTCCTGTGTCACCACATGGGTCGGACGGCTATCTCCTTTAGGGAAGGAAAGATCGTTAGCTACCCAGATTTCCACATTATCACCGACGCTCCTTAAGGTGAAATCTTTGAAAGCTAAATTTCGATTCAAAAACTTCTTCGTTCCGCCGTCGTATGTAAATGGACTTCCTGCTGGAGTAGATTCACTGCCTGATTGTTCATCAAAATTAATCGTTTCCGCCTGCTTCTTAATGCTGTCTTCCGCCTTCTTTTGGAACGCTTCATCCTTGGACAAGCTGTTTAAATAACCATCAATATCAACCCTGTCGCCATAGCGTTCTGTATCCCAATTTTGCGTTGCCGCTTCTGCCGTGGGCGCTGCTGATCCAACAGGCGCTAGTAGAGATAGCGCTAAAGCACCGGTTGATAGAACTGAAAATAATTTTTTCTTCAACTAAGTGACCCCCTTACAATAATTGTATTAATGCATAAATTATTCTAACATGCCGAATTTTCTGAATAAAGGGTCGATAGGACTACATCCTAATTAAAATGAAAGAACAAAAAGGCTGAAGAGGAACAGTATATCTTCCTCTTCAGCCTTTTTAGTTTTTACATTATTTAACTTCTAACAAACAATAATTTATAAATCTGAATCAGCACAAGCGGCACGAGCGACAATCCATAGATCATATAGAATTGTGCGCTATTCAGATCTGCCACTTCAAATACGCCTTTCAGCGGTTCGAACATGAGTACCAGGTGCAATAGCAAAATCCCCAGAATCACCGCAAACCAGATATATTTATTGGAGAATACTCCGATTTTGAAAATGGAATGTTTCGCTCTTGCATTGAATCCGTGCAGCAATCTTGAGAGACAAAGAGTAGCGAATGCCATTGTGCTTGCGATTGCGGCGTCTCCAGTTGATAATCCGATATGGAAGGCAACCAGGGTGACAATCGCGATCAATAAACCTTCTGCAATAACCCTTCTCGCGAATTGCCCATTTAACAACGGTGTTCTAATATCCCTTGGCTTTTCTTTCATGATGTTTTCGTTGTGCGGCTCCAAGCCGATTGCGATAGCCGGTAGACTGTCTGTAAGCAAATTGATGAATAACAAATGCACAGGTGCGAACGGTACGGGCAAGGCTCCTAATGACGCGTATAGTACCGCGATGATTGCCCCGGTGTTCCCTGATAACAGAAACCTGATTGCGTTCTTAATGTTCTCGTAGATGCTTCTTCCATTGGAAATCGCTTTGACGATCGTGGAGAAATTGTCATCGGTCAGCACCATCGATGAAGCGTCTTTCGCCACCTCTGTACCGGTTATCCCCATAGCGATTCCGATATCCGCCTGTTTTAAGGCCGGGGCGTCATTTACGCCATCCCCCGTCATCGCCACGACATTTCCTTTTTCCTGCCATGCCCTTACAATCCTGATCTTATGCTCCGGGGACACCCTCGCATACACGGAAATATCTTCAACCTTGTTCTGGAGCTCTTCATCGCTGAGCTTTTCCAGTTCAATCCCTTCAACAGCTTCCGATTCATGTTTCAGAATCCCGATTTGCTTGGCGATAGCACTGGCGGTAATTCGGTGGTCACCTGTAATCATGACCGGCTTGATGCCTGCCTCGATACAATCCTTTACGGCCGCTGCCGACTCTGCTCTTGGAGGGTCCATCATCGCCGTAAGGCCCACAAAGATGAAGTCCTTTTCATCTTCAAAACTGATAGTAGGATCATCGACCTCTTTATAGGCGAACCCGAGAACCCGCAATCCATTTCTTGAAAATTCCCTATTTGCTTTTTCGATGTCTTTTTTATGTTCTTCCGTAAGGTCGATTACCCCCTCTGAAGTTTCGATTTTCACCATTCTTGTGAGGAGGACATCGAGTGCCCCCTTCGTGATCATCACTGTCCTTTGGTCGATTTTGTGAACCGTGCTCATCAGCTTTCTGTCAGAATCAAACGGGATTTCCCCGATTCTTGGATATTCTCCCCTGACTGTCTGCTCATCCAGCTTATAGGTTTCCCCGAAATTAACGAGTGCAATTTCCGTAGGATCCCCCATTTCCTTCTTTTCTTCGGTGATCGAGTCATTGCACAGCAGGGACATTAAAATAAAATTCTTTTCCAGCTCCCTGTCTTGGTTCAGCTGATTATGCTCCACTACTTTATTATCAACAAATACCTTTTGCACGGTCATTTTATTCTGTGTTAGCGTTCCTGTTTTATCTGAGCATATGACGGAAATGCTTCCGAGACTTTCTACCGCATGGAGCCTTCGAATAATCGCATTTTGCTTGGCCATTCTCTGCGTGCCAAAGGCAAGTACAATCGTTACGATCGAGCTTAGTGCTTCCGGGATCGCCGCTACGGCAAGCGATACCGCGAACATAAAGGAGTCGACAATTTCGCGTCCTCTAAATAGATCAAGCCCAAAAATAACCAAAGCGATGACAATGATGACGATGGCCAGCTTTTTCCCGAAATCATCCAGACTTGCCTGCAGAGGCGTTTTCTTTTCCTTCGCCGACTCCAACAGATTGGCGATTTTCCCGATTTCCGTCTTCATGCCAATTCCAGTTATTAAAACAACTGCTCTTCCGTAAGTGACGAAGCTTCCGGAAAACACCATATTTACTCTGTCGCCAATCGGTACGTCATCTTTGTCAATTGGTTCAACGGACTTGTTAGAGCTTACCGATTCACCAGTCAGGGAGCTTTCATTGACCTGCAGACTATGGCTTTCAATAATTCTGCCGTCCGCACTGACGTAATCGCCGGCGTCCAGATAGAGAATATCCCCTACCATAACTTCCCTTGAAGGGATTTCCGCTCTTTGCCCGTTCCGTAATACCTTGGCTGTCGGTGAAGAAAGGGCCTTCAGGCTGTTTAAAGATTGCTCCGCCTTAATATGTTGGACCGTACCGAGAATAGCATTAATCATGACCACAATGAGGATAACAATCGTGCTTTCAAACTTCCCTAAGAAGGCGGAAATCAGCGCTGCAGCAAGTAAGATGATAACCAGGAAGTCCCGAAACTGATCAAAAAACACTTGTACCGCACTTCTGCGTTTCGCTTCTTCTAATTCATTGAAACCGTATTGCTCTCGCCTTTTCTGGACATCATCAGAGCTTAAACCCTGTTTAGACACATCCAAGGTTCTCATCACTTCATCTGATGATTGCCTGTAAAATTCACTCATTCTGTATCTCCCTTCCCGATTAAGAAAAAATTCCGTTATTATGCCTTATTATCGCAACTTAACATGAATTTTATGAACTTAACTTTAACTTTAAATGAAAAAGGCCACTAACCCTTTATTAGGATAGTAGCCTTTCTGAGAAAATTAAAACTTAAAAATACAGGTTAACTTGATTTAAGCGCAAAAATAATGATGTTTACGCGAAAGTGGAAATCCCGGGGTTTATCATCATGAAAGTCATCCACCTTTTACTTCCAACAGCTTTTGCCTTAGATCGTTTTCCATCGAACCAAGCTCCAGCTCAGCCTGACGCCGTTTATTCCGGCCTTCTTCCTGGATGCGCAAGGTTTCTTCTAGAGTGGAAAGTAAGTTTTCCTGGGTTTTCTTGAGCGTTTCGATATCGATCAGGCCACGTTCATTTTCTTTCGCCGTTTCAATTGTATTACTCTTTAGCATTTCCGCATTTTTCAACAATAGTTCATTTGTTGTCTTTGATACTTGCTTTTGCGCTTCGACTGCATTGCGCTGCCTGATCAGTGTCAGAGCGATTGCGACCTGGTTCTTCCATAAGGGAATCGCCGTCATAATCGACGATTGAATTTTTTCTACAAGCGCCTGGTTTGTATTTTGAATCAGACGGATTTGCGGAGCGCTTTGGATCGTTATCTCCCGACTTAATTTCAGATCATACAGGCGTTTATCCAAACGGTCGGCGAATTGGACCATATCGTTTACTTCCTGGAACTTCATTTGGTCATTTGTCGCTTCAGCTGCTTTCCGAAGCTCTGGAATCGTTTTTCCATGCAGCTCCTCCAGCTTGATTTCGCCAGCTGCAATGTACACATTCAACGCCTGAAAATACTCTTTATTATGTTCATAAAGATTATCGAGCATGACGATATCCGACAGGAGGACATTTTTGCTGCCGTCGAGCTTTACGCTGATCCGATCAATCTGTGCTCCTGTCTTTTGATATTTGGACAGTACCTCCTGAACGGAGCCCGTTACCTTGCCAAACATGCGGCCAATCAACGTCCGCTTCTCCGGCTTCAGCTCGTCCGGGTTCACATCGTTCAGTTTCTTCATTAATTCGCTTATGATTGTCCCTACCTCGCCAATATCCTTCTTTTGGACATGCTCAAGCATCGTTTCCGAGAAAGACAATAGCTTGGATTGCGCAGGCGTGCCATATGAAATCATCGCCTGGTGGTTTTTCGGGTCAATCTGTTTCGCAAGCTCGTAGGCCTTGGCCCTGTTTTCTTCCGGGATGACATCAATGAGTTTAGCCGTTTTTTCTTTTTTAATTTGTAGGTTGGCAGCTTGTCCGCTGTCTCCGAATGGATTGGACAATAAATCATCCATTAAATCCGCGCTGCCCGTTTTATTTAACAGGGATGGGTTGGTTTCGCTCATATTATCTCCTGCCTTCTTTAAGTAATTGCGATTCTTTTACTGTTTTGATCGAATGCTTGGCGACATCCATCTCGAAATGAAGCTGATCAATATCATCAGAAAGGATATGATATAAATCTTCTTCGATCGAATCTTTGATCTTATCCAACATCCGGCGCGTATCGGCAAGAGATTTCTTAAGCTCTTTATCCTTTTTAGGCTGGGCCGATAAAAAAACATATTTCTCCGCCAGCTCGACTGCCGAATCCAAATGGGTAAAATAAAAACGTTCCGCCTTGTAAAAACGCTTCGGCTCCTTTTTAGTCAAACCGTATATTTTTCTCGTAATCCGGGCGAACTCAATTCTATCTTTTATAGAAGAAATATCCCGCATGGAAACAAGCGCCTTATTCAGCCGGGTAATTTTTTGCTTAGCTTCATCTAAATTTCCTTTAATATATCGATACTCTTTCCTGGTCAGTCCGAACTTTTTTAATGAACGGTGCTTCAAATAAGCTGAAACACCAATATATATGACGATTCCGCCACCTAAGGAAACCGCTGTCGCGACCAAAAAGGTTTGGTTAAAAGCAAAATAAGTCACCAGCCAAAAAGTGACGGTTGCTGGAATGGAAAAAAATATGGTAACAAGGAATGAAAAAAACTGTTTCATCGTATATCGACTCCTGACATAAGCTCTATACCTACACATACGAATGGATGGAAATAGAGTTTCATTTAATGAAGAAAAAGTATAATTTCCCCTTCAAGTTTAACCATACACAATAGTTGTTAATCCTGCCAGGGACTGTGAATGTAAGATGAACTAGGGCTTGAGGCGTAGTTTTTAAATCCGCTTACCGAGGAGTTACAAAATATATATAAGAAAAGGAGGAAGTGAAATACAAGCGCAATAACCATTACACCCGACGATAACGACATTTCTTTCTCAGAAATTTGAGGGAACATTTTTTCGATAGACCATGTTATAAAATAGACTAGGAGACCAACTAGAACAGCTGTTGAAATAAAGTCATAGGGCAACACAATTGAAAAGTTCTCTTTGATTATATCTACAAAATTTATAGCTAAAATACCGATAATTATGAAAATAAGTGAGGTTAATCTCAGAAGCATGTCCCCCTTTGTTAAAATTAGCTTTCCATTTCAACTAGTCTCGCAACCTCATGCCCACAGTTTTTGCATTTACCCTTCAATACAATCCCAAATTTATCCGGTTCTATCGTATAGTCCACAATCGTTACAACATCGCTGCAATGTCCGCAGAAGACATTATTAAGTAACATATCACGGTCCGCTTGAGGGATTTTCATCCATTTGCTGGCTGCACCAAATGATATGATATCTGCATGCTCTTGTGCTCCATCATCTTCTTTCATTTTAGTGGAAAGATATGATTGGAATTCCTTGCTCATCTTGAAGCTTTCAACCAGAAGGTCCGTTAGTTCTTGCTTTGAGTGCCCCTTAAGATGCTCTCTTAGCTCTTTAATCGAGATTTTGGCATTCTTATCTTTCATCATATGATCAATCCATTTCCATTTTTACTCTTAGATTAGCACGGTTTAAAGCATCAGTAAAATTATCATCCCTATATAGGGATAGTATTTATTATTTTAGAAGAAGAAATTTTTAAAGAATGGTGAGAATCAAAGGGAAACCAGCATGATGCGGGAAAAACGGCTTTTGGAATTTGGGGAGCAACAAAATACTATCCAGCAGTCTATTGTAAACAGAGAAAACAAAAATGCTTTTGTATTTTAAGCGAGAGGCTGAATCGTTCTTTTAAAAAAGACAACTCCTGTTGTAAAATGTACCCTATAGAGTAGACACTTTAAAAAAGTCTAACAATAGGGTACTTTTTGTATAATTATGAAAAAAACGGATTGGGAAGACATCGAATGAGTAAAAAGATTTTTAAAGAAAAAGAGATTGAAATACTTTCCAATAATTCTTACGTTAAATCAGTGAGTTCTATAGAGATCATCTTTTTAGTACTGCCTAGTCTTTTCTTAACTGTCCTTTACAAAGGGTACACTTTATATAGACAGTGGAGGTTTTTTGATTTTGGATTATCAAAACATATCCAACCAAATTTTAATAGCTGAGGATAAAATTAAAACACCCAAAATCCCTTGCAAAGCTTTCGTATTGATCTTTTGGCCAAACTTTGCTCCTAATGGAGAGGCTAACAAGCTAGCGATAATCATGATGATAGCAGGGACATAAAGAACTTGGCCTGTACTAATTTTCCCGACGGATGTCCCGATAGAGGAAATAAGCGTAATCGCAAGCGATGTGGCTATCGTCATTCTTGTTGGTATCTTTAGTACTACAAGCATGATTGGGACAAGAATGAACGCCCCGGCCGCCCCTACAATACCTGCTCCTATACCGACAATGAATGCGAGGATGGCTGCTAACGATCCATTAAACTTCACTTCTTCAAGCGGTATCTCATCTATTCCTTTTTTCGGGAGAAGCATCATGACTGATGCAATGGCTGCCAGTATTCCATATACGAGATTTACTTCACCTTCTGACAGAATGCTAGATCCATAACCGCCGACAAAGCTTCCAATCAATATACTTAAGCCCATATAGAGAATGAGTGACTTATTCAAATACCCATCTTTACGATATACCCATACACCTGCAATTGCGGCAAAAAACACTTGAATGGCGCTTATCCCTGAGACTTCATGCGGGGTAAAAGCCACAAATCCCAATAACGGCGGAATGTATAAAAGCATTGGATATTTAATAATCGATCCACCGATACCTACCATTCCTGATATAAATGAACCGATAAAGCCGATTAAGAAAATCGTTATGATGAGTCCTACATCCACACTTTCTCCTCCTTATAAGGAGAAAAGGTATCCATCACGGATACCCATTCCTCCGTTTATTATCCTTTTTTAATCCAGAATTTCAGTACTTCGCCTTCCTCGGCATAATCCAATAATTCGTGTCCGCCTGATTTTGCCCATGCAGCAAGATCACTCCTTGCTCCTTTGTCCGTCGCATGTATTTCTAGAACTTGGCCTGTCTCCAACTCTGTAATAGCTTTCTTTGTTTTGACTATTGGCATAGGGCATGCCACTCCTTTTACATCCAATACTTTCGAAACTTCCATTATTGACGATCTCCTTTTAGTTTATTTATCGAACCGCACAACGGTTTGGACCGATCTCCATTTCTCGTTGCGTCTCTTCGTCCGGATAAGTTTTCCCCATATTTGTTTCACGAATTTCCCGGTATGAATTAGGCTGTGGGGGCAGGTTGCCTGTGACAGCCCTTCTGAACTCTGCTTCATCCGTAATATTGAGTCCATGATTTTCAATGAATAACTTTGCTAGTTTCTCTGATACAGTTCCATCCTCATTTAATTCAGCAATATTCATAAAGTGAGCCGGAAGTACAATTAAATCGTCTGATAGCTCTCTGTACCTTTCATAAAGAGTTTCTCTCAAGTCCACGACCCAGTCCTCTGCCAAGCCCGCCAGATCTGGTCTTCCAATCGAGTCAATAAACAAGATATCTCCGGTAAGCAAGTACTTTCCATCGATTTCAAAAGAAGTGGAACCTATTGTATGGCCGGGAGAATAGATTGCTTGAATCTCAATCGTTGTATGGCCGATATTTACAACAGTACCTTGCTCTAATGGCTGGTACTTAAAAGTCACTTCTGTTGCATCCTTTGGTGGCAGCCAGTAAGTTGCGTTAGTTGCTTGAGAAATGTTTCTTCCACCCGAAATGTGGTCAGCATGGAGATGGGTATCAAATACGTGGGTAATCTTTACTCCCATGCGATTTGCGAAATCGAGATAGATATCCGTCATGCGTGTCGCATCGATAATGGCAGCCTCACCGTTCGATACAATCATATAAGACAAACATCCCTTGCCAATCCGTACAAATTGATACACATGACCACCATTTGTTAAGTCCCCTACTTTTACCGGCTCCAAATATTCACTCCACGCTTTCATTCCGCCTTTAAAATAGGAAACCGCAAGTCCTGCATCAGAAAGCATCTCAGCAACCATAATGGATGAGCCTTCTTTGGCACAAACTACTAATACTTCTTTATTGGATGGGATTTTATCCAGGATTCCCTCTACGCCATCAAGGAGATCAAAATAGGGTACATTCAAGTATTCAAAATTTGCTCCTTCAATCTTCCAATCAATAAAGTCACTTTCATTGCGAACATCCAGAATAAATAATTGTTCTTTATTCAACACCTTCTTTGTAACCTCTTTGGCTGTCATTTCATTCACAGACACTTTATATACCCCCCAGAGTATTTATTTACTTAAAAAATTTATTTTACTAACTTTTCTGTAGGTCCGTTCCATTCGCTCATACCAGGCACTACATTAATCACTTTTTTAAAGCCTGCTGCTGTCAGTTTTTGTGCAGCCAGGTCACTGCGGCTTCCTGAACGGCATACGATAAAAACCTCAGTTTCTTTATCTAATTCTCCCTGTCGCTTCTCTAACTCACCCAATGGGAAGGACTTAGCGTTCGGGATATGATTAAAAGCAAATTCAGCCGACTCACGCACATCAAGAATAAGGATATTCTGTTTTTCTACTATTTTTTGCTGTAAGTCTTCATTCGTAATTACAGATGGGTGCTTCTTTTCTTCAGTCTCCTCTCCACCTGCTTTACGAAGATAATGCCTAAGCACTTCACCCTCTTCGACTGTTCCCAGGTATTGATGGCCTATACTTTCCGCCCATGCTTTCATATCGGCTGTCGAGCCTTTGTCTGTGGCTTGCACTTCCAACACATGTCCCTGCTCTATGCCGTTCATTGCCTTTTTCGCTTTTATAATTGGCATCGGACATGCTAAGCCCTTTGCATCTAATACGGAATTAGTTTGAATCATGTTTTTTCTCCCTTTTTTATACCGTATGGGGTATATTATTTTTCAAAAAAATTATTCGGTGGGACCTTCCCACGCAAGCATTCCGCCTGTCATGTTAATGACTTGATATCCGCGGTCTTCCAAAAGCTTTGTTGCCTGTGCGCTTCTGCCCCCTGAACGGCATACTAGAATATATTCCTTTGATTTATCCAGTTCATCCATACGGAATTCTAACAATCCTAATGGGATGTGAATCGCGGTTGGAATTTTCCCGGCCTTTACTTCTTTTACTTCGCGGACATCCACAATATGAATTGGTTTCTTATTTTCTAACAATGCTTCTACTTCGATTGGGGTAATCTGATTCATAGTTTAACTTCCTCCATTATCTTTAAATAAATAAGTTTACGTTGCCTTTTTCAGCATCACCAAGATAAGCTGCCACTCCGGCATATTCGATTTCATCTAATAATTCCTCTTGCTGTAATCCAAGTAAATCCATTGTCATTGTACATGCTATCAGTTTTACATCCTGTTCCTGCGCCATTTCAATTAACTGGGGCAGTGTCATCGCATTATGCTTTTTAATCACCTGCTTGATCATCTTAGGACCCATTCCGGCAAAGTTCATTTTGGATAATCCCATCTTGTCGGCACCTTTAGGCATTATTTTGGCAAACATTTTCTCAATGAACCCTTTGTTTAAGGATACATGCTCATCTTTTCTTAAAGCATTTAATCCCCAGAATGTATGGAAGATGGTAACTTCGTGATCATAAGCAGCCGCTCCATTTGCGATAATGTAAGCAGCCATTGCCTTATCATAATCACCGCTAAATAAGATGATCGTTGTTTTTTTCTTTTGTTCAGTCATTTGTGTGACCCTCCTATTATACTATTACCCCTATGGGTATGTGATAAATCAAAAAAAGAAGAAATAACAATACCCCTATGGGTATATATTATGTTAAAAGAGAAAGCTCGTCAACCCTCAAAGTTGATGAACTTTTCTCATCTGCTTTTGATTAGCAGCTCAACTGCTTCTTTAACAAGATGCTCCGTACCTTCCCCTTTCTCGACATTCTCCCTTACACATTGTTCAAGGTTGGTACTGACAATCACACCCATTGTACGATCAATGGCATTGCGTGCTGCTGACAATTGATTAACAATATCCCTACAGTCTTTGCCCTGTTCCATCATACTTATAACACCTTTAACTTGCCCTTCAATCCGTTTTAAACGGTTTATTACATTTTTATCATACTCCATAATCTAACACCTCTTTCTTACAAGGACAGTCTATTAACTCGTAACTGGCCACATTAATGCCTTTTCTTTTTAGAAAACGTACTCCTAAATTCAACTCAAGTCGATTAGAAGCCAACACATGTATTTTACCATGTGGAATTTCTTTATAAAAACGCGCCAAATATGCGTAAGGAATATTCAGTGAATGCCGGTTTGACGTTGGTTCGTTATAATCCCTAATATCCAGTATTGTCATGCCATGATTTTTCAGCATATTATCTTTGTCCATACAAGGGATATTTTTTATAGGATAATAACGTTTATAAATAAACGATGCTAATAGCAAGAAAGAAAGGATTAGAAGTAAAAGAATTATAGACACCACCTTTATTGTTCTCCACACCCCAATATTATACCTATAGGGGTATATAGTCAAGTCAGTTGCAGCAAAACTACTCCGGATATTAGGAGTAGAAGTTTACGATATTTACTCTATGCCTTGCATGGTTTAGACCATCAGTGAAATGTAGATAAATACTTGTTAACAAAATTGGAGAAACTATTGTTAATTAAAATTGGATGGTTTTAATTGTGTGAAATATTCATCTTTTTCATCCTGCATTTCAATTAGAAAACCTCCTTTAAATCAATGCTTTGTCCCTCTATAATTATTGATGTAAGTTCTCCAATATCTATTTTCGTAGCGTATTGTTCATACTTTTCTTCTTTATTCATTCCGAATCGATTAACTTGCTTATTATATAACTCGAGGATAATATAACCGCATGGTAATACATTAAATGAACAGGACTGTGATTATCATGCAAAATCAAAACCTATTCGAGATCATAGCGGAAACAAACCGGAGACACATTATAGACCTTCTGCGCACCCGACCAAGATCTGTCGGGGAACTGGTCGAACATTCTCAATTAAGTCAACCGGGCGTTTCTAAGCATCTTCGCATACTTCGTGAAGCTGGGTTGGTCACCGCTAGCAAGGAATCGCAAAAGCATATTTACCATTTGCATGCAGAACCGTTAAAAGAAATTGATAATTGGCTGGAGCCTTACCGTCAGCACTGGTCGGAGAGGCTCGATGCACTTGAACAATTTTTAGATGAGGAGGAATAACAAATGTTAGCTGTAATAGAGAAAGTTGAGGGTGGCTATGTCGCCCGGTATGATCGTCCATTAAAACATTCCGCAGAAAAAGTTTGGGCTGCTTTGACAGAAAATGATAAGCTGGCAAAATGGATGTCAAATCTCCAAGTAGATGAGCTTCGAAAAGGAGGAACCATAAGGTTTGATATGAAAGACGGTTCCGGGACATTTATCGATATGAAGATTTTGGATTACCAAGAGTATTCCGTGTTGGAATATGAATGGGGCAAGGACCGTGTCCGCTTTGAGTTATACCCAAAAACGGATGGCTGCCTGCTTGTATTGAAAGAGTTTATCAGCACATTAACGGATCATACATCAAAGGATCTATCAGGTTGGCATGTATGCTTGGATGTCCTGTCCGCTTTATTGGAGGGCCGTTATATGGAATTCCCAAAAGGCGAATGGGAACAATGGCATGAAAAGTATAAAATCGCCGTCAAAGAAATGCAAAATGAATAAGATTTAATCAGAAAACCACTCTATCAGGGAGTGGTTTTCTACTTTAAAGGATTTCTTTATTTTGAAAAAACATGTTCTAAATCAATGCTAAAGTCCTCTAAGACCTTTGATGCAAGAACCCCGGCGTTAATTTTCATATCATGTTGTTCATACATTTCCTCTTCGTTGAGGGCATAAACAGTTATTGCATGAAGCATGGGGTTTACAATCCAATACTCTTTCACTCCATAATCCATATATAAATTCAGCTTCGTAACCAAATCATGGGACTGATTGGAAGGGCTCAGAATTTCAACAATTAAAGTCGGAACACCAACATACCTCGCATCAGTAAAACCACTTTTATCACAGATCACGCATAAATCCGGTATGACAATCTTAGTGCCCTCCACTCCATCTTTCTTTAATTCAATATCATAAGGCGCACTAAATACTTCACAGTCTTTCCCTTCAAGAAACATACCGAATCTGAACTGAAGCTTGTTTGACACCCTTTGATGCTTTGTCGAAGGTGATGGGGTCATATATACGGCTCCATCTATATATTCAAGTAAGCCTTCACTGCTTTCCCGCATTTCAAGATACTCATCTAAAGAAACAAAGCGATCACTGGCAAGTGCCATAGTTTCACTCCTTAGAAATACTTTATTACCATCTTATCATTTTTTATTGTGTTGATAAAAATCAACTTTTTTCTTTGATTAGGTTTGGCAATATTTAAAAAAAAGTTAGAAAGGTCCAACCTCATGAATTGTTTTTAAGTACCTGCTTAAATAATAAGGATAGTTTTTCTTGTAATAACGCTCCCAATTCATAGGGAATTAATAAGGAGAGTTAATTAAAGGAGGGATCGCTAATGGCAGATAAAGATAAGGTCACTAACGTGGATCATGCAAAAAAGAACGAGGATACAGCAGCTGTTAATGTGGAAAACTCTTCTGCAAATCGAAAGCAGAACCCGGAAATAGGGTCCAGGGGACGTGGTCCGATCATTATTAATGACTCGGATGCAACCATGCTGAATCGGGGGATTTTTGAAAACACTCATCGTGAATATTATGATGGTGACGAGTACCGGTGAATGAAGCATAACGAAGAAAAAGGGCTCGAGTCTCCGATTGCCGGATCTCGGGCCCTATATATTTTTAGAATATTTTTCTGTTCGTTTTGTTATCCACGCTTGCGAATTCGGTTCCAAATCTCCCGGAAGAGCCTGCCTGATTCTCTGCGGCTTCAGCCTGGTTACGGCATGTTGCCTCAGCGTCCACTCCAGGGGCATAATCCGAGTTTTGGAGAGATTGATTAATGCATGCTGCATCCCGGCTTCGTCGATTGTCTGCCATTGAAATCACCTCCCCGCTTAATGTCCCCGAAACCGCCCCTGCGTATTACGGAATTCTTCAATAGTTTTACGGAATTTATCTATTATTTTACGGGAAAAGTAACTGCGTATTAGTCCCATTCCGATCACAACGATAGCTAATCTTTGCTTTTATCTTTCACATTTTTCTGGTCTGTTTTATATAGCATGACACAGCTGGAGATAAAGGTGACGATTCCCATAATGGATGTCAGATAGTACATATGCATAATGTTCACAATTCCGCACTCCTGTCTGGCTATTTTTTATTAGTGTCCCTTTTGTCTCAGAAAAAAATACCTGTATATTCTCCTGCACATTAGGAAAGCTACCTGTAATGAAGGAGGGTGTTATATGGAACATTTGAGGTCAATTGTTATAAAATTCGTATTTACTTTGGCCATTCTTTACGTTATTCTGGGCATCATTTTCGACATGAACTTCACGAACGTGTTATTGACTGCCACGGTGGTCACTGTAGCGGAATATATCATTGGCGATTTGTTGATATTGCCGAGGACGAATAATACTATTGCTACAGCTGCTGATTTTGGTTTAGCGTTGTTTGTTATATGGGTCATGATTGCGAGATTGACCGATGCTGCCAACCCGTTTGTGCCGGCTCTCATCGCATCCGCGACATTTGCGGTCTTTGAATACGTATTTCATAAATATTTCGCCAACACTGTACTCGACAATGGAGACAAGCCCGGAGATCAAACGAGGATGCAATTCCAGACAGAAGCATCTGAGGAGTTTTCTCCGCCAAGGCGCACTAAAGGGAAGAAAAAAGATCGTTTGCCAAGGCTATAAATTTATGAAAAAAAGAGTGTCCCAAAACGCGTTGGAACACTCTTTTTTTCGCAATTTATATACTTTTTCACAACTGGATCCCTACCAATTATTTGTTAAAACAACTTTACCTATAGCTTTCCCGGACTCCAGGTATTCATGGGCTTTCGAAACTTCATCAAAGGTAAAATGGGTGGAGTCAACAACCGGGCGAAGCTTCCCTTCCTCAACTACCTGAGCAACCTTCTTCAAAATCTCGCCATGGTTTTTTCGCTCGTCCGCATTGATAATCTTTAATAACATAAAAGTGACATGCAGCGAAAGTCCCTTTGCATGCAATGGCGAAAGGTCATGTGTCGATCGGGCAGCAATTGCCAGAACCGTTCCATGCATCGCAGCGGCTTCAAAAGAACGGTCAAGGTTTTCTCCTCCTACCGTGTCAAACACGATTTCAAATCCTTTTCCGTTCGTATATGTTTGGACATAGTCCTGAACGGCTTCTTCCCGGTAGTTAATAGCCTCATCTGCTCCCAGACGCTTCGCAATATCTAGCTTCTCCTGGGAAGAGGCAGTGGTATACACATTCGCTCCCGCCCATTTGGCCAGTTGGATCGCTATATGCCCTACTCCGCCGGTAGCAGCGTGCACGAGTATATCCTGCCCGGCTTTAAGGTTTCCTCTTTCGAATAATGCTTCCCAAGCAGTGATGCTGACTAACGGCAGGGCAGCGGCTTCTTCCATCGTCAGATTTTTCGGTTTGTGTGCAAGCAATTGGGCATCTGCCAGCATAAATTCCGCAAGTGCACCGCCGGTTCCTTTGAATCCGCCCGCGCAGCCAAATACTTCATCTCCAGGCTTAAACCCAGTAACCCCTTCCCCTAATTCGGCAACAATCCCGGCAACGTCCCCTTGTATCACTGCCGGAAACTCTGGGGCAACAGCAGGAACTGCACCACTGCGAACTTTCGTATCAATGGGATTCACGCTTGTTGCCTTCACTTCGATCAGGACATGCCCCGGCTTTACCTCAGGCTTTGAAATCTCTTTTAACTTAAACACGGAAGGATCTCCAAACGATTGAATAATTTGTGCTTTCATTCCAGTCACTCCTTTCTTATTACTTTACAGAAAATTCGAACAGTAGACAATCATTAAAGCATCCCTGCAGACAGACAAAAAAACCTAGACAACTGCCGGTTCTTTCACAGCCTCCAATAGCAGGTCGACAATATGGACCCCTCTCATGGTAGATGAAAGTCCTTCCCGTTCAATGCCAAGCTTCATTTGCAGCAAGCATCCTGGATTCGCTGTTGCGATTGCCGCAGCATGAGTAGCCTTAGCCAGTTCCATCTTGGTATCAAGTAATTTCATGGACATTTCCGATTCGATAATATTGTAAATTCCGGCAGAACCACAGCAGCGGTCTGCATTTACCATTTCCCTGAATTCCACACCCTTGATAGCTTGAAGCAGTTGCCGTGGTGCAGACGATGTTTTCATTACATTCTTTAGATGACAGGAATCCTGGTAGGTAACAACCTGATGAGGAAGTTCGAGGTTGACCTTTTTATGAAATTTAGCGGCCACGAGCACTTCCGAAATATCCTTGATTTTTTCTTTGAAAGCGATGGCCCGTTCTTTCCATACAGGGTCATCCTTGAGCAAGTGGTCATAATCAATCAAAAATGCGCCGCACCCTCCGGCATTCGTGATGATGAAATCAACATCCAAGTCTTCGAACGCTTTTATGTTTCTTTTGGCGAGCTCTTTTGCACTCTCTTTTTCTCCGCTATGTCCGTGAAGGGCTCCACAGCAGGCCTGATCCTTTGGTATCACTATTTCACAGCCCGCAAGCTGCAGGAGTTTCATCGTTGCATTATTTGTTTCAAGGAAAACGGTATCCATCAGGCAACCGCTGAAGAAAGCCACCCTGCTTGTTTGTTTGCCGATAGAAGGTAAATGCTCTGGACGGTTTTTCATTTCCTTTCTGGTCGGAACCTTCGGTAGGACTTTTTCCACGGCAGACAGATTATCAGGAAGAAGTTTCAACATTCCCGTGCTTCTTGCGACTGTCTGCAGACCTGAACGCTGGTAAAATCCAAGCATGCCTGTCAGGTTCTGCATCCGGTTTTGATGTGGAAATAACCCATTAAATACAGCCTTTCTTACCACTTTTACCGGCAGTGAATGCCTTTTGTTCTGGTTGACGATATCCCTTGCTTCCTCGAGCAGATGTCCATAATTAACACCTGACGGGCAAACAGGTTCACACGCCCGGCAGCCGAGGCAAAGATCCAGAGACCTTTCAAAATCTTCATCCGGTTCGACAAGGCCATCCACCACTGCCTTCATCAACGCAATTCTGCCGCGCGGTGAATGTGTTTCCTGATAGCCGGATTCAATGTAGGTTGGGCAGGATGGCAAGCAAAATCCGCAACGCATACAATTTAGTAATTCATCCTGATCCATGCGTGCATTGAATTCGGTTTGTATCTTTCGCTGTTCTTGTAAGGTTGTCATTTTGCGATCACCACCCGCTGTCTGCTTTCTTCTGCGAATACCTTACCAGGGTTCATGATATTGTTCGGATCCAAGGCGTTTTTTACAGCTTTCATCGCCATTACTCCTGCTTTCCCAAGCTTCCATTCAAGGTAAGGGGCCTTCATGACGCCCACACCGTGCTCACCGGTAATCGTCCCTCCCAGTTCAATCGCTTTTTCGAATATTTCGGCAAACGCCTTTTCAACGCGTTCCATTTCCTCATGGTTCCGGGCATCGGTTGGGCATGTTGGATGGAGGTTTCCATCCCCTGCATGGCCGAATGTACAAATAACCAAATTATATTTCTCCGCAATTTCATTGATAGCTTTCACCATTTTTGCGATTTCTGACCTTGGCACGGTCGCATCCTCTAAAATCGTCGTCGGCTTTAAGCGGGCAAGGGCGGACAAAGCGGTCCGGCGGGCTGTCCTTAAAGCCTCCGCCTCAGTTTCAGACTGGGCAATTTGGACGGAGACCGCATTTTCCTGCTTGCAGATTTCTGAGATTAAGGCGATATCGCGTTCGACGACTTCAGGAGGTCCATCCTGCTCGATTAACAGAACAGCTTTCGCTTCAGTAGGCAAACCAATGCGTGCATAGTCTTCCACTACCTTCAATGTTGGCTGATCGAGAAATTCAAGGGTAGCAGGGATTATTTTATTAGCAATGATTTTTGAAACAGATTTCGCTGCCGAATCCAAATCTTGATATAAAGCAAGCATCGTTTTTTTCGTCTCGGGAATGGGAATGAGCTTTAAGGTTGCCTCCGTGATGACTCCAAGTGTCCCCTCTGATCCAACATAAAGACGGGTGAAGTCATAGCCTGCTACATCCTTCGCAAGTTTGCCGCCAGTACGGATGATTTCCCCATTCGGAAGGACAATCTCCAGGCCCATTACATAGTCTCGGGTCACACCATATTTCAAACCGCGAAGCCCGCCGGAGTTTTCATTAATGTTGCCGCCAATCGTAGAGATTTTCATGGAACCGGGATCTGGCGGGTAAAATAAGCCTTTAGCTTCGGCAGCTGTGATGACATCAAATGTGATGACCCCGGGCTGGACGGTTGCGGTTAAATTTTCTTCATCAATTTCAAGAATTCGGTTCATATGCTTAAACAGCATCACGATCCCGCCCTCGAGCGGGCAAGTACCGCCGCAAAGGTTGGTACCTGATCCCCGCGGCACAATCGGGACGTGGTGCTCATTGCAAATCTTGACGATTTCCGCTACCTCCGCCGTATTTCTTGGGCTGACAACGGCATCCGGAAGAGCTTGGTAATTCGGTGTAGAATCATATGAATAGACGAGCCGTCCTGTTTTGGAATCATCGAAGTTTTCCATGGTCACGACAGCGATCATTTTTTCTTTAACTTCATTTGTTAGCAATATCCTTCACTCATTTCTGTTTACAAATTTACACTGGCTGACTTGTGTGCTTACAAGGACATGTTTAATAGCAGCAACTATATAAGTTGAATTAATGATTTAATTTTGGCTCATTCATGTGAAACCAGAGTTTCACATGCCTTTCAGCAAAGCTGAAAGGTTGCTCCAACGGGATAGGCCGAGAGAAAGCTCGCTTTCTCCACGGCCTATTCCGTTGGAGCTTAAATGAGCCAAAAATTTATTAATGCGTAATCTTTAGTTCAACTTATATATATCGTTAAGGGATCATCCAGCTAAGAACTGTATTCTGCAAGAACGTGATAATTCCTATCAGTGTGACAAGGAAAAGGCTGTGCTTGATCGTGAAACGGAATAAATCTGATTCTTTGCCCGCTAGTCCAACTGCCGCACAAGCAACTGCAATGGATTGAGGGGAAATCATTTTTCCGGCTACGCCTCCTGATGAGTTGGCTGCAACAGCAAGCACTGGATCCATGCCGATCGATGTTGCCGTGATCTTCTGCAAATTCCCGAACAAAAGATTTGAGGACGTATCTGATCCAGTAATGAAAACACCAAGCCAGCCAAGGAATGGAGAAAAAAATGGGAACAGGATAGCTCCAGTTTTCGCCAGGCCCATTCCAAGGGTGGTACTCATGCCTGAAGCATTGGTAACGTAAGCAAAACCAACAACAGATCCGATCGTGAGGATTGGATACTTTAATTCGTTTAATGTCTCTCCCATTGCGGCCACCCAATTTTTCCAAGAGATCCCGACAATGAACTTGGTGATAATGGTCGCTATCAGGATAGCCGTTCCGGCAGCGCCGAGAATTTCAAGCTTGTAAACAGCAGCAATAGATTCACCCGCCGAATTAAAGACTTTATTATTCAGGAAAGGAACCTCCGGGACGAATGTCAGGGAATGTCCGACCGAGTTGATTGCTTTTAGAATCCCGTTTGTGCCTTCATAATGACCTGTCAGAGCCAGTTTAATGGTTGGGATTCCCCACAGTGAAATGACTCCTGTAAGCACAAGGAATGGGGACCAGGCCTTAAAAACTTGTCCACCCGTATAATTCTCCTTGCCGGTTGCAGCTTTCACAGTAACAGCAGCGGCCATTTCCTGTTCGGCCGGAAAACGGTAGATTGTTTTCGGCTGCCAAAATTTAAGGAAGATAACCATCGCGAAAAGTGATACAAGCGCAGAGAGAATATCCGGAAGCTCAGGACCTAAGAAATTGGAAACTAGATACTGTGTCACAGCAAATGAAACGCCTGAAACAAGAATAGCCGGCATGACTTCCAACGCTTTTTTAAAGCCCGCCATGATGACAATTAAATAAAATGGGATAAACACGGAAAGAAACGGAAGCTGACGGCCAACCATTTTCGATATTTCCATTGCCGGGATTCCGGTAGGACCCTCTACAGCAATGATCGGAATACCTATGGCTCCGAAAGCAACAGGTGCCGTGTTAGCGATTAGGCACAACCCCGCAGCATATAACGGATTGAAACCGAGACCAACCAAAAGCGCCGCGGAAATAGCAACCGGAGCCCCAAATCCGGCTGCTCCTTCAAGAAAAGCCCCGAACGAAAACGCGATCAATAATGCCTGGATCCGGCGGTCTTCAGTGATCGACAACACCGAGTTGCGGATAATATCAAATTGCCCGGTTTTCACGGTCAGCTTATATAAGAAAACAGAAGTGATAATAATCCAACCAATCGGTAAAATACCGTAAACGGCACCCTGTGTCGCCGACATAACTGCCATACCTGTTGGCATTTTAAACGCCACGACGGCGGTAACCAAAGCGACCCCTAGGGTGGTGATCCCGGCAATGTGACCTTTCATGCGTTTGATGGCCAGCGCCCAGAAAAAATACAAAATAGGAATCAAAGCGACAATGGCGGAAAGAGCTAGATTGTCCCCTACCGCTGTAAAATTTTGATGAAATGACATACATTTTCCCCCTTTAAATGAATGAATAAGTCCTTCATGGATCTCCCCTTTAAATAGTAACCGCTTACAATAAAAGATAAGGTCATCTGATGACTGGGTGATTAACTATGTATACGAAAAATTATAGAGACGATTCAGAAAATTTACAACTATTTATTTAATTTTTTGAATATTTTTTTATTTGATAGGTCGGAACTGTTTTTATTACATATGAGAATTCCATTGAAACGAATAATTCAACTAATTTGTTAGTTACGATGTATAATAGGATGTAAGTTTTTGAAAAAGTTGGTGTGGAGGCTTTGAGCTTGGAATATAAAAAAATTAAACCAAAGAAAATATATGAGGAAGTCGCTGAGACCATTTACGACATGATCAGGACTGGAGCATTAAAGCCAGGACAAAAACTTGATTCCGTCCAGCAACTCGCCGAAAATTTTCAGGTTGGCCGCTCTGCGATAAGGGAAGCCTTAACGTCTTTAAAGGCGATGGGACTTATTGAAATCAGGCAGGGCGAAGGCACATACATTAACGAATTTGAAACAGAACAAATTGCATTCCCATTGTCCACTGCCATTCTAATGAATCAGGAAGACATCGCCCACCTTTTAGAGGTCAGAAAAATTCTCGAAACAGGAACCGCATCCGCGGCAGCAAAAAAAAGAACAGACGAACAGCTTTTGGCCATGGAAGAAGCCTTAGAAGAAATGCGCCTTATTAACGGAAATGAAGAACTCGGAGAAAAAGCGGATCTTCAATTTCATTTTGCCATTGCCAAGGGTTCACAAAATCCGTTGCTGATCAACCTGATGAATCATGTTTCGGGATTAATGGGTGAAACAATGAAAGAAACGCGCCGCCTTTGGCTGTATTCGAAACAAACAACGACAGACAGGCTTTATGAAGAGCATCTCGCCATCTATAATGCTATAAAACGGCAGGATGCGGAAAAAGCAAGGACCATCATGCTTGAACATATTGAAAATGTTGAAGGCGTCCTTACAAAATACTTAAAACAGGCGAAATCCCCAAAATAGATGTACCCAAAAACCACCTCTTTTTTTAAAAAGGTGTGTTTTTTTTAGAAAAGAGTGTAACCCCTTTCAAAATTTGTTACGATTATAGTAATATTATTTAGAATATTTGTTAAAATGTTAACCAAGTCATCTGATGACCAGTTCATCACATCCATATGAAAATGAAATTGATCAAGGAGAGGTTGATATGAAAGTAACTCTTTTTGCAACATGCTTAGTAGATATGTTCCAAAGTGATGTTGGAAAAGCAACGGTAGAGCTGTTGGAGCGGCTAGGATGCGAAATAGACTTTCCTGAATCCCAGGTATGTTGTGGACAGCCCGCTTATAATAGCGGTTATGTAAAAGAATCCAAGGAAGCCATGAAGAAAATGATTGAAACATTCGAAAGCGCCGAATACGTTGTATCTCCATCTGGATCATGCACGGCGATGTTCAAGGAATATCCGCATCTCTTTAAAGGAGACAGCGAATGGGAGCCAAGAGCAAAGAAACTTGCCGAGAAAACGTACGAGCTTACCCAATTCATCGTCGATGTTTTAAAAATTGAAGATGTGGGCGCACACTTTGAAGGCAAGGTTACCTATCATACCTCCTGCCATATGACGAGATTGCTTCGTGTAACAGCAGCACCTATGACTCTCTTGAAAAACGTAAAAGGCCTAGAATTTACGATGCTGCCGGGAAAGGAACAGTGCTGCGGCTTCGGGGGGACTTTCTCAGTCAAAATGGCTCAAATTTCCGAGCAAATGGTAGACGAAAAGGTCTTGCATGTTGAAGAAACAGGGGCGGATTATTTAATTGGGGCGGATGCCGGATGCATGATGAACATCGGCGGACGAATTGAAAGAACAGGAAAACCAATCAAAGTGTTGCATATTGCTGAAGTGTTAAACAGCCGTTGAACCAACGAATATAAATTACACAAAAATATTTAAGGATGGAGGAAATCTCTATGACAATGAAAATCGGGACAGGCGATTTCAAAGAACGCGTTGAACAAGGAATCAATGATGCTTTTATGCGCGGAGCTGTTGCCGGGGCACAGGAACGAATGGGCACCCGCCGGAATGATGTGATCTCTGAACTGAACTGGGAAGACTGGCGTTCACACGGAGAAGAAATTCGCCAGCACGTTCTAGACAATTTGGATTATTATTTAGAGCAGCTTAGTGAAAATGTCGCAAAGCGCGGCGGCCATGTATTCTTCGCGCAAAATGGCGAGGAAGCAAACGAATATATCCGACAGGTCATTGCCAAAAAAGATGCAAAAAAAGTTGTGAAATCAAAATCAATGGTAACGGAAGAAATTTCGTTAAATGCCGCTTTGGAACAAGCCGGCTGTGAAGTCATTGAAACGGATCTCGGGGAATATATCCTCCAGGTCGATGACCATGATCCCCCCTCTCACATCGTAGTACCCGCATTACATAAAAACAAAGAGCAAATCCGGGATGTTTTCACAGAGAAACTGGGCTATCAACTAACTTCCAAACCGGAGGAACTTGCCGGACATGCCCGGAAAAAACTACGCGAGGAATTCATGACCGCCGATGTCGGGATCACCGGATGCAATTTTGCCGTTGCTGAAACCGGCTCATTCAGTCTTGTCACAAACGAAGGAAATGCTGACCTTGTTACCTCCCTGCCGAAAACGCAAATTACCGTGATGGGAATGGAACGGATTGTTCCAACCTTTGAAGAAATGGAAGTGCTTGTCAGTTTGCTGACAAGAAGCGCGGTTGGACAAAAGTTAACGAGTTATATTACCGTGCTGACCGGTCCACGTGAAGAACTGGATGTAGACGGGCCGGAGGAATTCCATCTTGTCATCGTCGATAATGGGCGTTCAAACATTTTAGGCGGTGAGTTTCAGTCTGTCCTGCAATGCATCCGTTGTGCGGCCTGTGTAAATGCCTGCCCGGTCTACCGCCATGTGGGCGGACATTCGTATGGATCCATCTATTCAGGGCCGATCGGAGCCGTATTATCTCCATTGCTGGGAGGATACGAAGAGTATAAAGAACTACCTTACGCATCTACCCTGTGTGCGGCATGTACGGATGCCTGCCCGGTGAAAATTCCGTTGCACGGGCTGCTTCATAAGCACCGGCAAGTCATTGTCGAAAAGGAAGGCAAAGCGCCCATTTCCGAAAAACTGGCGATGAAAGCATTTGGTTTAGGTGCCGCGTCACCGATGCTGTACAAGATGGGGTCAAAGATTGCGCCGACAGCGATGAATCCATTTACAGACGGGGATCGAATTTCAAAAGGGCCGGGGCCATTAAAAGCCTGGACCGAAATCCGCGAGTTTCCAGCACCGAATAAAGAGAGATTCCGAGATTGGTTTAAAAATAGAGAAAAAGGAGGTCAACAATGATGCAAGGCACCATTCAAAACCGAGACACATTTCTAAATCAGATTGCAAGCCGTCTTGGCCGGGAACGCTTATCTGCCCCAGTTCCACCACCTGTGTGGAAATACCAGCCCCAAGAAGAAGTGCTTAAGGGCGCCACGGCGGACGAGTTGGTTGAAATTCTCAAAACCCATTGTTTAAAGATCCATACAAGTCTTGTAATGACCGATTTAAAAGGTTTGCCCGAAACCCTGGAAAAAACGGTTGCGGACTATGGCAATGAATCGGTTGTGACATGGAAAGACCAAAGGTTTTCTGATTGGGGCCTTGAGCCATTATTAAAAGATACCTTGCCCCGGCAAAATATTGACGTTTATGAATGGGACCATACCAAAGGACATGAAAACATCCGGCAGGTTGAAAAAGCGAATATCGGGATCACAATCAGTGAAATCACACTCGCTGAATCAGGTACCGTTGTCTTATTCAGTGATAAGGACAAAGGCAGGACAGTCAGCTTCCTCCCTAAAGGCTTTGTCTGCTTAGTTCCAAAAAGCACCATAGTCCCGCGCATGACCCAGGCTGCAAAAATCATGCGCGAAAGACATCTGCAGGGAGAGATGGCATCATGCGTCAACTTCATTACCGGCCCAAGCAACTCAGCCGATATCGAGCTGAATTTGGTCGTGGGTGTGCATGGTCCGATTAAGGCGACTTATATTCTAATTGATGATTTGTAGGACAGGACTGGCGATGCCGACTACTATAAAAATAGATTTTACAAAAGACCTTAGTCCGCATCACATTAGGTGCTAGTAGAAAGCAGTATCGCGGATTACAGTGATAGAGCAAAACATTGAGCTGATTTAGCGGATAAGAAAAGTGCAAGCGCCCCTGTAAATAAGGAACTTCAACTAAAATCGATTACGTCCTATGGCAAACGTAATTCTGGTGTTTGGATAATAAATCTTGAGTTTGGAAAGTAAATCCTAAGTTTGGATAATAAATCCGGCGTATCAGGACATTTAATAAAATTATACTTACGGCGAAACGGAAGAAGCGTTGGAGGAAATCTCCACCCCATCAAAACCGATGCAATAAATAACCAAAGGGTGTCCCGTGAATCACGCGGGACACCCTTTTTTAGTTAAATTTGCGTTTATACTTAAGCCCCTAAATACGCCAACCGATAAATTAAAAATCTTTCATTAGCATTATCCTCATATAAACCCGGTAGAATTACTTCCTCCTTCAATTCAAAAGAGGTGTCGTTTTCCAGGAAATAAATATAATCTTCTGATGGATAATAGAGAACCAGGTCTACCTCCCGCTCTGAATCTTCTACTGATACCAGAATGTTGTTTACAATATTCATGAATACCTGAATCGAAAACGGATTGAAAAAATAAAACCGGTTGTCTGATGGATCGATTCTGTAGTCTTCCGCTAGGCAACAATGGAGATGGATTTGATCGTGACGCTTGTTATATTTTTTAAAGTAATTAATTCTGTTTTCAACAGCTTCCTGATAGAGTCTTTCGCTCATTTCGATCCCTGTGACGGTTGCATTGAAAAAATGATTGATATAAAAGATTAACCGCCCTTTCCCGCATCCAAAATCAACAATGCGGTCGCTGATTCTCAATTGATAGTTATTAAATAATTCTTCCAGGGCTCGATATGGAGTTGCCTCATAACGGTGATAATGCAGCGACTTACTAAAACCCTTTTGGTCTCCTTCTGTTTTTACGTTCAGTAATTTATCGTAATCCTTCTGCTTCATCGATCTTCTCCTTTTGACCCTCTACTCTTATATGAAAAAAAGGCACCCAATAAATCGAGCGCCCTTCTACATATAACTTATTCAAACTTACTCAGAGTTTAATCCTCCACCAACTTCGTTACATTTTACTGCCAGCTGATTGTTTTGCGATTGTATCTTCCGCTGGTTTTGCCCGTTTGATAAAGAAAGCAAGAACTAGTGAAACAGCAGCAATAAATGTAGCGACTAAGAAAGCATCATTAATTCCTTCTAACATGGCTTTCATGGCAATTTGCTGTTGCATTTCAGCCAGCGCAGCTTTTGTAGGCTCGCCTGCCGCATTCTTCATAGCATCTGCAGCCATTTCAGTGGCATGTGTTTCCGTCCGATTGGACATGACTGTGACCAACAAGGCTGTCCCAATGGCTCCGGATACCTGGTTTAAGGTATTGTTCATCGCCGTACCATGCGGATAGTAGCGGGCCGGCAATTGGTTTAAACCATTAGTCGAAACCGGCATCATCACCATCGACATGCCCAGCATCCGAACTGAGTTTAAGATCACTAAGTGAGTATAGGTAGTATCCAGTGATAAATTGCTGAAAGAATAAGTCGTAACCGTTGTAATGATTAAGCCAGTAACCGCTAATGTACGTCCACCAAACTTATCAAATAATCTTCCCGTAATCGGTGACATGACAGCCATCAAAAGGGCCCCCGGCAACATCATTAACCCCGCATCCATCGGAGATATCCCCCGAATCGTTTGTACATAAATCGGAATTAATAACATACCGGAAAATAACGCCATATTCACGACCATCGTAATGGCAGATGATAAGGAAAACATCGGGTATTTAAAAATCCTGAAATTAAGCAACGGCTCTTCTTGCTTTAATTGACGCAAAATAAACCATACTAATGAAATAACCCCAATGATTATTGTCCCATAGACTTGAGGGCTATCCCAGCCTTTATTGCCGGCAGAACTAAATCCATACAGCAAACCGCCAAAGCCCACGCTTGATAGTAGCAGCGAAAATAAATCCAGACGGATATCCACCTTCCCCTTTTTATCCTTAAGCATGAAAAAGCCAATCAATAGAACCGCAACTGCAATTGGCGTGACAAAGTGGAAAAGCATCCTCCAGTCATAGTGTTCAATGATCCAGCCTGATAGAGTCGGGCCAATCGCTGGTGCAAACATTAAAATCAGTCCAAAGACTCCCATTGCCGCTCCCCTTTTTTCAATCGGGAAGCTGACTAACATAACATTCATTAACAGCGGCATCATGATCGCTGATCCAGAAGCTTGAACCATCCGGCCTGTTAATAAAACAGGAAATGCATGGGCAACGCCGGCAATAATGGTGCCGACAGTAAATAAGATCATCGCCGCCAGAAATAAGCGGCGAACAGAATATTTTTGAATTAAAAAAGCCGTGGCTGGAATCAAAATTCCATTAACTAGCATAAAGCCTGTAGTCAGCCACTGCACGGTAGACGCTTCAACATCTAAGTCGTTCATAATCGAGGGCAGTGCAATATTTAATAAGGTATTATTTAAAAAGGCAATAAAAGCTCCAATCATCAGCACAGCAAGAAGCCCGTACGGTGGACGATCAGTCTTATTTATGGAATGGTCCATGTTTTTCCCCCTATATACTTTCAGATCATTATTTGTACTCTAATTTCAACACAAATTATATCTTATACCATCGGTTCAAATATTGCAAAGCAAAGATAACATGATGTTTACTATGTTTGTTAAAACTAAATAAATCATGTACTATAAATTTTATACAAGCAGTATAACTGGAATAAAGGTGATTCTATGAACGAGAGAAAAGAGCATGTCATAAAAGCGGCGCACCACTTATTTACTGACAAAGGCTTTCAAAATACATCCATTCAAGACATATTGGACTATAGCGGGATTTCAAAAGGAACATTTTATAATTACTTTTCCTCTAAAAACGAGTTATTAATCACTCTTTTCACAACGCTCTATAAAAAGTTGGAAAAGGACCGCAATGAATTGCTCATCGGCCAGGATCCCTCCAATATTGAAATCTTTATTAAGCAAATCGAATTGCAAATGAAGACAAATCGGGCGAATAAGCTCATTACCCTATTTGAAGAAGTACTCGTTTTAAATGATCCCGATTTTAAAGAATTCCTGAAGCAAGGCCAGTTCAGAATGATTCGCTGGTTATACGATCGGTTCATAGACATCTTTAGCGAAAGCAAGAAACCTTATTTGCTGGATTGCGCCATCATGTTCATGGGAATTCTGCACCACAACCTTAAATTTCAAGCGATAGCGACCCAATCAAATCCCAGCATACATCAGGTAGTCCGCTATAGCGTAGAGCGAATCATCAAGATGGTTGACGAAGTGTCTGTTGCGGGCGATCAATTAATCCAGCCCGAGCTATTGGACAGCTGGCTCCCAGACAACCAGAAAACCGACCCGGCTTTCCAACAGAAGCTTTTTCATACTTTATTGGAATTAAGAAAAACGCTAAGCGATAACATAGAACACGCAAAATACGTTGAATTATTGGACTTTGTTCAAGGAGAACTATTGAACTCAAAGAATCCCCGGAAGTTTCTCGTGGAAAGTGCCTTTTTATCTTTAAAAGGGGGGCGGGAATTTTTTGAAGAAAAACAAATCCAAAATCTCGAACAGCTGGTGAGGGTTTTTTTCAGTCAGAATGAGGAAAGGGATTAATTTATTATTGGCGAAGAAAAGGAAGGTGACGAAAAAATGACACCTGAGCAAAATAAAATCGAAGAAGATATTAAATTTTATGAAGAAGCATTTGGTGCTTCCCGCAAAGCTGGTGAAAATGCCGAGGAGCTATTAAAAATTGGTAATAGAGAAGAAAAGTGGAGAAGTGATAAAACTGAGTGAGCTAAAATAGTCCATAATTTTATTATCACCCGGTTTCAGAGAAATTAGATAAGGCGACTCCTTATAAATATTAAAATTATGGTTCTTTCACTCCATTAAAAAGCTCATCTTCAAACACGAAGATGAGCTTACTTATTTTTACTATCCAGAGTATATGCGTGAAGATTAAAGTGTCTGTAAGCCCATCCTGTTCTACAAACAGTCTCTCGACCCTCATTTGATAAAGTAAAGCTTGGATTATTCTTTAACGAACTCTTTCGTACTTCTCACCGTATCAATCGGCCTAACCATTTTTTCGATTTCATCACGTTTCGGTTCCAGAAATGGAGGCAAGGATAGTTTTTCTCCAAGCGTTTCATACGGCTCGTCTCCCATAAAGCCCGGGCCATCCGTGGCAAACTCAAATAAAATTTGTGGAGCAACTCTTGCATACAAAGATTCGAAGAAGTGACGATCAACATAACCGGACGTTTGGAACCCGAAGTTCGGCAAACGATCGATCCACTCATTCAGGACGGAACGGTCTTCAACGCGGAATGCGACATGGTGAACCGTACCAAAGCCTTGTCGTCCTTGAGGAAGAACCGCATTATATTCGACGATTACCTGCGCCCCATTGCCTCCTTCACCCACTTCAAATAAATGGAATGATCCATCTTGGTCTATTTCTTTAAACAATAGAACCTTCTCCATCACTTCTTTAAAATAATCAAACTGGGCGATCCGAACAAAGATAGGCCCTAAGCCAGTAATTGCATAATCCAGTGGAATCGGCCCTTTCTGCCATGGCGTACCGGCAGCGACCCCCTCATTGTTTTTATCTGAAATCAATTGGTATTGCTGGTCATCGAAATCGACAAACGAAAGTGTCTTTTTACCGAATTGCTCTTTAATTCCCGAGTGCTTCACATCGAGACGATCAAAACGCTTTACCCAATAATCCAACGCTGTATCACTTGGTACACGGAAGGATGTTTTGGAAATCTCGTCTGTACCATGTACGCCTTTAGGAATACCTGGGAAGTCAAAAAAGGTCATATCTGTCCCCGCACTGCCTTTATCATCTGCAAAAAATAAGTGGTACGTTTGGATATCGTCTTGGTTAACGGTTTTCTTTACTAAGCGCATCCCTAGCACATACGTGAAAAATTCATAGTTCTTTTCCGCACTGCTTGTAATCGCCGTTACGTGGTGTATTCCTTTTAATCCGTTCATGTTATTTCCTCCAATGATTTTCGATTTGTGCTTTTATGTTGTATTTAACTTTAATTAAAATATCTTTAATTCAAAATAAATATATCATGGACGTAATTAGCTGTCAATATGTAAGAATTATTCCCTCAAGAACAAAAAGACAATCATAAAGGTGATGATTGATAAACGCTCTCCCATATCAGAAGAGCTTTTTCCGGACAAGAAGCAAGAGAAGGAATGAATGTATCGAACTAACAAATCCCGGAACCATGTACAAAACAATTGAATATAATTTTTCTAACTTCAATTGTGGGTGAAAACCCATGGGTTAGGAGAATTGCAGTGGATGTAAACATTTATCAGGGGAACGAGCACCGACTGGCCTCTGCGGATATAAATATTGTGATCGATGTAATCAGGGCCTTCACTGTCGCCCATTATGCCTTCTTGAATGGTGCGAAGGAAATATTGTTGGCAGGCACCATTGACGAAGCATTTGATTTGAAAGAAATGTATCCTCACTATCTTCTTGCCGGTGAGGTAAAAGGCCTTCCGATAGATGGGTTTGATCTAGATAACTCTCCTTATCGAATTTCCATGCACGATTTAACCGACCGGACGCTCGTTCAAAAGACAACAAACGGAGTGAAGGCCACATTGCATGCCTTAGACGCGAGGCACGTATTCGTTACCGGTTTTTCCAATGCCAAAACGACAGCCCGTTATATCCGGAGCTTATGCAAGCAAGCGAACAGCAGTTTACAAATAAACATCGTCGCCTCACACCCGACAAGTGAAGAGGACCTGGCCTGTGCCGAATATTTGAAAGAGATTGTTTTAGGGGGAAATTTTTTGCATCCAAAGGACGTTGTAGCGAGAATTAAAGCATCCCGGGCCGCTGAGAAATTCTTTGACGAAACAAAGCCTGAATTCGACCCCAGGGATATTTCAATTTGTACCCGTGAGCTAAATAGCTCTTTTGTCATGAAAGTAAACCAAGCAAGCCGAATTCCATCGATTGAGAGGATTCAAACATGAGGAGATCTTGTGGAATACACCTGCCATCTAGGCAAGAAAAACCGAGAGAACAAGGGATTACGATTCTGATTGATAACGGGGTGCCGTTAAGCTTTTTTAAAGACACCGTTTCCGGTGCTGCCGATTTCATCGATTACGTGAAGTTCGGCTGGGGAACGTCCATTATTACAAAAACGCTGGAAGAAAAAATAGAATGTCTAAACAGCCACGGCATTCCATTCTTCTTTGGCGGAACGCTATTCGAAAAATTTGTGAGCCAGGGGAAAATCACCGACTTTTACCTCTACTGCAAAAAATACGGCTGCCAATACATCGAGATCTCAAATGGCACAATCGAGATGACCAATACAGAAAAAGCCCACTTCATTTCCGACTTCTCAGACGAATTCCTCGTCTTCAGCGAGGTTGGCCAAAAAGACAGCGAGAAAGCGATCACACAGGAACCGGCAGAATGGGTGGAATACATCCATGAGGACTTCGAAGCAGGCGCAATCAAAGTCATCGCTGAAGCAAGGGAAAGTGGAACAAGCGGGATGTGCCGGGGTAACGGAGAACTTCGCAGCGAGCTGGTCGAACAAATCGTTTCATCCGGTATTGACCTGAACAATATGATTTTTGAAGCTCCTAATAAAAAGCTGCAAACCTTCTTCATTCAACTGGCTGGCTCTGACGTAAACTTAGCCAATATTGCATTCACTGATATTATTCCACTGGAAACGTTGCGCCTCGGCTTACGCTCAGATACATTCTCGTTATTTGATAGTAACGAAATAAATGAGAGAAACAAACAAAGTGTTTCATCTGGCGATTCTGTGTAAGGATTTAGATGAAACCCAAGAGTTCTATGAAAAACTCGGATGCACCATGGCCAGGCGCTACGATGACCGCGTCACATTCAACTTTTACGGCGACCAGGTCGTATGCCACCTAAATCCCAAAAGCATCGATGAACAGCCGAAAATATATCCGCGCCATTACGGGATCACCTTTTTGGATAAAGAAGAATTCAACACCCTCCTGCAAAAAGCAGAGGAACAGAACCTGTCTTTCTTCCAGAAGTTATGGTCCGCTTCGAAGGAAGACGAGAAGAACATATCACTTTTTTTCTAATCGATCCGGCTAATAATTTGCTAGAATTAAAGTATTATCATGATGTAACTATGGATTATTAAGTACCTGTTTTAAGAACCTTTTGTTAGTTCTTCAACAAGTCTAGGAATGCCAGTCTTTAGAATGAGTAGAAGCAGGAATCAACTTAGATTCCTGCTTCGTCCTTTTCTTGGTTACTTCATTGAAAAAACTGGTCTATCAGGGTTGGCTCTTACTAACTTCTATTCTAATTCAGAACTATTATAAGCTCCTTCCACACAAAAAGGTTGTCCCGAGTTTGGGACAACCTTTTCCATTATTCATTCAAATAAGCCCAAGCATACTGAGCATATAGTTCGGCGCCAGTTGTTAGAGCATCCTCGTCAATGTTGAATCTGCCGTGGTGATGGGCCCATTCCGTATCTTTGTCGGGATTTCCACTCCCGACCAATGCGAAGCTGCCGGGCACTTCATCCAAAAAGAAGCTGAAGTCTTCCCCGCCCATTGTCGGCTTTTCATTAAATAAGACGTCCGCACCAAATGCTTCGGAAGCGACTTTTTGTACGAGCTTGGCGCTGTATTCATCATTGATGACCGCCTGCGTTCCGCGAGTGTATTCAACCACCGCACTTGCGCCATACAGGCTGGCAACACTCTCAGCGTAATGCTGGAGCTGCTTTTCAATATGGTCGCGCGTTCCAGGATTGAAACAACGGACCGTACCTTCGATAACGGCGTTTTCCGCAATCACATTGAATCGTGTGCCGACGACCATTTTCCCTACCGTAAGAACAGCTGGATGCTGGACATCGATTGTTCTTGATACGACAGATTGGACATTCATCACAAAGGAAGAGGCGACGATTGCCGTATCGATACAATGATGGGGCATCGCGCCATGTCCGCCTTTCCCTTTAAAGGTAACTTTGAATAAATCAGCTGAGGCGAAGGAAGGCCCTGGTGTACATGAAACTTTGTGAGTCGGCATCTGTGACCAGATATGGATGCCGAAGATATTATCAACACCTTCAACAGCGCCCTGTTTCACCATTTCCTTTGCACCAGTTGCCACTTCTTCAGCAGGCTGGAACAACAATCGAACGGTGCCCGGCAGCTCATCCTTGATTTCGTTCAGGGCTTTGGCTGCAATAAGTAGCATTGCCGTATGGGCATCGTGGCCGCACGCATGCATTTTTCCATCTTCCTTTGACGCGTATGGCAGGTCTTTGTCGATCTGTTCAACAGAGAGCGCGTCCATGTCGCCCCTCAATGCTACGGTTTTCCCTGGCTTTGCTCCCTCAATATTCGCAATGACACCGGTCGGTAATGTCCTTCGGTATGGAATCCCGAGTTTTTCGAGATATTCACAGACGAACGCTGTCGTGTTTTCCTCTTCCCAAGACAGTTCAGGTTCGCTATGGAGCTTTCGACGTAATTCGGTCAGCTCTTCACTGTAAGTTTCGATTGCTTGTTTTATTTTTTCATGGATCATTCTATTCTGCCTCCGTTAACTTCTTTGCTGCTTCGTAGAATATTTGGACCGCATTAGCCAAATGGCGTGCATCCGACCATTCTTCCGGACAATGGCTTAGTCCGTCCTTGCTTGGAATAAAAAGCATGCCTACATCTGTCACGTCGGAAAAGATCATCGCGTCATGGCCCGCACCGCTGTTGATGGGGCAGTACGGGATTCCCAAGTCACTGCTCTTTTGCTTCAAAAGCGAACGGACTTCTGTATTCAATGCTTTGGGCTGTATATATAACAGCTGCCGGGCGGAAGTATCGATTCCATTATCACGATATGAATCTATCAATTCCTTCGTTTTCCGGATGACATTCAGAACGTTTGCTTCTTTCCCTGAACGGATGTCCACGGTGAAGATAATTTTATCTGGAATGACATTTGCTCCATTTGGAAAAACATTTAGGCGGCCGGTCGTTATAACCGTTCCTACCCCTTCATCGATCGCGAGGTCCGGCAGCTGAGCAATGATCTTGGCCGCGGCGACTAAAGCATCTGAACGGCGATCCATCGGGGTTGTACCCGCATGTCCTGCCTGGCCTTGCACTGTCACTTCCAATTGCGTCAAACCGACAATCGCTTCGACCACACCGATTGGAATGTTTTTCTCCTCGAGAATCGGGCCTTGTTCAATATGTAATTCAAGGAAAGCCTTCATGGTTTTTGGATCTCTTACTTTAGGAAGCGACGGATCAAGTCCGATTTTGGACATCGCATCGATCGTGGAGATGCCGTCTTTATCTGTTAGGTTTTTAAAATCTTTCTCACTAAGCGATCCGATGATTCCTCTTGATCCCATCAGCCCGCCGCCAAATCTCGAGCCCTCTTCTTCTACAAGCGCGATGATTTCCAGCGGGTATTTAGGCGTTAATTTATTCTGAGTGAACAGGGCAGCCACTTCCAAGCCAGCCACTACACCGGCAGGGCCATCATATGCCCCTCCATTTGGAACCGAGTCAAAATGGGATCCGATAAGTACACTTGGCGCATCCTTTAACGTGCCTTCAAGTTTGCCAAAGATATTGCCAAAGCCATCTTCCTGGACTTCGAGGCCGGTTTCCTTCATCTTTTCTTTTATATATTGACGTGCCTGTAAATCTTCGTTGCTATAAGTCAGCCGGGTGGTGCCTTTACCAGGTGTCGCTGTAAATTCACTCAATGCGCCGATATGGCTTTCAATGCTTTCGATGAGCTTCTCCACAATATCCCTCCGTCTTTTATAAGAATCCTACAAACATACCGGCCAAGATAACCGACACAATCGTAACCGTTATGAAACCGCCGACAAGCATAGGCGGCAGCATGTGGCTCGTCAGCATTTCCCTTTCCTGCTCATCCTCTGTCAATGCCTTGATGACTTCGTTGGTGATTATATAGTCAGCCGGAAATCCGTATAACGCCGTCAAGGAGATAGAGAAAGCCATTTCTTTGCTGACCTTCAAAATCTTGCCTGCTATGAAAGAAAAGATATACATCCCGATCACACCTAATACAATAACACCGATGAGAGGATAAAGGATTTCGAGCATCATGTTTGGAGTCGCTTGCTTCAATCCGTCAAAAATGAACAACATAAGCGCCAAAATCGCGAATCCGAAGCCGTTCGCTTTCTGTAATACCTGCTTCTCCAGAAAACCTATGCTTGTGGCAATAACACCGAACAATAGGCAGAGAACAAACGGGCTCACTGTCGCAACCGGCGCCAATAAGGCAGAAACAAGGTATGCAAGGTATGCGACAAGGGCAAGCCTGAAAAATTTAAAGAAATCCGTGTTGTATTTCTCCGGCATGTTTTTAAATAGCTTAAGCTCTACCTTTACATTTTCTGACGTGGCAGCCGTTTCAGATTCTTTCACCGATAGCTCGCCATTGCGGTATTGCGTAAGAAGCCTCTTGCCTTCTTTTTTCAGCATGATTGACGTGAGTGGATATCCGGCAAATCCTTGCATAACATAGATCACAATCGCAAATACCGATAGTGATGCGAGTCCGGCTTCCTTTGCCCCTTCTGACATGATCAACGCAGATACAATCCCGCCCACTAATGGAGGAATGGCTACGACGATTGTCTCAAAGCCGAAAATAAATGTTCCAATTCCAAAAAGAATAGCAATAATCCCTAAAATACCTGATAGCGCAATTAAGATCGTTTTCCATTGATTCTTCAATTCCTCAATCGACAGCAACGTACCCATGTTTGTAATCAATAGGTACATCAACATCGTCGCAACTACCGGCGGTACACCCGCCAAGGCTACGATATCCTGCGGAAAGAACGTCCAGTAGCCGAGGAGGAACAGGATGGCGCATACGAAAATGGAAGGGACCCAGGCTTTTGTCCGTACAGCCACCAGATCTCCAATAAATAATATAAAAACGAGAATAACTAAAGCTAACATTTGTGACATAATGAACCTCCACTTTCCTGAATAAATATAATATTCAAGAATAATAACACTGAATTGAATTAATTTAAAGATAATTTGCTTTATTCAGATAAAATTATTTAAAAAGCGCTAAATGTAAGCGTTTTAAAGAGTAAATCATCTGACTCTAATCTAATTAAACGGAACCCGACCGAACGGAATTTACAATAATTGTTGAATATCCAATAATAATTATACAAAAAAGACCCAGTCAGAAGATTGAGTCTTGTTCAGAGGATATTTTTTTACAGTTTACTATTTATGCCACCTTCCTACTTAGACCGTTAAATATAAAAGAACAAAATTCTTCCCCCTCGATGCGAATAAAAAACCAAGCCGTTAATGTACGAGCAACTATTTTTTCCGCCATCCCAATTGTTCCTGAAATAAGGAAAATTCAATTTTATAGGTATTCACGAAGTCGATGATCCTGGTTGATAAAAATTGGCAGATCACTGCATATAGAACGATCCTCATATCGATGATGATGGCGGTTAAAATGAATATAGAAATGTTCATCCAAAACATTGCTTTACCAGCGCTCCATTTCTTGTACATGGCGAGCACGAGTGCAAAGACAACCATACCTCCGCTGGATGAACCATACCTTATTAAGATTCCCACCCCCACCCCGTAGAATAGCGAACCGCAGAGAATATCGAATCCTATGTTCCATTCGGGTATATACCAAAACATGGTGACCCAATTTACTGTAAAGGAAGCAACGGATACTGAATATATGGTCCTGATCATCCATTCATATCCAAAATAGGTAAGCGCCAATGTTAGGGAGGTTAAATTTGCAAACCATAAACAAACTCCGATGGAAATAGGCAGGAAGTGATTTAAAATGATGGCAATCCCGGCAGCCCCTCCGGAAGGAATCGCATTCGGAAATAAAAACAAGGCCATTCCGACCCCTTGAATAATAGCCCCGATGGTTAAATAAACATAAGTTATGATTTGCCAATATAAAACTGCTCCTAAAGAACGATTACGTTTTTGTCTCAATCTTAACAATGCATCATTGCCCCCATTCACCCAGCGGGCTTTTTTACTCCTTGTCCATTTTATGATGGGGATAAGCAAAATATGTTGCTCCGAAAACCATATATATATCCAACGAATCATTCCTTCGATTTTCACATGATCTATCCAACCATTTCTTTCAGATAATAATATCTGAAGGGTTCAAATCATGTTGGCAAACTACATAAAAACCATAAAAAATGGCCAACCAGAATAATCCGGTTGGCCGTGCATCATCACTTCAAACCTGAAGCAATTTTGTTTTTGTTTCAAAAAGTCATGAACCGCTACATGTTAAATGACTGGTTCTTCTTCTTCAACACTATTCTGTTTATAGATCAATTTATCATAAAATGCAGCCATGGAAGTTGTCATATAAGGAACGAGCCACAATAGCCCGATTCCTAGTGTGATCATACTAAGAATTCCCCATCCAATGAAGCTTAAGTACATTAGGAAGTATTTCCCTTTGTAGCCCTTCATTCTTTTCTTACTCTCCGTTATCGCTTCAAGTGCGGAATATTCCGGATGGTCTTTCATCAAGAAAAATGCTTGGGAATATGATATCGATTTTATAATACCTGGAACAATCAATAATAAAGACCATAAGATTACAAAAATAACTACTAAAAGAGACGTTCCAATTACTTTAAAATAAGTCCCTGCCTTTTTAAAGATGGCAAACACTTGTGAAATCTGCGCGTTTTCCTGTCTTGATAGATTAAGATAAAACCAATAACTCGCGATTGATAATGGCATGAGGGCAAGCGAGATAAGTAAATTAATTAAATCAGCTGCTATTGGTGTTTCTTCTTGATATAACCAGTTTGTAAAACCGCCGCTTAGGCTGACTTCAACGATCAAGGTCAAAACTGTAGTGATGAAGAACACTAAAAAGGTAAGCAAAACTGCTTTTCCCCATTGTCCTTTTAAAGATGTTAAAGCATGTTTCTTAATTTCTGAAATAGTCATAATTTCCTCCTTTGTTTGGTTAAATTGTACCATGAAGTATTTCTAATGTCATATTATGTTAGACTTTGTCGTTTGTTTGCTGAGAAAGTAATTATCACAAGTTTTTAGCTTAGTGGGAACATGTTGTGGCGTAGGTTGATAAGTAATGTATGCTAACTCTAACTATTATTATGTTAGGGGAGGCAGTTAAATTCCGAAGACTTCGATGGAGAAATTTCAGCTTTCGCTAATACGTTATATAAAAGAGAGATGAGTTTACAGGTAACGATGATTGAATTTGATTTGAGATAAAATAATGACTGTATATCAACCGAGCTTGGTACCCGGTCTAATGTTGTGAACTAGGCGGTCCTTGTTTCCGTCTCTGTCAGATGGTGGTTCATTATCTGGTGCCTTTATTTTTATAGCGATTAATAATGAGATCACGCATAATACGGCAATCAATGTAAAGGTTGGCTTGAATCCACCAAGTGCGGTAGCGATAAAAGATCCGGACAAGGCCCCCAGCCCAAAACCTTGGTAAATCACTCCATAATTTTTTCCCTGATTTTTCAATCCGAAAAAGTCAGCGACAATGGCAGGGAATACGGTAATATTGCCGCCGAAACAGAAGGCGATGCCTGCCACACAAGCAAAGAACAAGGTGTAATTCAGTTCTGCAAATCCTAATACAGTCACGGATACAGCTGTCACTAACAATGCACCAGCTACGACTTTTAGACGGCCGACTCTATCAGACAAGGCACCGAGAACGATTCTTCCCGTTGTATTGAAAATAGCCACGAGTGCCACCGCATTTGCAGCAGCTGCCACATCGAGACCTGCCAAGCTAACACCAATATCTTTCACGATACTAATTAGGTATAAGCCACTCATGCAAGCAGTGAATAAAATGATAAACAATAGGTAGGCTTCCTTTGTTCTCAGCATTTCTTTAACTGTATAATCTTTGCTCTGCACTCCATTCAGGGTCTGAGCCTCTGTGCTTATCTCAGCCTCCCGCACAAGGAACGATCCGCCCACGATCATTATCATGACAATCAATCCCCAATAGAAAAACGCTTGGGAAACACCTACGGATTCAATAAGCGCTCCGTTAATATATTTAAATACCAAGCTTCCGGTACCATAGGCGCCAACCGAGATTCCGGAAATAAGCCCTTTTTTCTCAGGAAACCACTTTAAAAGATTGGATAAAGAAGTAATATACGCAGAACCATCGGCAAAACCTACCACAACACCTGCGAACAGGTAGAGCATCCATAAAGACGAAATCTGAGAACTGAGCATTAACCCTGCTCCCAACAAGATACCAGCAAAACGAATTAGACGGGGAAGTCCCCATTTATCCTGCAACTTACCGGCAAACAGCGTCGAAAATGCCAATGCAAAGCTTGTTATGGAGAATGTTATCGCAACCGAGCTCAATTCCCAGCCAAACCGTTCCACTAACGGCTGGTTGAATAAACTCCAAGTGTAGATTGTACCTAATCCCATCTGTACAACTACGGTTCCCAGCACAATCAGCCATCGATTCATTGCGATCTCCTCTTTTCACCCGGTTTATTATCTAAGGTGTCTCAAAAGAGGATAATTAGTAGTGTTAGTATGAATTACCAGCATTTTTTCGTTCTTCTGCGAAAATTTCCCCATGCAGCGGTATCCTATGGAGTATTATTTAACTACCGATCATAATAGAATTGTTATAAAGCATACTCCCATAATCCAAGCTTTCCTTTGGCTGGAATAAATTCATCCAGCATTTGCATGTCCTTAACTTCCCAAGCATACCCTCCCACTGGAAAGTCACCTAAAAAGTAGTCATTGTCAGATACGATTCGACCATCCTCCAGGACTGCCCATGTCTGGTTGTTTTCAGTCACCTTCAAACATTGTTCCAGCTTGCCTACAGCAATGATCAAACTATTTGGAAGATTCTCAGTTGTATACCCATGCTTACCAAGCAACGATTGAATGGCGACATGGTTGCAGACAGCCTTATCCATTTTTTTACTTGTGTGAATTGCCAGGGGTCCCCGATAATTTGTTTTCCATGATCTTGTTTCATATTTGGCCTCTCCTAAAACAAAAAGGCTTGCCCAAGGCTGGATCATCGATAAAACCTTCATTTTACTGTCTCCAACCTATGAAAATTTACTTTTGGTATATAGTGTCCCTTTAGAAAAATATTATGAGACTAGGCAGAATGGATTTATTAAGGATGGAAAATATAAGCGATAAACATTACTAAAAAGGTATTTTGGGTGGCAATGGACTTTAATAATACACTATCCTCCACGGCTTTCTAACAGAATTCAAATCTCACATACATTAGAGGAAAAGTAAATAACACGGGCATTACAAAATGCCTGTGTTATTTTTTAAGAGGCTTGGTTTATCGGGCTTTTTTCAACCATTCAACCAATTCCATATTTTCTGTCCATATATGCAAATGCTGCTCTGCATAAATAATCGCCTCAGATTCGTCTCCTAATCCGTAGGTGGCTGGAGTAGATCGCGGAAGTTTCTTTTTTCTTGTTAAATAATCGATGACATATGGATTCTTGTCTTTTGCCTGCTTCAATAATTTTTTTGCTTTTTGCGATGGTCCTTTTTTCAAATACTCGATTAAAAGCTTGTTGAATGTCCCATTTGCAGTTATACCTTCATCAAACTGTTTTAAGAGTGATTCAGCCTTTTGGAGCATGCCCTTTTCCACGTAAGCCACGAATAGCTCATACCGGACTCCTTGATTATCCATTGGATTCAATTCAAGGAGTTCCTCATATTGCACAATGGCTTCTTCAAGCTTGCCATTATCGTGTAAAAGCAAGCCATAGTTGAATTTTAACCGCATATATGGACGTGTGCTTACAATTCCCCAAAAATGGCCTTTATTTTCGCTGAAGAATGCTTGTCCTAATTCCTTTTCCCCTGCTTCCATACCTTTCAAATAAAGTTTCTGCCGCTCTTTGGGATCCTTTTCGTACTCTGCCAGAATATTGTATGCGTCTGGACTATTCGGGTATAATTTCAATGCTTTTTTTGCAAGCTGTTTGCGCTCATTTCCTGAAGCTTCAAACGCATCGAATAACAGTTCCTGGGCTGTCTCTTTGTTAGATAACTTTTTTTGCGGCTGTTTTTGATTGTTTAATTGTGCATTCATAAATTCATTCAATTCATCAATCGACTCAAAGTCTCTATCCCCTATTTCCCTCTCCATTTTAAGGAGATCCCGTTCCATCGTGATTCTTGAATTGATGATGGGACTTTCCCTATCCATATCTTCAAAGTCATAATCCGCATTTTCCATCTGTTCTTGCAAATCCACAATTTCTTCATAAAGGACATTCTCAAACTCTTTTAATTTTGACGAAATACTGCTACTGGAGACTCGGAATTCTTCCGCCAATTCTTTTTGTGTTCTATACTCTCCGAACGGGAGCAATTGATCAACTAAATAGACTAAAGTTGCTTCGTATACGCTCGATTTTTTTATGGTTGGATTCCTTAACAGGGAGTACCTGTTCCAAAGGAATACGCCCAGATTAATAACGGTTTCGTCATACTTATTTTCCTTCATATACTTTTCGTAATTGAAAGCAACTTCCTTTTGTTTCGCCGAATTCCACTCTAAATTGTCAATGGACACAACCGCTTTTCCAAACATGAAGAGGTCAAGCACTTCAAGAAAAGAAGTAACCATAAAGTCAATAGGGTTATTTCCCCCACTGCTCTCATATAAATGTAGCACTTCGTCTTTCAGTTCCCCTGAAACATCGGCTGGCATGCTAAGAAATGTTGTAAAAAATACAGATGCCGGACCAGCAGGCAAAATGGTTCCTAATACCAATCCACCGGTCTCAACGCCATGTTCCTCTCCAAGTTCTTTAACCTTTTGCACCTCTCCTGTAAAAATATCTTGAACGGTTAGATACTGATGATCGTCTTGATGTTGAATGATGGAAACAGAAGGTTTCGCATTCTTCCATGAACGCACAATATCCTGAACTCTTTGTCTTTTGAATTTCCCTATATGTCTATCAATATACTCGGCCAATATGGTTTTTCCATCTATCTTGACTGAAGTTATAAACCACGTACTCGCAAAAAAGCGAAACATCTCCATAGCTTCCTCAGGAATATCAAATTCCCTGTCATGCTCTTTCAGATAATCATCCATTATTGCCTGGTAGTTTTCCATAAAATAATGAATAATATCGATCTGGATCTCCTGCAATTCAGTTTCTATCAGTTGCTCCATAGAAAAAACATTATTCTTCCCACAGCACTTCTTATATTTTTTCCCGCTGCCACAAGGGCATAAATCATTCCGTCCAACCGTAGCCATTGGCCGAACTCTCCTTTCAACAGATCGTTAATTTAATGATAGCAAATTGATTCTTTGTCTTCGCCTATAGTTTCAATCAACAACACTATTCTCTATTATTATCGCTTATTGAATGAATAAACCCAAATAAAAACAAAAAAGCAACTCCCTTTTAAGGGTTAGTTGCTTTTTTGTAAAATGAGTTACGAGACGAGATTCTCGTTATTTTTTCAATCGCAGGAATGTCTGTGATGCCCAGTCTAATATCTTTAGCCAGCGTTTTTGCTGGCTTCTAAAATTTATTCACATACTACGTCTTTACACTCTTCTTTTAATTTTGGAAAATTCTCTGATTCACCTATTGAATCAATCCTGTTCAAGGTTGGATTTACATTAGTATGAAAGGTTACATTTTTTCATTCACATAGCCATATATAAAAATTGTATCTAACGGAGAGTATTCAGTTTTTGTAATCACAATGGATTCAACATCGTAATAATTACTTTTAATATATTGTTTTGTGATTGTTTGAGCTTCCTTAAATTCATTTTGTTCATTTAGATGTTACACACTCATCATTACTAGAATAATAAGTCAAAAACAGATAAAAACACTAGGAATCTTTTCATAGATTTCCCTACTACTATCCAGTTTTGGCGTTTTAGGATGCTTTCTTTACTGTCTTAGGGCGTAAACAAGCAATGAAGGATAAAAGTAAGATGATAACTTCAGTTTGCAAACCAAACAACCATACGTATGATCCGCCTTCCTCGACCCAGCTATTTTTATTCACATTGAATAGCAGCAGCATGACGATTAACAGGACATTCCCCTTCACAAAAAAAGAAATTCCTCTTTGAATGGAAAACGGCTTTGTTTCAGATGAATTTTTCTTTTTGGCCACAGTTACGGTTAGGAATTCCTCCAAACTGCGTTCGATAATCCGAAAATATTGTTCAACGGTACTACTGGTCGCAATAATCTGGTTATTTTTCACTTGTTGATAATCAATCGACCAAATGTATTCTTTTCCTGGAACAAAAAGAACGGTTGAATCAGCCTGATTGTGAGTGTTCTTCGTATAATCGATTGAATTCACACTCTGTCCATTCGCTTTAAAGTCTTCTAAAAAGCGGCGGATTTGATGTTCATAGCTTTCATCCCGAATCATTTTCTCAAGTTCTTCCCGCTCGATGGCATGAATCAAATCGTAGGTCTCTGTATCTATTTCAAGATTCATTTTGACGGGATCTTCCCTTGCTGACGGATCGAAGCCATAAAACTCGCATAGCATGGAGTAGAAACCGGAATCTAGGGATTGCACGGAAAATGTATGTTGAGCATTATGTACTGATTCAATAAGGACATTTTTTTCATCGATAGAATGAATGATCAAGTAATCCTGCCCTTTTTCAAAACGAACTTTCCGTTGAGCCTGAGCCAGATGGCCAAGGATAGAGGCCAGTTCTGTCGAGGATGATTCTGCTTTTAAAAAATACTCAGCCTTATTTATTGCTTCACTCAGTTCTTTTTTCTTCATTTTATGTTCTCTACCCAGTTGCTTAGCCTTATTCTTGAATCCAGCTTGGAACAAAGCCCCAATAAGTGCCCGGGTGGAAAGGACTGCCGTTTCTTTCGTTATCATATATTTACTCCCCAATGAACGATATGTATTGTTGAAAACCTTTTTCTAATTAAAAATGCCGATAATGCCAAAACCAATCCAAACAAGTGAAAGGAAAAAGCATACAGCAAGTAATTTGTTGACTAAAAGCGGGAGACGGTTTAAGACTTTCTGTACATAATAATTGATACCTGATGTAAAAATAGCAACATATTTAATAAAATAATGGACAAAACCGCTTCTCTCTTCATGAACATTCGTTTCGTAAAGACCCAGTATAAGACGCTGAGTGAAAATCGAAAAGAAGGCAAACACCGCGTTGCTGGCAAGCAGTAAGGGAACATAAGAACTTGGAATAGGGACATCAATCCCGCTCAATGTAAGAGAGAGAAGAGTAAAGATACCAAATGCCAGAATAAAACCGATTATTTTTTTACTCATCTGAAAATACCACTTCCTGATTTATTAGTGAGATTAACTATTTGCAGCTGTTTCCTGAAGGAAATAGTCGAGGATATCCTGGTTTAATCTGCTGCAATAGTCGTTTGTTTCTGTAGGTACGATATAAACCTCCTCCTCCTGAATTTTTTCATAGTCGAGATGCCAGATAAATTGTTCACTCGGAAGCATAAAGATCACGTGTTTAATATCCATAAAATCCTTGATGTAATCCATTTCCATGAATGACAAATTATCAAATTGCTGAAGATTTTTTTTAAAATCATAAAAGAAATGTCTCAATTCAGCCTCTAAATTCTCATCGTTAATCATTCTTTCAAGAACTGAATGGTCTAGCTGGTGCAATTCGTCAAACATATCATTCGATAATAGCAAGGTTTGTATATCCTTAGTGGATTCATAATCACTTGAATCTAACCTGAAATGTTTTAACAATAGATTAGTAACTCCGTCTTCCAATTTTTTCAATGAAAAAGAATGCATTTGATTGCCTATATCCTGAACCAACACATTTTTCTGATCAATTAAATGGATGAGAAGAACGCGATCTTCTCTAATGCATCTCACCTTTTTCTTGGAATGAACAAGCAGATGCATTAGATCCTCCACCCCTGCTACTAGCATCGTAGAACGGTTATCATCCCAATATCCTTTGGACTTAAGTGAAATCTCTGTTTGCAGAATGAAACGTTTGACTTCCTCTCCATCCTCGATAATTTCCATACTGTTTAACACCTGGCTAGCCATGCTTTCATGCCCGCATAAGGCAAGAGAAGTAGCCAGTTCATGTGTAGATAGATTAATAGAATTAGAATTGGTCATTGTGGTCTCCTTCAAGTTAATCTAATTGAACAAGCCCGAAACAAAGTCTCTCGCGTCAGTTACCTTATCCTTTATATCGTCAGCAACATCCTTCGCTGCTTTTGAAGCTTCTTTGTATGTCTCTCCAGCCCATTTCCCTGCCTTTTCTCCAACATCCTTAATGTTATCTTCCAACTTAATCGAAGCGACTATTCCGATTGTTGCTCCCACAGCTCCCCCAATAAGCGTTCCAGGCCCAGGAAAAATCATGGTTCCTATTGCCGCCCCTCCTGCCGTCAAGCCGGCAACACCGATGTCCATCCCAATCCCTGCAGCCGCTCTTCCGCCCTTTTCCCATTCTGATTTGTACTTGTTTTGATCACTCATAAATTCTCCTGCATTCGTACCAAGAGAGAATATGATTCCTACATAAGGTATTTTCCGGGCTATCGTTTGGACCGATTTGGCATCCGCAAGCTGGGCAACGGTGGCTCTGGCATCGACAGCAGCACGTTTATACTTTTCTGCCTGACTTGCAGAAAATTTCAGATATGGATGTTGCCCTTGTAATAATTTAAGATTACTCAGCACGTTCGTCCCCGGATTTAAACCAACCAAATGCCGTAGCATTCTGCTGGGAGCATTTTGAAACTTGGAAAAATAATTTTGAATGCTGGTAATCGTACTGGCACTGCCTTTCTTCAGAATTTCATGAATGGTGTCCGCTAGCTTTGAAACATACATTCCATTTCTACCTTTTATCCAATCAGGATGGGCTTTCACAATAAAGTTTCCTTTCCCATCTCTTGTCAGGACAATTCGATTCGATAATAGAATAGTGGCTGTGACTGTTCCTTTTAACGCTTCCATTCCACCATTCAATTTTCCTATCTTATCCAACCAGTCAGCTACATTCCCACCAAGCGTTGAATCACCCTGTTCTACAGATAATTCTGTAGCAGAATCAATTAATTTGTTGATGACATCATTCTCTGCAAGAAACCGGTCAATTTCTTTAACCGTGCTTTCGCTCAAAACGATGCCACCCTTAGACCAGCCTTTTATTTTACCAATAAAAGAAGAAATGTTTTGAAGCTGATCTTGTGAGGACTTCAGTCCATTCACACTTTGATGGTCAAGTTCATTAAGTTTTTCCATTGTCGATTTGTTATGTAAACGTGCCTGTTCTAAGGGATAATGAATTGGTGCTATTGTAAGAGCAGAACTACTAACGATATCGCTCACTTTGCTAAAATCACTATTGATCTCTTCAATTATATCTTCTGTTAACCGCTCAAGCTGATCTAACCCTTGTTTGACATCATGCTCAATAAAGTCCTGTCTAACTAAACCATTATCATTTTCGTAACTAGAAATTAAACTTCTTATATCCGTCAACTGTTTTTCATACTCATCTAAAAATTGATTAATTAACAGAATGGCGGGAATATGAAGGATTGTAAAGTGTTCTTTAACCGCTTCCCCCGTTTTGCCTGTAAGAGAATGGTCAAGATCGATAACTCTGTTCATTGAGTTTCGGATATCCAGTATTTGTTTTCTCTCTGTATTCTTTCTCTTAATGGAAGCATCAAGCTCAGGAAGAACTTCCGAAACTTTAATTATTTTCATATTAAATCCTCCCGCAATTACCGGATTCTACGAGCAAGCTCTTGATCGACTGAAAGTACTTCTTCAATACTGGCCCATGCATCTTGCTCAATTTCTGCTAATAGGTTTTTGTATTGCTCTATAACATGATAATATTTCTGCTCAATTTGGCTAATTCGATCGGTCAAATCTAATTTACTAACAGTGAAATGGAGTTGTGGATTACTTGTGTTAAGAGCATTAATCTTGCTCTTCAATTCATTAAAGACATCTTCCACTTCACTTCTAACCACTTTTATTTCAGCCATTCGTTTCGCTCCTCACTTCTCAACATTTCTTAATTGGGCAATCCTCTCCCGTTTGGATGAAATCGAGTTTGCTAGAGTTTGATTTATTCCCTCGTAATAGGAAATTTTGTCTTCAATATTTTCTAACATATTCTCGATATCTTGATTTCCAATTCTGACATATGCCTCTTCGATATAATTTCGAAACTCCAAGAAATCATTGGCATGACGACCATCCCAAACAACTGATGAAAGCTGAGGTTCATCAATGAATCTTTTGTTATGAAAAAAATCTTCCTGCTTTATCTCGATGTTTTTATGAGCGTGTTTAAGACGAACAAGCTTTTCTGTATTTTGATGTAATTGATTATTTAAATAAGATATGTCGTTATACAATTTGCCTATAACGTGATCATTATCGTCCATATTATCACCTCATTTATGTTCGAAATCCATGACTTATGTACGCGTTCCCACTTTTTGCTAATATGACTATCTTATAAAAAATCCACCAAATTTGATACTAATAGAGTATGGAAATTACCAAAATAGAACTTTTTTACTATAAATAGGAGTTCCTGCTTTTTAATTATGAAAAACTCATAAAACAGCATGATTTGCTAAATTATCTTCCCCCTATTAACTAATTTTATTAAGATAAGAGACTGTAAAAAGTGTCACATTCTGTAGTTTTTTGTCTAGTGTATACATACATAAAAAGCATCCAAGTGGATGCTCGATAAAAAAACATTAACCTGCTCCTTAAGACCATAATTTTACGCTCATTGGATGAATCATTATGATACAAGCAGCCTTTTTCTACTTATCCCTTGTTCTGCACAGAAAAAATCGATGTGTCTGATCATCAGAAGATACAGCATTGGAATCAATGCGGGCTTCCTTTATGTTAACCATATATGTCTTCCTCTTACCTGGATTTATTGTTTTTTCTGTCTCCTTACCGCCAATTCCTCTTCCACCCGGATATACATACTTTCCACACCAGTACTTGATGCTTCAAAGTTATAGGCATCATCCATACTAATCCCAATACTATCCGCTTCTTTTGCTGCATCAAGGTTTGCCCCAATAAAAATAAACTCCCAACTATATTTCTGTTTCTGGTGTTGTATCATCTCTTTTACTTTTTCATAGGTAAATTCACGGCTCGAATTTTCCATGCCGTCAGTTGTAATGACGAATATAACCTTGCCGGGTTTTCGTTCCTCGCTGCTCTTCGACAACCTGTACCCCACATCCAAAATGGTCTTCCCCACTGCATCCAGCAATGCCGTAGACCCTCTCACAAAATAATCCTTATCCGTCAGTCTTGCATGGCTTGCATCAATGCCATTCCATAATACTTCATACTGGTTATCAAAAAGTACTGTTGTAAGCAGCGTTTCGCCTTCCAGCCGGCATTGTTTTTCAATTAAAGAATTAAACCCGCCAATGGTATTACTTTCAAGCCCCGCCATAGACCCGCTCCTATCAAGCAAGAAAATTATATCTGTTAGATTGCTGTTCATACCAATCATCCTCCCAAATTATTAATCATGATATAATAGTAGCTGAGTTTATCCATGATTTGGTCGCCTCGAAAGCGACATTTTTGGGAGGCAGATGATATGCTCGATGAAAAGATACTTAGAGAAATTCAGGAGTATGTAGACAGTTACATTAACGAAGATTTTGCATTGGTTGTTAGTCCGGAATCTTTTAAGCTGGAGGAAACCCTTCAGGACATACATAATGATGAGTTAGAGGATTTTATAAAAACCAATCGTAAACCATTATTCAATCAGGTATTGTTTAGCTTTATCGAAAAAATAGGGGCCAGTGACCCAGAAATCTACAATAAAGCAGGAATTGACCGTAAACTTTTTTCAAAAATACGTAATTCAAACTACAGACCAGGGAAAAATACCGTTATTGCTCTTGCCTTAGCCCTCGAGCTAAATATAGAAGAAACCGATTCGCTTTTGAGTTCGGCTGGTTACTCCTTGTCAGACAGTGACACTTACGATTTGGTTCTTCAGTTCTGTTTAGAGAAGAAAATTTATAATATTCATGATGTCAATCAAGCCTTGGACTATTTCAGTCTGAAGCCTTTGATTGGATCACTGTAATAAGTAGGAGATGGCCCATAAGTAAATACACTTCATGGGGACACCTCCTATTTCTTATTTTGGGATTATATTAAGCCGCAAAAATAATATGAATTAAAGAATTTTTTGAACAGGTTAAGTAGAAGCAGCCGCTGTATTATTCTTTTCGATCGCATTGATTCCCATTACTATAGCAATTAATTCTTCAGATGGGAGCTCGTCTGTATAATTTTGCAATTGATAAGTCGGTGATGAAAAAAACCCGCTGATCTTCGCAAATGTAGCTGCCAATTTCTTCTCCGCTTTATAAATCTCATATTGCTTTGAGAAGGCCTCTGATTTTACTAGAAAGGATCCTCGCTCATAAGCATGATATTCATACTTCTTTGCGAAAAAAGTGAACTTTTGTTTTAGCACACCAATCTCTTGCCCCTGGTTATCATATACTTTCCATTTAGATCTCAGTACAGGGAACTTAGCGCTAATCACCAGGTTACCTTCTGAATCCAATACATCCACTCCGGAAGAAAACACACTTTTCAAATCCAGCTCTCCTACTTTTTCTTTGGATTCATTATATATTTCGGTCCTTCCAGCTGAAAAGAAATTGTCAGTAAAGTAAAGTGATTCCCGGCTCATAGAGATCCTTCTTTCATTAAAGGTTTTTGAAATTTCGCAACTAAATGCTGAAAAGAATCCTCTGAAATTTTCAATAAAAATACGATCTGGTGTTTTTTTGCAGATGATGGTGGCTTGTCAGAAGGATTTGATGCATTGGAGGATTTTAAACGGCTGCCTTCAAACGATACTGGCGGGATATGGACGACCAGAAGCGATAGTTGGCCACCTGTCATAGAAAGCAGCCATTTAGAATAACCGTTTGCCACAATAGAAACGAACATCAACCCCAGTCATGGGCCTGTGCCTACATCCGTTTGAAGCATTGCCTCTTGTTCGCCCATTTTAATTCCATGCACTGTAATATTATCTACTCGATGGGGACAACAGCGGTATCTAAGTTTTTTATAGCTTCCACAGATGGAATCCACCATGTGACAACCTAAGGCGATCTTGATTATGACATGCCTGGAATGGTTGGTTTTCTACCTGTATTCTGCTTATTTTTCCACTCCTATTGCTTCGTTATTGAACTGGCCTGTTAGTTCCATTTCTTCTGGATGAAAAATAATTTTCACAGAATCTATTTCCCGATTTATGATTTTTCGGAATACCTCCGGACCTTCCTGTAAAGACAGCCGATGAGAGATCATTGGTCCAGACTTGATTTGCCCAGTGCCTATATAATGTACGGTTGATGTCCATTCTTTACCAGGGAAAGGGGCTGAAAGTGCATTCCATGATCCATGAATTTTTAATTCATTACGGACAATTTTTTCAAAATAGAATCGTTCAATTTGAATATCTGCATATGGTATCCCCATAAATACAACTTCTCCGCCTTTTCGAGGCAAGGCGAATACTTGTGCCGAAGTAATCGGAGAACCTGCTGATTCCACAGCAAGATCAACACCGCGGCCATTCGTGTATTCCATAATTTGTTCATGTGCTGGTCTTTCTAATGAATTAATCGCGATATCCGCTCCAAGCTCTTTCGCAATTTGCAGTTTGTTATCGTCAATGTCAATGGCATAAACTTTTTTTGCCCCAAAGATTTTAGCCCATTGTACCGCCAGTAAACCAATGCTTCCAACACCCATAATGGCTACTTCTGCTCCCGGTTGAATACTAGTATGATAGAAACCGCGGGCTACTACGGCTGACGGTTCCACTAATGCCGCAGTATCATAGTCTACATGATCTGGAAGCGGGATGATATGGCTTTCAGGCAGTTTCGTATATTCTGCAAAAGCTCCAGGAAGGTAAGCACCTATTACATGCAGTCTTTCACATTGAGCCGGTTCTCCTCTACGGCAGCTTTCACACTCTCCGCATACGAAGGCCGGACAACCTGCAACACGGTCCCCAACTTTAATTCCTTTCACGGCTGGGCCGACTTCTGTTACTTCGCCGGAGAATTCATGACCAAAGGTCATTCCCGCCACATAAGGTCCAAGTTTTTTATATCTGGACATATCTGAACCGCATATCCCTACAGACTTCACTTTAATAATCACATCGTCATCGTTTTCGATCAGAGGTTCGGTAACATTATCTTCAAAACGCAGGTCCTGTGTTCCGTATAATTTTAATGCTTTCACTATTAACACCAATCTTTCCATTTTCAATGATGGTATCTATTAGTTTGTTGTTTCCTTCTTTGCATTGCTTTTTTTACTAAAAATGAGTTTATACGCTGCAATCCCAACAATTATAGAGTTAAAAATGACCTGGTATTCAAAATAAAATTGACTTATTCCTCTTAAGGATCCCAACATAAAATCCAAAAACGTTTCTACCATTTTTTATCCTCTTTTCTATGAAAACCAGATATACGATTCGGTAACATCATAATCGTATTCCCTTTTCAATGTGATTAGTAATCAGCATTTGAAACCCTGCCGTTAATTATGGTTACTGCACCGCCCTTGCTTATCCATTTATACTCCCCCCTTCCTATTGTTCTCTTTATTTAGTCCACTGGTGTTAACAATACTTTAATGGCTTCACCGCTTTTAATTGCTTGGTAGGCTTCTTCCCATTGAGAAATAGTAAATTCATGTGTTACTAATGCTTTTGCATTAACCTTTCCTTCATTCATTAGTGCAAGCGATGGTTCCCAGTCAGCAGGCTTTTGACTTCTGCTTCCCACTACTTGGATTTCTTTTTGGATGATTTTTTCAAGATCAAATGGAATGTCAGGCTGAGCGAAAAGGCCAACTTGTGCATATTGCCCTTTTTTGTGCAGCAGATCAAGTCCTTGCTTAGCAGCCGGAACTGCACCGGAACATTCTAAAACTACATCAGCACCGTAACCATCTGTTAACTTATTGACAAGATCTTTTACGTCCTCTTTCTGTGTATTCACCACATAATCGATTCCCAGTTCTCTTGCTTTATCTAAACGAACCTTATCATTTGTAAGGCCGGTGATGATCACCTTGCCGCCTCGTGCTTTAGCAACTTGGGCAGCTAATAGCCCGATGGGTCCAGGACCAATTACTACGACAATATCCCCTTCATTAATCTCCGTCTTCGCTGCTGCGTGGTACGTACATGCTAATGGTTCTGTCATGGCTGCTGATTGGAAGTCCACATTTTCAGGAAGCAAGTGAACACTTTCTTTGCGGGCAATCAGGTATTTGGAAAAAGCCCCATCTTGCTGTGTGCCTAAACCTTTACGGTGGCTGCAAAGATTGTAGTCGCCTGACTTGCAATACCTGCACTCTCCACAAATATAATACGTCGTTTCAGAAGTTACACGGTCACCGACTTTAAAATCAGTTACTCCTTCTCCAATTTCTACAATAACACCAGAAAATTCATGACCTAAAGTAACAGGGACGCCTACTTTGTAATGTCCTTCATACGTATGAATATCGGAGCCGCAAATACCAGCGTATTTCACTTCAATTTTGATTTGGTTTTTTCCGGGTGATGGTACGGGTTTATCCTGAATTTCTAAATGGCCGAAGCCATGTTCTGTTTTGACTAATGATTTCATTGTCAATGCCTCCTATCCCCTGATGAAAATCGTGTATTTACTCGAAAGGTACATACACGATTCCCATTCTCTTTTATTAGCTTTGTAGAATTAAATACTAATTAAATATCGAAAATATTTTCCAAATAACATAGTTTACTAAGTTACCGCCCTGATCAATACTTGAAACACTTGCTGATCCTTCAGGCAGGTTGATTTGAGCATCTTTCGCCATCTCTGTAAATATAGGTGCAATATCTGTTGCCATGTAAAGGGAAAGCGCTATCATTATTGTTCCAACAATTAAAGAATGAATGATGTTTCCTCGTGCTGCCCCTACAACGAATGCGATTACAAATGGAATTGTCGCCAAGTCCCCGAATGGCAGTACAGCGTTGCCTGGTAATATAACCGCCAGCAATACGGTAATTGGTGTCAAAATCAGTGCGGTTGCGATTACGGATGGGTGTCCTAGCAATACCGCTGCATCAAGTCCAATATAAATTTCCCTATCACCAAAGTGTTTGCTTAACCAAGTACGGGCTGATTCGGATACAGGCAATAACCCTTCCATCAAGATCTTAACCATACGCGGCATTAATACCATTACGGCAGCCATTGACATACCGATTTCGATAATATCGCCAACACCGTATCCTGCTAATGCTCCGATTGCTGCCCCGAGAATTAAACCCATTACCATGGAGTCCCCAAAGATACCAAAACGTTTTTGTATCGTGTCAGGATCTGCGTTTAACTTGTTCAATCCAGGAATTTTTTGAATGCCTTTTACTAAGAGAATAAACGGCGCGTAGGAAATCGTACTGCCGGTTGCCACTGAAACACCTGGCATATCATAGAATTCGCTAACCATCGGTTGAGTCCAGTCAGCAACTTTAAGACATACAATCTGGAAGATTGCGGCTGCGATCAAACCTTGAACTATGCTGCCTGAAATGGTGTATATCAAAGCACCCATAAATGTATAATGCCAATAGTTCCAAATATCCACATTCATTGTTTTCGTTGTCTTTGTCAAAAGCATGACAACGTTTACAACAAGCCCGAGCGGAATGATAAATGCCGCTATTACAGATGCCCATGCAACTGATGATGTTGCCGGCCAACCTACATCAATAACGTTTAATTCTACACCTAATCGATCAACCATCCCTTGAGCAGCTGGACCAAGGTTTTTCGTTAATAAATCGATAACCAGGAAAATACCGACAAATGCAACCCCGATGGTTAAACCAGAACGAAATGCTTTACCAGGTTTTTGGCCGAAGAGTAATCCCAATAAGAAAATGACCACTGGCAGAATAACGGTTGCACCCAGACCTAGAAAGCCTTGGATAAAATCGACAAATGCTTGCATGAAAATGCCCCCTCACGATTAATGTGCAGTCCTTTTGGATTTTCTTAAAAGAATGAATCCATGACTATCACATCTATCTATAGATTATTTTTTTAGTGCTTCTAAAATCTGTTGTTTCGTTTCTTCAATCCCAATTCCAGTCAAGAAATTACGGGCATTGATTACCGGAAAATTATACTCTTTCTTCGTCATCGCTGTCGTAACCAGTAGATCTGCTGTATCTTCATAAGCCGCCACTTCCGCAATTTTTATTTGAATCAGATTAACATCGAGCTTATGTTCTTTTGCCATTTCTTCAATTGCGTTATTTACCACCGTTGAAGTTGCAATCCCTGCTCCACATGCTACCAGTACTTGTTTTTTTGCCATTTTTATAGCCTCCTATTTATATAAGATCTACTTTACTATCAAAAGCATGCTACTAATCTTTCGTTTTAAATTCGTCTAGCTTTTCGCAATTTTCCCAATTCCGGTTGCAAGAACCTGCTTTTTTGCCATTTATCTTTCACCTCCTTGAAGTACGACAAGATCTAAAGTGTTTTCCAGAAGGTTTTTCACCTCTGTTTTATTCTTTTGATTCACTATACTTTTAAGAACCTCTTCATTCCGAAATACTTGCATAAGATTTTGTAAAAGTGAAAGCTGGGAATGAGCCTCATCCATAGCTAACATAAATATTAATTGGACAGGCGTTGTCTCGCTATCGCTACCCATAATGACGAAATCAACCGGCTTTTTTAATACGGCTACGCTGATTGTTTTTTTTATTACATGGTCAACATCGGTATGGGGAATGGCTACAGAAACTCCAGCGGTTGGCAGGCCTGTTGCAAATTCTTTTTCCCTGTTAATGATGGCAGGAATAAAACTCTCTTTTACTAACCCTTTATCCACTAGATTCTGTGCGATCACTTCAAGTATTTCTTCTTTGGAATCGCCGTCAACATCGAGTAAAATGACAGATTCATCAAAAACCAATTCACTCATATCTACACCCCTATTTGTTTGAACTTTCCTCTATTAATCTTTGGAATATGCATTAATGATTTCATGGACTTCCTCAATGGATACAGCATTAATCAATTTATTTCGTTCATTCTCCGAACCAGATAGATTCATTAATTGCATCAATGCATGAATATGTTGGTGTTTATCTACTGCCGAAATCGTTATGATCAAATTAATCTTGTAATCGCTTGTATATCGGACGCCTTCTTTTACGACTAATAAACTCATCCCGACTTCATTTGCTCCATCATCTGGAGCTGCATGGGGAATAGCGATATTCGGTCCAATCACAATGTAAGGATCCTTTTCACAATATCGAATCATTGCATCCACATATTCGGGTTTTATTTTACCGCTTCTGATTAGCGGTTCGGCGCTTATTCGAATGGCCTCTTCCCAAGAATCAACCGAATCTTTCAACATGATATTTTCCGGGATAATCAGTTCGTCCAAATTCAAGTCCATGGAATAATCGTTGTGTTCCACCACGGTGGCATAATTTTCTTTATGGAAGTATTTCTCCATTTCTCTGACAAGAGCGTTTTCATCTTGGATAGTTGCATGTTTTCTAACGATGTTTAAAACGTTTTTTATATCAATTTCATTTGGAATATATTCGTGAACTGCCGACATTACTTGTTTTCTTAGTTGTTGCTTTTCTTCACGCCCGAGAAAGGCTTTGGTCACAAATAGTCTTTTTTCTGTTTCCAGGAATATTGGTGCAAACACAACATCATATTCAAGCGGGTAATGCAGAAATTCACGGACCGATAAGAAATCCAGGAAAACAAACTCTGGAAATAATTCTCTTAACTCGTTGAACATTAATCTTGAAACAGATACACCCTGCGGACAAACAACAATGGCTTTCACTTTTTTTTCGATACTTTCACCTTGCCGTTTCATCCAGCCCCCTATTAACATTGTAATAAAGGCGGTTTCGTTCTCAGGGATATCAGTACCAATTAGCTCTTTAAGCGGTCCAATGGAACGTTTCACAAGATGCTGCAATTCTCTAAATTCTTTACTCAGAGGAGTTTGAAATATAACTGTTTCAGTTAACTGATATTTGATTCGATAATAGGCCGGTTTTATATGCTGCAGGAGCTTATCCAATAACTGATCCCGGTCCTGCAAGTAAATACATGCACTCTTCTCAAATTGCCGGAGCATATTATCGATTGCAGGGACAAGATTAGGAACGCTTTCATCGTTCTCGGTATCAGTTGAAAAAACATTCGTCGTTAAGAGGTGCAACGTGATAAACAAACGTTCAGTAAGCGGGACATTTTTAGCGTCATACAGAATTTCTTCTGTTGCTTTGTATTCTTTCGTATCCGATAGTTCCTCGTATTTAATGGAAAATGAATGGATGATCTTTCCTTGTTCAATTCTTCGATTGATTAATATAAGGATGTATGGCATCGCCTTCAATTTTTCATCTGTGAATTTTAGATTTAATTTTCCCTCTACCTTTTCGATTCTTCCAGTAAATTCATGAACTTGCTCGCTAAAAATACCCGATAATTTTTGCAATCTGCTTTCGCCATTATTCATTCGTAAAACATGATTTGTAATTTCCATGAGCAGCTTGCGAATTTGAAATTCTTTTCCCTCTAATAAATAACCATGTTTTCTTGAATATCGAATCGTTAAGTTATACGTGTCCAAATAGCTTTGTGCTTGTTTTAAGTCATTAAGGATTGTATTTTTACTAACACTCAATTCAAAAACGAAATGATTGAGCGACAATTCCTCTTTGGAACTTAATAACATCAATATGATGAGGTAAACCCGTTGCTCCTCGGTAAGGATTGTCATATCAGCAGTGGCTAGAATCCGTTCATGATTGCCGCCAAGCTTCGCTATGACAGACTGAGCGATTACAAATTGTCCTTTTCTTGTTCTTTCGATTACAGGAAGTTTATTGATCCTAAGCCAATCATTTATTTTGTCTATACTATAGCCAAGTTGTCGACGAGTAAGAGTGTACTTTTTCTCTAATTCAATGCTGGTAATGCCAGGATTACTCGTCAATTGATCCAAAATTTCATTGTGTCGATCGCTTAGCATCATGGCTTCCTCCTTCTTGTTTGTATTGTAACACCAATATTCAGATAATTGGATACGCTTTCATCCCAATTTTATGTTTAAACTATGTACATAATTGTGATTTACATAGAAAATCATATCTAATGTGCACTATATCTGCAAAAATGTACATATGCAAATTGACGTTTGCCCTTGCCATTAGCTGTTTATTTTTCATGCTACGTGCTAACCAGTTTTCCTGGGCACAGAATCAGAAAAAGTAATAATCCCTGTTCCTGTGGTTCGCCTTATTATGGAAAAAACAGGATACACAATAGTTAGTCAGTTTTTCAATAAGAGCCAGAGGCATGACAACCCAAATTAGCAGAATTCCAGTTTGAGCCCTTCATACCTTAATCCTCAATAAAAAACAGACGGTCAGCAAGATCTTATCGATTCTTGTTACCGTCTGTTTTGCAATAAGCAAAGATTTAATTGTCTGATCTTTCGTAAAGTTCATTACATATACATAAGCTGTCCTAGCCTTCGAATTCCCTCGATGATTTCTTTCTCATCGGCATAACTGAACGAGAGCCGGAGAAACTCGGTCCCATCCTGTTGATTCAGGAAAAAGTATTTCCCTGGAACATACGAAACCCCCTCAGCTAGAGCCTGTGATAATAAATCCGACGTATCGACGCCGGGAATTCTCACCCATACAAAGTAACCGCCATCTGGTACATACCATGAAACCGATTCAGGAAGAAATTGTTCCAGTGAACGGATTAACGCAGCACATTTAGCCCGATACACATTTTTTAGAAGGTCGAGCCGTTTCTCAAGATCGGTGTTTTCTAAGTATACAGCCATGGTACTTTGAGCAAATGGATGATCTAAATCTTTTTTAAACCATGCTAAAGCATTGATGAATTCGCTTTCTGCTGCTATCCATCCAATCCGCATTCCTGGCGCCACTACCTTGGATAATGAACCAACGTGAAGGACTCGTCCGCGTTTATCAAAAGATTTTATTGGCAGCGGGTTTTTACCGAAGGATAATTCTCCATATGCATCATCCTCTAGAATGAGGAAATCAAACTTGTCGGCAAGCTCCAATAAATGCTTCCGGCGCTCTGTTGGCATAGTCGTCCCAGTTGGATTTTGAAATGTTGGGATGGTATATAGAAAACGTGGGAGGCTGAGACCTGTACGTTTCCTTTCATCCAGCATTTCTTCTAATCGGTTTGTTTGGAGTCCCTGTTCATCTATAGGAATACTAATAATCTGCTTCGTATAGTTTTGGAAAATCTCTAAAGCCTCCATATAGGTGGGAGATTCTACCGCTACGACCGCTTCATCATCAAGGAGAATACGAGCAATGAGATCAATCGCCTGGCAAGCTCCCGATGTAATCAAAAGCTGTTCTTCCAAAACGCTAATTCCACGCTCTGCCAATCTTTTCTGGATTTGCTGCTTTAGTTCTGCAATTCGGGGACTCCCGAGATAATGGAGCGGCAAATCCTGCTCCTCATCAAGAAGTTTGGCTACTGCTCCCTTTATATCCGCAGCAGGAACGAGAGCAGGATCCGGATAGCCTGAACTCAATCGAATACAATCATCTGGAAGATCTGGCATCCATGCACCGGGCGGATCATTCTTAAGAGCCTCTTTACTGTTTTCCGTAAAAAAAGATTCAACCTTCACTTTGACCATACACCTTTCTGTCAATCGAACCTTGATTTGATTCCCGCAATTTTGCAGATAGCTGCTTATTATATGAGGCAAATCAAAATTTCTGCAGATAATCATCAATCTATTGTTAAATTGATTTTAAACTTTCTTCTCTGATGAGAGACAACAATTCCTCTTTATATTTTGTGAATTCCGGAGTCCCTTTTACACTGAACTCTCTTGGCCGCTCCAACGCAATCGGAACTTTTTTCTTTAAACGTCCGGGTCTTGCGGTCATCAAATAAACAGAATCTGCCAGAAAGATGGATTCATCTACATCGTGTGTGATAAAAAGAATCGTTTTTTTAGACTCTTCCCATGCCTTTAACAATACTTCCTGCATGATGTTCCTTGTTTGAGCATCCAATGCGCCAAACGGTTCATCCATTAATAGAATCTTAGGATCGTTGGCTAGGGCACGAGCGATCGCCACTCGTTGTTTCATGCCGCCCGATAATTGGATCGGATAATGTTTTTCAAAGTCTTCCAAGCCAATCAATTGCAGATAATGCCTTGCTACATCATCCCGTTCTTTTTGAGATACACCTTTTAATTTCAAACCGAAAATAATATTTTCCTTTACGGTTAACCATGGAAATAACGTATACGATTGAAACACCATGCCTCGATCAGGCCCTGGACCATTGATGACCTGGCCATCCAGCAGCACTTGTCCTGAAGTGGCTTCTTCCAAGCCCGCAACAATTCGAAGAACCGTTGATTTCCCGCATCCAGAAGGTCCTAAGATCGTTACAAACTCTCCTTCGTTTATCGTAAAGGAGGTTTTTTCCAATGCAGTTGTCTCACCACTTTTTGTTTTGAAAACCTTTCCGACGTCCTTAATTTCTAACTTTGGAGTACCCGTTTGAGGGGTATTTATTGCCTCACTTTTTGCTGCGGGTGTGACCATCTTATAAACCATCCTTTCTCATCCATGAAAACGAAGCTCGATAAATGGCTTTAAAGACCATATCTGTCAAGAGTCCCAATAAACCGATGGTGATAATGCCGACAATGATTTTATCTGGCTGCAAGAAACGAGAGGCCTGCATGATCATATAACCTAAACCACTTGAAGCTCCGACAATTTCGGCAACCACTAAATACGTCCAAGCCCAGCCGAATGTAATGCGAAGCGTATCGACAATTCCCGGTAATGACGCAGGCAGAATCACTTTCGTAAATACTTGAAGCCTTTTCGCGCCTAATGTATAGGACACCTCAATTAACTCATTTTGGACGTTTTTCGTTACATCCATGACCATGAGGGTCAGCTGGAAGAAGGTCCCTAGAAAAATAACGCTCATTTTCTCTGCTTCTCCAAGACCTATCCATAAAATTAATAATGGAATAAAGGCTGATGCAGGCATATAGCGAATAAATCCGATAATCGGTTCAAATGCACCTTCCATGATTTTTAACGAGCCCATCAAAATTCCTAACGGGATTCCAATAATTGCAGCAGCCAGAAATCCGACCAGCACCCTTGAAAAACTAATGCCGATATCGGAAAGAAGATCTCCATGGAATAGTAATTCAACAGCCGTTGTTAATACTGCAGTCGGCGTCGGTAAAAATAACGGATTCACGATTCCGCCATAGCTTAGCAATGACCAAATGGCTAAAAATAAAATAAACGTAAATAATCCTGCTGAGGTATAAAGCCTTTTTGGTATTTCTTTATTAGGAGTAAACAATTCGGCCAGCATTAACATCACCCAATTCTATCAATCTTTTAAAAGAGCCTAACATATGAGGAATAATACCATGTCATATGTTAGGCTCTAAAATTAATCACCAAGGTTAAAACATACAAAACCAATCTCTATTATTGGAAGCTTGGGTTTATAATGTCTTCCACTTTCGGTTCTTTTTTAATGATATCTTGCTCTTTGTAAAATTTAATTGCAGAATCTGTTGATTGATAGATCGATCCTTTGTTGCTTTCTGAGCCAAATAATTGTTCGTTATCCTCTTTTGTATAAAACTTCAAGCCCTCTTCGGTTGCGACGAATTCTTTTGTATCAATTTTAAGACCTTTTGCCATGATTTCATCCGCTTCTTCTTTATTCTCTTTCCAATAGTCCATCGCTTCACCCATTGCCTTTACAAATGCTTTCACATCATCTGGGCGCTTCTTTATAACGTCTTCTTTAAAGCTAACAGTATCGACAATAATTCCAGATAAATCTTTCGTCGTTAATAAAACTTTTCCGTTTGCTTGTGACCCCTTCGATAACCAAGGCTCCCATGTCACGGCTGCATCTACTTTGCCGGCAGCAAATGCTGCACCAGCATCACCCGCAGACATTTGGACAACTTCCACGTCTTTTTCCGTTAAGCCACCTTGCTTTAACGCAGTGAGCGCAAGCATATGGCTAGTTGAACCAACTTCAAATGCCATTGTTTTTCCTTTTAAGTCTTTGATATCTTTAATTCCATTTTTCACTAGAATTCCATCGCCACCATTAGAATCATCCAGAACCCAGACAACATTGACTGGAATATCAGAGGCTGCCAAAGTTACTTGAACATCCAGAGCCGTAGCCATTCCATCAATTTTCCCGCTGGCTAAAGCTTGTTTACGCTCTGCTAATCCTTCTACAATGGAAAGGTCGACATCAATGCCATTTTTTTCGAAAAACCCTTTTTCTTTTGCTAAAAATAACGGTCCATACCCTGTCCATGTAGGCAAGGTCACTTTCAAAGGCTCGGACGACTTTTTTGTGCTGCCAGATGATTGTTCTTTTCCACAAGCAGCCAATGCAAAAAGTAACAAAAAGGAACACAACATAATTAACCACTTTTTCACGGATATTTCCCCCTATTTATATATGTATTAATTAACTAGTAACATTTCATGCCCAATTTTATCAGCCTGACTTACTGCCGATATGACCATATTGGGTGTAACATCAAATGGCATATTCGCCATATCTTCAATGGTCACGGTAATATCCCCTAGTTGCTTCCATTGATCATCCGTTAAGCCCTTGATCCCCATTTGTTTTAATGTATAAGGCAGGCCGACTTCTTGGTAATACCGAATGACCGTTTTCACTTCTTCATCACCCGCACCTTCCATACATAGCTGGGCTAGTATCCCAAAGGCGACAATTTCGCCGTGATAGGTTTGGTGAACTTCAGGAAAGATCGTTAAACCTGAGTATATAGCATGTGCAGCCGCAGTCCGACAATCATCGCCGCCATAGCCGCTCACGCTTCCGCTTACTAAAATAACCGCATCAACGATATCCTCAAATTCTCTTGTTAATTTTTGAGTTTCTATAGAGGTGACGGCTTCTTTCCCCATTTGAAGTAATGTTTGATATAACTGGCTCGCGATCGCAATCGCGGTCTGGTTCACGACAGTAGGTACGGCTTTTTTTATCGAGGAATTCGTTTCAAACCATTTTGCCAATGTATCGCCAATGCCCGCAATTAAATAACGAACAGGAGCATGCAAGATAATATTTGAATCCACTAACACTAAATCAGGAGCTTTCGAATCTCGGCTAATCTCAAGAAATTCACCTTCATCATTGTATAGAATGCAAATCGGTGTAGCCGCCGCACAGGTAGAAGCAATGGTCGGAATCGCCACAAGTGGTTTATTAATGCGATATGCTAAAGCTTTAACGGTATCAATAGCCTTGCCCCCGCCAGTCGCTATGAGCACATCAAAGCTGCAGGAATGTAATTGTTCTACAAGACTATCAATATTGGTTGTAGAGGATTCACCACCGTACCAAAGAGATTGTTTCAAAGTAAGACCTTGCTCTGACAAACTCTTCCTTACATGCCCTTCTACGATTTCTCGACTTGTATTTCCTCCGATAAGTACTGCAGTCTTTCCGAATTTCTCTATGTATAAACCCACTTCGGACAATAATCCCGCTGCTCTAACATATTGAGCTGGGCCAACTGTTACCTTCAAACACAATCCCCCTTTCCGGTTCATGCATAAATATTGATACTATTTTTTAATATAATTCTTAGTCTTTTTTATGTCAATATTATTTGAATATTTCGATACATTATCCTTATACTATTATTCCCTAATCATATTTGCTATTTTTCTTTATTAAGATATATTCCAATTTTCCAATTTAGGTTTATGACGGACAAAAAAAGGTGCCTGACCCCACGTGCGTTAATAAGTTAGCGTACGTGGGGTCAGGCAGAATACCTCAAACAAGAATCATCTTTCAACTATAGAAAAAGAATCCGTTATTGGGGCTGTTTACAAAGTGGGAAAGGAGCGCAGCCTTCTTTCGTTCTTTTGTTTTTTGTCTATTTTTAGCAAGGGTTGCAATGGTGCCTACTTGCTAAACAGTCATTTTCCAACTTGATAAGGCTAACCAGTTTTCCTGTTCCTCATAATCGGGTATTATTTTTCCAACAAGGCGCCAAAACGATCGATCATGATTCAGGTGGACCATATGGCACATTTCGTGAACGACTACGTAGTCGATCACCTTCTGTGGCGCCATTGCCAACTTCCAATTAAATGTTAATTGCAGCTTTGAATCACAGGTGCCCCAGGTTCTGGTACTATCAGTAATACGGATAGAACGTGGTTTGACTTTAAAGTTGCTTTGATTGCACTGAATACTCCTCTCTACTAGCGCTTTACACTGCTGATAATAAAATCGTTTTAAGGCTTGTCTTATTTTTTCATCCTCAAGTTGTTTCACATATATATGTAACGTATCCCCTTCAAACACTACATGGTCTTTCTTGATATTTATATCTCGAGAAATCTGTATGGGATATGTGTTTCCTAAATAAAGAAAGCTCTCAGCATGATCAGCATAGACCCTCTCCTTTGGCCCAAGCGTTCTGTCTTTCATTTCTTTTGATTTTTGCTGAATCCATTCCCATTTTTCCTCTAATAATTGAAGCACGCGTTCATTTGATGTCCCATTGGGAGCCTGAACTTCAACATTTCCATAAAGATCTATATGAATACCCATGGATTTGCGCTTTTTGTATTTTATTTCAAAACTAATTGTCTCACCTGCGTATATATGTATCATTTAATCACCTAGAGTATCCATTAAAGTTAGTTTCATGAATTGTGACGATGCCTGGTTTCAAAACTACAATTGATAAAATCAGTATATGAAAAAATTAGAGCAGGAAATAATTCCTGCTCTGATCGTTATACCATTCAATACAATTGTTTAGTTCAATTGCTTTGATGACCCCTTAACCCCTATATTTTATAGCTAATCCTTTTAAGAAATTTCTGGCGTATCTATCTCCGCACTCTTTATAATTCTTATGGCCTTCTTTTCTTAATAGAGCGCTTAATTCTCCTTTTGTAACAGTGACTCCTGCTTCTTCTAATATCTCAAGCATATCCTCGCTTGTTAATGCTAGTGCAATTTTCAATTTCTTTAGAAGGATATTATTTATACTTTCATTATTCTTTACAGACAGTGCTGGTCTATCAGACTGTCCTGGTTTTGGATCTTGTTTTCCTCTTTTAAAAATGATTAAGCCATTTAAAAATGACTCTAACTTCATATTATTGATTTTTATATTTTCCTCATTTTCCGCTATATCACTATCATTTTCTGCTTCATCATGGAAATTGTCATTTGATTTTGTGAGCATCTTTAGCACGTCTTCTTTTGTTACTTCAATGCCGCCTAGTTTAAATATCTCTACCACATCTTTATTTTTTATATCTAGTGCATATCTTAATCTAATTAATATATCATTATTTTCCATCTATAAACCTCCAATAACATTACCTCATTGGTTGAGAAAGCAGATAAAACCATCCCTAGCTTGCATATTATGTTCCGCAATAGGTTCGGTAAGGACGGGTGGATGGCTCAGGCAGTGTGGCGTATTCAGCCTGTTCGTTAGAGTGGGCGTAAGGGCTTGAAAGAACTTCGAGAAGCCTTTCCATCACGCTGTAGTCTCCTTGTTCCTCTGCGGCTTTCAGTGCTGCTTCTACCCGGTGGTTTCGAGGGATTACTGCCGGATTGCTGTTCCGCATCAACTCCTGTGAGGATGCTTTCGTTTCCTCCTGCCTGCCTAATCTTGCTTGCCACTCTTCATGCCACTTGGCAAATTCCGGGCTAGCAAACAGGTCCGTACCTTCTGTATTGCCAATGGTCAATGACCGGAAGGTATTGGTATAGTCGGCCCGATGCTTCTTCATCATATCTAGAAGATCATTAATAAGGGCTTCATCCTGTGTTTCTTCATTAAACAATCCCAGTTTAGCTCTCATTCCGGCAAGCCAATGTTGTTGATACAGCTTTGGATATTCTGAAATCGGCTCCTGGGCCAGCTTGAGAGCCTCTTCCTGATCTTCATGCAGCAGCGGAATGAGGGATTCAGCAAACCGCGCAAGATTCCACCCTCCAATGCCCGGCTGGTTGCCATAGGCATAGCGGCCTTGCGTATCAATCGAACTGAATACCGTAGCCGGGTCATATTCATCCATAAAGGCGCAAGGACCATAATCGATGGTTTCTCCGCTAATGGTCATGTTGTCGGTGTTCATGACCCCGTGGATAAAGCCAACCAGCTGCCATTTGGCAATCAATGCTGCCTGACGCTTGATCACTTCTTGAAGCAGCGAAAGATACCGGTTTTCGCCTGCCTCAATATCCGGGTAATGTCGGTTTAGTGCATAGTCAGCCAAGATTCGCAGTTCCTCAACCGTGGCCCCTGCTGCAGCATACTGAAAAGTGCCGACCCGCAGATGGCTCGAAGCTACACGTGTCAGAATGGCGCCAGGTAGGTGGGTTTCACGGATTACTGCCTCGCCGGTGGTCACCACCGCCAGGCTACGGGTCGTAGGAATGCCAAGCGCATGCATGGCTTCACTGATGATATATTCGCGAAGCATCGGGCCAATAGCCGCTCGGCCATCGCCTCCGCGGGAATATGGCGTCCGTCCCGGACCCTTGAGCTGAATATCAAACCGTTCATCTTCAGGAGTAATTTGTTCACCGAGCAACACTGCCCGCCCATCACCCAACATAGTAAAATTCCCAAATTGATGGCCCGCATAAGCCTGGGCAAGCGGGGAAGCACCTTCAGGAATCTTGTTACCGGCAAACACCGACAGGCCATCTTCACCTTGTAAAGCCTCAGCATTCAGTCCCAATGAAATCGCGAGCGGTTCATTAAGAATGACCAACTTCGGGAACTCTACTGGATCTGGAGAATGGCTTGTGTAAAAAGTCTCGGGCAGACGGGTATAACTATTGTCAAAGTTCCATCCTGTTTCTTTTGTCATGGTATCTCCCTTTCCTCTTTTGTCTTTCTGTATCCTAATTTTACTTATACATAAATCAAAAATCCCTATGCCTTCTTTATTATATCTTAGTTGTCTGCTTTCCATATCAGCACTAGCGCTTTTTAATGTCTACTTCTGCCAATTTATTATACCCCTTTCCGCACAATGATGGCCCCCTTTAAATGTTTGTAAATAAAGAAAAACAGGAAACCTTAAAGGTTCCTGCTTCATATACTTAACTGTATTACAGTCCATCCTTATTTAATCATTCGTTCCACTCTTAATATAATGATAAAGCTTACTATCAATGCTTTGTTCCATGACCATGTTCATGCGAAAAACTTGATTCAAGATAAATAAGTTAACTTTCTAATTCAGGGGATTCTATCCATAACTTAAACTTTCATTTCCTATGTTCATATGCATAATCTATATAAGGACTTATTTGGCCTAAATTTTCTACCCACTCCAACCTGATATATGCCTCATGTGGATATTTCTCTTCCTCATATTTTTTTCTGTCAAATCTCTTTCCCAGTAAATCATCTATTTGTTTTTGTATTTCCAACCCCGTTTTTTGTTCTTTACGGCCAATGTGTAGTATTAAACATCTTTGTCTTGCCGTGGTCAAAGTAGCAAATTTAGTAAATCCTTTTCTTCTATATCCTATACCGTCTGACGTACCCGCATCTTCTATATCAAATAGGGGGTTTGTCATAATATAAGAGTCTACTTGCTTTGCTAACTTTCTAGCGCTATCTATTTCAAATCTTAAAAAGAAATACTCTTTTGATCTTTGTCGATCACCGAGCCCGTTAATTATACAGAACTCCTCAAATTGAGTAAGTAAAAATAAAGTAATTTGATCGTTACGTTCTTTAAAATGTTGTTGCTGTTTTTTTAGGAACTGTCGAACTTCTTCCCAAGAAATAATAATGGGGTCTTCCAAAAAGATTTGCTCATCTGCAAAGTTTCTATTGTGACCTTCAAGTTGCGCGTCAACCAAGTAAGAGTTAAAACCAATCTTATTCTCAATTAACAAAGAAACCTCGTTGGATAATATCGCTGCATCCGGTATATTATAGTTCTTTACACTCCCGATTCTAACCTCCCTATTCTCTGAAATTCCAATTACCGCAGCATAAGGTGTTACTTTGTCCAACTTGCCGTTTAGTTGGTACCTATAGTTGAAATCCCTGCTTTCAAGGAATGGAAAACCTAAATACTTCATAAATTCTAAAGTTAAATTATTAGAAGAATGCTGTAATACATTTAACAGGGCTTTTGTTACATTGTTTTCGATTTGCAAGATATTAGTACCTTCATCCTTATTCCTTGTTTGACCTCTATAATAATGAAAAATATTTTGGTATATTGACATCTTTGACTCTCCTTATCGAATTATAGATAATACCTTTATTTTCCATTATAACAAAGAAGGTTACTAAATGATTTCCAGGCTTTTACACAACTTATATTCCCACAGACACTAGGATTAATTCCCGGTTATTGTTCATTCATTACTAAATACCTTAATCCAATAATCTTATTAGTTTATAAATATTAATATCTTTTCATCTTCCAAGTTATTGTTAACAAACAAGTTGTCATAAATCATTCCAGCCATCTGTTATTTGCCTAAACGCTATTCAACTGCTGTCTGGAACGGCTACACTTATCTAGACAGAAAATTTAAGGTCAAGTAGACTACTAATACAATAGTTGAGGAGAATCTACGATGACTAAAAGAGAACGAAGAACGTTTTCAGAAGAATTTAAAAATCAAATGGTGCAGCTGTATCAGAATGGGAAGCCAAGAAAGGATATTATTCGTGAGTACGAT
>NZ_CAKKNA010000006.1 GCF_918741275.1 Bacillus sp. CECT 9360
TTTCCAGCTCTTGAACAGCACTTTGCAGGTTTTGAACTTCTTCTTCTTTCAAGTTTTCACTATTGACATAGTTAGCTTGTAGATTTTCAATTTCTGACTGCAGTCGCTCGTTATCTGCTGTCAGTTCCCCAGCCCTCCTGTTCATTTCTTCGTGTTCGGTAATTAACGACTTATTTTCTCTTTCCAGCTCTTGAACAGCACTTTGCAGGTTTTGAACTTCTTCTTCTTTCAAGTTTTCACTATTGACATAGTTAGCTTGTAGATTTTCAATTTCTGACTGCAGTCGCTCGTTATCTGCTGTCAGTTCACCAGCCCTTCTGTTCATTTCTTCGTGTTCGGTAATTAACGACTTATTTTCTCTTTCCAGCTCTTGAACAGCACTTTGCAGGTTTTGAATTTCTTCTTTTAAGTTTCCACTGTTGATACTATTAACTATTAGGTTCTCATTCTCTGTCTGCAGTTTCTCATTTTCTTTTGTTAGTTCCCCTGCCTTCCTTTTCATTTCTTTGTATTCTGCGTTTATTAAGTTATTTTCACTCTTCAACTTTTGAATAGCACTTTGCAGATTTCGAGTTTTTTCTTTTAAGTTTTCACTTTTAAAATTGTTAGCTTGCAGATTCTCATTTTCTGTCTGTAGTTTCTCTTTTTCTGTTGTCAATATCTTCGAGTTACTTTTCATTTTTTCGTATTCTGCGTGTATCGAGTAATTTTCACTCTTCAGCTTTTTAATAGTACTTTGCAAGACTTGAATCGTTTCTTTCAATGCTTTACTGTTGTTGTTGGCTTTCAGATTCGCGGTCTCTGCCATCAATTTTTGGTTATCTTTTTTCAGAGCCTCGGCCATTCTTTTAAGTTCTTCGTTTTGAGCTTTCAAATTCGCGGTCTTTGCCATTAGTTTCTCATTTTTTGCCGCTATACTTCCGGTTTTTCTTTTCATGTCCTCGTTTTCCGCTCTCGAATTCGTGTTTTTATCCCGAATTAATGGGTTTCCTGAATTGATAACCGCAGCCATGCTCTTCTTTTCTTCTGTTTCGGGTTTCAAAAACTGCTTATTCGTTTTCAGATCCCTAAGTGTTTTAATATTATCGTTTTGATCTGCCCGTAGAATGTCGAATAACCTCATTTTGATATCTTTCCGTTTATCAGTCAATGAACCTTCCTCCCGGCAATGTTTTTATAAACTTCAAATATCCTTTCCATCATGGTGTGCAGCGACCATTGCTCCATGGCAAATTTCTGAGCATTCTCCGCCAATTGATTTCTAAGAACATCATTTGCAAGAAGTTGCTCCAGATTTTTGTAAAGTGGTTTACTTTCGCCAGCAGGTACTATTAAACCTGTCTTGCCGTGCTCAACCATTTCAGGAATTCCACCTGCATCCGAAACAACTACCGGTTTCGCTGCCAGTTGAGCCTCCATAACGGAAAAAGGCTGGTTATCCTGAAGGCTTGGAAGGACGAAAATATCAGCTTGCTTCAGAAGGCTCGGAACATCCTCACGATTCCCCAAAAATATAACTTCTTCATTTAAATTCAACTTCTGTGCCTGCTGTTCCAAAGATCGGCGTAACTCCCCATCGCCAATTATCCAGCAGATCCAATCAGATCTTTCTTGTTTAAGTCGGGCCAGTGCATCTAAAAGATACTGTTGGCCTTTTACTGGAACCAGACGTGCAGGGCAGACAATTACTTTCTTGTCAGTAGGACGATCCAACTTTGGAAATTTTTCCGTTTTCTCAATGAATCCGTCTATATCCATTCCATAAGGAATAACGGATATATGATCTGCTGGGACTTTAAAGTCGTTAACCATCAAATCTTTAAGCCACTGAGTAGGGACAATAGTAATGTTACTAGAGGTCCCTCCATACAACTCCTCAGCTTCGACATATTTCCATTGGAGACTTTCTCTGCTCTTTACCTCTCCTGAAATAATGAATTCCGTTGCCAGACAACCATGGATGGTTGCAATTAATGGAACTTCTTTTGGTTTCACCCGCCACAGTGCCCGGGTGGAAACTATATCATGTGTATGAATCAAATCGTATTTTGTCAAACCAAATACGGATGCTGCTGCTTCGAAACTGTAGCGCTCAATCTCTCTCCATCTAATCCACGGATCCACCTGTGAAATGTTCTCCTTGTAAAATGCGAGAACCTTTTCATAAATCAAATCTTTTACCTTTGGCTTTTCAAGAAACCGCCCATTGTTCGGCATATAATATTTTTGCATATCTGGATGATGCGCCAAAATATCCACCTCATGACCTAAACGTTCCAGTTCCCGCTTCAACCCATATACGTGGGTTGATACTCCTCCCACATGCGGGAGATACCAATAAGTGGCCAACAGAATTTTCATTCACTTCTTCCTCTCCTAATCAAATTTCTGTATATCCTATGTGTTGCGCTGACATTTGGTTGGGGCATTTCACTAGTTTATTAAAAATTAATAGACTATTACCTTTTTTATCAAATAAGGGCTTCTATACGGGTGCATTTAAATGTAGACGACATAGCATGTTTATAGATTTGTACAAGGAGGAAAAGCTATTGAACGAAAATTCTATATTTAAAATTGCAGTTATCGGTCTTGGGTACGTCGGCCTCCCGCTTTCCAATATGTTTGTCCAAAAAGGGCACACCGTATATGGAATCGATGTTGACACCAATAAGATAAACTTGCTTTCAAACAATCAGAGTTACTTATCCGATTTTTCCGATGAAGACATTGAAAAAATGTTTTCACAGAAAAATTTCCATGTAGGGAGTTCATTTCAGGTAATTAATGACGTAGACGTCGTGATCATCTGCGTGCCGACTCCTCTCGATAAGGATACAAAACCCGACTTAAGGTTTATACGATCAGCAATAACGAATTCCCAGCCATTCTTAAAACCAGGTCAGCTGGTCGTCCTCGAGAGTTCCACTTATCCAGGAACCACAGAGGAAGAGATTGTCCCACTCATTCAGTCCAATGGTTTTGAAGTAGGAAATCAGGTTTTCGTTGCCTATTCACCAGAACGGATCAATCCTGGAGATAAAACGATGATAAGCACAATCCCAAAAGTGGTAGGTGGAGTAACGTCAGCTTGTACCAACTTAGCCAAAACTGTCTATGAATCTATCTTTGACACGGTAGTGGTCGTATCTTCCCCAAAAGTTGCCGAACTCACAAAAATTCTGGAGAATTACCAACGTTTCGTTAACATTTCTGTCATGAATCAATTGCTCCTGCTATGTGATGAAATGGACATTAACCTATGGGAAGTCATCGCCGCTGCTAGCACAAAACCATATGGTTTCACCCCTTATTATCCAGGTCCTGGGATTGGTGGACACTGTATTCCGGTAGATCCCCTATACCTCCTATGGAAAGCCGGACAATACAATATAGATCTGGAATTTATCAGTCTCTCCCATAAAATTAACGAACAAATGCCGCAGTTTATCCGCACCAAAGTTGAAAAAACACTGAATAAACCCCTTAAAATGAGCCATATTTTGGCGATAGGCGTGACGTACAAAAAAGACGTCAATGACTTGAGAGAGTCGGTGGCACTTAGAGTAATTGAGCAGTTGAAGAACGCAGGGGCTCATGTTGAATTCCATGACCCTTTTGTAAGTGAAATTAAATCAGGCAATTCCACTATGAAAAGTATCAATCTGTCGAGCAGCGAAATTAAACAAGCTGATTGCACCCTGATACTTACGGATCATAGCTGCCTACCCTATGAATTGATTGCACAGGAATCGTCTTTGGTAATTGATACTCGAAACGCAATGAAAAGCTTACATGGTTATAAAAACATTGTTCTTATATAAGGGGGAACCGATATGAAAATTCTGGTTACTGGCGGTGCTGGTTTTATTGGATCGCATTTAGTGGAACGTCTTTTACAAGAAGGGCATCAGGTGTTGGTTTTGGATGATTTATCTACAGGGAGTAGGGACTTCTCGAACCAAGTAATATCTAATAAAAATTATACGTTTATCCCTGGCTCTGTAAACCACAGAAAATTGGTGGAAGTATCTATGGATGGATGTGACGCAGTATTCCATCTAGCTGCGATGCTAGGAGTTAAAAATACTGTAGAGAATCCTTTAAAAGTAATTGAAGGTAATATAGACGGTACAAGAAACGTACTGGAAGTTGCCTATCAAAAGGGGATTAAAGTGATTTTCACCTCAACGTCCGAAGTTTATGGCAAGAATACAGTGCTGCCTTTCAAAGAGGATGCGGATCGGGTATTAGGTGCAACCTCGACTCACCGTTGGTGTTATGCCACGGCTAAAGCACTTGACGAACACTTGTGTTTTGCCTATAAGGAGAAAGGCTTGCCTGTAACAGTAATAAGATACTTTAATACGTATGGCCCCCGACAGACTTCTTCAGAATATGGCGGTGTAGTTTCACGGTTCATAAAAGCTGCTTTAAACCATCAACCGATTGAGGTGTATGGTACCGGAACACAATCCAGATGCTTTACATTTGTCGGTGACGCGGTATCAGGCACTACAGCAACGTTGTCACAAAAAGCGAATGGCTTCATTTTCAATATTGGGACAGACCGCACAATTACCATACAAGAACTGGCTGAAATGATCCGGCGTCTTGCCGGATCCTCATCAAAAATCATTCGAGTGCCGTATGAGGAGGCTTACGGACCTGGTTATGAAGATATGCAGGCACGTATGCCGGATTTAGAGCGTGCAAAATTCATACTGGGGTATGAACCAAAGACCGGGCTTGAAGATGGGCTTCGAACAACAATTGAGTGGTATCGCCAGAATATAATAGGAAATAATGGGGGCTGATTATATGAAAGCCGTTGTTACAGGAGGTGCGGGATTTATCGGGTCGCACCTGGTCAGGGAATTGATTTCAGAAGGTGTCACTGTGCATATTATTGATAATTTGGCGAGTGGCAAACGGGAACAGATCCATCCCCGGGCGATTTTACACGTTTTAGATGTTCAAAGCAGTGATGTTAGAGATTTGATTGTTAAGGAACAGCCAGATATTGTTTTTCATCTGGCTGCACAAGTGGATGTGTTAAGTTCCATTCATAATCCTGAATATGACGCACAAGTGAATATTTTGGGAACCGTTAATATACTTGAAGCTTGTCGCGAGTCATCTTCCGTAAAAAAAATCATTTATTCTTCTTCTAGTGCCGTTTATGGAGACATTAAAGTGGCTCGTCTTACTGAAAATAATTTAACAGAACCCATTTCCTATTATGGTGTTTCCAAATTCGCTCCTGAGCATTATTTGCGCATTTATCACCAGCTTTATGGACTTTCTTATACGGTATTAAGATATGCAAATGTATACGGTCCTAACCAGACACCTAAGGGCGAAGGTGGAGTTGTAGCTATTTTTTTGGATCGTATAAAAAAAGGACTCCCATTAGTTATACACGGTGATGGAGGGCAAACACGCGATTTTGTTTATGTAAAAGATGTAGTAAGAGCAAATCTCTGTGCGATTCAACAAGGCGATAATGAAGTTATAAATATTGGTACTGCTACACCAACATCAGTGAATCAATTGGCATACACTCTAACTAAACTTCATGGTTCGAAAGTTGTTATAACGCATTCAGACGGAAGGCCGGGCGATATAATGCATAGTTGCCTTGAAAACAACAAAGCAGAACGGCTGCTGCAGTGGACACCTCTTTACAGTATTAATGAAGGATTACAGGAAACTTATGATTTTGTAATGCAGGAACATTAAATGCAGGTTGTTATAAATTAGAAGAAAAAATGAAATGTAGTGGTGGCCTATTTGTTTGGGGAATGGCTGACCTTTTGTTTCCAAATTTTTAAGATGTATTGACTTAAGAAATAACGGACCGGATATTCAATTACTATGTATTATGCCTCTTCAACTTTATGTAGATAATTGATTCGATGACTGATGAAAGCTGTAAGAGGTGGAACCATCTTCATAATCGTGATTGCTTCCTTCTATTAAAGACAATATGGCAAAGATCGACTAGACCACACAAAAAGAATCGTTCCCTCGATCGTTTTGAAGGACGATTCTTTTAATTTTACCGCAAAAAGGGTGTCCTGGGACACCCACTCTTATGTGCAGCTATACGGATGTATGAGATATTCTTACTATAGCTTTTATGATAACGGTAGTTCGTCTGTTTATGATAAGCGAAAACGCTGTGGAATCATGGCGAAAATTAAAGGCTATAACTTATTTTGCACCGGTACCTTCCATATTTAAATAAGCGTTTTATCGTAACCCCGACCTCAGGAATGACTCCGTTTTTAAATATAATTATCTTAAACTCAATCAAACCCTTTGCTCGTAGAGATGAAAGATGAGAGTAATTGAATGATGATGCTTAATATCATAAATGATTATTTAATTAAGCATTTAGAATAAAAAGAACTTTTTTTAAAACTTTGCCTATTTCCCTTTCTCTGGATGGGACTGTACATCGATAATAATTGCTTTGAACTCGTCCTTCCCGCAAACTTCACAAACCTCGGCATCAACATAGATAGTCCGGCAATGAATGCAATATTTTTTTTCCAACAGGTCCACTTTCCTTCTCGATATATTATTTTATTATATTCTTGAAGGCTGGAAATGTTCCTGTTACTTTATAAGTTGTATTAATTAAAACATACCGCAAATTCTGTCAATTACTTAATTTCATACCATTTGTTTAATTATTGGTTTGTAAGCCTTTCCTTGGATTCTTATTATAAAAAATCATGGCCCCTATAATAATGATCGCACCGACAAGCTGTATCGAAGACAGCCTCTCATCATAGAAAAGGAACCCAAGAAACATGGCTGTAACCGGCTCTGCGGTCGCAATCACGGCTGCCTTGCTTCCTTCCATTTTGCCTAATCCCCAGGTATACAGTAAATAAGCAATAACGGTCGAAAAAAGACCTAGCCCTAGAATCAGCAGGATTGTGTTTGGCACCATGATGGTCTCCGTTTTATTCCAAACCCGCGTTATCGGTAATAAGAAAACCGAAGCTGTTATAAATGTATAAGCAGTGATCGTAAAGCTCTCATACTTTCTCAGCGCCAGCTTCCCGAAAATGTTGTATAGCGCGTAACCGATTCCGGCTCCTATCCCGATTATGTAGCCTAAATTCTCCCCGCCCGAAACTTCCAAGCCGCTTTCTCCCGCTATTAACATACTACCTAAAACCGTACAGCCAATCAGGATGATTTTTGTATACGTGATTTTTTCTTTGAAAAAAAAGCTGGAAAATAACATGACAAATATCGGGGACGTATATAGTAAAATAACGGCAGTTGAAATCGAAAGCATATTCATCGCCGTGAAATAGCACCAATTAAAGAAAACAATGCTGACAATCCCAGTGCCGATGAATAAATAGGTGTCCTTTGCCCTTATTTTTAATAGGTTCCTATTTTTAAATGCTCCGATGAGCAATAAAAAGAGACTGGCACAAACAACGCGGATGGTTACGATTTCCATTGGTGAAAACCCTGCCTCGGTTAAGCCTTTTACAAAAAGGCCGATTATTCCCCATAAAAAAGCAGCTGCAACAACTGCAAGTATCGGTACCATATTTATCTCCTTCTGTGATCTTCTTATAAAAACGCAGCAGAGGGATGATTGCTCATCCCCCATCTCCTTAACTTAATTGATAGATCCGCCCGTATTTCTCTTCAAGATAATCAATCAGATACTTTGCGTTTAAGCCTTCGCCTGTTATCGATTCAAGGATTTCCAATGGCTTTTTCGTTTTTCCGAAGCGATGGATTTTTTCATTCAGCCACCCTTTGATTGGTACAATATTTCCTTCTTCAAGAAGCTGATCGAATTCTGGAATATCCTTAAGCATCGTCTGCTTTATTTGTGAAGCATACATATAGCCAAGCGCGTACGACGGGAAGTAACCAAAACTGCCGCCCGACCAGTGTACATCCTGAAGTACTCCGACTGCATTGTTTTCCGGGGTAATTCCCAGGTATTCTTCATATTTCCGATTCCATACTTCCGGCAAGTCCTTGACTTCCAATTTATTATTGAATAACGCCTTCTCAATCTCGTAGCGAATCATAATATGCAGTGAATATGTAAGTTCATCGGATTCTACTCGAATAAGAGAGGGTTTCGATTCATTAATGGCCCGATAAAAATCATCGAGTTCTACATGTTCGAATTGTCCCGGAGCAAATTGCTTCAAGAGCGGATATTGCTTTTTCCAGAAGCTATAATTGCGGCCGATAAAATTTTCGAAGAAAAGCGATTGGGATTCATGGATCCCCATCGATGTGCCATCATCCAAAAGTGTACCTGTCAATTCTTTGGAGATATTTTGTTCATATATGGCGTGGCCGCATTCATGAATCGTTCCGAAGATCGCACCCCTAAAATCATGTTCGTCATAACGGGTGGTGATGCGTACATCGCCAACATTTAATCCGGTGGCGAACGGATGGACCGTCTCATCCAAACGGCCGGCTTCAAAGTCGTAGCCAAGCTGCTTCAGGATTTCAAGGCTGAATTCCTTTTGTTTTTCCTTGGGGAACCTTTTAAACAGAAATGAGGTTTCAGGCTTGTTTTCACTTTCTGAGATCTTCTTGACTAACGGAACGATTCTTTCGCGCAGCTCGCCGAATACTTGATCAAGCACGTCTACGGTAACTCCTGGTTCATACATGTCAAGGAGTGTGTTATATGGATTGCCCTCATAGCCCCAGTAGCCCACGAATTTTCTAGTATAAGCCACAATCTGTTCAAGGTATGGTTGGAACATCGCGAAATCATCAGCCGCCCGCGCATCTTCCCAGACACTTTCCGCTTTCGATTGCAGCACAACAAATTCCTTATATTCCTCAGCAGGAATCTTCTTGTTTCTTTCATACTCTTTTTTGCATTCCTCAACTATTTTAGTCGTGGTATCGGAGAGTGTCTTTCTCGCCTCTGCAGAAGACATGCTGGCAATAAACCCTGCCATTTTTTCGCTTGTAGATAGATTAAATATTTCAGATGAAAGCATGCCGACCACTTCTGAGCGCTGTTCGACCCCTTTTTTGGGAGCGCCTGTCCGCAAGTCCCAATAAATGAGTCCAAGTGCTTCGCCATAGGAAGATATTTTTTTAACATACTCCAAAAACTCTGTTTCATTTTTTTCAATTCCGGCACTCATACCTATCCCTCCTTTTGGATTACGGCTTAATTTTATCATATAATGAATAAGAGATTGCCATTTTTAACTAACTACAAGAAAAGGAAGTGGTTAACATATGGTCGAACTTATTGGATGTTGCAGTGACTGCAATAAAAAGATCTATTGCCGCGATGGCTTTCTGGATGGCGTTACCGATGGAAAAACGCTGTTATGTTTTGATTGCGTGAATAAGAACAAGCCTGTATCAAAAGGATAGGGCTATATGAATCTGAAAGACTAGTATTACTAAACGAAAGGACTGATTGGATGAATGTCATTTCATTACAGAAAAGTCATTACCGGGAGGCCATTGCTTTATCTGAATATGCCTTTCAATATAAAGTGCCTGAAGAAGAGATCGAAAAGCGATTGCGTAATCTTGAAAAACACAAATTATTCGGGGTATTGGAAAATGACAGCGTTGCAGCAAAGCTTCACCTGCTTTCGCTTGAGGTTTTCATGGGCGAGAAAGCCCTGAAAATGGGTGGAATTGCCGGCGTTGCGACTTATCCTGAACACAGGAGAAAAGGACATGTAAACGAACTGCTGTCCCATTCGCTGCAATTTATGAAAGATAACGGCCACAGCATATCGATGCTACATCCTTTTTCTGTGCCATTCTATAGGAAGTACGGGTGGGAGCTTTTTGCAAACAGATTAAAGGTGACGCTCAAAAAAGCTGATCTGGTTATGAAAGAACAGGTCACCGGTATCGTAAATCGTTTCGATGAAGAATCGCATCCTGAAGCAATCGAGCGGGTGTATAACCAATTTGCGAAACCATTTAACGGGATGCTTGCGCGAGACAAGGACTGGTGGACCAACGCCATTTATGGAGGTAGCAAGGGGGCCGTTTACTTCAATAAAGAAAGCAACGCAACCGGCTACATGATCTATGAAATCAAAGACAGAAAAATGACGATTGCTGAATTTGTTGTCGTGGACAATGAAGCGAGAAGCGGTTTATGGAATTTCATCTGCCAGCATGATTCCATGCTGCAGGAGGTAGAGATGACCACTTATGAAAATGACCCGCTGATGTTCAGCTTGAAGGAACCGAGGGTCAAAATGGAAGTTGTTCCTTACTTTATGATCAGAATCGTGGATATTAGCTCGTTTTTCCAGCAATATGATTTTCAATGGGAGAATGTTGAAGATGAAATTGTTTTACATATTACGGATTCCTTTGCGGAATGGAATAATCAGTCTGTTCTGCTTAAGGACGGCAAAATCACCGTATTGAACAATGAGAATAACTCTGATTCTAAACAAAAAGGAATTCATATGGATATCAACGCTTTAGCTGCTGCTATGCTGAGCTATATGCGGCCTATCGCCTTACAAGAAATTGGCAGGGTATCCGGTTCTTCGGAAGAGATTCAAAAATTGGAATCACTGCTTCCAAAACGGCACCCATTCTTCTACGACTTCTTTTAAATTAGAAAAGCGTAAGCGCCCTGCAAGTATGGAACATCGACTAAAAACTGCCACGTTCTGTGGCAAACGTAATTCTGGTATTTGGATAATAAATCTTGAAGTCGGATAATAAAGGCTGAGTTTGGACAATAAATCTTGAGTTCGGATAAAAAATCCCGAGTTTGGATAAATCTCCAGTTTGGATTATAAATCCTGCGTAGTTGGAAATCTTTTTAATTAAAAAAGGTATACTTATCTTCTAAAAAAGTATCTATATACTCTTCCAAAGTATATAGATACTCTATCACCTGAATACAGGACTTTGTTTCATATCTTCGACAAGCAAATCACACGGCTTTCCTTCTTGTGCGACTGTACCTTCTTGCATGATGACAATTCGGTCCGCGAGGGATCTCGCATCCTCCCGGTCATGTGTAACAAAAATGGATGTGATACCTGTTTTTTTGATAATGGTACGCAGCTCATCCCGAATTTTGAGCTGCAGCTCTGCATCGAGATTACTGAAAGGTTCGTCGAACATTAGCAACGATGGATTGGGAGCCAACGCCCGTGCCAAGGCAACCCGCTGCTGCTGACCGCCGCTCAATTCATATGGATAACGTTTACTAAAGTTAGTTAATCCGACTAAATTAAGCACTTCGTCCAACCGCTCTTTTTTTTGCTTTTTGTTGATTCTTTTAAGTCCAAACTTGATATTGTCGGCAACGGTCATATGAGGAAATAGGGCATAATCCTGAAAAACCATACCCACTCCCCGTTTTTCAGGATGTACAAAATGGATACCGTCAGACATGATATGATCGTTTATTATAATGGAGCCGCTTTTTGGAACTTCAAGACCGGCTATTAATCGAAGAATCGTACTCTTTCCGCTCCCGCTATTTCCAAGGATAGAGACAATTTCCCCTTCTTCAATCGCAAGCGAAAAGTCATGAATCGTTTGTTCCGTAGCATTTTTATATTGAAATTGTAAGTTGTTAACATGTACAAACATTAGCTCGGCTCCTTTTCTAAAACCTTATGAAAGAAGTAGATGGACATTCCACTGATTATGATGATCAAAATCGATGCCAGCGCTGCTTCATGGATCATCTCATTCCCGGCATACTGGAATGCCTTAGTGGCAAGGGTATAGAAATTAAATGGCTGTAAAATCAAGGTAAGCGGCAATTCTTTTAAAATATCAATAAAGACGAGAATGAATGCACCGAACACAGCACCTTTGATCATTTTAAGATCGACTTTAAAGAAAGTTTGCGTGACCGTCATTCCAAGCGTCCTGGATGCTTCTGTGAACGTGAGTCCGACTTTCTCAAATCCCGAGTCTATTGAATTATATCCTAAGGCTAAAAAACGGATCACATAAGCGAATATCAGCATGGCAATGCTCGTGCTCAATATTAAGGTCGGCTGGATTCCGATAGCATGATAAAATGCAAAGAGTTGGCGATCAAGGGCGATAAAAAGAGTAAGCACCCCGATTGCGATCACTGCCCCGGGTATGGAATAGCCGAACACAATTATTTTAGAAAATAGATTAGCGATAAGTCCGTGATTTAAACGATTGAAATTAGCGATGATCAAGGCGGTGAATACTATGAAAAAGGCACCCACAAAAGCAACAAAGGTTGAATTCCATATTAAAGTAATGAACTCCTCGCTTATTACTTTTTCATAAGTCATCACCGTCCACTGGATCAATTGCACAAACGGGATTAAAAAGGCTAAAGAAAACACGACAATGAAATAAGAAAACATCAGCCAACCTTTGATCCCGCTTAATTTCATTGCTTGGAGCGGGCGGACCTTCGAAGTCGAATAGCTGAATTGTTTCCGTCCTCTGATCAGCTTTTCTATAAGTAAAATAAAAATTACGATAGACATCAAAATTCCTGATAGCTTGATTGCAGAGCCAACGTCAGCCATGCCGAACCATGTCTGGAAGATCGCTGTACTGAAGGTCTGAATGCCGAAATATTTTACAACACCGTAATCATTCAACACCTCTAGCATCACTAAGCTAACCCCACCTATGATCGATGCCCTAGATATAGGCAACACGATCCGAAAGAAAATAGCAAAGGAATTCCTTCCTAGCAGTCGAGCATTTTCAACGAGTGAGGCCGATTGTTTTTCCAAAAAGCTTTTCGTAATGATATATACATAAGGAAACAAAAACATCGTGAAAATGAAGATGGCTCCCGGCATATTCATGATAGTAAAGTATTTTTGGTTCACTCCAACATCAAAATTGTTTCTCAGAGTGGCCTGGAGAACGCCGGTGTAATTTAAAATCCCATGATAGGTATAAGCCCCGATATAAGGGGGGATCGCCAGCGGTAGAATGATGCCCCATTTAAAAAAGTTCTTAAAAGGAAAATCATAGGCCGAAATAAACCACGCCATACTTACACCGATTATGATCGTAAAAAATCCTGTAATTAATACAAGAATCATTGTGTTAAGAATATAGTCAGTTAATAGAAACTCTTTAATATGCTGCCAGTTTTCACTTGTTTCTGAAAAAAATTGAACCCCGATAAACAGGGTAGGCAACATGATGATGATAATTAATAAAAAACTAGCTAATGCCCATGAGCTTACATGTTTCTTTATTTGCCGAATCAAATTCAATCATTCCCAACCAATTTATAAAAATTCAATCATCTAAAAAATAGAGCCGTATCACAAATATGAGATACGGCTCTATTTTATAAGTATATTGTACCTGTGACAAGGAAAAAAGGAAAGACGAATTATTTCCAGCCAACCTCATTGAATAACTTCACTGCGGCCGCATTGTTTTCCCCAAGCTCAGATAAATTGAGTTCCTGGGCTTTAAAGTCACCCCATGATTTCAGCAATTCAGAAGGTTCGACATTTGGATTTACCGGGTATTCGAAATTCGTCTCGGCAAATTTGCCCTGCGATTTTTCATTTGATAAGAATTCCATAAGTTTAATCGCATTTTCTTTGTTTTTCGCGTGCTTAGTTAACCCAACGCCACTCACATTAATATGTGTCCCATTTGTCTCCTGGTTCGGGAAAAAGACACCGACTTGTTCAGCAACTTTCACTTCTTCCGGATCCTCGGAGTTTGCCATAACGCCGATATAATACGTATTCATGATCGCAACGTCACCCTCACCGGCTACGATTGCTTTTGCCTGGTCGCGGTCATTCCCCTGCGGATCTCTTGCCATATTTCCTACGATTCCCTCTGCCCAATCTTTCGCTTTCTCCTCACCGTTCAAGGAAATAAAAGAAGCTAAAAGAGACTGATTATAAACATTCTCTGAAGGTCGAACCAAAACTTTGTCCTTCCATTTTGCTTCTGTCAAATCTTCATACGTAGACAGCTGAGAAGGTTGAACGCGATCTTTGGAATATACGATAACACGCGCCCGTTTGGTTAGCCCGAACCATTGGTTGTCTTTATCCCTGAGGTTTTCGGGGATATTGTTCGAAAGTGTTTTACTGTCAACGCTTTGCAATAGGTTTTTATCTTTCGCCCAATGCAGCCTTCCCGCGTCAGATGTCATAAACAGATCGCCTTCGGTAGCCGCCCCTTCTCTGGAAAGGCGCTCGATTAATTCATTCTCTTCTCCTTTAACCACATTCACCTTGATGCCGGTTTCCTCGGTAAAAGCAGCGTAAATTTCATCATCTGCTTCATAGTGCCGGCTTGTGTAAAGGTTGACGGCCCCCTTGTCTTCCTTTTTCGAATCATTACCGTTCGGTTGTGATTCGTCATTTCCACCTGAACAGGCGGCTAATAGAGCGAACGAAAGGATAAACAAAAATCCAAACCATATTTTTTTCATATTATTTTCTCCTTTATGTATATTAATAATGACTTTCATTCTCAATTATAATGATAATCATTCTCAAGTCAATAGTATTCAGTAAATATCCTATTAAAAATATGGCTGCCGATTATATCGACAGCCTAACGAGTTACCTTTAAACATTTACAGTTGTAGGCAAGACCGCAACAATCTTGTTCAAAACACTCTCATCGAGGTTTTTTTCAGTGAGAATGTGCACGGTCCCTGAATCTTGCGATGTCCGGATTAAGCGGCCGATTCCCTGACGCAAACGAAGCAGCATGTAAGGCAGGTCCACTTGTTCAAAAGGTTTCTCGCTTGCCCCGCGCTTTGCTTCAAATACAGGATCATGCGGCGGGAAAGGTAACGAGAAAATCACGACATTCTTCAAAGAATCTCCGGGAATATCAAGTCCCTCCCATAAATGATAGGAAAGCAACACGGATTTCTTCTCATCCTGGAATTTTTTCACGAGATCACTGATCTCTGATTCACCTTCATAATAGAATGGCTGATTAGATGGTGGTGCATTATCTTTAAACCATTGCAGTTCTTCTTTCGAACGGAATAAAACCAGTGTTCCCCCTTTTCCTTCCTCCGCGCATTTTAAGGTGTACGCCATTTTTTCGGCAAAATTATTATTATCGAAAACCGGCATGGAAATGCTCATTACTTCATCATAGCCAAACGGAGAATCCACGGAGAAACTGGTATAATTTTTAATGCCAAGGCTATCCGCAATGTAATCAAAGGATTTATCTTCGGAAAGCGTCGCAGATGAAAAGATGTAAGGCATTTTTTTCGAAAAGACCTCTTCGGCCAAAATATCCTTCACCAACCGGGGCATGATCACTAATGTTTTCGATCCTTCATGTTCCTCGAACCAGGTCACAGCCTGCTGTTTCCGTAAAAACAGCGAAAGTGAATAGCCGAGCTGTTCTATATATTCTTCCGTGACCTTCAAATCGTATTCATTAATCGTATACATTTCCGCTTCAAATACAAGGTTTTCTTCCAGCTTTTCAACCAGTTCATGAAGCCTTTGGGCAAGTTCGCCCACTTTGTCGTTGGCAGGGATTTGATATCGGTTGGAACCAAGTACTGGTATGGCGATTTTGCCAAGGAAGTTGAAGAATTCCTCATTCAAGTCAATTAATTCCTCGATGATGTACAGCGTTTCATCCCGGACATCATTGCTAGTTAACGATTGCAGGACCGTAGCCAGCGTCTGCTCGCCAATCTTATAGGTCAATGCTTTTTGTGCGGAAAATTCAAGCAAATGTCCTTCGTCAAAAATAACACAGCTATGCTCAGGAAGCAGCGGTAGCTGTCCTTCACGCTTTCGTTTATCCTTCGTCCATACATGCTCCATAAAAAAGTCATGTGAGCAGATGATCAGATCGGCTGATTTCCGGTAATGGTCTCTTGAAAGCGTTTGGCCACAGCGATGGCGCAAATCACATGTAAAACAGTTTTGGAGCTGATCCCAGCCGACCTTTGACCAGTCTTCATCGTTCAAGTACGGGTATTGCTTGCGGTCACCGTAGGGAGTGTAAGACGACATCGAGCTACCGTCATAAACGAATTTTGGAAGCTCATCAAAAAGCTGGTCAATCCCTTCGGAATCCACAGATTCCACTGCATGTTCAAGCTTCTTCAGACAAACATATTGATCATGGTGTTTGGCAAGACGGACATCTACCGAAATGCCGAGTGCATTTTTGATTTTCTGGATATCGCCCTCTTCTTTAACAAGCTGTTCAATCAATGTTTCGTCGGCACATGAAATAATGGCCGGCCTGTTTGTGTATCGGGCGTAACAAATTGCATAAAGCAGATAAACAAGCGTTTTCCCAGTCCCTACACCTGCTTCGGCAAAAGCAATGTTTTTTTCTTTAAAAGCCTTTTCAAGCTGAAACGCCATAAAAATCTGCTCATCGCGTTCTTCAAATCCTTTTTCAGGCAGAATATCGTAAAATACATCCCCAATCCACTCGGAAAGCTTATCATAAAAAGAATCGTCCTTCGTGATTGGAAAAGGCAGCGTCTGCAGCATTGTGGTTCTCCCCTTTTTTATCTATCATACCAGCTAATTTGAAAAAAGTTAGCTGCTCAAATTATGTTGAATAGCAACATTTAATTATCACCTATTATAAGGGAGACGTCAAGACAAAAGCCATCCTAGTTCCCAGATGGCTAATGGCATTTACACTTATCTCCTTTAGGAACTGCATGATTCAAAAGATATAGGTTAACTATTTTTACCATTTTCTTTCTGGAGATAGAATGATAGTGCTTGGTAAAGATTTTTTTCTGCATCTTTTAATTGAATCAAACTACTACTGTTTTCTCCATCTCGTTTTATCGTTTCAAAAGAAGTATGTAAAGCTTTTGTGATTAATTCAAAATCCACTAGTTTTTCATTCACAGTCATTAACCCCTCTTCCTCAAAAAAAGATACATTCATTTTATGCTGAAGATGAGGAGGTTATTCTTTACCGTCTTTTTATAATTATGACCAGGCTGATAATACTCTACCGAGGCTTTTATACAAAGTTGTCTAATTTGTTGCGTAATCAAGTTTTATTTTGAATAAGCAGAAGCAGACTCATAAATACCTTTTAGAAAATATGATTAACTTTAATGAATTTCACCGGATTTACGGCTTATCCTGTTTTGATAAAACATTTTATTGCTTTTTTTGTAAAGTACGATTAAATCGAAAAATACCCTTCTTTATTTAAATAATAATCAGTCTGTAGAAGATAGACATGTTGTGCCCGCATTAATAACTTCTCATTTCTCCGCTATTTCATTATACAAAATTCCCCCTAATGAATACTTATGAACTGATAGCTATTAATTGAGCTTATAAAATATAGGAGGAAAATCAATGGAAGAAAATAATGAAAAAAATAAATTATTGTTGAACGAAGAGCTGACTCTTGAAGAAGCCGTAATAAAGATTTCAGAGGCACTAATGAAAAAAAATATTGAAAAACTAATATCAAAAGTTATTTATACCGACGGTGCTGTATCTGTCTCTGAAGCAGAAAGCGAACAAGAAGATAAAGAGGAAGATGAAGAAGAGAACGATCAAGTGAACAACCAAGCCCTTAACCCTAACGATGATGATGATGATTCCGCTGTTACGAATAGTGATAATGACGATGATGATGATGATGATGATGATGATTCCGCTGCTACAAATAGTGATGATGACGACGATGATGATGATTCCGCTGCTACGAATAGTGATGATGACGACGATGATGATGATTCCGCTGCTGCGAATAGTGATGATGATGATGATGATGACGATGACGACGATGACGATGATGATGATGACGACGATGACGACGATGATGATGATGACGATGATGATGATGATGACGATGACGATGACGATGATGATGATGACGACGAAGATGACGATGACGATGATGATGACGATGATGATGACGATGACGATGACGATGATGATGACGATGATGACGATGACGATGATGATGACGATGATGATGACGATGACGATGATGATGACGATGATGACGATGACGATGACGATGACGATGACGACGATGATGACGATGATGATGACGATGATGATGTCGATGACGATGATGACGACGATGATGATGATGACGATGATGATGATGACGATGATGATGATGACGATGACGATGATGATGATGACGATGACGATGATGATGATGATGATGACGATGACGACGATGATGATGACGATGATGACGATGACGATGACGACGATGATGACGATGACGATGACGATGACGATGATGACGATGACGATGATGACGATGACGATGATGACGATGACGATGATGACGATGACGATGATGATGATTCCGCTGCTGCGAATAGTGATGATGACGACGATGATGACGATGACGATGACGACGATGATGACGATGATGATGATTCCGCTGCTGCGAATAGTGATGATGATGATGATGATGACGATGATGATGATGATGATGATGACGATAGCGAAGAGGACTAATTGCACAATAATAATGAATATATTTAAAAAGTACTCTTCCTTAAGGAGAGTGCTTTTTTTATACCTTACAAAATATACGGTTGGCTCGCATAAATTTGCTTAACCGTCAGCGTAAGAGACTCGTCATCGGTGTATACAACTTGTAAGGAGTGCGCTTTTTTTATGCTTAATGCCTTTTTTCCGACATAAAAAGTTCACCTCCATCATTTATCGACTTTTTGACTGGTCGCAGCAAGACGGATCTATCTAAAATGTTTTACTGTCATATTTAACCCTTTTGTGTCACCTTGCTTCTGTTTAATCCTTCTAAACGATCAAAGTAAATTCCTCCGTAAATGATGTATTAAGATCTTTGGTAACATCCTAGGTTTTGCCAAATATAACAATATTCACTATCAAAATGTGGTAACTGCACATATAAAATAGTCTTCTAACCTATCAAATAGTGAGAGTAGGTTGCATAAAATATTCAAGCAACACTTTGTCCACGCTTTAGGGTGATGGCATGAAGATAATCACGGATCTAAATTCCATTTTTATGGGACCCAGATACCGTCAGGAGGAATCATTAAGTGAAACATAAGCCTTTTTATCTTATGGATATCTGGTACGGAGAGCAAAGCATAGATTTATTTGGAAACCATATAGAAGTTGGGGACATTGATGGAGACGGGATCGATGAAATTATTGTTTCTTCCCCGACAGCTACAGTTATTACTGGTAAAAATAGCGTTAACCCAGAAGAGCGAATTAGCTCTGGTAAGGTAACCGTGATGAAGGGTAAAGATAAACGTGTTCTATTTGAATGGGGCGGACAGGATAATTATGTCCACTTTGGGTATGCCGTAGCACTTGGTGACGTAAATGGTGATGGTATTCCAGAAGTTATGATCTCTTCCCCATATGAGGGAAATGAAGAATCGATAGAATGCGGGGCAGTTCGTGTATTCTCGGGTGTAACAGGTAAACTATTAACAACTATCTTTGGAAGTCAAAGCTATCAAAGATTAGGTTACACCTTGGCTGCGGGGGATATTAACCGGGATGGCTTTGATGACATAATCATTTCATCCTCCCTCTTTGATGAAGAAGGCAAAAGGGATACAGGTAAAGTAGAGGTATATTCTGGTAAGGATGCTTCTCTCCTTCATTCTTTTTCAATTTCTGAGAAGGAACAATTTGGTTACTCTCTTGCGGTCGCTGATATTAATAATGATGGCCACCAAGACATCATCATAGGGGCTCCCGAAGCATCCACTGAAGAAAAGATAAGATGTGGAAAGGTTTATGTATATTCAGGAATAAATAGGGAATTACTGTTTCATCTCGAAGGTACAAAATCAAGGGATCGCCTTGGTACATCCTTAGGAGCTGCTGATGTAAACGGTGATCAACGAGCGGAGATTATCATCGGCAGTGGTTTGACAAGCTCCAATGGATTTATTCAAAACGGAAATATTCTAGCCTTTTCAGGTCAAGGTGAATTACTGTTTGGAGTTTCTGGTGACTATCATCAATTATCGCTCGGGAAAAAAATCCTTTTATATGATTTGGATGGTGATGGCGTCAAAGAAATTATAGGCGGAACCAGTGGAAGCTATGTAATCATTCTAGACGGGACAACCGGTAAGGCCATCAAAAAAATATACGGGGAAGACAACGTATTCTTTAGTGCTTCTATAGCAGCTGGGGATATCAATGGAGATAAACAAGCAGAATTACTGATAAGCTCGTTAGCCACTCGACATGAGGGTGTATTAAAAGGTGCCATCTCTTTATTCACTACAGACCATCAATATCATAAGAAAGGGAAATTCATAAATCCCAAAAAGTAAAATTAAACAGAGTAAGGGGACTGTCTTTTGGTTCAGTCCCCTTACTCTGTTTTTGGTTGTTTCTATTGTGCTTCTGGGTAGTTTCCCAAATTTTCTTCTGCATCGTCTTCCTGAATTGTTTCTGCATGGTTTTCCAAATTTTTTTCTGCATCGTCTTCCTGAATTGTTTCTGCATGGTTTTCCAAATTTTTTTCTGCATCGTTTTCCCGAATTGTTTCTGTATGGTTTTCCTCATGCTTTTCAGGCTCTCTTTTATTTTTACTTTGTAATATTAAAACTTCATTCAGCCGGGACAATTCACTATCAAACTGTTCAGCATCCTCTTCCATATCTGCATCTTCGTCATTATCCACTTTTACTATAGATATTTTTTGGACATTTGTTGCTCCAGAAGGCATGTTCATGTACATGTCTGTATTTTGGATTTCTAGCCAAGGTGCAGTTCCAGGCCCTGTCCCTGGAGCAGTTCCAGGCCCTGTAAAAGGGGCCGTCCCTAATCCTTTATTTTGGGGCATATTAGGAGTTTTAGCCATTCCGAATGAAAGAGCTCCTTTTTCCTTTACCTTGCGGATCCATGCTAGTTTTTCTTCAACAGTGGAGTGTAGCGGGATTAATTCTTGAATATGCAGGGGAATGTTTTGAAGCTCAGTGTCCAAAACGTAATCAATCAACCTTTTTAGTTTTTCATCCCTTGAATCAAAGGATTCTGACAAAAAGGATAAATCTCCCTTCCTGTTATTCCCGGCTGGTGTCATATAATATTGATTCATGCCTCCGGAAAATAAGCCAGCTTTTTTAGCCCTGAAGATCCATCCTAATTTGTCTTCGGGTAATAATTGGGATGGAATGAGCTCATGGTAATGTCCTGATATTGAATCTAGTTCAGCTTGCAAGAATTCGAGGATTTGTTTCTCAAGTTCCTTGGTACTGTGTGTACTTCTTTCAGTCATTAACTGTATTCCTCCTTGTAATATTAATGACGACAATGCCTATTAATTAAATAGGTATTGTCTTTTAATAGGATATGTCTATGACCTTCCATATGCTTGGACAAATTATACGCGGCATACGTTTGTTTATTCTTTGAATTGGTATAAAAGACTGTATAAAAAAACATAGTATACCAAATGGAGACATTCCAAATAGTAGACTATGCTGCATTACAGTGAAAAGCTTCAAAGCTTTTATTTTATAAAAATGTTTTTTAAACGTATGACATCAGGGATTATATAATCCTCTGGCAGTAGATGCCCTATTTGTTTTAAAAGCTCTTCCTCATCTTTAAAGGTGATTTCCTTATCATTTTCCAGCCACTCGTGAACCGGCAAAGTTGTTATTGGAATCGTGGATCGATGTAGATTCGAAAGCATCTCTGTATCAGGCAGGGAATAGGAAGAAGAAAGTCTATTCTTTAATGCTGTCCACTGTCTCGGATCAGGCTTCTTATCGAAAGAATAAGCAAATATATTTTTTTTCAAAATCTCACATCCCAGCTTTCTTTTCATTAGAAGAAGGTAATTCTTGAAAGCCTTTGAGAACTTTGATATATTCTTTTATCGTATTGACAGCTAATGCTTTGGAGGACCATTTTTTGCGGCCGATACGCTTTTCCATATCATGTAAATGTTGATATAGCTGTCTATCCCCTATAAGTCTTACAATTTGTTCCCTCAATGCGTCACTATCTTCTTTTTCAAATAATAATCCTGTTTCGCCATCTATGACCATTTCCGGAATGCCACCTGCAGTAGAAGCGATCACGGGTAGTCCTACGACCTGTGCCTCCATAATGGAGAACGGTAAGTTATCCTGTAAGGATGGTAAGATCATGATATCAGCAATTCTCATTAAAGATGGGACATCGTCTCGATCCCCTAAAAATTTGACATGTGCTTCTAAATCTAACTCCTCAACGATTGTGACCAGTCTCTCCCTTAAATCCCCATCTCCTGCTAACAAGCAAACAAAGTCGGTCCTTGTATTTTTTAGTGAATGTAAGGCATGTAACAAAGTTTTATGCCCTTTTACAGGAACTAGACGTGCCGGACACAAAATGAGCCAGCTATTTTCTTTTTTCATATGTTCAAACTCATTAGGCTCACGATAGCGTTTCATAAATGATTCAATATCCATGCCATATGGAATGACTCCGAGATGTTCAGAGGGTACCTGGAAGTTTTTGGTCAATTCACCATGCAGCCATGATGTAGGTACGATTGTCCTATCGGAGGAAGTGGCACCATAAAATTCCTCATCACTTACATAAACCCAATGGACACTGTCTTTGCCGGGAATATCCTCCGCAATGACATGTTCATTGGCCAATAATCCATGAATCGTTGATATTAATGGAACGTGCTTAGGTTTCACTCTCCATAATGCTCTCGTGGAAATGATATCTTGGGTATGAATCAAATCATACTGGTCCAAATCAAATAATACAGCACATAGCTCCATTGTATAACGCTCAATATCTCTCCATCGGACCCATGGCTCTACATGGGGTAAAAATCTTTGATAAAATTGATTGACCTTTTCGTATACGATGGCTTTTATTTTCATTTTACCCTCTTTTTTATCGCCATTAACTAGATAATAATCGACCATGTCTGGGTGATGTGCCAGAACATCTACTTCATGGCCCAGAAGTTCAAGTTCCTTTTTTAATAGATTGACATATTCATTAACTCCACCAACATGTGGCATAAACCAATAGGTGGCTAATAATATTTTCAAGTTTTGTCCCTCCTTATTAAACCGGTTTTTCCCTAATTTTCACTGATTCTCGGAGGATCAGGCCTAAGATTATTTATTCGTGGATACATCATTCAATCCCCGTTCCTTAGTTGATAGGTGAGCATCGGTTAGTTGCTCCATTAACGGATCTTTTTCGCTGATCAAGTTTGTCCTAAGCAATTAATTTATCTGAATTGAAGTTGCTGTTTCCCATTTAAAGCTTGCTTGAGCTGGCGCTATCCATTTAGGGACGAGTACAGTGGCATATTTTATTCTATGTATTGGTTCTAAATTTGACCGCCCATTTTTTGTACAAGCTGTTTATAAATATTGGAACATTTCTCAACAAGAAAGGTAATTGATTACCATGCTTTTCCACTGCAAAAAAAAAAAGCAATATATATGGAAATCACTTTCTTGCAAAGACAGCAATTGAAATACAGTCCTTATATTAAATTTAGGTAAAATCTACTTGGATACGATTCAAATAACATACACAAATTAGCTGAGTAACAAATTTACGGTAGAAATATTCCATTCATCATGATCATTGCAAACCAATTTGGTAATGCTACAGTTACCAAAAACAATTTCGTTCAGGCAAGATCTTAATTTGCTTGTAATGGCGCTTATCCAAGCTCCATGGGACACTGCTACAATGATTTGATCTATATGCCGTTTCCTTATTTCCTGTAATACAGCCCAACCTCTTGTCTGAACATCTTCAACCGCTTCCCCACCGCATTTTACGATTATTTTATCCGTTATTCCTCCCCACTTTTCCTCCGCTTCCGTTCGTAGCATTCCTTCCAAAGTACCAAAAGAACGCTCGATTAATGGATGTCTTACCAAAACATCGACTTTCAACTTATGGCCAATCACTTTTGCCGTCTGCTTTGTTCTGGTAAGAGGACTTGTATATATTAGATTGATTTGCTGCCCTACCAAGGCATGCGCTACTTTTTCAGCTTGAATGTAACCCCTATCATTTAAAGAAATATCCGCCCTCCCTTGAAAGCGCCGCTGTAAGTTCCATTCTGTTTCCCCGTGCCTGATCAAGAGAATTGTACAGGTCATGAATTCCGGCCTCCTAGCATTTTATCATCAATGTATGCCGAAAAAATCGAAACGTACTGTATATCTGTACCTATTAGAACTAAAATGCGGTATGGCAGTGGCAAACGCTTAATCATTTTTCTTAACGGTTCCATATTATAAACGATAAGGACTCCTATCAAAAATACGTATGTATTTAGGGATGAACTAAATGCAATTTATTTACCATACGGATGTATGAAGCATAAGGAAGGATTAACCTGATGAAAATATTATTGGCAAACTACAAATCTTATCCCCGTGCTAGTGGTGTTGCAAGCTATCTCTATAATCTTAGTAACAAATTATCCAGCTTAGGTCATGAAGTTGATATTGTTGCGCATAAGCCAGGTATGAACGAAATATTTTTAGGCATGACTACTTTGGAAAAAGAACCGATCCGGAGAGAATTAGAGAATCTGCTCACGAAAATGTACAATACAAAATTCCCTCATTTTACTAAATGGATGATATGGAGGGAATTGGAGGTATATACTTTTCAGGAAGTGGTGCGGAAAATTAATCTTGATAAATATGATATTATCCATACTCAAGACATTATCTCCACTAGAGTTTTCCATAAAATAAAATCTCCTCATATCCCTTTAGTTACTACTTTCCATAACTGTAAAACGAGAGAATGGTTCTCCAATGGTGAGCATGAAAGGAAGACAGAGACAGAATTACATTACATTGCGTCTGAAGAACTTTTCAGCGCTCGTTCTGCAGATCATGTGATTTTGCCGTGCCATTGGTTACGTAATGAGTTCAACAATTTAGGGGAAATAAATTCAGAAATCACCATACTCCCTTATGGCATTGATGATTCAACATATACAAGTCTATCTGAGGCACATGTCTTGACTCCTACTAGTGATAACAGGCCTGTCATATCCTGTCCAGCACGCCTTGTTCCCATTAAAGGCCATTCCTACTTGTTGCATGCACTAAAGGATTTGAAAGATACGGGCCACTCTTTTGTATGTTGGATTATAGGGGACGGCATGTTTATGGATTATCTGATGAAGGAAGTAAACTCACTCGATTTAACCAATGAAGTCCTTTTTTTAGGTAAAAGGGATGATGTCCCTGCCCTACTTTCCGCTTCGGATATTGTTGTGCTGTCCTCCATTCACGATACACTACCGTTCAGTGTAATGGAGGGCCAAATGGCTGGAAAACCGGTTGTCGCTACCAATGTAGGAGGTATTCCTGACATGATCGAACATGAAGTGACCGGTTTTTTGGTAAAACCAGGGGACAGTGAACCGCTGACAACATATTTGAGCCAATTGCTGCATTCAGCTAAGCTTAGGGAAGAAATAGGTGCCGCTGCCAGGCAATGGGCAGAAAAAACTTGGTTGCTAGATAGGATGGTCGATAAGACGGTAGAGATTTATGAGCACACAATGAAAAACATTGCATCTGAACAAATAAAACATCAGGGCATCGATATAATTGATATGGCCTTTCTTTCAGCATTGGAAGCAACTCACACACCCCAAGGATCCATCTTAAGTTCCATTCAGAATGGCAATATTAAAGGGATAGTTGTGGATGCCGCTCATCATGGGATTGAGCAGGCTTCTGTGCATCTGATAGATCATTCAAATATTTTATTGATCACTACAAGAACAGATATTGAAGGAAATTTCTCTTTTAACGACATTCCTAATGGAAAATACTCAATCATGGCATATAAAGAGAATTTCCTGCCAAATTCATTGAATGTGAACTTGATTGATAATTCAATTGACAATTTATCCATTATTTTATCTAGTTAACATAAAAAACAGTGTTTAAGTATAAATTTATTTTTATACTCATTTTGAAGATTAATAGCGAAAGGTAGTACTTATTATAAGAAATCTGGTTATGTTAGTGCTTAGCCTAAGGTTCTACAAACAAGACTAGTTTAAGGATTTTTGGCATTTACATTGCGGTTTTTTCATTTGCTTCGAACTCGAAAACTTAGATTATAATACAACAATTTCCGGAGATAGCATTGGAGACCCCCTGTCTTATACTCTAAATAAGATATATCAAAGGATAAGAGAGGAATGAAATGGTTAATTATGACTTGACAGAGTTTTTTTAAAATAAAGTCCGTTTTCCGGCAATTTTCTCAAAACAACAAGCCCTCGTTAACAGGCTTGTTGTTTTCTTTTCCCGCGTTGGGTCTAATCATATTGTTTACAGGCTCACCTTGCACTAGAATCCTTCTGTCCGTTGCAACGATATTATCTAAAATTGCCCGTACATTTTTTTATTGCATATTATATAGTTGAGCTGTCCTATACAAATGTTTCTCTGGTGCATAGTCTAATATAAATATTCAATACGCATTGATTAGCGACTCCGTCATATCTCTTTTAATCCATTTTTCACCACCATGATTTATGAAGCGATGTCCAAAGAGCTGAGACAGAGCATAAGTGCATATTGAATTTCTGGAAGTCAATTTACTTTTCATATCCAAGGAGGGATACTGTGGAGACACAAACAATTGTACCCTGGGAAGTTGATGAACTTGTTGATGATTTTTTTATTCCTGAATACATTGAAAATTTAGGTATTGAAGTCCTTCAATATTACAGCTTTTCGGTACAGAGCATGCAGGTCATCACAACAAAGCCAGATAAGGGCGGTGCTATTTGGAAGCTCGAAACAAATGAAGGGCCAAAAAGCTTGAAGCTGCTTCACCGAAGACCGACTAGAAGCTTGTTTAGCTTAGGAGCTCAGGAATATTTAGTTGATGTCCAAGGCGCAAGAGTACCTGCAATTGTGCCGACTAAGGATGGAACAAATTATGTTGAGGCAGGAGATAAATTATGGTTCGTTGCTGAGTGGATTGAGCCATTACAACCGGTATCGAAAGATCTTGATGGGGCAAAACACCTTTGCCTTGCCCTTGGTGAATTCCATCGCTTAAGTAAAGGTTATATTCCTCCAAAACAAGCGGAGATTGCCTCAAGGCTGCATAAATGGCCAAAAAATTATGAAAAGACGATAGCTAAAATGGATTGGTTTCGAAATATTTCCAAAGCTTATGATGAAATGCCGGCAAGTGTACCCTTATTGAACGTAATTGATAAATTTGAGGAGCAAGCCAGAACAAGTCTTGAAAGGCTCAATCAATCCTGCTATTTAGATCTAGTACAACAAGGAAATCAATATTGGGGACTTGTTCACCAGGATTACGGATGGTCCAATGGTCAAATGGGAGCTGATGGAATGTGGATAATCGACCTGGATGGGGTAGCGTTTGACCTTCCAATTCGCGATTTAAGAAAATTGATTTCCGGAACAATGGCAGATTTATACAGATGGGATGCAAAGTGGGTACGGGAAATGATTTTGGCCTACCATGAAGCAAATCCAATAACGTCTCAACTATATGAAATTTTAATGATTGATTTGTCCTTGCCCAATGAATTTTACAAAAATATTAAAGAAGTTGTCTATGAACCTGAATTATTTCTAAATGACCAAACTACCCAATTAATTCAAACGATTGTTGAAACTGATCAGACAAAATGGCCTGTACTGAATGAAATTCAACACGATTGGGAGGGAATGGAATAAATATGAAAGTATTGATGATTTGTACAGAAAAACTGCCTGTACCTCCGGTTTTAGGAGGCGCCATCCAAACATATATTTCTGGCAACATTCCTTATTTAAGCAAGATTCACGATATTACAATACTTGGCATTAGTGATCCCACACTTCCAGACCAAGAAACAATAGATGGAGTTCGTTATATACGTGTTCCTGGAAAAATATTAGAAATCTATCGTGAAGGTGTAGTACGCTATGTTGAATCACATCAATTTGATCTGATCCACATCTTTAACCGACCACGCCTCGTAATACCGGTTCGCACTGCAGCGCCTCAAGCAAAAATCACCTTAAGCATGCATAACGATATGTTCAACACGGATAAAATTGATTCGGATGAAGCAAATACAGTACTAGAAGAAGTTTCAGGAATCGTGACGGTCAGTAATTATGTTGGAAATGTAATTCGTAATTTATATCCACAAGCCGCTTCAAAAATACGAACCATTTATTCAGGGGTGGATAGTGAACGATTTTTACCGGGAAAACATCCAAAAATGCAAAAAATCCGCAACGAAATTCGTTCATCACACGGTTTAGAGAATAAAACAGTGATTTTATATGCTGGGAGGCTTTCTCATAACAAAGGAGTCGATAAGTTAGTTAGGGCATTGCCAGAGCTTTCTAAAAAATTTAAAGACTTAGCATTGGTTATCGTAGGGAGTAAATGGTTCAGTCAAGATGAAGTTACCGATTTTATCGCCTATGTTAAGTCCTTGGCAAAAAAACTTCCGATTCCAGTCGTAGCAACGGGTTTTGTGGCACCAGATGAAATCCAAAACTGGTTTGCAGCAGCTGATTTATTTGTCTGTACCTCACAATGGCAAGAACCTCTGGCACGGGTCCATTATGAAGCAATGGCGGCAGGTCTTCCCATCGTTACAACGGCACGCGGAGGAAATCCGGAAGTTATAATGACTAATGAGAACGGACTAATCGTAGATCGGCCAGAGGATCCAGATTGTTTTGTTGAAAAAATATCAGAATTATTATCAAACAAATCACTAATGAAAAGAATGGGCGAAACCGGTAGAAAACTTGCCATTTCCCGTTATAGTTGGGACAGGGTAGCTTCGGAAATAATGGATGTTTGGGAGCAAGCGAAACAGATGGTTATTGCCCCTGTTGCTAAGGCTGACTTGAATGAAACTACGGAAGTATTCAACAAAAATGAATCTGAGGATGGCTCCGCAACTAATCTGGATTATGAATTAGATTATCAACTATACAATGACTTAGAGTATCAAACTAACGATGAATCAGAATACCTTCCAAACAATGACTTAGAGTACCAAACTAACGATGAATCAGAATATCAATTTAATAATGAATCTAACGATGACTCCGCAACTAATTTGGATTATGAATTAGATTATCAACTATACAATGACTTAGAGTATCAAACTAACGATGAATCAGAATACCTTCCACACAATGAATTAGAGTACCAAACTAACGATGAATCAGAATATCAATTTAATAATGAATCTAACGATGACTCCGCAACTAATCTGGATTATGAATTAGATTATCAACTATACAATGACTTAGAGTACCAAACTAACGATGAATCAGAATACCTTTCAAACAATGAATTAGAGTACCAAACTAACGCTGAATCAGAATATCAATTAAATAATGAATCATTAAATGAATCTGTAATTAGACCCATTCATAAACCCAATAGTAGAAAATTGAAGAAAACACATTTAATAAGCCTATTTAGGGAAATGACAATGCTGAATATTAACTTATATAGAGAAGCAATAAACCCGATTAAAGAGACCAGTAGTAGTGAACCGATTAAAGACTCGGTTAAAGAGAGGGGTACAAAATCGGTAAAAAAATCAACTAGACATTCACGTAGTAAGTCGAAGAAAGTGACAACTAGAGAACCCATAAAAAGGATGCTTAGAGAAGCACTCAGGGAATCGATTAGAGAATCAATCAGAATGTGAACTAAAGTCGAATTGATTCATCAGGTTAACAAACTGAGCCATATATTCCTATATTTGGAGGTGAACATCGAATTGAAAAACCTTTTTGACAACTAATAATCATCCCATACCCGATTTTCCATAACCCTGGAATATCGGGTTTTTATCTTCCGGAAAGCTGTCTATTATAGAGTAGTCCTTAATTTCCGAAAACTTTCTGTTTTATCCAAAGCTACAATAGTTTAAATGAATGAATAATGGTCAGTGTTGTTGACTAAAAAAATACATTTTCCACATCTATGTTTCAGCACGTTTGCTGTTGGGATACAACGGCGGTCATTTATGGTACTATCATATGTTTTCAGAGAACCTAACGTTTTAGTACAACTTACTTAACTTTTTAATAATCTTGATTTAAAAAAATATTAGAATTCTATTTTTGGAAAAATAACCACCAAAAAAAGAGTGGTTACTTTAAATTGATCAATTTTATGAATTGAAGGGTCTCCTAATTCCTATATCATGTAATAAAATGGTATAGATCAATCTACTACCTAATCATCAAAAAGTTTCGGATGAAGATCCATAGAACAATATCTTTTAAACGTGTCTCACAAGTTTCACACAATAGTATTAAGAAACACTAATTATCCCCATTTATTTGAAAACTGAAATTTTATAAGTTTTTTCTGTTAAGTTAATATATAAACTAAGTTATGTAAAGCAGAAAGAATGATATCAATCATTGCTTTCTGCCAACTGATATAAATATAAATGGCGCAAGGAGATAAACCAAGTATAAGTGTGGAGCAATAACATTTAACTGTTTTAATTGTCATAATCTTTATACACATAATTTAATAAAGCAAGATAATCTATTTCCTTACCAATATCATACCTCTCTCCAGAAATTAATTTCCCATAACAGATCTTCCTTTTAAGCAATAATTTGATTGCATCAGTTAACTGAATTTCTCCTCCTATATCCGGTTCTAAGTTCTCCAGGATTGGCATTATATCCGAAGAAAATACATATCTCCCTGTTACTGCAAGGTTCGATGGCGGGTTTTTTTGAGGTTTTTCAACGATATCAAGTATTTTATAGAGTGCATTTTCCACCAATTGGCCTTTAACCACTCCATAATCTGCTAAACGATCCTTTTCTACTTTGGTTAATCCTATTACCGTTGATTTGTTCTTTTCATATACTTCAATTAATTCGCTTAATCCACCGCCTTTTTGTGAGATGATAATATCATCAGGAAGCAATACTGCGAAAGGATCATTTCCAACAAAATTTTTTCCGATTCTTATTGCATCACCTAATCCTCTAGCAAATGGCTGTCGAGTATAGAGTATTTGAATATCTGGAAGCTTTAATTTACTTAACAGTGCTGATTTATTTGCATGTTCAAGAAACATTTCAAGCTCAAAAGAGTGATCAAAATAATCGACGATCAAATTTTTCGAACGGGAAACTATTATCAATATTTGTTCTATACCTGATGATATAGCTTCATCAACAATATATTCGATGGCGGGTTTCAGTCCGATTGGGAACATTTCTTTAGGAATGACCTTCGTAATTGGAAGACTCCTAGTACCAATACCTGCCGCGGGTATTATTGCTTTCTTTATCATTCGTTTCCTCACTTTCTTCGCTCTAACTCCCTATATTGTATTCCCTTCTTTTGCCTGAGGAAATTTGTCCGACTAATAATCAGGCACCAGTTCATACATTCTTTTCATTTTGGGCAAACGCCTTTTCATTTTGGACTCTCCATTCATATGGTATAGAAACTTAGAGCATTAGAGGGGAGAATCGGCATGAAAATCTGTGTGATAGGGGCGGGATATGTCGGCTTAACCACTGCAACTGTTCTAGCTGACCTAGGACATTCTATTTGTTGTGTGGATTCAAACACGGAGAAGATTAAACAGCTGCAGAGCGGGAAAGTGCCAATCTATGAACCGGGCCTAACAGACTTAATTAGGAAAAATAAAGGAAATTTGACCTTCAGTTCATCGACCACTGAACATATAAAAAATTCTTCAATTCTTTTCATTACCGTGGGAACCCCTCCATTGCCAGATGGCAGGACTGATTTAACCTATGTATTTTCTGTAATTGATGAAATTGCTGAAGCGATAGAATCCTACAAAGCAATTGTTATGAAAAGTACAGTCCCTCCTGGAACAAATGAAGAAATTTATCATTCCCTCATCCGAAAAGGAATCGACCCGCAGCTTTTCAATGTGGTTTCGAATCCGGAATTCTTAAGAGAAGGATCGGCTCTCTTTGATATGATGCATCCCGATAAAATCGTTGTAGGCAAACAACGAGATGATGATAAGTCCCTCCACGTTATTGAAGAAATTTATCAAAAAATAGACGCCCCTTATGTGATTACAAGCTTAACTGGTGCCGAAATGATTAAATATGCCTCAAATGCTTTTTTGGCTACAAAAATCTCGTTTATTAATGAAATTGCCCGAATATGTGATAAATACGGTGTAAGCATAGAGGATGTAAAAAAAGGAATTGGCAAGGATCCGAGAATAAGCCCTCATTTCCTTACTTCAGGAATTGGATATGGAGGCTCATGCTTTCCAAAGGATGTCAGGTCTTTAGAGCATAGTGCCTTGAAAAAGAATGTTACCCCGCATATTTTGCAGGCTGTCCAGGTGATAAACTCCACCCAGGTTGAGCTTTATATCGAAAAGCTTAAGTCGCTTATGAAGGATTTATCAGGAAAAACGTTCTCCGTTTTGGGGATTGCATTCAAACCAAACACCGATGACATAAGGTACTCCCCTGCCGTTTCTTTAATTGGGAAATTAAGTGACTTTGGTTGTATTGTACACGCATATGATCCACAAGCGCATCTTCCATTCACCGATAAGAAAAATGTAATTCAGCATGACAAAATAGAAACGGCCGTCGTAAATGCTGATTGTGTGATCATTGCTACCGATTGGGATGAATTTAAAGATTTGAACTGGTCACAAGTGAAAAAGCTTATGAAAGGCGATTATATCTTGGATGCCCGTAACTGCATAGATCCGGATGCGGTTCGGCAACATGGATTTAAATACATCGGGGTTGCCAGGCCATGAAGATACTCGTCACCGGGGCAGCCGGATTTATCGGTTCACATCTTTGCGAAAAGCTTTTAACAGATACAAATAATGAGGTAATCGGAGTCGATACCTTTATTGGACCGACACCCCAAAATCTAAAACAAATCAATCTGAACAAGCTGCTGAACCAGTCACGTTTTACATTGGTCAGTACTGATTTATTGACGGCTGATTTAGCAAAATTGCTAGAAGATATTACAATTATCTATCACTTGGCGGGAATGCCAGGTGTCCGGTCGAGCTGGGGGAAAGATTTTGGCCCCTATCTTTCTAACAATATCGCCGTCACCCAGCACCTTTTGGAGGCGGTCAAGGTTAAGCCAATTAAGAAATTCATTTTTGCATCCACATCTTCCGTCTATGGCGAAATGAACGGTAAGGTCTCTGAGAATGCGCGCCTCTCTCCTCTTTCCCCTTACGGCATCACAAAGCTGACAGGTGAGCATTTGTGCAATGTTTATCAGAGAAGCTTTGGCATCCCTATTGTAACGGTAAGATTTTTCACTGTATACGGGCCGAGACAACGTTCCGATATGGCTTTTCACCGGTTTATTCGTCAAATCCTTCATGAAGAACCGTTGACGATTTTTGGTGATGGAACACAATCGAGGGATTTTACCTATGTGAGTGATTGTGTGGAGGGAACGGCTGCGATTATGTATAAAGATGATGTAATTGGAGAGACGATCAACATCGGCGGAAAAGAGCGGGCTTCTGTTAATAAGGTGATCTCCCTCATCGAAATGCAGACTGGAAAGAAGGCAAACGTAGATTATTTACCAAGTATTAGCGGGGAACCGAAACATACATGGGCAGATATTTCCAAAGCCGCCAGCCTGCTGGACTATGAACCAAAGATATCCCTGGGGGATGGGTTAGTAAAGGAAATAGATTACATCCGTTCAGCTTACTCATTGTAAGGAAATTGAGGAAGAATGAAAATTGCTTTTATCTGCACAGAAAAACTTCTATCACCTGCGATTAAGGATGCGCCATTCAAATCAAGATTGATGGCATTTAAACAGACATGACCATCATCCAATGGATGATGGTCAATTGTTTAATCATTCTACATTTTTCGGCGGACGTTTTCCCCAGTACTGATAATAATCAGTCCGGATAAAGCCATTAAACAGTTTGCGCTTTTTCGTGGCCTGCTTGCCGTATAGCTTTTCAAAATCAGGATGCGAGGTAATGATGTAGATTGACCATGTATCCAGCTTGCTTAAGGCCTGTCCCATCTCCCGGTACATTTGCTCCACGGCTATTTTCTCGCCGATCCGTTCACCGTATGGAGGGTTTCCGACAATCACGCCATATTGCTTCTGTGTCGTCACATCACTGATCTGCATTTGTTTAAAGTTAATCAGGTCACCTAGCCCCGCTTCCATGCTGTTTGCTTTGGCAATCTCAATCATTTTGTGGTCAATATCATAGCCCGCGATGTCGAGCGGCTCATCATACTTGGCAAGACCTTCTGCTTCCATTCTCACTTCATCCCAAATTTGTTCACTCATCCAGCTCCAGCCTTCTGAAAGAAATTCCCGGTTGAAACCTGGGGCGATGTTTTGTCCGATTAAGGCTGCTTCAATCGGGATCGTTCCTGAACCCGTGAATGGATCGATGAACGGTTTATCGGGATACCAATTTGTCAGCATGATCAATGCCGCCGCCAGCGTTTCTTTTAGCGGGGCTTCACCCTGTCCGGTACGGTATCCCCGTTTATGCAGTCCAGTGCCGCTCGTGTCGATTGTGAGAGTCGCTATGTCTTTATGAAGCGCCACTTCAATTTTATACAGCGGACCGTTTTCTTCAAGCCAGGATGTGCGTTTATAATGGTGCTGTAATCTGTTTACGATGGCTTTCTTTACGATTGCCTGACAGTCGGAAACACTGAATAATGTCGATTTGACGGATTTCCCGCTTACCGGAAATTCAGCATCCTCTGAAAGATAATCCTCCCAATTCAGGGCTTTTGTTTTTTCAAACAGTTCATCAAAGGATGTCGCCTTGAATTCACCAACCTTGATTCTAACCCGATCTGCCGTTCTCAGCCACATATTGGATCTGGCAATCGCCCTTGTGTCACCTTTATACATCACTTTCCCGTTTTCAACTTCACATTCATACCCGAGATCGCGCACTTCTTTGGCGACGATGGCTTCAAGCCCCATGGCAGCCGTGGCGATAATATTATACTCGTTCAAAGATGCACCTACTTTCTTTTAAAAGACCAACCTGTCTGCCGTTTATCATATAGAAATTATTCCCCATTTTCAACCGTTCACTTTTAAGGAAAATAAAAACTCTCCTCATAGGAGGAGAGTTACTTAATTATTCATGGTTAGATTATGAAAACGTTCTGTAAGCCATGTTTTGTTCCTCAGTACTGCAATCGATTATTCATCTCGTACTTCGGCGGTAATCATCTATCTACAGACGCTTAAGCATCTGTCCTTCTCCTCGTTCGTTTCCAAGGAAGAAAGCGCCCCTACCATAATTTGGGTTTCTCGCTCGTGGGGTTTACCTCGTTCCACCCTTCTCATTTCTGAAAAGGCTACGTCACTGTGGCACTTTTATCGGTATTCATGCCATATCCAAATGAACTTAGGCATTTTCCCGGCCGTCAACAAGCAGAAGCTTGCTGCCCTGGCTTATTTTTTCACCAGGCACGAACACTACGCGCATCTCAGCGCGTGCGAGCATGGACTTTCCTCTACAGCAAAAATGCTGCAGCAATTACCTGAACGTTATACATAACATATCTTATTATAGTAAATACATTAGCAAACATCAATGGCAAATCCTGTTCATCAATGATTAATCATAAAGCTTACTTCCAAAAACATGCTTTTCAAGGTTGGATATCCTTTTAAGGATATCAAAGTTAGTCGTGCCTGGTGTAACACTTGTGGCTGGCTGGCTTGACCGTCTTGGAGTATCATCAGCCAGTTTCCGCAGCCTCAGGTTTTCCTGCTTTAAATCTTCAATTTCTCCGTGGAAAGCTTCATAATCTTTTATGACCAAATCCAGGAATTGATCGACATCCTCCGGTTTATAACCGCGCATCGCCGTTTTAAAATCTTTTTCAAGAATATCTTTAGCCGTTAATTTTATCTTATCTGATAGCATAAGATTCACCACCTCAATACTTTCACCATACATAGTTATTATATTATTTTTTCAAATATACTTTCATTTGTCAACGATACACCGTTATGTTAATTCCAAGTTTCTTCTTCTGTAGCCTGCTGAAGGTCATCAAAGGAGATCTGAAAAATTGGATATGACCTGTTTTCCGCATATTTTTTCGCTTCAGAGTATGCATATTGGGGTGTGCCTTCTTTTTCGTCATCATACACAATAATTATACCGTCACTTTTATGAACCATGAATAGATTCTTCATTTTCAATTGCTGAGGTCCTTCATATGGTCTTTTAGAAATGGAATCAACAAAGTCTGCCCGGGACAAAATACGTTCATAATATTCCCGGTTTCCGTCATTCCACGATTCTTCCTGTTTCAAAAATGGTGTTAAAACACCAAGCTTCAGTTGTTCATATTCGGTTTTGAGCTCCATGACAACTTCCGCGGACCATAGCTCCACGCCGAGCTGGCCGGAAATAATGACCCATTCCACTCCTTCCTCAACGAGCGGTAGCAAACGTTGCCTTATGGCTTTTTTTATATATTTTACACCTTCGTGGTCATTTTTAAAGATGCCAAATTCAAAAGCTTTATAGCCGGTTATGTATATGACATTCAATTGAAATTGTTTCCTTTCTGATAGAAATAAAATGGAACAAGGGCTGTTATAGCCCTTGTATTAATCGTTAAAAACCAAACGGCCTTCTTGGAGGGCAGCATGGTTGTTGATGGGTCGTCGGTCTAGGTGGCCTGCCAGTGCAAACGAGATGCTGGTTGTAACATTCATTCACAGTAGATTGAGTTTGTGGAAAATAGTGCTGATGCTTAAACACATGTTTATTAACATTTGTTGTGTGTGATGGATGAACGTGTGGCACTACATGCGGAAACACCATTGTGTTCACATTATTCTGGCCGGGCGATACTTGTGTTGGATGCACTTGAGTTGGTCCCATTCCGGTCGGACCAAATGGACCAGGACCGGCAGTGGCAGGAGAAACCATTTGCGGACCCATTCCTGGGCCAGGGTATGGTCCCATTTGTGCCCCCATTACCGAAGGACTTGGACCTGCATATGGTCCCATTTGTGCTCCCATTACCGAAGGACCTGGGCCTGCGTACGGTCCCATTGCTTGAGAACTTTCGTCTTTCATTCCGTATTTATGATGTCCCATGTGGTGGTGTTTTTTCATATATTCCATAAGAAAAGCGTCCCCTTTCTTCATAGTTTATTGGTACAATAACAGACTATGATTTAAGAGGTACAGTTGTACTAGTCAAAAACCTAATTTTATAATAATAAAGTATAAACACTATCCTTTAATGTAGAAAAAATAAATACAGTTAAACATACGATTACAAAAAATAATACCATAACTGATTTATACATGTTCTCGCCCCATTTTATAGTCTAGTTAATCTTTCACTCAACTATAATTTTACACGCATTTTCAGGGCGGTACAATGGCTTATTTAACTTTTTTTACACTTTCATGACATTTTGATGACAATTATATCAACAATTACATTTGAAGCTACGCTTGCAAAGAGCCTAACTTCCGCCGCAACCGTTCACAGCGTTTTATAAGATCCTTTTTTACCGATTCAATTGCTTTGGTGGGGCTCCGGCCCCCGCCTGGCTGCTCCTCTAGTTCACTAAGAAGGCCGGAAGAAACCTCTAAAGCTTTTGCGTATTCCTTATATTGATGCTCCAATAGCTTGCTCAATTCAAGTATTGCTTCGATTCTTTGCTTTTCCGAGCCCTTAGCGGCAACCTCAAACCATAATCCATAAGCGGAATCGTACTCTTGATTCTTTTTTTTATGGTAAGCGATCGCGTGCTTCGCCGAGATCTGTTCCCCTTCATTCCCATCTGCAAGGATACGGGCGTACGTTTTAAATGCTTCTTCTTTCTTCCCTAAATAAGCAAGCCAGCGCGCAATTTCGAGGGTTTCTTCGTTATAGCCGTCAACCTGGAGAATTTGTCTAGACAAATGGATGTACAGGGTAATCAACGAGAGAATATCCAATTCATTATGTTTAATCACCCCAAATAATATGTCCGGATTCTTTCTCTCGACAAAATCAAAATAAATCATCGGTGCCAAATATCCGGGAATATCATTTTCCCTTTTCAAACCCAATATTTCCTCTTCTACCGTGGACAATTTCACTTTTTCCAATTTATTTTTCCAAAGCCTTCTCGAGGCATGGTACAAATCAAAATGTCCGAACTCAGGCAATAAAGGCACATGATCCTTGATAAGGGTATGCCTTGTTTTTAACTGGGGCCAGTCAAACGCCTTCCCATTATAGGTGACTAAGGTTTCATAATTGATATGTTCCAAAAAACTTTGATAAAGCGGAATCTCGTTACCTGGCCGGGGCAACACATGCTGCCGCACAACAATTTCATTTTCTTCAAGAAAGGCGTAGCCAAGCAAAAAAATCGTGTTTCCGGCACCGCCGCCAAGACCAGTCGTTTCCGTATCAAAGAAAAATAAATCCTCGCTTGAAAGTCCCTTCGCTGATAGCGGATGGTCAAGTGATGTATGGTTCCACAAATCGATAACTGTGTTTAATTCCTTAAAGGAATAGTTACCGTGCTGATAGTCGATCGGGTAGCGTACCTCCCGGATAAAACAATGTTCGCCATCGAACCAATACGCTGTTGTATCATTTTTCTGCCATTCTTCCATGAATGGAAAGGCTCTATTTTCAGAAACTTCCTCTTGAAAAGCCACCTTATTTTTTATTTCTTGCGCGTAAAGGTTCATGTGGCTTTTCATCCGGCCCAGTTTATTTTTTAAAGACAATCGTTTCACCTCATTATTAAGAAACAATACCTGAAGCATAAAAGCTTAACAATTGTATCGCGTCATGCTTCGCGGTTTTAGAAGCAGCATCCGTGCCGATACAGGAAGGACAGCCACTTTCGCATTGGCACCGCTCTACCATATTCCGTGTCTCGGTTAAAATCGTCTCGACATTTTCATAGACCTTTTCACTGAGGCCAATGCCGCCAGGGTAGCTGTCGTAAATAAAAATGGTCGGTTTCTCATTATGGGCAGCTTTCACCTGAGGATACACATGGATATCATGAGGATCGCACATGACAAAAAGCGGAACCATGTGGTTCAGTGCATGGGAGGCACCGATCAGCCCCTGCTCCATGCGGTTATCGTTCCAATCAAGAATGCCGGGATGTATCGAAAGCATGGCCGAACTGGTGTGAAGCTCCATTTCCGGCAAGGTGATCGGACCAGAACCGATATTATCATGGCTCTCGAATTTGATCTTCTTGAAAATCGTTGCCATCGCCCTGACGGATACGTCGCCAAAAGCTGCTTCATTCGTGTGGTAGGTTTTGCTTTTATCCACTTCAAGCACGGATAATTGGACGGCTAAATTGGCGTCTGTATAATAATCAACATTCACTTCGCGGACATAAGCTTTCTTCTCTTCCCAATCAAGCCGTTCAACCTGGTATTGCACTCCCTGGTGCAAATATATCGCTTCATCGTGAAGCAAAGTCATCGCGCTGAACGTATCCATTTCCCCGATCACCTTATTATCCGGAGCGTCTGTCTGATCGATGATGACGACATTTTCCTGGGACGCTGAACGGAGGCTGATATCATGGGCAGGGAAGGCATCGTTCATCCAATACCATTTGTCACCATTTTGATGAAGAACCCTTTCTTCCGTCAGAAACTCAAGCACTTCCATGATTTCCGCCCTGCCGAATGTATCTCCCTTTTTAAACGGCAGTTCATAGGCGGCACACTTAATATGATCAACGAGGATGACCAGGTTGTCCGGATTGATCCTGGCTGTTTCGGGACTGCGCGAAAAGAAATACTCAGGGTTCTGGATCATGTATTGATCAAGCGCGCCGGAACTCCCGACCATGATGATCAATGCCTCCTCATGTCTGCGCCCTGCGCGTCCCGCCTGCTGCCAGGAGCTCGCAATTGACCCCGGATATCCTGTCATGATACAAACTTGCAGCTGGCCGATGTCGACGCCAAGCTCAAGGGCATTCGTGCTGACAACTCCATAGATGCTACCCTCGCGCAACCCTTTTTCAATTTCACGCCGCTGCTTGGGCAAATACCCGCCGCGATAACCCCTGATCGATTTTGGCCCGAGCTGTTTCGCGACTAACTCCTGTAAATAAGTCAAAAGGATTTCCACCCTGACCCGCGAGCGGGCAAAGACGATCGTTTGAATCTTATTCCGCAAAAATTCCATTGCCAGGCTCCTGACTTCCAAAACAGCACTTCTGCGGATATTCAGCGGCTTGTTCACGACAGGAGGGTTGTAGAAAACAAAATGCTTCTTTCCGCTTGGAGCGCCATTGTTGTCAACAAGCACCATTTCTTGTTCGGTCAGATGTTCAGCCAATTGCTTCGGATTTGCGATCGTGGCCGACGTGCAAATAAAAACCGGATCGCTCCCATAAAAATGGCAAATGCGTTTCAGCCTCCTGATGACATTAGCCGTATGGCTCCCGAATACGCCTCGGTATATATGAAGCTCATCAATGACAACATATTTCAGATTTTCAAATAGCGATACCCATTTCGTATGGTGCGGCAAAATCCCCGAATGCAGCATATCCGGATTCGTAATGACGATATGCCCGGCTTTACGAATCTTCTGGCGGATATTAGAAGGTGTGTCACCGTCATATGTATAGCTGTTAATCTCCACTTCCATTTCATCAATCATCTCGTGGAGCTCGCTCTTTTGGTCATAGCTTAATGCTTTGGTTGGAAATATATATAACGCTCTCGTTTTCTCGTTTTCAAGAATGGATTGAAGCACTGGGAGGTTGTAACAAAACGTCTTCCCTGATGCTGTAGGGGTTACTGCAACAAGGTTTTTCCCCCGGATTGCCGCATTAAAAGCGGTCTCCTGATGAGTGTAAAGGCCAGGTATTCCTCTCTTTTCAAGCGCCTTGCTTATCCGCTCATCCATTCTTTCCGGAAAAGGAACGGTTGACGCTTCCCTCGGTTCAATCGTATGCCAGTGCGCAATATTATCTTTAAACGCTTCATTATTTTTTAATTCTAATATGATTTCCTGTAAATTCTTCCGTAACTTCATAGTCCTCACCCCATCCCTTCCATTCTACCGAATAAGCGTTCGATTAAAAAGAAAAAAATCATTTCCTTATACAGGAAATGATTGTCATCTATCTCAGGGTAAGAATCTTTTTAGTGTCGTACAAAACCCTTGATTTCACCGGCTACTCTCTGTGGATCTTCAAGCATACCCATATGGCCGCTGTCCGGGAGCAAGACTTCTTTAATATAATCCTTGCCTTTAACCGAAAATGTTTTTTCCGGAGCAATCAGCTTGTCCTTACCGCCTGCAATCAAGAGAACGGGAACGTTAGCATTCTCCAATACATGGTTGCGGTCTCCCCGGTTTCGCATCGCCTTCAAAGAACCGGTCGCGCCATTTATGCCTGTTCTGTATCCTATCTCTTTAGCCGTCTTGATATGGTTATGTTCGCTATCCGCAAACAGCTTCGGAATCAATCCATCGATAAAAGCTTTGATGCCCTCGTTTTCGATTGTTTCGATCGATTTCAAACGACCTGCCTTCGCTTCTTCACTATCAGGCAATGCAGTTGAGTGCACCAGTGAGAAGCCCTTCACCATTTCAGGAAATTGTTCGACGAACGAGAGCGTGATATAACCTCCAAGTGAATGCCCGAAAAGGTACACATCCTTGACGTCAAGCCGCTTCAATAATTTGTATACGTCATCGGCCATATCTTCGATTTCAAATTCATTTGTTCCACAGGATGATTCTCCATGTCCTCTTAAATCGACAGCGATAATCCGAAAATCTTCCTTTAATAATGGAACGACATCCTTCCAATAATCCCTGTTCCCGCAAAAACCATGGATAAGCACAATCGGCGTCCCTGTTCCATAATCTTCGTATGATAGTTCAGTCATATGTTCCTCCTTATGGCGGTATTTATTTCCTACTTCCCTTCTTGTTATATTCTAAACTAATCGATTATCAAACTTAAAGAGACGAACCTTTTAAGTTGAAAACAAAGGCGCGAAAAAACCGTCCGCTTACCGGACGGTTTCATTCAACTTTCTTAAAGTGAAAGCATGGTTTCCATATCATCTTTTGCGTTTGTAATCAGTTTGAGATTGAATGTATCTTGCAGAATTGTTAATACACCCGATGAAATGAATTCAGGCGGTTTTGGGCCGATTCGGATATCCTGGATACCCAGACTGAACAGCCCCAGCAAAATAGCGACCGCTTTTTGCTCAAACCATGAAAGCACAATACTGACAGGCAATTCATTAATCGGACAATCGAATGCTTCCGCAAGCGCCGCCGCGATTTTTACGGTAGACACCGAATTGTTGCACTGGCCGAGATCGATGTATCTCGGAATATTCGTGCCGGGTACGGTGCCATAGTCTACATCGTTAAATCTAAATTTACCGCATGAGGTCGTTAGAATCACCGTTTCCGGAGGCAGTGAAGTCGCCAGTTCCCGATAATATTCTCCGTCTTTTCCCGGGGCATCACAACCGGCAATCACAAAGAAACGCTTGATTTTTCCATCCTTGACTGCTTCGATTACCTCAGGAGCAATCCCAAGCACCGTTTGATGATGAAAACCGGTTAATAGTGTCTCATCGGATTGCATATTCGCTTCAGGCAGCCGCAGCGCTTTTTCAATAAGCGCTGTAAAATCATCATTTTCAATTTTGCGGACTCCTTCAAGCCCCGCCACCTCATAAGAGAAAAATCTGTCTGCGTAAGTGCCTTTAATCGGCATGACACAATTGGTCGTCGCAAGGATAGCCCCCGGGAATTTATCAAAAAGTCTTCTCTGGTCAAACCAAGCCTTTCCAATGTTTCCTTTCAGATGCGGAAATTTCTTAAGGGCGGGGTAGCCATGGGCAGGAAGCATTTCCGAGTGGGTATAAATGTTTATCCCTTTACCTTCTGTCTGCTTCAACAGCTCTTCAAGCGCGAACAGGTTATGTCCGGTGACAACGATGCATTTTCCTTCAATTCTATTTTGGCTTACCTTAATTGGTTCAGGAACCCCAAGCCTTTCTATATGCGCTTTATCTAAGAGTTCCATAACCCGAATTGCCGCCTTGCCAACCTTCATCGCCATATCGATATGTTCCTGTGTATTGAAATTGGAATTGGTTAAAGTCATGTAGAGCGCTTCATGTGTAACCTGATCAACAAATGGATCGGTATAGCCAAGCTGTGCCGCATGTGTCCGATAGGCCGCGATACCTTTCAACGCAAATACAATTGTATCCTGGAGACTCGCAATATTCTCATCCTTACCGCATACCCCGATCACTTTACAGCCACCAGTTGGTGTTTGCTCGCATTGATGACAGAACATATCTATTCCCCTCTCCTAATTATTAACATAACCATCATACCAACAATAAAATGGAAGTTTCGTGATGAACATCACACTATTTAGAGAAAATCCGCCGATTGGCGAGCCTCTTTAAGGGGGCGATCAGGCGTTGTCGCACTCAAGCAGATATAAATGTTTTGATCCTTATCCTTATACCAAGAAATATCCACGTAGATATGAGCGGAAAAGTAGCGGGGGAATTCACCTTTGATTTCTGCATGACATAGCCTAATAAGTAGCGGTATTGGAAAGGAGATTAAATATGTCTGATTCAGAAAACAAAAAAAATCCAAAGCCTTCTCAGAGTGAGGTATTCAATGAATTCAAGACGACGATGGACCGGATTTTTGCCGAAAAGCCGTTGAAAGGGATTCTTCAATCAATGGATGATTTTTTCGGTGCGTCCCAAGAACGGAGCTTTCCTGTCGAAATTATTGAAAGGAAAACGGACTATCTCATTAAAGCCATTCTTCCCGGTGTAAAAAGACAGCAAATCGATATAGAGATGCTCTCGCAGGGAGTGATTATCAGTGTGAAGAATCTAGAGACAGGTATTGAAACGAATGATAACCAGCGCTTGTCCAAAAAGAAACATACGTCAAGCGGCCGTTCGAGGACCATCTCGCTTTCGAAGCCAATCGATGAACGGAAAGCTACAGCAAGTCATCGTGACGGGGTACTGGAAATCAAAATTCCTAAAATTAGAGGAACCCGTATTTCCATAAATGAATAACAGTAAAAGGGCCATACCCTTCAGACCGTGAGAAACCTGCTTAGGCTTTCGAGTTTCTGATCTGGGTTTGAGGCCCTTTTATCTTTTTAAACTTTAAGCTTATCGCCAAAACCTTTTACCATTGCCGATACTTGGCCGAACGTATTCATCATCTGTCCAGCTGTGTTCATCATCTTGTTAATATCCATCGAGCCATCCTGCAATTTGAACTGGTTCAGAACAGATTGAAGGCCGGAAGGATGAGGCTTTTTCATAAATTGCTGCTTTGGATACGGATTGGCAAAATGTTGAGGTCCCCCTGCGGGCGGCCTTTTTTGAATCGGCTGCAGCGGATTTTCGAAAGGATTGAACGAATTTATTTTCTTTGGAGGCTGCTGAAATGGATTCGGAGTGTACGGCATGGGCGGCACCGGCATATTGTACGGAGGTGGATATTGTTGCAGTACCTGCTGAGAACCTGGATATATCTCCATTCCAGCCCCATATTGAGGTGGGTGCATATGGCCCTGGTAATACCCCATCCCGTTTGCATGTGTTAGAATGTTCATTTCCTGTGGTACTGCATACTGTCCATGCACGTATGGATGTCCGTCCCAAAACTCCGGCATTGCATTTCTGTAATGACCGTTGTGTCTTTCCTGGCGGGAAACGGAGTTCCTGATATTCACAAAACTTCCCTCCTTCTCATCACATTGGCTCATATACTATATGTGATAAAGAAAAATTTGGTGAGTAAATGGATACCTTGAACTTTACTCCATATCCATTTTTCGTTTAATTTCCGCTAAAGTACTTATCAGAATAAAATGGACGGACTGGACATGGCTTTTAAATCTCTTATAGCTTGTTTTTGGGAAACAAGCTTGGACGGCCACATCAGATAGATTCTGTGACGCCTGGTCGATTTGCTGAGGAAAAAGATGCCTGAAGCTTTCTTCATTCATCCAGCTCTTCACTCTATCCGCCCATTCCAAACAAGTTTGATGGACTTCATCAGCAAAAGGCTTAACTTCACTGTAAAAGTCTTTTTCCTGCCCGGTTGACCTTGCTTCTTCATATATTTGATCAGCTTTTTCACACATGCTGATTAACGTCTCGGTCAATATTAGTGTTTTAGGTTTATCAATCATTTTTTCCTCCAGAATTTGAGTTGCCTACAGTATATATGAAATGTCGGAAAGCTACAAAAGAAAAAGCAGCTGTAAGGAGCTGCAACCTACCTACTCTAATATCCTAATTCAGGGTTGATGGGAAACTGCTTGTTAATTACGCTATCTCTTTTTAAGATAAATGCCTGGTCTTCAAATTCCTTTACTTTCCAATCCTTTTCCGCTTTTTCAAAGGCTTCCTGAACGGAATTCACCATCGCCATTTGATTTCCCCATAACTGACAGCGTTCTGTATTTAATCTCTCATCGATTGTTGATTCCAACTGGTCCAAGCGGGCACTAATCTCTCCAAACAATTCCAAAATATCCACGGCAGCTTTACTCGTTCCCATATCATAACCTCCTCCTCGTTTTAGCAGATAAGAAAGTATAAATTTTCTTATCTGCATAAAGCAGAACACAGACTAAATGCGCCACGTCCTTATGTCTTCGCCTGTGTGACCCACACATCCTGTGGGCCTAACTACGCCTCTGACTTCGTCTTTTAGGATCGCCAATCGACGAGTTTTCTTTATATGTATATTCTTTGCTTTTCACGCGCTTACCTTCACAGCTGACAAAACTAGAAGGGAATCGGCAAAGAAAGTAGATATTGCTTAAAGTTCTACTCGTTTTGACAAACCAATGGAATGTTTATATGCATTTTACAAAAACTAAGCCAAGGAGGTGTTTTGGATGAATTCGAATGAAAGCAAACAACAAAAGGAAAAAAAAGCTAAGAAGCAGGAAGCCACTAAGGCCGGCCGGGGCAATCCCAAATTGTCAGGACCCGACCGTCCGTCAACTTAATCAAATTGGGATAAAACGGGAAAGACTGAGAAGTCTTTCCCGTTTTTATACAGATAGGAAGCACTTTTTTGACTTTGAAAGATGTCTAGCTAAGATGTACAGAACTTGACTTGTGCCGACGTCGCCATAAGATGTAACGGACGATCATAGTCAATAGGCGGCCAGCCAGTTCAATCAATTGCCTAAAAACAGGACCTTTAGGTGATGTCTTACGCAGCTCGACTTGCTCAGAATTGTCTAACTTTATTATCCAGACTCAGCTTTTATTAGCCAAACTCATGATTACATTTGCCACAGCACGTTGCGGATATTAATCGATGTTCCTTACTTCCAGGTTACTTGCGCTTTTCATATGTTCTGCTTCTTTATTGAAAGCAATTCCTTTGTATAGATCATAAAGTGTAGTTGCTTTTGTTTTTTCCGGTACCAGTCATTCAGTTGGATAGCTGAAGGAAGGGACGGTGTTTTAAACCACTTTTTCTTGATGCGCTTTTTCCTGTCCCATTGATTGCACGCATGCAATGAATGGGTAATAACGGGGTAGGCTATCCGTAACAACGGTGTATCCCTTCGCCTATAATAAGGAAGATATTTTTCATAATCATGTCTCGACCCAGTCGGCTCTGTTGAACGTGCAAATTTATAAAAAGCCGGAAACAGCTCTGGATCGAATAATAACAAAGAAAGTTTTTTTCCAAGTTCAATCCGCGCGTCAATATTACGAAAGTCTGATACAGATAGCCCGTAAATATCCCCGGAACACGTCGGAAAAAGCACCGTGCTAAAATGCATCCAATCCTGAAAATTAAATAGAAGCGAATGAAACACAAACGGATTGTAAAAATCATGACGGATGACCGGTTCCTCTATCACATTTTGCTCATTGATAATAAGCGCATCGATCAATCTTCTTTCATCGCGGCTATTCCAAAATAATGTCCATTCCTCCTCAGAGAACTCGGAAATAGAAAAATATCTGAATAAGTGAAACAAAGATGCTTTATATTTCGTCGAATAATGATAGAGCAAAAGTTGGGGGAACGCATCATGAAAAATGAGCCAATTGGCACGTTCATATGTGATGAACAACACATGTCGAAAGCGTGGGGAAACGATCTTCGGCATCCATTTGCCTTCAAGATCGCACATATTCCAGCCGGCATTTCGTGATACCATCCCTGCCAGAAAAGCCCACTTAATTTCTGGGTGGATGGAAAAATAATATTCATAGGCTTTTGTTCTAGATATATTGTCTTTATTCCATTTTTCTGTTAAAGTATTTACTTTCTTAATGAGATTTTGTTCAAATCTTGTCAAAGCGTTATACGGATTGGTACGCTCCACTCAGGTTCACTTCTTTCGTTTAAAATCATCCTTGTTCCAAACGTTGTTCAATGTTATCGTTTTTAGAAGTAAACACTTTTATTCAACACTGTGCTTACTTTTTTGCTATCATAGATGAGTGTTAAACTAAGGAGGGGTTTTATGGCTTTCCATTACCCTAATGGACGAAGGTTTGTTCAGGCCGCTTCAAAAGCGAATGCACGTCCATTGAAACAAATGAGCTATAGCAACCGCGGGAAAACGTTAGAGGATGATTTGAATGACAGCAATGAATACTATTTGGCAAATGGCATTGCCGTCATCCATAAAAAACCGGTACCAATTCAAATAGTCGATGTGCATTATCCGCAAAGAAGTGCGGCAGTCATTAAGGAGGCGTACTTCAAACAAGCATCGACAACTGATTACAATGGTGTCTATCAAGGGAAATATATCGATTTTGAAGCAAAGGAAACAAAAAGCCCGACATCCTTTCCGCTTAAAAATTTCCATGAACACCAGATAGAGCATATGAATCATGTCGTAAAGCAAGGTGGTATTGCTTTTGTGATCATAAGATTTACCGCTTCCAGCGAAACATATCTGATGGGATCGACTACACTAGCCCTTTTTTGGGACCGGATGTTGTCAGGCGGGAGAAAGTCGATCACAAAAGACGAAGTCGAAGATAGCTCTCATAAGGTGTTGCTTGGATTTCAACCGCGAATTGACTATATTAAAGTCATAGACTTGCTTATGGCTGAAAAAAATTAGGTTCTTTTTTTAGAAAGGCAGGTAGCTGTAATGGCTGAAAAATATAAAACTCGAGAAGAGCGCCGAAAGCAAAATGAGGCGCAAAAAAAAGGGAAACAGAAGAAAAAACCAAAAGGTCTTTTCAAACGAATTTTTCTCTTTCTGATCACTCTGGGAATTATCGGCATGCTTGCAGGAGGCGCAACTTTCGCCTATTTCATCAGTGATGCACCAGAGCTTGATGAAAAGTTGCTGAAGGATCCTGTTCCTTCCATTATTAAAGATGAAGAAGGAAATGTCATTACTGAAGTAGGCCCTGAAAAACGGGAATATGTAGCTTATGAAGATGTCCCAAAGCTTGTAGAAAATGCTTTCCTTGCAACCGAGGATGTACGCTTTTATGAGCATCACGGTGTTGATGTCAGGCGCCTTGGCGGTGCCGTGTTAGCCAATGTCACCGACGGTTTTGGTTCACAAGGAGCAAGCACGCTGACCCAACAGGTTGTTAAACGATCTTATTTAACACCAGATAAAACGTTAAAACGGAAGGCCCAGGAAATGTGGCTTTCGATACAGCTTGAGCAAAAATATACGAAGCAAGAAATCTTTGAGATGTACATTAATAAAATTTTCTTTTCCGAACGGGCAAACGGCATTGCGACCGCGGCTGATGTTTATTATGGAAAAGATTTGAAGGATCTGGAATTGCAAGAAGCGGCCTTGCTCGTAGGCTTGCCCCAAAGCCCTAACCGTTATAATCCATATGTTCATCCCGACCGGGCGGAAAAACGCCGGAACGTTGTGCTGCATTTGATGAATAAACATGGCTTTATCTCCAAGGATCAAATGGAGCAGGCACAGGAAATCCCAGTGGAACAGGGACTTGCAAAACGAGGGAAAAACAATGCCGATACCTCTCCTTACGATGTTTTCGTTGACCAGGTTATCAAGGAAGTTGAGGATATGGGTGATTATAATATCTCGGCTGATGGGCTTGAAATTTATACGACCATTGATAAGGATGCCCAGGAATATGTGCACAAAATGATGACAACGAATGAAGTCATTCAATTCCCTAGTGAAAAATTACAAACTGGGATTACCCTCCTTGATACGAAAACCGGGGAAATCCGCGCCATCGGCGGTTCAAGAAAAGATGAATTCAATGCAGGGTTCAACTTTGCTACGGATACCAAGCGTTCTCCAGGATCAACCATTAAACCGATCCTTGATTACGGGCCGGCGGTTGAGCATTTGAAATGGTCCACCTATGAACAAATTCTTGATGAACCCTATAAATACTCGACTGGTCAAAAGATAAATAACGCTTCGAGAAGGCATTATGGAAAAGTGAGTGCCCGGGAAGCACTCGGACGCTCATTAAATATTCCTGCCCTCAAGACAGCCCAGGAAGTAGGTTTGGAACGGGCTCAGGAATTTGGTGAAGATTTGGGTATACCATTCAAGAAACCGATGACGGAATCCGGTGCCATCGGAGCAGGTCTTGGTGTCTCCTCCCTCCAAATGGCTGGGGCATACAGCGCCTTTGGAAACGGCGGCATTTATAATGAACCGCATACCGTCAAAAAGATCGTTTTAAGGGATAAAACCACTACAATTAAAAACAAAGCGGAATCAAGGGCCGTTATGAAAGATTCCACTGCCTTTATCGTCACCGACATGCTAAAAAGCGTGTTAACAGCCGGCTACGGTACCGGGAGAGCAGCTAATATACCGGGGTTGCCGGTAGCTGGAAAGACCGGGACAACCAACTATACCGAGGAAGAAAAGCGGGATTATAATGTAGAGCCCGGAGGTGCGCCGGATTCATGGTTTGTCGGCTATACGACAAACTATACCGCCGCCGTTTGGACCGGTTATGACAATAAAAGAAATTTTTTAGGTAAAAGCTCCCAGGCGATCCCGAAAGAAGCCTTCCGTAAATTAATGTCACACGTTTCTCAAGGGAAGGAAACGAAAGACTTTAAAAAACCAAGCAGTGTCGTGAAGGTCGGCATTGTTAAGGGCTCTGATCCGGCAATGCTGCCAAGTGAGTATACGCCGAAAGATCGAATCGTTTATGAATACTTTGTTAAAGGAACCGAACCGACACAAGTAACGAAGGAATTCGATAAACTGGAAGGTCCACAAAATGTAAAAGCGTCATTTGATGAGGAATCCAAGGAAATTAAGCTGGAATGGGATTATCCTGAATCAGATGAGGATGTTGAATTTGAGGTCAAGGTTGCCGTTGATGGCGCGGGTGAAAGAGTGTTGAGTGTGGATGATGGCATGGAATTAACCATTGCTAATCCTGCTCCTGGTGCATATACATTCTCCGTTACCGCTATATCTGACGATCAAAGGAGCGAACCGGCTTCTGCAGCTGTCCAAGTTCCTGATCCAAATGAAGAGGAAGAAGAACAGCCGGAAACTGATCCAGAAGAATTGCCACCTGGGGAATTACCACCTGGGGAAGGTAACGGGAATGGACAGGGTAATGGCAATGGACAGGGCAACGGGAATGGTAATGGTAATAATAGAGATGACGAAGAGGAAGAGGAACCAGAGGAAGGTGGCAACCCAGGTAATGGCGGCAATGGAAGAGGGCCGGACGTACCAGTTGAAAGTAACCAGTAATCGTGTATCACTAGTATAAGCAAAAACGTCTAAGCTCAATGCTTAGACGTTTCAGATTGTCGACAAAAAGGGTTCGGAATGGTCTCATTCCGAACTCCTTTTTAGTGATTATTTCTATTTTTGCTTATTTTGAGTGTGAATGGACCTCACTTAGCCTTATTTATTAGGCCATTTCTGGACCTTGCCATGTCCAGTTTGGCATCTTCTTCAAATTCATGGCAGCGAAAGTAAGCATCGCCTGCATCGACAATTTTTTAAGTCCCCTTAACTTTGTCCAACGCATGCCATGCTTTTCTTTTGCATCTGCGAATACGCGTTCTATCGTTTCTTTGCGTTTCGCATAGATTGGTTTTACATCCTTGCGGTGTCGCAAATGATCTGTTTCCTCTACATAATCCTGCCAAATATGCCTCGTCACCACTTTTTGATGGTCCTTGCTTCCGGTAATTGGGATAGTTTGGGCAGCCAGCGCAAATGTGCTTAGGTGATTTATACTCACGATAGCCTCCCTTGTTCATTGTAGAATACTTCAGAATGGTCCTGTGGGACAAGCTGGTCTAAAGTAACCATCTCTAATTGATCTCGCTGGATAGGATTGTTTTTCGAAAGCATCTTCGTCACCTCAATCATTTTATGTATCCATTTTAAAATAGATTTTAGGAACATTCCATAGTAAACGTTTAAAAGCCTGTTGATTGGAGAGGAAGGCGCGTAGACTCCTGCGGGAGCAGCGGGACAGGTGAGACCCCGCAGGAGCATGCGACGAGGAGGCTCACCGCCCGCCCCGCGGAAAGCGAAGCGCCTGGAACGGAAATCAACGGACCCCATTAACAGGCCAAATAAAAAAATAACTGCAGGCAAACTCGATTTCATCCAGTTTGTCTACAGTCTGAAACGTCTAAGCTCAATGCTTAGACGTTTTTTTGGATATAATTTTCATCTTAGAATACAGTTTTTTTAATTCCGTAAATAATTGACTAAGCTGAACAAAGGAGTGGTAAAGGGCCGGTCTGGAGAAGATAAAGCTTAATCTCTCTTCCGAGTTAACAGGTTTGTAAGAAAACTCCTCCAGCTTATCTTTCCAGTCCCTTAAACCAACAGGACCATTATGCATCCAAAATAAAATGGACAGATAAATAGAAAGCCCTTCTTTCATCAGCTCTTCTGCTTCCTGTGCTTTTCTTTCCGCAAATAGGCCGCCAGCCTCTGCCTGGATTGCCTCCCACTGGCAAAGGAGCTCCTCTATCGGCTTCCCTGGATCTTCCCATGGGCGATAACCGTCCAAATCGTTCCAATATAATAACTCGTAAGGAAAAAATGGAGCGCCTCGCGTAATGGTCCATTCCTTTAACAAAACTGAAGACAGCTTAGCTTCATCTGCCGAAAAAAACAGCGAAGATTTCATCTCCATTGGAATTTTACATGTGATAAACCCGCTCATTTCATTTCTTTCCTTTTCATGCGCTTCTGCCCTTCCCTGCACAACTCGAGAAGCGGACATGTTTCGCATTTGGGAGATTGGGCTTTACAATGATATCTTCCAAAAAAGATTAAACGGTGATGGGTGACAGACCATTCCTCTTTCGGAACCTTTGCCATTAGCGTTTTTTCAACTTCAAGGACACTATCCTTCCACTTACAGATACCGAGTCGTTTGCTCACTCTTTCCACATGGGTATCGACAGCAATTGCCGGTATGTCGAAAGCGACGGACACAACTACATTAGCGGTTTTTCTTCCGACTCCGGGCAGTTTGGTCAGTTCATCGCGGTCTCTCGGAACATTCCAATGATAGTCTTCAATAATCATCCGCGAAAGCTTTTGAATATTCTTTGCCTTATTACGGAACAAACCAATGGAGCGGATGTCCTGCTCAAGCTCTTCGATCGGGACACTTATGTAATCCTCGGGCGTTTTGTACTTTTCAAATAAATTTTTCGTTACCTTATTGACTAACACATCCGTACATTGGGCGGACAAAGCCACAGCGACAACCAGTTCAAACGGATTCGAGTGGTTTAATTCACAATGGGCATCCGGAAACATTTCCCCTATCGTATCAAGACACTTACGAATTTGCGCTTTATTAAGCATAACCTTACTCCTTTAAACGTACATTACTGTTCCAGCCAGTTATAGAATGGAACATCCTTTGAGGCGGGAGCATGTTCAGTTTTTCTTTCACGCCTTTGATGCATTCTGAATTTCTCTCCGTGATTCTTCGCCTGTTCAAGCGTTTTAATGCCGTTCTTTTTCCATTCAAACAAAATGCGGTCGATATATCGGAAATTCAATTTTCCTGATACTACACTTTCCCGTAATGCTGCTTTAATGATGTCAGGGTGGTGGCTTTCTTCGATCCACATTGCCAGTGTTTCACATTCAAAAGGTGAGAGAGGCCGCCCAAATTCGTTCTCGAATATGGTATAAAGGCTCTCACTATCAACAGTAGCCTGGACATTTTCCGTTTCCTGTATCGTTTTCAGGAAGCAATCAATCATCTTCTCGTACAACGGTTCTATCGAATATTTCTCATGGCGGATGGAATCAGCGTATTCCTCTTCAATTTCAATGAACCCTTTTTGAATTAAACGCTGGATCATAAATAAACATTCTGACTCCCCAAAAGTCATTCGTTCAGCGATTTCATCAGGGGTTGGGAAGCTGTTCCCCTTTTCAAGGAAATTCTGGAGCTGTAATAAAAGCATGACTTCCTGTTCGTTAAGATTCATCGATTTATAGTTACTAAAAAGAAACGAAGGAATTGTCATCGTGCCTTCCTTCATCCATGTAAATAGTTTGTCCTTTATCATTTTAAGACACCTCAAATTAAGTATAACATGAAAGTAACCGGCGGATTAGTGCTAAATGAGATGAAACTTTTAACAGCTACAGAAATCCCGCCTGGCTACAAAAATGAAATTCCGGCTACAAAAGTCGGTATTCCAGCTACAATATGATGCAAGTCGGCTACAAAGTCCATATTCCGGCTACAAAAATCCAGTCTGGCTACAAAATCTAAAAAGAACGGCCATGCCCTCTCCAGGGCATAACCGTTCTTTACGATATTTAAATGATATTCGTCACGGGTATAGTCGGTTCAGCAAGCGAGGGAATGGAATCGTTTCTCGGACGTGCTCCACACCACTGATCCAAGCGACTGTCCGCTCTAAGCCAAGCCCAAAACCGGAGTGCGGGACAGAACCGTACTTCCTTAATTCATGATACCATTTATAAGCTTCCTTGCTCAGCCCATGTTCTTCAATCCGCGTTTCAAGCAACGCATAATCATGGATACGTTCAGAACCGCCAATGATTTCCCCGTACCCTTCCGGAGCGATTAAATCTGCGCAAAGCACCACTTCCTCGCGATTGGGGTCCGGCTGCATGTAAAATGGTTTGATCGATGTTGGATAATGGGTGATGAATACAGGTTTATCATAGCTTTCGGCAATGGCGGTCTCATGGGGTGCACCAAAATCATCGCCCCACTGAATATCATCGAATCCTTTTTCATGCAGGAATGTAATCGCCTCATCGTACGTAATGCGCGGGAATGGCGCCTGGATTTGTTCAAGCTTAGACGTATCGCGCCCAAGCGTATTCAACTCCAGCCCGCAATTTTTCAAAGCAGATTGAATGACATAGGAAACATACTGCTCCTGGACCTCGAGATTATCCTTAAATTCAAAGAAAGCCATCTCTGGTTCAATCATCCAGAATTCGATCAGGTGCCGTCTCGTTTTTGACTTCTCTGCACGGAATGTCGGGCCAAATGAAAATACCTTACCCAGAGCCATCGCTGCTGCTTCCATATATAATTGTCCGCTTTGCGAAAGATAAGCGTCTTCGTCGAAGTATTTTGTCGCAAACAGCTCTGAGGTTCCCTCAGGCGCACTGCCTGTTAAGATGGGCGGATCCACCTTCACAAAACCCTCATTATTAAAAAATTCGTACGTTGCCCTGATAATTTCATTGCGGATCTTCATGACCGCATGCTGGCGTTTGGAACGCAGCCATAAATGGCGGTTATCCATCAAGAATTCAGGTCCATGTGCCTTTGGTGTAATCGGATAATCCACAGCTTCATGAATCACTTCAATGTTTTTGACAACCAGCTCGTAACCAAAAGGGGAACGTTCGTCCCTTTGAACGATTCCTGTTGCGTACAGTGAAGATTCCTGTGTTGCGGATTTTGCGCGAGCGAAAATTTCTTCGCCGACATCTTCCTTCACGACTACACCCTGAATGAATCCTGACCCATCCCGAAGCTGTAGAAATGCGATTTTCCCGCTGGACCTTTTGTTGGCTAGCCAGCCTCCGATCGTGACTTCCTGATCAACGTATTTGTTTACTTCTGCAATGGTAATTTTCATGAAATATTTCCCTCCAAATGGAGAAAAGACAGCTTTTTAAGCCATCTTTCCTTTTACAAACTTATGGATTCTTTCGACTCCCTTTTCAAGCTGGTCTAGAGCTGTTGCATAAGATAGGCGGACATTATCTTCAGCTCCGAATCCTGAGCCGGGAACGACGGCGACCAACGCTTCTTCAAGCAATGCTTCCACAAAATCGTCAACATTATTATAGCCGGATAATTCCGCTGCTCCTTTGACATTCGGGAACAAGTAAAAAGCTCCCTGAGGCTTAAGGCAGGTCACTCCTGGTATGGCAACAAGCTTATCATAAACGATGTTAAGCCGTTCTTCAAAAGCCTGGCGCATTTTCTCCACATCGTCCTGAGGACCCCCGTAGGCAGCGATTGCGCCATATTGGGCAGTTGTCGTCGGATTGGATGTACTATGGCTTACCAGATTGGTCATCGCCTTAATGATTGCTTCATTGCCTGCAGCATAGCCAATCCTCCATCCCGTCATCGAATAAGACTTGGACACACCATTAATCACGATGGTCTGCTGCTTTAATTCAGGTGATAATTCTGCTATAGATGTATGCTTAGTGTTTCTGTATATTAATTTTTCATAGATTTCATCCGAAACGATGAGGATATCATGTTCAAGGCAAACCTCACCGATCGCGAGCAGCTCTTCCTGCGAATATATCATCCCGGTAGGATTGCTAGGCGAATTGATGATAAGGGCTTTCGTCTTAGTGGTAATGCTTTCTTCAAGCTGTTCTTTTGTCAGCTTAAAATCGTTCTGTTCTTTCCCCTCTGCATAAATCGGAACCCCTCCGGCCAGCTTAACCTGTTCCGGGTAGCTTACCCAGTAAGGGATCGGTATGATTACTTCGTCGCCTTCATCCAGGATAGCCTGAAACAACGTATAAAGAGCATGTTTCGCGCCTGAAGCCACGATGATTTCAGAAGTCTTATAATCAAGGCCGTGATCTCTTTTCAACTTGCCCGCAATCTCTTCTTTCAGTTTAGGAAGACCAGCAGAAGGTGTATATTTCGTCTGTCCATCATTCATCGAGCGGAGTGCTGCATCGATGATATGGTGGGGTGTATTGAAATCTGGCTCCCCTGCACCAAGTCCGATCACATCTTGACCCTTTGCTTTTAGCTCTTTTGCTTTAGCAGTGATGGCCAGCGTTGAAGATGGCGTTAACGCCTGCACGCGGCTAGCTAATTTCATGAAAAAATCCTCCATTCTATATGCTCCGATAATATTTAAGCCATTCCCCTGTCTTGAAATCGTAATAGGCATAATTATACCGTTTCGATTCATCAAGATATGTCACTTCCCAAAGCGGTGTGCTGTTTTCCAAGCCCGGTTTTATGGAAATGATTTTTTCTGGATTCAGTTTCTTTTCGGCTAATTGCTGTATTTCCTGTTTAGGTATTCCATCCTTGTAATTTTCCGTGACTGGCTCATTTTTGTTATCATTTGGCAGCCAAACGATCTTTTTCTCGCCGGCTTCCGTATCGCCAATCACCACATGATAGGAATCCAATCCGTTATAAATATAAAACTCGTCCATCGTGATAAGTCCGCTTTCTTCTTTTGCAGACTGAAAGGCTTCCCTTTTCGCATCATTTTTTGGCCCTAAGGCGGTTATGTAGGAACCTGCTGCAATGCCGAAAATTAAAAGCACAACGATGGCAGAAATAATCAACCATTTTTTCAAGGTACAGTCACTCTTTCTATGTACGATAAATCGTAAATATCGCTTTATCTTGGTCTTCTGAGTCGAGCGCAAGCCCAAACATTAAGTCTTTTTCCTTCAAAGTGCGGTTCAGGGCATCGACAATTTTATACAAATCAGGCGAGTTCTCAATTGTAACCGTCGAAAGCACTTCAATTTTGCTTTCCATCCGTTATTCCTCCAATAAAAAAACTATCTTTTTTTTGTTCGTGACGTTTCACCTTACCATTATAACAGCTTGACTATGTTTACGATAATATTTCTTCGTTTTCAGGCCAATATCTTTAACAGTGTTTTGTATGCTTCAATTCTTTGTATGAACGAAATTTTTAATCGGAAATATTTCGTGGTTGTTTTCCGTGAATTTCGCTGTCACTGTACCCTGTTCGGCGGTATTGAAAACCTCGATCCACAGTTCATGAAATTTCTGGATCATCTCTTTTTCAGCCTTTTTTTCATAACGTTCATAGAGAATCACCGCCTGGGGATCCAGATGTTTTGCAACATCAAACGACAATCCCTTAATAGGCGCTTTTATGAGATGAATACCTGAAGCATCTAATTTCATTAACTTATTTTTTAGTTCTTCAGACGATGATGTTAAGTAGAGAAGCTGTTTATCCTGAATCTTAATCGACAAATCCAGTTCAGACCCCTCCGTATCATTTTCATGAACTACACTGATTTCAATTCCATCCATAACCATTTCTTTCGATTGCTCGAGGCTCCAAGAGTTGATTTCTACTTCTGGAAAATCGCTCAGCACAGAACTTACATCTTCCTGCATTTTCTTTCCAGCAATGACTCTTGTAACGTCATAATCAGCAACAATATCCGGTAAATTCTCTGCAGTCTTGGTCAGGATGACGGCATCGATTTTCTTCACATCATAAAGTGTAAGCCATGCTTTCAGTTCCGCACTCGCAGTAGCAGGTCCTGTATTAATCAAGATTGTCGAATCTTTTCCTTGGATGATGGCCGCATCTCCTTGATCCAAAGCAAAAAAAGTCATGGCGTATTCGTTATCTGTTAAGTTTAAATCGATTTTTTCTATTTCTTCAGGTATTGCAGGTTCATCGCCCAAACCTGGCAGCCATCCGGAAATTGCCATAATCAACGAAAAAATCAGCTTCACTGTGATCCCTCCAGCCTATACCAATCTATATTTATAGATTGCCTATATTTCTTTAGAGTTATAACCAATCCTTGATTTTTTCTTCCAATTCATGTAAGGTGACTTCCTCCCAATCAACCTTTGGCACCGCCGAAATGAACTCTTCTCCATATCGGCTAGTAGCAATCCTGCGGTCTAGGACAATGAATACCCCTCTGTCCTCAATCGTTCTAATCAATCTCCCAAAGCCCTGGCGAAATCTCAGGACGGCTTCCGGCAATGAATGTTCCGAAAAAGGATTTTTACCCTGGCTTTTCAGAATCGCGCTTTTTGCTGCCGTTATCGGCTCATCAGGCGGCGAAAACGGAAGCCTCACCAAAACAAGACAAGATAGTGCTTCACCGGGTATATCAATGCCTTCCCAAAGGCTTGTCGTCCCAAACAACAGTGCTTTTTCATAGCTTTGAAAATTCCTCAGCAATCTCATCTTGCTTCCGCCCGTTATGCCTTGTGCAAGCAGGGTGAATTCTTCAAGCATCCCCGATTCTTTCACATTTTGATACGTTTTCGTAAGCATGTCATAGGAAGTGAATAAAACCATCATCCTGCCGTGGGCTGCCTTCGCTGCAGCAATAAGATGTGCGGCAGCGGCCTCGATAAACTCTTCCTGGGATACGGCATTGATATCTGGCATCTCACTTGAAATGAACGCCTTCATGTTCTTCTCATAATCAAAAGGAGAAGGATAGATTTCACTTTTAATATCCAAGTCTTCAATACCGAGCTGCCTTTTAAAATAGCGGAACGTTTTTCTAACCGATAAGGTCGCTGATGTCATTACAACGCTTTTTTGGGCAACAAAGAAGGTTTCCCATAAAAGTCTGCCGGCTGAAACGGGTCTTGAGGCTAAAGAAAGTCCGTGATGCGGCGCTGTTTGTGTATAATCAAGCCAGTAAATGGATGTGTTTGAGGGATGAATGAAGAATTCCTCTATCGTGCTCCTCACCTTTTCAAGGCTATGAACCAGAAGCTCTAATTCATTGAGAAAAAACAAAGAATTTTTCCCTAACGATTCAACTTCCTTTAAAGCAGCCACCCGTTCACGCAAGCCTTTATTAAGCATGAATAAATGATCAGTTAATCTCTCGGCAAGCATGGAAACCTGCTTCCATTCATCACTTTCCTTTACCTTCAAAGCCATGCGCTGAGGGCCAGCTTTTGTCAAATGCTTTTCTGCCCTGCTTGCGAGCATATAAAACAATTGCTCGAACTCGTAAAGAAAATCATTTAGAGGCTGATCAATAGCAGCCGCATCGAGTTTGTTTTGCCGTGTCATTTTTTCAAGGCGGTACAACATCTGCTTCTGGTCATAGGTCCCTAATCTGTTTAAGACTGTTTTTACAGATATATAATCGAGCCTTTTTCCAAGGTACCTGGAAGCTGACTGCTCTAAATGATGCGCTTCATCTAAAATGATATACCCTTCATTCGGAATGATTCGATCTTCCGAAAGCAAATCCGCCATCAAATAGGCATGATTTGTTACGATAATATCCGCTGTTTCCGCAACTCCCCTTGCCCTTTGATAAAAATCGACAGCTTCCCAAGGCTGGAGCAATCTCCTATAGGTGTAATCATCACTCTGGAGCCTTTCCCAATACGCCTGGCCGCCGCTCGAGAGATTCAGTTCATCCTTATCGCCTGTTTCCGTTTCGGTGAGCCAGACGAGGATTTGCATTTTAGCAAGGGCTGTTTCGTAATTATCATCTTTTTGGCGCAGAGCCCGCTCGAATTTGGCCAGGCTTAAATAGTTGCTTCTTCCTTTCAATAAAACAGCAGTGATCGGAAACGGGAGCATTTCTTGGATTTTTGGAACTTCCTTTTGCAGCAGCTGTTCCTGTAGCTGAATCGTATAGGTGGAAACAACAATTGTTTTATTATGTCTTTTCGCAAAATAGACAGCCGGAAAAAGATAGCCCAAGGATTTCCCAATCCCCGTACCCGCTTCAATAATCGCGTGGCTGCTTTCCTCAAATGATTCATAAATGGTGTCCATCATCTTAAGCTGACCTTGCCTATAGTCCAAGTCCGGCCCCATTATCCGTAACTTATCCGCATCATTCACTGGATAATCAGCCGTTGCGTCTCCATCGTATGTATGGTTGCGCCTCATTTTTTTCATTGCAATGCCGCGGAACGATTCGATATCAAGCCGTCGCACCTCTTTTTTTGTTAGCTTTTCGGCAATCAATAAATCTAATAGATCGGAAATTTCGCTTTTTAACGAAAAAGAAAGCTTGTACAGCTGTTTAAGTGTGTTTAACGGAAGGGCTTGAAGTTTCTTTTTCAGCTCCAAAAACAAGAGCGCCGTTACATATGCATCACTATCGGCACGGTGGGGGCGGTCATGTTCAAGATTTTCTTCCTTGGCAAGCTGATTCAATTTATACCCATCAGAGGTCGGCTTGGTTATCTTCGCCAGCTCTACCGTGTCAATCGTCGATCCATAAAAGCCGGCGTAACCGCAGCGTTCTAATTCTTCCTGCAAAAATGATAAATCAAATAATACATTATGGGCAACAAAAGAAGAATCCTTTAGGAAATCAGCGATTTTTTCGGCAACCTCCTCAAAGGCAGGAGCACCATTGACCATATCATTCGTTATCCCGGTAAGCTCTTCAATAAATATTGGAATATCCTGTTTCGGATTGATATAGGTCGAAAACGTCTCAACCAATTTGCCGTCTTCGATCGCAACTCCGGCAAATTGAATGATTCGGTCGCCTCGTTTCGGAGAATTCCCTGTTGTTTCTAAATCTATCACTACAAATCGCTGCGCCATACTTCGTACACCTCAAAAACCATCATAATCTCGTTCACTTTTTTATACCATATCATTTTATACCTACAAATGGAACGCAGTGATTCTCAGAAAAGAAAAAACCCCTCAGATGGAGGGATCTCTTAATCCTTACATAATCGTCGCTTCAGGCTCGTGGGCGATTAGCTCGACAATTTTATTGTTTTCGCCCATTATGGCCACCTTAGGCTTATGGTCGCGAACCTTTTCTTCCGGGACAATTACATAGGAAATGACAATCACGATATCATCCGGCTGAACCAATCTCGCAGCCGCCCCGTTCAGGCATACGACACCGCTTGCTCTTTCTCCTGGGATGATATACGTTTCCAGTCTTGCTCCGTTGTTGTTGTTTACGATCGCCACTTTTTCATTTGGCAGCATCCCGACCGCATCCAGGATATCTTCATCGATCGTAATGCTTCCCACGTAGTTCAGATTAGCCTCGGTTACACGAGCACGGTGTATTTTCCCATTCATCATTGTACGAAACATAAAAGTTCTCCCCCTTTTTAGAGTGTTAGGGTTATATTGTCAATCAATCTTGCTTTCTTGAATTTGACGGCAAGGGCAATGATTATTTTGCCGTGGAGCTTACTTACAGGTTTTAATTCCGGATAGGAATGGATTTCGATATAATCTACTTCACCGCTCGTATGGTTTTCGATATGTTCTCCCATCATGGCGATAAGCCGTTCAGGACTGTCCACCCCATCTTCTATTGCCCGTTTGGCAGACGTGAGGCTTTGATATAATGCCTTTGCTTCTTTGCGTTCGTCCTCTGAGAGGTAAACGTTACGCGAACTCTTTGCAAGGCCGTCTTCTTCACGAACGGTCAGGACCGGAACCAATTCAATGTTAAAATGGAAATCCCTGATTAAGCCGTCCACGACGGCTACCTGTTGCGCATCCTTCATCCCGAAGTAGGCCTTGTCCGGATTGATGATATTGAACAATTTCGTAAGCACGGTGGCAACCCCGTCGAAATGCCCCGGTCTTTTGCTGCCGCATAAGACATCAGTTCGGTCTTGAACTGTCATTTTTACTGATGCCGGGCCACGATACATTTCCTGTACAGATGGGAGAAAGATGTAATCAACACCTGCATCTTCCGCGATTGTTTCGTCCCTGTCCATATCGCGCGGGTAAGTTTCGAAATCTTCGCTCGGTCCGAACTGCGTCGGGTTGACGAAAATACTGAGTACTAAAAGATCATTTTCTTTTCTGGCATTAGCCAGTAGACTTTGATGCCCCTCGTGCAGAAAACCCATCGTAGGGACATAACCGACGCTTTTGCCGGTTTTCTTTTCCGCACGAATCGTTTGCTGCATTTCACGGACAGTAGTAACGATTTTCATTATTTGCCTCCGTACAATGCTGAAACTTCTTCTTCCTTCATGGTAAACATGTGTTTCTCTTCAGGAAATTCTTTAGCTTTTACCTCTTTGACATATTGGGAAAATGCGGCCAGAATTAACGCATTTGCGTCTCCGTATGTTTTCACGAATTTTGGAACACGGTCCACCCCGTAATTGACGACGTCATGGAACACGAGGACTTGTCCGTCTGTTTCAACTCCCGCTCCAATCCCGATTGTTGGAATATTCAATGCTTTCGTAATCATCTCGGAAACTTGATGCGGTACACATTCAAGCACTAAGGCAAGCGCGCCTGCTTCCTCGCATTTCTTCGCATCTTCAAGCAGCTTCCCGGCCGCTTCCGCATCTTTCCCCTGCACCTTGTATCCACCAAGTACCCCGACGGACTGAGGCGTTAGGCCAAGATGGGCGACAACGGGCACCCCTGCTTTTGTAAGGGCGGCAATCTTTCCAGTCACTCCGTCCGCTCCCTCAACCTTTACCGCATCTGCCTGACCTTCCTGGATAATGCGGGCGGCGTTCTTTAATGTTTCGTCTATCGAAAGGTGATAACTCATAAAAGGCATGTCCGTGACGACGAATGTATCCCTCGCCCCTCTTTTAACTGCTTTCGTATGGTGAATCATGTCGTCTACCGTTACCGGTATAGTCGATTCATAACCAAGAACGACCATGCCCAAGGAGTCACCGACAAGGATCATGTCAACATCCGCCTGTTCTGCCAGCTTAGCTGTCGGAAAGTCGTAGGCTGTCAGCATGGCAATCTTTTCACCATTTTGCTTCATTTTCATAAAATTCCCGGATAATTTCATTCTTCTTCCTCCTTTATAATTAGAGGAGATGAAACACCAGCGCCTGAGCTGCTGTCGCATGATTACTTCGTTTGTTCAAAAAAGAGACTGACTCTAGTAGGATATAAACGAACACCGCAATAACAATAATGAGCAAGAAAACTTGCATCGATATCGTCATGGAGGGCCGTTCATACCGCTACCCAAGTCAACCTCTTGTTAACATCCAGAAGTTTCATCCCTCCGTCCCCGTCCAGCATACTGGATCAAGGCAGAAATTTATTTTCAGGTTCAAGTTCAAGCAGGTGCAGTTCCAAGGATACTGCCCAATGAAATTATATCAATTTCCTTTTAAAAATGCTATCACTATACTTTACTATATTAAGTTTAGTTTATGAATTTAAAGCTGTTGTCCCATATATTTTTGGCTCATTCATGTGAAACCGGGGTTTCACATGCCTTTCAGCATAGCTGAAAGGTTAAAGCACAAATGTGCCAAAAATCAACAATATTATTGATCAATGTGTAATTCTTTAGTTCTACTTATATGGACCTGAAAATTTTCTGGCATGTCAGGGCAACTCTATATCCGCGGAATAGATGCTATGGATTTTTCCATTGTCATCTTCAAGAAGTAGCACTCCGTCGTCGGTTATGCCAAGCGCTTTCCCGAAAATCGTTTCCGTCAGGGTGGATGCCTTAATTTCCTTCCCTAAAGAGACGGCGTAGCTTTCCCACAGAATTTTTATCGGGGCAAAGCCTTTGTCCAAATAAAGCTGATAGAGTTTTTCCATGGTCGCCAGAATGTTCTGAATCAGCTTTGCTCGCGAAATCGTCTCGCCTGACTCTATAGAAAGGGAAGATGCTTTCTGCCTTAGTTCTTCAGGAAAATCATCGATTGTTTGGTTTACGTTGATCCCAATACCAATGATTACTGAATGGATTCGGTCTGCCTCTGCCTGAAGCTCAGTCAGGATGCCGGTCACCTTTTTATCATGAATGAGTATATCATTCGGCCATTTGATGCCTGGCATGAGATCGATTGTTTCCTCGATTCCCTTAGCCACTGCCACGGCAGCAAGCAATGTTAACTGAGGCGCTTGTTGAAAAGGAATATTCGGTTTCAAGATCAAGCTCATCCAAATGCCTGAGTATTTGGGTGAATGCCAGCTTCTTGAAAGTCTCCCTTTGCCAAATGTCTGCTCTTCAGCTACGACGAGAGTACCTTCCACAGCTCCATCTCCGGCTAAACGGTGTGCGATTTTCTGAGTGGAATCCACTGAGTCTTCATAATGGACAGATTTTCCGAAAGTTTTCGTGTTCAAGCCTAGATGGATTTCATCGGCGGTCACCTTTTCAGGCTTGCTGACAATCCGGTAGCCTTTCTTGCGGATTGCTTCCAGTACATATCCTTCACTGCGCAAGTCTTCGATATGCTTCCATACCGCAGTCCGGGAACAGCCGATATATTCAGCGATACCCTGGCCAGAGATAAATTCCCCGCCCGCTTTTGAAAATGCTTCAATGAGTTTACTTCTTACATCCGATCGCAAAACATAAGCCACTCCTTTATCGCTTCTTGTCGGTTAACTGTTTCCCCGTTAAGGATGGATTTTAGAATAAACTGTAATTCTTCCTTAATCCAGGAGCCCGGGCGCCTGCCATACCAGGTTACAAGATCATTGCCATTGACCGCAAGTTCTGACATATCATGAATTGGCAGCCTCTCAACCGCTTCCCTAATCCTTCGTTCAGACTCACGCTCGTCTTTATTTTCAAGAACCGCCATTACCCTTACCACTTTTACTGCTTCTTTCATTCCCGTTGTTAAAAGCGCCAATCTGTCGTTTGTAAAATCCGTGCCGGCTGTTACGTGTCGGCTTATACTTTGAATTTCCCTTATCTGTTTTAGAGGCATTTTCCACGCTCTCAATAAAGACTCGATATGATCGATCTGACAGAGAATCATTAGCAAAGACCATAATTCAACCGGATCATCTGTCTTCTGAAGCGGCAGGGCTTGAAGTGCTTCCAAGGCTTTTCCTTGACTGGAGAACCCCGGTAAATATGTATAAAGGCCGCTTGCATTCAGCAGTTCAAAAGCCTTTTTTCTGCCTTTGCCTTTTAACATTTTTTCAAACTCGCCGAAAATACGTTCAACCGCAATATTTTCTAACAGATAACCGTTTTTTTTCAGTGATTCGAGCGTTTGTCCATCCAATTCAAAAGTGAGCTGGCTGACAAAACGGATAGCCCGCATCATTCGGAGCGCATCCTCACGAAATCGCTCATCAGGATTGCCGACAGTAACGATCCGTTTTTCAACAATGTCTTTTTTACCATGAAACGGATCAATCAAATCCCCGTCTTTATTCATCGCGATCGCATTCATCGTGAAGTCTCTTCGTTTTAAATCTTCCTCAAGCGTCCGGATGAATTGGACCGTATCAGGCCTACGGAAATCTGAGTAGCCGGTTTCCGTCCTGAAGGTGGTTATCTCATATCCCTCTCCATCTTGAATGACCATTACGGTACCATGTTCAATGCCGATATCGACCGTTTTTCGGAAAATGGATTTTATTTCCGACGGAGTCGCTGATGTGGCGATATCCACATCATTAATTTCTTTGTCGAGAAGGTAATCCCGGACAGAGCCTCCGACAAAGTAAGCTTCAAAGCCCGCTTCTTCAACTTTTGTCAAGATGGGTACAGCTTTTAGAAATGTCTGATTCATGGAGGACAACCTCCTTTTATTGATCATGTATTTTTTTGTGACACTAATTCACGGTAAATGGCTTCATATTTGGCAGTGATGGTATCGGAACTGAACTTGGTTTGCACCCTACTCACGGCCGCTTCGGATACGCGTTGATACAGCTCAGGATCAGACAGCAGTTCAACGGCTTTTTCGGCGACGCCTTCAATATCGCCAAGTTCACAAATATAGCCTGTCTTCCCATCCTCAATGACTTCAGGAATTCCGCCGACATTTGTACCGATGCCAGGAACGCCGCAAGCCATTGCTTCGAGCAAAACAAGGCCAAAGCTTTCTTTTTCAGAAAGCAGCAGAATCAAATCGCTGATTGAATATAATTCTTCCAGATTATCCTGTTTGCCAAGAAACAATACATGGTCTTCCAGGCTGAGATCCTTAACCAGTTTGCAAACGACCGTCATTTCGGGTCCATCTCCGACCAATAGCAATTTGGCCGGGATTTTTTTTCTTATTAAATCAAAAGCCTGCACGACATCATTCACCCGTTTGACAGCCCGGAAATTGGAGACATGGATACATACCTTCTCCGAATCAGCGATGCCATATTGCTCACGCAAATGACGGGAATCCGTTTTTTGATAGACACGTTCATCAATAAAGTTATAGACGGTGTGAATATCCTTATCAGGGGCGATCAATTCCATCGTTTGGGTGACCAATGCATCCGAAACTGCTGAAACAGCATCCGATTTTTCGATGCCGAACTTAATCAAATCCTTCAAGGATGGATCGTAACCTAAAACCGTTATGTCCGTTCCATGTAATGTCGTTACGATCTTAACATCGGTTCCAGCCATTTGCTTCGCTAATATCGCGCATACAGCATGCGGGATCGCATAATGCACATGCAGGATATCGAGTTTCTCCCTTTTGATTATTTCCGCCATTTTGCTCGCAAGTGCAAGGTCATAGGGCGGATATTGAAAGACGGAGTAAGAATTCACTTCTACTTGATGATAGTAAATATTATGATACATCTTGTTTAGACGAAAAGGCATGCTTGAAGAAATGAAATGAATTTCATGTCCCTTTTCAGCAAGCAGTTTTCCGAGCTCGGTCGCTACGACTCCCGAGCCTCCTACAGTCGGATAACAGGTAATCCCAATTTTAAGTTTCATAATTAATCTCCTAATAAGTCAGCTGAGAGCAGGAGCGGTTTTTTGGAAATAAACCCTTCCGCATATGCGACTCCTGCCCCGTGGCCAAACAATCGCTCCCTGGCTTCCACCGTTTCTATGTAGCCGTTTACTAACGGGGTTTCCACTGCGTTTTCATCCTTTTGAAACTGACTTTCATAAGCTCGCAGGCTATCAAGCTTCTGACTGATCGTTTCGGAAATATCAATCAAAAAATCAGGCTTATGAAATCCATTTATCATATACAGATATAAATGATTTGCCTTATGGGGCCCCTCCACCCCCGGCCCGGTTTCTTCTCTATATTTCCTTATGCCTGCTGAGAAGGCCGCTTCCTCTACCAGGCGCATGCAATTACCGTGGTCGGGATGGCGGTCTTCATAATAAGGGGCGAAAAGGAGCTTGGGCCTGTATCTCCTAATAATGGCAACAATCTCATCAATCGCATCTTTGTTCATAAATAATCCGCGATCAGGCAGGTCAAGTGAAATTCTTTCAACACCGAGAATCGCAGCCGCTCTCTTTGCTTCCTGAATACGTTTCTTGACCGTGCCGTTCGAAGACAGCTCCGCCTTTGTCAGATCGCATATGAGTATTTTCTTGCCTAGAGCAGCATATTTCGCGAGGCTCCCGCCCATTCCGATTTCAACATCATCGGCATGCGCGCCAAAAGCCAGAATATCGACATCATTTCCCATTCGTCTTACCTTGTCCCCGGGCAATATCTCTCCATGACATATACCCATTCTTCAGTCCGTGAATCAATACCTCTGCAGTCCCCATATTGGTTGCTAGCGGTACATTATAGACATCTGACAGCCTGATTAAGGCTGTGACATCCGGCTCATGCGGCTGAGCCGTAAGCGGATCACGGAAAAAAATAATCATGTCCATTTGATTATTGGCAATCATCGCGCCAATTTCCTGGTCTCCTCCAAGCGGACCCGATTTGAATCGATGTATGCCTAAGGATACTTCCTCGGAAATCATCTTGCCGGTAGTCCCGGTCGCATATAATTCATGCTGTTCAAAAATATCTTTGTACGCAGTCACAAACCTGATTAAATCTTCCTTTTTTTTATCATGGGCGATCAAAGCTAATTTCAACCGTATCCTCTCCTATTCGATGATATTCTCTAAACCATATACCAGGCTATCCAGGTTCATCACAGTTTCAACCGCCAGTTTTACCCCTGACATAAAAGAGGCACGGTTAAAGGAATCATGACGCAGCGTAAGCATTTGTCCATCGGCTCCGAACATAACCTGCTGATGCGCGATTAATCCCGGAAGCCTGACACTATGTATATGCATGCCTTCAATATTGGCGCCGCGGGCACCTTTTATCGTTTCTTTCTCCGCATGATGTCCCTGTTCTTTCGGTTGTCTAACGTTCTTGATCATTTCAGCTGTTTTAACGGCTGTACCTGATGGTGCATCCAATTTTTGATCATGATGCAGTTCAATAATCTCGACATCAGGGAAATACTTTGCCGCCATTTGTGAGAATTTCATCATTAAAATGGCGCCGATTGCAAAGTTTGGCGCGATGATGCAACCGCGCCCCGTTTCCTTTGTAAGCCTATCAAGCCGTTCTAAATCCTCATTCGAAAATCCCGTTGTCCCGACAACAGGGCGGATACCTGAAGTTAAGGCCAGTTCAGTATGCAACATTCCCGTTTCGGGTGTCGTTAAATCAATAAGCACATCCGCATTAACGTTTGAAAAGCATTGCTCCGCATCGGAAAATACGGGTGCATCCATTCCTTGAAAGCCTTCGATATCTTTTAGATTCATCCCGTCATGCTTGCGATCAAGGACGGCTACGAGTTCAAATTCATCTGTTTCGTGAACCAGTTTAACGGCTTCGCTGCCCATTCTTCCCCTTGGCCCGGCTATGATAATTTTAATTTTCTCCACTGTCATCGATCCCCTCTGTTTGATTCCCGATTCGTGTCCATCTGTCTTTGTCACGTGTATTGAATTTGTTCATGACCGCATCATGAGCAGACTGTAAATCAATATGTAAAGAGTTGGCAAAGCATATGATCACAAATAGCATATCTGCAAGCTCTGCTTCCACGGTATTTTCATCTTCCGTCGATTTTTTCGGCTTTTCACCATAAGAATGGTTAACCTCCCGGGACAGTTCCCCCAACTCTTCTGAAAGCCTGGCAAGCATAGCGAGCGGACTGAAGTATCCTTCTTTAAATTGGCTTATGTATTGATCCACTTCTGCCTGAAGTTCTTTTAATGTTTTCCTGTTTTCCAAATGATCACCTTTTTCTCTGCTATATCCTGTTCTAATGTTAGCGAAAACTTTCGGTTCTGACAAACATTTTCGCCGCCGCAGCCCGGATTGCTACTGGCTGATTATTCCTTTATAATAGTGTTCATTCGAAGAATTGGAATTCAAATGGCACGGGAGGTAGCTGATTTCATGTTTTCTGGCTTAAAGTTAAAAAATATATTATTTATTTTGCTCGGTTCCGCCATTTTCGGCTTTGGACTGATTCATTTTAATATTCAAAATAACCTTGCTGAAGGGGGATTTACCGGACTGACACTAATCATCTACCAATTAGCCGGAATAAACCCTTCCTACTCAAACCTAATTTTAAATATACCTCTCTTCTTTCTCGGCTGGAAATACCTTGGCAGGACTGCCTTCTTTTATACGATAATTGGAACCGTCAGCCTTTCCGTATGGCTATGGATTTTCAAACGATATCAATTTGATATACCTCTTCACGACGATTTGATGCTCGCCGCCCTATTTGCAGGGGCTTGTGTCGGCATCGGTCTCGGAATTACGTTTCGATACGGCGGCACGACAGGCGGTGTCGATATCATTGCCAGACTGGCTTTCCGCTATACCGGCTGGAGCATGGGAAGAACCATGTTTTTATTCGATGCGGTAGTCATTGCACTTTCGATCCTGACCTATCTTGATCACCGGGAAGCAATGTACACGATCGTAGCTGTCTTCATTGGGGCAAGAGTGATTGATTTTATGCAGGAAGGTGCTTATTCGGCAAGAGGAGCGATGATTATTTCCGATAAAAATACGGAAATCTCGGAAAAAATCATGAAGCAGATGGACCGGGGCGTCACAGTACTAAGGGGATATGGCTCTTTTTCAAAAACGGAAAGAGAAGTGCTTTATTGCGTCGTAGGCAGGAACGAAATTGTCCGGCTCAAAAACGTAATCACTTCCGTAGATCCACACGCCTTCGTATCTGTCAGCATCGTACATGATGTTTTGGGAGAAGGATTTACACTTGATGAAAACAAAAATCCCATTGAACGATAAAAAGCGGAAAATAAAAAACCAACTTCGGCTAACTACCGAAGTTGGTTTTTTCGTGCTAATTAGTCTTCACTGCGAGTCATTCCTGTGTACATCAGAACCAGTCTCACTAATTCAAGAACGGCGACAGCGGCTGCGGCAACATACGTTAACGCTGCGGCATCAAGAACTTTTTTCGTTTCTTTTTCTTCATCATTTCTGATAATTCCCAAAGAAACAACCTGATCCATCGCTCTTGAGGAAGCGTTAAATTCAACAGGCAAAGTGACAATTTGAAACACTACGGCAGCTGCCATAAAAATGATACCTAACAGCAACATCCCTGATAAGTTGGCAAATATCCCAATCATGATCAAAATCCAAGAAAAGTTGGATCCCAAACTCGCCACTGGTACTAACGTATGGCGGAGGCGAAGGAAAGCATAATCCTGCTGGTCCTGGATGGCATGTCCAACCTCATGAGAGGCTACGGCCGTCCCAGCCAATGAATGGCCGTGATAGTTGCCTGACGACAATCTGACTGTTTTTGAACGGGGATCATAATGATCGCTTAAAACACCAGGCGTCTCTTCGACTGTAACATTGTATAACCCGTTTTCGTCTAGAATCTGCCTTGCTACCTGCGCACCGGTCATCCCTGTTGAGGACGGGACTTGAGAATATTTCTTATATGCCCTCCTTACCTTCATTTGGGCATATATCGGAATGAGAATGATAATCGCGAAGTAGATAATATACATGTCTTCCTCCTAGTTGTATAGTCTTATCTTAATTTTATGTTTTCAGAAGGGAGGTGTCAATCATTGTGTTCTTTCATTGTTTTTTCCTTGCCGCCTTTATATTTTCTCCAACCAACGTAGGATAATGTTAAAATAATGATGCTCCCTGTAGAGATAATGACCCACCAAAGAGAAGGATCTGCTTCATCTTCGTTCATCTCATCAAAAATAGATTTTAAATCCTGCTGCAGTGCATCCAATTCATTTTGGCTTTCCTTCTCAGAAAAAACCTGGGTGCTATTTTGATTGATATATTGCAGGCGGCTATCCAGCTTTTGAATCTTTTCTGGTGCGAGATCCACCTTTAAGCTTGGATAAATCATGTCATATTGTGATAGCAGCGTATTGAGCTGTACATGAAATTCCTCTGGGTTCTGTTTCTCTACAGCAGCTCTTGTCTGACTGAACGTAACCATCATCTGATCTTCCATGGCCGTCCATAATGGCTGATGTGTCGACTTAATGGCATCAACCACCAGCCGGAATTTAGTCACAGCATTATTTTTCTCCACAACGGAGGCTTCATTGTTGTTTACGGCCTGCAGCGCCTGATTATGGGCCACGGTTATAATCCGAAGTTCGTCCATACTAAAAATCTCTTCCTTCGCCGTGACCTTTAAAAACCGTTCTGAAAAATAAGTCAGCATTTTTTCTGTATCTTCATATCTCTTCAGCTTGGTCAGCTGCAGCGCTTCATCAGAAATTTCATCTAATTGTATTAAACTAGAAGAGGATTCTGCATGAACATTAGAAAAAGAAGCCGCAAAAAGTACGAAAACCAGCAACAGGATTTTTTTTATCATACCTTGTCCCTCCTCATTCCTCTACTACACCATATGAGAGAGGATTTCAGAGTAGACCTTATTTTCAAAAAATGTGCAAACGCCCTAGTAGTAATGAACATCGACTAAAACCTGCCACATCTTTATGTATTCGTCCTGGGCAAGTCCCATTGGCGAGCCTTTTAGGAAGAGACAGAGTTGTCGTCCCACTTATAGTGATAGGGTGTGCCGGTTCTTTCTGATGCCAAAATAATAGCCGATAAAAATGGAAAGGATGCTTAACCAAAAAGTAAAATAGCCAATCCGGTCATTATATTGCATGAGGTCACTGTACCTAGGCATCATATCGAATACATAATCAATAATATCGTTATGAACGGTCCAGATTGCCGCTATAATCAGGTGCCACACTTTTATCCGGAAGAACGGGGAATATAAGATTCCCTGGATCGCCATTCCTAGATGTGAAGCCATAAGCATAAAGCCTTCCCACGGCAAATATCCTGTCGTATACAGCGTTAATAGGTTCATCACAACAGCCCAGATTCCATATTTAAAAAGCGTCACAATCGCCAGTGCCTCAAACAGTCCCCAATTCGTTTTCAATAAAAAAGCAAGCAGGACAAACACAAAAAATAAACTGGCGGTCGGGCTATCAGGAACAAAAGGCAAAAAGATGCCAGGCGTTTCCTCTAATTGATACCCATACCAATAGTATCCGTATATCGTACCGACTATATTGATGACGAAAAGTAAAAGTATCGTCGCTTTATTAGCAAGAACTCCATAAACGATGTTCATTCTCTTCCCTCTTTCTGTACACAATCAAGCATTAATTACGATACACCCATTCTACCTTCATTTTCCGTTGAATCCAAGTTTTTCTCATGTAAGAAAAGCGCAACGCCCCTGTTACATCGGTGTGGCGAACCTGGCGCAAGTCACGTCCTGTAGGTCATACATAGCTGAACATCTTTCAAAGGTACTTTCTATAATTACAAAAAAACTGACAGAAAAGATTCCGTCAGTTTTTCATACTTTATTCTTTTGTTTTTGCTTCTGAGATAAATTTAGCCAATACCTCTAATTCTTCGTCAGTACCTTTGAACATGCCAGCCGGCATATCGCCTCTACCCTCTTTTGCGATTTCCGCAATTTCTTCAGGCTTAAGGCCGGTATCTACTAGTGTGGGTGCTGAAGCGCCGCCGGTGAGTTCAGCGCCATGGCAGCTTATACAACCATTTGCTTCATATATAGCATAGCCGTCACTTTCCTTATCAACCGAGCTTTCAGCAACGATTTGACCTTGTTTCTTAGCCGCTTCCCAGTCATGGGTAGAGACGGATTGCCAAGTAAGGAAAATAACCGACGCAACTGCCAGAAGCATGAATCCAACCGCAAACGGACGTTTAGCGGGACGTCGTTCCGGACCTCTGTCGATAAACGGAGCAAGCATTAATGCCCCGAAAGCGAGACCAGGAATGACCAGGGCTCCAATTACATTATAAGGACCGGATGCATAAGTATATTTCAATAATTGATAAAGAAATAAGAAATACCAGTCAGGCAGTGGAATATATGCTGAATCAGTCGGATCAGCAATTCTCTCCAATGGAGACGGGTGAGCAACTGTCAAGCATAAATAACCAATCAGGAAAACTGCTCCAACCATCCATTCCTTTAACAGGAAATTCGGCCAAAACGCTTCCGTTTTCCCTGGATATTCCGAGTAATCCTTAGGAATATTCGGTTTACGATGTTCAGCCGTTGGAATACGCGAGTCTCCAACGAACTTCATTCCTTTTCCACGAAGCATCGAACCATCCCCTCCTTTATGAAAAGGTTATTAATTTCAAATGAATTTGTTTTTTTACAGTGGGCCAGAAATACCCTGTTTGCGAATCATTAAGAAGTGAGCCGCCATTAAACCAAGAAGCGCTGCTGGCAGGAAAAACACGTGAATCGCGAAAAAGCGTGTCAGCGTTTGCGCCCCGATAATCGTCGGATCCCCGGCAAGCAATGTTTTAATAGCCGTACCAATGAATGGAACAGATTCAGCAATTTGCAAGCCTACTTTTGTCGCGAATAGCGCTTTCATATCCCATGGCAATAAGTAACCAGTGAACCCTAGGCCTAACATAACAAAGAAAATTAAAACTCCAACAATCCAGTTAAGTTCACGAGGTTTTTTATAGGCACCCTGGAAAAACACTCGAAGAGTATGTAAAAACATCATAACGATTACCAAGCTTGCTCCCCAATGGTGCATTCCGCGGACAATTTGTCCGAAAGCAACTTCATTTTGCAAATAGAATACTGATTGCCAGGCATTTGTAATATCAGGCACGTAGTACATCGTTAAGAACATACCTGAAAGGATTTGGATGACCGTAATGAAAAATGTCAACCCGCCGAAGCAATACACAAACGCGGAAAAGTGATGCGCCGGGTTTACATGTTCTGGAACCTCATGGTCAGCAATATCCCGCCATAATGGCGTAATGTCTAACCGCTCGTCAACCCAGTCATAAATCTTGTTTAACAATTATTACGCCCCCTTATGCGGTTTTACTTGACCTAAATAAAGAATTCCGTCTTTTTCTCTAAAATCATAAACATCCAAAGGTGATATAGGCGGTGTTCCCTCTACGTTCATACCGTCTTTTGTATATCTGCCATAGTGACAAGGGCAGAAAAACTGGTTGGGATTTGACTTGTCCGTATTCCAGTCGACCGTACACCCCAAGTGCTTACAAACCGGTGATAAAGCTACGATTTCGCCATTATCACCCTTGTACACCCAAGCGGTATTGGTTATTTCGGACGTGTACCACGCATCCACCTGCTCATATGAAAAGTCGACACGCTTTGGTTCGGTTGTCAATTCAGACACCTTTTGGTTAGTGGCGATAAAATCGCTATCCGCGCCTGCTTTCAATACAGGGTCAACAGCAAATCTGACCATCGGCATCAACATGCCTGCTGCCATGAACCCACCTATTCCGGTAAGTGTATAACTAAGGAATTGACGTCTAGAAACATTATGCTTACTCATGCATTTCCCCCCTCTATCACTAAACTTAAGTCCAAAGGACCATGATAGTAACACTATAAAACTAGGACATTACAATGATATATCAATAATTCGCCAAGGTCAACAACCTGATAAACATAAAAGTCCGTTAAAGAGTATTAATTTTAAAAATTTCAAACAAACAGATTATGATTCATTCCATTTCCGGGTAAACAAATCAAACACCTGACGCGCCTGATCATTGATCATAGCCCTTATCTGGTTATCGTCTAAATGTTCAAGCGGGATGGATGGCATCCAGATCAATGATCCTTCGAGCTCTTGTTCAAGCGCTTTCCACTCATTGTCTGAAGTGATAAAGCAGATATTTTTAAAACTGTCTACTTCAGCCATCCAGGCTTTAACCTGATCCATTCTTTTGTCCATACTAAGACTGGTCAAGTATGTCAATGAAGGCAGGAGCATGATCCGCCCTTTAAATTGATTTTCAATAGCGGCGGTTAACATGTTGATAAAATCATACATGGACGCGGATTGTTTCATTCCCTTTTCAATTGAAACAGGCACAAGCGGAATGAGTACTGTGTCAATATATTCACGCGCCTCTTCAAATGTATCAATATCCTTTGGTGTCCATCTCAAGCTAAATACCTCCTAAAAACTTGTTGAATCAAATTCCTTACTATATTAACATTTTTCTTCAGATTATAGTATCTTTGCCAATTATAATCGGTTTTACTGCTGATAAAATCAAAAATAAAAACCTTCCCGTTTGGGCAAGGCTTTAAGAAAAATTGTTGTGATTATTTATTTGGTTTGCCTAATTTGCTTAGCTGCGCTGAAAATTCCAGGAATGCCGCTTCATCATGCCGATCTAAAGCATCGTCAATCTGCGCTAACACTTTTTCCCGCTGGAATGAAAGGATCGTTTTTTCTAAAAATTGTTCAGCGACAATCTTATCCCTCTCATTGATTGTTCTGCTTTTTGGCATGAACGGGTTCGTTTCCAACACCGCAGCGTATTGATAAGAAGAATAAGCGGACTTAAAGTTAAGCTGGATATAAATTTCCTCCTCGCGATTCAATCTGATATCGTGAAAGGACTTTTCGGCATCTGTCGTCATGATGTTGGACTTATAAAACCGGAATGGCGCTTCGTCAACACAATGTGTTGACATAACGAGCCCTCGGGGGCAATATTGTGCGTTTTCTACGAAGTGAACCTTCTTCATGAGTTGGTCATGGCTCATCAGATAGTTCAAAATCCAGACACACTCTCTACGTTTAAGTTGATAATGGTTCAAAAACCAGCGAATAAAATCTTTCTTTTCATTCACAGATACAGGGGCTGCCACCATGAGTTCCCTCCTCTGTATTAATATTGTCCCTTTGGGGCATCTACAAGTGATCCTTGTCATCTGTCAGACGTTCTAAAATCATCATGTACTCGTCATTTGATGGATTTTTCAAAACAAGCTTATTAAATATTTCTCTAGCCTTGGGTCGGTCTCCTTCTTCCATTAAAAAGAATCCGTAGTCTTCTAAAAATTCTTCGTTGTTCTTAAAAGAATTATATGCTTTATGATAGTAATTTAATGCCTTATCATATTGTTCTAATTTTTGATAACCTACAGCAGAGATCCAGTCAAACTGCGGATCTTCTTCCCCATATTTCTTGACCTCTTCGATGCAGTCGAGCACATCCTCAAAACGTTCTTCCTGCATCAGCAGCTTTAATAATGTCAATGCGGCTTCTAAATAGCCAGGATCTATCGCGAGCGCTTCTCTGAACAATTCCTCCGCCGCGCGGGGTTCGTCCTTTTTTAGTGCGACCTTTCCGCCATAAAAATAAAGCTCCTTATTAAATTCATCGACCCTGATCCCCTCTTTTACAGTACTTAACGAGCTCTCTAGATCCTCAAGATGCTCATAAGCCTTCGCAAGATATAAATATAAGGAGTTATATTCACGATCAAGCTCTTTTAATTCTTTAAATTTATCAACGGCTGTCTCATAAAGACCTGCTTGGTACGCAGTAAACCCATATTCGAACAATGTGTTGATTTCAAGTTTCTCATCTATTGCCTTTTGAAAATAAGCCAGGGCTTCTTCAAACCTGCCCGAGCCGCTTAAAGCCTCTGCCACCCGCTGATTCAAATTGACACCGGCGATTTCAGTCTCTGTGGCCAGAACCTTCAGATAATGAGTAATGGCGTCATTGTCTCTTCCCTGCTGGTAATACAGCTCTCCCAGTGCGAAATCGATTAAAGGCTCTTTAGGAAGCAGGGTGCTCGCTTTCAGCAGCTTTTGCTCACTAACTTCATCCATTCCCTGCATTTGATATAAATCAGCTTCAAGAAGAAGCGCGCTCGGATACACTTCATCATCCTGACCAATTTGCTCGAGCAACAGAAATGCTTCATCTTCCTGATCATTATCAATCAAAATTTCTGCCAGTGACAAGATCAATTCGCCAACACCCGGGTATAAGCGTAATAATTGCTGATACAGATTCTTAGCTTCGTCTATAAATCCGAGCTGCAGCATTTCTTCAGCAAGCTCAAGCATGTCTTCGGTGGATTCTGATGCAGTTACGCGTTCAACATGGATTCTAGCTTCTTCAAATTCGCCTTTTTTTAAGAGTTGTACGGTTTTCTCTACTATATTCATTGTCTTTACCTTCCCTTGAGATAAAACTTTAAAAGTTACAATTTGAAACGAAAACTCCCTATTTGAACAGTGAGTGACAATTAGTTTATCATAATCAAAAGCAACAATTCCATTATTAGAGTTTGTGACTTTCCTTTCGGCAACTACGTCTCTGTCTTCTCCTTAAAAGGCTTACCAATCGGCGAGTTTTCTTTATCGCTACTGAGTTATAGCTTAATTCTCCATTGGCATGCAAATATCCTCTTTGTGAATGAATGCCAATTTTTTGTTTTAAAATCCAAATTTTAGGGTTGTCCATATTGAGGATTAACTGTGAACCCGGAAAGCATGTACAAACAATCATGTAACTTGTCTTAATAAAGGTTATGAAATTTTTATGAACTTTATGAAGGAAAGGTTCCATTATAGAATAAAAAAACCGGGGAATGAATCCCCCGGCATTAACCTATTAACTTTGAAAGATGTTCAAAAAAGTGCGGATAGGACACTTCTATCGCCGAAGGGTCCTCCAAGTTCATTTCTCCCTGCGCAATCAAGCCTGCGATCGCAAGCATCATGCCAATGCGATGATCTCCGTGGCTTGAAACCGTGCCGCCATGAAGGTTAGCGCCCCCCCTGATAATTAATCCGTCTTCCGTCGGTGTAATATCCGCGCCGAGGGCTGAAAGTTCTTTTGCAACCGTATCGATGCGGTTCGTTTCTTTGACCTTCAATTCTGCGGCATCCTTAATGACTGTATCCCCTTCTGCCTGGGTAGCAAGCAAGGCGATTACTGGTAATTCATCAATCAGGCGCGGGATAAGCTCCCCGGATATCTCAATTCCCTGTAAGCTCGATGAACGGACGGTAATGTGTCCAGACGGTTCTCCATCCGTTTTGATCATTTCGACTTCGATATCAGCGCCCATTTGCTGCATCGCATCGATTATGCCGGATCTCGTAGGATTTAAGCCTACATTCAGCAACTTCACTTCACTGCCTTTCGTGATGGCTGCCGCAACCATAAAAAAAGCTGCTGAAGAGATATCCCCCGGCACATCAATGTGTGTTGCTTTAAAGGATTGGTTTCCTTTTACCTTTATCTTATTTCCGTTCTTTTCAATTTGACCGCCAAATTGAGCAATCATTCTTTCGGTATGATCTCTTGTTTTGGATGGCTCAATGATAACCGTTTCTCCTTCAGCCTGAAGGCCGGCAAGCAAAACAGCTGATTTCACCTGAGCACTTGCCATCGGAAGTTCATAAGTAATTCCCTGTAATTTTCCGCCGCGACTTGTAATCGGAGTGAATTCGCCATTATTTTCACCGTCAATTACCGCGCCCATTTGCCTCAGTGGATTCACAACTCTTGTCATCGGACGTTTGGCAATCGAACTATCACCGGCGAGCGTTACTGTAATCGAACGGCCGGCCAGAATACCGAGCATCAGGCGGATCGTCGTCCCTGAATTGCCGACATCGAGCGCTTCATCAGGTTGCGTGAGCCCATTAAAGCCTTTGCCGAATATACGAATCAGCGATCCTTCTTCTTCAATCTTGACACCAAGCTTCCTAAAACAAGCGATCGTACTTAAGCAATCCGCTCCAGCAAGAAAGTTGCTGATGGTCGTTTCACCGATGGCAAGAGCCCCGAACATAATCGACCTGTGGGAAACGGATTTATCCCCCGGTATTGAAATCGTGCCGTTCAGCGACTTGACATTTGTCTGCAAAGTAAGGTTTTCCATAAAATCATCCTTTGGATAAAATATAACTTCTTATGCGATAAATGTTTCATAGTTTGTGTGATGCTTAATGCATTCTTCGGCTTTTATTCTATCATGGTCCGTCTGAAAGCTTACTACCAACACTCCGTAAATTTCCTCTTCCCTTGTTTCCATGATTCTGATATTCGTAATACTGATGCTTTCCTGAGCGAAATAACCGGTAATTTCGGAGATGATCCCCGGATAATCTGGTACGTCAATATACAAATCGTAGAATGCCGGTATCGCCCCTTTGGCGTGCACCGGCAACTCATCACGGAATTCCTTGGCGTCTTTAAAAAAGTCATGAATGGCTTCGTCGTCAGCTAGGTGAAGCGCCGACTTGACCCGTTCCATTTCGATCTGCCAATCCTCCATGAGAGAAAGAAGCACCGTTTTGTTTTGGATTAAAATATCCCGCCACATGACCGGACTGCTTGAAGCGATTCTCGTAATGTCCCGAAACCCTCCTGCTGCAAGACGGGAAACAAGACCGTTTTCCGCGCTATAATTTTTAGCCTGTCGGACGAGACCGGCAGCGATGATATGCGGAAAATGACTAATGACTCCCGTTAACCTGTCGTGTTCTTCTGGCTTAACAACCAGGAAGTTTGCCCGAGTCCCTTCAAGCCAAGACATAAGTATTTCAGTCTGTTCTTGATCGGTTTCCTCATTTGGCGTCAATAAGTAAAAAGCATTTTCAAAAAGCCGCGCTTTTGCGGCACCCGGACCGCTTTTGTGAGAACCAGCCATCGGATGTCCCCCGATGAAGCATATCCCTTTGTCGGTCAGACATGTAGCTGTATCGACAATTTTCTTCTTGGTGCTTCCAACATCCGAAATAATGACATCTTGCTTAAGACTTATAGATGAAAGGGTATGAAGAACCTTTTCCGTCTCGACGACCGGAACGGAAATAATAATCAGATCGGCGCCCGTAGCACCTTCTTCTATGGATTCGGAATCATCGTCAATGATGCCGAGCAATTTAGATAACTGGACATTTTTTTTATTCACATCATAACCGATTATCGTAGCATCCCGATGGTGATCTTTGATAGCAAGGCCCACTGATCCGCCAATTAGACCGAGACCGATGATAAATACGTTACCCTTCATTGTACACACCCTCAATTTCTTAGGGAATATTACATTTCCACACCTTCACGGTTTTTAGAAGCAAGGTATTCCCTCATGATTGTAATGATTCCGTTGTTTTGTTCTGAGGATCCAACCGTTATCCTGACAGATGTCGGGAAACCAAGTGCTTTTCCAGATCGGACGATATAGCCTCTTTCCAGCAAAAATTGGAACACTTCATCAGCATCAGCGTTAAAATCAATCAAAATGAAATTACCTTGAGATGGATAATAACTCAGTTTCTCTTCGTCACAAAAACGGTAATATTGTTGAAGCCCTTTCCGGTTTTCCTGCTTGCACTTTGTTACGAATTCCTGGTCAACAATAGCGGCCGTTGCAGCAAGCTGTGCCAAAGTATTCGTATTAAACGGTTCGCGTGCCGGTTCGAGCTTCTTGATAATTTCCTCGTTTGCCACCCCGTAACCAACACGTAAACTAGCAAGTCCATAGATTTTAGAAAACGTCCTTAACACAATAAGATTTTTATAGGCTTCGATAAGCTGTAGACTATTTGGAAAATTTTCAGCCTCGACATATTCAAAATACGCCTCATCAATAACGACTAACACGTCCTCTGGAACCTGAGTTAAGAAATCACTCATTTCTTCTGCGGTAATATAGAGGCCTGTCGGGTTGTTTGGTGTGCATAGCCAGACAACAGCTGTGTCTTCGTCAATTTGCTTAAGCATCTCCGGCAAATCATGGGCTCCATTCACGAGCGCCACTTCTCTTATTTCCGCTCCTTCGATTACTGCATTATGGCGGTATTGCGGAAAGGTCGGGGTCGCCATTACCGTATTTCGTTTCGGATATAACAGGCTGCGGGAGATTATCTGGATGATCTCATCAGATCCGTTGCCAAAGATAAGCTCCGTTTCCTTCACCCCTAAATGACTGGAAACGGCCTTCCTTAACGATGATGCATAACCATCCGGATAAATCGCAAACTCATTAAAATCGCGAATCTTTTCTTTAACATTTGCTGAACAGCCGAAAGGATTTTCATTGGAAGCAAGCTTCGTAATGTTTTCAAGTCCATATTGTTTTTTCACTTCTTGAATCGATCTTCCAGGCTGGTAAGGTTTTAAAGACAGAACAGCACTTTTCCATTTCATAATGATCACCTCTATTATAAATTCAACGCTTTAAAGTGGCAGAGTATAAAGATAGTATAGCACACCCTTTATGCGGGCAGGTTGGTTATCGCAATTTTTTTCAAAAATTATCCTGCCATCTTTATTGTTTTAAATCGGGGCGTAATGCGACTGCTTTTTCCTGGTATACATGGGATATATCGTGTTGTGCTTTTTCGGTATTAAGGTGCAGCATGATTCTTATACAGGATTTCAACGAATTTGGTACAGGAATTTCCTGCATGCACATGACAGGTACATAAGTCCACTCTTCGATCTTACGAAGTGCTTTAGCAGGAAAGGCAGAACTCAGATCGTCTGTAACGGAAATAAAGACCGAAGCGACTTTATCCGGATCAATCTGATTTTCCGCAATCATTACCCTGAGCAGTTTCTCCGTTGCATCAATAATGTCCTGCTCATTATCCCTATCGACAGTTGTTGCACCCCTGACTCCTCTAATCATAGTGTTCCCCTCCATTTACTTATGTCTGTACATGATAGAAAGATTTTCAAGAATTTCACTGTCTTGAATATTTACGAGTTTAGGCTGGCCCACCATTTGAAGCAGGACAAATGTGACCACTTCTCTGACCGTCTTTTTATCTCGTTTCATGAAAGCAAGCAAGTCTGTTTTACTGCATTCCTCACTAACGACGGTTTCATAGCCAAGAGACCCGACCCAGTCTATGAATTTCTCTAGATCGAAATCCAGGTTTAATTTCTTCTGGCTCAAATGTATGGCAAAAATCGTTCCAATCATGACCGCTTCACCGTGTAAAATTTTTCCATATCCACGCAATCCCTCAATCGCATGGCCAAGGGTATGACCGAGATTTAAATACGCCCGGACCCCTGTTTCTTTCTCATCTTCGGCAACGATCGCTGCCTTGATTTCGATTCCCCGTTTAACCATATACAAAAGCTTATCTTCTGTCAGCTCATTCAAATTATCCACAGAAGCTACTAGCCATTTGTAAAATTCTTTATCCTGGATGAGGGCTTCTTTTACAACCTCCGCGAACCCGGAACGCAGCTCCTTAGCAGGCAGGGTCTTTAAAAAGGATAAATCAAAAAATACCGCTTCCGGCTGATGAAAAACACCAATCATATTCTTGCCCTGCGGATGATTGATGGCGACCTTCCCACCGACCGCGCTGTCATGTGCAAGCAATGTTGTCGGGACTTGAATGAATGGAATGCCCCTCATGAAAGTGGCGGCCACAAAGCCAGCCACATCCCCAACTGCGCCGCCGCCGAGCGCAACAATCATCGATTTCCGATTTAAATTCTGCGACAAGGCAAAGCTTTGACATTGGTAAAATACTTCAAAGGTTTTTGCGTGCTCACCTTCAGGAACTATGTATTCACAGATCTGGATATTTGTCAGCGCAAGCAGCTGTTTAACTGTATCCAAATGAAGGGTCGCTACTTTTTCATCTGTAATTATCATGATCTTACCAATTTCGCGATCTTGTTTTTTAATAAAGTCAGGCAGTGACTCGGTGGCATTGTGTCCGATAAATACGGGATAAGACTTTGATGGTGTTTTAATGTCGACGGTTTCCATAGCAGATTAAAACTCCTTTGCCTCATCCTTATGGGCTGCAATAGCCTCCGTTAGCTTTTCAAAACGGTCGGATGGAAATTGATCGATGAGCGCGGATGCCAGCTCCCAGGCTACAACCGCTTCAGCGACAACCGCTGCGGCCGGTACTGCACAGCTATCTGAACGCTCGATGCTTGCGGCAAACACTTCTTTCGTATCAATATCTACACTTTGCAGCGGCTTGTACAAGGTCGGGATCGGCTTCATCACACCTCGCACAACAATTGGCATACCAGTCGTCATGCCGCCTTCCAGACCACCCAGGCGGTTTGTTTTTCTGGAGTAGCCTGCTCCTTCTTCCCAAATGATTTCATCATGAACCTCACTGCCTGGAAGATGGGCCGCTTCGAAACCAATTCCAATTTCAACGCCCTTAAACGCATTGATGCTGACGATAGCAGCGGCAAGCTTGGCATCAAGTTTACGGTCATAATGAACATAGCTGCCAACACCAACAGGCATTCCTTCGACGATTACTTCCACAATTCCGCCAATGGAGTCGCCGTTTTTCTTGGCTTCATCAATGGCATCCATCATCGCTTGTTCAGCATTGCTGTCAAAGCAACGGACCGGAGATGCTTCCGTACGTTCCTGAAGCTCGCTGATGGATGTATATGCTGGCGGATTTGCCTTGATTCCGCCTATTTCGATCACTTGGGAAGCTACTTCAACTCCAAGCAATGACAATAGCTTCTTCGCGACGGCTCCCGCAGCTACACGTACCGTCGTTTCCCTTGCCGAAGACCGCTCAAGGACATTTCTTAAATCCCGGTGGCCATATTTAATTCCACCGTTTAAATCGGCATGTCCTGGTCTCGGGCGGGTGATCTTCCTTTTCACTTCTTCTGCTTCCGTATCATCGAGGGGCTCGCTGCCCATAATTTTCGTCCAATGCGACCAGTCCTTATTTTCTACCACAAGAGCGACCGGCGATCCTAATGTATAACCGTGCCTGATCCCAGAAGCGATAAAGGCCTGGTCTTTTTCAATTTGCATTCTTCTGCCGCGACCATGACCTTTTTGCCTGCGCGCAAGTTCATTGTTTATATCTTCCTGAGCAATCGGCATTCCAGCAGGCAGCCCTTCAATAATGGTTGTCAACTGTGGTCCGTGTGATTCCCCAGCCGTTAAATATCTCATATTCGCTTCCCCCTTTTAGCCCTTTAAAGGATTTATGTATCAATATACCATAATTTTAAGAAAAGTGGGAACAGGAATGACATACTTACTTGAGTTCCATAAAAAAAAGACTGATGCTCACGAGTGAGCCCTTCAGTCTTTTACGTGACACTATGAAAGAATTTTTATCGCTTGCTTTTTATAGAAAAACGTATCTTCCGTATCTAATTGAAACTGAGACGGGTTAAAGATTTGTTCCGTGCTTCCAACAAAGAAAACTCCCTCGTTTTTAAGTGAAGCGCTGAATTTATTGTATAGAATGATTTTCGCTTCTTCCGTAAAATAAATCATCACATTGCGGCAAACGATTAAATCAAATTGGGAGTCAAACGGTTCAGCCAGCAAATTATGTTTTTTGAAGGTGACGGTCCTTTTAATTTCATCGGCAACCTTATAGAAGTCCCCATCTTTCGAGAAATATTTAGCTTTAATGTCGGCAGGAACCTCAGTAAGGGAGCGTTCCGGATAAAGCCCCAACTTGGCCCGGGCCAGTACATTTTCGTCAATGTCCGTAGCCTGCACTTCAATCTGGGATAGAGGCACAAAGTTTGAGAGCACCATGGCGATTGTGTATGGTTCCTCACCGGTTGAGCACGCTGCACTCCATATTTTCAATTTTCGCGAAGACTCTAGCAATCTTGGAAAGATTTTTTTCTCTAGCACTTCCCATCTCTTTGCATTCCGGTAAAATTCAGACACATTGATCGTCATTCTGTCCAAAAATTCATTCAGGACGTTGTTATCCTTTTCAATCGCTTTGTAATATTCGTGGAATGAAGCGTAGCCTTTTTTTTCATATAACGATATCAGCCTGCGTTTCATCTGTGCTTCTTTGTAAAGCAATAAGTCGATTCCCGTTAATTTTTTAACTTGGATAATGAATTCGTTGTACTCTTGATGCATAACACGTCTCCCCCGCAAATTATTTCCACTTCATACTACGTATATCGGAATAGAAGCAGAATAATTTTACACTTTAGGGAACAATTATTAAGTTTTTTAAAAAAATAAAAAGCTTCGCTGATAGCGAAGCAGGTTCATTGAATGTGGAAGGATTAATATACCCATTCACCGATCAATTTTGAGTAGTTTACAAGCTCTTCATCTTTGAAGAATAGACCGATTTCACGTTCTGCGCTTTCCGGAGAATCCGAACCATGGATGATGTTTTTGCCGACAGTTACAGCGAAGTCACCACGGATTGTAGCAGAAGCAGCGTCCTTAGGATTCGTTGCACCCATCATTAGACGTGAGGTGCCGATTACATTCTCACCTTCCCAAACCATCGCGAATACAGGTCCGGATGTGATGAAATCAACAAGCTCCCCGAAAAACGGCCGCTCTTTATGCTCGCCGTAATGCTGTTCAGCCAGTTCCTTTGTAACCGCCATCAATTTTGCCCCGGCTAAGCGGAAGCCTTTCTTTTCAAAGCGTGAAACAATTTCCCCGATAAGGTTGCGTTGCACACCATCTGGTTTAACCATCAGAAATGTTTTTTCCATGCGTGTCCACTCCTACTATGTATGAATATTTTTGCCTCATTAAAAGCAATCCTCAAAAATAGTATCATTGTTTTGAAAATTCCGCAACCTTAAAGAAAAGTGAAAGTACCCTTGATTAAAGAACGTCGGCACGTCCTTATGTTTTACACAAGATAGTCTACGGAGATACTCGAAGATGAAAACTAGCTGAGCGCTGGCCACTAAGATCACCACGTCAATCGCGACATAGCTAGACATCTGTCAAAATTAATAAAATTATAATTTCTTTGAACGAGAGAGAAATTTAAAATTTTCGTTTGCCAATGAATTTTGCTATTTCAGAAAGTGTAGTTTTTGCGCGGTTCGCAGGCAATGTTTCGAGTACCTTGAATGCTTTTTCTAAGTAGGCATTTCCCATCTCCGCGGCTTTTTCAATCGCACCCGATGAATTGATTGCATAGATTACCGCTGTCAGTTCATCCTTCGAGATATTTTCATGCACTTTTTCAACCATTGACTTTATATGCGGTTGCTCCATGGCAATCAATACCGGGAGCGTGATATTCCCTTGTTGAAGGTCGCCGCCTGCAGGTTTGCCAAGTTCTTTTTCGGTTGCCGTAAAATCGAGGATATCGTCCGTAATCTGGTATGTCATCCCGACATAATACCCGAATCTGAACAACTGTTTGTGCACCTTTTCATCTGCTCCTGCGGCAATCGCTCCTAATTGGCAGCTAGAGGCAATTAAGAGTGCCGTTTTCCGTCTAATTCTCTTTAAATAGGTTCTCAAGTTTTGGGTAAAATCAAATTTATCTTTAATCTGCTCAATTTCTCCCTTACATACTTCGACGATTGTATGGGCAAGCAGCTGGTGGGCGAGTGGATTGTTAATTTCAGACATGATTTCAAGAGACCTGGCAAAAATGTAGTCGCCTGTATACATGGCGACTCGGTTATCCCATTTTGATTTAATTGTGGGGACCCCGCGCCGCAAATCAGAATCGTCAATGACATCGTCATGGACAAGCGAGGCCATATGGATCAGTTCCAATGAAATCGCAGCATTTTTCATGACATGAATGTCATAATTGCCAAACTTTCCAGCCAATAATACAAAAACTGGGCGAATCCGCTTGCCTCCTGATTGCAGTAAATGCAAGGATGCTTGTCTGAGAATAGGTGAATCAGCCTGAATGGTAGCTTCTAATTCGTTTTCAATTATTTGCAGATCTGTATTCAAATACGAATACAACATTTTAAGTTTCATATACTACACTCCACCCAGTTTGCAAATGCATTTCTTGTCGTTTAGGAAATGATAAAATGTTAGTCTATTTTGGATTTATAGCCAAAATGTGTTGCGGCAGCACCGCCGCTATGAGATTTGTAACTTACATTTTGAAAACCGGCGGCTTTAAACATGTCGGCCAGCTTCTTCATTCCCGGAAAATCGCGGGCCGATTCCTGCAGCCATGAGTATTCCTTAAAGCTTTTAGCAAATAGTTTTCCGAACACCGGCATGATAAAGCGGAAGTAAAAGTAATACATCTGTTTATACCCGATCATGGTTGGCTGTGAAGTATCGAGACAAACCGCCATGCCTCCTGGTTTTAAGACTCTGTTCATTTCCTTTAATACTTGCATATAATCCGGAACATTTCGAAGGCCGAACCCAATTGTCACATAATCAAACGTGTTGTCTTCAAAGGGCAGCTCCATCGCGTTTCCTTGAATTAATGTTATGTAGTCATCCATTTTTAGATCTTTTATTTTTTCTTGGCCGATTTTCAACATATTTTCACTGAAGTCAAGGCCCGTAACATGGCCGTTTGGACCCGTCTTTTCCGCTAGGGCAATGGTCCAGTCAGCTGTACCGCAGCATAAATCAAGTGCAGTCGCAGCTTCTGGGACGTTCATCTTCCCCATCGTATATTTGCGCCATTTGATGTGCAGCCTGAAACTTATGAGAGAATTCATCTTGTCATAGTTGCCAGAGATTTTTTCAAACACCTGATGAACTCTTTGTTCTTTTGACTGCTGCATGGGTCACCCTTCTTCCACGGTTGAATTTGCCGTAACGGCCGTATATTCCAAAATGCTGCCTATTCTTATTATCAGGCCTTCATTTTGGGAACCAAGTTTTTCTACTTTTTTTCTGAGAGAATCTTGCACACTCGTAATGCACTGATCCATTTTGTTTAGAACATGAGCGGCCTGTTCTTTTGATAAAGACCCTGCTTTATCTTTCTTTGGAAAAGCAATTTTTTTAAATGATTCGAAAATGATCGATTGTCCGCCTTCTAAATAACGTTTTTTTTCTATATGAAGACGTTTCAAGAGAAGGATGTCAGCGGAAAGATCACTCCAAATCGGCTTATTGAAGGATTCCGACACTTTCTTGACTAAAGACGATTCTATCGTTTTTACAGCCTCGAGAAGTCCGGATATTTCATTCAATGACTTTTGATACAATAAAACTTTGTTTTCATTGATGTCTTTTATTGCGCTTGCCAAAACCCGGATTAACGGAATATTTTCAACTTCGGAGAGAAGTTGATAGTAAAGGCCGCTATAATAATCCCCGGCCAACACCGTTAATTGTCTGATTTTTTGAGAACCATTATCCTTAGCCTGTAGTGTTGTATTGGTCACCAATTCATGTGTATCCAACGCCATTTGCACAAGCATCGTAGATATTATATATTTTTTACGTTCTGCATCTGTAAACTCTAATTCGTTAAACAAACCCATAAGCAAGAGCAGCTTATCGTCATCAATACTCGGCTTTTCTAAAAACATGAGTAAATAAGGATGATTAGCTTTTGTTTCTATCAATTCCTTCAATTCTGTCAATAGAGTATCTATGTTTAACAATGAGATCACCTTTGCATCCCCGTAAGATAAGTTTCATCCGCAGCATGCGGTTTTTCCAGTATAAAAGCACAAATCATTATAACATAAAAATAATGTGATGGTAGTTTGAAGTAACTATTTTTATAGAAAGTCTATGTATCCAGAAATGAAAAAACCGGCAAAGACAGCCTATTAAAGGCGATTCATGCCGGTAATCGATAATAACGTCAATCTATATCGCCATCCCCAGAGATTTAGATTGGTTCAGGACAAGGAACCTGATCTACTTTCTTTCACTTTCAATCTCTCCGTACGGGGTATAGATCTTCGCATTCCCTCTTATTTTAATCGCGGAGGTATGCTCCGTAAATTGGGCAATCATCACTTCACCTGAATCCAGCTTTTCTGAATGGTGGAACCGGGTATCCGTTCCACGAGTCAATCCGATTACATTCACACCATCTTCCATTGCTTTTATGACGACAAAATCCTTTATCTGTTTTTCTTCCATTTGTCTGCCTCCGCCTATCTATTCCTTAATGAATGAAAGCACTTCTGCTCTGGAACGCGCATCCTCCGCAAAAACACCCCGGACAGCGGAAGTCACCGTTTTTGCACCAGGTTTCCTGACGCCACGCATCGTCATACACATATGTTCCGCTTCAACGACTATCATTACGCCATGGGGCTCCAGCGTTTCCATTATCGAATCAGCGACGGTTGACGTGATCCTCTCCTGCAGCTGTGGCCTTCTTGATACCGCTTCAACTGCCCTTGCCAGCTTACTCAAGCCGGTCACTCTTCCGTTTTTCGGAATGTAAGCAACATGAGCTTTTCCGTAAAAAGGGACAAGATGATGCTCGCAGACAGAATAAAAGGGAATGTCTTTGACAAGAACAAGTTCTTCATGATCTTCACCGAAAATTGTTTCAAAATATTCCTTCGGATCCTGATTCAATCCTGAAAAGATTTCCTCATACATTCTCGCGACACGTTTAGGTGTATCCAGAAGCCCTTCACGCTCCGGATCTTCGCCTACCGCTTCCAAAATCATTTTTACCGCTTCTTCCAATTTGGCGTGATCAACGTTTGCCATCCTACTTCCTCCTACAAAAACATATAACCCAATATTAGCATACTTCGAAAAATATAAGCAAAAAAGGGGCCCACACATATCGTGTGAACCCCTTTTCCTAAAGTACTGTATGTACTTACTTAACAGCGTCTTTAAGTGCTTTACCAGGTTTGAAAGCTGGTACCTTGCTAGCTGCGATCTCGATTTCGTCGCCAGTTTGCGGGTTACGGCCTTTACGTGCCGCGCGCTCACGAACTTCGAAGTTACCAAAACCGATTAATTGTACTTTATCACCGCTTTTTAAAGCGTCCAGGATTGTATCAAAAACAGCATCAACAGCCTTCGTCGCGTCTTTCTTGGAAAGTTCTCCTGCTTCTGCAACTGCGTTAACTAATTCTGTCTTGTTCATGCCATTCACCTCCTCTCAAAAAGGATTTGTATAAAAAATCAATATTACCAATACAGTATAATAGAGATTTGTTATTAGGTGAAAATTCCTTTGATCCCAAACAATAATTAGAATTCTTCCGAAAATAATATCGGAAAAATTAATAAATGGGTCAGAATGGCGCTGTAATGCGTTTTCTGTATGTAGATTATCACAAAGGGTTTGCCTAAGCAAGGAAATTCAAGAAATTATGAGTATCTTTTCATAAAAATTGCATATATTAGTCCATTATGCGTCAAATATGGGTTTTACACGCACGAAAGAACCAGCCCACCGGTCTGGTTCTTTCGCTTTTGAACAGTTATAAAATAATCGCAATCAATCCGCCTGATCCTTCATTGATGATGCGCTCCAGCGTTTCCTTAAGCTTATAACGTGCATTTTCAGGCATTAGGGACAATTTAGCCTGGATTCCTTCCCTCACGATCGAACTCAGCGATCTTCCGAAAATGTCAGAGTTCCAGATTGATAAAGGATTATCCTCAAAGTCTTGCATCAAATAACGCACCAGCTCTTCACTTTGCTTTTCAGTCCCAATGATCGGGGCGAATTCTGATTCCACATCCACTTTAATCATATGGATTGAAGGGGCAACTGCTCTTAGCCGTACGCCAAACCGAGATCCTTGACGAATTATTTCCGGCTCATCGAGGCTCATATCGACTAGCGATGGAGCCGCAATTCCATACCCGGTCTGCTTTACCATCTTTAACGCATCGGAATATTGATCATATTCCGTCTTGGCATGGGCAAAGTCCTGCATGAGTGAAAGCAAATGATCCTTGCCGCGTATTTCAACACCGACAATTTCTTTTAAAATATCATCATACAGTTGATCAGGTGCATACAGATCAATCTCGGCGACACCCTGGCCCATTTCAATGCCGGCAAGGCTTGCACGATCTATGAATTCAAAGTCGTTAAAATGTCCGACAACCCGGTCGACATCCCTTAACCGTTTGATATCCTTAACCGTTTCCTTAACAGCTTCTTGATAGCTCTCTCTCAACCAATGATCTTCTTTCAAAACCAGTACCCAGCTCGGAAGGTTTACATTTACCTCTAAAACAGGGAATTCATATAATGCTTCACGTAAAACACTTAGTACATCGGATTCGCGCATACCTTCGACACTCATCGCTAAAACCGGAATATCGTATTTCGTCTGAAGGTTTTCCCTTAAAGCAACCGTGTCAGGATGATGCGGCTGAACGGAATTGACAATCATGATGAAGGGTTTGCCTACTTCTTTTAATTCCTCGATGACTCTCTCTTCCGCTTCGATATAATCGAAGCGCGGAATCTCACCGATGGTGCCGTCTGTCGTAATCACAACTCCCAGCGTAGAATGCTCCTGAATGACTTTTCTGGTGCCGATTTCAGCCGCTTCATGAAAAGGAATCGGTTCTTCGTACCATGGTGTATGAATCATACGCGGCCCGTTTTCGTCTTCATACCCTTTTGCTCCTGGCACGGTATACCCGACGCAATCGACGAGCCTGATGTTTACATCAAGTCCATCGGCAACATGCACGGTGGCTGCCTGATTAGGAACAAACTTCGGTTCAGTCGTCATGATTGTCTTCCCGGCGGCGCTTTGAGGCAGTTCATCCTGTGCCCTTGCCCTGTCAGCTTCTGTTCTGATGTTCGGAATGACCATCAGTTCCATAAATTTCTTTATGAATGTAGATTTACCGGTCCGCACTGCGCCGACAATCCCTAAGTATATGTCTCCGCCGGTACGTTCTGCAATATCTTTAAAAATATCTACCTTTTCCAAGGTATCCCCTCCCGATATTTAGAGTTCCTGGGATAGCATCATCCGTTATTTAAAAATCTAGGACAGTATATGTGTATGATGTTGTCCTAAATATATATTCCAGAATTTTTGGAATCCGTATCCCCGCTTCTATTTTTAAGGTTAAGTATTTTCGGATAAAATAAAGAAATAACCCTTCCCCTACAATATATTTTGCAGAAAAAGGGTTATGCCAATTTTGTTGTTATGAACATATAAATTTTGAATCAGTCGATCATTTTGGACTTTTTGGAAAGTGAGTAATTATACACAACTACGCACTATTTTCACCTTAAAAGGCACAAGTTGTCACCAAAGAGTCAAAGCCTTAAGTATATCCGAAGGGTTCCATTTAACGCTAACGTCGATATCCTTCATTCAAGGTGTTTCCGCTTTTTTATTCAAAAATATCGGTTTTTTTGTTTTTTCATCGATTGTATAAGGCAACGAATACGCCGGTACAAATTCTGAATCATCCGTCAGAACTGAACGGATATCCTCACCGGGTTTGTAACCTTTTTTCGTTTTTTTCAAGGCATCATAAAGGTCAGCGGTGTAATCCACATACAGCTCGACATCGGAATTGATGATAATCGGCAGCTGTTTTTGTGAATAAGGACTCATAACGGTCGGTGCATCATTAAGTCCCATCTTCTCATAATCCAATGTAAAAACCTCATCAGAGAGGCGCTCTTTATACGGGGGATAGCCGTTTTTTTGTCTATAGGCGGTCAGGCGAAGGTTTAAATCCTGAATCTCCTGGGCAATCCTCACATCAAATATTTTCGCCGTTGGATTTGTTTCTTCATCAATGATCACATATTGAAAAACCCCGCCTGTCTCAAAGGCATTCCCTGGTGGTTCCGCCATATATCTAGGAGCAATCTTCTTGAAATCCACAAGATGTTTTTGATAATAAGGTGTTTCCGCCGGCTTCGTTTTAATCGGCAGAATCCCGCCTTCGTCTTCTTTGAACTGGTTAATCGCGCTTTGAACAGATTGTATCTGCTCTTTATACGGAACCTGTTTCTCTGCTATTTCCTGATCAGGATACAAACATCCTGTCAGAAAAAGAGATACGATCAACAGGATTGCCGTTAATTTAACTCTTATCATATCTAATTCCCTCACCTATGCTGTCGGTCCGCTGAATACGACAAAAAATATAATCAAACCAGCCAATATCATTAATATGTAGGCAAAAATGGCAGAAAAGACCCGAAGGAACCCTTTAAGCTTATAGCGGCTTAAATAAATGGTTAAGATAGAAATAAACATAAAGCCCATAGCAGCAAATGAAATCCACATTTTTTGCAATGCTGGTGTCATAGATCCTCACTCCTTTATTCGAAAGTATTATAACACAAGCCGACTTTTCCGAATACAACTAACTTTGAGTACAGCATTCCCAGGAATATAAAAAAAGCAGAAGACATAATATCTTCTGCGATTTGACTAAATCCCCCATAAAACCAGGTCAGAATACTAGTTTACTACGTTGCATTGTATGCACGATATGAAAGAGACGCATCCTCTAATGCCTATTTTTCTAAAATAATTGTTTCCTAACTGTTTTCCTTCAGCTTAATCATTCAGTCTGGATCCGAGAATGTGAATCAGGTCTTCCATTTCATCGGTTTTGGTGCGGTTCATCAAAGTGTCCACTGAATCCTTCACATTCATGCCGTTAAACAATACATTATATAAAGCATTTGTAATCGGCATATTGACATCATATTTTTGGGCAAGCTGGTAAGCCGCTTTTGTCGTTCGGACTCCTTCAACAACCATTCCCATATTTTCGAGGACCTCAATCAGGTTTTGTCCCTTTCCCAGCATATTCCCGGCTCTCCAGTTTCGGGAATGAATGCTTGTACAAGTTACAATTAAATCGCCAATCCCTGTCAAACCTGAAAAAGTAAGCGGGTTGGCACCCATCGCGGTTCCTAATCTCGAAATCTCTGCCAGGCCTCGCGTAATCAGTGCGGCTTTCGCGTTATCCCCGTATCCTAAACCATCTGTTATTCCTGCGGCGAGAGCAATGATGTTCTTTAAGGCGCCGCCGATTTCAACACCTACTATATCAGGGTTTGTGTACACCCGGAAATTTTGGTTGATAAATAAATCCTGAATTCTTTCGGCAGCTGCCATATTCTTAGAAGACACTGCAACGGTTGTAGGGTGACGCAGGCTCACTTCCTCGGCGTGGCTCGGTCCGGAAAGCACCACGACATCATCAAGCAGTCCGGCAGGCATTTCTTCTTCGATCATTTCTGAAATGCGTAAAAGCGTATCAGGCTCTATCCCTTTGCTGACATGGACGATCGTAAGCGGAGTTTTTACAATTTTAACGATTTGTCTAAGGATTTCCCTGATCGCTTTAGTTGGTACAGCAAGTATGATGTCCGTCATTCCGTCAAGCGTCTCTGCTAAAGAAGTGTAACCGGTGATTCCAGGCGGCAATTCAATTTCCGGAAGGTATTTTCGGTTCGTACGATTCTCATTTATTTCTTTAATTCGTTCTTCATTATGGCCCCATAGCCTAACATGATGTTCATTGTCTGCCAACACAAGAGCTAAAGCGGTTCCCCAGCTTCCTGCTCCGATTACGGCAATTTTTTGCTTTTTTTGCGTCATGTTCAGCACCTCTTCATTATTTTCTTTGACGACCAAAGATTCTAATAGGTGTCCCCTCGAAGTTGAACGCATCCCGAATTCTGTTTTCCAAAAATCTTTCGTATGAGAAATGCAGAAGCTCAGGATCGTTTACGAATACGACAAAGGTCGGCGGTTTTACTGCAACCTGGGTTGTATAATAAATTTTTAGCCGGCTGCCGTTATGAGTGGGAGTTGGATTCATCGCTACTGCGTCCATGATTACTTCATTCAAGACATTAGTTTGAACACGAAGCGCATGTGCTTCGCTGACTTGATCGATAATAGGAAACAAAGAGTTCACTCGTTGCTTTGTTTTTGCCGATAAATAAACGATTGGCGCGTAATCAAGGAAAAGGAAGTGCGCCCGGATTTTTTCTTCAAATTCTTTCATCGTTTTCTCGTCTTTTTCAATGGCATCCCATTTATTGACGACAATGATGACACCTCTGCCTGCTTCATGGGCGTAACCTGCGATTTTTTTATCTTGTTCCCTAATGCCTTCCTCCGCATTTAATAAGACAAGAACCACATCTGAACGTTCAATCGCCCTTAAAGCTCGAAGCACGCTGTATTTTTCCGTGCTTTCATATACCTTTCCTTTTTTCCTCATTCCTGCCGTATCGATAATGACGTATTCTTTGTCATTAAATGTGTAAGGTGAATCGATCGCATCCCTTGTCGTACCTTCTATTTCGCTTACAATAACCCGGTCTTCCCCGAGCAACGCATTGACAAGTGACGATTTTCCGACATTAGGCCGCCCGATTAAGCTGAACTTAATGACATCGTCATCGTAATCCTGTTCATTAAACTGCGGGAAGTGGGCGGCCACCTGATCAAGAAGATCGCCAAGCCCTAGACCATGAGATCCAGAGATGGGAAACGGATCGCCAAAACCAAGTGCATAAAAGTCGTATATCTGGTCTCTCATTTCAGGATTGTCAACCTTATTTACCGCCAGAACAACCGGCTTCTTTGATTTGTAAAGGATTTTCGCCACTTCATCGTCAGCGGAGGTCACTCCCTCCCGACCGTTTGTCATAAAAATAATGACATCCGCCTCATCTATCGCAATTTCTGCCTGTTGGCGAATCTGTTCGAGGAAAGGCTCATCGCCAATATCAATTCCTCCTGTATCTATGATGTTAAAGTCGTGTGTCAGCCATTCGCCAGAGCTGTATATTCGATCTCTAGTCACGCCTGGGACATCTTCGACAATGGAAACCCGTTCTCCGACGATTCGATTAAAAATAGTCGATTTTCCTACGTTTGGACGCCCAACTATGGCCACTACCGGTTTCGGCATATTTCTCCACCCTTTCAAGCCTGTTTATCTGTGTTTATGGAATTCAATTAATTATGTTAAAATTTCATTAATTTCCATGTGATTTCTTGTTTTTCCTAGAATAACCTTGACTAACTATCATATAGTATCAAATTTTTCAGGAACCAACAATGATTGTCTACATCATCTCACCCTTGACGCTCCTTTTGCCGCGCCCTGATTGGCAATCATCCCCTGGATTAAGCGACTGATAAATTCCAATGAAGCCCAAGTCAAATTCATCAATAAAACAAGGACAGCACTATCCAACCATGCATAAGACCCTGCTTTATATGGGATCGAGTTACCGAGTAACAATCCCGAAAAAATAGTCTCTCCTATGAGCATTCCGACTAACAGGGCGCCAAATCGTAACTTCCATTCATGAATAATAAGAAGGACAAGGTAATTAATTAACACGCCGAACATCCAATCCGCCTTGAATATCAGCCACACCGGGTCCAACATTGCATAAAGCTGAAAGCACGCGTACCCTAAAGAAATGATAAAGCTGCTAACGATAAATTCGATGGTTCTCCATAAACTCTGATTTCTTATATAAAAGCAACAAACCAATAATAAGTACATAGAGGAAATATGAATCACGTAACGGTATACCTGAAGCTCATATGCAGCTAAAACCATAACCACAAGCAAGTGGAATAAAAACCAATAACGGCCTTGAAATGTTTTCGGGATAAAAAACATCACGATTACCCAGGCCATCCATAAAATCCAATAAAAAAACAATCCATCCATACTATTTCCTCCTATAGGAAACATTATGTCTTCTTTCTAGGAGAATTAAACGGGAAAGCCGGCCATAATCGGTGGATAAAGTGAAACTTCCATCGGTGTGGGTTTTGTTCATCCCCCACCGATGGTTAGTTGAACCAATCGGACTTTTACAGGCAGTTGTTCCCCCACTTATCCTTGTTTTTCCATTCAAGTCTTAAAGTGGGGGTCTTACTGCCCGTTAAAGCGGGATAAATTCTTTTATTATAGCAACGCTAAACTTAGGAGGTGTTAAAATGGGCAAAGATCGTCAGGAGAAAAAATTACGAGAGAGCAGGACCGTGGAATCCGATAGAGACCAAGCCTTGGATAAACCGGGGGCAACGAAAATGGAAAGTGCGGATAGACGCGACAGAAATAAAAGGTAAAAAAAGCTGCACCGATTTGGTGCAGCTTCAGACTGTAGACAAACTGGATGAAATCGAGTTTGCCTGCAGTTATTTTTTTATTTGGCCTGTTAATGGGGTCTGTTGATTTCCGTTCCAGGCGCTTCGCTTTCCGCGGGGTGGGCGGTGAGCCTCCTCGTCGCATGCTCCTGCGGGGTCTCACCTGTCCCGCTGCTCCCGCAGGAGTCTTCGCGCCTTCCACTCCAATCAACAGGCTTTTAAACGTTTACTATGGAACGTTCCTAACATCTATTTTAAAATGGATACATAAAATGATTGAGGTGACGAGGCATATTTGGCAGGATTATGTAGAGGAAACAGATCATTTGCGACACCACAAGGATGTAAAACCAATCTATGCGAAACGCAAAAACGATAGAACGCCTATTCGCAGATGCAAAAGAAAAGCATGGCATGCGTTGGACAAAGTTAAGGGGACTTAAAAAATTGTCGATGCAGGCGATGCTTACTTTCGCTGCCATGAATTTGAAGAAGATGGCAAACTGGACATGGCAAGGTCCAGAAATGACCTAATAAATAAGGCTAAGTGAGGTCCACTCACACTCCAAATAAGCAAAAATAGAAATAATCACTAAAAAGGGGTTCGGAATGAGACCATTCCGAACCCCTTTTGTCGACAATCTATAGCTGAACCGATTTGGTGCAGCTTTTCTGGCATTATTTAAATTTCTTTAATTGCTCCCCAATCATATCACCAAGCTGAAATCCATTGGATTCTTCTGGAAGCTCATAATTCGAGTCTTCTTTAGCCTGTGATTCCTGGAGCTCTTTAATGCTTAACGATAAACGCTGCTCCGCTTCATTGACATCAAGAACCTTTACCTGCACAGTTTCTCCTTCTTTCAGGACTTCCTGCGGTGTGCCGATGTGTTTATGAGAAATTTGCGAAATATGGACAAGTCCCTCCACGCCAGGGAAGATTTCAACAAAAGCACCGAAAGAAACAAGGCGTTTCACAACTCCTTCAAGAACGGCCCCTTTTGCGGCTTTATCCGCAATATCCGTCCAAGGTCCAGGAAGGGTTTCTTTAACAGAAAGTGAAATTCTTTCGTTATCACGGTCAACGGAAAGGACCTTAACCTTCAGTTTTTCTCCTTCTTTCACGACATCGGAAGCTTTTTCAACATGCTCGTGCGAGAGTTGAGAAATATGAACAAGCCCATCTACACCACCGATATCAACGAAAGCTCCAAAGTCCGTGATTCTTTGTACGGTACCTTCGATAACCTGGCCGCTTTCAATGGAATCAAGCACTTCTCCTTTTTTCAGCTCTTTCTGATCCTGTACAACAGCGCGGTGTGAAAGGATTAAGCGGTTCTTTTCTTTATCCAGTTCAACAATTTTAAACGTTAATGTTTTATTCTTATAATCGGCAAAATCTTCCACAAAATAATCTTCTACGAGCGAAGCAGGGACAAATCCTCTCACACCCAAGTCAACAACGAGACCGCCTTTGACGACATCTTTGACTTCGGCTTCGAAGACCTCCTCTGACTCGAATTTCTTTTCCAGTTCATCCCACGCCTTTAATGCGTCGATTTTGCGCTTGGACAGGATAAGAGCCTCTTCTTCCACTTTAATGACTTCAAGCTCTAGCTCTTCTCCTTCAGAAATCGCATCGGAAGCCTTTTCGACATGCAGGCTGGAGAGCTCGCTGATCGGAATGATTCCGTCAGTTTTGCTGTTCTCAACATCTACAATCACCTGTTTTTCTTCAACTTTAGATACTCTGGCCTTTACCTTATCGCCAACTTCATAGTTGTTTACCTCTACTTGGTTCATGTCTTCTGTCATTACGACTCCTCCTTAACCCATGACTGTTCTGCAGAATTTCTTATCTAATAAATTCGTAATTCGGAATAATCCCCTTTTTTATAAATTCTAATAAATAAAGGAAATTGTCAAGCAAGAAGGATTATTTATGCGCAGAAATTAAGCCCCTGATTTCATCCATAATGATTTTTGTCGCTTCATCGGCAGATATCTTTTTCTCCCTGTATTCGGTGAAATCAATCGGTTTTCCATAGACAACTTTTAATGGATTAAGAGCTTTGTATGGACCAATTATGGCGCAAGGAACAATTTTCGCATTAGAGCGCAACGCGAAAAATCCAGCCCCTGCCATAGCTTCGCCGAGTTCGCCCGTTTTACTTCGTGTTCCTTCAGGAAACAAGCCCAAAACCTTCCCTTCCTTAAGAAGTGAAAGGCCTTTCCTGAGAGCTTCCCTGTCACTCATTCCCCTTTTCACCGGAAAAGCATTAACCTTTGGTAGAATATTTTTTAATAAAGGAACATGAAAAGCCTCATCTTTGGCCATAAAGTGAATATCCCGGGGACAGGTGATCCCCACTATCGGCGGATCCAGATTGTCAATGTGATTGGCACAAATCAAAACACCGCCTTCTTTCGGAAAATCCTCTTTACCTATTGTTTTAACCCTATATATGGGACTTAAAACTATTTTCACAACGTTTTTGGCAAATGTATAAAACTTCAAATTCATCTTATCCTTTCTTCAATCAATACCATTACTTTTTCCGCCACTTGTTGGATCGACAAAGAAGTTGTATCAATTTCAACCGCTTCACTAGCCTTTCTTAGCGGAGCTACCTCCCTCTCGGAATCCAGCTTATCACGCAAGGCAATCTCTTCTTTTAATTTCTCGAGATCGGAGGAAAAACCCTTTTGGATATTTTCCTGATGGCGCCGAGATGCACGCTCCTCCACCGATGCAATCAGGAATATCTTTACCTCGGCATTCGGAAGGACATGTGTGCCTATGTCCCTGCCATCCATTACCACACCACCTTGTTCTCCGAAAAGCTGCTGCCTTCTTACCATTTCTTTTCGTATCGACTTATGCTTCGATACCTCTGAAACAGACGCAGTGACTTCGTTATTGCGAATTGCTTCGGTTACATTTTGGTCATCCAAGAAAACGAGCTGCCCAGATTCACTCGGCTTTAGCTCAATGGCTGTATCATCCAATAAATGAGTCAGGGCCGCTTCATTCCCGATATCAATCCCGTCGTTCAACGCTTTATATGTTAACGCTCTGTACATAGCGCCTGTGTCTACGTATATGTAATTGAATTTTTCCGCAACCATTTTCGCGACAGTGCTTTTCCCCGCTGCCGCAGGCCCGTCAATTGCAACTGATATTTTCTTTTCCATAAATCCTCCCAAGATCCAGACAGTCAAGCTGTCATTTTTAATGCATTTCTAGTTTATCACAAAAGGTTAGATGATTATGAATAAAAGTGGTGCTTTAAGAGGTGTCAGAATTTCCTTGGTTTTTTATAGTACTTGCTTAATTTATTTCATTTTCAAAATACGCCTGAAAATATGGTTAGGCTAATTGTTCGTCCTTTTCGATGCCATGTCTATAAATGTTAAATACTTTATGGATATCATCATTAGCTTTTTCAATATACTCTTTCACTTTTAAATAACTTCGCCAATAGTCGAACTAATACTTGATAAATCAATATGATGCGTTTGTTCGTGAGCTAATACAACGAATAAATGCTCTTCCGAATAGTTCCTATAAAAATTTCGTACTTCGTGCAGCTCTTTATCGTCTAATTGCTTTATAAAAAGTTGTTGCCAATTCTGTACTCGTCCAAATGACCCCTTTGGGCAAAGTGTTTAATTGAAATTGAACGGTTAATATCCTCTGATAATCTTCAAGTTTTTTCATATACTTATCAGTAGTAGATTGATATTGATGAACCTCTTCTGCTGTTTCAAAAGCTAAAATTCTTTTCATGTAATCAACTCCTTGTTCAATTATCACAACTTATTTAAAATAACTTTAACAAAAAAAAGCAGGGGAAGGGACCCCTGCTAATTTTCATCATTAAATGTTTCAATGATTTTGGTATAGTTATTTTTTGTAACGCCTTCATAAGCAGCCAGCTTCTTTAGTTCTAAAAAGGAATCAGCACGGTGAAAAACAGCCTGAAAGGCAAGCAGACAAATCACCTGTATCAGTATTAGCTTAATGATGATCCGTTCAATGGATTTCATGGCGACCCATCCTTACCGTCTTTTCTAGACAGTATGGAACTGAGCCATGCTTTTCATTCACATTACTAAAAAAATCAGGGTGACAAACGTTTTTTCTTCATCTCGACTTCTCGTTCGAAGATATACCGTATGAGTGTCTGACGGTCGCCCTCGCTCATTTCAGTGAACTCTATAGACAATACATTAAATCGTTCTTTTTCTTCACTGATGCGGATAACTTTGCTTTTCACCTTGAAATAATGAATTTCACCGGATTTTAGCGGCAGGGCGAACCAGACAAAAATACTTGAACCAGATTGAAGGATAATGTCCTTGGATATCAGTAAGGCAGTACCTCCCGCGCTGATATCTTCTGTAATCGCTTTAAAAGGCTGAAATTCAGAAGCTAGCGGATGAACGACTGTATCGATGGCCGTTTCCACCCTTACAAACTCCCTTCTTTGAATCTTGATGATCGAGTCTTTGGGAGGATGCGACAATTGTATCATGACAATCCGTTCTTTCACTCTTCCTAGGACTTCTGTATCAAATACATATATAGCCTTTTTCCCGGCAACAAGTGTGATTTTCAGTTGTGTACCATCGATTAAAAACGCTCTTTTTCCCGTCGAAGCATTGATGGGATAATCAATGAAAATGCTTTGCTCATTAATCTCGACTACTGTTGATTTATATTGTTCATGCTGTTGTGAAAATTTCGGCTCCAATACTAACGTATCCCCAACTTTAATCATTCATCCCCAACTCCAAGTTAAATATGGTCTCTTTATCTAAATATTTAGTCCTATGTATATTTTACCTTAAATATCCAAAAAAATCATTAATTAATACACATTAAAAAAGGAAAAGCACAAATGTACTTTTCCCGTGATGAGCTGTTTATAATAAATCCTCATAAACCGGCTCAGAGTTTTTAAGCTTCTCAACTTTTTCTTCCTGGCCTGTGTTGGCATTGATAAAAATTCTGTATGTGTCATCATTAATCGTGCCGAGGAACTCATAGCAAAGGACCTCTTCACCGGTTTCACCTTCTATTAACGCTTTCCGCTCTTCCATAACCTTGACTTTAGGATTGATTTTTTTCCTGGCCTGCTCACTTGTTACAGAAAATTCACCCATCTCTCTTATTTTATGGGATTTCAAGAATTCGTCTGCGGAAAAACCAATCACACTGCCATCATCCAAAGCTATTTTCACTTTTACTGAATCTGGGTAAACTCTTACGCCATCTACAGTAGTGACAAAGTTGAACAAACCAACATTGTCATACTGGGCACTTTCATATAAGTCAAGAGAATCAAAGTTGTGGTCTTTTAGGAATGTCACAGCCTTATTGCTTGCGGTGTTCAAATCGATTTTGGTGTCATTGACATCCCGATTATTGATATACCAGATTGGATAGCCGCCCTTTTTTGTAATGTCCATATTGACTTCCGTTTTGGTCTTGGAATTAATCAGGCTAACACTATAAAAGCCATAATCGGAACCTTTGCCGTTTTCCTCCACACGGGTTTTTACATCACCAGATAGATTGGCATATTGCTTTGCTTTCGCTACTGCCTCTTTTTTGCTGATTTCTTTTCCTTTAATATTTTTAAAGTTTTCATCCTTCTTTTGGCCGCTTGTGAAATTCGGATCGAGATTAGATGTCTCGCTGTAGCCGGCCACTTTCTTTTCAACCGTTTTAAAACCATCGACAATCGTGTTGTCCGCATTTTGGTCATTGGAAGCCAAAGCCGTTTCGACATCCATCCATCTCAGGTTGTTTTTGATTACCAGATGCTGAACATTCCTTAACTCATCTTGTACTTCCCCGGCTTCTTTATAAAGCGACTGAAGCCGGGAGTATTCTTTGTCGTTTAACGGTTCTTTCTCGAGATCCCTGACAGCAGTCGTGTAACTGAACTTCCCGATATCTGATAAAAATTCCTCGGTTTTATTGAAAGGCATGAGAGTAAGAGGCAGTTGGCCTACATCAATCTGTGCCTCTGAAGTAATTCTCCAGACATCTGTAAGAGCGGGACTCAGTGACTGTCTTGAGTTCATGGCAAGTGTATTCCCTATTTCATCATGCAATACATCCATCTGATAGGATAAATCATGGAAAGCCCGCTGATAATTATTTTCTGCTTGAACCAGAACTGCACTTTTTTCTTTATGTTCCTGGTAGCCCCAAAATCCAGTACCGGCTAGTGCTACAGCGAGAACTCCGATTATTACATTTCGTATCATTTTTTCACCCCTTTATTTACAGAAAATATGTTTCCCGATTTGTTTTATTTGTGGCCGTGTCCAAATCCACCCGCTTGTCGCTGTATCAGGGTTGAAATAATATTGAGCTTCTCCAGTGGGATCCCAGCCATTGATAGCATCAACAACGGCTTCCTTAGCCCCTTCATTCGGTGTCAGCCAAATCTGGCCATCCGCAACGGCCGTAAAGGCACGCGGCTCAAAGATGACGCCTGAAATGGTATTCGGAAATGATGGGCTTTCAATCCTGTTCAAAATAACTGCAGCAACGGCAACCTGACCTATATACGGCTCTCCGCGGGCTTCTCCATAAACTGCATTCGCCATCAGTTGAATGTCGTTCTGGGAATATCCTCCCGGAACGTTTGCAGCTGTCGCTGTTGGTGTTGTTTTTGCTCCTCCACCTTTTGCAGCTTGTTTCGGTGGTGCCTTTGCTGTCCCGGAAGCATTTGTCTTCTTTCTCGGTTTTACCTGTTTTTCAATTGGAACATTACCGTAGTAAGTAAATTCATTCCCTTTTGCAATTTGCTCATGGACAAACTTACCATTAAAATTAGAAGCGTTAACTAGTTTGGTTCTCGTTTTCAGACCGGCAAGCCCATCAATGGGAAGTCCGAAATCTTTTTGGAAATTCCGAAGAGCCCAGTAGGTTCCCCAGCCATAAACGCCATCAATTTTACCATTAAAGAAGCCAATGTTTTGCAAGCGTGCCTGAAGTTCAATCACATCATTCCCTACGGCTCCTCTTTGAATCACCTGGCCGGAGAATGCATGTGCCGTAGATTCAGAAGTCAGAGAGATACTGACTGATAGGCACAATAACCAAAGCAAAAATTTGCTCTTTGACGAAATCCCTTTCATCAAAACACTCCCTCTTTTCTTATATTGACATTAACCCTATTTTCTTCTTAAAAGAGGTTTTTATTCTATTTCACTGAAAGAGGATATATTTTATAATTTCAATAAGAAAAGCGGAAGCGCCCTGTAAGTAAAAGACATCGACTAAACCTGCCACATCGGGGTAGCTAAACATTTTTTTCAAATTAATATCATTTAAAAAAGGAGACTGACTATGGATAAGTCTGTCTCCTTTAAATATAAAGATCTATTATAATGAACCGGATGCATGGAAATCCGAAAGCACTCTTGCTTTTTTGACTTTTTTTAGACCCAACCACCATAAAAAAATCATGAATGGCATAATCCAATAGAGCCAAAATTCCTGCGTAAGCAGAATGTAATCATATACTCCGTGCAAAAGAAACGGCACCGCAAAAGCGAGGGATACGTACATTTTCTTCCTTTTCTTCGTGAACTTGCCTTTACCCAGATAGTATCCCATGATGACTCCAAACAGCGCATGGCTGGAAACCGGAAGAATGGCTCTTGTGAAGGCATGCTCTACCCCGTTTGCAATCAGATACAAAATATTTTCCATCGTCGCAAATCCAAGCGAGACGGAAACCCCGTAGACGATTCCGTCATACGGTTCATCAAAAGCCACATGAGAATAAATGAGAAAGAAGAGGATAAACCATTTAGAAAATTCCTCTAAAAGCGCAGCCCAAAGAAAAGCATGTGCCAGATCACTCTGAAAGATATGTTCCGTTTCTAATATATACTGAAAAAACATGATTGGAAAAACGAGGAAAACACCAAATAGAAAGGATTTTGTTACAACTGAAATAGGTTCTGTTTCATAATGGTCTTTTAAATAGAAATAGCTGAGCAAGGCCAGACCCGGAGCCATACCAGCTGAGAATATGACCAGCATTGGCTGACCTCTTTTCATCTTTTTAATAATCGTATCACGGAATAGGGGAAAAGAACAATACGGATATCCCTTCATTCTTAGGAAAAACAAGTCACCCGGACCGTAAGGATCATGGACTACATCGTTATGTCTTACGTCGATGCCAGTCTATCCCGAGGAACCGCGAGCAGACAGTTCCCCATTTAATAAAATTGGCGTCTTCAGTCGAATATTTGGATAATCGTTCGTAAATTCAAGCTATCACTCTAAATTTAAATAATCATTCGTAAAATCTGAGTTTGGATAATAAATCCGGAGTTTGGATGATAAATCTCGGGTTTGAATAATGAGGTTAGACAATCCTGGGCAAAACATCACCAAAAGGTCCTGTTTTACGCAAAGGAGTTACTCTAGGGGAAAACGGGCTGGAGCAGATAAAATCCGTCACGTCCTGTTACGAACGCTGATGTCACCACGTCCTGTGGAAGTCCGGAGAGGGGCAGGAAGAACACCTGCCTCTTATGACCTCGATGCCGACTAAAATCGCCACGGCCTTATGTCTTCGTCGGCACTAGCACGTCCTGTGAGTCGGGGCTGGGCTGCTTACGCTAGACATTAATACATGTTGAAAATTTTATACTTTCTTATCTTTTTAAAAAAACAGGCCCCACAAAAGGGGGCCTGTCTATCTGGTAGTGCTATTATGCTTTTTGTACGTTTGAAGCTTGTGGTCCACGTTGACCTTGTTCTACTTCAAAAGTCACGTCTTGGCCTTCTTCAAGTGATTTGAAACCTTCGCCTTGAATCGCTGAGAAGTGTACGAATACATCGTCTCCACCTTCACGTTCGATGAAGCCAAAACCTTTTTCTGCATTAAACCATTTAACTTTACCTTGTTCCATTTTTGTTGCCTCCTAGTGTGTAAACACACATTGTATTACTATCCTTGCTCTAAGTGATCATCAAGACGAAAAGTTCACACTTATACTATCTGTTACACTGAACAAAAATAATTCTTTTTTATAATAACAGCTAGTGGTACGGAAAGCAATTTTTTTGCGTACTAGTAAGCAAAATTTTCTTCATTTACTTTGTCGGTACTGGCTAAAAGGACCGCCAATTTAATTCTTGCTTTTTTACTATCGTAATCCGAGCCAAGCATGACGCCTCGTTGTTTTAAGTCAAACGCGCTCCCGACATAATCATAAGCAGGATACACTTTGCCTTCTTCCGCACTGGTTGTCATTACAATGGCAACTCCGTCATCTATTGCTTTTTGAATGGAGGGAACCATACTAGGTGTGACTTGCCCCCTGCCTACTCCTTCTAACACAATTCCCTGCGCACTAGCTTTTAATGACGCTTCAATGAAAACTCCATCCGTACCTGTATGGCATTTAATAATGTCCACCCTCGGTATTTTCCTCTGGATATCATAAAATTCTCTATGTACAGGTTTTTGATAGATACCAACTACGTTATTATCAATAATTCCAACATATCCATATCCATATGATTCAAATCCCTGGAGATTGGAGGCATGGACTTTTTTTACATACTTGGCAGAATATATTCTCTCATTGAAAACGACAACGACTCCGACATTCTCTAAAAGTTCATGTGCTGCGGCAAAAATTGAATTTCTTAAATTGGAGTATACATCGGTCCCTACTTCTTGTGGCGAACGTTGGGAGCCAGTAACGACAATTGGCCTCTTATCGTTGACGGTAATATCAAGGAAATAAGCAGTCTCCTCCAAGGAATCGGTACCATGTGTGACAACAATGCCAGTCACTGTTGGGTCTTGCAGCTCCCGATTGATTGCATCTCGTAGTTTCAACATGGATTCGAAGTCCATGAACATGCTGGGGACTTGCAGAAAGTCTACAATCTTGATTTCAATGGTGTCAGGGAGCTTACAAAGAGCAGCCAACTCTTTCCCGCTCAATGCTCCGGAAGATAGCATCCCGTCTTTCGTTTCCTTACTTGCAATCGTTCCGCCTGTCGTAATCAGCGATATTTTCCGCCCCATATGATTGACACCTCCCTACCAATGTTCTTTCCTTATTTTTTATTCAGTATATGCTTTGCGATTACACCGCCATGAAATCTGCCATTTTCAATGAAAATTTCATTGGCGTTATTGCCGGCAGCAATTACACCGGCGATATAGATTCCTTCCACGTTTGTCTCCATCGTCTCATTGTCATGAACAGGCTGGCCTGATTCTTTCTCGATTTGAATCCCCATCTGCGTTAAGAAAGAATAGTCCGGATGATAGCCTGTCATCGCAAAAGCAAAGTCATTTCTAATCGTCTTTATTTGGTCTTCGACATGATAAATGACGCTATCCTCCGTAATTTCATCCACTTCAGCGTTGAATTCCATGGTAATCGTACCATTTCGTACAAGGGCTTCAAATTCAGGAAGAATCCAAGGTTTGATGCTGGGCGAATATGCATTTCCACGGTAAAGCACAGTGACTCTCGCTCCTGCCTTGACGAGTTCCAGGGCCGCATCCACACTGGAATTCTTTCCGCCGATAACAGTTACGTCCGTATTGAAGTAAGGATGCCCTTCTTTAAAATAATGATAAACCTTTGGTAATTCTTCTCCTTTTATCCCGAGAAAATTCGGATTATCATAATAGCCGGTTGCAATCACGATTTGTCCGGCCTTATATTCCGCTTTGTTCGTAAAGACGATAAAGGAAGCATCATCCTGTTTATCGATGCGCTCCACTTTCTCAAACGTGTTGACACGCAGTTCCTTACGCTTAACCACTTCCCGGTAATAGGCCAATGCCTGGTTACGAACCGGTTTGCGGTTCTCGGTAATAAAGGCAATGTCACCGATTTCAAGCTTCTCGCTTGTACTGAAGAACGTCTGGTGGGTCGGATAATGAAAGATGGCATTTACAATGTTTCCTTTTTCAATAACCAAGACCTCTTTCCCGGCTTCTTTCAATGAAATGGCGGCTGACAGCCCGCATGGACCCCCTCCAACAATGATTACATCTTCTATATTCATAGTAGGTCACTCCTCATGTTTGCTCATCTTTTTGTTCCATGCATACAAAATTGTATACGATTAATGGAAAAATCTCCTATCCAATGATGGTAGGAGACCAATTAAATGATTGCGATTTAATTAAATCCAGCCGCGGAAGCGTGATGCTTCTGCCATTTTTCTGACACCGATCATATAGGCGGCAAGACGCATATCTATCCTGCGCTTTTGTGCTGTGTCGTAAATATTGTTGAACGATTTCACAAGGATTTTTTCAAGCTTTTCTTCCACTTCTTCTTCAGACCAATAATAGCCCTGGTTGTTTTGGACCCATTCGAAATAAGAAACCGTTACGCCGCCTGCAGAGGCAAGAACATCTGGAACAAGAAGGATGCCGCGTTCCGTAAGGATTTGAGTGGCTTCTATTGTTGTCGGCCCATTGGCTGCTTCAACGACGATCCTAGCTTGTATTTTATGGGCGTTCTCTTCTGTTATTTGATTTTCAATCGCGGCCGGCACAAGAATGTCACATTCAAGTTCAAGCAATTCTTTATTGGAAATCGTATTTTTAAAGAGCTTCGTTACGGTTCCGAAACTATCTCTTCGGTCTAATAAATAATCGATATCAAGGCCATCCGGATCATGCAATGCCCCATATGCGTCAGAGATGCCGACTACCTTCGCTCCGGCGTCATGCATAAACTTGGCCAGATAACTTCCAGCATTCCCAAAGCCTTGAATCACTACGCGTGCTCCTTCAATTTGGATGCCTTTCTTTTTGGCCGCTTCATTTATACAAATGGTTACGCCTTTTGCCGTAGCCGATTCCCGGCCGTGTGAACCTCCCAGAACAAGCGGTTTGCCTGTGATAAAGCCTGGAGAATTGAATTCATCTATCCTGCTGTATTCATCCATCATCCATGCCATGATTTGTGAATTAGTGAATACATCAGGCGCAGGGATATCTTTTGTTGGCCCGACAATCTGGCTTATCGCGCGTACGTAGCCGCGGCTGAGTTTTTCCAATTCATTAAAAGACATATCGCGCGGATCACAAACGATTCCGCCCTTACCGCCTCCATAAGGCAAGTCCACAATTCCACATTTTAAGCTCATCCAAATAGACAGCGCCTTAACTTCCTTCTCCGTTACGGAAGGATGGAACCTGATGCCGCCCTTAGTCGGTCCTACAGCATCGTTATGCTGTGCGCGATAACCAGTAAAAATCTTTACGGATCCATCATCCATTTTCACCGGAATTTTCACGGTCAATAATCGTAATGGCTCTTTTAAAAGTTCGTATACTTCCTCTGGATAACCGAGCTTCTCTAGTGCTTTATGTATAACAGTCTGAGTCGATTTCAGCACATCATGCTTTTCTTCTTGGTTAGTATGGTCAGTACCTTTTTCGGCTACCATCTGTGTACCTCCTAAAAAATCATATATAGGCTAGGGTCACCTTCCATGACATAGTATACACTTTTGACACTTTTATGCAAAGGAGAAAACTTGTCATTTTCCCCTGTTTTCGTCATAAAAGAAAGCGGATTCATTATACTTTTCTCTTTCCCTGGTCATTTCTAATCCAAACTTTATTTGAAAACTATGCAGAGGTCGGGAACCCGCAGTGAACCTCTGCGGCGTTATCATTTATTTGCGAAAATGGTTAGTAAGGACCCTGACCGCTTCATCTGCAATAACTAACTTGCCGTATTCCTGGATACGAAACAGCGTCAGCGTTGACACAGAACCATATTCAGCTGCCAGGGAGATCACCGCATCATATTGTTTTTCTTTCACATAATCAATCAGAATATAATACTTACTTTCGTATCGATACAATGTAGATCGCCAGGTTCCAATCGATTTTAATGAATAGCAAAGCTGGATGACATCCTCCAGATCAGTAAAGGTATAGAGAATATGCGGATTTTCGTCCACTTTTACCTGCAAATCGAGGAATTCATCTCCGGAGTCATCGAGGATGCTGTTTTCATCGTCTTTCGTGACGATAATGATTAAGCCTTGAGCCTGCAATGAGAATATTTCTATCGCAATGGAACCGCTCATCTTTAATTGTAGCTCCTCACATGCCTCTTCAATCATTTCCTGAAAAAGCTTGTGAACCTTAAGCGAATTTCCATGAATATCATCTTTCGTTAACCCTCTGTCAATTAAATCGTCAAAAGTTAAAAAAATTTTTATTTTGTTGTTGGTTAATCGCTCAAGCTTCATAAAAAAATGCCCCCTGGATAACATCTTCATACATCATATGAAGGTGTTTATCCAGAGTGCATATCCATTGCATGACTTCTCATTCAGTTAGGAATTGTTAGTAGAGAATTTTTTCAGATGAAGCAGATGCGTTTCTGGTTTCGCTCCCAGCCGGAGAGGGATTGTGGTTGTACCATAACCGTTGCTCGTTAAAAGAATGGTCTCCTTTACCTTCTTAATCCCGCCGAGTTCGTATGGCCCGAATCCAAAAAACCGGATTTGTCCGCCATGTGTGTGACCGCTTAATATAAGGCGGATATGGTCTTCACCCTTTATCTGTTCCGAAACTAAAGGATTGTGGCTGACGAGAATTTTAAAAGCCGCGTGATCGGTTTCTGAAAGTGCCAGATCAAGACGATCCTTTTTCATGGCGATATCATCAATTCCAAGCAATTCCATTTTTTCTCCTTGGTCTGATTCAAATGCGAAGCTTGTATTATCAAGGATTTTTACGCCGTGTTTTAAGAGAATCGCGTCGAGCATGTGATAATCTGTTTCGTAATCGTTGTTTCCCCAAACAAAATACAGCGGTCCAATCTCCCGTAGCTTTACAATATTGCGTTCAACCCTCTCGAACGGAACGCCCTTCTCGGTCATATCACCGCCAACGATGACAATATCCGCTTTTCTACGAACCTCATCAATGACCTTTGCAGAGACGGTGCGCCTATGTATATCAGAAATAAAAAAGATGCTAATAGTCCCAAATGTATCCGGAAAATCTTCAAAGAACAAATTCTTCTCAACCACTATATCGAGAAACGCGGTCCTGACCATGATTAGAATGATGATAATAAGAATGATGGCGGCCACACTAAATAGTATTAACGTCATATTACCCTCCAGAGGAAAAAAATTATCTGCTATTCTGTATTAAATCTACCCCTTTATCCACGTAAAAAATCCCTCCCATATAACTATGAGAGGGAGTGTCCGCCCATTCTACTCATCTTCATTTATACTTAAAATTCTGAATCCTGAATTCTCGACCTTCTTGATGAACTTCTCCATATTCGGGTTTTTCTCTACCTTCATGACGATGCGCCGCACAAGCTTATCGGTTTCATCAAAAGTAACAAGAGAGATGATATGCTCATGATACTGATGGGCAATTTCCGATAAACGCGCAAGCCTTCCCTCTGTTTCAACAGAAGTGAAAGCAATTCTGACTCCCGGCCGGTTCACTCCGAAAGCGCTCTGGAAAGTCTCAACGACGTCGCTTCTTGTGACGGCCCCAAGAAAATTCCGATCCTCGTCCACGACGGCAAGAATCGGGAAATCCTTCAAATTGACCAGCGTTTTTTCAAAGATTTCATCCCCGATCAGGACATCATCCTGATGTGTGGCAATTTCGCTAACCAATGTATGGTTTAAATACATTTCTTGGTCGCCTGCTGTTTTAAAATACTGTTTATAAATATCATATCTGGTGATTATACCAGCATATTTCCCGCCGTCCAGTATCGGAAGGCCATCAATTTGATGTTCTTCTAATTTTTGCAGCGCGACTGCGAGATTCTCATGATAGGGAACTGTATGACAATGATATTTCGAAATCATAATGTTTTTCACAAACATATCCGCTTCACTCCTAGCTTTTACTCCTTATATATTCCATACTAAAAGCTGATTTCCTTTTTTCTTTTGAACTCCTTCTCTGAAATGGCCAGGCTACTTATTTTCGTGATATAAATTGATATCATAATTGTTCTTCATCATATCAAATACTTTGTGGCGATTCTGCCACGCATCTTCTCGCTTCCAAAGATCCTTGCTTCGATCAACAATTTCACAGCGAAGCCCTTGATACTCTTTCTCGGCCTTATCCCGCTTAGATTTAAGTAAATTCATGTATCCGTATAAGCCGATGGTCACGACTAAAAAAATGAAATGATTGGATTGGTTTACAAACGCACTGAACATGGCAAAAAATGAGTACGAATATGGATGGGCTATATAAAAATATACATACAGCAGCAGAATTGCCGCCATCCCTAAGGAAGCCCAAATACTGATCATGTGATTCCTTTTTGCTTTATCGAATTTTCTTTTTCTATCGATTACATTTTGCAGCATTTTCTTCGTTGCCTGGTCTGTATGCCCATCCAATAATAAAATACTTGGTTCCATATTGGTCCCCCTCTAAAAGCAACATATATTCACAAATATATATTTTGCTTGTCCGCAAATTATTCCTTTTGATAAGAAAAGCGCAAGCGCCCTGCAAGTAAAGAAGAACGACGAAGACCGCCACATCGTTATGTCTTCGTCGTTCTGACCCACATCCTGTGGGCCTCCGACAAGCATAAGTCACCCCCTTCCGAAGGGGGGCAGGAAGAACACCTGCCTCTTATGACCTCGAGGGGCTGGGCTGCTTACGCTAGACATCCATACATGTTGAAAAATTTATACTTTCTTATCTTTTGAAAAGGCTCTGTTAAACGATAATGTTGTTTTTGGGAAGGGAATCTGCGAGACTCCTGCGGAAAAACGGGCTGGCAAGACCCCGCAGCGAGGTACGAGTGAGGAGGCTTGCCAGTTCGTCCGCGGAAAGCGAGTAGATTCCATGACCATTTGAAAATCAACAATGGAATTTAACAGAGCCTTTGAAAAAACTCGTCGATTGACGAGCCGTAAGGCGGAGATTAGCCGTAGTTGCCCTTCTGCGTTTGTCCTTTTAGGAGGACCTTACTTTTTCGACTTCACAATAATCCCGAGGATAAAATCAATTAGGAAGTGCGCGAAAATCGTAACCAATAGATTATTTGTCACTTCAAAAAGGATACCGATAAAAAAGCTTAATAGGGTAATATTAATGAATAAATACCAATTAAACAGATAACGGTAATGTACCAATGCAAAAATCAAGCTCGTCCAAAACAAGCCAAGATGGGTCTGGATAACCCCCCGAAAGAGAATCTCTTCGCTCACGGCAACAAGTAACGCTACAACAAAAATCATTGGGTAAGATAAGCTTTTAAAAATCCGTTCATTCACTCCCCCGTCATCTTGAAAAGACTCCGGCAAGATTCTCATCATAAATAAGTCCCAGCCAATCACCACGATAGCTGCAGTTCCGCCTACTGTAAGGATGTTCCAGTCCCTTATTTGAAATAAGTCAATAAAGGAAGCGGCATCATTAAATAAAATCACACCTAAAATAAATGAGAGCGCTAAAAGGATAACTTGAGTAAACAATAAATTGATATGTAGCTCTTTATCAGATAGCTTTTTGATGATCTCGGCTTGTTTATTTTTCATGATTGTCTGCTGCCTTTAACAATAATTTTGCCAAATCCTGCTGCCAATCGACATAGGGCTTTTTCGCTACTGCGGCTTCACTTTCGGAAAGGATTTGCAAAAAATCCTTTGCCAGTCCGCAACGGTCACAGCATCGTTCATTTTGGGTATTTTTTTCTTCTTGGAAATAATTCAATACCCCTTCCCGTCTGCACTTCACCGCTGTTAGCCAATGAAAGAATGCCCGGATTTTTGCCGTCTTATATTCCTTACGCTTGAACACATATCTCTTCATCGTTTCCTTTAATTCTGATTCATTAACTCGCGGCTTTGTCGTGATAAAATGCAGCATAAACCTCCATTGTATGTCACTTAAAGAAAATTGTTGCATGATCGTTTCTTGAATCGCCGCAGGTATTTTTCGCGTGACATCCAGATAAGAAAACACACCCTCTATCTGCGGTTCTGTCGGGAGCTCTTGTTCCATCAGGTACAAAGGAAGTCCCTCGTCGCCATCGCAATAAAGAAGGATCGCAGCACTTTGTTTTCCATCCCTTCCGGCTCTGCCGGTCTCCTGTACATACGCCTCCATACTTGATGGCAGGTGAAAATGGACAACGAACCGAACATTTTCTTTATTGACCCCCATGCCAAACGCGCTTGTAGAGCAAATAACCCTTAATTGCCCGTTAATGAATTGCTGCTGGATCAGCATCCTTTGCTCCTGCTCCATGCCGCCGTGATAATATTCAACATTCGCAATTCCGTTCTGTTTCAAATACAACGCAGTCGTCTCCGCTGCTTTTTTGCTTGAAAAATAGACAATGCCAGGCCCATTGATTTCCCGGGTGATATGGAGCAGCCTTTGCATCTTTTCTTCATAACTAAAGCATGTTTCCACGGTTAAGGTAATATTTTCACGATCCACAGACGAAACAACCTTGTGAACCTTTTCTAAATAAAGCTTTTCGATAATATCATTCCTGACTTCTTCGGTTGCGGATGCAGTCAAAGCAAGAGTTAACGGATTTGAAAGCTCACGCCTCGCCTTGCCGAGACTTAAATAATCCGGCCTGAAATCATAGCCCCATTGAGAAATACAATGCGCTTCATCTATAACAAACAACCCGATCTCCAATTTTTTTAACGCCTTCAACACATCGTGGGCAGCAAGCATTTCTGGAGACAGATAGATAAAACGATACCTTTGGATATTTTCTATACCTTCGCGTTTCTGTCTTGGAGTGAGGAAAGAATTCAGCGTCAGCACACTTTTTTCTCCCTTCCTCTTCAATTGCTCCGCCTGATCCTGCATTAATGAAAGCAAGGGTGACACCACCAGAACCGGTTTTTCTAATAAATAAGCGGGAAGCTGATAGCATAATGATTTCCCGGTCCCGGTCGCAAGCATCCCCAAAGTATTCTTACCATCTAGCAAAGAAGAAATGATCTCCTTCTGTCCCGGACGAAATATGCGATACCCGAAGTATTGCTGTAAATGCCTCTCCAGATTCATGCATCGCCACCTCCCCTTGCTAAAACAAGTCGTATTTGAAAGAACGTAACATCCTCATTGGCTAATTGATTTTTAATTATTTTAAGCTGCCTTGTTTTCAACTTTTTTGCGGCATCGATTATTTCATCTTCCGTCTTCTCTGAAACGAATGACGTGATCAAAAAATCCGGTTTCGCGAGGACGATCTCGACGATATGATCCTCAATCGTGTTGACTTTTAGCCGTCTTATAGCGGCAACCTCTTTTAATTGCTTCCCAGCTTCTATGTAAGTGAGCGTGAGCCGTGCAGATTCAGTAAGCGGTCTGTCCTCGTTTGGCAGCAAATCTTTTATGACAGCATATAAAAAAGGAAGATCTTCACGGTTCACAGTTATTTCGCGAATCAGATAATGGAGCATACCTAAAAAAAGAAACCGGACGTACATCTCATCTATCCTCGCCGCTTCAGAAATTTGTTTAAATGTACTTCCGATCCGATGGGACCCTGTCAATCGCATCACAAATACATCCCGTTCTGCGCCGCTTTTCTTTTCAAGAAGCCTGACAAGCTCGTCATAATAAGATTGGCCCATTTCATTCCTATTTTGTGGATGGAGTTGAAAAAAACGTTTTACCCAATTTTGGATGACTGCATTCCTTTGAATCGGATAAAAATCGTTTTCCCCGTTAATGATATGGGAAAGAGATTGAAGCAAAAGGGTTAACCTTCCCCAAAAAACGGCAGCATTATTTTGAAAGCCCCACCCATCCAAGTCAGCTGGTAACGGATGGATACTAAGATATTTCTTTGATTCTTGCCGGCCTTTTTCTGTAAGAAGAAAATGATTTTCCTTATTCGTTTCTATCAACCATTTATGTTTTATACTGACAGACACGCATTGTTCCAACTGCTCTCTTGTAATGGGTGAATAGGTTCCGAATAATTTTTTCACCCCAAAGAGATGGGCATCCTGAATGGTTTGGGAGGATTTTTTTCCTTTAAGCAAATGGTAAATCGCATAAATACTCCGTTCCCCGTTCAGTTTATCTATGAAATAAAGAAATAGCGCTTCGGTAAAAGATGATATGAACATCAATAATCACTACCCTGATTTTATTATAGTAATTATCACTATTGTAGCAGAACCAGAGCAGCGCTTGGGAAATAACGTTTAAAACATGAGAGGAAAGGGGAAATAGACTGCATGTGCTATGAAATATTATGGGTATTTATGCGTTCCCTAGCGGGTATTCCCTGTTCTAAAAATCATTTTCATTACATTTTTATTGAAAAGTTCGAGTATCAGTTTTACAATAGGTAAGTGTATAGGAATTTTCATAATTTTATTATGGAGTTAAATTGTTGTATTGGGAGGGGTTTTGTTCATGGCAAAATATACAATCGTTGACAAAGACACTTGTATAGCATGCGGCGCATGCGGAGCTGCGGCGCCGGATATCTATGATTATGATGATGAAGGCATTGCTTTTGTAACACTTGATGACAATGAAGGAATCGTAGAAATTCCAGATGTACTCATAGATGATATGATGGATGCATTCGAAGGCTGCCCTACTGATTCTATTAAAATTGCTGACGAAGCATTCGATGGTGACGCATTAAAATTCGAATAACATAAAAGCCAGTTTGTATCAGAGGATACAAACTGGCTTTTTTTATTATGCATTTTTTAAAGTTGTTTGTTTGTTGATCCACGGCTTCAATCTGACAAACAGCAACATGAACACGGCTGTTATCAAGAACCCTTTCAGAATGTTGAATGGCAGGATTGCAGTGGTGACAAATTGTCGCGCCTGCGTGGCGGACATCGCGTCCCATCCCATGAAAATCGTGTAGGCCGGCAGGATGAGGTAGTAATTCAGGACACTCATCAAAACTGCCATAGTCAGTGTGCCTGTAATAAGTCCGAAAGTCATTCCTTTTCCGGAGTTAAGTTTTTTATAGACAAAATACGTCGGCAGGATAAATAATACGCCTGCGACAAAATTAGCGATATGCCCTACCGGAACACCCGTCTGGCTGCCGGTCATCACATAATCTAGCAAGTTTTTAATAAATTCTACGATAATACCCGCAACAGGGCCGAATATTAACGCAGCAATCAGCGCAGGAATATCGCTGAAGTCAATCATCAGGAATGTGGGGAATCCCGGAAAGGGAAAGTTTAACAGCATCAATACATACGAAATGCTGCCCAACATTGCCAGTGAAACCAATTTCCTTACCTTGTTGTTCTTCATAAATCTCTCTCCTTCTTTTTGTGATCTACCTCACGAAAAGAGGATAGGCTCCTTCAAATTGCTGAGCAGCCAAATAAAATCCCAATAATTATAAAAATTATTGGGATGAACAGCGGCATACTCAAACAAACGTTCAAACCCTGCTTTTTTGAACGTCATCTGGAACCCCCATCTTCTCCCATCCAGACTATAACTGTCGGCTTTGGAATCACACCAAATCTGCCCCGAAGAGCTCGCGGGCTTTGAAGCAATGCTTCATCACCGCCGGTGGAGAATTGCACTCCGCCCCGAAGATAGATACTATTAAATTGTATTACACTTAAGATTATAAACGATTCATAGATATTTGAATAGCAATATGCAATATATTTTCCGCTATGAGACTCCAGTAGAAAAAGTCAAAAAATTTTTTAATATAATAATTGACTGGAACAAACCTTGATATTCAAGGTTTTTCTAATTTTTTTTCAATTAACACCGAACCATTAAGCGCTTACATTCATGCGTCTCAAATTGACAGTATACAACCTCTCTTGTAAAATAAACAGAAATTTATGAGAACTTTATAGGGGTGTTCAATTGTGTATCGTATTCTTGTAGCGGATGCCATTAAACCGGAGGGCCTTGGCCCTCTTTTACAGGCATCCCAAATCGAACTTGTTCAAAAAAAGGTGGAAGAAGTAGAAAACAGTCTCCATGAATTCGATGCTATACTTGTTAGAAGCGCAACAAAGGTTTCGGAAGAATTGATCCAAAAGATGCCAAAATTGAAAATCATTGCCCGGGCTGGTGTCGGAGTTGATAATATTGATGTTCCGGCGGCTACTAAACGGGGGATCGTAGTGGTGAACGCTCCCGACGGAAATACCATTTCCACAGCCGAGCATACATTTGCCATGATGGCTTCACTGATGCGCCATATCCCCCAAGCACATTCATCCGTTAAAAATGGAGAGTGGAAGCGTTCTGCCTATACCGGGACAGAGCTTTATGGCAAAACACTGGGCATTGTCGGCTTTGGACGAATCGGTGGAGAAATTGCGAAAAGAGCCAAAGCTTTTGGAATGGATGTATTAGTCTTTGATCCATTTTTAACAGCCGACAGAGCAAAAAAGTTGAATGTAACTGCGCTCCCTTTAGAGGATTTACTACCACTTGCAGATATTATTACTGTACATACCCCTCTGACAGACGAAACAAGAGGCTTGTTAAACAAAAACACGCTTCGCTCATGCAAAAAAGGAGTCTATCTTCTGAACTGTGCCCGCGGTGGGATTATCGATGAAGATGATTTATACGAGCTTTTGCTGGAAAAACATGTAGCCGGTGTGGCGCTTGATGTTTTTGTTGAAGAGCCTCCTGTAGGGAATAAATTATTGGAACTTGATTCCGTAATCTCTACCCCTCACCTTGGAGCTTCTACAAAGGAAGCCCAGCTTAACGTGGCCACCCAGGTCGCGCAAGAAGTCCTCGTATTCCTGGAAGGCAATCCGGTAGCTAATTCAATTAACCTGCCTGCCATTTCTAAAGAGCAATTCGAGAAGGTACAGCCTTTCTACCAGCTTGTGAAACAAATGGGTTCCATCGGCTCTCAATGCATGAAAGAAGGCATTAACGAAATATCGGTTACCTATGCAGGAGAAGCGCTACAATTTGATACAAGCATTTTAACCAAAAGCCTGATATCCGGTTTTTTCAAAACAAGACTTGATGTCCCTGTCAATGAGGTGAATGCCTTGCTCGTCGCAAAAGAGCGTGGAGTAACGATCGGAGAAAAAATATCCACTGACACTTTTGGATATTCAAACTTGATTTCCGTAACGGTAAAGGGAGATAACCGACAGCTTGAAATCCGCGGAACCCATGTCGAGAAATATGGTTCAAGGATTGTCAGCCTGAACGGGTTTAACATCGACTTTCTTCCTGAAGGGAATTTCCTCTATATTCAGCACAACGACAAGCCAGGCGTTATCGGAAATGTCGGGAAAATCCTCGGCGACCACAATGTAAACATCGCGACCATGCAAGTAGGCCGTAAACAGGCCGGTGGCGAAGCGATTATGGTGCTTTCATTTGATAAGCCGTTGAGTGATGATATGTTTGAAAGGCTGAACGACCTTCCAGAAATTTCGTTTATGTATCGAATGTCTTTATAATGAAAAAGGCTGGCCGATTAAAAAATCGGTCAGCCTTTTTTATTCCGTTTCAATTTTGAAATTCCAACTACGAAATCTATTTCCGCTACAATGCCTCATTCTAGCTAAAAATCCGGATCATCGAGTGGAAATTCAGATCACTGCTCTTAAATTTAGATTATCGCTCGTAAATTCAAATCATCGCTCGTAAATTTGCATTACCGCTCGTAAATTCAAATCATCGCTCGTAAATTTGCATTACCGCTCGTAAATTCTGATCTCCGCTCGTAAATTTGCATTACCGCTCGCAAATTCTGATCATCGCTCGTAAATTCAGATCATCGAGCAGAAATCCCGCTTCAAAATCTCGAACCGGTCCACAATACTCTTCAATCCGGCTCTCCATCTCCAATACGTATCTTATAGAGTGACTTCCCTTCTCTCTCCTTTTGAAAACGTCATGATCGATGTATAGCCGACGGAGCGTGCCAGGTCGACAGCGCGGTCGAATTCAAAGCCGACATGCTCAGGAAAATGCGCATCTGAAGATAAGACAATCGGAATCTTTTTATTAAAGCACATTTCAAGCAGACGGGGATCCGGATACATTTCGCCAACTGGCTTGCGAAGACCGGCTGTTGAAATTTCAACGCATGTCTTGGAATTGCTTAACGCGTCAGTGGCCCGTTCGTATTGCTGAAGCAGAAAATCTTCATCAGCAGGAACGTACTTAAAGATTTTCACAAGATCGATATGACCGATAATATCGAATAAATCCGACTGAGCGAGTGATACGACTTGATCGAAATAACGGCGGTATGTATCGTACAGATCTCGTTCATCCCAGAGATGCATATATTCCTTCAAATCAATGCCAAAGTCCTCCACCCAATGGATGGAGCCAATCACATAGTCGAAATCATATGCTTTGATAAAGGTTTCCATTTCTTTGTGCTTGCCTGGTGTATAATCCATTTCAATGGACATCTTCACATCAATATTTTTGTTCCATGCCTGCTGAAACAAATCGACATAATCCTTCATATCATAATATCTTCTTGGGTTGACCCATTCATTTTGCAGAATGTCGGCTGTTTGATAAAAATGATACGCATGTTCAGAAATCCCGAAGTGCTGAATATCTAAGGCCCTAGCCTTATCTGTGAATTTTGTTAAATAATCCAAAGTTAACGTGCCGGTTTCTAAATGATTATGATAATCTGTGAGCAAACAAACTCCCCCTTTATTCCTTTAATTATACAAAGGGTTAAAGTCCAGAAGCAACCAAAAGTATGTATGTTCTTTTTATTCACTTATAATAAGAGAATCACCCGATCTGATGAGATCACTCTGCAAATGGTTAAGTTTCTTGACGGTTTCGACAGTCGTGCCATTTCTTTTCGCGATGGACCAAAGTGTTTCACCCTTTTTGACAGTATAAGTGGTTCCCTTTACAGCCGCTAGCGCTTTATCCTCCATTTGCTTGGTTACATGTATCGATTCCTGTTCGCTGATCTTAGGATATTCTCGTTGTTTTGGAGATTGATTCATTACTAGTAAAGGATCTAGTGCGTGCCGTTTATCTACGGTCCATTCCTGTTTGTGCATCTCAAAATGCAGATGCACACCGCGTGACCTTCCCGTATTGCCCATTTTTCCGATCACTTCTCCCTGACGCACACTTTTCCCTTCGCTCACCAATCGTTTATTTAGATGGGCATATATCGTTTCAAACCGATTAGGATGCTTAATGAATACAACATTTCCGTAGCTATCCGAGTAATAAGATTTTGAGACTACTCCCTCATCAGCAGCTACTATATTCGTATTTAATTTGGCGGCAATGTCAATCCCCTTGTGCGAACCATCCCTTGTCCCAAATCGGTCCGAAATAATGCCAGCAGCAGCAGGCCATAACCAATCTTCCTGCCCTGCTGCAGAAGCATGTCCCGTTTTCCCCCCGACAAACAGCAGACCGATACACATTGCTAAAATCATGACAATCAAAAAGCGCTTTCCGTAATCAATCATTCATATGCCTCCCAGCCCTAAACCGGCCTTATAATTCAAAGTCTCTCGAACATCATATGCGTGTGATTGGAAACACATTCCTGTTTCCAAAGGGACCCATGCTTTTTATTATAGATATGAAAAAGAAAATTATGCATATTCATATACTAAGATGAGACTGATTGAAACAGAATTTGATGTTTTTTCCACATAAAAAAACCCCGCCTGACTTCGACGGGTTTTTAGGAAAGATGTTAATTCATCCGGTTCGGCGCAATGGGTACAGCCAAGTCATTTTGCAAGTTGTACGGCCCGATCGCATCAATCGTTGCGTTTTCAAACTTTACAGAGTCAAAACCGAAATCCTTTGCTGTAAAAAGAATCGCTTCCAATGCGTTTAAATAAGCTTCGTTATCCTCTATTTTCGTATCACCGGAAAGTTTGACGATGAGTTTCTTAGCCTGCTCTTCAATGGATTTCAATTCCAGATCTTGAGGGATTGAAGGAAGGATGCTTGAATCCTTCTCCCCGCTTATATTCTTCATCTCCGCCAGGGCTTCTTTAATCGTCGTGAATTCAGTGTTGGATGGTACGAGCATCTCCCGCGAGCCATTCAATTGATAAATAAAATACGCCCTGTTATTTTCACGATTTATTTTAACTTCTTCATGGAATCCCATATTTGAAAACTCGGCCCCCTTTTCACCATTCGTGGAAAAGGTGACTCTGTCAACTTCCTGATATTTGAACGTTTCCTGAATGACTTTAAAAAATATTTCATCCTCTAGTAAAAAGGAGCTATTTTCAGGGAGATCCACATTAATCGTTTGTTGATTCTCGGCGGTGATATTAGCATCCAAAGGAAAATAATCAGCCAGGCCCAGGCTGTCTTCTTCCAAAAGGGACATCGTTTTTGTCAGTTCAACTGCGGTTTCATTTCCGCCGCCTTCTGTTACATAAGAAACCGGGATTACATAGTTTACTTGCGTGTCAGGTACTCCAATCGTTATGACGGATTGATTTTGCAAGTCCGAGGCAAGAACTGCGCCGGCACTCAACGTGACCGCCTCCGTTTTTTCAGTTGAATTCCCTTCGCCTTCTGCCTGCTTTTCATTTGCATTCTCACTCACGGCGATTCCATGATCCTGAGTAGAAGAGTTGTCATTATCTGGTGAAGATTTTGCCTTATCGCTCTCCGTTGCATTTTTATCCAAGGACATCTCGCTAGTCGAGTTTTCAGAGTTTAGCATAAAACTTGAGGCAAGAACAGTTAGTACAAACAGGGCCGCCACTGTCGCAAAAAGAGGAACCCAATTACTTCGGCGTTTCTTATTGATTCTCAGTTCGATATTTTGATAAATTTCCTGCGAACTTCTTTTATCCTTAACATCTGGTAACTTTTGCAGCAATTCCTCGATGTCTTTGTCATTCCATTGGGATCCTCTTCTCATTTGTCATACCCTCCTTCCCTGCTTGTTCCTCCATTACTATCTTGACCGCTTTCAAGGCCCGGTGCTGGGTGGTTTTCACTTTGCTTTCCGTCCACTGCAGAACTTCAGCAGTTTCTGAAATAGACAGCGCTTGGATGTAACGAAGGATGATCACTGACCTTTGATCCACTGTGCAATGATCAAGGCTTTTGTAGATCCAGCGTATATTCTCATTTTGTAAGGCAATCTCTTCCGGCAACGGCTGCTGATCCTTGATTTGCTGCCCGTCCCAGTCAAAGCTCTCATATAATTTTTGCTTCCAGCTTTTTTGTTTTCGAAAATGATCGATGGCTGCATTTCTGGCAATCGAAAAAAGCCATGTTTTTTCACTGCTTTTTCCTTCAAATCGATCATATGATTTCATGACTCTTATGTAGACCTCTTGAACTAAGTCTTCGGCTGTTTCTCTGTTTTTAACGAGATAAAAAAGAAATTGAAATAGGTCATGATGATATTTTTCATAAAGTTCCTGAAAAACGGAGTCCATCGTTTCCCCTCCTCCGCTCAATAAATTAGTCGTAAAACCCTTAAAAAAAGTTACATTTTTACTATAGACTGTTTGCAAGAAAAAAGGAAGTGGCCCCCGAGATCTCTCGGTGTAGGGTCCTCTTCCAAGGATCTTCATTTATAGATGTTTCTTATGAAACAAGATTATCCGTCAATCTTTTTATCTCTTATTCATTTTCTCTCATTTTTCGAGGGAGGATGAATGTAAAGGTTGTTCCCTTTCCAGGTAAACTATTCACGGTTATATGTCCGTCATGAGCGTCAATGATGTTCTTGGCGATCGCCAGCCCCAAGCCAGTTCCAGAGCGCCCCCTCGTCCTTGCTTTATCGGCTTTATAAAACCTTTCAAAGACAAAAGCGAGATCCTCTTCAGGAATACCCGAGCCGGAATCTTTGACATCAACCACAAGCCCATGCCGCTCTTCGCTTCGCTGAATAACTTCAACAGTCCCGCCTTCAGGGGTATGGCGGACGGCATTATCGATTAGGTTTGTCAGAACCTGTTCCACGCGGTCAGGATCAAACTCCCAGCTAATATTCTCATCCTCCATACGGGTAACAATCTTAATATCCTTTTCTTTAGCAAGCCCATAAAACTTATAGGCGATCCTGTTCAAATAAGGATGGAGCTCAACAAGATCAAACTTAAGCGTGATGTGCCCCGCCTCCATTCTTCCTAGGTCAAGCAGGTCATTGACAAGGCGCCCCATCCGCAGTGATTCGTCATAAATCACCTGTGCCATTTCCTTCTTTTCTTCTTCATTTCCGGCAATATCGTCGATAATCGCTTCACTGTATCCCTGAAGCATCGAAATTGGCGTCCTTAGTTCATGCGATACATTGGCGATAAAATCTTTACGCAGTTTGTCCAGTTTACGCTCTTCCGTCATATCGCGGATAATCGTCACAGCTCCGCGTATCGTATTATTGCTATACAGCGGACTGACAATCAGCACCCAATCGTGCCCCTGGAGGCTTATGCCCCCAACCTGTTCTCTGCCCATTTCTTCGGTTTGATCAAAGAGATTCATAAGCACGGAAGGAACCGTGTCACCTGTTTCACGGGTAAAACCTTTTTCATAATACCAGCTTTGAAGGAACCGTTCTGCAGGCGGATTCACCTCCAGGATCGTACCATCCTTATTGAAGGTGATGACCCCGTCAGCCATACTGCTTAAAATACTCGCAAGATGCCCCTTTTCCTGATTAAGAGCATTCAGATTGAATTTCAGCTGTTTCCCCATTTGATTAAAAGCGGTCGCCAGCTCACCGATTTCATCCCGAGTCAGGATCGGTACTTTCGTATCGAATTTTCCTCTAGCGACCTCAAAGGCAGCCTCCCGCATTTTACGCAACGGTGCCGTAATTCTCGTAGATAGGAAAAAAGCGAATATGGTCGTCAAAATGATCGCAACGCCCGCAGCGAGCAAAATAAACTTTGTTGTTGAATCTCTTGCTTCTTCCATGGCATCCAGCGACCGATATAAAAAGATTTCATCGAATTTCCCTTTTAGCTCTAAGGGAACTCCTACGACTATCGCCGGGATGTTCTGATTTGTACCGTTTTCAATAGGCAGGGCCATCTCTTTTTTTATCGTTTTCCGCTCAGAAAAAACTTTATCTAACTCTTCGTCGCCTCTTAAAAACCCGGGAGTTAACGCAGAATCCGCTTGTTCAGTGGAAAATATGACTTCGTCTCCATCAATGACAAGCATACTAGTTTCTTCACCAATCATTTGGGAGGCTATTTCCAGTGCCTCGCTCGTATCGGCATGCTGATGTAGAATCTCGACAATTCTATTTCCGCTTTTTGTCAGTTCATTTTCCACTTCATTAATCTGAAAGTTTTCAAAAAACTCTAATAAAAGGACCGTCAAGATGAATAGAACGAACGACACAAGCAGCAAGATCGTGATCCACAGTTTCCCGACTACACTTCGCCAAAACATCAGTCATTCATTACTTCGAACTTATACCCGACGCCCCATACCGTAACGATCATTTTTGCGGCGTTTTCTGATATGCGGTTTAATTTTTCGCGCAATCGTTTTACGTGGGTGTCTACAGTTCGAAGATCTCCAAAAAATTCATAATGCCAGACTTCTTTTAATAATTGCTCGCGGTCAAATACCTTGTCTGGAGATTTAGCCAGGAAAAACAGCAGTTCATATTCCTTTGGCGTTAACGTTACTTCCTTATCGTCAGCCGTTACTCTGTGCGCATCATTATCAATCGTTAAGTGAGGAAAAACGATAACATCCGCCGTGCTGGAATCTGCTTGAATATAACTATTAGTGGCTGAACGGCGAAGCAGCGCTTTTACCCGCAACACTACTTCTCTTGGACTAAATGGCTTGACAATGTAATCATCTGTTCCCACTTCAAATCCCTGGACCCGGTTCACTTCTTCTCCCTTTGCGGTCAGCATGATGATAGGGGTCGACTTCTTCTCCCGAATTTCGCGGCATACTTCTATTCCATCCTTACCCGGCATCATGATATCAAGCAAAATCAGATCGTAATCACTTTCAAGTGCTTTCATTAACGCGATATTCCCATTTTCCGCTTCATCAATTACGTAACCTTCCCGTTCGAGATACATTCTTAAAAGACGGCGAATCCTTTCCTCGTCGTCCACTACTAAAATTCTTTGAGCATTCTCCATCGATTTACATCTCCTTTTTATTTAGTTTATCACTCATCAGATTGGTGAAAAAGTCATACTTTGCAAAAGAAAAGTGTAGCGCACTGTATATGGACTCGTTTAAAATCACCGAGCTGTGTTGCGGCTCCTGCACAAGTCGCGTCCTGTACGTCGTAGTTTAAGAAGTTATACTTTTTTAAACAAAGAAAAGAGCCCGAACACCTCTCTACACAAACAGGCTTCGCCGGGATGTGTAGGTGGGGTCAGACCCTTAAAAATTATGCATATGAATGCAAGCCAGCGATGACCAGGTTAACAAAAATGAGATTGAACATAATAATTGCGAAACCAATCACTGCGAGCCATGCCGACTTCTCTCCATGCCAGCCTCTGGATAGGCGAAGGTGGAGAAATGCCGCATAAAACAACCACGTGATCAATGCCCAGACCTCTTTTGGATCCCAGCCCCAGAATCGGGTCCAGGCAATCTGCGCCCAGATCATCGCGAAAATCAGCGCTCCCAGCGTAAAAATCGGAAAACCAATCAATACGGAACGATAGCCTATTTCATCCACTAAGTCCAAATTGATATTTTTTACTAGCGGTTGAAGCATAGCGGAGATCCTTTTTCGTAAGATGATCCTGATTAAACCGTAAAGGACAATACCGCTAAAAATGGACCAGATGACCGTATTCAATTTCTTCGCGTTAATAATCGCCGGTACTTCGACAATCGGTTCCATTTTGCCTTCAGTCAACAGTTTTCCTTCATGCGGACCGACGAGCGGAGGTAAGGTATATGTCACACCGGCCTCTTTATCTTCTTTGTCAAGATAAGCGAAATCCGCCTTGTAGTCCATTAGCGAGAAAATCGTTGAAACAAGAACAAAGCCAAGTGTAATGACCAGAGTCAGGATTGTCGCTTCAAGCCAAAAAGTACTTTTGCTTGATTTCGATTGGTCAACGGATTTTAGCAAATAAATCAGCCCCGCCGCAAAGCTGATGGCCAGAATTGCCTGACCAGCTGCCGCGGTCGTTACGTGAATATGAAGCCAATCACTTTGCAGCGCTGGAATCAACGGCGAAATTTCCCTTGGAAACATACTTGCGTAAGCGATAATGAGTACCGCTACAGGAAGCGTGAATAGTCCAAGAACAGGAGTTTGATAGATAAAATAGATAATAATGAATGCACCGACAAGCATCATGCCAAAGAATGTCGTAAATTCGAATAAATTACTGACCGGAGCATGTCCGCTTGCGATCCATCTTGTTATGAAATATCCGAGCTGCGCGACAAAGCCGCTGATTGTGAGGATTATCCCGATGATTGCCCATTTGTTTTGTTTCTTTTCTGCTTGTCCCCTTTTATCTTTGATTGATCCCGCAAAGAAAAAGGTAGCTACTAAATATAATATAAACGCGATATATAATAAGTTGCTGCTTAGTTGAGCCACTATTTATCTTCCCCTTTTTTTGAAGATTTCTCTTCTTGAAGCTGATCACGCGGTTCTTCGATTATCGTATTCTCGATGACCCGGTTTATATCACGCTTCAAACCATGCCAATTTTTGTTCGTATGACCTGCGAGCCAAATTTCCCCATCTCTCTTTTGAATCCAGATACGCCGGTGGTTCCAATAAGCACCTTGAACGACACCGATCATAAAAATAAAGCCGCCGACGGCAAGAACCCACAGCGTCAAATCTTTTCTTATCGTTAAGGAGGAAACGTTCTTTGTCTCTATCCCAGCAAAAGTCATCTTGTAGTCATTTTCACCGAGCGGCTCCAGGTTTTGTTGGATCGCCACAAAACTGACTTCTCCCTCTGGTTTATCAGGAGTATACATTTTAAAGAAAAATGCCGGGTTATTCGGTATCCTCGATTTTGTGCCTGGTTCACCGTTTTCCTTATACTCGAAGTCAGGGAAGTAACTTATCAGTTCGACTGAATAGCCTTCCTTTAACTCATATTTCCGTTGTGGATCGTATAAGTCCACTGTTACCATGCCGAACTTTTCTCCCGATTCCTTATGGGTAAGATTAAGCTTCATTTGATTTAATTCATCGAGTTTGTAATTCACCTGATAAATCGCATAATCGTCATGCTTTAGCGGCTGATTAACTTTAATCTGATGATCTTTAACCTTCTTCAGTTCAGGCTCCTCACCGATTACCTGATTTCCAACCCTCTCATATAAGCTAACGTTAGATTGGTAGTTCTTCGCAATCGAACCATTCATTTCAATAGCTTCTGAAAAGTTCTCGTTTTCCTTTCCCTTATCGTAAACCTCTAGAATGAATTTTTCACTTGAAAGGAAATACTTTCCCTCTGTACCTGGAATCGCTTTCGTTTCCCCTTCACGTATCCAAAGCATCTCGTCCACGTACATGCCGGGAACAAACCTTAGCATGCCGCCGATCAAGAATATAATCAAGCCGATATGGTTTACATAAGGGCCCCATCTTGAGAAACGTCTTTTTTCAGCAAGAATATTCCCGTCTTCTATGCGTACATGATACCGATGATTTTCGAGACTGTTTTTAATTTCGTTAAAATCCACGTCTCTATTTTCAGTCTTCGTAATTCCAAACACGCGCTGTCTTTTCAAAAAACCAGCATGCCTGGATACCTTTTGTTTTTTTAATGACCGGTATAATGGAAAGAAGCGGTCAATGCTTGCGATAAGGATGGAGGTTCCGATTAAAGCGATTAAAATCAAGTACCACCATGAGCTGTACAGATTATGAAGGCCAAGCTGATAATACAGCTTCCCGAACCAGCCATATTCCTGTTCATAATGCTGCGCCGGCGGGACTGTCTGCGGTATGTACATTTCCTGTGGCAATATCGTTCCAAGTGCCGAAGCAACCAGTGTGATGACAATCAGCCAAACACCGACTTTAACCGAAGAAAAAAAGTTCCATATTTTATCAACGATTGTCTTGTTGTAGGTTTGCGAACGTCTGGCGCTTCCCTCATAGCGCATATCAATCACTATATTTTCTATTTGGGATTCGTCCAACAGCCTGCCGCACGCTTCACAGAGGACGGTGCCATGCGGGTTGATATGCCCGCATTCGCATTTCACTTCATCCATGTAAAAAAACTCCCCGTGTTATGGTTTAATTCTCTCCATTTGTTCTTGTATCATTTTCTCTGTCAATTCTCCCTTAATAAAATCAACGACCTTGCCATCTTTATCAATAAGGAGCGTTGAAGGAAGCGGATCGATGTCATAAGCCATCCGTACTTCCTCACCTTTATCAATTAAGATAGGAAATGTCAATTTATGTTTGTCAACAAATGTTTGCACAGCATAATCCGATTCATTGATGTTAACCGCCAATATTTGAACGCCTTGATCTTTATATATTTTATATTGGTTATCCATATAAGGCATTTCCCTTTCACACGGCTTGCACCATGTGCCCCAAAAATTAAGCAGAACACCCTGGCCCTTGTAATCCGAAAGCCGGTGCTTATTGCCTTCCATGTCGGTAAGCACAAAATCAGGAGGAATGGACCCCATTTTAACCGATGTATCCTGATCTTTTGTGAAATTGGCATATAAAGCGTACACAAGAGCTGCACCCAATAATAGGAGGATAACCGTTCTTAGAACCAGGCGTCGCTTTTTCTTTTCCATACAAATCCCCCTGCTCCTTATTCGTTTGCCCTCCATTATAACATTTATCAATCTATGGCCTTTGTTTCCATAATTGAAGATTATGTGACAATTCTTACGATTTTTTCCCTGCGACAGCAAGAGTCCGCAACTGTTTTACCTCGTGGGGCGTCAATTCCCTTGAATCACCAGCCGATAAGCCGTGAAGAGTCAAAAAGCCGTAGCGCTCCCGTTTCAGCTTCAACACAGGATGGCCGATTGCCTCAAACATTCTTCTAACCTGTTGATTCTTCCCTTCATGAATGATAACTTCCACGATCGCGCTCTGCTTTTTCTTATCGATTGAGAGTACCTTTGTCCTTGCCGGCGCTGTCTTACCGTCTTCAAGTACGATTCCTTTTTCAAGCTTACCTAGATTTTCACGCAATGGAATTCCTTTTATTTTCGCAACGTAAACCTTATCCACTTCATGTTTTGGATGCATAAGGATATTGGCAAATTCTCCATCATTGGTTAATAGCAACAACCCCGACGTATCGTAGTCCAGCCGACCTACCGGGTAAATTCTTTCGGTAATTCCCGGGAAGAAATCGGTAACCACCTTTCTGTTCTTATCATCGGAAACAGCCGAAATCACGCCGCGTGGTTTATATAGCAGGAAATATACCGGAACTTCCTTTGTAAGCGGGACTCCGCTCACCTCAACCTTATCATTCGGGCCCACTTTTGTACCGAGCTCTTTTACGACTTTCCCGTTCACCCTTACTTTTCCTTCTGTAATCAAATCCTCCGCTTTTCGCCGGGAAGCGATCCCCGAATGAGCGATAACCTTTTGTAAACGCTCCATCTATCTTCACCTCTTAATTCTACTTTTTGAATTACTTTCATTATGTATGACACAATCATACAATTATCGCACATTATCTTAATCATTAAAAGTTTACCATAGGATTATTTCGCCCACCAAAGATTAATTTCTGTAAGAAAAGCGGAAGCGCCCTTCAGTAAGGAGGACGACTAAGACCGCCACGTCCTATGGCGACGTCGGCACTAACACGTCCTGTGCGTCGGGGCTGGGCACTGTAGCTAGACACCTATCAAAGTAAAGAAAGTTATACTATCTTCTTTGAAAAAAATAAAGCAAAGTGGCGTTTCCACCACTTTGCTTCATTTAGTTCCAAAGACAAGTGTAACCACAACAATCGCCGCAATAATCCCCACCAAATCTGCGAGCAGGCCGACTTTGACCGCGTCGCCCATTTTCTTGATCCCGACTGCCCCGAAATAGACAGTCAATACGTAAAAGGTCGTATCCGTGCTTCCCTGTATCGTGGCGGCCAGCCTGCCGATAAAAGAATCTGGACCATAAACAGAAATTAAATCGCTCGTCATCCCTAATGCCGCAGTCCCTGATATTGGGCGGATGATGGCAAGCGGCAGTATTTCCGCCGGTACATGAAGCATCTCTAACAGTGGCCTTAAAAATTGGACAATAAAATCTAGTGCTCCTGAAGCCCGGAAAACGGAAATGGCGACAAGCATCCCCACTAAAAAGGGAATGATCGAGAATGATATCGAAATCCCCTCTTTGCCACCTTCCACAAATGCCTCATAGGTGGTAACCTTTTTGAAAGTTCCATAGATCATAATAAAACAGATTATTAAAGGAATCATCCAAACTGATATGGTCGTCATCCACTGCAAATTATTTCACCCCGTTCCGGGTCCGTTTATGATAATAATAACGATCAATCGCGATCGCACCGACAGCTGAAATCGCGGTCGCAATAATCGTAGGAAACACAATATCTGTCGGACTGCTTGAATTGTTTGTTATCCTGATGGCGATTACAGTAGTCGGAATCAGGGTGATGCTTGACGTATTGATGGCCAGGAACGTAATCATAGATCTGCTGACCGTCGCTTTCCCGCCGTTCAATTCCTTTAACTGTTCCATCGCCTTTATGCCAAGCGGAGTTGCCGCATTTCCCAGACCAAAAAAATTGGCCATCATGTTTGATAAAATATATCCCATGGCCGGATGATTCGATGGAATCTCCGGAAAAAGGCGGGTAATAATTGGCCGGAATAATCCTGACAGCTTATCGAGCAGCCCGGCATCCTGGGCGATTTTCATCAGGCCAAGCCAGAAAACGAGAATACTCATGAGTCCAAAGGAAAGCGTGATTGCGTCTTTCGCGCTTTTGAAAAGGGCTTCATTTACTTGATCCATCGTTCCATTGATCATGGCAAACACTACACCGATGACCGTCATCCCGACCCATAAATAATTAACCATTCTGGTTAATCCCCAATATACTCTCGAATATTTCCAACCATCCAGAACCCAACGATACCTGTTTGAACGATTCCTTCGCTTCGCCGTAAAAAATCGTTCTGCCGCCTACCTTATCTCCGTTCATATAAATCTCCGCACGGCCGACTTGATCAGGAAAGTCCCCTTTCTTTTTCCAGGTTTTTTCCGGCTTGAGCAGCTTGATTTTAACATGGACAGCCTCTTTTTCCTCCTCATTCAAAGGATAATAAAAATTGTTTTTGATATATACATTCCCTTTATAAGGCTTTTGTTTTACTTCTTTAATCGAGCCGGAAGATAAGATTTCCGTATTTTGATAATCCTTAAACGCAGATTCATACATAAAAATATGATCATTCCAGTCATCCGGTCCATTCAGGGTCACTGCGATTAAATCCAGATCATCCTTGGTTGCTGTCGTAACCAAAGTCCGTTTCGCCAATTTGGTGTATCCCGTTTTTCCGCCCGTACAATATTCATATAACTGGGTAAGCAGCCGGTTTTTATTTCGCCACACATAATCCCAGTTTTCCATCGTATTCGGGGCCCGATAAACTTTTGTTCCTGCAATTTTCCTGTATGTATCGTTTTCCATGGCATAACGTGTAAGAAGTGCCATGTCATAAGCTGTTGAGTAATGATTCTTTGTATTGTCGAGTCCGTGCGGGTTAGAAAAGTTCGTGTTCTTCATGCCGATTTCTTCAGCCTTCTGATTCATCAGCCATACGAATCCTCCAAGGCTTCCTCCCACATGTTCAGCGATGGCTACGGCAGCATCATTACCGGACCGGAGCATCAGTCCGTATGTTAAATCCTCAAGCTTTATCTTTTCACCGTTCTTTAAATATAAAGAAGACCCTTCAGTCCCTACAGCATTTGGGCTTACCTTCACGGAATCATCAAGACTACCTGATTCGACGGCAAGAAGGGCGGTCATGATCTTGGTAATGCTGGCAATCTTGCTTTTTTCATGGGCATTTTTTTCATAAATAACCCTGCTGCTTCCTTGCTCCAGTAAGATGGCGCTATGAGAACTGACCGGTAACGCCGCATCCGTTCCGGCAGGATATAAAGAAATAGTTAAAAGAATGATTAAAAAAGCCGATATGCTTTTATATAAAAAATGCATATATTCTCCACGTCCTTTGTGTTTTGTACAAGTTTATGCGTTAGGACAAGGGTTATGAATAAAATGCTAAAAAGAATAAAAGCGGAAGCACCTTGCAGGATGGCCAAGCAAGGAACCTCAGCTAAATCCCGTCACGTCCTGTGCGTCGAGGCTAGGCGCTGGAGCTAGATGTAGATAACCTCGATAAATTTTCTAAATAAAAATCAATTTATAAATACCTTAACAATAAAGAAGATCGACCGGCGAATGCCAATCGATCAATCTTAACAGTTAAAAAGCCGGCCAGACAAGCTTTCGAGCTTCTTCATATCGTTCCGCAACACAAGGCCAGTTGACGATACTCCACCAATTATCCACATATGCTCCTCTGTTTGTTGTATATTGCAGATAATAGGCATGTTCCCATACATCCAGCACAAGGAGCGGAATCGTATCCCATTGGGTAAGATTCATATGCTTCTCCGATTGCAAAATTTCCAAACGCCTGGAACGCGGAGACCAAACGAGCAATGCCCATCCGACTCCTTCAACCTGTTTCGCGGCTTCGCTAAAATGCTTCTTGAACGCGGCAAAGCTTCCAAAATCCTTTTCCAGTCGTTTCAGCAACTGCCCTTTTGCCGTTCCCGATCCACGAGGGGTCATCACTTCCCAGAAAAGCGTATGCAAGTAATGGCCTGATCCATGAAAGGCAGCCTCTCTTTCCCAATGCTTTAACAACTCATAGTCATTCGTTTCCCTAGCCCTCTTCATCATCTTCTCTGCCTTGTTCAGCCCGTCTACATATGTTTGATGATGCTTATCATGGTGAAGCCTCATAATATCCTCAGAGATGAAAGGCTCCAGTGCGTCATATGGATAGGGAAGCGGCGGCAGCGTATGCTTGCCCGGCGCGATTGTTTTTTCTGCTTGTTGTCTTTGAACTGCTTTCTGTAACAATTCTTCTGCTTTTCGGTGGAGAGAATCCGCCGCCTGCTGCAAGGCAAGGACATTTTCTTCAGAAGCAGACGCTTCCTCGAGAGAAGTTGATAAAGCCAGGACATTCTCGATGCTATCTGATATTTTTTCACGCAATCCATTTTGCTCCAATAATTCAGAAATCTCTTTCGTCCACTCCATTACAAGTACGCCATATTCCTTATGATCATTCATTTCCACTTGCCTCCCAAATCCCCCGACAGTCGAACGGGGATCGATTGAAAATACCGGGACAGAGACCCGGTCGCTATCCGTGCCAATGTATCATATGATATTCCGTTACAAGAGTGCCCGCCCTTATCTTTAGACAAAGTGAAATACCTTCCTCGTAGTCTCAGGAAGGCATTTTTTTTGATAAGAGTGGAATTTCGGCATAATATCCAGAAATTTAAGGAATGGAGGGGACCCAACAAAATTGATTTCTGCTCGATTACTGAGATTTGTGCTCGATTATTTTGATTTCTGCTCGATTTCTGGAATTTGTGCTCGTTGGGGGAAAACCAATTAAAGAAAAGTCACCATGGGCGAGTCTTAAGGCAGAGTTTGGCCCACAAAAAAAGACGGCTCCTGAGCCATCTTTTTTAAAAAACTATTATTTGGATTGCATCATTTTTGTACGATAGTCTGTTTCATAGAATTCAAGCTCTTCCCTGACTGACTGAAAACCGGCTTCTAAATCCTTCAATACGCCGATGATGCTTTCGGGAACCTCAGTGTGAAATTTAATCGAGTTTTTCCCGGTGTAAGCCGAGCGGCTGTCTTCATACCAGCGGTCTTGCTTTGGTGAAAAATATTCGTCGATGCACTGGTGGTATATTCTATATAAGGTTTTTTCGGCCGCCGCTTTATGAAAAACCTCATTTTTAAGGACGATTTGACAAGCTTCCAGCCCTTCTTCACAGTTTACGAGCAATTTTCTTATACTGGATAAAAGGCCTTTATAATAGGTTTCATCACCGTTTTTCTCCTGCTGCAGCCCTGAATAAGTCGTCTCATTCAAAAACTGTTCAAGCTTATCAACCGTATTTTCTAAAAAATTACGTACATCCTCAAGCTGAGATTTAACAATCATATTCCCCAACCGTAAACCCTCCTCAAGTAATTAAATGATGAATTCTGAATCCTTGGTAAACTTGTACTCTTTCTTTTGCCCTAGCGTTTCGAAAACTTCAGGAAGCTTTTCAAAGTTCACTCCCTCGAAATAGGAAGCGAATTCCTTTATCGTATTGATGTATACCCTTTTTCGTGTCCTGAAATCTGGGTTTTTCAGGAGGCACACGATGGCTGCGATGTCATAAAGGTAAATTTCTTTTCCCCCTGCGGCAAACAGCGGGTTGGCGGAATAAGGCGTAAATTCTTTGGCAAACTCATCGAAATAACGGACATACAAAACGTGGAGTGTTTTCTCTTCCCCATCCTCTATGTATGTTACTTCTGACTGGTTAAAAAAATCTTCTGGAGTATTGGACTGCGCTTTCTCCAGCTCATATCCCCTGCAATCCTTAATAATCAAGGAAACCCCTCCAGCCTTGGAAATTTAAACTGTCGCATTTAATTCTTACAAAAAGGTATTCATTTTTATATAGTATATTATCACAATTCAGTAAAAAATGTTATTCGATTGTTTTCTGAAATTTTTCAAAAAACAGATCGGCTTCGCCCTGTTCAAAATCATCCTCGTCATTTACGGTAAGAGGCGGCAACTCTTCAATGGACTTCAAGCCGAAATAATCCAAAAATTCCTTTGTTGTCCCGTACAGATACGCACGGCCTGAACCTTCTGCACGGCCCACTTCCTTAATCAATGCTTTGGAAACGAGCGTCTGGAGCGGCCGTTCCGTCAATACTCCCCTTACTTCCTCTATTTCCACTCTCGTAATCGGCTGCTTATAGGCAATGATAGCGAGCGTCTCCAATGCGGCCTGAGACAGCCCGTGTGACCCAGGTGTTTCCACAAGCCGCTTCAGAAAATCCGAATGTTCCTTTTTAGTGGCAAGCTGGTAAACTCCGGCCATTTCAACAATCTGTATTCCCCGTGCTCCCTCCTCATAATCAGCTTTTAAAGACTCGACAATGTCAACCGCCTGTATGTCAGTGATTTCGAGAACCGAAGATATCTGTTTTAAAGACAAACCTTCATCCCCAGCCGCGAAAAGCAAGGCTTCGAGGATTCCCTTCCAATTAATAACTTCCAACTGCTTCTACACCTTCCTTAGCCACAATAAAGATTTCTGAAAAGTTCACTTCCTGATCAACGAAAACTTCGTTTAGCTTCATCAATTCCAGGACAGCCAAAAATGTGACGACAATATGTTCTTTATCCTGATGGGGAAATAAATCAAAAAAGCTTTTTCTTCCACCGTACGATTTAAGGTCGATAAGAATTTCATCCATTCGCTTTTCGATCGATATTTCCTGGCGAGCCACCTTCGTAAACAGCGGTTTTTGAAGTTTTTGACGACGAAGCAGCTTTTGAAAGGCTCCGAGCATGTCATATAAGCTGATATTCAGATCCAGCTTTTCCTGCTCCTTCGCTTTCGAGAATTCCGATAGGTCACTAGGAGGCTTGGTAAACACAAGATTCCGCTCTTCCTCAAGTGTCTTAAAATCACTAGCCGCATTTTTAAACTTGCGATATTCAAGCAGCTTTTCGACCAGCTCGTCCCGCGGATCTTCCTCATAAGCGAAGCCTTCTTCATCTTCAGGCAATTCTTCTTCATGCTTAGGAAGGAGCATCTTGCTTTTGATTGCCAATAAAGTCGCGGCCATGACCAGATATTCACTTGCCACATCCAGCTGCAATTCTTTCAGGGCATGGATATAGCTGAGGTATTGCTCTGTGATTTCTGCCATCGGGATATCGTAAATATCTATTTCAAGACGATTGATCAGATGAAGGAGAAGATCCATAGGTCCTTCAAAGGCTTCAATTTTTATATTGTACATGTATAAAACCCCATTTAAATTCATTCCGAACTTTTATCAACTATACTCAGTATAGTAGATTAACGGAACTTATCCAATAGGTATCTTTCTTTTTCACATAGGGCAGTTCCCCATTTAAAAAATTAAGGGTTCTGCTCATATTTCCGGCTCATTGCTCTTATATTTGGATCATCGCTCACATATTCTGGATACCGCTCATATATTCAGATAATCGCTCATATATTCAGATAATCGCTCGTAAATTCGGATTACCGCTCGTAAATTCAAATAATCGGCTTGTAAACTCAAATTACCACTCATAAATCCAAATAACCACTCTCTCCTCTCAATTACAATATCCCACTGCCGTCATAGAGGACTCCTCAAGCAAACTATGGTTTGGCCTTAAGGAACCTCTCGGCTTAACCCTGCCACATCAAAGACGAAGTTGGCGCAATTCCTTCCCTATATACGTTGTAGCTAGACATATTTCCAAGTTAAAAAAGTCATCTAAAATAAAAAAGGGCTCCGCCCAGTCATTTTTGGGTTTTTTTCATAATCTGAATATGTAATGAGTTTAACTTAAAGTTAAGGGGAGGTATTTTACATGGGTGACAAAGGGTTCGAATACGGAGGCGGCTTCGCTTTAATCGTAGTGCTATTTATTTTATTGATTATCGTAGGGGCGGCTTGGTTTTAATATAAGAATTGCTTAGGGACTGATGGACAATCAGCCCCTTTTTCATACTAGAGCGGCAGCTCCCCCTGATATGTTAAAATAAGAAGACATAGAAAAAGGAGCTGGGGGACTTGAATTATCCTGAGCCATATATCACTTATTTACTCCATTTTCATGGAGACCGGGACTATTTTGAATGTCATGAGGTGTTAGAGGAGTACTGGAAGGAAGTCGCTCCAGGGGAACGTGAATCCCATTGGGTCGGACTTATTCAAATCGCGGTGGCCTTTTATCACTACAGGAGGATAAACTTCAAAGGCGCCCTTACGACGATGAAGAAGGCTGTCTCTAACCTGAAAAAGAAAAGAGACGAGATTACGGATCTCGGGCTTGACCACAATAGGCTGATTTCAATACTAGAGAAAAGCATTAAAGCTATCGATGGACATATCCCATATCAAAGCGTTGTTCTTCCCATTGCCGATCCCGCATTAATCGAGCAATGTGAAACAGATTGCAAGGATCGTGGCTTTATCTGGTGCGCAGTCAGTAACATGGATGATCAAATGCTCATCCACAGGCACTCTTTACGTGACCGCACCGAGGTGATCATGGAAAGAAAACGCCAATTGACATTGAAAAATGAGCAGAATTGAAAAACCTTATCCCATACAGGATAAGGTTTTTCTGTTCATTCTGCGTTTTTGGCATTTTCAAGATCGCATTTTTCCAAAAAAGATGCCGTAAATTTGTTAGGACTCATTTCCGTATCAGGGTACATCTCTTTCAACGCCTTGACCATGCGCTTTCCGACGCCTTGATGACGGAAGGATGGATTGACAGAAACATGCTGAATGATGAATTCCTGTTTGTCTGCCACATTGACACCAATGAGACCGATGATTTCATCTTCCTTCCAAAGAAACAGCTGCATATCTTCATCATTTTCATATGATTTCATTGTTTGCTGAAGCTTTTTTATATCCTTTTCGGTCGGCATAAAAGAAAGCAAGCCCATTGCAAATTTTTCATAGCTTTTTTTATATTTGATCAACATATAATATCCCTCGTCAAAGAACGTAGTATTTTTTTCTAAGAACACGTAATTTCTTTAACATTTCCCGTTTAATTAGCATTCATAAACATTCTATCCGTTTTCATGCCGCCTTAAGCGCTTGCATGCGCATCAAACGATACCGGTCCCCATATTACGGCGATCAGAGCGATCATTTGTTGCTCTTTCTCATACAAATTGCCTCTCTCCTGCTATCTTTAAAATAATTTAAAAGCAATGTTTATATTCTACTATATTTGCTTCACTCCTGACAAATTTCACATGTAAAACCCTTTTCTTTTTTCCCTAAACCATACACTCGTTAAACCAATACAATAAAATATTTTGAAACTCTCAGGCTTTGTGCTTATACTGTTTTAGAAGAATATTGTTCTTCGAGCAAAAAAAGTGAATCCATTTGAATGTTTATATCGTCAGATAGTAGTAAGGAGGAAGAATAAATGAACAATAAAATCATGAAAAAATGGCTGATATTGACCCTTCTCTTATGTCTACTTATACCTGTAAAGGCATTTGCCGATGCGGCTGTCGGTGACATGACCGTTACCCTTGGACAAAACTTAACAGAAGAGCAAAAGAAGATGCTTCTTTCAGAAATGAATGCACCTGAGGGAGTAGATATCCTAACGGTCACGAACGACGAGGAACATCAATACCTTGGCGATTATATTTCAAAACGCTTAATCGGAACCAAGGCGATTTCTTCATCCGCGATTACACTTGAGAAGTCTGGTACAGGCTTGAAAGTCGAATCGAAAAATATCAATTGGGTTAGTGAGGAAATGTATATAAATGCGTTGGCCACAGCAGGCGTCAAGGATGCAACCATCTATGTTACGGCTCCAATTCCTGTTTCTGGCACGGCTGCATTAACAGGTATTATTAAAGCATATGAAGTTTCATCGGATAAGGTTATTCCTGAGGATGTAAAACAGGCTGCCAATGAAGAAATGGTTAAGACGGCCCAACTAGGCGACGAGGTAGGCGCTGACAAAGCCGCAGCCCTCATGACAAAGATTAAGGAAAATATGGCAGATAATCCGCCTCAAACGGAAGCCGAAGTGCGTGATGTCATTGAATCATCAGCTAAAGATCTCAATATTACACTTAAAGAGGAACAAATCCAAAGTTTAGTTGACTTGTTCAATAAATTAAAGGATTTGAATATTGATTGGAATCAGGTTGGAAACCAGTTGGATAAAGCCAAAGAAAAACTGACAACATTCCTAGAATCGGAGGAAGGCCAGTCATTCCTTGACAAGCTGAAAGAATTCTTCGTCAGCCTGATCGACGCAATTAAATCATTCTTCTCTAAATAGTATGGTAAAAAAGCGGAACTAGGCAGTTATTGCCTGATTCCGCTTTTATTTATTATTTACAACTTCCTCTAGAGGGACATCAAATTGGACCAAGTCCTGGTATGTTTCCCGTCTGATGACAAGCCTTGCCTCTCCATTTTCCACAAATACAACGGCTGGTCTTGGAATTCGATTATAATTATTCGACATGGAATAGCCATACGCTCCGGTACAGAAAACCGCCAGAATATCATCTCGATCCGCTTTAGGAAGCGGTAAATCCCATATGAGCATATCGCCGCTTTCACAGCATTTTCCGGCGATTGAAACCGTTTCTTCCGGTTCTTCAAGGGGCCGGTTTGCCAAAACCGCTTCATATTTAGCATCATACAAGGCCGGACGAATATTATCGCTCATCCCGCCATCGACGGCTAAATATTTCCTGATATCCGGAACCTCTTTTTCAGATCCCACCTTATATAGGGTCGTTCCCGCGTCTCCTACAAGCGAACGTCCCGGTTCAATCCAGATTTCAGGCATGTCCAATCCTGAATTTCCGAGCTGATTCTTTACCTCTGTCACGATCTCTTCAACATATACAGAAGCAGGAAGCGGCGTGTCCTCTTTCGTATAGCGGATCCCGAATCCTCCGCCAAGGTTGAGTACTTTAGGCTGAAAACCTAAAGAAGAATGCCAATTTTTCAATTGCCCGATAATTTTTCTTGCAGCGAGAATAAAACCGGTTGTCTCAAAAATCTGTGAACCGATATGACAGTGCAGCCCGAGCACATCCATCCACTCACTTATCTGCGCCTGTTTAAGAGCGCCCTCTGCCTGTCCGTTTATCAAATCAAATCCAAACTTGGAATCTTCCTGTCCAGTCAGGATATAATCATGCGTATGTGCCTCAATCCCCGGCGTTACCCTGAGCAAAATCGAAACGCGTTGTCTTCTGCTTGAGCATAATTCCTCCAACAGTGCCAATTCGGAAAAATTATCGACAACAATGCAGCCGACTTCATGGTCAAGAGCCATTTCCAGCTCTTCGACACTTTTATTATTGCCGTGAAAATGAATTCGTTCCTTTGGAAACCCCGCTTGCATAGCTGTATACAATTCACCGCCCGATACTACATCCAGCGACAACCCTTCCTCTTTGGCCACTTGAACCATCGCGATCGAAGAAAAGGCTTTGCTGGCATAAGCGACTTGGGCTTGCACACCGAGTTTTTCAAATGTTCTCTTAAATCCTCTTGCCCGTTCGCGGATCAGTTTCACATCATACACATAAAGCGGTGTCCCGAAGTGAGAAGCCAATTCCATGGTATCAACACCGCCTATTTCAAGGTGCCCTTTTCCATTTACGTTAGCAGTTCCATAAAAATGCATGTTTATTTCTCCTTCCAGACTAGGCGTAAACAAATGAGGCAGACCCATATAGAGCCGGTTTAGCTCTAAACTCGTGAGTCAGCCTCGATTTTACTCTTTTAATGCATTAATGATTAAAACAAAAGTATCATATCTTTCTGACAACTTCAATGTTTTTGTTTAAATGGCTGCCTGTATCTATCCCTAGGATGGACAACGCTCGGCCTGATACTCGATCCCGGGACTGTTCTTCTTACAAGAAGCTGCATTAAAGCCTTTGGATAGAGTGGTAGCAAGGGCCATAAATACGGTGTATTCACAGCTTTTATACTCGCCAAAAACAAGATATAGACCGTTATGCCAATAATCAAGCCCGGTGTATGAAAAAATACAGTGGAAAGCATGAGTAACAGTCTGGCGATCTTGTTGGCTAAGCTAAGTTCCAGGCTCGGCGTTGCATATGTGCCGATAGCCGCTATGGAAACGTATAGAATGACCTCCGGAACGAACAACCCGACATCGATGGCAATTTGTCCGATTAAAACAGCGGCAATCAGGCCCATGGCTGTCGATAAAGGCGTCGGCGTGTGGATAGCGGCCATTCGCAAAAATTCGACCCCAAAATCCGCTAGAAATATCTGTATCACGATGGGAATACTCGTTTCTTTGTTTGGCCCGATAAATTTAAGCGCTTCTGGCAGCAATGAAGGATCCAATGTAAATAAAAGCCATAGCGGAAGCAAAAATAATGAAGCAAGCACTGCAATAAAGCGCACCCAGCGTACAAGGGTCCCTACAGCCGGAGATTGTCTGTATTCCTCTGCATGCTGCATATGATGGAACATCGTAGTGGGAGTGATCATGACACTTGGGGAAGTATCTACAAAAATAATCACGTGGCCCTCTAGTAAGTGGGTGGCTGCGACATCCGGCCTTTCCGTATAGCGAACGAGCGGATACGGATTGTATCCCTGTTTCACGATGAACTCTTCTACTGTTTTATCAGCCATTGTCAGGCCGTCAATTTTAATATTTTTTAGTTCTTTACGGATGATTTCCACTAAATCCGGATCAGCAATCTCATTTATGTAACCGATAGCTATATCGGTTTTTGAACGTTCACCTATTTTCATGATCTCAATACGCAATCTATCATCACGGATTCTCCGTCTCGTTAAAGCCGTATTGAGGATGATGTTTTCAACGTAGCCATCACGGGAGCCGCGAATGATTTTCTCCGTATCCGGCTCGTCCGGCATTCTTCCGGGATAGCTTCTGGTGTCAACGATGATTGCTTTTCCAGTGCCATCGACGATGACTGCAATCAGCCCGGACAATACCTCGACAATCATTTCATCCAGGTTCTCAACTTCTTTGACCTGCTGATGTACGATTCTATTTTTTACTACTTCATATAATCTGGTTGTACTTCTTTCCGTCTCGTTCAATCGTAATATGCCTTCGATGATTTCAATGACAAATCTTGTATCAACAAGCCCATTTACATAGTATATTTGAATTTCTTTTTTCAAAACGGTAATTTTTCTGACACCAAAATCAAAGCTGACGTTAAGGCCAGCATTCTCCTTCATGTATCGTTCTACTTCGGTTGTACTGTCAGGAATCGGTTTCATCTCTTCCTTACTTTCGGTTGCCATGATTTCCGCTCCTTTCTAAAATGATTTCAATAGCCAACTTGGTGATAGGCGCGCCTATTTTATAATCATCTTTCTTTGCCATTTTACCGATATCACCGATGCCGACTACAATAGGCGCTTTGAGCTCGTTCACACAATAAACGGTATCTCCGGTAATCCGTCCTAATTCATGCTCCTCGGCCCCGAATTTGTCTACGCCATATGGGGTTAGCTGCCCTTCTCGATCAATGCATACATCCACTTTCGTCCATTCCGCATGTCTTGTTTTGGAAGCGACTGCAATGACTCCCAATAGCTCGACATCCTTGCTGCCCGCAACATAGCGCATCGCCGTCTCACCCGCCCCTTCCCCGACATAACCGCTGTCATCAAACATGACCAGGACCGGGTCGTGCGGGGATTTTTTGATAAGTGAAACGATTTCAGACCCAGAAAGAACAGATGGATTACCTTGCGACATCGAAATGCACCGGCCTCCGATTTCCTTGGCCGCCATTTCCACGGCCCGCCTCGCGTACTCGTCGCCATCTGTAATAAAAATGACTTTTCTTCTTTCCGCCATAAACATTTTCCTTTCAGAAGTTGCCAATCCTCATCAAATTATATAGGTTGCTATAAATCCACAAAATAAAGCCATTGGAACAATGAACCAGCAGTCTTTCCAAACACGATCGCCATGATCAAATAAACGATTTTTTCCTGAATGCCGATCCGTTTCGAAATGATTGGAAATACATTTAAAACCTCCGTTAAGGCGGCTGCCAGCATTCCGTTAAAGATTCCGTCCGCTAATCCAATCGGGATCAAGAAAAATTTGCTCATCCCGAGAATATTATTTTGGAGTCCTAACCAACCTCCCGTAAGGACTCCCATAACAATAGCCAATTCATAATAGTGAATCATCTTCATCGTTTTTGTGAGCTGGGTTAGCCTTGGGATCACCTTGAGGACTGTAAGGAAAGCTACAAACCCGGCCCCGACTGCCAGACCACCAGCTAATCCGACAAAAATACTGAAGAGGATTTTACCTGTCATCAATTCGCCTTATGCTTTCTTTGTTTTCATGCATGATGACAAATTGATCTAAATCCTGCTGGTAATTAAACATTTCTACTTCTAGCGGACTCGGTTCCTCATTAAATCGTTTCCTAAAAAAATGATTGAAGAACAAAATCATGCCGAGTCCCAGTCCAAAGCTATAGGGAATTTGGATGAGCAGCGGCTTGCTGTCCTCTCTGCCGGTAATGATTTTAAATAGATTTTGATGGACCGTTTGCATGCTTACATCAACATGAAAATTCATAATCGTGATCGCAGCCCCGATAAATAAAAGAAGCCAGACGGAAATAAATAGCGGCCAAGACACCTTTTTCTTCTCATAAATTATTTCAATAATCGTCTGAGCAGGACCGACTGCCTGGATTTCCACATCCTCATCAAATTCCCGAATCTCTTTAATCAGCTGGATCAAATCGACAATGACAATGTTTTTATCCTCATCGGTGACTTTTAATACATCCTTCTCTTCAAGTTCTTTGACTATGCCTGTCGGGCCCAATATCTTCGCAATATCCCGAATTTTCACTACTTGATCCTGTCTTGCCTGCACGCGGTGACGCATCCTTACATACACCAGATTTTCCATCACTCACACACCTCGCACATCAATTTCCTTTATGTGTAGTATGTTATTTCCTGGCCTTTAACATACAAAAAATCAAACAAAAAGACCAAAAATTACAAAAAAAATGACCGTCTGCAAGGAGACGGTCATTTTTTAGAACGATTCGATTTAATGTGTCGGGAAGAAAATCATCTGAATTAAGAAAATGACACCAAAAATAAAAATGAGCGGGTGAACTTGTTTAGCTTTTCCGCTAAAAGCTTTCATTAACGGATAGGTGATGAACCCAATCGCAATCCCGGTCGAAATGCTTGATGTCAAAGGCATCGTCAAGATGATCACAAATGCGGGAAACGCCTCATCAAACTCCTTCCAATTGACTCTGGCTAGTCCTTCCATCATAAAACAGCCCACGATAATTAAAACAGGGGCGGTTATCGCTGGCAAAGAGGCAATCGCTGCTATCAGCGGTGAAAAGAACATCGATACAGCAAATAATCCCGCCACAATCACGGCGGTTAAGCCCGTCCGTCCTCCCGCAGCAACACCTGAACTGGATTCAACATATGCTGATGACGGGCTTGTACCAAATAATGAACCTACTGTCGTCGCAATCGCGTCACCAAGAAAGGCCATCTTAGCTCTTGGAAATTTCCCGTTCTTCATCAACCCGGCCTGTTCAGTGACCGCAATCATCGTACCGGTTGTATCAAAAAGCGTGACAAGCAAAAAGGCAAAGACTACTGCATATAAGCCATTCGCAAAAACTCCCGCAATGTCAATGTCGAAAAAAACAGGAGCCGGCGGTGCTGAAACAAAATTTTTGAAATGCAACAAATCCATGAAATAACCGATAACGGCTGTTATGAGCATCCCAAAAAACAGCGCGCCTTTTACGTTTCTTGCCATCAAAATCAGTGTTAGAAATAAACCAACAATCGATAACACTGTAACAGGTTCATGCAAATCACCAAGCGTGATCATCGTTGATTCATTTGGCACAACAATCCCACTCTGTTTCAAGCCAAGAAAGGCAATAAACAGCCCGATACCTGACGTAATTCCATACTTCAACGAAGCTGGAATGGCTGTAATGATCGCTTCACGAAACTTTGTGACACTTAGAAGAATAAACAATAATCCGGCGATAAATACCGTTCCGAAAACGGTTTGATATGATAAACCGTGCGCTCCGACAACACTCGCGAAATAAGCGTTCAACCCCATGCCGGGTGCTATCGCAATCGGAAGCTTTGCAAAAAAGCCCATAATCAACGTGCCGATTATGACAGCTATAATCGTTGCCATAAATACCTGTTCAAACGGAATCCCGACTGAACCGAGGATCGCTGGGTTTACAATAATGATATAGACCATCGTTAAAAAGGTGGTAATACCGGCAAATACTTCTGTCCGTGCTGAAGTACCATGCTCTTTTAGTGAAAAATATCTTTCAAACATCATCAAAAACCTCCATACAATATGTAAAATCCGAATAAATACAAATCCCTTACTTATAATATTCGTTATTAAACTTCAAATCAACAGTTATCTATAACTCCCTTACTATAAAAATTTATAACTTCCCCTTATTATTTTGCTTTTCCTCAGCTTTTTAAACAAAAAAAGGGATTGGCAACCAAAGTCTCTGTTCTGGCAACAAACCGGAAATTTCCGCAACAAAAAAGACCACATGAATCATTGATTCATGTGATCTTTCATCTGCTTGAGTATCTTTTTCTCGAGCCTTGATACTTGGACTTGCGATATTCCGAGCCGGACGGCTACCTCAGACTGGGTCTGGTCTTTATAATACCGCAAATATACGATAAGCCTTTCCCGTTCGTCGAGTTCTGAAATGGCTTCCTTTAAAGCGATTTTATCAAACCACTTCGATTCATTCGTATCAGCAATTTGATCCAGAAGTGTTATGGGGTCGCCATCATTTTCATAAACGGTTTCATGGATCGATGATGGCAGTCTGCTTGCTTCCTGGGCCATGACGATTTCCTCAGGAGATAGCTGCAGGTGCTCGGCAAGTTCATTCACGGTCGGTACCCTGCCGAGTGTTTTCGATACTTCTTCTTTTGCCCGCCGGATTTTATTCGCCATTTCCTTTAATGAACGACTGACCTTCACTGTACCGTCATCCCGAATAAACCTTTGAATTTCACCAATGATCATCGGGACTGCATAGGTCGAAAACTTTACTTCAAATGACAGATCAAATTTATCAACGGATTTCAACAGGCCGATACACCCGATTTGATACAGATCATCAGGCTCGTAGCCCCGGTTTAAGAAACGTTGGACCACAGACCACACCAATCTCAAATTGCTTTTCACAATCACACCTCTTGCTTCCTGGTCCCCACTCTGGCTGCGCAGGATTAAATCCCGTAATTCATCATCTTTTAAATGGACCTGGCTTTTCTTGTTTTTAACCTCCACATCCATATGCATTGCTCCCTCAATTCGCCAAAGCTTTACTTTTTGTTAAGTGCTTTTTTAATCGAATGATGGTTCCCTCGCCTTTATGGGAAATGACCTTCATCTCATCCATAAAGTTTTCCATGATTGTAAATCCCATTCCGGAACGCTCCAATTCCGGTTTTGTCGTATATAATGGCTGAACGGCTTCGTCTACATCGTCAATTCCAATGCCTTCATCCCTGATCGTCAACTCAACGGCTTCCCCGTCGATCACGACCGAAATATAGATGATTCCATCCGGGTCATTTTCATACCCATGAATGATCGAGTTTGTGACCGCTTCTGACACGACCGTTTTAATTTCTGTCAATTCATCCAGGGTTGGATCCAGTTGGGCAATAAAAGCAGCAACTGTGATACGGGCAAAAGATTCATTCTGGCTTAACGCCGAAAACTGAATATCCATCTTATTTTTCATCACTACGCAACCCCCAATCTTTGTAAAGCGTTTTCCTCGGATAGTTCCAATTTAATGATTTTAAACAATCCTGACATTTCAAATAACCGCTTCACCGAAGGAGAGATTGCGCAGACGACCATTTCACCCTGATTTTGTTTGATTTGATTATAGCGACCCAGAATCACTCCAATCCCTGAGCTGTCCATAAAAGACAGTTCACCCAGGTTGAGTACAATATGCTTGATGCCATCCTTTTCAATGGCTGCACTGGCCCGGTTTCTCAGTTCTTCTGCTGCATGATGATCCAGTTCTCCTTTTAATCGGATGCAAAGAACAGCATTTTTAGCTTCCATATCAATGACAAGACTCACTATTTACAGCCTCCTTATCTGTTGTCTAGTGAGTCAAATTCGATTTTCGTGTGGCATTTTCCTTCTTACCTGACAAAACTAGTGCCTATTCGCCGAAAGTAGTTTCCAAATTCTTTTTTCTGACAGATGTTTTATTTCGTTTGGGTAAACATGCCAAAAGCACGTTTATACATTTCCCACCAGCTTGCCGAATCTATGGTTTCCTTTGCAACGATCGGTGAGTCCACCACGGTCTTTCCATCTTTGGAAAATTTCAAAGTGCCGATTTGATCGCCTTGCTTGATCGGGGCTTTCAGATCTTTATCCAGAATGATTTTTTGAGTAAAGTCTTTAGGAGTGCCGCCTTTTTTCGTCAAGATCGAAATCGGTTCGCTTGTCACGCCCGTCACCGTTTTTCTGTTCCCTTTACTGACCAAAGTTTGCTTCAAAGCGACATCCCGCTTATAAATTGGATGAGCCATATATTGCGAAAAAGCATAGTCGAGCATTTTGGTCACCTGGGCATTTCTTTCTTTAGGAGAAGAAGCTCCCATCACGACAGCAATCACTCTCATGTCCCCTTTTTTCGCAGTCGCAGTCAGGCAATATTTTGCTTCGTTTGTAAAACCGGTTTTCAGTCCATCTACACCAGGATAAAACTTAACCAGCCTGTTTGTATTAACAAGCCAGAATTTTTTGTCGGTATCTTCACGTAGATAAGCTTCATAAGTCCCTGTGAATTTTGTGATCATTTCGTATTTAACAAGATCTTTGGCCATTATCGCCATGTCGTGTGAAGTGCTGTAATGATCTTCTTCCGGCAGTCCAGTCGCATTTTGGAATTTTGTATGCTTCAATCCCAGTTCCTTTGCTTTTTGGTTCATTTGTTCTACAAATTCCTCTTCTGAACCTGCAAGCCTTTCAGCCATTGCTACAGATGCATCATTTCCAGACCCGATCGCGATGCCTTGAAGCATTTGTTCTACAGTCATTTCTTCACCTGGTTCAAGGAAAATTTGCGATCCGCCCATTGATGCAGCGTATTCGCTTGTCCGGATTTTCTCCTTAAGCGTTAGTTCTCCCTTGTCCAAGGCCTCCATGATCAAAACCATCGTCATGATCTTGGTCATGCTTGCGGGCGGGAGTTCCTCATTTGAATTTTTTTCATACAAAATGGTCCCAGTATCTCGTTCTATCAAGATAGCTGATTTCGCATTTTCAGCCAAATTCACGCTCGTTTTGCCTTCCGCAAAAGCAGTGGGAACGATTACACTAGTAGCTATCAATACTGTGAAGCAAAGAAATAGAAATCGCTGCATCTAAGAAATCCCTCCTAATCTTAATCACGCGTTAACCCGAAACGGAATCATCCACTCGGGAAAATTCGATGTAACGCTAACAGCATTTCCAAACGCACCATATTTATACAAATACGATTCTAAAAAAAGGAGAAATATCTTGATAAGCTTTTGAAAGAAAAGCAAAAAAAGCTGCCGCAAAAGGTTGAGAACTTTTGCGGCAGCTTTCTTCTATAGATTATTCAGTTATTTCTTTGTAGATCAGCGTTGGTTTTTCGACCTTATCCTTGGAGATCGTAATATTTTCATATAGCTTTTGTTTAATTTCATCCACATTTTCAAAATTGCTATAGATCGTTAGAAGTGATTCACCCTTCTTCACTTCATCGCCAATTTTTCTGCGCAATACCAGACCTACCGCGAGGTCAATCACCGAATCCTTCGTTGCACGTCCTGCCCCGAGCAACATGGCAGCAGTCCCCACCTCATCCGCTACGATTTCAGACACATACCCTTCTTCTCTCGCTTCCAATTCGATAGTGAAGTTTGCCTGAGGCAGTCTCGATGGTTCATCCACAACTGATGGATCCCCGCCCTGGGCTTCGAGAAACACCTTAAATGCATGAAGGGCTGACCCGTTTTTAATCGCTTCTTCAAGCAATGTACGAGCTTCATCTAGAGTATCGGCCTTTTTCGCTAGATAAACCATGTGGCTTCCGAGCGTAAGAGAAAGCTCCGTTAAATCCTCCGGGCCTTCTCCCTTTAGCGTATCGATCGCTTCCTTCACTTCCAGAGCATTTCCGATCGCAAATCCAAGCGGCTGACTCATATCAGAAATGACCGCCATCGTGTTGCGGCCGACATTGTTCCCGATATTCACCATCGCTCTTGCCAGTTCTTCTGAATCTTCAAGGGTTTTCATAAAAGCCCCTGCGCCTGTTTTCACGTCCAGTACGATCGCATCGGCACCCGCCGCGATTTTTTTGCTCATGATCGAGCTTGCGATCAACGGCATGCTATTGACCGTCCCGGTTACGTCGCGAAGCGCATAAAGCTTCTTATCGGCAGGAGTCAGGTTTCCACTTTGCCCGATCACAGCCAGTTTATTTTTATTTACCAGGTCAATGAATTGCCTGTTTTCAATTTCAACGTGAAAGCCTTTGACTGCTTCCAGTTTATCAACCGTCCCCCCGGTATGCCCAAGCCCGCGGCCTGACATCTTGGCAACAGGAACACCGACGGCGGCTACAAGCGGACCAAGTACCAGCGTGGTGGTATCGCCGACCCCGCCCGTACTATGTTTATCGACCTTAATGCCTTCAACCGCTGAAAGATCAATTTTGTCTCCGGAGTTTACCATGGCCATCGTTAAATCAGCGCGCTCAAGTTCCGTCATTCCTTGAAAATAAATCGCCATAGAGAGCGCGCTCATTTGATAATCAGGGATGGAACCATCTGTAAAGCCTGTGATGATAAATTCAATTTCCTCTTTCTTTAATTCTTGGCCATCACGTTTTTTCTCAATTAAATCAACCATTCTCATATCGGTTCACCACTTCTTTTGGTTTTAGAATAGAGGTTTTTTATATAGTTCTTACAATTTCTTTGATGAAGCTTAAAAAGCTGCTTTTTACCTGCTCAGTCGTTTCGATTACTTCTTCATGGGAGAGCGGTTGACCCAGGATTCCGGCTGCCATGTTTGTGATGCAGGAAATTCCCAAAACGTTCAGGCCGCAATGCCTGGCAACAATCACTTCCGGTACGGTCGACATGCCGACCGCGTCACCACCAAGCATTCTCGCTAATCTAACTTCAGCGGGAGTTTCATAAGTTGGCCCAGAGTTTCCAACATACACACCTTCTTTAAGGTCAATCCCCAATTTCCCGGCAACTTCCTTCGCTACAGCCTGAAGGTTCTTGCTGTAAGCTTCTGACATGTCAGGGAAACGCGGGCCAAAACGCTCATCGTTCGACCCGATCAGCGGATTTGTCCCCGTATTGTTGATATGATCGGTTATCAGCATTAAATCTCCTGCTCGGAACTCTTCATTGACCCCGCCTGCCGCGTTCGTGACAATTAGCTTTTCAACCCCTAAAAGCTTCATGACACGAACCGGGAAAGTCACTTTATCCATGGAGTAGCCCTCATAAAAGTGGAACCTTCCCTGCATTGCCACCACTTTCTTGCCGCTTAAATCTCCTAGCACGAGCTGACCTGCATGCCCCGCCACTGTCGAAACAGGAAATTCAGGAATCTCTTCATATGGGATTTTCACAGGATTTTCGATTTCATCTGCAAGAACACCGAGGCCGGATCCAAGGATTAACCCGATCTCAGGCTTTCCATCTAGCTTTCCTTCAATAAATGAAGCTGCTTTTTCTAGTTTTTCAAACATGTTTATAACTCTCCTTATTTAATATCCCCTAAAAAGTTTTTTCCAAAAGAGGGCATTTTCACTTTAAAATTGGCAGCTACGGCAGCCGCGATATCAGCAAACGTTTCTCTTACCGGAAGCTCTTTCCCGGTTCCAAACCGCTTGGAGTAAACGAGCAGCGGTACATACTCACGTGTATGGTCCGTCCCGGAATGGACGGGATCGTTTCCGTGGTCTGCCGTAATAATTAGTAAATCATCCTCTGTCAGTTTATCAAGCACTTCCGGCATGCGGGCATCAAATTCTTCCAGCGCCTTGCCATAACCTTCCGGATCACGGCGGTGTCCATATAACGCATCGAAATCAACAAGATTCACAAAGCTTAATCCGGTAAAGTCCATATCGATTGTTTGCAGCAATTTGTCCATGCCGTCCATATTGGATACCGTCCGCAATGATTCAGTTACGCCCTCGCCATCATAAATATCAGAAATCTTACCGATCGCTAGCACGTCGTACCCTCCGTCCTTTAATTCATTCATGACGGTTCTGTCAAACGGCTTTAACGCGTAATCATGGCGATTCGATGTCCTTTTATAGCTTCCCGGTTCACCGACAAACGGGCGGGCAATTACCCGGCCAACCTTGAATTCGTCAGCCATTGTCAATTCACGGGCAATCTCACAAATTTTATATAACTCGTCTATTGGCACTACGTCTTCATGTGCGGCAATTTGCAGCACGGAGTCCGCAGACGTGTAGACGATCAGTGCTCCTGTTTTCATATGCGTTTCGCCGAGCTCATCAAGAATTTCGGTTCCGCTTGCCGGTTTATTGCCAATGATGCTGCGGCCCGTTTTGGCCTGAAGCTCCTGGATGAGCAATTCAGGAAAGCCATCCGGGAAGACACGGAACGGGGTACTGATGTTCAAACCCATGATTTCCCAATGGCCGGTCATCGTATCCTTGCCCGTTGAAGCTTCCTTCATTTTCGTATAATAAGCGGTTGGCTGATCAGCTTTTGGTATCCCTTTGATTTCTCGAATGTTACTTAAGCCCATTTTTCCGAGAGTCGGCATGTTTAATCCATTCATTCTTTCTCCAATATGCCCAAGAGTGTCGGCCCCCTCATCTCCAAACAGTTCAGCATCAGGTGCCTCCCCAATCCCTACAGAGTCCATCACAATCAAAAATATTCGTTTAAAATCTGAATTCTCCTTCATGCTATCCCTCCTATAAAAATATAACGTTTTCAAGTCTTTATATGGTTTCATTTTACCCTCAAAAAGAACAAATAATCTCAGATTATATGTAACCGCTTTTGATGTCAGAAGTCTGACATCTATATTGTAAACGATTGCTTCCATTTGTGCCAAATGTTATGTAAAAAAGGAAGAAAACTTCCTGATTGTTTCTAAAAGAAGACTAGCAGATTGACGGGTCTTAAACATAGTTGTACATATTACAGATTGGATTTTTCCTAACTGCCTAAAAAGCTGACTACGCTTTAGTCAGCTCTCTTATACTATTAATCTAGTAGTTTACGCACGCGGATGAAACTTGGAGTAGACATCCTTCAAACGAACATTCGTTACATGTGTATAAATCTGTGTAGTTGAAATATCCGCGTGGCCCAGCATTTCTTGGACAGCGCGAAGGTCGGCCCCGTTCATCAATAAATGCGTCGCAAATGAGTGCCTTAACGTATGCGGGGTTAGTTCTTTTTCAATATTCGCTTCCCTGGCCAGCTTTTTAAGGATTTTCCAATAGCCTTGGCGTGTAAGCCTGTTTCCGTGATGGTTTAAAAAAAGAGACTCGGTTTTTTTCTTATGGCTGGCAAGCCGGAGCCGGCCCCGGTCCAAATACTCTTCAATCGCAGCCAGTGCTGTTTTGCCAATCGGAATGATCCGTTCCTTATTCCCTTTTCCGACACAACGGACAAATCCCATCGATCCATGAATATCGCTGATATCGAGATTAATCAGTTCGCTCACCCGCATGCCAGTTGCATAAAGCAGCTCAAGCATCGCTTTATCCCTGAATCCATATGGATCCTTAAGTCTAGGGGCTTCAAGAAGAGCCTCAACTTCTTCCTGACTCAAAACCTTCGGCAGAGTTCTTTCCGCCTGGGGTGTTTCAATATGAACCGATGGATCGGTATCACTTACCTTTTCACGAATCAGAAATTGGTGGAAAGAACGGATCGATGCGATATGGCGGGCAAGCGTTTTCGAAGATTTCCCCTGATCCTTTAAATGAGCTAGAAAATGAATGATATTCACTCTTCGGCAGTCATTCCAATCCGGCAGCTGTTCAACATTTTTCACATAGGACATATACGACTTCAAATCACGCTCATATGAAATAAGCGTATTTTTTGCCAACCCTTTTTCAACTGTTAAAAAATGAATAAAATCTCTTAGCTGATCTTCCATTTTCATTACTCCCCGTCTAAATAGAAAAGCATTAACCGGTCTACCCAGGAACCCCCGCGGGCTTCCACAGCCTTTGTAACTTTAATTGCTGCTCCTTTGGGTTCGTCATACCGATGGTAGTTTTCATACTCCTCATTTAACCATATCATTCCGATATAAAAAAGAACAGTAAAGCCCACAAAAAGAATGAAAACTTTTCCTGTATGCAAAACAAGCTTAATCGATGACTTCATGTGCTTTTCTCCCCCTCCGTTCTACGTCTTTTGCGCCTCACACTTATTTCAATTTATGCCAAGAAGGACAAGTTTTATACATAATAACGGAGAGAATGGACCATAATAAGGAATTCACCTATACAAAAAGCCCTTTCCGTAACGGGAAAGGGCGGCTATCATTCATTTTCATCTTTTAATTTATCATGGCATCTATGGCAAATTCCATGGAACGTCAATCTATGGTCCTTGATCTTAAAATTCCAATCACGTTCGACAATGGCCTCCACGTCTTCGAGCAGGTCATCCTGGATTTCATCGACAGCACCACATTCAATGCACACAAGATGGTGGTGAAAGTGGGCAGCACCCTCCTGCCGCAAGTCATAGCGGGATACCCCGTCTCCAAAATTTATTTTATCTACTATTTTTAATTCAGTTAGCAATTCAAGCGTACGATACACAGTTGCCAAACCGATTTCCGGCGATTTTTCTTTAACAAGGAGGTAAACGTCTTCGGCACTTAAATGATCCTCTTCATGTTCAAGTAACACGCGGACGGTTGCTTCCCGCTGAGGCGTAAGTTTATAGCTTGACGAGTGCAACTGTTTTTTAATTCTATCAATTCTATTTTCCATCCCTTTTCCCTCCCGCGCCGCTATCTTTATTATTATAACAAATGAGGGAAAACTGTCAAAACTGATTTAAAGGACCCGCGGAAAAATATTATCATACAGAGAATGTTTAATTGCCAAGAAAACTTACGACGCTTTTCATCAATGAAGGCGATACATAGGCTTCAATTGCCGCCGCGGCTGAGAGAAAAACGATTGAAACCGCCAGGGAAAAGACATAGCGGGAGATAATCGGCTTCAGCGGTTCGCGAACCTGCTTTAAAAACACTCTGCGAATCATTTTCATTGAGAGCGAAACAGAAAGGGCGGCAATTATGATAAAGATTGGAACGATAAAGACATTCTGCGGCAAGATGGAGACAAAGGAGAGCAAAAAACCGTTCCAACCCATTTGGTTGACCAAGAAGCCTACGGTAAACCCGACTACCATTCCTTTCAAGAATAATAGAATTAGAATAACCGGCAAGCCGATAACCGAGATACCAAGAATCCAGATAAACCCGATATATTTTACATTATGGGACAAGCTTTGTAAGAACATGTCATGGTCGGACGTAATCTTCCCCTGTGAAACCTGTCCAAAAAATTGGGATAGATAATAAAATAAATCCTCTTTTTGCGTAAAACTTAGGCTATTCACAAGGACGGCGCCAAATATGACACCCATTAAAAACAAAACGATTATGAATACATACAACGAGGAATGTTCAGTGATATGCTTAATTGCCGCGTTTTGAATGACAGACCTTCTTTTCATCTTCAATCCTCCCAATTGTCGTTACTAGATTCTATGTTTGGAAGAATCATTTATGACTGTGATTTTTGACTGGAATGCCAAAAAAGGTTACCATATCCCCTTCCATATGTTATGATTTTCCATATTATTTCTCTGGGGGGATTATAATGAAACCGATATTGAGGGAATTCCCTGATAAGATAGAATCAGAAAGGCTTTACATCAGACCTTGCATGCCTGGCGATGGAAAAACTGTCCATGAAGCGATTACAAACTCAAAAACAGAATTGATAGAATGGCTTCCATTTGCTAATCAGGATTCAACGGAGACAGAAACGGAAGCGGGGATCCGGAAGGCTTATGCCAGTTTTATAGAACGGGAGGATTTTCGACTGCATATTTACCGTAAAGCGGATGATGTGTTTATAGGTTCTACGGGCCTTCATAGAATTGATTGGGATCTGCCAAAATTCGAGATCGGCTACTGGATTGATACAAGACACAGTAAAAAAGGGTATATGACTGAAGCTGTCGAAGCGCTTACGGCCTTTGCATTTGACCATTACGGGGCAAACCGGGTGGAAATCCGCTGCGACCCGGCAAACGAAAATAGCCGGCATATTCCTGAAAAACTAAGATTCACGCTCGAAGGCATCCTGCGGAATAGCAGCTTGAGCGCTGATGGTTTGAGCTTGAGAGATACATGCGTGTATGCGAAGATTGCTAAATGAGAGACGAACACCCGTCCGCTGATGCTGGACGGGTGTTTTCCTTCTGTCAAAATAGAGGCCGGGATCGACGACGAGGTTGATTTGTTATCCAAAACAGCGTTTTATTATCCGAACTATTGATTTATAATCGCAAACTACCTATTCCGTTTTTACTTTTCCATATTTACCACCGCCGCCGGCTTCTATCTCCAGTTTGCCCTTTCTTGCCAAATCGATATAGCTGGCGATTTTGTCGGGAACGGCTTCCTTTATTTGTTCAAGGCTCGCACGGTGCAGGATGTCCATTTCCGTTCCCAAAGCCTGAAGCAAACGGTCCATGGACTTTGGTCCGAGGCCGGGAATAAACTCTAACGGTACCTGATGGATGTATGGAGGACGTTCTCTTAAATTTGTAGGCGGAGATCCCACTGAAAGCTCTTTAATCCGGCTCGAGACGCCTTTAATGATCTTTTTGCTCCCGCATTCAGGACAGATGCCATCTGCATTGTCAACTGGATGTAAGCAAGTCTTGCAAACGGTACGGTGGTACTTGCCAAGCCAGGGATTCAGCCCGTAGTTGGCTGAAATTCTCCGTCCGTCCATTTCTTTCATCGCTTTCTCCAGCTCGGTAAAATTCGGGCTTGCAAGCTTCATCTTCTGGTATTCTCTCGCAATTTTATTAAGTGAATGGGCATCTGAATTCGTTAGGAATGTAAACTGGTCCAGTTCGCTTATATTGACAGCCATGGACGTGTCTGAACTAAGTCCGAGCTCAACCCCATCTATCAGAGCGGGATCAAGCACTTCCTCCAGGCTCTTATCCACTCCTTTTCCGTAAAGGCTCTTAAAAGGGGTGAAAACATGCGCCGGAATAAACAGGCCGCCAAGAGCTTTTACTGTCTGCTGTAGCGTCCGGGCATCACAGTAAATTCTTTGGGAGCTCAGCGTAATATTTGAGACATAGCCACTCATCCACGCTGAAAATTCCTTCATGATTGCAAGAGTAGGAAAATAAGCCAGCACGTGAATGGGTCCCTTGCTGTTCCCGTCATAGACTTCAATTTCAGAGCCGGGAATGAGCGTGGTTGTACCGTATTGGAGGCCACCTTCCGGATTCTCGGAAATCTCCTCTTTCCTGATGAGACCCTCGATTTCCTCCAATACTTCGGGAGAATGACAATCAATGACGCCAATCATATCAAGGCCTTTTCGTTCCCGGGATATTCTTAGCACATTTTCGAGCGTCAACGTCCTGGCACCTGTAATCTTTACTGCCTTTCCGCTCTTCGTCCTGCCGATATGGATATGCAGGTCGACATAATAAGATTTCATTTATTGTTCCAGCGCCTTTCTAAGCTGCAAATATTGAACGGCATAAGCGGTTTTTGCGTCGCGGATTTTACCTTCCTTCATATATTGTTCTGCCTCTTCAAGCGTTAGTTCATACACCTCCACAAATTCATCTTCATCTCCCGGGGCGGCATTCTCCTTTTTCCGGAGGTTGTGGGCGAAATAAATGTGGACAAGTTCATCTGCAAATCCCGGAGAAGTATAAAAGGAGATAATATGCTCCATTCTTTCACACTCATAACCGGTTTCCTCTTCTAGCTCCCGGCCTGCCGTGTGCAGCGGCTCTTCGCCGATTTCAAGCTTTCCGGCTGGTATTTCAACAAGGCTGCGCTCCATTGCTTTTCTATACTGCTCCACCATGATGATTTTATTTTCTTGCGTAATGGCAATAATCGCAACCGCACCCGGATGCTTGATGATTTCTCTTTTGCTTCGATTGCCATCTGGCAGTTCGACTTCGTCGACCTGCAGGCTGATTATTTTTCCTTCAAATATCTTTTCCGTCGATACTGTCTTTTCTTCAAACTTCTTCATTTTTTCACTCCCTGTTCTAAGGTAAGGACAATGGTTCATACATTTTACCATAACACAGGAAAACTTCACTTATGGAGGCTGTTATGGATGAAGGTATATGTATTGGACAAAGGAATCGTGATGGCGGGAAAAGGCTGGGAGATTAAAGAAAAGCTCAAAGAATATCAGGATCAATATGAGTATGTAAACGACTGGGTCCGGGATGTGCATCGACAGACATTGGCAAAACGAGTCAAGTGAATTCTTTGTGATGAGCCGTTCCCTGCTATACAATATACTTAAAAAGGGAGTGAGTAAATTGAGACAAAGAAGATTGGGCAGTTCCGATTTGAACGTTTCGGAAATGGGACTTGGCTGCATGTCGCTTGGAACGAACGAGAAAGAAGCAGCCCGTATTATAAAAACAGCTCTAGACGCAGGGATTAATTATTTTGATACTGCCGATTTATATGATTTCGGCCGCAATGAAGAAATTGTCGGAAAAACGTTAAAGTCTGTCCGCGGCCAGGTCGTCATTGCCACAAAGGTCGGCAACCGCTGGAATGAAAGCAAAGACAGCTGGAGCTGGGATCCGTCCGGTGCCTACATAAAGAAAGCAGTCAAAGACAGTTTAAAACGTCTAGCTACCGATTATATCGACCTTTACCAACTTCACGGCGGCACGACAGAAGACAATATCGATGAGACCATCGGGGCATTTGAGGATTTGAAAAAAGAAGGAGTCATCCGTTATTACGGAATTTCTTCGATACGTCCGAACGTCATTAAGCAATATGTCAAAAAATCCGGGCTCGTTTCCGTCATGATGCAATACAGCCTGCTTGATAGGCGCCCTGAGGAATGGATGCCGCTTTTATCGGAAAACAATATCCATATCGTTGCCAGAGGTCCCGTCGCCAAAGGGCTATTGAGCGATAAAATGTTTGAAAAGGCTTCAAATACCGTTAAGGAACAAGGTTTTTTAGACTACAGCTATGCGGAGCTTGAAGAGTTATTGCCTGCTTTAAAAGACAAGCTCTCACCAAGATATATGAATGAAATCGCCCTACAGTATGTACTGTCTCACAAGGCTGTCGGCGCGGTCATCCCAGGAGCCAGCTCAATCGAACAGCTGCGTGAAAATTGCCGGGCCCTCAATGCGGCTCCACTTTCCGAGGAAGAAATCACCCTTCTAAAAAAGCTGACAAAAGCAAGCACCTATGAAACACACCGGGATTAAATAAAGGAATCTGATTTTTTGTAGTTGGTTCCGGGGGTTTTGTAGCGAGAATTTCTTTTTTGTAGCTAACTTCCTCCTGATTGTAGCCGAGTGGTCGACTTCAGTAGCGAGAATTTGAATTTTGTAGCCAGAGCGGGATTTCGTAGCAGAAATTTTCGTTTTGTAGCTGATTTTCTGCTGATTGTAGCCGGATTGAGGACTTTTGTAGCGGGCATCTCCATTTTGTAGCCAGTTCCGGATTTCATAGCGAGGATTTCAATCTTGTCACGGTTTTTGAAAACTGATAGGAAAGATAATAATTCCTCAACTACTTAATATACAATAAAAACGGGAGTCGATCGGACTCCCTTATCACTTACTTAAAATTCTTCCAGTCAATCTCGCTTTCATTCAGCAGTTCCTCGAAGGATTTATTTTTTTCTTTCTGTCTGCGCTCCTCTTTCCTTTTCGCTTCCTCGGCTGCCTTTTTCGCTGCTCCCTCTTCCGAAAGTTGTTTTTGCTGTTCGCGAAGCTTCGCCATTATATCGCCATTAATAAGGTCTCCAAGCGTTAAGGAATCATCTTCTTTTTTCTTGCTTTGATTCTGATTTTTATGCTTTTTCATCAGCAGTTCCTCCCTGGATTCATGATTTCATTATACCACGTCTGTCTTGCTTCTTTTTCAAGGTGCTTTCTCCATTGATTTAATGGTAAAATTAAGTAATGACTGTGGAATCACTGGAGGATTTTTTATGAAGAAATGGCTTGTTATCCTAGGAAGCATTTTCGCTTACATAATCGGGATCGGTGTTTATTTTTCAAATCGGGTGCTGTATATGAAAAAGAAGGAAGAAACGTTTGTCCGGAACAGGGAAATTACGGCAAAGCGTCTTATCGTTTCTGAATTCGATGCCCTCCGCAAAGAAGAAGTCTGGGTTTCTTCCCCTTCCGGTTATCCATTGAATTGTGTGTTCATTGAACCCCATGAGACCAAAAAATGGGTGGTTATCTGCCACGGTGTCACAGAGAATAAAATAAATTCGATTAAATATATGAATATCTTTTTGAAGCGCGGTTTCAATGCAGTCATCTATGATCACCGCCGCCATGGCGGGTCCGGTGGCCGCACAAGCAGCTACGGCCACTATGAGAAGCTTGATTTAAAAGCGGTTGTTGATGAATTAAAGCGAAGAAAGGGCAGCGATATCACGCTTGGCATCCACGGTGAATCAATGGGAGCAGCCACGCTTTTGTTATATGCGGGCACCATTGAGGATGGAGCCGATTTTTATATCGCCGATTGTCCATTTTCGAATTTTGAAGCACAGCTAAAGCATCAGTTGAAAAAAGAGGTTCCGCTTCCTGATTGGATGGTGCTTCCGATCGGGAATGCTTTCATCAAGCTGCGGGGCGGCTACCGCATCAGGGATATATCCCCAATCGCTTCTGTTAAAAACATAAGAAAGCCAGTATTGTTTATCCATAGCGAGCCGGACGATTTCATCCCAGTCGCGATGACAAAAGAGCTATACAAAGAAAAAGAAGGCCCGAAACAGCTTTATCTCGCCGCCGTCGGAGCCCATGCCCAATCCTATAATGAAAACAAGGAAGAATACGAGGAAGTGATTGACCGCTTCTTGAACAATCTTGTTTTTTCCGAAGAATACGAAACGGGGCTGACTTAACTGTCAGTCCCGTTTCATTTTATCCTGCTGTCCGGTCAAAAAAGCTCATGCGCGGATTAAGCATCCCGTTTGGGCTTTTTAATTGAAAGCTGTTTGCCTCTGGTACAAAATCAATTTTCATCACGTCGTCCATAAAAATCATTTTGGACTTCTCTATATAAACCGGCAGATAATTCGTTTCTATTTTTTCACTATTCTGCTCAAACTCATCGGCAAACCAAAGGGCTGTTACCCCGCTGACAACACAGCCGCATCCGTCCGTATTGTACTTTAATGTAAGATATCCCTTTTGTCCATTCACGTTCTCGGAAGCTTTTTTAATCGCTCCTTCAGTCCACTCTATGTTCATCTTAAATCCCCTTTCTCTTCAGGAAACCCTATTATCATTATACCGAAAGAAATGCATCCTGTTAATTTATCTGATTATCATCCTCTGGAGATTTTCCTACCATTAAATTTCCCTATCTCCATACAAAAAATGAAACATTTGTTCTTACTTCCATCATTTAAATCTTGAATATAGATCGTACGTTCGCATATAATAGAACAAAAGTACTATACAGGGGTGCATAATCATGAATGTCAACAGAGATAAAAAAAATGGCATTAAAATCATTTTACAGAGACCCGTTCATGAAGGAGTGTGGGTAACGCCATGATCGATTACTCAACCCTTCCCCGCAACAATGTTCTTTGCGTTGATATAAAATCATTCTTTGCTTCAGTTGAAGCCGTCACTCTTGGCTTGGATCCATTGACTGCCTTTGTGGCAGTCGTCGGGGACAAAAAACGATCAGGAAGCATTGTCCTGGCAGCTTCACCGATGATGAAAAAGCACTATCGCATTAAAACAGGCAGCCGTTTATTTGATATCCCGACTCACGACCCTCGTATTCGCGTGGTTGAAGCAAACATGGGCCTTTATTTAAAAATATCGACCGCCATTACAAGGCGAATGAATGAATTCGTCCCCATGGAAGCGATTCATCAATATTCGATTGATGAATTCTGGCTCACGGCTGATGGCACCCGGGCTTTGTTTGGGAATCGATTCGAGGTTGCCGAGATGATCCAAAAGGCGATCTTACAGGACTTTGGCCTGCCTAGCTGCATCGGCATTGGCCCCAACCGCTTTCTCTCAAAGGTCATTCTTGATACGAAGTCCAAAAAGGAAGGAATCGTCGAATGCCAATATGAAGATGTCCAAGAAAAGCTTTGGCCTTTACCGATTGAGGAAATTTGGGGTATTGGCCACCGGATGAAAGGAAACCTGAACCGTCAGGGGATCGTCACACTGGGTGACCTCGCCCAGTATCCCCTTTCCATCTTACAGAAACGATATGGCATCATAGGAGAACAATTATGGTACCATGCCTGGGGCGTTGACCTTTCCCCTGTCTTAGGGAATCCGGGAGATAACACTCACAGTAAGCAAAAAGGATACGGACACGGCATCACCCTTTTGCGAGACTATTCCGGTGACGAGGTACCGGCAGTCTTACTCGATTTGGCGGAAGAAGTATGTCGGCGCGCCCGCACCGCTAACATGAGTGGCCGCACGATCCATTTCGGCATCGGCTACTCCACATACCAGGACGGGGGTGGTTTTAGCCGGTCCCGGAGTATTGACCTGCCGACAAACGTCACCCTTGATGTCTACAAAATCTGTATGGACTTGTTCAAGGAGAATCATAGCGGAGGCATCATCCGTTCTGTCCACCTTTCACTTAATAACTTAAGTCCCGACGATGGCGCCCAGCTCGACCTGTTTGAAAACAACGAGAGAAAACACCAGCTAGGTTATGTGATGGACAGCATTCGGGCTAAATACGGTTCAACGGCCATTCTGCGGGCACGCAGTTACACGGATGCCGGCGTCGCCCTTGAACGAAGCAAGAAGATCGGAGGGCACCGCGCATGAGGGATAGAGGTTCAATTAAGTGGACGGCCATGATGTTACCCGAACATAAGAAAATGCTTGCCGATCTTTATGAGGAACAAAAGCACGTCACGAAGCCAAAGCTTGACGAACAGAAGCTGGAAGAGTTAAACGACATTATGCGCGTAGCGCTGGGTCACACATTAAATGTTAAGGTGACCTTTTACCGGCATCATCGATTTCATTCTGTGAGTGGGCAAATAGCCAAAATTAATAAGCTTGTTAAAGTGATCTGGGTTATGGACGATTCAGGCGAAGATCATCATATATCGTTTGAGGATATCCTTAATATAGAGATTGATTGAAAATAAACGTAAAGCCCTTGGGTCCCACACCAGGGGCTTTAGTAAGTTTCAATCCTGATATAAAATTTCATAGGTAAGCTCATCAACGGTCACGAAAAAAGAAGCATCCGTGTTCGACCGGCTCATCATTTCAAGCTGGTAGGCCTTTTCTGCGGCCAGATAGGTAAGCTTTCTGACAAAAAAGCGCTGACTTTCACCTTCTTGTAGGAAAGAAATAGCCGATGCGACAACTTTCTGCTCCGTCAAACTTTGTCTGTCTTTCTGGATCATAATCAGTTTCGCATCTGCCCGGCTTGGAAGGGACTCTTTCAGGTCCCCTTCATACCACACCTTTGCCTTCATGCCTATTTCTAAATCTTTAAAGCTCAGTTCCTCCCCATTCGAATCTTTTAGGGACGTATTTTCCGATAGTGTGTAGTATGTATTTTTAATGAGTACGCTTTCTCCGTCTGCCACGTCCGTGATGAATCCGGTTTCCCCGATGCTGACTGCTTCGTTATCCGTTCCAAACTCCAGACTGCAGCCGGCAAGCAGGATATAAACAAATGCATGCAGAAACAAAATAACCCTTGCCATCAATTTCTTCCCCTCCAGCACAAAAGATAAAGAATTGGCGAGCCATAAGCGCAGATTAGGTGTAGTTGCCCTTATGAAGATAGGAAAGTCTACGCTCTCTATCTGACGAAAAATCTCGGAAGTGGTTACAATACAAGTGCATTAGTTACACAACAAATTCAGAATATCCCTTCTTATAAGGACAATCTTTTTACTATTTCTTAAAAAGCGCCTTTTTCCCCAGTCTTTCCACCGTCCTTGGGAACAGCGTATAAAAAACACTTCCGAGGTTCATCCAGCCTGGCAGATTGATTTCACGTCTTTTCGTAAATATCGCGGCGACAATTTTCCCGGCGACATAATCAGGCTGCAGCATGAACCTTTCGACGTTTTTCACATATGTGCCCGATTCATCCGCGACATTAAAAAAGTTTGTCGCAATTGGTCCCGGATTAACGGTTGTTACAAAAACATGGTCTTTCATTAACTCAAGCCGGAGACTGTTCGAGTAGCCAAGTACCGCATGTTTCGTTGCCGAATAGACACCCGATTTGGGCGTGGCGATTTTCCCGGCTTGCGAAGCAATGTTAATGATATGCCCTGTTTGCCGCCGTTTCATGGAAGGAAGAACCATCTGGGTACAGGCAATCAAGCCAAGAACATTTACATCGAACATCGCTTTTGTTTCCTCAAGGTCCGCTTCATGGGCTTCTTTAAAAACGCCAAAGCCCGCGTTGTTGATCAGCACATCAATATCCCCGGCGGTTGCCTCAATCTCTTCAAATACCCGTTTGATCGCAATCGTATCCGATACATCCAGTTTAAAAGCGAACACTTCTGTCTGATATTGCGCTGTGATTTCCTTTTTAAGCTCATTTAATTTATCAATGCTTCGAGCAAGAAGGACGACACGTGCGCCTTCCCTTGCAGAGCGAATTGCCGTTTCCCTGCCAATCCCGCCTGAAGCTCCGGTAATGACCACACATTTGCCTTTCAGCCTGTTCACACGGCTCACCTCCATCATTGGTTGACAGAATAAACAATTGTTCCTGAATTGGTATCTGCTTTGATTTCTTCCAGATTCTCTAAATAGTCAAGCTGCCCGACTGTTTCTGAAAGCGTTAGTCCCAATTCCTTCTGGTAAACACTAGGGAAAAGCTGCTTGCATATTTCAAAGCCTGTTGAAGGCTTTTCCTCAAGCATCTTTTTAACTTTCATTGCCCGCTCATGCTGCCGTTCCATTTGTTTTTTGATCAATCCCGGAACGTCAAACACTTCATTTCCATGGCCTGTGTACAACATGTCTATTGATAATTCAAGGCATTTCTTTAAAGATTGATTGTATTGCAACAGCGGTTTTGGCCGTTCGCTCCCCTTTTCGATTGGAGGCTCCATTAGTGGATTGGGCGATATTTTTTCGAGCAGATGATCTCCGCCAATCATCACGCCATCTTTTACACGGTAAAGAGAAATATGGCTTTGGGCATGACCAAAAGTTTCGATCACTTTCCAATCCGGATGACCCGGTATGCTGCCACCTTCCAGAAGGCCGGAACGAAGCGTACGCGGGCTAATATACTTGGCGGATCGGCGGAATTGCGTAATCAATGATCTGTATTCGGCCGGAACCCCTAGCTGTGATGAAAAATCGAGATAAAATTTTTCGTGCTCCTCCATAAAATCATCAGTCATAAGCAGAAATCTCTGATTATGAGGATGACCGTATATTGGAACATCCTCAGAAAAAAAACCAAGACCGCCTGCATGATCAGGGTGATGATGCGTTAATACGATTTGTTCTATATCACCCAGTTTCAAACCAAGCTCTCGGAGCCCCTGCTCAAGTGCTTCTTTCCCATCTTCGGTCTGCAAGCCTGTATCAATCAATGTCAATGTATCGCCTTTTATGAGATACACATTTACATTTCCTACCGCAAACGGGGTCGGCAAGGAAATTTTAGCAATATTATTTTTCCACATAGTCAATTATCCACCTTGAATTATTATATTTATATAGAAAACGATGTAATAGTAAATATTTTACCTCTATGATGGATAATTGTCATTATTTTCACGTAGCTCGATGATAGAATTTTTTGATTTTTCTCAAAAAATAAACTTGACAGCAGGCTTGTCTATCCTCCATAATCACTAATAAACTATACGGCACGGCATGAAAATAAGGCCAGTAGATAAAATATGGCGAAAGAGAGTGAAGCTCAGCGGCTGAAAGGCTTCACCGCCCTCTGGTTTATTGAACCTACCTTATGAGCCTTTAGGCAAACCTAACGTAATTCCGGCGATAACGGATTTTGAGCTGCATCTTTCGTCATGAAAGATGAACAAAGGTGGTACCACGGAAGCTAGACCTTTCGTCCTTTATTGGATGAGGGGTCTTTTTATTTTTATTAATTTTAAGCTTGACTGATGTCTAGCTTCAGCACCTAGCCCCGACGTACAGGACGTACTAGTGCCACGCGTCGCCACACGAAGTGCCGAATTTAGTCGGCCTCGAGGTCCTCTCCGGAGGGCAGGCCCATCCTATGAGGTGGCTGAACAAGGTGCTTACGCTTTTCGAAAAAGGAGGGATATTCATGAGGAAAATCGCATTTATTGGTGCGGGTTCAATGGCCGAGGCCATCATATCAGGAATGATCACAAGGGGTGTCACAAAACCCGGAGACATTCATATAGCGAACAGGTCTGACGAGGAGAGACTGTCTTCGTTACAAAAGGGCTATGGCGTGACTGTATGCAGATCCACCACTGAACTGCTGGATGGAGCGGAAATTGTCGTGCTCGCAGTTAAACCGAAGGATGTGCTGGCGGCAATGGATGCGGTGAAGTCTCATATCACTGAAAACATGCTATTTATATCGGTAGCAGCAGGCGTGAATATCTCAAGCCTTGAAGCGATTATTTCCAAAGAAATTCCAATCATCCGGGCGATGCCGAATACATCGGCTGCAGTCGGCCAGTCCGCAACTGCGCTTGCCGTCAATCAATACACGGAACAGGACGATCTTGAACGAGCCTGCCAATTATTTGAAACAATCGGTTCAGTTGCAATCGTTGCGGAAGAACAAATGAACGCGGTCACCGGCTTATCAGGAAGCGGTCCTGCTTATATTTATTATCTCGTGGAAGCGATGGAGAAATCGTCGGTGAAAATTGGTTTGGACGGGGAAACCGCAAAACAATTGATCATCCAGACGTTGATCGGCGCCGCTGAAATGCTAAGCAACTCAGACAAAACCCCGGCCATTCTTCGTAAAGAGGTCACCTCCCCAGGAGGGACAACGGAAGCAGGGATTAAAGTACTTGAAGCGCACGGTGTACAAGAAGCGTTCATCTCCTGCATTCAGGAAGCAGCACAGCAATCCAAACGAATGGGAAAGCAAATCAGCCAGGAGATATCAAAGGGTACAGTGCTCCGGGAGGTTTGACCGCTGAGTAAAGTCCATTTAACTTTAATTAAAATACCATACAAAACTCGAAAAACAGAAACAATATATCTCGGGTTCACTAAATAAGGGGACAAAGACTCATTGTGGTCATCCAGAAATCCCAGATAGGCCTGGATCATGGAGACTGCAAGTAAACAAAAGAAAGAGTTTTCCGCTCGACTTTGTTCTGGAAATGACAAAGCATAGCTTGTTTGATTTTTCGGAAATCTAGGGTATAGTAGAACAAAAGTATTGCATATATTAAAAAAGACCGTTTAGTGTTGGAGCACCAAACGTCTCTCAGGTAGAGGTTCCCTTCAAGGGGGATCAGCGTAATAGGGAAGATAATCCACCACTAGCCGTCTAGCTCAAGGGTGGATTATTTTTTGTGGTTCTTATTAAATGACAGTACAGCAAGGATCAAGCTCGCAAAAGCACAAGCAAACATCCAAGCTTCAAAAACCGTCATACAGCACCACCCCCTTTCTAACCGGGGATGAGCTGACCACCATTGAGACACCTATTCTATTGCTCTTTTCATTATACCACCTGAAGCCATATTATAGGATTTTATAATTATCCATTCAAACAAGTATTTACAAAGCCATTGCAGAGAATCGCGAAAGCTCTCCTGTAATTACTAATCTCCCAAAAAATAATCCACCATAGCGTTAACCAGCTCTGGTGGATTACTTCTAACTTTGCCTATTAAAAACCGTTGGCATTCCCGCACCAACGGTCTTTTTTTGTCTTTAATTATTAAAATGATACACGCCCCAGATATCAGCTGTTTCCGAACCAATATACCAGGCAGCTGCCCCACCCAAGTGATTTTGTTTAACCAAATTCATGCGAAGGCCGATTGACTTTTGGTCTTCCAGCCATATTTGATGCTTTTCTCCACCCGCTGCATATTCCACATAATTTTGTGAGGTTTTTTGATCCCACACCTTTTGAAGGCCCTTGGATGAAATGATTTGATTCGCCTGGGCCATCGTCCGGTCATGGCTGGTTACTTTTCCTGTTGATAGATTCGTAACCCACTCCCGGGTGTAGAATGGTACAGCAAGAATGATCTTCTGGGACGGTACCTCTTTCATCAAGAGCTCGATTCCTTCTTTTGTCCAAGGCAAGGAGGCTATAGATCCTGCTTTTGGGCTTCCTCCCCAATGTTCGTCATATCCCATCATCACGATATAATCGGCAATCTTGCCAAGCTCCCTTCTGTCAAAGCTTCCGGACCAGAACGGGTCTTCGTTTTCCCGGGTCACATCCACAGACACGATGATCCCGTGTGGCTGAAGAGCCTTTTTAAGTTCACCGATAAAAACTACAAAATCCTGCTTGTTTTTGATATTGATATTTTCAAAGTCAACGTTGATTCCATCACTATCGGTTTGCACGAGTGAATCTCTTAGCGTTGAAATTAATTTTTGACGCTTCTGTGGATTGCTGAGCACAGAATCGGTTAATACAGGGTCAAATTTATTGCCGAATAACGGCCAAAGTTGTTTCCCCTGGGCATGGACGGCTTGTCCATACCGTGAATCAACAGAAACCGCAACTACATTATCCGTGCTGCTTAATGTATACCAGCGAGGCGATACAACATTTAAATTTGGTTGTTTTAGTTGTTGAATGTAGCTGTCTGTCGTCCCATTATAATTCCATCCCATGACGATCCGTTTTTGTGCCTTGGTCTGAAGAAGGGACTTTTTCATCCAGCCTTTTTTACCGCCAAGTAATTGAACCTGGGCATAATAATCCGGAATCTTGATTTTTTGGCCAACGGAAAGTTTAGTGGAACGTAAGTTATTCAGCTTCGTTACGTCACTGACTGCGACCCCGTATTTTGTTGAAACTTTCCATAGCGTCCCACCCGATACAACCGTATGGACTTGATATTTCTGCGGTATTTTCAACTTTTGACCAACACTGATTTTAGTGGTGGTTAATTTGTTCTCTTTTTGCAGCTCGTTTATGGTAACCCCATATTGATTAGCGATAATCCATAATGTGTTGCCGGAGACTACTGTATGAATGACGCTACTGGCGGAATCCCCCGCTGCCGAAGAGATGATTGGGTATTGCTCCCCTTTTTTTAAGACCGATAAAACGGGAGAACCCAGTTTAGGTGAACTGTATACTTTCGCATTGTCTGTTTTAACAGTACCAATGGAAAGAGTATGATTTGCCGCTTCCCCTTTAATAGGAACAAGACTTATACAAAGAAAGTTTAAAATGATAAGAAAGCTAAAGAACTTTTTCACTTATTCTATTCTCCTCAAAGTTTATTAACAACTTTAATAGTTTACTATCCGGAAAAGCTAGAAGGATAGAGGTACTTTGTGGAAGCATGAACAACGTTCACATTATTGTAAAAAAGCGTTCACATTATTGTAAATAATATAGATAACTTGCAATATGTGCCAATAGTAAAATTAAACATGTAAACAGTATACTTTTTTAAAAAAAGGCTCTGTTAAACGATAATGTTGTTTTTGGGAAGGGAATCTGCGAGACTCCTGCGGAAAAACGGGCTGGCAAGACCCCGCAGCGAGGTACGAGTGAGGAGGCTTGACAGTTCGTCCGCGGAAAGCGAGTAGATTCCATGACCATTTGAAAATCAACAATGGAATTTAACAGAGCCTTAAAAAAAGAGGTGATTAAATTGGACAAAAACAAGAAAGAGGAGAAGGAAGATACGCTAAAAGGTACACTCGCTTCCGTCATGATATTGGGAGTGTTTCTTATCGTCTCCTGGTTTAGTGTTTACGCTTTATTTCTTTCAAGATAATACATAGACAAGTAGGTGAAAAATATGAAAATCCATAAGTTTGAAAAGATTTGGCTTCTATTTGGTACCGGCTCATTAATTTTATTTTTAACAATTGTCGGGGTCCAGGCTTTTTCTATGGGGAATCATCCGCCAAGCGGACACCATATGATCGATCCGGAAAAGGTAAAAGAAACAGCTCCATTTACAAAACCAGGGCTTCATCAGACTGGAGAAAACGAATATGAATTGGTCATTGTCGCTTCCGCTTTTAATTATGACTTGGGCGAAGATGATAAGACGATCACGATCCCTAAGGGAGCAAAATTAACTTACAAAGTAGCCACCACTGATGTGGTTCACGGATTTTCTGTAGCAGGAACGAATGTAAACATGATAGTAGAACCGGGCTATGTGAGTGAATTAGCGGTCACCCATGAAAAAACGGGAAAGTTTACTGTCGTGTGTAATGAATATTGCGGAACAGGACATCACATGATGTACGGAACAATCGAGGTGACAGACAATGCAAAGTAAATTAGGGATTGATAAAAATGACGCAAAACTGACTTTGGCCCATATTTATGTCGCTTTCGCAGCACTGCTTTTAGGCGGACTTTGCGGGTTGCTTCAGACGCTCGTGCGTTCTGGATCTTATCAATTGCCCGCCGGAATTGGGTACTACCAGTTGTTGACGGTACACGGAGTTTTATTAGGACTTGTATTAACTACATTTTTCATTATCGGATTTCTGTTTGCGAGCATCAGTAAGACAAGCGGCACTTTTTCAAAAGGGGAAAGAATAACAGGTTGGGTTGGATTTTGGCTCATGACTGTGGGAACCGCTCTTACAGCCTTTTACATTTTAATCGGAGAGGCCTCTGTTTTATATACCTTCTATGCACCGCTTATGGCTCACGTAGGCTTCTATATCGGTCTTGCTCTACTTGTTGTTGGTAGCTGGGTTAGTGGTTTCAGCATGTTTGCCAAATATATCAGGTGGAAGCGGGAAAATAAAGGCCAGATGCCGCACGTCCTCAGTTTTATGGCCGTGATTACGATGGTTTTATGGCTTGTGGCGACATTGGGAGTGGCTGCGACTGTATTAATCCAATTTATCCCGTGGTCACTGGGCATAACCGATGAAATCAATGTGTTGGTCAGCAGAACATTGTTTTGGTATTTCGGTCACCCTCTTGTCTATTTCTGGCTGTTGCCTGCTTATATGGTTTGGTATGTGTCCATTCCTAAAATCATCGGGGGCAAGATTTTTTCGGACTCACTTGCAAGGCTATCATTTATCTTATTCTTATTGTTCTCGATTCCAGTCGGTTTTCACCATCAATTAACAGAACCCGGCATAGACCCGGGATGGAAGTTTGTCCAGGTTGTTCTCACCTTTATGGTCGTGATTCCATCATTGATGACGGCATTTTCCATGTTCGCTACCTTTGAAATAGCAGGCAGGAAAAACGGCGGGAAAGGATTATTCGGCTGGTTCAAAACCCTTCCTTGGGGAGATGTCCGTTTCTTTGCTCCTTTTGTCGGGATGCTGGCCTTTATTCCGGGCGGCGCGGGCGGCTTAATCAACGCATCGCACCAAATGAATCAGGTGATTCACAACACCATTTGGGTTACAGGACATTTTCATTTAACAGTGGCGACAACGGTATTGTTGACGTTCTTTGGAATTTGCTACTGGCTCATCCCTTCTCTTACAGGAAGGACACTTACAAAAAGCATCAACCGCTTAGGCATCGTCCAAACCATCGTTTGGACAGTCGGGATGACGATTATGTCCGGAGCGATGCATTTCCAAGGTCTACTCGGAGCGCCAAGACGCTCTGCTTATTCAACATACGGCGGCAGCGCTCAGGCAACCGAATGGGTCCCTTACCAGATTCTTCAGGCGATTGGCGGCAGCATCTTATTCATCGGTATCATCTTAATGATTTACATCTTCATACAGCTGCTGTTCTTTGCTCCGAAAGGGGAAACAGAATTCCCGGTTGCTGAAGTTTCCGAGCATTCAGGGAAAACACCGGCCATTTTCGAAAACTGGTATGTCTGGATCGGCGTATTGGTTGCGCTAATTTTGATTGCTTATGCGATTCCATTCATGAATATGATCGAACACGCACCACCTGGTTCAAAAGGATTTAAGCTGTTTTAATAATTCATCAAAAACTTCTTAAATAAGGAGGCGTTAGAAAATGTTTTTAATCGTGCTCTCTTTAGTAATCGTTGCGGTTGTTGGGATTATTATCGCGGTAGAAGTGACAACACCTGAAGAAAATATGAATTGATTGCTAGAGTATGAAAAAGCCCTCAATTAAGAGGGCTTTTTTACTTTCATTTCCCCGGATATAGCGGAATTTTGATACTAAGCAAATCCTCAGCGATAACGGTTTCCGGAAAAATTTCTCTGCTTTCTGCCGTCAGCATTTTCGCATCTTCTTCCGTATATCTCGAACTTATATGAGTCAAGATCAGTTGTTTGGCATTAGCCTGTTTAGCGGTTTGGGCCGCCTGTGTAGTTGTCGAATGGTAATAATCATGTGCCATTTCAGGTTCATGCTTTGAAAATGTCGCTTCATGGATAAGGTAATCGGCATCCCCGGCCAGGATTAAGGCATTGTCACAGGTTCGTGTATCGCCAAGAATCGTGATAATCCGGCCCTTTTGCGGAGGATTCAGATAATCGGTTCCGTGCAGAACCCTGCCGTCCTCAAGCCGGACCGTTTCGCCTTTCTTTAATGCCTTGAAGGCGGGACCAGGCTTTACTCCCTCTGAGCGTAGTTTGTCGATAAGCAGACTTCCTGGACGGTCGTGCTCAACAATCCGGTAGCCCAGACACATAATACCGTGATCAAGCGGCAGTGCTGTTACCGTAAACTGTTCGTCCTCAAACACAATGCCCTCTGTAATTTCAACGATCTTAAGCGGGTACTTCAAATGAGTTCCACTCACCCGAAGGCTGGTCGTAATGAATTCCTCTATTCCCGCTGGGCCGTATACGGTAAGCTCGTCCGTGCCTCCTTGGAATGAACGGCTTCCAAGTAAGCCGGGCAATCCAAAAATATGGTCCCCGTGCAGATGGGTAATAAAGATTTTCTCGATTTTGCCAGGCTTCACAGGCGTCTTCAGAATTTGATGCTGAGTCGCTTCGCCACAGTCGAACAGCCACACTGCTCCCCTCTCTTCAAGGAGTTGCAGGGCAATCGAGGATACATTTCTTGCCTTCGCCGGCATTCCCGCCCCTGTCCCTAAAAAAACAAAATCCACGTCCACTACCTCCGCCTACTATATGTATGGAACCACTATATCATAAAAAGAGAATTCGCTTAAGTGAACGATTCTCTCTTCTTTTTATAAGAACATTTCTATTTCCGACTTATTGGCTCCCCCAAAAACATTGGATTTCTTTTTACGTCAATCCACTCTTCTAAAGTCTCAAGCCGGGCTGCTAATTCATACAGCAAGTCCTCCCGCCCCCTCCCGGCAATGAATTGTACCCCGCAAGGCAATCCGTTCGCAGTAAGGTGAAGCGGAACGGACATGGCCGGCTGGCCGGTCAGATTAGCTAATTGGGTAAACGGTGTCCGCTTTAAGCTGTTTTCTACGATTTTATCAACCATCCCGCTTTTTTTGACCAGCCCTCCAGCGCCAAGCTTCCCGATAATGTCAAGCATCACCTTTTCCGCTCCCCTTGAATTCAGCTCGCCGATTTTCGCTGGCGGAAACGCAGTCGTTGGGGTCATATACAAGTCATAGGTTTCATGGAAGGTTTCCATTTCAAAGGCAGCCTTATCCCATTCCCGTAAAGCGAGAACAAATTCTTCTGCGCTTGCCGCTTTACCAAGAAGGCCCAAAAGCCATGTCGTTGGTTCTACGTCATCGAATTTGACTTTACGCCCCAGCTGCAGTTCGAGATCGTTTATGGTTGCGGCCACTTCTCCAAAGTACATCATCATATAACTATTCGCGAGCCGCTTCCCATTAACCGATGGATTCTTCTCCTCGACGGTATGCCCCATCGATTCCAGCAATTTAGCCGTTTTTCTCACTGCTTCGATGCATTCAGGGTCCACCTCGGTTCCTATCGGGGATTCAGTGGAAAAGGCGATTCTATATTTTTTTTCTGTTGGGTTTTGGACAATTTCCAAGTACGATCCATCAAACGGGAGAGCATGGAAAGCAGCTCCTTTTTCATATCCGGCGATTTGATCGAGCATCGCCGCGCTGTCTCGCACACTTCTGGTTAGGACATGGTCTGAGGAGGCACCCTGCCATTGACGGCCCAATTTCGGTCCGGCAGGCGTTCTGCCTCTTGTTGGCTTTAATCCAAACAAGCCGCAATAGGCAGCAGGTATCCGAATGGAGCCTCCTCCATCATTTGCTCCGGCAATCGGCACCATGCCCGATGCGACTGCCGCCCCTGATCCACCGCTAGAACCACCGGGTGTATGCCCTATATTCCAAGGATTTCTCGTTGGCCCGTGAAAAGCAGGCTCCGTAATCCCCATCAAAGCAAATTCAGGCACGTTCGTCTGTCCCAGAAAAACAGCTCCTGTGTTCCTGACTCTTCGTACAAATTCGGCATCACGAACGGCCAGATAATCCTGGAACGATTTTGATCCCGATGTAATCTTTTCTCCTTCAATTTCCTGGGTTATATCCTTTAGAAGCATGGGCACGCCTGCAAAAGTGTTATTCATATCAAGTGTACGGACGGCAGCTTTTGCCTGCTCGTACATTTTATTAATAACCGCATTCAAATTGGGATTTATCGCTTCAATCTGTTTGATTGCTTCTTCCAATATCTCTTGGGTCTGAACTTCCTTTCCTTTAAGCAATTCCGCAAGCCCCAGCGCATCATAATCCCGATAGTGAAAACCCATCATCGCAAATCCCCCGATATACATTATTTTATTCTATTTAATTAAATATAAATGATTTATCAGAAAAGTCAAAATTCATAGGCCGAAAAACCTATTTACATATACGGGGAAGTTTTAATCTATTCATCAGGAATCGTTGAATAGATTATATTTCTTTGAAAAAGAATAAGTATATATGCAATATGTTTGCGTTACTGTTTAACAAATTATATATTGTAAGAGTATTTTTTCAGAAGCAATTGATGAGGAAAAGAGGTTTTACCTGTGGTTCAAAATAATAAACCGTCCGCACTAATCATGATATTCGGAGCAACCGGGGACTTGGCTAAGCGCAAGCTATTTCCTTCCATTTATCGATTATTTCAGAAAGAAAAGATAGATAAATTTGCCGTTGTCGGCGTGGCAAGAAGGCATCTTACCAATGAAGAATTCCAAGCCAATGTGAAGGACTCGATTCTAACCTTCACCAATGAACAGGAAAACATCGACGAATTTGCCTCTCATTTTTTTTATCATTCGCATGATGTGACCAGTTCCGAATCGTACATACAGTTGAAGGAGATCGCAGACCGTTTAGATAGCCATTATCAGCTTGAAGGCAACCGTGTCTTCTATCTTGCCATGGCTCCTGAGTTCTTCGGAACAATCGCAGAGCAGGTGAGAGAGCAAGGTCTCACTGACACACCCGGCTATAAACGACTTGTCATCGAAAAACCGTTTGGACACAGCTTTGAAAGTGCTTTGGAGCTTAACAAACGGATCCGTACTGCCTTTGAGGAAGACGAAATCTATCGGATTGACCACTATCTCGGCAAGGAGATGGTACAAAATATTGAAGTCATCCGTTTCGCCAATGCTCTTTTTGAACCATTATGGAACAGCCGCTACATCTCCAATATTCAGGTGACCTCAAGTGAAACGCTTGGTGTAGAGGAACGCGGCCGTTATTATGAAACGAGTGGGGCATTACGCGACATGGTCCAGAACCATATGCTGCAAATGGTCGCGCTGCTTGCGATGGAACCGCCAATCCGGTTGACTACCGAGGAAATCCGCAGCGAGAAAGTGCGTGCGCTTCGTTCCCTTCGTTCGATGACTGCGGAAGAAGTGAATCAATATTTTGTGCGTGGCCAGTATGGCTCAGGCACAATGAATGGGCAAAATGTGCCTGGTTACCGGGAAGAGCAAATGGTTGATTCCGAGTCAAACACGGAAACATTCGTCGCAGGCAAGCTGATGATTGATAACTTCCGCTGGGCCGGGGTACCTTTCTATATTCGTACCGGGAAAAGGATGGACATTAAATCAACGAAAATTGTGGTCCAATTCAAGGACATTCCGATGAATTTGTATTACAAAACGGGAGAAACGCTTCACCCTAACCTCCTAGTCATCCACATCCAACCTGAGGAAGGCATCACCCTCCTCCTGAACGCTAGAAAAACAGGAAATGGTATGAGATCGAGACCGGTACAGCTGTCCTATTCAAATAAAAGCAGCGACAAACTTAACACACCAGAGGCTTATGAAAAGCTTCTGTTCGATAGCATGCGAGGCGATGCCACGAACTTTACCCATTGGGACGAAGTGGCCTTATCCTGGAAATTTGTCGACAGGATTTCCGAGGTATGGGAAACGACAAAAGACAGCACTTTCCCCAACTACAAATCCGGTACAACCGGACCGGATTGCGCTGACGAACTGCTGAAAAAAGACGAACATTTCTGGTGGCCTGTCGAAAATCTTGACCTTGAAGAATGACGCTAAAGAAAAAGGATATCCCGATCGGGATATCCTTTTCCTTTCTAGGAAGCGCTTTTTCTGAAAATCTTCCCTCTAATTGAATCGAGAATCTCTCTGTGTCTTGATGAATGTTTTTTAGCGGTTCCCTTATTCATCCAAAACGACACGCCTGACTCCAGGATGATCAAAAAGAGAAACATAGATACAAGAATCCACAGCATCGGCATGTTCATCCTCTCCCTTTTGTCTTATCAGCTTATGTTGGAAATCATCAAATATCATCTGAACATTTTCTTTAAGGGTATCTTTTTTGACAAAAAAAAGAAAATCCGATATGGACTATTTTCCATAGGATTTTCTGACTAAATTTCTTTCGCAAAAACGACCCTGTCCCCGTTTTTTCCATCGTAATTGCTATGTACCGAAATCCCATCTATCTCTTTATCTCCGGGAATAATCATAAAGCCAAGCTGACTGTGAAAGGCTATCGAATTCCGGTTAACCGGCGATGTTATGCACTTTATCTTACGCACTCCTTTTGCAGCAACTGAACTTGAGAATCGATCATACAGTTGTTTACCAATGCCTTGTTTGCGGAAGTTGAGGTTAACCCCTACAAAATGCACATAGGCTGTATTTGGTTCAGTCTGTGAGAGAAAACCAACGATGAAACCGGCTGTCTCTTTATCACTTTCCATTATAAAGCTCGTATCATTAAAATGTTGGAAGAACAGCCTGGGCTGCAAAGAAGACATCTCACGCCCGCCCCACCACTCATTCAATCGAGAAGTAATGTTTGGGTAATCAGCTTCCTTTATATTTCGCATGTTCATTTATTGTTCACTCCTTTTGTGTGGATTTTCGGTACATACTTCTACCTGCTTCGGCAAGACTAACAATGGTAATCTTTTACCGAACCTGACTTCGATGGAGGGATATAACCATGGACGTTCGTGAAGGCTTGATTCCTACTGCTTTAGGTACTGCTGTAACAGCTGCTGGTTATGCAATGAAACAGAACCGGGGTTCCAATAAGATGGTTGCCAATACCCTTTTCGGATTTGGATTGGCACATGTGGTTCTTGGCGTCATTGACCTTGTTGAACATCGTCGTTAACAATGGGGGAGCACAGGTCTGTGCTCCTTTTACTGTCCGAAATTCTGTATTTTTTATAATAGCTCGTAAATTCGGATTATCGAGCACAAATTCCGATTATCGAGCACAAATCCAGATTATCGAGCACAAATTCGGATTATCGAGCACAAATTCCGATTATCGAGCACAAATTCCGATTATCGAGCACAAATCCAGATTATCGAGCACAAATCTAAATCATCGAGCACAAATCCAGATTATCGAGCACAAATCCAGATCATCGAGCACAAATCCAGATCATCGAGCACAAATCCAGATTATCGAGCACAAATTCCGATTATCGAGCACAAATCCCGATAATCGAGCACAAATTCCGATTATCGAGCACAAATCCGGATCATCGAGCACAAATCTAAATCATCGAGCACAAATCCAGATTATCGAGCACAAATTCCGATTATCGAGCACAAATCCAGATCATCGAGTACAAATTCCGATTATCGAGCACAAATCCAGATCATCGAGCACAAATCCAGATTATCGAGCACAAATCCAGATTATCGAGCACAAATTCCGATTATCGAGCACAAATCCAGATCATCGAGCACAAATCCAGATCATCGAGCACAAATCCAAATTATCGAGCACAAATCTAAATTATCAAGCACAAATCTAAATCATCGAGCACAAATCAAATCATCGAGCACAAATCCAGATCATCGAGCACAAATCCAGATTATCGAGCACAAATTCCGATAATCGAGCACAAATTCGGATTATCGAGCACAAATCCATAATCGCTTCTAATAATCACCATGAAGTAACGGCCACTCCTAGAATTATATCCAAAAAAACGGACTAACCTCTAAGATTAGTCCGTTTTCGTCATTATATAAAACCTAAAACCTATTTCTCCATCCACTCGGTATGGAAAGTTCCTTCTTTGTCGACACGCTGATATGTGTGCGCCCCGAAGTAATCACGCTGTGCCTGGATCAGGTTGGCAGGCAGCGTTTCCGTGCGGTAGCTATCGTAATAAGAAAGCGCAGCAGCGAAGCTAGGAACCGGAATTCCGTTCATGACTGCTGTGGATACTACTTCACGAAGAGCTCCCTGATAGCTTTCAACGATTTCTTTGAAATACGAATCGAGAAGCAGATTGTTCAGTTGGCCATCGCGGTCATAAGCATCCTTGATATTCTGCAGGAATCGTGCCCGAATGATACAGCCTCCGCGGAAAATCATTGCAATTTCCCCGTAGCGAAGATCCCAGCCGTACTCCTCAGAGGCAGCTTTCATTTGAGCAAAGCCTTGTGCGTATGAACAAATTTTACTCATATATAGTGCTTTTCGGATGCTCTCGATGAATCCGTCCCGATCACCGGAGAACGGCTTTGCTTCAGGTCCGCTTAGAAGTTTGCTTGCCACAACACGCTCGTCCTTAAGGGCAGAGATAAAGCGGGCAAACACGGATTCTGTAATGATTGGGAGTGGAACGCCAAGGTCAAGAGCACTCTGGCTTGTCCATTTGCCTGTGCCTTTTTGGCCAGCTTTATCGAGGATGACATCAACCATCGGCTTGCCTGTTTCCTCATCATATTTCTTAAAAATATCAGCGGTAATTTCAATGAGATAGCTGTCCAGCTCGCCTTGATTCCAATCGGCGAATACGCTGTGAAGTTCTTCAGCGGAAAGTCCAAGGATATTTTTTAATAAAAAATACGATTCTGAGATAAGCTGCATGTCTCCATACTCAATTCCGTTATGGACCATTTTTACATAATGACCGGCACCATTCGGACCAATATATGTACAGCATGCGTCTCCATCTACCTTGGCAGAGATATCCTTTAAGATCGGCGCAACTAGTTCATACGCTTCCTTTTGTCCGCCAGGCATGATCGAAGGACCGGTCAATGCACCTTCCTCACCGCCGGAAACGCCAGTACCGATAAAATGAATGCCAAGTGCACTAAGCTCTTCATTGCGGCGCTGTGTGTCCTTGAAGAATGTATTACCGCCGTCGATTAAGATATCACCTTTATCAAGCAAAGGCTTAAGCTGCTCGATTGTGGCGTCAGTTGGGCCGCCGGCTTTGACCATTAACAGGATTTTTCGAGGACTCTCCAACGAAGAAACAAACTCTTCGACATTATATGTAGGAACCACGTTTTTACCTTGTGCCTCTCTCATCATCTCATCCGTTTTTTCCCTTGAACGGTTGTATACCGAAACAGAATAACCTCTGCTTTCAATATTAAACGCGAGGTTCTTACCCATTACGGCAAGTCCGACTACACCAATTTGCTGTTTTGACATGGATTCCCTTCCCTTCTTTACCTTATCGGATTACTATATCAACTATCTCAACCATGTTCAAACATCATGCTTTTTCCTTTATATTTTACCCGTTAACCTGTTATTATTTATTTTCTTTTTTTGAATCATGAATGTTCCTGTCCTTTAAACCGAAATTATCAAAAAAGTCTTTACCAAAACTGGTCTCAGCCACAACCGGGGAATTTTTCATTTCAGAAGGCCCTTTTGTAATGATATCCTTGCCATATTTGCTCTGTAACTGGTCTAAAGCTTTATATAAAGGCTCCTTTTCGGCATCCTTATGATAGGAAAATAAATCAAGCTGCTTGAAGGCTGTTTCTCTTTCGGTGACATCAAAGGCCGTCACCCCGAGCAACCTGATCTTTTCTCCCTTCCAATGCTTCTTAAAAAGCCGAACTGCCATGTCATGGATTTCGTCCGCTCCCGAAAAAGGATTTTCGACAATTCGGCTTCTTGTGATCGTGCTTCTGTCTTTATAGCGAATGGTCACGCCGATTTTCTGGCCAACCAGCCCTTTATTCTTCAAGCGAAGAGCAACTTTTTCTGACAGCTTTCTTAATATATCGATCAATTCTTTTTGGTTAGTGGAATCATGTGGCAACGTGGTTGAATTGCCAATACTTTTATGTTCAAAAATAGACTCGGGATCGACTCGTCTTTGATCGTTTCCGTTCGCACGCTCTTTCAGGCGGAGACCGTTAATACCCAACACCTGTTTCAGTTGAATTTCATTTGCTTTCGCTAAATCGCCAATCGTGCTGATACTGATGTTTTCCAACTTTTCAGCTGTCTTCTTGCCGATTCCGTGCATTTCACCAACATGAAGCGGCCACATCTTGATCGGGACGTCGCGTTTTCGCAAAATGGTGATGCCCATCGGTTTTTTCATATCAGAGGCTGTTTTGGCAAGGAATTTGTTTGGAGCGACCCCAATGCTGCATGGCAGGTCCATCGTTTCAAAGATTCGCTTTTGGATGCTTTCAGCAATTTCGATCGGCGAACCAATGTCACCTGAGTCTGTAATATCAAGATATCCTTCATCTATTGAAACAGGCTCTACCAACTCCGTATACCCACGGAAAAGCTCAAAAATAGCCAGTGAAGCTTTCTTATATCTTTCGAAATTAGGCATCATCACAATCAACTGAGGGCATAGTTTTTTAGCTTCCCAGAGGGGCATCGTTGTTTTTACTCCGTATTTCCTTGCCTCATAGCTGCAGGTTACGATGATGCCCCTCCTTTCTTCCGGATTTCCGGCAATTGCGAGCGGTTTACCTTTTAAAGAGGGATCGTAAGCCATTTCAACCGAGGCGTAAAAGCTATTCATATCTACATGAAGGATAACCCTGCCATTCTTAGGATACATGTCATTCACGCCGGTCACTTCCTTGTCAAATTCCGTTTACTTCTATTGTACCAAAACGAGTCGGTAGACACACTCCTACTCTTGAATGTAAAGAAAGTTCGTCGATTGACGAGCCGTAAGGCGGAGGTTAGACGTAGTTGCACTTATGCAAAAAGGAAAGTTTATACTTTCCTTTCTGCCAAAATAAAGACGCTGATAATCCAGCGTCCTCTACTTCTTTACTCTCCAGCTACTTCCTGGACAATCGCAATGACCATTTCGCCAAGCTTTGACAATTCCTCGACCGGGATCTTTTCATTCGTTGTATGAATTTCTTCGTATCCCACTGCAAGGTTAACAGTCGGAATGCCGAAACCTGCAATGACGTTTGCGTCGCTTCCGCCTCCGCTTTGCTGCAGTTCACAAGGGCGGCCAATTTTTTCGGCTGCTTTTCTAGCGACTTCCACAACATGATCACCCGCACCATACTTAAATCCTGGATACATAACGGTTATTTCAACATCGGCACGTCCGCCCATTTCTACTGCGGCGGTTTCAAATGCTTCTTTCATTTTGTCGGCCTGTTGTTCCATTTTTTCTGTAATTAGAGAACGAGCCTCTGCAAGGATCTCAACATGATCGCAAACGATATTAGTCTGTGTGCCACCTTCAAAGCGCCCGATGTTAGCTGTTGTTTCTTCATCAATTCTGCCAAGCGGCATTCTTGAAATCGCTTTTGAAGCGATCGTGATCGCGGAAACTCCTTTTTCGGGAGCAACGCCGGCATGCGCTGTTTTTCCTTGAATAACCGCTTTTACTTTCGCCTGTGTCGGAGCAGCGACAATGATATTGCCGACTTTTCCGTCGCTATCAAGCGCGTACCCGAATTTTGCGGTTACTAAGGAACGATCAAGCACTTTTGCCCCGACTAAACCGGATTCTTCCCCGACAGTTATGATGAATTCAATCTTGCCGTGCGCGATATTTTGCTCTTTTAATACTCTGATTGTTTCAAGCATGACAGCAAGCCCGGCTTTATCATCCGCACCGAGGATCGTCGTGCCGTCTGAAACAATATACCCATCCTTAATCGATGGCTTAATCCCTTTACCTGGTACAACTGTGTCCATATGGGATGTGAAGTAGATCGTGTCGACTCCTTCTTTTGTACCTTTCAGAGTACAGACAAGGTTACCGGCTCCATGTCCGGTCAAGCTGGTTGTGTCATCTTCAAAAACTTCAACGCCAAGCGCTGTAAACTTATCTTTCAGTACCTTGGAAATTTCGGCTTCAAATTTTGTTTCCGAATCAATTTGAACCAGTTCCATAAACTCCTGAACTAATCGCTCTTCATTAATCAATGTCAATACCTCCAATAATTATCTACTGTCTCAGTATACCCCTGATACTCGACAAGCGGCAAATTTCCGGGATCAACATAAGACATTCTAAGCGTTGTTTACAAAGGGATATTGCCATGCTTTTTGTACGGCCGGGATTCCTTCTTATTGCGGAGCATTTCAAGTGCCTGAACAAGCTTGATCCTTGTGTCGCGCGGATCGATGACATCATCCACCATTCCCTGGCTGGCTGCAACATACGGGTTCGCAAACTTTTCGCGGTACTCCTCTATCTTTTTGGCACGCGTTTGTTCAGGGTTTTCGCTGTTCTGGATTTCCCTTGCAAAAATAATGTTAGCCGCTCCCTGAGGCCCCATGACGGCTATTTCCGCATTCGGCCAGGCGTAAACCAGGTCAGCCCCGATCGATTTACTGTTAAGGGCCACGTAGGCACCGCCATATGCTTTACGCAAAATGACCGTTAGCTTCGGTACAGTCGCCTCTGAATAAGCGTATAGAATCTTTGCACCGTGCCTGATTATGCCCCCGTGCTCTTGCTTTACGCCCGGGAAAAAGCCGGTGACGTCTTCAAAAGTAATGATCGGGATATTAAAGGAGTCACAAAAACGGATGAAGCGGGCCGCTTTATCGGAAGAATCGATATCAAGACCACCGGCCATGAATTTAGGCTGGTTGCATACGAGTCCAACCACTTCTCCTTTCATTCGGGCGAGGCCGATTACAATATTCTTTGCAAAATCCTTTTGCACTTCCATAAATGAACCTTCATCGGTGACTTCTGTAATGACAGTACGGACATCGTAAGGACGCACACTGTCAAAGGGAATCGCCTCCGTCAGGTTCGGACGGTAATCATCCTCTTCATCCAACTCGATACGAGGTGGTTTTTCTTCATTATTTTGCGGCAGATAGCTGATCAACTTCCGCACCATTTCCAGCACTTCTTCTTCTGTTTCGCCCTGAAAATGCGCGTTCCCGCTAATGCTGTTATGTACTCCCGCTCCTCCTAAATCCTCAGCGCTGATCTTTTCTCCGGTAACCGCTTCGATGACCTTCGGGCCGGTGATAAACATTTGGCTAGTTTTTTCGACCATGAAGACAAAGTCGGTAATTGCAGGCGAATATACGGCCCCCCCGGCGCTCGGTCCCATAATCACAGAAATCTGCGGAATCACCCCGGAATAAATCGCGTTCCGGTAGAAAATATGCCCATAGCCGTCCAGGGATACGACCCCTTCCTGAATCCGGGCCCCTCCTGAATCATTCAGGCCGACGAATGGAGCGCCGTTTTTCGCGGCAAGATCCATCACGTTCGCGATTTTCTTTGCATGCATTTCACCGAGAGCGCCGCCAAAAACGGTAAAATCCTGCGAAAATAAATAAATCGGTTTTCCGTTTATTTTGCCGTAACCGGTCACGACTCCATCTCCCGGACCTTTCACGCCATCAAGGCCGAAATCACGGCTGCGGTGTTCAATAAAAGGATTCAATTCAAGAAATGTACCGGGATCAACCAACAGTTCAATCCGTTCCCTTGCAGTAAGCTTTCCTTTTTCATGTTGCTTTTCGATTCGTTCATCCCCGCCGCCCCGTTCAATTTCCCGGCGTCGGTCGTACAGCTCATTGATTTTTTCATAGATGTCCGTCATTCCTGATCCTCCCCTGTCTCATTCCGTTCACAAAGCTCATAAAGAACGCCAGCGGTTCCTTTTGGATGAATAAAGGCGACATTTGCATGGTGTGCCCCGAGCCTTGGCTTCTCATCTATCATTTTAATCCCATTTTCCTTAATTTGCTGAATCCTAGCTTCAATATCTTCCACACCCAGAGCAATATGGTGAATGCCTTGTCCCCGTTTTTCAATAAATTTTGCAATCGGGCTGTCAGGCGATAACGCTTCCAATAATTCTAGCCTCGTATTTCCCGCAGAAACAAAAGCGACCCGGACTCCTTGGCTTTCCACCGTTTCAACGCCTTCAAGCTTCAATTGAAAGACATTTGTATAAAGCGGAAGGGCTTCTTCTATTGAAGAAACAGCGATTCCAATATGATCAATATTTTTTATCATAACAGTCCCCCATCTAAGTTCGACAATTATCTGACTATAACAATATTCAACAATAATCATCATAATCCTGCTTATACTACAGGTAAAATATATGTTCGTCATTATTGCTTGTCTACAGGTAACTACTCACGTTACAATAATAGTAATCAATTCAGGTAGGGGAGAGTATGATGAGAAATAGAAATTTCAGGAAAATGGTCGTTTATTTAATGATCGCAACGATGCTGTTAACCTCATTATTGTCAGGAATGTTAGCATTTTTTATGTAAAATTAAGGGTCTTAGCACATTTGCTAAGACCCTTTTTAGTTATTTAATCGCGCCTTGTTCTTTGGCAAGCGTATAAAAATCTTTATTGGTTTTCGCGACCAAAATCTTCGTTCCGATCGGAACTTTATTATATAACCTTTCTACATCGGCGTTTTTCAAGCGGATGCAGCCGTTTGAAATATATTTCCCAACCGTCCATGGCTGGTTCGTCCCGTGGACCCCATAGATTCTCCCATCTGTATTTTTTGCATCAAAGCCAATCCACCTGGTCCCGAGCGGATTCTTCGGGTCACCGCCAGGAATATTCTTTTTGCGGTAATAAGGATTGACTGCCTTCACTTTTACGGTAAATAATCCTTCCGGTGTCAGTTCCTGACTTCTTCCCGTCCCGGCAGGCAAAACTTCTTGGACAGCATTGTCCTTGATGAATGCCAGCTTATTCGTAGCCTTGTTCACGATTATAAACGGATCTCCCGGTTTGACAGCAGGTGCATCGGGATGGATGGGCGAAACCATCATCGCAAGCAAAATGGATAGTAGTAGCTTCATGTTTTTGACGCTCCCTTGCGTTTTCGCTTATTTTAAGCAAGGGAGCCGTTTTTCATTCGACCTTTTGTTTTTACTGGGAGTCCCTTAAAGGATAGCTTTATCTCAAGATAACGCTCCATTTCCCTCACCAGCTGGAATAAAGCCGCCCTGGATTCAAAATCTTCCCGTGTTTTCGGAAGCTCCATTTCCTTGATTTTTTCTTTCATTTCTTCAAGTTGCTGTAAATAGACAATGGCCGTATTCTGCGGATGGACGTTCTCACTTAATTCTTGAATGAAATCAGCCAGTATCCCGCTCTGCCTGACATTCGTCGGGATGCTAGTCACTAGCGGCAGAATCCGCTCGATTATTTCAAATTGCTTTTCCCTCATTTTAAAATAATGATAATAGACATCCTCGCCCCTTAGAAAATGATTCTCGACATCCCGGAAAGCCATTGTTTTTGCCTCTTCCAAGAGCTGGTTCGTTTCGGTTATTTCCTTACCGTCCCAATCGCTTTCATTGGTCCGCAAGTAATTGACAATCTCCCGCAGGATCACACTAAAGTTTTTTTCAATTTCTACCCGGTAAGTGACCAGTTTATTTTCAAGACTCGGCATGTAAAGATTCATAATCAGGGCGACACCAATACCGATTATGATCAGAGCCGTTTCATTGAGCACCAGATCCACCGTCACATTCCCTGCCATATAAAAATGAAGGACGATGACGCTGCTTGTGACAATGCCTTCCTGAATCTTTAGCGTTACAGTGGTTGGGATAAATAATAATAGCATCAGCCCGATTACGATCGGATGGTAGGCAATGACTTCAAAAAGGATCGCTGAAAACACAATTGCCAGCAGGCAGGCAAAGAATCTCGACCAGGCCGCCTTCAGTGATTTCTTCTTCGTAACCTGGACGCAAAGAATCGTCAAAATGCCCGCTGAGGCAAAGTTATCCAGGCCAAACAACTGGGCAATCATAATCGCAAGCGTCGCCCCTAAAGCGGTTTTAATCGTTCGATATCCGATTTTAAACATATATGTATCACCGGTTTCTATTTTCTTAATATCCATAGTATCAGCAAAATGGAGAGTTTTACAGCAACAACTGTCCTTTTTATCACGAATTGCCTATCCAATTTGGGATTCCAGCTTTTTGACCAAGTTTACTTATTTATCTGTTCGCTGAAATAATCCTTAAATTTAGTTTATTAAATAAAGCTTTTGCACTTTTTATATCTAAGGGAATATAAGGATAGGATGTTATGGAGGTGTATGACATGTCTATTTCAGATAAAATCATCAAGGAACTTGACAAGTTAGATGAAAAAGAAAGACAAAAGGTACTAAAAAAAATTAAAGATAAGTATATGTCTAATGAGGTTATTTTACTGAGCGAAAACTATGCTTGGTGGGATAATGAGGAGGATGACATATACAATGAAAGTAAAGGCTTTTCTTATGATTCCTCTATGGGATGTTAAATACAATCCCCAGTGTCCCAAGTATTTATCTGCTCTTGTTATATGTTTTTCACTTAGTCCTGCCCTTCTCAGTGATTTATACCTCTAATTTATCGGCAATTTCAGAGGAAATAAAAAAAGACCCGGGAACTCCCGAGTCTTACACTTCTTCGCAATATTGGTCAAAGTAGCCTTGCAGCTTGTTGACGACGGACATTGGATCATGCCCTTCAATTTCGTGTCTTTCCACCATTGTGATGAATTCTCCATCCTTTAACAAGGCAAATGATGGCGATGATGGCGGATAGCCTTCAAAAAAGTCACGTGCTTTTTCAGTTGCGTCTTTATCCTGGCCGGCGAAAACCGTTACAAGGTTATCCGGGCGCTTATCATAATGAACGGAATGAGCTGCGGCTGGTCTTGCGATCCCGCCTGCACAACCGCAAACTGAATTAATCATGACAAGGGTTGTTCCTTTTTGTGCGAAAGCATCTTCCACATCTTCTGGAGTTGTTAATTCTCTATATCCTGCCGTCGTGATCTCCTGGCGAGCTTGACGAACTACATCATTCATTAAAAAGTTAAAATCCATGCTCATGGTCGTGCCTCCTCTATATTTTTCTACAATTTCATAATAACAGTGTGCGATTTCAGATTCAATCTAAATGCAATCAGAAAAAAGAGTTTAATTTTGGGTTACACCGGGAATGATAACAATACAACTAGATCCATACCCCTAACTCCCTAGATTGGATAGCAGATTTTCTGCTATCCATTTTCTTTTGGGTCGGAACTTCGCAACACTTCATTAAATATCTCAAAGCTTTCCTGGACCGCCCTCGTAATGGTTTTATTACCCGACAACACCTGATTTTCGAGGACAGGCAGCATGTCTTTGATTTTTTCATTTTTAAAAAACAGGTTATGAAGCGAATCTTGGATCAAAGAATATAGCCATTCTTTTGATTGCTGTCTTCTTCTCTCTTGGAAGACGCCGGTTTGTTTCGTTTCTTTTAAAAACCGTTCCATGGTCTTCCACAGCGGGTCGATTCCATCGCCGGTTAATGATGAACAAGTATATGCTTTCGCCGGCCAGCCTTTTGTCGCAGGCTGCAGGAAATGAAGAATTCGATCGTATTCTTCTTTTGTTTTCAAGGCGAGTGGCTTATTGTCTCGGTCAGCCTTATTCACGACAATTGCATCCACGAGTTCCATAATCCCTTTTTTCATTCCTTGCAATTCATCCCCGGCACCGGTGAGGACAAGAAGCATAAAGAAATCTGTCATGCTCCGGACTAATGCCTCGCTTTGGCCGACGCCAACTGTTTCAACGAGGATAATATCAAAACCAGCGGCTTCACAAAGAAGCATCGTTTCCCGGGTTTTGCGGTGAACGCCGCCGAGCGTCCCTCCTGAAGGAGAAGGCCGGATAAAGGCTTTCGGGTTCCTGGCGAGCTCTTCCATTCTCGTTTTATCACCAAGAATACTCCCGCCATTGACAGAAGAGCTCGGGTCTACTGCCAACACAGCAACCTTATGCCCCAAATTGCATAAAAAGCTGCCAAAGGTTTCGATAAATGTACTTTTCCCTGCTCCGGGCACTCCGGAAATCCCGATCCGGATTGAACTGCCTGCTTTGGGCAAAATCGATTGCAGAAGCTGCTGCGCATCCTCGAAATGATGTGGGGCATTGCTTTCGACCAATGTGATCGCACGCGCAAGCATGGCTCTATCTCCCCGCAACAGACCTGCTTTTATATCGCTAAGATCGAGCTTCTGCTTTTCCTTTTTTACAAACCTGCCTTTGCCTGTTTTAGCGGCCGTGGATGACATGTCCACCCCTTTTCTTACAATAGAAGCGAAGCCTTCGCTTTCTTCTGACCATTCAGGTTTTTTTCCATTCTCCATCACCCCGACACTTCCTCATATCCGAGGCGGCGGTAGATTTCCTTCAACACGCCTTTAGCGGCTTGCGGAATGACTGTACCAGGTCCAAAAATCGCGGCTGCCCCATTTTGCTGCAGGAATTCATAATCCTGGGCCGGAATCACGCCGCCGGCAATTACGATGATGTCTTCCCTGCCCAGTTTTTTCAGTTCATTCACGAGTTGGGGAAGAAGTGTTTTATGTCCTCCGGCGAGCGAGCTCATTCCGATTGCGTGGACATCGTTTTCGACTGCCTGCAGTGCCGTTTCTTCCGGCGTCTGGAAAAGCGGACCGATATCGACGTCGAATCCCAAATCGGCAAAAGCAGTCGAAACAACCTTGGCACCGCGGTCATGGCCGTCCTGGCCCATTTTCGCCATCAGAAGACGGGGCCTTCTGCCTTCATTTTCAAGGAAGTCATCGGTCATCTGTTTCACTTCTTCAATTTCATTTTCATTCGAGTAAGAGGAGCTGTAAACGCCGCTGATCGAACGGATCGTTGCCTTATGGCGCCCGGCTGCCTTTTCGATCGCATCCGAGATTTCCCCAAGCGTCGCCCTTGCTCTTGCAGCCTGGACGGCCAGCTCAAGCAGGTTGCCTTCACCGCTCATAGCCGCCTCTGAAAGCGCCGCGAGTGTAGCCTCAACCTGTTCCTGATTCCTTGCTTCCTTTAGTTTGGCAAGTTTTTGAAGCTGGCTTTCGCGTACAGCCGTATTATCAATTTCCAGGATTTCTATTGGATCCTCTTTTTCAAGACGGTACTTGTTCACACCGACGATCGTTTCCTTGCCGGAGTCGATTTGAGCCTGTCGCTTCGCGGCCGCTTCCTCAATTCGCATTTTAGGAAGCCCAGTCTCTATAGCTTTTGCCATTCCGCCAAGCTCTTCAATCTCCTCGATATGGGTCCAAGCCCGGTTAATCAGTTCATTCGTCAGTGATTCCACATAATACGAACCGGCCCACGGGTCGATCACCTTAGTGATTCCCGTTTCCTCCTGAAGATATAACTGGGTGTTCCTCGCGATCCGCGCTGAAAAATCAGTCGGCAGGGCGATGGCTTCATCAAGGGCATTCGTATGAAGTGATTGCGTATGTCCTAACGCAGCCGCATGGGCTTCCAGTAACGTGCGGACAACATTATTGAATGGATCCTGTTCCGACAGGCTCCAGCCGGAGGTTTGCGAATGGGTACGCAGTGCCATTGATTTTGAATTCTTTGGCTCGAATTGCTTCATCAGCTTTGCCCAAATAAAACGGGCAGCCCTCATTTTGGCTACTTCCATGAAGTAATTCATTCCGATTGCCCAGAAAAAAGAAAGGCGGGGGGCAAAAGAATCTACCGGTATGCCAGCCTCAAGCCCAGTTCGCACATATTCAAGGCCGTCTGCGAGCGTATAGGCAAGTTCAATATCAGCCGGTGCGCCCGCTTCCTGCATATGATAGCCTGAAATGCTGATGCTATTAAACTTCGGCATATATTTGGACGTATATTCGAATATGTCGGCAATGATTTTCATCGACATATCCGGCGGATAGATATATGTATTCCGCACCATGTATTCTTTTAAAATATCGTTTTGAATCGTACCGGAGAGTTTTTCCTGGGTTACACCCTGTTCCTCGGCTGTCACGATATAAAAGGCCAAAATCGGCAGGACTGCCCCGTTCATTGTCATCGAAACGGACATTTGATCGAGGGGAATCCCTTCAAATAACCGTTTCATATCGAGAATCGAATCAATCGCCACGCCCGCTTTGCCGACGTCGCCGACAACCCGGGGATGGTCCGAGTCATAACCTCTGTGTGTCGCCAGGTCAAACGCCACGGATAAACCTTTTTGGCCCATTGCCAGATTTCTGCGATAAAAGGCATTGGATTCCTCTGCCGTCGAGAAACCGGCATACTGACGCACCGTCCACGGACGGTTTACAAACATCGTCGGATAAGGTCCCCGAGTATATGGTGCAAGACCCGGAACACCTTTCATATGCTCGAATTCCGTCACTTCTTCTTTTTGATAAAGAGACTTGATCTGAATCTGCTCATTCGTTTCATATAAAAGCTCGTCAATGGAGCCGTGAATCGCTGCCTCAGCTTCTTTTTTCCATTGTTCAGAAGAACCGTCTGCTTTAATTGTCGTAAGCTTAATTTTAGTAAAATCAGGCTTTTTCACGTTATTCCACCCCCATCTCCGTCAGCCATTGAGTCAGTATCTCGACCGCATTTGTTCTCACATGCACAAATTCGTTTACGCCAGCCTGGCTTAATGCTGCCTCAAGATCGCGGTCCTGTTTCCCAACCAAATACATATTCTTATCAGGATAGCTTTCCTTAACAGCTTGAACGAATGATACAGCCGCTTCCAGGTAATCGGCATCGCTTCCGCACAAGCAATAGCTCTTCAGGTTCGTATCTTTAATAAAAGCGAGGATATCCTCTTTCGTACTGCAACCCTCGCTATCGACCGTTGCAATACCACCGGCTGCGGCTATTCCTTTGATAAAATCAGTTCTCGATTTATATGCCTTAAGCTCGCCGAGATTGATTAATCCAAGTTTCGGAGATTCCACTTGGGTCCCATGGGCCCCCGCACGAAGGCGGATATTCTCAAATTCTTCAGAGATTCTCCTGATTGGAATCGGAGTAATCTCTATGAAAGCTGTTTTTTCATTTGAATGATCCTTGGTAACTTTAGGTTGTTTTACTTTTTCCGCTGCGTTCGGATAGACATTGCTTCCTATGATGCTCTCTTTCCGTGAAGCTACGTTTTCTTGTCTTTGATTAAAACTATCGGAAATTTCCGACTGGATGATGCCTTTGTTAAGCGATTCGATGATGCCTCCCTGATTCTCGATTTCAAGGAATTTTGCCCAGACAGCTTCCGCTAATTGATCAGTAAGCTTCTCGACATAAAAGGAGCCCCCCGCAGGATCGGCAACATTCGTGATCTGGGTTTCTTCCTTTAAGACAAGCTGTGTATTGCGGGCAAGCCTGTTGGAGAAGCCATTGTCCGTTTCTTGGAGCTGATCAAAAGGATGGACTTGCATATATTGCACACCGCCTACAACGGCAGCGAAAGCCTGATTGGCCATACGCAGGATATTCACGTGCTTATCATACAATGTTACCGTGACCTTAGAAGTTTCGGCGTGAATATGCATTTTGAAATACTCAGGAGGCACGTCATACGCTTCCGCAAGCAAAGCCCATAACCGTCTTCCCGCCCGCAGCTTGGCAATATTCATAAAGTAATTGGAATCAACCGCAAACGAAAACACGATTTTGCTAGTCATTTCTTCGATAGATAGGCCGTGTTTTTGGCCTTCATTCAAATAATGAACCGCCTCGGCCAATCCAAAAGCAAGCTCTTGAATCGCATGGGCACCACCGTTATGGTAGACAGATGTTTTGATGAAAACACTCTTAACATTTGGTAGTATTTCACCCAGTTCGCGTATTCCGGCAAACCAGTCATTAAAATAGCCGTCCAAGTCAGTCGGAAGATTGCCAGAAACTACCCATTCCGCTATCGGATCCTCCGCAAGAACCCCGTTTACTGACAATCTGTGTTTCTCAAAATAATTTATTAATAATGGCAAGGCGGTTTGCCCATTTCCCTCTAAATCTATAAAAAGCGGCACGTCCTCTAAAGGCAAGCGTTCAAAGAGATGTTCAAGCGAACCGTTCAGCAAGCTTGCCGGGAAAAAAATCGCATTCTGGCCTCGGGACAATGCGTCATGCATCTTTTGATTTGCTTCTGCTTCCGACGCGGCAAAAACAGGCTGGCATATCAGCCATGGATTCTGATAATAGCCGGTTATATGGATTCCTCTCGTATACGGAAAGAATCCAGGGAGTTCCCCGCGGGCATCCTCAGACAGACTTTTTTCTGTATATAGTGGCTGAAGCGCAATGCCCTCATATGTATTCGTCGTCAGCTTTTCAATGCTACTACCTTTTAAACTGCTTTCAGCGGCTTCTTTCCAGTCTTCCAGGGAAGGACCGGGAAACGAGAGATTTTTCACTTCTTTTAACTTCACTGTAATCGCTTTCTTTCATACCTTTTTTTATACGCAGAGCGAACGCTCGCTCAGTATGAATTTGAAAGCTCCCTCCCTCCATGTCTTTTAAAATAATTATAACATTCTCACAACATAATATTCTAGAAAATGCCTTACAATCCTGCAATCATGTGGATGATCATGAATTCATAAGAAAAAAAACCCTTCATAAACGCTGAAGGGCTTCTTCTCTGGTTTTCAGTTGCTATCCTCATTAACTTTCTCAATAACGCCGCATGCGAGCCTTGAACCTGCGTCACCTGTTTTCGTTGTATCTTCGTCAGGACCGGAGGCGCCATTTTCCAGATAACGCCCATGAATGTTAGCGAAGTTATCTGGGCCTTCATGAACCATGACAGCAAGTTCTTGTTCCATTAAATGGTCCATCGTTAAGCGGTCAAAGGTTGCTGAATATTCAGCTGTGCCATCTTCATTTACATAAAGCGATGGCATATCACCAGCATGTCCCGGGTGGGTTTTGTCATCCGGATTAAAATGTCCGCCCGCTGTCGTAAATGGACCATCCTCCGCATCAGGTTCACATACTCCTTTTTCATGGATATGGAAGCCATGATGCCCTGGCACCAGGCCTTCCATATTGGCTTCAATTTTTATTTGGTCATCATTCTTGGAAAAATTAACAGTTCCCACGGTTTCATTATTCGCATCCTTGACTTCAGCTGTAGCCTGAGGGCTAGTCTGTTCTGTTGCCCCTTCGTTGATCTGAGCCGTGTCATCCATCTTTGGGATGTCTTCTCCCTCCGCGTTTTCACCGTCACCGCCACAACCGATCAAAAACAAAACGACAGACATTGGCAGTAGTAGCTTTGTCCAATAATTCTTCATTTGCCTGCTCCCCTCTTCACTTTGTTCAGATATCCTTCCTTTCCATACTTCCACTAACCTGATGTGTTAAACGTAAAAACGATAATTTCGACAAAAAACAGGAAAACGACGCCGGCAAATTTCCGGCGTCGCTTTGTGTTAATATATGGACGTATTTGTACTCGATGTATGTTCAACGATCTCCTTCACCCTAGCAAGGAAACGCCCGCAAACAAGTCCGTCAAGCACTCGATGATCGAGTGACATACAGAGGTTCACCATGTCGCGGACCGCAATCATATTATCGATGATAACCGGTCTTTTCACGATCGATTCTACTTGCAGGATCGCTGCCTGCGGATAATTGATGATGCCCATCGATTGAATCGAACCGAATGAGCCCGTATTATTCACGGTAAAAGTGCCGCCTTGCATTTCGTCTGACTTCAGCTTGCCGCTGCGTACTTTTCCGGCAAGCTCGTGGATTTCACGGGCAATCCCTTTAATCGATTTTTCATCGGCGTTTCTGATTACAGGAACAAACAGGGCATCCTCTGTTGCGACAGCAATCGAGATGTTAATGTCCTTTTTCTGGATGATTTTATCACCCGCCCACATGGAATTGATTTGCGGGAATTCTTTCAAAGCCTGTGCGACCGCTTTTACGAAGAACGCAAAATAAGTCAGGTTATAGCCTTCTTTTTGCTTGAATTCATTTTTCAGCGAATCACGGTAAGTCACCAGATTGGTAGCATCCACTTCGACCATCGTCCACGCATGCGGAGCTTCATGCTTGCTACGCAGCATATTTGCCGCGATCGCTTTTCTGACACCTGTCACCGGGATTTCAACATCTCCGGCAGCAGTCGGAACAGAAACTGACTCGGCTGGTTTTAACTGCTGGCCAGTCGGTCCACTTCCCCTTGCAGGCTCCGTACTAGTGCCTCCAGCTTGCGGAATATTTCCGGAATCAATTAATTTCAGTAAATCTTTTCTCGTAATCCGGCCTTCTTTACCGGTTCCTAGTACCTGGATTAAATCTATCCCGTGTTCCTGGGAAATTTTCAGAACGGCGGGAGAATATCTGGCTTTTCCTCGCGTCTCATTTACACTGTCAAAGTCAGGCTGTTGCGGCGGAGCGTCTTTCTTTTCTTCAGTATGAAAGTCTTCGTTAACGGCCGCTTCGTCCGCTTTTGTCCCCTCTACTTCGATCGAGCAGATTACTTCCCCGATGGCCAGCGTCTGGTCTTCCTCGGCCATAAGTTCTTTAATAACACCTGTAAATGAGGACGGAACTTCTGCATTTACCTTGTCAGTCATGACTTCAGCGATTGGATCGTATTTATTGACATGGTCGCCCGGCTTTATCAGCCATTTGCTGATTGTGCCTTCGGTGACGCTTTCTCCGAGCTGCGGCATTTTCATTTGTTCAATTGCCAATGTGCAGACCTCCTTTTATAAGTTTTCATGAGGCTTTCTGAATCACTTTTTATGGAATTCCTATTCAGTATTACTGAGTTTTACGGAATTCCTATCAAGTTTTACGGGATTCCCGCTCACTTTTACGGAATTCTCATTCTCTTTTACAGGATCCCGACTCGAATTTACGGAAATATCAGTATTCAGCCAATTCTCTCATTGCTTTTTCAACTTTTTCAGGATTCACCATGAAAAACTTTTCCATTGTCGGCGCATAAGGCATCGCAGGGATATCCGGGCCGGCCAGTCTCATGATTGGGGCATCGAGGTCAAACAGGCAATTCTCCGCGATAATCGCCGAAACCTCACTGATGATGCTTCCTTCTTTGTTATCTTCCGTCACAAGCAAAACCTTGCCTGTCTTAGACGCAGCCTCAATAATGGCCTCTTTGTCCAATGGATAGACAGTGCGAAGATCAAGTACATGGGCCGAAATGCCGTCACTGGCAAGTTTTTCTGCTGCCTGCAGTGCAAAGTGCACACAAAGACCATATGTAATAACCGTAATGTCTTCGCCTTCGCGCTTGACGTCCGCTTTTCCGATTGGCAATACATAGTCATCGGCAGGAACTTCGCCTTTTATCAATCGGTATGCCCGCTTATGCTCAAAAAATAAGACGGGATCTTCGTCACGAATCGCCGCTTTTAATAAGCCTTTCACATCATAGGGTGTCGACGGCATGACGATTTTCAGGCCTGGTTGGTTCGCGAAAACGGATTCTACTGATTGCGAGTGGTAAAGCGCTCCATGGACACCGCCCCCGTATGGAGCGCGAATGACAATCGGACAGCTCCAGTCATTGTTGGAGCGATAACGGATTTTCGCCGCTTCAGAAATGATCTGATTAATGGCAGGCATGATGAAATCAGCGAATTGCATCTCGGCAATTGGACGCATTCCATACATCGCCGCTCCGATCCCGACACCAGCAATCGCAGATTCAGCAAGCGGGGTATCGATGACACGATCTTCGCCGAATGTATCATAAAGCCCGTTAGTAGCCTTAAATACTCCGCCCTTTTTCCCTACGTCTTCGCCCAAAACGAACACGCGTGAATCTCTTTCCATTTCTTCGCGAATCGCCGTTGTGACGGCTTCAATATATGAAATTACCGACATATATACTCCCCCTTACTTTTCAGCATATACATATTTTAATGCCTCTTCCGCCTCGGCATATGGGGCGTTTTCTGCATAATCCGTAGCTTCGTTGACAATTTTCATTACTTTATCATTGATTTCCTTCTCTAACGCATCGTCCATAACGTCTGTTTCTTTCAAATAGGCTCCGAAGGTAATGATTGGGTCCTTCGTTTTTGCCTCTGCCACCTCATCAGGAGCACGATAGCTGCGGTCATCATCATCACTTGAGTGCGCGGTCAGCCGGTATGATACGGTTTCAACAAGAGTAGGTCCTTCCCCGCGACGCCCTCTGTCTGCAGCTTCTTTTACCGCTTTGTAAACTTCAAGGGGATCGTTGCCATCAACGGTTACACCTGGCATTCCATATCCTATGGCGCGATCCGATACCTTTTCACAGGCCAATTGCTTTTCGATTGGCACGGAAATCGCGTATTTATTGTTCTCACACATGAAGATGACCGGAAGTTTATGTACGCCGGCAAAGTTCGCTCCTTCATGGAAGTCTCCCTGGTTGGAAGAACCTTCTCCAAACGTGACAAAGGTTACTAAGTCCTTGCCCTCCATTTTTCCGGCAAGCGCAATGCCGACAGCGTGTGGAACCTGTGTAGTGACCGGCGAAGATCCAGTCACAATCCGATTTTTCTTTTGCCCGAAATGTCCCGGCATTTGACGCCCTCCGGAGTTCGGATCTTCTGATTTCGCAAAGCCCGAAAGCATAAGATCCTTAGCGGTCATCCCAAAGGTAAGCACGACACCGACATCCCGGTAATAGGGAAGTACATAGTCCTTTTCCTTATCCAAACCAAAAGCAGCGCCAACCTGTGCGGCTTCCTGTCCTTGACAGGAAATCACAAATGGGATTTTCCCTGAACGGTTTAACAGCCACATACGTTCATCGACTCTGCGTGAAAGCAACATCATTTCATACATCTCTAATACTTTTTCATCACTAAGGCCTAATTCTTTATGACGATTTTCACCCATCATTTTCCCCTCCTTATACAAATACATTATGAATGTATGGCCAATCCATCTACCGCAAGTGCAGCTTCACCGATCGCTTCTGACAGTGTCGGATGCGGATGAATTGTACGGGCGACCTCCCAAGGTGTCGCGTCTAACACTCTTGCAAGTCCCGCTTCGGAGATCATATCCGTCACATGCGGCCCAATCATATGTACACCCAGGATGTCATTCGTTTCGGAATCGGCGATGATTTTGATGAAGCCATCAGATTCCCCATATACCAGGGCCTTTCCAATCGCCTTGAACGGGAATTTGCCAATTTTAAGCGTATGGCCTTTTTCAAGCGCTTCAGTCTCTGTGTAACCAACGCTGGCCGCTTCGGGATTTGAATAAATACATTTTGAGACTAGCGAATAATCAATTGAGTCCGGTTTTTCTCCGGCAATATGCTCGACAGCGACAATGCCTTCATGTGAGGCGACATGTGCCAGCTGCAATCCGCCGATACAATCCCCAATGGCATACATATGGGATTCCTTCGTCTGATATACATCATTAACCGCGATAAAGCCATTCTCAACCTTGATATCTGTATTATCCAGTCCGATGCCTTCTGTATTTGCCTGTCTGCCAACGGATACTAACATCTTGTCAGCTACGAACTCCTTAGCTTCCCCGTCTATTTCAGCTGTAATCGATACGGTTTCTCCCCGTTTCAACGTCTCAGGTAAAACCTTAGCTCCTGTAACCAGCTTGATTCCTTTTTGCTTCAAGAGGCGGAACATTTCCTTCGAAATATCTTTATCCTCGGTTGGAACGATGCGGTCGGCATACTCGATTACGGTCACGTCAACACCAAAGTCGTTAAGCATCGAGGCCCATTCTATTCCAATAACGCCGCCTCCTACGATGATGATCGAATTTGGCAGGCTTTCAAGCTGGAGGGCTTCATCCGAGGTGATGACCGATTCACCATCAATATCAAGGCCCGGCAAGGTTCTTGGTCTGGAGCCGGTCGCAACAATGACGTTTTTTGGGATTAACATTTCATTTTCCGTTCCGTTATTCATTTCCACAGAAATTGTCCCTGGCATTGGTGAAAAGATCGATGGGCCAAGTATTCTGCCGATTCCTTCATAAATATCGATTTTCCCTTGTTTCATTAAATGCTGAACGCCTTTATGTAATTGGTCGACAATCTTGCTTTTTCTTTCCTGGACCTTCATGAAATCCAGCGTAACTTCTCCGGTTACCACTCCGAATTCCTCACTTTTTTTCGAGGTGCTGAACACTTCAGCGCTTCGTAACAACGCCTTTGAAGGAATGCATCCTTTGTGCAGACATGTCCCGCCCAGTTTCCCTTTTTCAACGACAGCCGTTTTCAAGCCTAATTGAGCTGCACGGATAGCCGCTACATAGCCGCCTGTTCCGCCACCCAATATGACTAAATCGTATTCTTGAGCCATTTTCTTGCCTCCTAACTAAAATTGGTAGCGGATATTATTAATGCAGAATGAATGATCCTTGTCTGGACGATTGTGGATTTGGGTACTCTTTTGACTCTTCCTCACCGTAGAGTACCCGAAGGGCTCCTTCAGCCAGAGCCTGCAATTCGTTTTCCCCCGGATGGACGATACAATCGGCAATCCAATTTACCCGTTCGGAAATTTTATCAACAAATTTTTTGCCGTAAGCGAGGCCGCCTGTCAGGATAATTGCATCCACCTTTCCAGATAGGACTGCGGCGGAAGCACCAATCTCTTTAGCAACCTGATAAGCCATGGCATCATATACAAGCCTTGCCTTTTCATCGCCCTTTGCAATCATTTTCTCAACCTTGACTGCATCACTAGTCCCTAAATAGGCGGCAAGTCCCCCATTTCCAACGAGCTTCTTCATCATCTCTTCCCGATAAAACTCACCGGAATAAGATAATTTGACGAGGTCGCCCGCAGGGACAGTCCCCGCTCTCTCGGGACTAAATGGGCCGTCCCCGTCCAAACCGTTATTTACGTCGATTACCTTCCCGTTCTTATGGACACCGACAGTTATTCCGCCGCCCATATGGACAACGATTAAATTCAATTCTTCATATTTTTTCCGAAACTCGGTGGCAACCCTTCTGGCGACAGCTTTTTGGTTCAAAGCATGGAATTTACTTTTTCTCTCGATCAAGGAAAAGCCTGATATTCTCGCTAAAGAGTCCAGTTCATCGACAACGACGGGATCCACGATATATGCCGGTATATTTAAATCGGAGGCAATTTCAAAGGACAATATCCCGCCGAGATTTGATGCATGCTGCCCGTTATAGCCATTTCTTAAATCGGTTAACATCTGTTCATTAACAACGTAGGTTCCGCCTTCAATCGCTCTTAATAAACCGCCTCTGCCACAAACGGCATCGAATTTCGAAAGATTGATTCCTTCTTTATCCAGTGTCTCAAGGATCGTTTTCTTTCGGAATTCGTATTGGTCGATGATTTGTTCAAATTGATTAATCGCTTCTGCTGGATGGCGGATGGTCCGCTCCAAAATGGACATTCCATTATCGAAGACGCCTATTTTTGTAGAAGTTGAGCCGGGATTGATGACGAGAATTCGATGTTTTGTTTCTTGCAATTTTGACCCTCCATTTGTAAAGCCGCAGAAAGATTTCTTTCAAAAGACTGTTATACCGGTTATTTACGACGGTTTAGGATATGCTTTTCATTACGCAGGAATTGGCTGCGTGAATTTTTCATTCTTTCAATGCGTTCTTCGGCCACGCGGTCTGCCGCCACATAAGTGGGAATCCCGTCACGCTTGGCGATTGCGATGACTTTTTCAATATTGTTATATACGGTCTCCACCTTTTTCAAAGCACGCTCACTGTTATAGCCGTATAGCTCATCAGCGACATTGATGACCCCGCCCGCGTTTATTACATAGTCCGGCGCATAAACAATGCCCATTTCATGGATGAGGTCTCCGTGTGTTGTATCCTTTAATTGATTATTCGCCGCACCGGCAATAACCCTAGCCTTTAATTGCGGAATCGTTTGGTCATTGATGACAGCCCCGAGCGCGCAAGGCGCATAAATATCACATTCCACACCATATATTTCATTCGGGTCGACAGCCTTGGCCCCAAATTCATTCACTGCAAGCTGGACCGATTCTTTGTTGATATCCGTAACGACGAGCTGAGCACCTTCCTCATGAAGGTGGCGACAGAGGTTATACGCTACGTTTCCAACACCCTGAACGGCAATGACCTTTCCTTCCAAAGAGTCTGTTCCGAATGCCTCCTTGGCCGCCGCCTTCATGCCTCGATAAACGCCATAAGCCGTGACCGGGGACGGATTGCCTGATGAGCCGAATGCAGGCGAAATGCCCGTTACAAAATCGGTTTCCTCGTGGATTAAGTCCATATCAGCTACGGTGGTCCCGACGTCTTCCGCGGTTATATAACGCCCGTTCAACCCCTGAATGAAGCGTCCAAATGCCCGGAACATTTCCTCATTTTTGTCCTTCCGTGGATCCCCGATAATCACTGTTTTCCCGCCACCGAGGTTTAATCCCGCAGCTGCATTTTTATACGTCATGCCACGTGCAAGGCGCAGAGCGTCCTCGATAGCCGCTTCTTCCGATTCGTATGTCCACATGCGCGTGCCCCCAAGCGCCGGGCCAAGAGTCGTATCATGAATGGCAATGATCGCTTTTAAACCAGATTGTTTATCCTGACAGAATAAAAGCTGTTCGTAATCATACTTCTCCAAATGCTTAAAAATTTCCATGAATAATCCCCCCAAGAAGTCCTTATTTATTAGATGCAGTGCATATCGCGAGTGCGAGCGAATATAATTTGCTTTCCGCAGAATCAGCCCTGGATGTTAAGACGATTGGTGCTCTAGCCCCTGCGATGACCGCTCCAACTTTTGCTTTCGCAAAATACATCAGTGACTTGTATAATACATTTCCGACCTCTATTGAAGGAACTAGCAATATGTCCGCTTTGCCAGCCACCTCACTGTTGATTCCTTTAGCTTGGGCAGCATATAGGGAAACCGCGTTATCGAGAGCAAACGGGCCATCCACAATACAATCGGAAATCTGGCCTCTTGCATTCATGACCGAAAGCGCGGCCGCATCAAGAGTTGCCTGCATTGCCGGATTTACTGTCTCTACAGCTGCAATCGGAGCAACCTTTGGTTTGTCTATTCCAATCGACCGAGCCACCTTTACGGCATTTGTAATGATCTGGGCCTTTTGTTGAAGATCAGGTGTGATATTCATCGCTGCATCCGTCACAACTATAAGCCGGTCATAGTCAGGCACCTCGAACACAGCAACATGTGAAAGGAGATTGCCGGTCCGCAGCCCGTATTCTTTGTTTAATACAGCTTTTAAAAGCCGGGCTGTTTCAACCTGTCCTTTCATCAACACATCTGCCTGGTTCAATTTAACGGTTTTCACAGCCTTTTCAGCAGCCATCGAAACATTTATGGCATGTTCAATACGAATTCTTTCGTTTTTTGCAAGTCCCTGCTGGTGGTTGTCAAGAAGCTCTAAAATTCTTTCTTTATCGCCAAACAGGATAAAGGAAGCCATTTTCAGCATGACCGCTTCCGCGACTGCTTTGATGATCTCTTTATCCTCAGCACCGGCTACCGCCACTTTCATTTCTTCACGTTGGGTTGCTTGCTCAATAAGTGAGTGTAATTTCATGGCTAACTGTCCAATCCTTCCGTTTTCATTCATCTGTTTTCGCAACCAATTTACTTAATGCAATTTTCATGCCAATTATTCACGACAGGAAAATAAGCCATTTAGTTATTTTTCGAACCAATTCATCGAAATATATTGCACAGTATGAAATTTATTGCATGCTAGATTTTTCAAGATTGTATTTTTCAATTTTATAATATAAATTCCTTACTGAAACTGCCAATGATTTCGCGGTTGCGGTTTTGTTGCCGTTATTCTTGATCAACGTTTGCTTAATTAAGTCCCTTTCATATTGGTCAAGCAATTCTCCTAAAGACTTTTCCGGATGAGTGATCTTTCTCCCTGAAGAAGACCTATCATTTACTTTCTGTTCATCACCTTCAATAAAATCAGGGATATGAAAGGCTTCGATCACCGCTTCGTTGATTTTCATAAAAATGATGGCCCGTCCAAGGATGTTTTCCAGTTCCCTTACATTGCCTGGCCAATCATACTGTTCCAGTTTAGCAACCGCCTGATCTGTAATCCCCTCAATGTTACGTCCGTATTCCTGATTGATTTTCTGAATGAGATGCCGAGAGAGCGCTTCGATATCTTCCTTTCTTTTCCGAAGCGGAGAGATATGAATCGGCATTCTGTTCAAGCGGAAATAAAGATCCTCCCTGAAACTGCCGATTGTGATCGCTTTTTCCAGATTCAGATTGGTCGCGGCAATGACCCTTACCTGGATAGGGATTGGCTTGGTCCCTCCGACCCGGACGATTTCATTTTCCTGGAGGACTCTGAGCAGCTTGGCCTGAATTTTGGGAGTTAACTCTCCGATCTCGTCAAGGAGAATGCTGCCCTTATTCGCCTCCTCAAAAAACCCGCGCTTACCGCCGCGTTTCGCTCCTGAAAAAGCGCCTTCTTCATAACCAAAAAGCTCGCTTTCCAGCAATGATTCCGAAATTGCGGCACAGTTGACCCGAACAAATTTATTGAATTTCTTTTCACTTGCATTATGTATCGCATGGGCAAATAGTTCTTTTCCGGTCCCAGACTCCCCTCGAAGCAGCACCGTTGCCGGCGTTTTAGCGCTTAATTTCGCCTGTTCTATAGCCAGCTGCATTTCTTCAGACTGCCCGATAATATCTTCAAATGAGTATTTTGCCTCGAGCGTTCGAATGATTTGTCTTGCTCGATCAAGCTCCTTCGTCAGCTGTTGGATCTCGGAAACGTCATGGATGACTCCGACGCTCCCCTTCAGCCTGTTATCAACAATGATCGGTGCGACATTGACGATCACGTCTTTTTTCATCGGGCCGACCCTAAGGTTTACCCCTCTGACAGGTCTCCTTGTTTGCAGTACTTGCATATGCATGCTTTCACCCTCATAAATATCGGTGGTTGCCGGTTTCCCGATCACCTCATCCTTGCTTAAGCCTGTTAGTCTTGTATAGGCCGGATTAATCAGGATGCCGTGTCCTTGTTCATCGACAACCGAGATGGCGTCATCACTTGACTGGATGATTGCCTGAAGCATCGTTTGAATCTCTTTCATATTCGTGTTCTCTTCGGCAAGATTGACGACTTCCGTGATATCCTTAAAGACCGCAAAAGCACCGACCACTTCATTATTCTCATCAAGCAGTGGAATGCGCGTCGTAATAATTTTCCGTCCGTTTTCTAAAACCTGTTCCTGATTCTGCTCCATCCTTTTCGTCGCGATTATATGGGGGAGACGACTTCCAGGTATCAGCTTGGTGACATGTTTTCCGATCACATCTTTTTGCTTGGCTGCCACCATCTTCTCCGCACTTCTGTTAAAAAGAATGATATGGCCAGTTCTATCAACAACAATCATTCCGTCATTCGTTGTATTAAATATCAAATCATGTTTATTTTTTTCGTTTTTGAGCTTCTCGATCAATTCCTTCTTATCCTCGAAGAGCTTGGCGATGATATAGGCGACACTGCCAGGGATAAGTATAGCCTTCCCGCTCTTCTTAGCACGGATTTCATCAAAGACCCGATCATCTCCCGTAGCTTCAATAATCATATCAATATGATCATGTAGCTGTTTTACCCAGTCAGCTTCTGTCTTAATATCAAGCTTTTTGGCAAGCTTCATCCCAGGAGCATTTTCATTTCTGTCTACCACGCAATCGATTAAAAAACTTTCACTTTCCATTAAGGTTTTTAATATTGCGGTCCCGCCTGCACCGGCCCCGATCAGCAAAACTGTTTGCAAGATGATGCCCCCTTACTGTTACTCTGCAAAAAATTTCACGTTTTATTATGTATGCTATGCAATGTCTTTCATTATTTCTCTTATTGTATTAAAGATGCGCTCGCTTGACAAATTTTATATATGACTTATGATTTTTGTGATGATAATTTTTTAAAGGGGACACCTTAATGAGACGGACTATCGCATTTTTAATTCTCTTCATACCGGGAGCTCTCGCAGTATATGGCATTAAAATTATGAGAGATATGCTTTTTGGGATTTCCCAGCCTCCTTATCCCGCCCTATGGGTTCAATTTTTAGCTGGTCTTGTTTTATGTATCGGTGGAATCGGATTTATCGCCGGCTTTGTCCTTCATCGGGACCGTAAGAAAGATAAGGTTCAGAATAGATTTAAATAAAGAAAACTCGCCAATCGGCGAGTTTTCTTTATTTTTATTTCTGTCGAAGCTTGATTGCATTTTCCGGGAAATCGGTAAAGAAGGCGCTGCATCCTATCCGAATGAGCTCTTCCATTCTTGTTTCATTATTGACCGTAAACGGCCGCACTTTCGTTCCTGCGCGGATAGCGGAATTAATAATATAATCCGGAGCCGCTTTAATGCTCGGATGGATCGCTTTGGCACCTATCGATTGTGCGTAAACCCATGGCATATAAAGGCCGTCCCGGTATAACGGGGCTGTTTCAAGTTCGGGTGCTATCCGGACACAATAAACGAGGCTGTAGTGATTGAAAGAAGACAGGATGATCCGGTCTTCCAACCGATAGCTTCGGATCAGGCCAATTACTTTTTCCTCCATACCGGGATACGGAAACACTCCGTTTTTTAATTCAATATTACACAGCAAATCATTTCCCTGCAGCCAATCAAACAGCTCGACTAAAGTGGGTATTTCTGTACAGCCATATTGTTTATCGAATTGATGGCTTGCATTGTAAGATTTAATTTGCTCAAGGGTATTATCCTTAACATACCCGGTACCGTTTGTTGTTCTGTCCAGCTTTTCGTCATGGATAATGACTATTTCGCCATCTCGGGACAACTGCACATCGATTTCAAGGCCGTCAGCACCCGCTCTTTTCGCTTCCTGAAAAGAGATCATCGTATTCTCTGGATGAGTCCCTGAAGACCCCCTGTGCGCAAAAATCAATGTCATTGAAGCTTCGCCCCCCTGCAAATACATCTTTATAATAAACCGAAAAAGCTTATGCTCATGATCATCTTTAATTTATCAACGAAAAAAATGATAAAAGCTCAACAAACATTCGTTTGTTGAGCGAGGTGAAAAATTGATTAGATTAATACGTTTACAAGTCTAACCCTCTCAAGAAGCCTTATGTTCAAGCCTTAGCTTGTCAGCCACCATCGCGATAAATTCACTGTTTGTCGGCTTGGCTTTGGACATGCTGACGGTGTAGCCGAACAACGAAGAAATCGATTCAATGTTGCCGCGGCTCCATGCCACTTCAATCGCATGACGGATTGCGCGTTCCACACGGCTTGCAGTCGTATTGAATTTCTTCGCAATATCCGGATAAAGAACCTTCGTGATGGACCCAAGAAGCTCGATATCGTTATAGACCATTGTGATTGCCTCACGCAAATACAAATAACCTTTAATATGGGCCGGCACCCCGATTTCATGGATGATGCTTGTGATGCTTGCGCTTAAATTTTTTGGTTTAGATTCTATCTGGCTGTTGCGATAGCTGTATTGAGAAGGTTTTTTCAAAACGCTATTTCCTTGTCCGCTGACCTGTCGGATTTGGCTTGCGAGGTTTTCCATATCGAACGGTTTTAGGATAAAATAAGAAGCTCCCAAATCAACCGCTTTCTTCGTCACATCTTCCTGTCCGAAGGCAGTCAGCATAATAACATTCGGAAGAGGGGCCCCTTGCTTCGTTTCCCTTAATTTTTCCAAAACGGCAAGACCGTCTACATGCGGCATGATGATATCCAGAATCAAAATGTCGGGTTCCGTGCTTTCCAGAAGCGTAAGGCAATCTTGTCCGTTATGGGCAACTCCGATAACCTCCATATCCTCTTGACTTGAGATATATTCCTCGAGTAAGGACACGAGCTCTCTATTATCATCTACCACACATACTTTTATCTTCTTCACTCTATTTCCTCCTCAACTGCAGTTGATCATTTTTTCTAATTATATTTAAATCTATTGTAATTGAAATTTTCGACAATGGGAATGAAAATCCTCTTATTTTCAAAAAAATAGTGCAATATCATTATCTTTCTCGCGTTTTCTCCCGTTTTCGACTATTTTCGCCATTATTATAGGAATTTGTCGAAAACCCCAATGGTTTATTTTACCACAATATTAAGGAAATGTAAAAAGGTGTGAAAATATTGCTGATATCAAAAAAAGAAACCCCGCAGCCTGTATGGGGTTTCTTCGGATTAGCTTGCTTTCAAATTCCGGGCTTCGTTTTCATATATATTGATACCAGCTTCGTTCAGCATCCATTCTATATGGACACCGTAGCCGCTTGTCGGATCGTTGACGAACACATGGGTCACGGCACCGATCAGTTTTCCATTTTGAATGATCGGGCTGCCACTCATTCCTTGAACGATTCCGCCAGTCTGCTCCAAAAGCTTTTTATCGGTTACCTTTAAGACCATGCCTTTTGTCGCAGGGAATTTTTGCGGGATCGTACTGACAATTTCCACATCGAAATCCGATACAGCCGAGCCGTCAACGACCGTAAGGATTTTTGCCGGTCCTTCTTTTACTTCATGCGACAATGTGATGGGCATTGGCTTATCCGATATTCCGTTATTAATGTTTTCCTTCAGTTTTCCAAAAATGCCAAACGGACTGTTCCGATTAATATTTCCGATGATTTCTCTATTTTTCGAAAAATGGGCAAGTTTTTCACCCGGATCTCCGTTGCTTCCTTTTTCAATGGAGGTCACTGTCGAGCGGACAATCTGGCCGTCCTTGACCACGATTGGCTGTTTTGTATCCATATCCGATATCACATGGCCGAGCGCTCCATATTTTCTTGATTCAGGATGAAAAAACGTCATTGTTCCAATTCCTGCCGCTGAATCACGAATGTAAAGCCCCAGCTTATAGGTGCCTTCATTCTTGTCCTTTAATGGCTTTAGCGTTGCTTTTACCGTTGCTTTATTACGGGTAATGTCAAGGTTAAGCGGTTCTCCCTTTTCTCCTGCTTCTTGAACGAAAGGAGTAACATCCGACATTTTTTTCATCGTTTGGCCATTGATTTTCGTAATGATATCGCCCACTTCAACTTTTGCTAATTCCCCTGGCGATTTCTTCCCTTGCTGCGTATCCACCAGGTGATGTCCAACTACCAGCACCCCAAGGGTGTTCAATTTCACACCGATAGACTGCCCTCCTGGTATGACTTTAAAGTCTTTAATCACTTCGATATCGACTTTTTTTGCAGGCAGTCCCGCAAAATCGAGGAGTAATTCATTTGTACCGGGCTTGTCGGCATCAAGTGTAATCGAAGTCGCTTCCTCATTTACGGCGGCACCGGCATCAGCCGTTATTACTTTTGCGGTTACGGGTAAGGCTTTAGGAATACTATATTGATCGCCCTCAAACAGGACAATTTTTCTTGGGAAAGAGATGTATTCACGGAGTGGCTGGTATAACCCTAATGCTAGTAGCGAAACAAGGAGGATTCCACCGATTATTCTGTTTATCCATAGCTTCAACCTATTCACTCTCCTCGTTTCCTTTTGCTTTATGGCTACACCCTTAATGTAGCCCTCATGCCATCCATTTATAACTTCTCAGGCAAAATAAAAGCTATCCGTTTTTGGATAGCTTTTCAATCACGCATTTACATGTAACCATGTATACACCTATGTTTTAAGACGTTACCGGGCCTCTTTTAATTTTTCTGCCTGCTCAATTAGTTCTTTAGCATGCTCTTTGGTCAACTCGGTTATTTCAACGCCTGAGATCATCCTGCCGATTTCCTTTATCTTCTCATTTTGGCCAAGCGGCTGGACGGAGGTTTTGGTGCGCCCGCTCTTTATGTCCTTGGCGATAAACAAATGGGTATCAGCCATTGCAGCCACCTGAGGCAGGTGGGAAATACAGAGCACCTGTGAATCGACAGCGACTTTATATATTTTTTCAGCAATTGCCTGGGCTACCCTGCCGCTGACACCGGTATCTACTTCATCGAAAATGATCGACGTAATCCCTTGGTGTTTGGAGAAAATACTCTTTAAAGCAAGCATGATTCTCGACAGTTCCCCGCCAGACGCGATTTTGGAAAGCGGCTTTAACGGCTCGCCCGGATTTGTTGAAATATAAAACTCGAGCTCATCCAAGCCTCCGGAACGAATGCCTGCGTCTGCAAATGTGTCATTTGTCGAAGCGGATTTATGAAAATGGACTTCAAATACTGTTTTCTCCATATATAGCTCTTTTAATTCCTGATGAATTTGCTTCGTCAGTTGCTTCGCGTATTTTTGTCTGATCTCAGAAAGATTCTTCGCTTCAACGAGCAGGTCTTCTTTAATCGATTTGATTTCCCCTTCAAGCTTGGCAATATGCGTTTCGCGGTTTAAAAGTGTTTCGATTTCTTCTTCGATCGCGGCGCCATATTCGAGAATTTCTTCAATCGTTTTACCGTACTTTCGCTTCAATTGGTTCATTTCATTCAGCCTGTTTTCGATAAAATCAAGTCGCTCAGGATCATATTCCAGCGTATCCAGTCGGTCCCTGATTTCTGAGGCGGCATCCTCTAAAATATAATAGCTGTTTGAGACTGTTTCCGCTACCTGTCGCACAGATTCATCAACACTGGCCGCGTCCTCGAGATTGTTCATCGCGACTGATACCCAGTCAAGCCCTCTTTGTTCTTCACGAAGTGCCTGATAGCTTGTTTGAAGTGCCTCATGGTTCTTTTCAAAATTATTGATTGATTTTCTTTCTTCTGTTAATTCTTCATCTTCATGAAGCTTCAAATTCGCGTTTTCGATCTCCTCGTGCTGAAATTTAATCAAGTCAAGCCGGTGCACCATCTGCTGCTCATTTTGGCTGAGTTTCTTCAACTGCTTTGTGGCTTGATCAAATTGTTTAAACAGATTTTCGTATTCCACAAGGGCATTGGCTATTTTTTCCCCGCCAAACTGGTCTAGTAGCGGTAAATGAAGCCTTTCGTCCATCAATTCCTGGTGCTCATGCTGGCCGTGGATATCAATTAATTTCCCGCCAATTTCACGCAGGGCAGCAATGGTCACAAGCTTTCCATTAACCCGGCAAACACTTTTTCCGGTGCTTGACATTTCACGGCGCAACACAATCATCCCGTCGCTTGCGTCAATACCAAACTCTTCTGCTTTCGCAAATACTGGATGGTTTTCATCCTCGAACTGAAACAGCCCTTCGATTTCCGCTTTCTTTTCCCCGTGACGTATGAACTCGGCAGAGCCCCGTCCCCCGACAAGCAAATGGACGGCATCAATAATAATCGATTTTCCCGCCCCGGTTTCCCCTGTCAAAACAGTTAAGCCCTTTTCAAATGAAATCGAAAGGGCCTCAATAATCGCAAAATTTTTAATGGATATTTCCGTTAACAACGGCTACCTCACCTCTCCTAAGGATTAGAGCATGTCCAAAAATTTATTTGATATGATTTCAGTATCTTCCTGAGTCCGGCAAATGATTAAACAAGTATCATCTCCGCAGATCGTGCCTAAAATTTCTTCCCAGTCCAGGTTGTCAATCAAGGCACCGATTGCCTGTGCATTTCCCGGCAGGGTTTTCATAACTAGCAGATTGCTTGCCGAATCAATGCGAACAAATGCATCAATAAGCATTCTTTTCAGCTTTTGCAGCGGATTGAATCTTTGGTCAGCAGGCAAGCTGTATTTATAGCGGCCATCCATTAGTGGGACCTTAACCAGATGCAATTCCTTAATATCCCTGGAGACGGTCGCCTGTGTCACATTGAAGCCTGCATTTTTCAACTCATCAACCAGATCGTCCTGCGTTTCTATATCATTGTTAGCAATGATTTCCCTTATTTTAATATGCCGTTGTCCTTTATTCATCTAAAAAAAGCACCTCTCGAAAAAAACTTTCATTACCATTAATGTTAGCGGATTTACAACCAATTGTACAATGTATTTTCTTTTTTCTTTCTTATTCTACATAATTCGCCTTCATTCTAAAATTTCCTCCTTACGATGGATTCATTTCTCCGAGGGCGCCATAATAAACAAAAAAAGACTCCTGAATACTGCAGCTTAGGAGTCTTTCTGACTTTCCTTATCTTTCGTTTGTTTCAATTCCAGATGGGCCTGTTTGACTATATTTTCGGTAGAATCTTTTAATTGATTGTCACCGGATTCCTTTTTTCCCGACCAATGAAGGTGGAGTAAGAATTCAATATTGCCATCGCCGCCTGTTATCGGGGAGAAGGACGCGTCTTTGATGTCATATCCTTCTTTGATCGCAAAGGCGATGATTTTATCGATCACTTCGACATGAATTTTACTTTCACGCACAATCCCTTTCTTGCCAACTTGATTCTTTCCTGCTTCAAATTGCGGCTTGACGAGCGCCACGACATCACTATCCGGCACGAGCAACGTTTTTAGCACTGGCAGAATGAGCGTTAATGAGATAAACGAAACATCAATGCTTGCGAAATTAGGCATCTCACCAATAAGGTCTTTAGGTGTGACATAACGGAAATTCGTTCGCTCCATCACCTTGACCCGGTCGTCCTGCCTCAGCTTCCATGCCAGCTGGTTATAGCCCACATCGAGTGCGTATGACATTTTAGCGCCGTTCTGTAAGGCGCAATCGGTGAAACCCCCAGTGGAAGCTCCGATATCCAAAAGAACCTTATCCAACACAACAAGATCAAATGTATTCAACGCCTTTTCCAGCTTTAAACCGCCCCGAGACACGTATGGCATCATTTTTCCCTTAATTGTAAGCTCCAAATCAACCGGAACTTTTTCACCGGGCTTGTCCAAACGTTCCTCGTTCCCGTAAACAAGTCCGGCCATAATCATACGCTTGGCCTTTTCCCTCGTTTCGGATAAACCTTTTTCTACAAGCAAAATGTCCAATCTTTCTTTTTTAGCCTTCATGTTGTTTATGCCCTTTTTTGCTTTTTTGGTGTTATTTTAATGATTTTGTTTACTACCCCATCTACAGTAAGGCCAATATCCTCGAGCAACTTATCGACACTTCCATGTTCAATGAATTCATCAGGAATGCCCATGCGTTCAATGATAGATCCTTGACAGCCATTTTCATGCGTAAACTCGAGAACAGCGCTTCCGAATCCTCCTTGAAGAACCGCTTCCTCAATGGTCAAAATTGGCAACTTGGTGTCGAGAATGCTGTTTAGCATTTTCTCGTCCATCGGCTTTATAAAGCGGGCATTGACAACCTTAACCGAATAATCCTGTTTTTCAAGAATGGCTGCGGCCTCAAGTGCCATCGGAATCGTCGTTCCGAATGTTAAAATCACCGCGTCATTTCCTTCTTTGAGCACTTCCCATGATCCGATTGGAATTTGCTTCAGTTCTTCATCCAAATGGACACCCAGGCCATTTCCGCGCGGGAACCTCATGGCAATCGGTCCCGCGTTGTACTTCAGAGCTGTATTGACCATATGCTGGCCTTCATTCTCATCCTTCGGCATCATTAGGACCATGTTCGGCAGAGGCCGCAAAAAGGCAATATCAAACACGCCCTGATGCGTTTCCCCATCGGCCCCGACAAGGCCTGCCCTGTCGATACCCAGAAATACGTTCAAATTCATGCGGCAGATGTCATGCAATACCTGATCGTAGGCACGCTGCAAGAAGGTTGAATAGATCGCCAGAAATGGTTTCATATCCTGGGTCGCAAGTCCTGCAGCGGTCGTCGCTGCATGTTGCTCGGCAATTCCGACATCATACATTCGATCAGGAAATTCACTTGCAAAACCTTCAAGCTTAGATCCGACCGGCATCGCAGGAGTTATCGCTACGATGCGCTCATCCTCCCTGGCAAGACGTCGCACTGTTTCACTGACCAGCTTGCTCCATGCAGGTGGTGGCGCTTGCAGCGGTTTCACAAAGGCTCCTGTTTCGATTTTATACGGACCGGTTCCATGCCATGTTCCAATCTTGTCGGCTTCAGCCGGATTATAGCCTTTGCCTTTTTTGGTAATAACATGCAAAAGAACAGGCCCCTGCGTTTTTTTAGCATAGCGGAAGTTTTCGAACAGCTCCTCATAGTTATGGCCGTCAACCGGCCCTAAATAGGTAAAGCCGAGCTCCTCGAAAAATATCCCGGATACCAGCAAATACTTCAGGCTGTCTTTTACCCGCTCTGCAGTAGCCGCAAGCTTGCCGCCAACGGCAGGTATCTTTTTCAAAATATATTCAAGCTCATCTTTCACATAATTATACTTCCCGGCCGTACGAAGGCGGCCAAGCACACTGTGAAGAGCGCCGACATTGGGTGCAATCGACATCTCATTATCATTAAGAATCACAATCATATTCTTTTTTTCATGGCCGATATGATTAAGCGCCTCCAGTGCCATACCGCCTGTTAATGCTCCATCGCCAATAACAGGGAGAATAAAGCTCTTCTCCTTTTTTAAGTCACGGGCGATCGCCATCCCCATTGCGGCGGATAAAGATGTGGAACTATGCCCGGATTCCCATACGTCATGCTCACTTTCAATTCTTTTTGGGAACCCGCAAAGTCCTCTATATTGTCTTAATGTATCAAATTCGCCCGCTCTTCCTGTCAAGATTTTATGAACATAGGATTGATGTCCGACATCCCAAATGATTTTGTCCTGCGGGCTGTTAAATTCCTTGTGCAGGGCAATCGTAAGTTCAACGACGCCAAGGTTTGGGCCGATATGTCCTCCCACGGTTGATAATTTTTCAATTAGAAATTTACGGATTTCCTCACTAAGCTTTTCTAATTCTGCTTGGTTCATATTTTTCAAAAATGATGGGTCTTTTATAGATAGAAGATCCAAAGCGGATCACTCGCTTTCATTTTATTCTGTTGCAGCGTCCGACTTTTTAACTAATATTACGGTGCTAAAAAGCCGCCGGCACCAGATGATAACGGCGGCTGCATTTCATGATTTTCCATTTACTGTTTCCCTGCCTAGAAAGAATAAGCGACAAAAAACAGGGAAATTTTCAAGATGAGTATATCACAATCCCGTTTCCATAACAAACTTACTTAGTGATTCCTCGCCGATATCAGGTCTGTAATCTCTGTTAATAAACTTGAATCGAGATTCGTTTTTTCCAATTCAAGATAGGCGTGATTAATATGCTCCTTCAGCTTGTCCTTTGCCCCCTCAGCTGTGAGTAAGGATGGGTACGTGCTTTTTCGATTTATCGCGTCGCTTCCTATCGGTTTTCCGATGACTTCTTCCGTTCCTTCGATATCGAGAATATCGTCACGGATTTGGAAGGCAAGCCCTAAGTGATGGGAGAATTGTTGCAAGTGCCGGCGCTGTTGATCGTTGGCACCGGCCAATATAGCACCCGATAACACACTGAATGTAAGCAGCCTCCCCGTTTTATGCTCATGAACATATTCCAGTTCCTTTAATGAGAGCTGTTTGCTTTCTCCTTCCAAATCAGCGACCTGTCCGCCGACCATGCCTTCTGCTCCGGCTGCTTTGGACAGTTCCTGTATCAATTCCAGCTTCATTTCCGCCGAAACATCCGGATGGCTGCTTCCAGCAATGATCTGAAAGCTGTATGTCAGCAGCGCGTCACCTGCCAGTATTGCGTTTGCTTCACCGAATATTTTATGGTTGGTCGGCTTTCCCCGGCGCAGGTCATCATTATCCATGCTCGGCAAATCATCATGGATCAGTGAGTATGTATGAATCATTTCAATCGCCGCAGCAGCCGGAATGCCAATCCGTGTATCTTTGCCAAAAGCAGACAGCACGGCGAATACCAATAACGGGCGGATTCTTTTCCCGCCCGCTTCAAAGGAATAAACCATTGCTTCCTTTAATGTATCAGGTGCTTGTATAGCCTTTACATAGGTAACGATCTCTGTTTCAATAAGTGTCTTATGCTTTTCGGAAAAAGCCTGATAGGCTTCACCTGTATCCAATACTTATTCCTCCTCCTGAACTGTAAAGCCTTCGAGTTCGCCGTCCTCGCGTAAAATTTCGGTTAATTGATCTTCCACCGCTTTCAGCTTTTGGTGACAGAGCCTCGACAAATCCATTCCCTGCTTGTATATGGAAATGGCTTCTTCTAATGCTACGTCCCCTTCTTCCAGCTTCTCCACGATATCCTCCAGCTTGTCCATTGCCTGTTCAAAGGTTAATTCTTCACTCATGTTCATTTCTCTCCTTTATATCCTGCACAACGCAATTCAATGTGCCGTCTTTTATTTGAACGGAGATTGCATCTCCCTTTGCTACTTGTTCCCTGCTCTTCACAAGTGTTTCATCTTCCGCGTATATAAGCCCGTACCCCCGGTCCATGATTTTAAGCGGGCTTAACGCGGATAATGTCGCATTTTTATGAACAAAGTTCTGGGTATGGGTCTTCAGAATGCTTTCCATTAATCTGTTCAAGATTCTTTTCTGTTTATCAAGGCTGTCTTTCCCATGTAAAACGGCCTGATAAGGATGTTGCTTCCTGAGACTCGCCTGAAGGGCTGACAGGTTATCATTCTTTTTCAGGAAATACCTCCTGCTTTCTCTTTTAAGTCGCTCTACCGCTTTATCAAGCTGCTCCATTTTTTGTTCATACATTTTCCTTGGGTAACGGAAAGCGTATGATTTTTCCAGGCGAGCTAGCTTTGTGCCCTCAAAATTAACCAGCTCCTGTACCGATCTGGTTAACCGGTTTTTCCGGTTCATCAGCCGCTCCATAATTTCATTGAGATGTGGGACAGCGAGTTCGGCGGCACCGGTTGGCGTCGGAGCTCTCAAGTCGGCGACAAAATCCGCGATCGTAAAATCCGTTTCATGCCCGACTGCCGATATAATTGGAATATCCGAGTCGAAAATCGATTCCGCGACCACATCTTCATTAAAGGCCCAAAGCTCTTCGATCGAGCCTCCACCGCGTCCGGCAATCAAGACGTCCGCTTCTTTTCTCGAATTTGCCGTGGCAATCGCCTTCGCAATGGACCTGGCGGCATTGTTCCCTTGTACAAGTGCCGGATAGATGATGATTCTCGCGATCGGAAACCTTCTTTTAATTGTAATGAGGATATCCCGCAAAGCAGCACCGGTTGGCGACGTGATAATGCCCACGGTCTTGGGATATCGCGGAATTTCTTTCTTATGCTGCGGGGAGAAAAGCCCCTTTTCCTCCAGCTTTTTCTTCAGTTGTTCATAAGCCAGATAGAGATCTCCGATGCCATCAGGAGACATCGCCTTGACATACAGCTGGTATTGCCCGCTTTGCTCGTAGACGGATACATCTCCCTGAATCAATACCTTCATCCCGTTTTCCGGGGTGAATTTAAGCCCACTCGCGCTGCTTGCAAACATGACGGCAAGGAGACGCGCCTTTTCATCCTTAAGCGTAAAATACATATGACCGCTTGAATGCTGTTTAAAATTCGAAATCTCACCTTTTATGTACATATTCTGCAGATGGGGATCCACATCGAATTTGCGCTTAATATATTTTGTTAAAGCCGTAACACTTAAATATTGTTGATTTTCCATTAAGACTCTCCTTAAAAGAAACATTGTTATCTCACAGAACGTAAAGAACATTGATTCTCTACATTTAATTATCAACATGATTTGTTAATCACATAAAAAAGCCGTCTCTTCATTATAAACAAGAGTCCGACTTCTTTTAAGCATTTAATCCTATTTTCTTAACAATTTAAGTTTCCGACTTGGTACGATGAGACTTTTGGGCTGATTTCAGTGTATTCTTCATCAGCATCGTAATCGTCATCGGCCCGACGCCTCCTGGAACAGGGGTAATGTAAGAGGCGATTTCCTTAACTTCTTGGAACGAAACGTCGCCGCATAGCTTGCCTTCATCGTCCCGATTCATCCCGACATCGATCACAATCGCATCTTGCTTTACATGCTCAGCCGTGATCATGTTTCTCCTCCCAACAGCCACGACGATAATATCCGCCTGTCTCGTATGGTGAGCAAGATCGTTTGTTCGGGAATGACAGTAGGTCACCGTCGCATTTTCATTCAAGAACAGCTGTCCTGCCGGCTTGCCGACGATATTGCTACGGCCGACCACGACGACATGCTTGCCTTCCAGGTCACTGCCGATATATTTCAGCATTTCTAAAATTCCATATGGGGTGCAAGGAAGAAACGCATCCTGCCCGGTCATCATTCTGCCAATATTGATTGGATGAAAGCCATCCACATCCTTCTCCGGGGAAATCGCTTCAATGATTTCTTTTTCATCAATATGCCCCGGGAGCGGCAGCTGCACGAGAATGCCATGGATCGCGTCATCCCCATTCAGTTCTTTAATTTTTTCAACTAGTTGATGCTGAGTGAGGGAAGCTGGATATTCGATTAGAACGGAATGCATCCCAAGTTCCTGACATGCCTTTTGTTTATTTGTGACATACGTGTGGGAAGCCTGGTTATCGCCAACCAAAACAACAGCCAAGCCTGGGGTAATATTCTTTGCTTGAAGCTTCTTTACATCCTCCGCTATTCCCTGCCTTACTGCCAGCGCAATTTCTTTACCATCAATTATTTTAGCTGTCATTTTCCAAGAATTCCTCCCCGAATGAAATGGTGAAAAAGAAACGGCACGTACATCGTGATTACAGCGAGTCTTTGATTTTTGACAAAACCGCATTCACAAATCGGCTTGATTGGTCATCCCCAAACTTTTTAGCGACTTCAATGCTTTCATCCATGGCGACATTTACCGGAACATCATCACTGTAACGCATCTCATAAACGGTAAGCCTGAGAAGGTTGCGGTCAATATTTGCAAGGCGCTCAAGCTTCCAGTTTTCAAGGTTGCTGCGGATCAGGCCGTCAATCTCTTCCTTTTTGTCAAGGGTACCTTTTACGAGTTTTTCGAAATATTCGTCAGATTCTCCGCCATCCAAAACGCTCACCAGTGCATCCTGAATTTCCGACTTGCCAATCTCGATCGTATAAAGTGCCTGCAGTGCTTTTTCACGAGCTATTCTTCTTTTCATCATTTTACTCCTTTAATATCCACTATTATATATGAAAACAAAGACAAAAACGAACATTAAGTATCATTTATTCAAAAATATTAAGTTTTATTAGCCAAACGATAACCAAAGAACTCGTTTTGCCTCAACCTTCGATTGAAATCACATCTTTTACACTGTATCAGATAATAGTTTGAAGAGGAACAAAAATTCTATGCTTTTATTTCCTATATATTTTGTATGCCTCATAACCAGGCAAACTAAACTCAGGAAACAAGGTATTTTTAATAGAAAGAGCCCGGCATAAAAAGCCGGGCCTTTCTCTGAAAGGATAATGCTTCATGACAGAATGTTACATTTCCTGCTCGATTTCCGTTTCTTGTTTCGCGTTCTCAAATTGGATCCCGACGACATGAACATTCACTTCATCGGCTTCCAAAGCTGTCATATTCAATAATGCCTGCCTGATATTATCCTGTACCACCTGGGCTACCTTGGGAATGGAAACACCGAATTTCATGACGCAATATAAGTCTACTTTAATTCCATCGCCTGATAGGTCTACTTTTACGCCTTTGCCATGATTTTTTTTCCCGAGACGTTCTACGACTCCTGAAGCAAACCCGCCGCGCATCTGAGCCACGCCTTCAACTTCACCCGCAGCAATTCCGGCGATGACTTCAATGACCTCCGGAGCTATTTCCACTTTGCCTAATCCATTATCACTCTCGTTCATCTCAAGCATTGCACTTTCCATTTCACTCATTAAAAAGCACCTCCTGTTTCTCTTTCATTATGAATCCATTACATCATATATTTCAAGGAATTTGGTATTAAATTCTCCTGAGACGAACTGTTCATGCTGAAGCAGTTTAATATGAAACGGAATGGTCGTATGAACGCCCTCAATCGCAAACTCACTTAATGCGCGTTTCATTTTTTCGATGGCTTCTTCCCTCGTCGCCGCGTGGACGATCAATTTCGCGATCATCGAATCATAATATGGAGGAATGGAGTAGCCCGGATATGCGGCAGAATCCACCCTTACACCAAATCCGCCCGGGGGCAGGTACATTTGGATCTGCCCGGCAGACGGCATAAAATTCTTTTCGGGGTTTTCCGCGTTGATGCGACATTCAATCGCCCATCCGTTAAAAGTAACATCCTCTTGTTTCAAACTCAGTCTTTTTCCGGATGCCACATAAATCTGTTCCTTGATTAGATCAACTCCCGTCACCATTTCAGTAACTGGATGCTCTACCTGGATACGGGTATTCATTTCCATAAAGTAAAATTTACGGTCCTTATAATCATAGATAAATTCGACTGTTCCTGCTCCCGAATAGTCCACAGCCACCGCTGCCTTTACAGCCGCAGTCCCCATCTCCTCGCGCATTTCACTATCCAAAGCCGGAGAAGGAGTCTCTTCAACCAGTTTTTGCAAGCGTCGTTGAATCGTACAATCCCGCTCACCCAAGTGGATGGCGTTTCCGTGTGAATCGGCCATCACCTGGATTTCAACGTGACGGAAATCTTCAATATACTTTTCAATATAGACCCCGGCATTGCCGAACGCGGTCATGGCTTCCTGTTGGGTAATGCGGAGACCTTTAATCAGATCATCCTCGGTTCTCGCAACACGGATTCCTTTTCCGCCTCCGCCAGCAGTAGCCTTTAGGATGACCGGATAACCGATTTTTTCTGCTAGTTTTATCGCTTCATCATTATCTTTGATAATGCCTTGTGATCCGGGAACAATCGGTACTCCCGCTTTGCGCATCGTTTCCCTCGCAACATCCTTTGTGCCCATTTTTGAAATCGCCTCGGGGGACGGACCTACAAAAATGATTCCACACTCACGGCACAGGTCAGCGAAATCCGAGTTTTCAGCCAAGAATCCATAACCGGGATGAATGGCATCCGAACCGGTAAGCTTTGCCGTGCTGATAATGTTCGTGAAATTAAGGTAACTGTCTTTGGATGCAGTCGGACCTATACAATATGCCTCATCTGCAAGCTGGACATGAAGCGCCTCTCTGTCGGCTTCAGAAAAGACAGCGACCGTCTCAATGCCCAATTCCTTGCAGGCCCGGATAATACGGACGGCAATTTCACCGCGGTTTGCGATCAGTAGCTTTTTAATCATCTGTAACAGCTCCTTATTCAGGCTTAACTAAAAACAATGGCTGGCCATATTCGACTAATTGGCCATCACTCACTAATATTTCGACGATTTCCCCTTCAATTTCCGCTTCGATTTCGTTAAACAGTTTCATCGCTTCAACAATGCAAACGATCGAATCCTTTTTGACCTTCGATCCAGCTTTAACATATATGTCTTCATCAGGAGAAGGAGACTGATAGAATGTTCCGACCATCGGTGATACAATTTTATGTAAATTTTCTTGATTGGACTCCTGTGTCTCCTGAGCGGGAGCGGATGCAACAACCGCGGCTTTCTCCTGCTTTACAGGCTGTTCCTGTACCGGAACTTGGGCCTGTACCGTTTCAGCGATGACAGAAACCGGTTGTTCCTGAGCTGCTTTCTTTTTCATTTTAATTTTTGTTCCATCTTGCTCATAAACAAATTCATTAATGTTTGATTGATCAATCAATTTAATAAGTTCACGAATTTCTTGTACCTTTAACATTACGGCACCCCTTGTCTATTTTTTTAACAGATCATTTCGAAGGAATCATCCAGACTTATCGGTAAATTTATGACTAGATACTAATATCATACGATAATAGCTTGCCAAAATTCAATACATAGTCTTAACTATATAAGTTGAATGAATGATTTAATTTTGGCTCATTCATGTGAAACCAGAGTTTCACATGCCTTTCAGCAAAGCTGAAAGGTTGCTCCAACAGGATAGGCCGAGAGAAAGCTCGCTTTCTCCCCGGCCTATCCTGTTGGAGCTTAAATGAGCCAAAAATTTATTAATGCGTAATCTTTAGTTCAACTTATATAGTTTAACACTCCTTTTATTTCACCTGCAAAGTTTTGGCTGACAAAGGGTGCAAGAAACATAAGAAAACGCTTAGGTTTATAACCAAGCGTTCATTTATAGAAAGAATCCAATTATTTTTTCGGTTGGAATGCGACCGCCACATTGTGCATACTTTCCAATTCATCATTTACAAGCCTGATGATATTGTTGGCGGCAGAGGCATTGGCTTTATCTGCTTTTACGGTAATGTTAACATCCTTACCTTTCACTCGAACAAGCGCGGCGTCGTAATTCATCGCTTCAATTAACGATTCAATGATTTGTTCTTTTTCATCAATCTCACTCAATTCTTTAATCGATGCCGCTGCCTTGCTTCTTTCTTCCGCCGAGATCTCAGTATCTGCCATGACTAACGTCAATTCCTCTTTTTGTTTGGCGCGGCTATCCTGAATTTCCATACGCAGTATCGCGAAAGTATCATCGTCCGTTTGTTCAGTCACGACAGTAGCACCCGATTTGCTTTCTTTTTCGGCGGCCGGCTCTCCTGTATTTTCTTTTTCAGCTTGTTTGGTCTCGGTCTGCTGTTTGGTCTCGGTCTGCTGTTTGTCCTCTTTTTGCTCAGTGGCTACCATATTTGAAGAATCCTTTGGCGGCGCGGTCAAATAGTAGACAGATAATACAACGACAAGGCTTAACATCGTCAATAACCAAACGGTTTGTTTTTTTAATAACATGGATTTCTTCCCCCTTATTTTTTAGGCATTACCGAAACCCTGTGGCTCGGTACGTCAAGTGACCTTGTAACTGCTTCGATGATCCACTTTTTTATCTGGATATTCTCAGCACCCTTTGCTACGACCAGGACACCGCGAATTTTTGGTTTTTTCGTTTCTAAAACAATTGGGCCTTCTTTCTCACCACTTTTTATAATGACGAGCTGCTCATCAATATTCGAATCTTCGACTGTCCGTTTGCCGCCGTCCTGATCCGTTTCTTCCGTGATTTGCTTTTGCGTGACCTTGTTTTTTTCAAAGATTTTCTGTTCGGAAGCATCCACGTTTACAACTACTTTGACATCATCAACGCCTGAAATCGCTTCAAGCGCTTCCTTCATTTCGGTTTGCAAATATTTCTCATAATCCTTAATCGATTTGATTTCCACTTGTTCTTTCCGGCCGAATGCCGGCACTTCCTCTTCCGACTCTTTGTCATTGAAAGCAGGCATTGCATCGTTTGGATCCATTTTGGTCTGATCGGTTGTCAAAAAGTTCCCTGCGGTCATGATTCCGACTCCAATAATAAGGACCACGAAAACGTAAGCATAGAGTGAAGGTTTTTTCTCTTTTGGTTCCCCATCTTTAATGAATAGTTTGTAAAGCCAGGTTATAGGACCTTTATCATTTTTCAATTTTTCCAGCCACTCCCTTCCCCGGCTATTTCAATCACTTGTTCATCTACGGACCAATTCGCTGCGAGAAATTTTTTAATCTCGTCCAAGTTGGCAGGCTGTTTCTGCGGAGCTGTGTCCCCTGTATTGATTTCTATTTTCGTGACAACCTCTACTGAGTCTGTTTCACTCTTTGCTTTGTCCAATTCCAGTACAATCTTTTCTAAGTCCTCCGGCATCTCAGGTTGTTTAGCATTTTTTACTTCTAAATGAATGGATTGAATTTCCATTTCGTACTTCGCTATCAACTCCTCTTCCACTCCTGCCTTCAACCCGACAGCCATTTGTTCTAAAATATATGCATGTTGTGAGGCTTGTATTTCTTTTTTCTTCATTTCTGTTAAATTTTCCAGATTCTTTTGCTCACCCTTCTGGAAAGAAGCCGTTGCTTCTGCCAGCAATTGATCAAAATCGGTGTTAAATAAGGAAAGCACCGGCGATATGATAACCGCAATCAGCAAGAGACCAATGACCATCTTCGCATACTTCTGCATCGCCGAGCTCGGGAGCAGCATATCAATGACAGTGGCTAGTAACACAAACAAAATGATATTCGTAATCCATCCCGTTAAAAATTCCAATGCTCCTGCTCCTTTCCTCACCTCACCATGAGCGTAATATTTCCGGCCGCTATAATAATCGTTATGCTTAGAAAAAACATAAGCGATACAATAGCCAGAGCCGCAAAAATATAAATCATGCTTTTGCTGATAATATCGAGACAGTTGATCACCGGTCCTCCGCCAAGCGGCTGCAAAAGCCCCGCTGCAAGCTTATAGATGAAGGAGACAATCAATATCTTGATGGCCGGAAAGGCCGTGATCATAAGCAGGATCGCCATACCTGCCACCCCCACGGTATTTTTCAAGAGGACGGATGCATTAATAACAGTATCTGTAGCATCCGTAAACATTCTCCCGATCACCGGTATGAAATTGCCGGTAATAAACTTCGCGGTTCTTAATGTTATCCCGTCAGCAACAGCCGATGTGGCTCCCTGAACGGAAATGACACCGAGAAAAACGGTCATGAAAGCTCCAAGAATCCCGATTCCAAAGTTTCGAAGCAGCTGGGCAAGCTGTGTCACTTTATATTGGTCCGTCAACGTGCTGACAATGCTGAGAAGTGCTGAGAGAAACAGCAGCGGCAGGACGACATATTGAACCAAGATCCCGCTCGTGTTCATGAGAAAGAAAAGCACCGGATGAAAGAATCCCGCCGAGATTACACCGCCCGAAGCGGCAATCAAAGCGAGCAGCAAAGGGATCAACGCCATCAGAAAGGAAATCATTAAATCGATTGTTTCCTTCGTATAGGTAATGGCGACATGAAAGCTGTTAAGTGCGAGAATAATCAGCACCATATATACAATCGCATAGGCAACTTTACTGATGGAACTTTGTTCAAAGGCATTTTGGAGCGACTGGAGAAACATGCTGAACACAGTAAGCAATATCAATGAGCCAAGCAGCTTACCATTTACAATCAATTCATGGAAAATGAATTTTCCCAATCCCTTAAACCATTCCGCGAATGAAAACTGCTTTTCCCCGCTGATAAAATCCATGAAGCTGCCTTTTTGGCTTTCCGGCAAAAAACCTCCGTATTCAGAGATGACATCATCCCAATATTGTTTCAGCTCGTCCACTCCGAGCTTGTCGATTTGAGACTGAACAAGCTCCGATTGCATAATGGGTTCTGTTTCAGCGGCGGGGGAGGCAAGGACCGTGCTGCCCTGAAAAAAAAAGAGGAAAAGCAGCATGAGCGATAGGTAGTATATTTTTGGCTTCATATATTCACCTCACCTGTAATTAACAGATACCGTCTGTCAGCTCGGAATCATCTTAATAATCGTTTCGATGATGACTGTCAGAATCGGGATCGCCATTGCCAAAATCAATATTTTGCCGGCGAGTTCAATCTTTGAAGCAAGCGATCCTTGTCCGGCATCTTTCGTTATCTGGGAGGCAAACTCGGCAATATAAGCAATCCCAACAATCTTTAGAATCGTTTCAAGATACACCATATTGACATTGGCATTGACTGCGATTTTTTCGAGCATCTGAATGATTTCATGAATTTTATCCGCCAAAAAAAGAAAGATCGAACAACCGACAAAGACCACCAGCAGGAAGGCAAAATTCGGCTTTTGCTCCTTGATGATAAGGGCGAGGAAGGTGGCCACCAATGCGATCCCGGCTATTTTGATAATTTCAATGGCCATCCCCTCCCTACTGAAACAAAAACACAGATTTGATTTTCTGGAAGAGATTCTCCACGATCGACGCAACCATGAATAAGATATAAATAAAACCAAAAAGGGTGACCCATTGAGCGTATTCCTTTTTTCCGACCTGATCCAAAATTGTATGCAAAAAAGCCACTACAATTCCGACACCGGCAATTTTAAATATGATGTCTACATCCATGCCCATCTCATTTCCTCCCGTATCTGCCTACATTAGCAAAATTATTAATAACAAGCCGGATAGAAAGCCAAGGCTTTTGACCATTTTTTCGTATTTTCCCTGCCGGTCGATCGCGTCGTTCTCGAACCGTTCCAAATGCGTCATCGTGAGCTGTATCTGTTTTTGCTGATGATATCTATCATGCCTGCCGAGTGTTTCACCAAATTGGGATAGAATTTCAAATTCCCCCTGTTTTAATGCAAGCCATTTCCATATCTCTTTTAAGGACTCATCCCAGGCATCCTTCACAGTCGTTTCGCCTGAAGTAAGACGGTTAGCGAACGATTCAAAAAACCATGAGAGCGGTTTAGGCATTTGCTTCGAAAGCTTAAAGGCTGCTTCCGCGAGAGGAGTATGACCATACATAATTTCTGCTTCCAGCGATTGCAAAGCCACCTTCAGCTGCCTTAGCTGGCGCGGCCGCTGGCTCAAATGTCTGGAAGCTTCAAATCCAGTCCAGGTCGTGGCTAAAATAATGATTGCCGCACCTATTAGCTTAAACATCTATGAAACCCCCAGTTTCCGTGAAATAGGCTGACCCCGGGCATCCAGAACGGTTGAAATTCTCCCTCCATCTTCATCTCTTTTTAATTCAATGAATCTTTCGAATATGTTCTGTTCAAGGATATGGGCAATATTCGGACGTTTTTTAACATCCTCCAATGAATGCCCGTGAGTGGTGATGATCAGCTTGATCCCCGCATTCACCGCTTCCAACACGGCCATCGTATCTTCAGCCCGGCCAATTTCATCGACGACGAGAACATCCGGAGACATCGATCGGATCATCATCATCATTCCTTCTGCCTTTGGACAGCCGTCAAGCACATCCATCCTCGGACCAAATTCCAGCTGCGGCACCCCATGGACCGCGCCTGCAATTTCCGAACGTTCATCAACAACTCCTACCTTATTCGGCTGAATCTGATTTCGTTCATCTCCACCTGAAATAATGCGCGCGATGTCCCGGAGCAAAGTCGTCTTACCGCTTTGCGGTGCACCGATGATCATGGTATGTTGCCATCCTCCCATGAATAGATAGGGAATCAAGCCTTGCGCAGCACCGATTTTCTGCCTGGCTATCCTTATGTTAAAAGAGGAGACATCCCTGATCGCTTTAACAGCACCATTCTCCAGGATAACTTTGCCGGCCAGGCCCACTCTATGTCCTCCTGCAACCGTTATATAACCTCGTTTCAATTCTTCCTCAAGCGTATATAAAGAAAATTGGCTCAGACGACTGAGCAATCCTTGAGCATCCGCAGCACTCACCAGGTACGGCATAAAAGATGGCCTGCCGCCGATAATGATTTCAAGAGGCCTCCCGACACGGATGCGAAGCTCTTCGATTTTTTCGGCCTCGGCCGGTGGAACAGACCTTAGCTGTTCATGAATCTTTTTCGGCAAAAGTGACAGGACACTTTCCATAGCTACCCCCCTCGTTCATTATTTAAAATGTATGCCTGTCCGCACAGTTTATGACTGGCATTGATGAACAGTTATGGAGGAAACCTCGACGATTGGCAAGTATTTTAAAGTAGCCAATTCCATATTTCGTAGCGGGAATTTTAGTTTTGTAGCGGGTTTTCTGCGGATTGTAGCCGGGTTGGGGACTTTTGTAGCGAGAATCTCATTTTTGTAGCCAATCCCAGATTTCGTAGCCGGAATTTCATTTTTGTAGCCGGGTTGCTGCTGATTGTAGCCGGGTTGAGAACTTTTGTAGCCGAAATTCCAGTTTTGTTGCCAGGCTCTTTTTTTGTTGCGGAAATTTTGATTTTGTTGCCGCTTTGACTAGTTTTGTTGCCGAAACAGCGACTTTCGTTGCCGGAATTCTGTTTTTGTTGCCTGTCCCATTTTTTGTTGCGGATAATTCCATTTTGTTGCCGGTTTGACTGGTTTTGTTGCCGAAACAGCGACTTTCGTTGCCGGAATTTCAGTTTTGTTGTCAGGCCCTTTTTTTGTTGCGGAAATTCCGATTTTGTTGCCGGTTTGACTAGTTTTGTTGCCGGAACAGGGACTTTTGTTGCCGAAATTCCAGTTTTGTTGCCAGGCTCTTTTTTTGTTGCGGAAATTCCGATTTTGTTGCCGGTTTGACTAGTTTTGTTGCCGAAACAGCGACTTTTGTTGCCGAAATTCCAGTTTTGTTGCCAGTCCCTTTTTTTGTTGCGGATAATTCCATTTTGTTGCCGCTTTGACTGGTTTTGTTGCCGAAACAGCGACTTTCGTTGCCGGAATTCTGTTTTTGTTGCCAGGCTCTTTTTTTGTTGCGGAAATTTCCAGTTTGTTGCCGGTTTGACTAGTTTTGTTGCCGGAATAGAGACTTTCGTTGCCGGAATTTCAGTTTTGTTGCCAGGCTCTTTTTTTGTTGCGGAAATTTCGGTTTTGTTGCCGCATTGACTGGTTTTGTTGCCGAAACAGCGACTTTTGTTGCCGAAATTCCAGTTTTGTTGCCAGGCCCTTTTTTTGTTGCGGAAATTTCCAGTTTGTTGCCGGTTTGACTAGTTTTGTTGCCGAAACAGAGACTTTCGTTGCCGGAATTCTGGTTTTGTTGCCAGGCTCTTTTTTTGTTGCGGAAATTCCGATTTTGTTGCCGGTTTGACTAGTTTTGTTGCCGGAACAGAGACTTTCGTTGCCGGAATTTCAGTTTTGTTGTCAGGCCCTTTTTTGTTGCGGAAATTCCGATTTTGTTGCGGGTTTGACTAGTTTTGTTGCCGGAACAGCGACTTTCGTTGCCGGAATTCTGTTTTTGTTGCCAGGCCCTTTTTTTGTTGCGGAAATTTCCAGTTTTGTTGCCGCTTTGACTAGTTTTGTTGCCGAAACAGCGACTTTTGTTGGCGGAATTTTAGTTTTGTTGCCAGGCCCTTTTTTCGTTGCGGAAACTTTCCGTCGGGTTGATTAGTTTTGGAACCGGGGGAGAACTTTCCCATTTTGTAACCAGTCCCGGATTCCTAACAAAATTGAGCACAAAAAAACCGGAGATTCAAGATCTCCGGTTTTGGACTTTTCTTATGCACGCGATACATAGGAAGCTTCTGTTGTATTGATGATCAGACGGTCTCCCTGGTTTATGAAGAAAGGAACCTGGACTGTAAGTCCTGTTTCAAGGGTTGCCGGTTTCGTTCCACCGGAAGCGGTGTCCCCCTTAATTCCCGGTTCTGTTTCTGTAACTTCTAGTTCAACTGTGTTTGGAAGCTCTACCCCAAGCGTTTCACTTTGGAATGTCATGATATGCACTTCCATGTTTTCCTTCAAGAATTTCAATTCCCTCTCGATGCTCGTTTCAGGAAGTTCGATTTGATCATATGTTTCATTATCCATAAACACATGGTTGTCGCCGCTTGCATACAAATATTGCATCTTGCGGTTTTCGATATGGGCTTTGCTTACTTTTTCACCGGCCCGGAAGGTCTTTTCCTGGATGGAGCCTGTACGAAGGTTCCGAAGCTTTGAACGTACAAACGCAGCTCCTTTACCTGGCTTTACATGCTGGAATTCAATTACCTGCCAAATGGCATTGTCTACTTCAATTGTTAACCCGGTACGAAAATCATTGACGGAAATCATCTTTTGTCCTCCTACATGTTTTACAGAATAATTAACTCTTTAGTTGAATGGGTGAGCGATTCATTGCCGCGGGTGGTAATGATCGTATCGTCTTCGATCCGGACACCGCCTAATTCTGCCACATAAATGCCCGGTTCCACGGTTACAGCCATGCCTGGTTCAAGTATGGTTTCAGATCTTACGGAAAGTGCCGGTCCTTCATGCACTTCGAGGCCGATGCCATGACCGGTTGAATGGCCAAAACTTTCTCCGTATCCTTTTTCGGCAATAAAATTACGGGTTAGTGCGTCTGCTTCTTTTCCAGTCATGCCCGGCTTGATGCCGGCCATTCCCCGCAGTTGTGCTTCAAGAACGATGTTGTAAATATTTATTAACTCATCACTCGGCTGGCCCACTGCCAGGGTTCGGGTAATATCGGATACGTACCCGTTGTAATAAGCTCCGTAATCAAGCGTGACCAATTCTCCCTTTTCAATCACTTTATCAGAAGCAACCCCGTGCGGAAGAGCCCCGCGGTACCCTGAAGCGACAATCGTGTCGAAGGAAGAAGAGGAAGCTCCCTGCTTTCTCATAAAAAACTCAAGTTCATTGGAAACTTCCAATTCGGTTAAACCGGGACGGATATATTGTGTGATATGGGTAAATGCCGCATCGGCAATCTGAGCGGCTTCCTTTAATATCTTAATCTCTGACGGTGTCTTAATCAAGCGCAATTTCTCTATCAGGCCGGATACCGGGACGAGCTCACCTTCAAAAGCGGTTTCATACACTTTGTATGACCCAAACGTGACGTGATCCTGTTCAAAACCAAGCCTTTTGATGCCCATCGCTTTTGCCTGACTGGCCACTTCATCGGTAATCGTACCAGTGTGCTGGATAATTTCAAACCCTTGAGCCTGCTTTCCTGCCTGTTCCATATAGCGGAAATCCGTAATGAATTTCGCTTCTTTGAGGGAAATCAGCACAATACCCGCAGAACCGGTGAAGTTCGTCATATAGCGGCGGTTATATGTGCTTGTGATCAAAAATCCATCAACCTGGACAATCTCCATTTTTTCGCGGAGTCGCTCTAATTTTTCCATCTCACGTTTCACTCCTTTATAATTTTTTTAATGCATGAAGCGCTAATTCGTAGCCTTGCAGACCAAGTCCGACGATTTGACCGGCCGCAACCGGTGCAATAACGGATACATGCCTGAAATCCTCCCGGGCATGAACGTTTGTAATATGTACTTCGATGACGGGGATTTTTATAGCAGCAATCGCATCCCGAATCGCATAGCTGTAGTGTGTAAACGCTCCTGGATTGATAACGATGCCCTTTACGCCATTGTCTTCGGCCCAGTGCAGTTTATCAATAATGGCTCCTTCATGGTTAGATTGGAAGAAATTCAGGCTGATTTCGAGCCCTTCCTCATTTTGCCTTAAAGAATTCTCTAAATCGGAAAGCGTCTCTGTTCCGTATTGCTTTGGCTCCCGCTTGCCTAACCGATTAAGATTAGGTCCGTTTATCACTAATATAATTTTCATGCTACACCCGCTTTATCTGCTGAATTGAAAAAAGAATGTTCAACATGAACATTCTATCATAATCCCAAATTATGTTACACAGAAAAGAGCAAGCATCTTTTCATGTTCAATGCGTGATCTATAATCAGGTCATTTCCGTTTCCATCTTTTCTATCTTTTCGAGCTCCTGATGTTCGTAAGAAATTGAATAGCCGATAGATACCCCAAATAAGATAAAAAGACAGATGCTAGTGATAATGGTGTTACCCGTCATTTCCGCATAAGAGGGAAAATCAGGGAACATCGGTTTTAAAATAAAAACTAAAATCAGCCATAAAACCAGTCCATATAGCAGACCGGCAAAAATACTTGTGGCCTTTTTTAATAAAGCATAGTAAACGAGAGCTACCAAAATGGAAAGGATTCCAAAAAGCAGGATGGATATGACCACCCCGAGCCAGCCTTTGGCCCATTCTAAAGTAATCCATGAAGTTAGAAGAACTTTTGGGCTGAAGTCCAAAAAATTAAAAAAGTAGGCAACCTGGGCCATTAGGCTCCAAAAAACACCGCTAATAAAACCAATGACCATGGAATCCATGACAAGAGACCTTGGTACATCCCGTCCGGTTTGTTCTTCATTTAGCTCAGACATATCTTTCACCTCCATTAAGTAACATGCCCCTTCCCTGCATGCAATATTTCTATGAATTCATCCATGCAATCAAAGTCGAACAATTAAAGTATAAAAATATTGTTTTTTTTAGTATGATAAAGAAGTAGTACGAAGGGTCCCAAATAACAGCATAGGTTGGTGTAGAAATTGTCTGAAACCCAAAAACCAGTATACGGAGGGCAGGCGGTAGTGGAAGGCGTCATGTTTGGCGGCAAACACCACACCGTTACCGCGGTCCGGCGTAAAGACTCTTCAATAGAATATTTTCATGTACCACGAGAAAGTAAGCCCCTGCTTAAGAAATTAAAAAAAGTCCCTTTTTTACGCGGGATCGTAGCCATCATAGATTCAAGTGCCAACGGCTCAAAGCATCTAAACTTTTCATCAGAACGCTTTGATGTCGATCCTGCTGATGATGGGGAAATCGCAAAGGAAGCGGCATCATCGTCGAAGCTGACAATGTGGCTAGGTGTAGCAGCCATTGGCGTGCTCTCATTCATTTTTGGAAAATTGATATTTACACTCATCCCGGTTTTTCTCGCTGATTTAATGCAACCGATTTTCGAGGGTAAGACCGCCCAGATTCTTGTAGAAGGCTTCTTCAAGCTTCTCCTATTGTTTTCCTATATATATTTTGTGTCGCTCACCCCGATCATTAAAAGGGTTTTCCAATATCACGGAGCTGAGCACAAGATTATCAATTGTTTTGAAAACGACAAAGAACTTACTATCGAAAACGTTCAAGCCCAGTCCAGGCTCCATTACCGCTGTGGCTCAAGCTTTATGTTATTCACTGTATTTGTAGGGGTTTTTGTCTATATGTTCTTTCCAACGGATCCTCTCTGGCTGAGAGTCGTCAATCGGATATTGCTCATTCCAGTGGTCCTCGGCATCTCCTTTGAAGTGCTTCAGCTTACAAACAAATTGAGAGATGTTCCCGTTCTGCGCTATCTTGGCTATCCTGGTCTATGGTTGCAGCTTTTGACCACGAAAGAGCCGACAGATGACCAAGTTGAAGTGGCCCTGGCTTCTTTCAATGAACTTCTCAGACTGGAAAACGCAGGTTTAAAAACAGAAGATATTGTGTAAAAAAATAGCATAAGGAAAAAATAGTTTAGGATTATTTTATAAAAATCGTTTAAAAAGCGGCAAAAATGCTCATGATGCTCTTAAGGAGGTGTCTTTGTTGAATCGTATCATTTACGGGATCATTGCCTTGGCCGTTCTCGGACTCGCCAGCCAACTGTTTCACAATCCATGGAGCTTGATTAGAAGCGTCCTGATTATCGCAGTTGTGGTGGGAATTGTTTATTTGATTTATAAACGTTTAACAAAGGATAAACCTGAAAAAAAAGAGCAACGAGCATTTCTTAAAGCCGCTCGCCAATCAAAAAAAAGGCAGAAATCCACAAAGGCAAAACGGGATAATGTCGCTAACTTTTCTCTAGCCAAATCAGCGAAGAAATCGAAAATCAGAAAAAAATCGGAAGCAAACCTAACCGTCATTGAAGGAAAAAAAAATAAAAAGAAAAATCGGGCTTCGTTTTAAAAAGCCCGATTTTTTAATAGGTCCATTTTTTTAGGAACTTTTCAGCCGATTGTTTCCCCTGATTAACAAGCATAGCCTTGTTCTCCTCTGTTAATTCAAATTCAGTCGCCGACACGCCCTTCATCGGAATGAAAATAATATTGTTAACATGTTTTCTTGAGATATACCTGGAATCGTGAGCATCCTTCATCGTCTTGAACAGAGCGCTGAACATCTCAAGTGCGTTGTCCACTTCATGAGGTTTTTCGCGTTCTTTATCTCCGCTTAGTTTCATTCCGAGAACAGGACGCCTCTTTTTTACATGTTCCGAATCGAATAGCCACATCGGAAAATTGCTCAACACACCGCCATCCACAAACACATGACTATGTCTGCCCTTATCCAGCAGCTTGACTGGTTCAAAAAAATAAGGAATGCTGCAGCTCATTCGTACTGCTTTTGCGACCGGAAAACTACCAGGATCAATTCCGTACTTAACAAGGTCATCCGGCAGCACAACTAATCTTCCATTTGAAATGTCGGAAACGATAATTCTCAAGCTTTGAAATGGAAGATCCGAAAACCTGACGACTCCTCTTGCTGCAAGCTTTTCGGCTATCCATTTTTCAAGGGCGTCTCCCTTATACAAACCGAGCTTCCAATAAACCATTAGCCATTTTGCAAACGGAATTGGAAACCTGTTTCTTCTTCTGGCATCCAAAAGCTGGATTACATCCATGTCGTTTAACATATCATTTATTTCACGGCCATTGTAGCCGACTGTAATGAACGCCGCAATAATCGAGCCTGCACTTGTCCCGGCCGTCCTGCAGAATGTGAATCCTCTTTCCTCCAGTACCTGTAAAGCGCCGACCAATGCAAAGCCCTTAATTCCCCCTCCGGAAAACACCCCGTCAATAAGCAACTTGCCCACCCCGCTAAAGGCCTTTTATACACTTTAAGCAGGGGAAAAGCTGTATGTCACTGAATTTTTAACTTTATTGATTTAGGTAAAATACTGAACTTCACTTTCTGGAAAAAAGCGGCCGATATAGTCTCTGATTGTTGATTCCAATTCATTAGCTTCTTCATTTTGATAGACATACTTTCCAATTCCGTACCGACCCCATTTGTATTTACGTTTGCTTTCATCCAGCTCAAGCTTTGACTTTGGATAATTTTTCTGAATCACCCGTTTTGCCGGAGCCGTGAACCGGTGCTGAATTAATTCAAAGGTTAAATTGGATAGATCTATCCCTTGCAATGACTCACTTAAACGTTCAAACAGTTCAAGATAGCCTGCTTTCCAGTCTTCATGGATATAAATCGGCGCAACGATGAATCCAAGTGGATACCCGGCACCCGCTACTTTCCTCGCTGCTTCTATCCTTTCTTCAAAAGAAGATGTTCCCGGTTCGAAATTTTTAATCACATAGCGGGAATTGATGCTGAAGCGAAACCTTGTTTTCCCATTGTGCTTGGCATCAAGCAAATGATCGACATGATGGAATTTGGTAACGAACCTTAGCAAGCCAAATTCTTTTTGTCCAAAGAATTCAATGGTTTTCTTTAATGAGTGAGTTAAATGATCGATACCGACAATATCGGATGTACAGGCTGCTTCAAACCTTGTGATTTCCGGTTTTCTTTCCTCCATATATTTATCGGCTGCTTCGAAAATCTCATCCAGATTGACATAAGACCGTATGTAAGGCTTGCTGCCAAGAGTTGTCTGCAGGTAACAGTAATGGCAATGTCCCATACACCCTGTAGCGAGCGGAATTGCATATTCAGCGGACGGCTTAGATGTATCAAATTTCAACGTCTTCCGGATACCAATGACCAAAGTCGATTTGGCGACCCGGTATTTCTGAAGGTCATTATCTCCGGGCAACCCCCTGATTTGGTTATGCGACGTCGTTTCCCTGATTTCTATGTTCATGTCCTCGAACTTCTGTTTCAGTTCACGGCCAAGCGGATAATCCAATGCTTTTGGTTCGATATATACGAGTTGCGGGACGAATGGTTTCATATCTATGCTCTCCTTTTACGACAGTATGCAGGTAAGTCAAAATTGACACCCTATTCCTAAGGATAGTTTTTCTGAATCCTTGAGTTCTCATGTTGATTTTCTTATGGGAAAATTTAATAGATCGGAGGTGACAAGCAGCACATGGAAAAAAGAGAGGACCAATTTCTAACCAATGCCCCAAAGGAAGAGAAACTGACGATTGAAACTGACCCGAACCGAAAGACGGTACCGGGAGATTCAGTGGATGAATATATGGAATTAAAGACAGCAAACGGAATTTTAGCCGAGGATGAGATCGCACAACAGAATGAAAATCTTTAAAGAAAAGTGAAAGCGCCCTGCAGAATGGAACATCGACTAAGAACTGCCACGTCCTTATGTCTTACGTCGAGGTCAGCTCATCCTGTGCAAGTCCGAGCGGCTGGGCGCTGTAACTAGACATTCATCAAATTTAAAGAGAATTATACTTACTACATAAAAAGACCGAATACATTTTTGTAATCGGTCTTTCAACAATTTCTGTTCATGCATGCTCATCTGCGTTCTCGGTGTGGATGAACTTCATGACGATCAACAAAATGATGAGTCCAATAACCCCGGAGGCAATATAGCTTATGTTCAAATAGTTTTTCATAAGGATCGACATGAGCGGCGGTCCCAAACCCACTCCGAAAAAACGCGCCGAGCTGTAAAATGAAGAAATAGTCCCTCGTTCATCCTTCTCAATATTTTCAGTAATCATAGCATCTAATGTTGGCAATAAGGCTCCTATCGCAATCCCGACAAGGCTGGTAACCACCAGAAGTAAAATCAGCCGCGCTTTCACGTATCCAACAAAAACGATACTTACTGACATAAGAATCAGACAGCCTATTATTAATTTCTTCATCAAAGGCAGGCTACCTTTGATTTTCCTACCCGATACATATGATGAGATACAAAGCAAGAAAAGCGGAATCGCAATGATAAAACCTTTTTTTACACCTTTTAATTGATGGATTATTTCCAGGCTGTCAGACAGGAAAAAAAGCATGGCAAATAAAATAAGCATCACATACGCACCTAACAGGAAGACCGTATACAGCCATCTTCCTTCCTGTTTGAACGTTTTCCTCGTTATACTTACAAATTCCTTAAACTTTTTTGGCTCCTCCTTCTCTTTCGGCACCTTTATAAAGAAAAACACGAGGATGATCGAAATCAGGCTAAAAAAGGAAATCGAGAAAAACGGAAGATACCATAAAAAGGCGGCAAATAGCGATCCCAAAATTGGACTAAGCACTTTACCAAATGTATTGCTTGTTTCAATAATGCCTAAGCTCGAACTCGTTTTTTCGTCATCATCTTTATAAAGATCTCCGACTAAAGGCAAAATGATTGGTGAAGCACCGGAGGCTCCGATGCCTTGTAAAACTCGGCCGATAATAATCCACGTGAAGGGCTGATCAAGTTTCCATGAGGCAAAACCGGCGATCAGTCCGCCTATAAGGGCGATGATCAGTGCCGGCAGAATCACTTTTTTTCTGCCGAATTTATCGGATAAATACCCGGCTACAGGTATCAGAAAGATGGAAGAAATCGAGTAGCTTGTAATGACCATACTCGATTGAAAAGAGGTAATTCCTACCTTATCCTCGAAGATGGGCAAAATCGGAATCAGCATTGAATTTCCCAGCGTCATTACAAGAGGGATCGAAGCCATGCTTACGATACACCACACACTCACTTTATTCTCTTCTACACATACCTTCTTTTCCATCCCCACACCTCATCAGACAATTGTATTAGTATCATGTCCTAAACGCTGAAATGTTTTCGAACAAAAAAAGGAAATGTACAGACGAGTCCAACTCATACGTAAAAAACCTGACAACGAATATCGCTGTCAGGTTTCAAGTGGTTTACAAACCGCATTTCAATTGGGCGCCGCAGTTGGTACATGTGTTGCAGCCGCCTATTTCGTTTACTTCGCCTTTACGGCAGACCGGGCAAGTATCGCCTACTTCAGAACCGATTGTTACATTCGTGGACCGCAATTCGTTAATTGTATCAACAAGGACCACTTTCGGCTTTTTATCCTCTTCATATTCTAAATCAAATTCATCAAGATTGTTTTCTTCCGCTTTCAAAGTCAGAACCTGGCTGTCACGGCTTCCGTCAACATAAACCGTACCGCCTTTGGCCCCGCCTTTGTACAAACGCTCATATACCTTTTGAACCTGATCGACATTATAGCCTTTTGGTGCGTTAACGGTTTTGCTGATTGAGCTGTCAATCCAGCGTTGGATGATGCATTGTACATCAGCATGTGCTTCCGGAGCAAGCTCCATCGCAGATACAAACCATTGCGGCAGGTTATTAGGATCCGCTTCAGGATTTCTGTCCAGATATTCCTGAACGATATCCGCTTTCACTTCGATGAATTTCCCAAGGCGTCCGCTTCGGAAATAAGTGAATGAGAAGTAAGGTTCTAAGCCTGTTGAGACTCCGACCATTGTTCCAGTGCTCATTATTGTTACTCTCCATTAGGAGGGTGGGGTTATCAGTACCCACTCCTTATATCGCTATAAGGATCAGACTATATCATCAACCAGTTATTTATACTGGTGCTCGGCGTGTAGTCGTTGAGGGGTCAGCCACGACTTCCCTGCGGATTGTCTGGCAGGAAGGAACAATTCCAACACCTTTGCATTTTTACCTTTTCATGCTGGCAAGGCACAGGTAGCAAAGGATACTCCAGGGTTTCCCGCATATAGCCAAGTTTACGCTACTTTCTTACGAATGTAGGGGGCAGATTGTTTACCCGTTGGTGCTACTGTTAACAAGTGTGAATTCCGGATACCATACTCTAGAATGTCATTTCTCACATCCTCAGGCATTTTCTGCATGAAGCCTGTTTCAGTGAAAGCTTTTCTTAAGCGGTTTGTTTCTTGCTGCTCTTTTGCTTCAAGGAATGGGAAGCTTCCTTTTTCTTTCGCGAGTTCAACCGAAGTACGGTATGCAGTAGTTGCAATCGTCTCGAACACGCTATCAACCAAGATGTTTCCTTCTTCAGAACCATACTCTGTTTCACAGTAGATCAATAAATCATGGAGTCCCATAACTCCAAGCCCGACCCGACGTTCGCCAAGAGCCTGCTTTTTATTTTCTTCTAGGAAATAAGGAGTCGCGTCAATAACGTTATCCTGCATTCTTACGCCGATTTCCACAGTCTTTTTCAATTTTTCAAAGTTTACAGTTTTCGTTTCTTTATCAGCCATTTCACCCAGGTTTACTGCAGCCAGGTTACAGACTGAGAATGGAGCAAGGGGCTGCTCGCCACACGGGTTTGTCGCCACTACCTGTTGTCCATACGCTTTGGCATTTGTCATTTCATTGGCATTATCAATGAAGAATATGCCTGGTTCAGCCGAATAAGTGGCACAGATGTTAATCAGGTTCCAGAGTTCCTTAGCCTTGATTTTACGGTAGACACGGACTTTATGTCCCTGCTTTTTCCACTCTCGGACATCGCCGGTTTCATGCCATGATTCGTTATAAACTTTCATTTCAGCAGCATCATAGCTTTCCACATCAGGGAAACGAAGTTCATATTCTGCATCATTTTCAACTGCATCCATGAATTCTTTTGTCAGGCAGATTGAGATGTTTGCCCCAGTCAGGAATTCAGAATTATGAACGGTGTAGGTTCCGCCAATGCGCAGTTTCTCCTCAGCATCTCTAATAATTTTATCATTAAATCCGCCCATTCCTGGAATCTGCTTGTAATTCACGATTCCCTGATACATTGCTTCTTCTTGTTCGGTGAAAGGTGTAAATTTCAGCTTTTCGCTGGCATATTTCTTAATCGTTTCATCATTTGTATTTTCCATTAAATAACGAAGGATTCTTGGGTTTTGCATTTTAGAAATGATAAATTCAATGATATCTGGATGCCAATCCGAGAGCATGATCATCTGAGCTGAGTTGTTGCGTTGATTCGTTACATCAACTCTCTAAGTCACCTTAGAGTCCAGACCATATCTTACACTCAAATCCTGAGTGTCCCCGCGCTTCGGAATCACTTGATTCCTACTCTACTCACTTCCGCTTGCTTTAGCGTGCTTTCGATGGTCGTTGAACCTTCTCCATGTTAAAGGAGCTTGGCTGCTGATTGTCTTTCTCCACTTGTTGTTTTCAAGCATTCACGCTTACCGTTTCCAGTTACGTTGTAGCCAACAAGTCATTCCAAAGAGTTCCCAGCAATTCACGAGGTTTATTTATAGACGAGGCACTCATGATGCTTTACCACGTCTCGACCCGCCCTGCTCAACCAAATGCGTCAACTTTGCAATATCATCGAGCCATGATACGGAACCTGATGATTTACCATTCACACCTTTAGCAAGCGTGTTGCGTGGACGAAGCGTTGATCCGTTCGTACCGACACCGCCGCCGCGGCTCATGATTTCCATGACCTGTTTCCGGTGTTCTGAAATTCCTTCACGGGAATCCTGGACGAAAGGCATTACATAACAGTTGAAATAGGTTACGTCTGTATCAGCACCGGCACCGTACAACACGCGGCCGGCCGGTACAAAGTTCAAATCGGCGAGCTCTTGATAGAACTTTTCGAACCATTCCTGGCGCTTTTCTTCAGTTTTTTCTACTGAAGCGAGTCCCGTAGCGTTTCGCTTAGCGATTTGTTCGTAGAAAATTTCAAGCGGTTTCTCAATGATATCGAGGGAACGATTGATGATCCCCGTTTCCAATTCTTTAGGATTGTCCAACACCCCGCGATATTCTTCATCGACCAATACATCGGCCCGCTTGTTTTCCCAATCAATGTTCTGGATGTAACCGAGACCCCTTGCCGGGAACTTCGGATCTTCTTTAATGGTGAGCACGACAAAGTCACCGTTTGATAATGTTACTTTTGCCGTATCCTTAAACGAGTAGCGGTCAATCATCACCAGCCTTGAGACGCCCTTATGCGTCCTGTGCATGTCAGGTGTGATCTTGTGCACCTGTGGGAATAAGGAAATATCCTTATTCAAACTCTCAACATTAATCTTCCTCGTGTCTTTCAAAACGACAGCCATGACCATCTCTCCTTTACTTACTATCCTCTTCTTAGATGCGGGTTTCTTTATGTAGTTGTCTAAGAACGTCATATATTTTTGAAGTACCCTTAATCTATCACACCAAAGCGCAAATATCAATATATGGTGTGTTAATTATTTCACCGGATACTACATATTGATATTTTGGTCAATTCCTTCCCTTCTTGTCAAACCGATAAACACTTAAATCAGTTAGGATTATGTAGAAAACTATCGATTTTTGTCAGTTTTCGGACGAATACAGTCGATTTCAACTGTTGCATTTTTTGTACTTCTTTCAAACGCTGGTGGTTGCTGAAAAAACAGGATAACCCTAAAAAATCTGAAAATTTTTTTATTTTTCTAAAAGCTCCTAAAAGAAAAAAGCGACGCTGGCCACCTATCTCATATAGGTCCATTCATCGCTCTCATATTTTGTTTTAGCAAGGTGTTCTATTTCCTCTAATTGCTTTTCGCTCAAAGTATAAGGTTTTAATTCAATATCAAGACCTTCAGCAAATCCATTCTTAAATGCTTCCTTCGCTTCAGCAATATTGATTCTGCGGGTTGTCAGATCATGTATGGCCACCGCTTTATCTTTAAAGCTTTTCATCATTCTTTCCTTAACCCGGTCATTTGAGAAGTTAAACATGCTGAACAGTTTATCATCATCAAGATCAATCAGAATCGAGCCATGCTGCAGAATTACGCCTTTTTGTCTGGTCTGCGCACTGCCCGCGACTTTCCTGCCTTCGACCACCAGCTCATACCAGCTTGGTGCATCAAAGCATACGGAAGATCTCGGTTCCTTTAAAGCTGCCTTTTCTGAATCGGTTTTAGGAACCGCAAAATAGGCATCCATGCCAAGATTTTGAAATCCCATTAAAACTCCCTCGGAAATGACCCGGTAAGCTTCCGTAACATTCTTTGGCATGCCAGGATGTTCTTCCGTTACGATGACACTGTATGTAAGCTCATGCTCATGCAATACAGCCCGTCCGCCGGTTGGCCTCCTGACGAACCCGACTCCTCGTCTTTTCACTTCGTCGAGATTGATTTCCTTTTCAGCTTTTTGAAAATAGCCGATCGAAAGGGTTGGCGGGTTCCAGCCGTAGAATCGAATCACTGGCGGAATCTCGCCATTGCTGTGCCAGTTCAGCAGCACTTCATCCATCGCCATATTAAATGATGGGGAACAATCTCCCGAATCAATATATGCCCACACTTCTTTTGTCATATCTCAAACCTTCTTTACAGTCATCATTTCCATAGTAGTGTATCAAACTTATCCGCTAATAAAAAGCAAACTCTCTTTCCAGAATATAAAATCATTTACGATAAATTTTTTTTGATTAAATAAGCGTTCAATACTATAATAGGACATGTCTGGTCTGTATTGCTTATCGCAGAGAAAGGGGTTTGAAGACTTTGACATCATTATATATTCTCTTGATTATCCTGGCTGGTTTCATGTCATATTCGATATTTAACTTGCTTAGACAACGCAAAATAGCAAAGACTTTAAGTCAGGATGAATTCGTGGCCGGATACCGCAAAGCACAGCTAATTGATGTGCGGGAACCGAATGAATTTGAAGCTGGGCATATTTTAGGGGCGAGGAATATTCCTTTAACCCAGCTAAAAACCCGCCTGAAGGAGCTTCGTACGGACAAGCCGATCTATTTGTATTGCCAAAGCGGACTAAGAAGCGGAAGAGCGGCACAAATGCTGCATCGAAAAGGATACAAGGAGCTCTATCATTTAAAAGGCGGCTTTAAACAATGGAGCGGCAAAATAAAAACGAAAAACTAAGAATCCATGTTATCATGGGTTCTTTTTTTAGCTTAGGCTTTGTTCCATATTATTGTTGATATGTCTCAATCTAAAAAACAACCCTTAAATAGTAATGAAGTTCCTGTTAGTTTATCAAACTGTTGATTGTGAAATCACTGTTTCAACTAGTTCATCTATAGTGCCAATTACTTTTTCTACTTCAGGCAAGTGATAAAATGTGCTTATTATTTCAACGTTATTTATTTCTTCATCCGGCGAATAAAGATAAATTTTTTTTCTTTGTCCTAACGCAATTCCTAATTCTATATGACTCCCTTTTCCTGCTGGCAATAAAACGACAATAAAATCAGATTCCATTACAGCATTTTTCTCTTCTTCACCTATTATCCTAAGTTCTTCAAGAGTTGTAGCTCTATTATTTTGAGTCCAATCATATGTATGCTTATGTCCAACTTCTTTTAACTTTTCGCTAACGAGCCTAACGGTGTGAACGTTCATAAAACTAGAGGCGATGTAAAAATTCATACATTTCTCCTTTTCCCTTATATTTATAAAATCAAGAATCATTTTTGATTAACTTCCTCATTATTCTTTAACAGAGTGTGCAAGCTTAAAAAATCCTTGTCAGTTTTCATCACTGACAAGGATTTTTCTTTTATGCCTGATAACGAAGGACAGGTTTTCTCGCCGCCAACGTTTCATCAAGACGCTTGATCACGGTCGTATGCGGAGCTTCTTGGACGATTTCGGGTGTTTCCTCCGTTTCCTTGGCAATTTGGATCATCGCATCGATGAAAGCATCCAAGGTTTCCTTTGATTCGGTTTCTGTCGGCTCAATCATCATGCATTCCTCGACATTAAGCGGGAAATAGATGGTTGGCGGATGATAACCAAAATCGAGTAGTCTTTTGGCAATATCAAGCGTACGGACGCCGAGCTTCTTTTGACGCTTACCACTTAGCACGAATTCATGCTTACAATGCCTGTCATATGGAAGGTCAAAATAAGGTGCCAATCTCCTCATCATATAGTTCGCATTGATGACCGCATTTTCCGTTACAGCCTTAAGTCCGTCCGGACCCATGGATCGGATATACGTATAGGCGCGTACGTTGATGCCGAAGTTTCCATAATACGGCTTCACTCGACCGATCGATTGCGGCCTGTCATAATCGAAGAAATACCTGCCATCTTTTTCTGAGACGAGCGGTTTTGGAAGGTAATGAATCAGATCGCTTTTCACGCCAACCGGGCCGGATCCGGGGCCGCCGCCGCCATGCGGGCCGGTAAATGTTTTATGGAGGTTTAAATGAACGACATCAAAGCCCATGTCCCCCGGACGCGCCTTTGATAACACAGCATTCAAATTGGCGCCGTCATAGTAAAGCTTACCACCTGCACTATGAATGATTTCTGCCATTTCCAAAATATTTTCTTCAAATAAACCGAGTGTGTTTGGATTTGTCAGCATAAGGGCTGCTGTATCAGGGCCTACTACCCGCTTTAAATCTTCAAGGTCAACAAGCCCGTGTTCATTTGATTTCACCGTGACCGTCTCAAAGCCGGCAACCGTTGCCGAAGCAGGATTCGTACCGTGAGCGGAATCGGGAACAATTACCTTGGTACGTGCTGTATCGCCATTCGCTTCATGATAAGCGCGAATCATCATCAGCCCCGTCCATTCCCCATGCGCTCCAGCGGCAGGCTGCAAGGTTACCTGATCCATTCCGGTAATTTCGATTAAATGCTCCTGAAGATCGTACATCAACTCCAAAGCACCTTGGACAGTGTCTTCGTCCTGGTATGGGTGCACATGGGCAAAGCCATTCATGCGCGCGACATTTTCATTGATTTTTGGATTATATTTCATCGTACATGAACCTAACGGATAGAAACCGGAGTCCACCCCGTGGTTACGGTGAGAGAGTGCCGTATAATGGCGCATAATATCCAGTTCCGATACCTCAGGAAGTTCTGCTGCTTCATCGCGGATATATTCAGATGGAAGAATTTCTTCAATAGAAACAGCCTCTACATCCAATTCCGGCAGGCTGTAGCCGATCCGCCCCGGTGTGCTGATTTCGAAAATTAGTGATTGATCTTGTTTATTCATAGCGATCCCCCAATTCCGCAGCAAATGCATCAATTTCTTCTTTTGTTCGTAATTCGGTTACCGCTACGAGCATATGGTTCTTAAGCTCCGGATAAACACGTCCCAAATCGAAACCGCCGATTATATCCTTCTCAAACAGTCTGTCATTCACTTCTTTGTAGGAAGCAGGAAGCTTCACGACAAATTCGTTAAAAGAAGGACCGTCAAATACAACATCGATCCCTTTATCCTGTAGTGCTTTCTTGGCATAATGCGCTTTTTGGATGTTGCGGATGGCCATTTCCTTGACACCCGTTTTCCCAAGGGCCGTCATCGCTACTGAAGCGGCCAGAGCGTTCAACGCTTGATTCGAACAGATGTTGGAAGTCGCCTTATCACGGCGGATATGCTGTTCACGAGCCTGTAATGTCAGCACAAAACCGCGTTTACCGTCCTCATCGACCGTTTGGCCAACCAGCCTTCCCGGCACCTTCCTCATCAATTTGTTTGTCACCGCAAAATAGCCGCAGTGCGGTCCGCCAAACGCTCCAGGAATTCCGAAGACCTGCGCATCGCCTGCCACGACATCAGCTCCAAGCTTACCCGGTGGCGTCAATGCTCCAAGAGCCAGCGGATTGCTTGAGACAATAAACATCGCTTTTTCGGTATGGACAATCTCTTCAATTTCCTTGAGCGGCTCGATCCGTCCAAAGAAGTTTGGATACTGGACGATGACACCGGCAATCTCATCGCTGGTCAATTCTTTCAGTGCCGCTAAATCTGTAATTCCGTCTTTGTACGGAACCTCAATAACCTCGACATATTGTCCTTTTGCGTATGCTTTCACTACGTCCCGGGTTTCCGGATGGACAGCGTTTGAAAGCAAGATTTTCTTCCTTCGCGTCTGGCCAGTGCTAAGCATGGCTGCTTCTGCAAGCGCCGTTCCGCCATCGTACATCGATGAATTGGCGACATCCATGCCGGTCAATTCACAAATCATTGTCTGGAATTCAAAGATTGCCTGTAACTCCCCTTGTGAAATTTCAGGCTGATATGGTGTGTAGGCTGTATAAAATTCAGAACGGGAAATGACATGGTCTACAATGACGGGCATGTAATGGTCATAAACACCAGCACCTAGGAAAGAAGCATAGTTCTTTACATCCGCGTTTTTCGCCGCCAGCCTTGAAAGCTCCTTCAATAAGGAAGATTCAGATTTTGCCGGTTTGATCCTGTATTCTCCCTTAAACCTTACACTTTCAGGGATGTCATTGAAAAGTTCGTCGACGGCCGATACGCCGATTGCTGATAGCATTTCATGTTTGTCTTGCTCTGTCATCGGTAAATAGCGATGTTTCATTTTTACCCTTCCCCTCTACTGTTTAGGTCGTTTATAAAAAGGCGTCGCCACAACCTGAGCCTTTAATCGTTTTGAACGAATCTCCACTTCCACCTCTGTGCCAAGCTCTGTATAGCCTTTATTCAAAATAGCCAGCCCGATATTTTTCTTTAATGTTGGGGACTGGGTGCCGGTCGTGATTTCACCGATCAACTCGTCTCCGGCATAGACCGGATATCCGTGGCGTGGAATGCCTCTGTCGACCATTTCTATGCCGACGATTTTACGGGGAGCGCCCTTTTCTTTTTGTTCAGAAAGAACCGCTTTACCGATGAAATCCGCTTCTTTATCTGTCTTGACTGCAAAGCCTATTCCAGCTTCAATTGGTGTTATATCAGGGCTCAATTCTTGCCCGTATAATGCGAGATTTGCTTCAAAACGCAGCGTGTCGCGGGCCCCAAGCCCGATTGGCTGAATTCCTTCTTCCTTCCCAGCTTCCAACAGCTTTCGCCACAACACCGGGCCATCCTCACTCTTGCAATAAATTTCAAAGCCATCTTCCCCGGTATAGCCTGTTCTGGACACAAGCGCAGTGATTCCGGCCAAGTCTACGTTTTCTTCGAATGTGAAAAATTTGATTTCACTTAAATCAGTATTTTCAGTCAATTTTTGCAGTACTTTTTCAGCTGCGGGCCCTTGAAGCGCAAGCTGGGATATGTCAGAAGAAATATTAACCAGCTCAACATCCTCGACAAGGTTTGTTTGCAGCCAATTGAAATCTTTGTCGATGTTGGCCGCATTGACAACGAGAAGATAATCTCCCTCGCTTTTTTTATAGACGATCAAGTCATCCACCGTACCGCCATTTTCATAGCACATCGCCGTATACTGGGCACCACCCGCTTTAAGCTTCAACACATCATTCGTGAGCATTCTTTGCAGGAACGCAATACTCTCAGGACCTTTCACTTCAATTTCGCCCATATGCGAAACATCGAACAATCCCACTTTCGTGCGGACGGCTTCATGCTCGTCTTTTATACCCGAGAACTGCACAGGTAGCTCCCACCCGCCAAAGTCAATGGTTTTGCCTCCATTTTCTTTATAAACCTCATGCAGCGAAGTTCTTTTTAATTCAGCCAAATTACATTCCCTCCCTATTGGTTTTTTAATACATAAAAAAGGACAGAGAAGCTCTGGTAAATAGAGCTATTCTCTGTCCTGGTACCTGAAAGTTTACCTTATAGAAGGTTTTCCCCTTTGGTGGCCCTTGCACGTTTGTGCCTGGACGCTCTCCAGAGCTGCGTCCAGCAAGAGTTCTTTTGCCTGAGAGATTCACTTTTCAGCTTGCTCCTTCGGCGCTACATATATAGTCTCTCCCCTTGCCTTCATCCGCTTATAATATTTCTTTTGATTAGCCATACTAAAAAGAAAAGATTTGCCGCCTGAATATACTCTCATCCTACCATTAAGGCATATTTTCCTGCAATCTTTTTTATTAGATAATGACAAAAAACTTATAATTAATCACCTACTCACTATTTAATGTTCGTCTTTAAACACAATAGCAGTCTAAAACTATCATATTTTTAGCTTTATTTATTTTTCCCTGATACCCAAGGAGGTGGCAACATTATGAAAATCAATATCACATTCGATTCCACCTGGGAAGACGAATTCTTACACAGAATCAAAGATGACGGACCGTGGGCAAACTGGGAGTTATTCAAGCTGGCTGTTCAAATCGAAGAACATCTGGTCATACCTGATTTCGAAGGTCTGCAGGCGCCAAAGCATCTGCCACAGTTAAAACCTCTTCCGCATCAATTAGAAACCGCGATTCAGGTTGTCGAGAATATGAATGGAAAAGCAATTCTCGCCGATGAGGTCGGGCTGGGAAAAACGATTGAAGCAGGTTTGATTCTAAAAGAATACATGATTCGCGGGCTCGTAAAAAAAGTCTTGATCTTAGTACCTGCATCACTGGTTAGCCAATGGGTATTCGAACTGAACACGAAGTTTCACATCCCCGCTGTAGGTCAGCGAAAAAGCTATGTCTGGGAGTCCTGCGACTGTGTCGTTTCTTCCATCGATACAGCTAAAAGGGAACCGCACCGCGAGATTATTTTCAACCAGGAATACGATTTGATCATCATCGATGAAGCTCATAAACTAAAAAACAATAAGACCAAGAACTATCAATTTGTCCAAAGCCTAAAAAAGAGATTCTGCTTGCTCCTCACTGCTACACCCATCCAAAACAAGGTCGAAGAAATCTTTCACCTTGTTTCCCTGTTAAAGCCCGGACATCTCGGAAACGCTTCGTTGTTTTCGGAAAAATATAAGGGAAAAGGCAGAGGCATTCATGAAGACCAACATTTAAAAGAGCTTGTAAATAAAGTAATGATTCGAAACAGGAGGGCCGATACCGGAATTGAATGGACAAAAAGGCTTGTCGAGACGATCATTATTGAGTTTTCTCCGACTGAACAAGCGCTTTACGATGCAGTTTCAGAGTTCAGGCCATCAACCGCTGGAGGCATAGGCAGTACTTTTTCCTTGCTTACTTTGCAAAGGGAGGCCTGCAGCAGCCGGGAAGCTGTTTTATATACATTGAAAAACATGATTGAAAAAGACGAAGAGCCGTCGGAACAATCTGTAGAAAAGTTCAATCATCTCTTCGTAAAATTGAAAGAAGTTGAGCGGAATTCAAAGGCGGAAAAAGCATTGGAGCTGATTAAGAAGATTGATGATAAAGTCATCATCTTTACGGAATACCGCGCTACTCAAGCTTACTTACAGTGGTTTCTGAAACAAAACGGCATTACTTCTGTGCCGTTCCGCGGTGGCTTTAAGCGCGGCAAAAAAGACTGGATGAAAGAGCTGTTCCAAAAGAATGTCCAAGTGTTAATCGCGACAGAAGCCGGTGGAGAAGGAATCAACCTCCAATTTTGTCACCATTTAATTAATTTTGACTTACCCTGGAATCCGATGCGGCTTGAACAGCGGATCGGCCGTATCCACCGGCTTGGCCAGGAAGAAGATGTACACATATATAACTTTGCAACGAAAAACACCATCGAAGAACACATCTTAAAGCTGTTATATGAAAAAATCAATCTGTTTGAAAAAGTAATCGGGGAGCTTGATGACATTTTAACCAAGCTGGACATCGGCAATATTGAGGAATATTTAATCGATGTTGTTGGTGCATCGAGAAGTGAAGGTGAAATGAAGATCAAAATGGATAATCTTTCATCGATGATTCAGTTTGCCCAGGAAATAAAGGAGGGTGAGGTTCGTGCAGCAACAGGAAATTCATGAATTTCTGATTAAGTACTTTCAATCCAACAACTGCGAAATCATTGAAAACTATCCCGGCCATATCAAAGTCCAGCTCACGATTGAAATGGATAAGGAATTGATGAACCGGCCGTTTTATTGGCATTACCTTGAAAAAACGGGTGGTACTCCCGATCCGATGAAACTGACGTTGATTACCGATCAAATGAAAGCCCCCGAAAATATGAAAGGAGAACACATCCATTTCGGATCTCCGAGGCTGCACCAAATATTCGAATCAACGAAAAGGCTCGCAGGGTATATTCGGCTTTTCGAAGATACAAAATCAAATGGGGCAGGGCAGCATCCGCTTATTCCCTGGTTATGTTTGAATGTGAAAGTATCTTATCAATGCGATCGCAAAAGAGATGTATTTATTTCTGTCGGTTTAAACTTAATATCCGGTCAAATCTCTGAGGGCTTTCATCACAAAGTTCTTACTTTACAAATAACCCCGAGAATCCCTGACTTTTCTTTTACATTGTCGCCCTTGATTATGCCTAAAAGCGGTTTAGCGCGGCTGGATACGTATATTAGACGCACGTTTGAAGGCGATGATCATTCCTGGGCTGAGGAAGCGGTGAATAGATGGGACAATGATCTGCAGCTGCTCGAGCAATTTTACGCAGATATGGAGGAAAAAAGCGAAAGCTACCACACGGAAAAGGAAGCCCTCCGCGCGCAATACGAACCGAAGATCAACATCTCGGTCGTGAACGGCGGGCTTTTCTATCTGACTGAAAAAGCCATGTAGACATCGTTTTAGCAAATGCATAAAAAAAACATGCCCTGACAAGTGACAGGGCATGTTTTCCATCCTATTTTCTTTTAAACAACATCGTCAAGGCAAACGGCATGAGTCCAAACCAGTTGCTCACAAAAGGTTTTCTCATCTTTTTCTTCTTTTCCCTGCGTTGCTTTCTCACATCTTTAGGAACTGCCATATATTTAACGAATTGCTGTGTAAGAAATTTAATATAATCATTTGTCTTCATAACATACCACCCGTTAGCTAGTATGTCCCATTTCCATATCCTTTATTCGTTTCATAATCCTATCCACGATCTCATCCAGGCTCTTCCCCGTCGTGTCGACAACAATATGGGCCTGCGAATAAAGCGGCAGGCGCTCGCTGAATAGTCGATGCAGATTTTGTTTTCGCTCGCCGCTCAAAAGCGGCCGTGACTCATCGTTCGCAAGCCGTTTAGCGATTTCCTCCGGCTCACAATGCAAATATACCCAGTATCCTTGAGTTGCCAGCCATTGCCGATTATCTTCTTTTATAATAATTCCGCCGCCCGTTGTGATAATGGAATCTTCACGCGGCAGTTCCCGGAGCATCCGGCTCTCCATTTCCCGGAAAGCTTCCTCACCCTGATCGGCAAAAATGTCAGTGACTGTTTGCTGCTGCTGTTCCTCAATCTCGTGATCCATATCATAAACAGGCAGTTTCATCGCCTCACCTAAGGCCTCACCGGCCGTCGTCTTTCCCGCCCCCATAAAGCCAGTCAAATAAATGCTCTTCATCACTTTCACTCCGGACTACTTTTCTATCCATTCTATCACTTTATTCTGCGAGGTGTCATAAAGAAACAGCGATTGTGCCTTCCGTTCGGCTTTTGTGCTGGCGTACAGTAAAACTCTTACCACCGTCTCACTTGCCATCGTACATTCATAATAAACATCTCCGCCCGGGTAAAAGAGGATTCCTTTTTTTTCAACTATAATTTCAGTCGATGCAAGTTCTGTCGTTATATCAAGTGCAGCCAAGCGAATCAACTGCTCAAGAATCAGTTTTTCTTCAGTTTCTTTATAAAACTTTTTATCACCTGAATATCTTTCAATTGAGAAGAGCGTGAAGGATATAAAAACGGCTGCAATAATGATCACCATGGGAAAAACTACACCCTTTTCATTATTCACCATTCGTATATCCTCCGCTATCCGAAATGTAGGGACGCAATCGGCTGCTGAAAGGTTTCCCTTGCTTATCAACAACCGTGACAGTGAGCGTTTTTCCATCGCTGATTACCTGGAATGAGCTAATATTTTGCAAAGCGACTTCATGGCCTGTGACGTTTAAACGCCTCCTGACTTTATCCTGATACTGCTCTATTAATACCACATCTTCGCCGACAGTGAGATATAGCTTATTATCGGATGTCTCCATTGTTCGGGATTGCCAGACATCCCGCTTTAATTGATTAATGAATATTTCCCACTCTTTTTGATTCAAACTGCTCTTTTCAGTCGTATTCGTTTGGATCAGCGTGAACAAATTGAGCACAAATGAAGCGATGATCATAAAAACCACCAGGGAAACAAGCATTTCTACGAGAGTGAAGCCGTTATCTTTTCGCAGCATCACAAATCATTTCATCTCTTTCTCCGTAATTTTCATATTCAATACAGCCTCTCATCATCCCGGAAAAGTCCGAAGAGGGCAAGAAGGGCTCCCAGGTCATTTTGTAGGTCATGTCATTGACAACAAAGGTTTCATCCACAGCTTCACTCTCCCCTTCCATATAAGCTTGTAATTTCTCATATAATAAATGGTGGGCTTTCATTCGCTGCATGGCATTATTCCGTTCGGTTACAACAAGCTCTAGGATTGGCAAAACAGATAAGGCAATAAAACAGCAAACAGAAAAAGCAGCCAGCATTTCAAGATAAATATATCCCCTAGAGTTTCTCAATCCGGAACCTTCCTTTTCCGATATTAAAGGTTATTTTATAAGAGTGAAGAGGCGACTCTATAAACCAGGTGCCCACGGTGGCTATATTACCGTTGGGGGTAAACGTAATTTTTAAGTTCATCGATCCACTGCTGATTACAAGATCTTTTGGTATCTTTCGTTCATACAACTTCCCCTTCATCGCATTTCTAACATGATATGTCTCACCAGTTGTTCCTGGTTTTTGATCAATCACAACTTCCGTAAACTCCTGGTGACTGATTGCATACGCTTGAGCATAATGGATATCATCACTTAACTGACGCAAAAACTGCTCAGTCTCCTGATTTTTCATGAAATGAGGGAAAAGCGATGAGGCAAGCGAAAAGATTAAGAGGAAGATTGTCAGTACCACAAGCATTTCTATTAACGTAAATCCGCCGTCTTTACAGTTGTTCCTACCGCGTCTATGGCGTACCGGCAACTACCGTTACAACTCCATCAGCATCTAGATTAATATTATCTCCATTCGGACATGAGGTTTGCTTTAAATATCCCTCAGTTTTAAGTTCAGCGACATTGGCCGGAAGCCTGTTGTTATCCATTTCATACGCTTGTACCTGGGCCTGGACCATTTTCACAAATGCATCACAGCCTTTTGTTTGAATATTCGACTGGTGTTTCGTAATATTTGGAATGGTGATAATCAACAATACCGAAATAACCAACAGTACGACTAGCATTTCGATCAAAGTGAAGCCTTTCTCGTTCTTTTTTAGTTTCCATTTCATTTTCATTATTAATTCCTCCTTATAATCCTCCCAGCATGGAAAACATCGGCAGTAGCACAGCCAAATATATCGAGACGATCAATAATCCGATAACAGAAAACAGAACTGGCTGGATAATGCGGATCGCGGCGCTGGTTTTTTCTTCAATCTTAACAAGGACAAATCGACTGTAGTGAAAAAGCTCTTGGTCGAGCGTCCCATATTTTTGTCCGTTAGCAATGATGATCCCTAAGTGCTTTTCAAAAAAAGAAAATTTGTTAAAGATATCTTCGAGAGTCTTGCCTTCTGTTAATTCCTTTTTAATGAGAATGCATAATTTTTGATAAAAGGGTTGGCTGTTGTTTTCGGAGAAGAGTCGAATGCTTTCGTTGATGGACAAGCCACCTGAAAGTAAACCGCTAAGTTGACTTGAGAAAAAGTGGGTATCGTAGAGTTTGAGGAATTTTCCAAAGACAGGAATATGGTGAAGGAGCTTACGTCGTTTCAGGGGATTTAGCTTCATAAACCAAAACTGTCTCAGGCAAAAGACGATAACCGCCAAGGCAAGAAGAAGAAAAGGAACCGATGGAAGAAACTCCGAAATAGCCAGAACGATTTTTAGAAATAGATTTTGCTCGACATCCATCGATTGGAAGAGCACCTGAAATTTGGGCAAAAGGACTCGCTGAAGGATATAAAAGATACTGCCGACAAAAATCAACAGAAAAAGCGGATAAACAAGCAGTTTATTAATCTTCTCCAGATCTTCCGTTCTCTTAAGCCAAAAACTACCCCCATCTTTCAGCGCCCGCTGCAGGTCGCCGTGATTCTCGCCATAAAATACATAGCTGATCAATTGCGGATGGAAGTTCAGCATTTCCAATACTGTGTGTAGTGGATTACCCTCTCTTAACCTTGAAAGCGCAACGGTTAATTCCGCCGCCTTTTTCTTGGATTCCTGCAATTGAAGGAACTGGATCGCGTGGGAAAGCGGATAGCCATTTTCGAGCAACTCACCAAGTCTGATGACAAAAAGGGCTTGTTCATTCTTTTTCCATCTACTTCGCTTCATGTCCGTGCACCCATCGATCATATTCTTCCGGTTTAACATACCCAAAAGCAATCGCCTTCGATATCTCATCCTTCAATTGACGGTGATTTGGCTGTGCTTGATCCCCTTTCGCTGCCTTTAATACCTGGACAAGCCCTTTGCCATACAATAGTTCATAGACGCTTGCCCGCTTATTTCTTTTATGGACATGACATTCCGAAGTACAGGCGTCCTGGCAAAAAGGACATTTTAATTCCACAAGTCTTTGGGCCGTTACCGCAATCAAGGTCTGTTCGATCTCAATCCAGTTGATCCCAAATTCGAGCAGCCGGTAGACAGCTCCTTTTGCATCACGGGTATGCATCGTTGTAAGGATCAAATGCCCGGTCAACGCCGCTCGGACTGCTATCTGCGCCGTTTCCGCATCCCGGATTTCTCCCACCATGATGATATCTGGATCATGCCGTAAGGCCGCTTTTAGGCCTACCGAGTAAGAGATCCCCGCTTTTTCATTGATCTGGACTTGAAGCATCTGCTCTGACACATTCTCGATTGGATCTTCGAGCGTTATGACATTGCGGTTGATTATTTCTTTTGCATGGTGCAGCAAAGAATAAAGAGTGGTCGTTTTCCCGCTTCCGGTCGGGCCGGTAAAAATAATCATCCCATGGGAATGTTTTAAGAAAGCCAATAACTTATTCGCAGTATTGCCAAAAAGGGATAGTTGTTCCAAAGGAAGAATATTCTGCTGTGGAATTAAGCGGATCACGAGGCTTTCTGAAAAAGATGCGGGAAGCGTGGATAAACGTAAGCCGATGGTTTTGTTATCAATCTTCATCGTAATTGAGCCGCTTTGCGGGCGTCTCTTTTCACCGATATCCATCGATGCGAGAAATTTCAAATGGGAGATCATTCTTTCTAGTTCATCCTGGGTAATCATGTCTTGCGGATAAAGCTTGTTATCGATGCGGAACTGTACGAGGGGACGATCTTTCCTAGGCAGGATGTGGATGTCTGATGCAGCGAGCCGGACTGCATGCGTAAGAATTCTTTCTGCCGTTTTTTCAATTGATTCCAACCATATTTCACCTCCAAATCTGTTTGCTTTATACAATTCGACTTTGTTTTAGGTTTTCCTTCTTATTTTGCAAAAAAAGTTAAAAAAATTCGGATTAATTCAGCTTATTTATTTACTTTAAATGTGAACATTTCATTCCCGATAAAGACAAGAAGGCAGAAATCAAATTTATTGCCCCAGTCAAAACGTACTCTAAGTCTGATCTAAACAATTGGTCAGGTGTACTATCCCTGAAGCATGGCAGCAAGAAGTTTTTATTGACTGGAGATGCGGAACTTCAATCAGAAAATGACATGATGTCTAAAAAGCTAATTTCTAAGGTTGATGTATTAAAAGTCGGGCATCACGGGGCAAAGACTTCATCAAGTTCGAAGTTTCTCAGCATAGCAAAACCAACCTATTCAGCAATCAGCGTAGGTAAAAACTCTTATGGACATCCTACTTCTTATACAGTGAAACGATTGTCCGCTGTTAAATCAAAAATATATAGAACAGATAAAAGTGGGAATATTATCTTTACATCTAACGGTAAAACAATAAGTGTAAAGACGGTGAAATAATATGCTAGAAGTAACAAAAGGAGTTATTGACCGTTTCGAAGGAAGTATCGCTGTGGTTGAAGTTGCTGGTGAAACAGTAGATTTTCCAAAAGATATCTTCCCAAAAGAAGCTAAAGCTGGAGATGTAGTAGAAATCTCCGGTGATAACGTGAAAGTTTTGAACAGTGAAACGGAAAAGCTAAGAAAAGAAATTGAAGACCTTATGGATGAAGTTTGGGAAGACTAAAGGTGAAGCCCTTCTGATTAGAAGGGCTTTTTTCTAAAAACCGAATAAAAGGAGAGATAAGATGAAAGTAACAATTATTAAAGGGCCAAATTTCAAAGAAACAGAAGAACGTGCTTATGACCTATTATATAAAATAATTAGTGAGAAAGTAAAAGAAGAAGAAAAGAAAAAACGGCCGAAGATTTAATAAAAATCCCCTCCAAACGGAAGGGATTTTTATTTTGTTTTTAATCTAATAGATTAATATTCCCTTAACCATTCCCAAAACATACTACCTTGCGACACAATAAAATAATCTAACCATTCTTCAAAAGTTAACTTCAGAAAATTTTCAGGGACGTCGAAATCCGCACCTGAATCTAACCAATATATATACCCTTTTTGCCCATCCGATGGGGCTATGACAAGTCTTCCACCATCATATCCGGTTCCAATAGGAAACCATCCAGGAGGGTAATCAATATTCTCATAATCTTCTAAAATTTCTTTTATAGAATATAGCTCAAATGCGTTTCCAAACTCTGAACTTATAAATAATTTAGCTCCGTTGTGCAAACTTAAAAAGTTTTTGTAACATTGACCCTTTGCTTGGGGTCTTTTTTATTTAAGTATTTCCTGTGATGACACCGACTTTCCGCTTCTATTTTCAAATCAGTCTTTCCAGCTCCGTTAATTTTCTAGTATGTATCCAGAGACTAGAATTTCACTTTTATAATTGTGTCTGATGATTAAACTTCCTCTCTCTCTAAAAAAATTTTGAACGGGTTTAATAAATTGTTTTGAAAATGTATACTTGAGGTGGTATAAATTGTTAAAAAGCCAAAACTTCAAAAAATGCAGTTATTATTTTGAAGGAGGAGAGAAAATGACAGATTTAGAATCATTTATGGAAATGGGTGGAGAACAATTTGAGGTATATAGGAATGATATTAAAATCGAAGAAGTTGAAGGAGTACCTAATCGTGAAAAAGAAACAAACAGAGCTTATATAGGGTTTTATCCCAACACAGATATAGAGGTTGGTGATCGGCTTGTTGGGAAGATTTCAAAAAATAAATATTATATTGATGATAAGAAAAGTCAAGTTATCCAAGGAAGTGTATTTCAACTTAAAGGGTACTATTTAACTGAAAGAGAGTTAGAAAAAATGGAGAAGGAAAAGAAAACAGAACAAACAATTATATATAACTTATATGGTGCTAATGCAAGAATAAATAACAATTCAACAGACCATTCAATTAATATTGTTGACATGTCTCCAGATGATCTATTTGATGAATTAAGGAAATCACTAAAAGAAAATATAAATGATGAACAGGAAAAAGCGCAATTAAGAGAACTTGTAAATGGATTAGAGGGTACTAAAAATACAAGAAAATTAATGAATTATACACCGAGTTTATCACTAGCGCTGCAAACCATATGACAATAATACAACCTTTCATTCCTGCTTTATCTCAAATGATACAAAATTAAATATTATAACAGCCCTTCTCATATGAGAGGGGCTAAATACTATACAAATCCTGGTATAACTTGCTGTATTTCTTGTTCGGCATTTTCCAATCCAGCTAACCACAGATCAACTAATTTCACTCCGTCAACCAATTCAATATTCAATAGTCTCAATTGGAGCTAAAGATTTGGCTATTGGTGTTAAGAGAGAAATGGAAGAGTATTTAGGAAGACACGACAACTTATAGATTAAAAATACCGGGAAAGAATGAAGAAGACCTTACTTCAGTTTGCGAGGTTTCCTTACCGTAAAACGATGGATCAATTTGATTTTACTGCTCAGCCTGACATTGATGAAAGAAGAATTGGAGAGTTAATGAATCTTCATTCCTTGGTGCCAAAGAGAATCTGATTTTTCTAGGACCACCTGGTATAGGAAAGACTCACCTTACAGTAGCTATAGGTATGGAAGCTATTTCAAAAGGGTTAAAAACCTACTTCATTACTCTTAGTGATCTGGTTTCTCAGCTAAGGAAAGCCGAACAGCAGGACAAACTGGAGAAGAAGATGGCTTTTGTAAAACCTTCTGTCCTGATCATTGATGAAATTGGATATTTGAACCTCGATCCTCAAAGTGCTCATTACTTATTTCAGGTAATATCCAGAAGGTATGAGCGAGGCTCTATTAAATAAAGGGTTTAGGGAATGGGGAGAAATGGTTGGGCACCCAATTATCGCGACTGCGTTGCTAGACCGGCTTTTGCATCATCTAGAATTTTTAACTTACAAGGTGGCAGCTACAGACTTAGAGAGAAGCAAATGAGTATAGAAAAACAGAAGGACTGAAAAGTCCTCCGGCGAAATTGGGGAATTCTAAACCGGTATTGACATCCCTGTAAAGAAAACTTCCTTTCAATCATTTATGAAGTATTTGGTGATGATGTTTTAGAATAATGCACATTAATTTAAATCAGGGAGGTCAAAAAAAGGATCAATTTTTATATCTTGGAATTATTTATAAATACAAAATAAAAATAAACAGTCCTATCCAGAGCTGATAGGACTGTTTATTTCTTATGACATTACAGATCTCGTTTCATGATAGGTTCTGAAGCTGTACTGTACAGTCTCGTTTATTTTTTCAATACCTTTTTCTTCTCTTAATTCCAAAGCGTAATAAACTGGAAAACGCTGACTTATTTCAGTTTTAACAAGTTCAGGAGGCGTTACAACGATTAATTGAAAACGAAGTAGCTCACTTGCTGCAAAGATCGGATCAAGCACATGCTCAGATGCTGCTTGACCGAACGGATTATCACAAATTAGAGTTGTCCATTTTTGTGAATGACTCTTTAGTGATAGTAACATCATCATGATTACCATTCGTGCTGATAATACTTGACCTCCACTACCACTTGTTTCTACTTCTGAACCCTTGTTAATTGTTTCCCAATCAGAAAAGTATTCGTCTTTAGGTCGTTCATATCTAAAAGCATTGTTCGTTTGCAGGTTATAAACCATTAAAGTTGGATATCTGTGTCGAAGAGCTTCGAAGACAATTTGCTCATCACTCATCAATTTATTGATTTCCTCATCCAACTCGGGAATCCCATTTTCAATCTTGTCAAACTTTTTCGTAATTTGCTCAATTGATTTGGAAAAATGTTGCTTTAAAACATATTCAATATCCTCTGGTTTATCAGGTAATTCTTCATGTTTAAGTTTTACTAATGGAAATTTATATCCATTTTCATTTTCAATTACCATTTTCTTAATCATCATTTTCAAATGGTCAATAATTGATATTACTTTCATTGAAGCCCTGGTAGCCCAATAACTTTGTGCTTCTTCTGCTTTCTCCTTGTCTTTTGACAATTGGCTAAGTGATGATATTGCAAAAGTATGCATTCCCTCTATAGTTTGAAGCACATAATTATATTCCCTTAAGGGTAACTTTTCAAGAGTCTTTTCAACTTGGGTTTTCAAATCCAAGTCCCAATTAGCTCCATTAACTTGTTGTTTTAGTTTAGAGTGTGCTATATCAATTTCAAGATGTTGTTTATCTTTCTTTGAAACAAGGCTTCTACGCTGTTTTGTCCAGTCACCTACAATTTTCTCGGATTCTTCTTGTAGTAATTGAACAATACTCGCTTCCACAACTACATCAATATTTTCTGATAGATTTGATTTAATAACGTCTTTATACCTAACGTATTCATTTATTTTTCCTTGAGTAAGAAATATTAGTTCGTTTGTTTCTATTTCTTCTTGAGAAACCTTGTGATATTCTACTTCAATTGAATATCCTTTTTCATCCAGATCTAACTCATCCCACGTTTCCACATTTCTTTTCTTTTTATCAACAATTTCAGTTTCAATTTCAGTTAACATTTCATTTTTGGATTTTATGCTACCATTTAACTGATTAACAATTGTATTCTGACTTTGTTGCTTTGCATATGTTTCATCGAGCTCATCTTCTAACAATTCAATTTTACTTTCCAAAATAGATTCATTTTCGATTTGTATTGGGAAGTTCACCCAATTATTTGAGAGCTTATCTAACTTTTTTTCGATTTTTCCTTTGTTATCAGCGTGATGCTTCCGTTCTACATCCAATATATCTAAACGATGGTTCTTCTCCAGTTGTGATTGATTTAATGCCTCAAACTCTGTCAGTTTAACAAAGACTTGATTGAATATATCATTATTCAGATTAGGTTTTTCACAATAATCACTTTTTTCACTTATTTCTGGAAATTCAGCATTTGATATAACTTGACTAATACGTTTAAAGTCACTTTTTCTTTCCTGCTTCCAGTTTAAAAATACCCTGTCCCAATCTCTAATCAAATTATCCATTTTTTCTTGTTCTTTACCTAGGTCACTAATTATTTCCTCATCTTTAATGAGCTCCTTTTGCAGTTGTACTAGCTCATCTTTGAAGGAATCATTTTCTTGTTTCCTACTTTTGTATTTTCTAACCTTTTCAAGATCCGCCTCAATCTTTTCAATATTTTTTATTTGGACATCAATTTCATTGTAAGCAGTTTTTCCTTCTGCTTCTAATTTTTGAAGGTTTGATTCCTCTAATGTTTTATCCCGTGTCAACTCTCCAATTTTGGATTTTGTTTCTTGCATTATTTTTTCAATATCGACTGAAGAGGGTTGATTCAGTAATAAAGTGAGCTTTTTTATTAATTTATTATATTGCATTGAGAAGCTTTCATATTGATGAACTAATTCTTTAGCCTTGCTAAGTTGATTATTAATATCTTGTTTCCAATCTACAAAATATTCATCATCAAGTACCATATTTTGTGATTGCTCTTCTAATAACACAAACGAATTCTTATTCTTACTATCCATTTCTTCTCTAATAAAAATGGCTACTGGAGAATGGAGAAGTATATTTTTTCTTGTACCGTTTTTGTTTAACTTTTCCCACTCTTTTTTAGTCAAGACTAAGCCATGTACTAATAGTGGATTTCTTTCTAGCTCTTCAATCCTCTTATCAATAGGAAGAGTCTGCAAAAATTCTGTACCATAAAATATTTCTACTTCAGAATCTAATAACTCCTTAACCATTTTCAAATCATGGTTTGCTACCCAATATGGGGTTTTGCTTAAGGAGACATCTAATTGTTTCTTCCACTGATTTTCCCTGGCATTGAGCAAGTTGTGTTCTGACTCTTGAAGCTTATTCATTAACTTATGTTGAGATGCATGGAGCCAGTTTTGTATGTCTTCCGTTATTCCCTCTTGCAATATAATAGATATCTCATTTCCTATTGCTTGTTCTTGTTGAATTTGTTGTTCAAAGCTAAGTTTTTTTTCATCGTAAAATCGTTTCTTTTCTACTATAGCAGCTTTAATCTCCCCGATTTTTCCAGATAAATCCTTTTGTTTTTCGATGCTTTCTCTATATTTTTTTGTTGCCTGATCTTTTGCTTTGTGAGCTAATTCATATTCCTGTTGGAGATTTTGAAGCAATGGGTCGATCTTATATATTATTTTCTCGCCATATTCTTCTTTCATTTCATTTGAATATGAGTTAAAAGCATTTATACTATCGGTTAATAAATTTTCTCTGGACTTATGATTAGCCCTAGTTTGTATTTGATTTTCCTTCTCTTTCTCTAATCGCTTTCTTTCATCCATATTATATTTTTGATAAGAATTGTAATTTTTGATTATTAGTTTAAGACTCGGATATACCTTTTCCCAATCCTTTTTAATTTCTGCTTGAAGTGAGGTTAAACGTGCCTCAATCTCCGTATTTTCAAAACTCTTTCGGATTGTATTTACTTCGTTGTCAATTTGCTGAATCTTTTTAACTTGTTCGTCTCGCTGGACTAAAAGCAACTCTACTCTAGCATGATCTAATAACTTCTGTTGATCATTGCTTTTATTATTTATATCAGAGAGAATTAATTTTTCTTCTTTTAGTTCAGCAAGTAATTCTTCAATTTGGCGGTATAGTTTTGCATATTTTAAATTTGCTTTTTCCCAATCTATTCGTTCTAGATTTTTGCTAATAGTAGTTATGTTTTCTTTATACTGATCTAAATCAATCTGTTGCAAACCAATTAATTGCTCAAATGCTTTAACATACTGAAATCCTCTTTGCTCGTTTTTCTTTTCATCTTGTATAATATCAAGCCCAATTTGCACACTCTCTTTAAAGGGTTCTATCCATTTTATTAATTCTCTTAACGAGCTTTCTCTTTTCATTAAAACAGGTAAATTCTTCGCAATACTTGCTTGACTTTTAAAAATTTCTGTTAGTTCTGTCGTAGAGCCATTGTTATCTCTTCGGCGTAATTGCTGGCTTATCGTTGGAATAATCTTTAGGTGAAATAGACTGTGATTATCCTCAGCATTTTTGAAAAAATCTTTTACTCCACCTTCTTCTTTATTAATACGTTTCATGATTTCCCATTCTTCTCTTGAAAGACCGAATGATTCAACATGCCTATAAAATTCGGCTGGCTTGCCATAAAGCTCTATTTTGTTATCCTCTAAATTACTTACTGCCTTCTCAAAATTAAGAATGATTTCTAAGGGTAAATTTGAAAGAGAATTTGCAGTGGAATCGTCTGTATAATTTTTTGTGAACAATTTAAATTTGGGCTTAATTTTAGTAGCAACTTCTTCTCCATTTTTAGTTATGACTTGTTCTGCAGTTAGAACCACACCAGTAAGTAAGAATTGCCTGTCAGGAGTATCAAGAAGCCATTCAATTAGTACGTAGAATACATATGGCTTAAATTGAGCTTTCTCGTTATAGAAAAAGTGTTTAAACTTACGCTCATCTTTTGCTCCCCACGACGTACCTGGAATCATAATTTGTGAAATAGTCTGTAGTAAAGCCCCTTTACCACCACCGTTAACCAAAGATATAAGGGCACTTACCGCTTCTTGATTGTTATGAAATTGGAAAGTTTTATCATCATATCGCTTTTTCATTTTGTTATACTTCAAACCTACAACTCTAAATCGATACATTCTTGGCATATACCTAATCCTCCTTATCTTGAATATCTTTTTCTATAATTTCTTTGAATTCTTGATATCTATCGTGGTTATGATACAGATACTGAAGACGTTCGTATAATTCTGTTTTCGGAATTACTTTAGGAATATCATCTTTATCAGCGACGAATACCAGTTTCTCATCTTCTAATAGATTGAATGCTGTTGTGATAAATCCTAATTTAGATTTTTTATTGGGACGAATTTTAGTAGATAATTTCTTACCCTCGATTTTTATTTCGTATCCATTCCATAAATCAATGATTTCTCTCATGTTTACCCCCTTTTGAATTCCATAGGTGTCATTGTCTTTTAATTTTGCATCCCAATGAGAGAGTAGTTTCGATACAGAATGTTCAATTGAATAAAAAGTCATTCCTTGCTGTTGCCATTTTAGCTGTGTGGCTTTCTCTTTATCTACTTCAGCTAGAAAAACCATTATAATAGTCGAGATTAAATGGAAGTATTTTTTGTTTTCGATTTCTGAATACTTGCTCTTTAGGTGAGTAAAGTTTGTCGCAAAGATAGATTCATCCTTTTTTGAAACTAAATGTAAGCGATTATGGGCTTGTATAATTTGCGTGTTTGATTCCTTTGCAAGCGTAGTTACTACTTCTTTAATCTCAGGGACATTGTAATATATTTGGTAATACTCACTATCACTACCGAGTATCCGATTTGATAAAAGTTGAAAGAATATTTGCGATCCCTTTTGCAACTCTTCAGTTCCTAAACTCATGTTAATTGCCCTCCCCTTACCTGAAGCTTAAATGATGTAATTGAAACATTAAACCAATGAATGGCTTCTTGATTAGGGTCATAGGTTGCAAGTATTTTTTTATTTTGCAGTTTCTTAAAGCGATCACTTCGCTTAATTAAATGTTGAATTAATATTAATCGTTCGTCATTATATTTCGAATGAAGATCTATCGGTGGGATCTCTATTGGTGTTCCAAACATCATCCATAGCTCAAAGGTTTCTTGTTCATAAAACCATACATCTTGAGATTGTTTTGGTAATTCGCTTAATGATGCTAATGAATACTCTCCTTCTTGTAAAAGGTAGTCCATGACTGGCTCCCATGCATCAGTAACCGCTTCCCAGTCTGTAACTTTTCTTTCAAACTCCTCTTCTTCATCATTCTCTTCTTCAACCTCGTTGGTTTCGATCACAGTATGAAATTCTTGCTCATTCCATATCCAATCAAGTGGTAAATAAAATTCATTTATAGGAGAGAACAACGGGCTTATAATTTTCTCGACCGCAGAAAAATCGTTAACACCATGTTTTACGATCCACTCGTCAAAAATTTGCTCTTTGAAAGAGGCAATTGATCTCTCCCAAAACATTTCTGGATGCTCTGTTTTCAGTTTCACTTCAAGGGCGATATTTTGTATTACAAGATTTGCGAACCTATCATGGTATTCTCTTGTTATCTCTGCTTTTTCGTATAACAAATCAAGTTCTAGTTGGATATCCTCATAATCTGGTAGATCTTTAGCACGCTTTATTAATCTTAATATTTCATCAAAGGATTTTTTTTCATCTTCAAATTGTCTTTGAATATCCTTTTGACGTTGCTCCCGCTGTAAGTCTTTTTGCAAAACTAGTATCTTTGGATTTTGAATTAATTCTTGTTGAAATAGGTATTCTTCGTTTATTAGGCGTCGTACCTTGCTTAATAAAGTGTCAAAATTCTTTATTGCTCTTTTGAAATTTCCTCTCTTTATCAATTGCAAGCTGTACAGTTGTTCAATGCTAATCGTTAATTCTTGTTGAAGCTCTCTTGTCATAAATACTATTTCTTGAGCAACATCTGTTAACTTATAGATGATGTTACCTCCGCTTTCTAGCTCTGAATACAATCTGTCCGTTTCAAGATAGCGGTATGTTTGTGTTTGAAAATCATTTGTATTTTCATCGTAATAGTAGTTTTCAAATGGTTGATTAAATTCAATTGGTCCGCTACAAATTAAACCATTTGTTATTCGCTCAATTTGATCAGGTGTTGAGGACAAGTTTAATTTTTGGATTGCATCAACAACGATTGATTCAATATCCTTTTTGCTACGGCTTGTCTCATCGTTTAGCTCACGGTAAAAAATCTCAAGAATTACATATAACAAAATATTTTGCACATATGGCTTTAAATCTCCCAGCTGCATCCCTCGTCCAAGAGTCATTAGCGGATTTATTTTTTTCATTCTCTCCGCAAATCCATCTAGCGTATCATTCATTTACCTCTCCCCTTGAAAGTGTTTCTATCGTTAAAACTTCTTGTGGAATCCTTATATTTTGAATCCATAGTTCATTGACATTATCTTTAATTTCATATTCACCTCTAGAATCAAGTTCATTTATGATAAAACCTAAGTGATTTTCATTCTTATGATGATTTACAGTGATATCTTTTTTGGAAATTTCAATCATCTTTTGGTATAATGGGACCGCTAATTGAAAATTTGTGTTAGGAAAATTCTGCAATAATCGGTAATATATCCCCCAACCTTCCGGATCTATATCTCCTACATAGTAGAAGTGGTACTCATTTTTTGGAAACATTTCAAAAAAGAATGAAAAACTATTTTCGATATGTTTTCCTTCTCCATAAATAATGACTTGTGGATTTAACAATAATTCATTCCTTCGCATCAACTTAACACATGTATGGAAAAATGACTTATTTTCAACAATTAAAACCGTGTTGATATCCGTTAATTCCTTACCAGGTTGGAGCCAAAATACGAAAGGTTCACCGTGAGCTTCTGCTTTGAGATCGCCAAGTGCTACTCCAATCCTTGACAAAAATGCTCTTCCTTCTGTTTCTGATAGGAATTTCTCATCATTAAATAATTCAAGTGAACGCTCTTCTCTTGAAATTACTTCCCTATTTGTAGAATTTTTTAAAAAATGGTAAACCGATGAAATTCTATTCCATTCATCTTCTGTCTGAAGTAGTGGATTGGATTTATAAGAATTCAACTTAATCTTATCTGACATTTGAAGCATTTTTATAGCTTCCCATTTTGACTCATTATGTGGAGGTATAAACCACCAATGAACTGGAAGAATGGGATCTCTTCCGTTTGGCTTATTTTTTTTCACTGGTACTAAGACTCCGTCTTTTTTTAGCAGCTGGATGCTATTATAAAACTCTTGATATCCACCGAGCTTTTGATATTCAGCAAAAGAGTTAAGTTCAGTTATTACAAATTGTTCTAACTCTTCTATATTTAATTTCTTTTTTGATTGTTGCTTAAATGAATGGAAATAGCTTTTTAGTCTTTCATAGAAATAAGGCATTGACGTATCCCCTTTTACTTGCATTAATTAAACTATCAAGAGTTTTTCTATTTTATAAATTCCATATAATTGAATTTAAACATAAAAATAAAATGTTGACAAGTCCCTCAACATTTTGGTATAAATTACATGAGAGGTGAAATATGATGAGTGAATTTGGGGAGCTATTAAAATCGTTACGTAAAGAGCATAAGATTACGCAACGTGGCTTAGCTGAACTCATCGGAATTGATTTTACATATATTAGTAAAATAGAAAATGGTTCAATGGAGTCACCTGCTGAAGACAAAATATTAAAAATGGCAGAAGTGTTTAATATTGATCCAGATAAATTGCTAATCTCTGCAAAAAAAGTTCCAAGTGATTTTCATAAGATAATAACCGAAAATGAACATGTACCTGTTTTTCTTCGCAGTGCATCTAAACTATCTACCAAACAGTGGGAAGAGATAAGAAAGATTATTGATAAGGAGAAGGATTAATGGCAAAGTATATATCTCCTAGTAAAATGGAGACAATTACTCAAAATATCTTATCTGATTATGGTATTGATATCGGAGAACAAAGCTCTCCTTTCTCTATACCCATTGAAGAAATAATTGAGTTTCACTTCGATCTAACAATCTTGTGGGAGAATATAGACCATTTAAATAAGGATGAAACAGTAATGGCAGCTATCTTTCCAACGGAGAAAATGATTGTAATGAATGAGAGTCAAAAAGATCTATTTGAGACGGTTATCGGTACTAGGAATTTTACATTTGCACATGAACTAGGTCATTGGGTTCTGCATGCAACAGATGAATCACAACTTATTCTTGATTTATTTTCAAATAAAAAGGTATTTTATTGTAGAAGTAAGTCAAAAAAACCGCCAGAGGAATTTCAAGCGGACATGTTCGCAGGATGCATTCTAATGCCTAAACCAATAGTTGTTTCTGCCATAAGTAAAATAAAAGAAACAAGAAATGTTATTTGGGCTGATTTGTATGAACTGCGTGATATATTTAACGTATCTATAACAGCACTTAAGATTAGGCTAGAGCAGTTAAATCTGATTTATTTCGATGGGAAAGACATTTACAATTCAAAAGAAGAAGCTTCTGGACAACTTTCTTTTGAGTTGTAATTTTTTTAAATAGAATGTTGAGTTGATTATCAACACAACAATGATTTTAAGGAGGTGATAATATGGATAAAAACGGAAAACCTGGTAATGGACGTATTGGTGCATTATCAGGCAGAAGTCAGTTTCAGGGACCAAATAGTAATTGGATAAAAAGAGATTCTGAGACTGGTAGATTTATCGATCAAAAGACAAGCTCATCTACACCATTTAAAGGTGTAAGAAAAGAAAAATAGAGATATCTTTTTTATCTTTATTGAAACTATTATTAGAAAAGGATGATATTAAAATGGTAAATGTAATTTCTCAAGAAGCAACAGTTGTCGTACACGGATCTTCTCGTTATAACGGTAACAAATTTGATGATGTAATGGTGCATACAACTATCATTACAAACGGTGAACTTTCTGAACAATACTATGTACCAAACGGAAACTCACTTTCTAATGAAGCTCTATCATTAATACAAAAACACGGATTAGAATTCCGACCTTATGTAACTGCTAAACTAAATTGAACAGTTTCCGCCAGATAAGATTGAACACTTTTCTTCCATAATATAAACCTGCTAAGCTATAATATTTCTTTTGAATTATTGTTTAGCTGGGGGATTGAAAGGTGG
>NZ_CAKKNA010000007.1 GCF_918741275.1 Bacillus sp. CECT 9360
CTTTCCGCGGACGAACTGGCAAGCCTCCTCACTCGTACCTCGCTGCGGGGTCTTGCCAGCCCGTTTTTCCGCAGGAGTCTCGCAGATTCCCTTCCCAAAAACAACATTATCGTTTAACAGAGCCTTTATTTTAAAAACGGATCGCAAAGTATATCTATCATTCAGAAAAAATGTAAAATTTTTCAATCTTAGAAAACGTGCTCACAACAAAGTATCCTATCTAATAATTATAAGTAGACTAATATTATACAGCTACTAAAGACAGAAGTGAGCTAGGTAAAAATAAGACAAATATAAATTTATGGGATAATCCATGCAGTACACGAAATTACAGTCATCCTATATCAGGGAAAAATTCGGTTTCTCTTTAGGAAAAACTCCGACATTTATAAAAAATAAATTGTTATAGAATATTAAGTAGGATCGAAAGACAACATAGGAAGGGTTTAGTGTTTTACATTGTTGAAAGGTGGCATCATTTTGTACAATTCAATCGTTAAAACAATCCCCAACCTATTTACGATGGGAAATTTATTATGCGGTGTTTTCTCGATCACTGCAAATATGAATGGATTTTTAAGAGTAGCGGCCATGCTAATATTCCTCGCCGCCTTTTTAGATTTGCTGGACGGACGCATTGCCAGGAGGTTAAAAGTAGATAGTGAATTAGGGGTGGGTTTGGACTCCTTAGCGGACATTATTAGCTTTGGTGTTGCGCCTATCTTAATATTCTATACATTGACGTCACATTCCTGGTTAACCTCATTTGCTTTTATGATTTATCCAACAATGGGGGCACTGAGGTTAGCGAGATTTAATGCTAAGCCGACATCAGGTTATTTCAGCGGGATACCGATCACATTTGCAGGGCTGGTTATGTCGGGAATGGGGGCTGTTCTCTACAGCAATCCATACATTACGATTGCTCTTTCTTTATTGATGGTGAGTCCGGTCAAAGTAAAAAAACTTTAGGAATTTCAGTATCAATTTCCTTTCGATAATTTTCGACAAAATTTTCAGGGACTTTCTCCTCAGAGAATCAGGGAATTCCCCTAGATACAGTATTGTTAAATTCTTGTAGTCTTAACTTTATATTCATGTTTTTACAACTTAATCGTTTGGGGGACTTACATTGAAACTTTCATTAGGAAAAAAACTGATTTTCGGGTTTCTAACTGTTGCCATCATGCTGGGGGTCATAAGTGGGATATTCTATTATTCTTTGATTAAGACCGATCGTGCTTATTCGGACCTGATTGACAGGAGAGCGGCCATTGCATTAAACGCCAAGGACATGCAGGCCAAATCTTTGGAACAAACTACTAACTTGCGTGGGTACATAATAACTGGAGAAACACAATTTCTCGATAATTTGAAAGCTGCAAATTCCGATATGGTTGAATTGATTAACAAAACAAGCCAAATGGTTCAGACGGAAGATAACCGAAAAACACTAAGAGAACTTGAAGATTTAAATGCACAATTTCGTACGAAATATGAACAGTTACTGGACATGCCCCAGGATGACAAACAAGCGCTTGCAGATTTTTTTATCAAAGAAATTTATCCTACCGGCAAAAAACTGTCTCCAAAAGCTAACATTATTTCCGAACGACAAAGAGAAACGATGGATACAGTTTCCCAAGAAACAAGCGATCAGGTGGATTCTTCCATTGTTTTGGTAACGGTACTCAGCATAATCGCATTCATTGCTGCCATATTAATTGGAGTTGTTCTTACCAGGATAATTTCACGTCCGGTCCAAACGGTTTCACAGGCGCTCACCCAGGTGGCTGAAGGAGACCTTACAGTAGAAGAAATGAAGGTTAAATCACAAGATGAAATTGGCGACCTTACGGCCGCCACAAATAAGATGGTCTATGATTTACGTGCAATCCTTTCGCAAGTGAGGGATGCGGCCATCCAGGTGGCAGCATCTTCCGAAGAATTGACTGCGAGTGCGGAACAAACGACAAAGGCGACAGAGCAAATTGCCTCCGCAACCGGGGAGTTAGCAGCAGGTACAGAGGACCAAATGAAGTCTGTGAGCGATACCGCTACTGCAGTCAATCAGATGTCAGCTGGAATTGAACAAATTGCCGTAAATAGTGAGGAAGTCTCGAGTCTTGCAGAAAACGCGTCACACGCGTCCTCTGAAGGTATACAAGCAGTAGATTCAGTACGGGTGCAAATGAATGATATTAAAACGGCTGTCCAAGAAACAGCTGCTATTATTACATTACTTGGCAACCACTCCAAAGAAATAGGGTCCATTGTGGACATGATTACCCAAATTGCCAGCCAGACGAATCTGCTTGCTTTGAATGCGGCGATCGAGGCAGCCCGTGCCGGTGAATCAGGACGGGGATTCGCGGTAGTGGCTGATGAAGTAAGGAACCTCGCCGAAGAATCGGCTAATTCAGCGAAGCAAATTTCGGGATTGATTGGAGAAATTCAAAAAGAAACCGAAAATGCCGTGGCTTCCATGAACCGCGGAACGGAAAAAGTGGAAGAGGGGGTTTCTGTCACCGAACAGGTGAGTGACGCATTCTCGGTAATAGAGACGGCAGTGTCAAGTGTTACCGGTAAGGTACAAGAGGTTGCTGCTTCCGTACAGCAAATATCAGCAGGCAGCCAACTGATCGTGGATTCGATGGATACCGTCAACCGAACAGCGATGGAAAGTGCCTCAGTGAGCCAGCAAACGGCATCCGCAAGCCAGGAATCCTTGGCAACAATGGAAGAAGTCTCATCATCCGCACAAGCGTTATCCCATCTTGCAGAGAATCTGCAGTTGACATTGACGAAATTCAAGATTTAATTTAAGTGTTATAAATACCTATAGGGAAAGGCTGCCGGAGTTTCTCCGACAGCTTTAATCTGTTAGTCCCGACCACTTTATTATTCGGACTCTTTCACTAGGAATGATATAATGTGATATTAGATTGTTTAAAAAATTCTTGCAATTCAAAATGTAACCGATTACTATAAATTTAAAGGTTTAGTTTTATAGTTCTAACTACTTACTACTTCCTTTATTTTATTAATCAGTTTTAGTAAAAGAAAATTTGTTGTATCATACAACGCAAAAATGTAACCGATTACATATTTAATTTTTAAAATGATTTTATTCTTATAGGAGGTGATTACGGAATTGAAGTGTTAAAAGAAACTTTCCATATCATTTCAAGTTAGAGGGGGAATGATTTTAAGAGATTAAAAGAAACCACTAAGGAAGTGATTACCCATTTGCAGCATTCATTTCGTAAAGGGGATCCTATTAACTTCGATATGGATTAGCAGATAGTGAAAGAAAAATAAAGTGGTCTATCTAGACTATAATTTTTAAAGGAAGTTTTTGGCCATACAAATATAAAATGTTGAGCTTAAATCCACAAAAGGAAACAGAGCTTAGCCACTAATTTCTTGTATTTTCATGAATAAAGTTTGAGTTTATTTGTTTAATAACTGGAGGGGTTATATGAAGAAGTTATTTTCGGTATTGTCCATTGTCATGATAATTACAGTATTAGCACTAGTTGGATGCAGCCAGGGAAGTTCAACTGGCTCTGAAGGAGAAAAGAACTCGATGCCAAAAGAAGCCGCTGCCACATCGGGACCTTTAACAATAAATAAGGAATTACCGAGTGATCAGGAAATACTTAGTAAAGGTCCGCATGGGGAAACTGCAGTATCAGCAAAAACATTAGAACTATCAGAACAAGATCTGGAGGAGATTAAAAAAGGCAAATATACTGCTGCATTAGTAATGCATTACGCCGGTAACGATTGGGCAAAAGCGCAAATCGATGGCTTAAAAGCGTCCTTCAAAAGAATGGGCATCAAAGTCGTAGCAACTACGGACGCACAATTTAAAGCAGAAAAACAGGTTTCAGATATTGAAACGGTCTTAGCGAAAAAGCCTGATCTTATCGTCAGTATTCCAGTGGATCCTGTTTCTACAGCAAGTGCATTTAAGAAAGCAGCAGAAGCCGGCGTCAAACTCGTGTTTATGGATAATACACCAAGTGGTTTAGAAGCAGGTAAGGATTATGTAAGTGTAGTTTCTGCTGATAACTATGGAAACGGCGTGGCTGCAGCAGATATTATGGCTGAAAAACTGAACAAAAAAGGTAAAATCGGAATGATCTTTCATGAAGCTGACTTCTTTGTAACAAAACAACGAACAGATGCATTTGAGCAAACCTTAAAGGACAAGTATCCTGATATGAAAATTGTTGCACGTGGCGGCATTACAGATCCGAATCAGGGTGAGAAAGTTGCTTCAGGTATGTTGACAAGAAATCCTGATTTAGATGGTATCTTTGTTGTTTGGGATGTACCGGCTGAGGGGGCGTTAGCAGCTGTTAGATCTGCGGGAAAAGAAGATATTGTAATTACTACAATTGACCTAGGAACAAATGTTGCTTTGGACATTGCTTCCGACGGACCAATAAAGGGACTAGGCGCACAGCTGCCATACGACCAGGGAATCGCAGAGGCTATTCTGGCAGGATATGCTTTACTGGGGAAAGAAACACCACCGTATGTTGCAGTACCTGCTCTAACTGTAACAAGTGAAAATATTCTAGATGCATGGAAACTTGTGTACCATACAGAAGCTCCTGACACAATTCAAAATGCGGTAAAGTAATCTTCACTCAATCCTGAATCTTATAAATAGGAGGGACAAGCATGAAAAAATTAAACATAGGAATGATTGGCGGAGGTTTTATGGGAAAAGCGCATGCTCTTGCATATGCCGGGATGCCCATGTTTTTTTGGCCGGCTCCGGCAATCCCCCATCGCCACACTGTAGTGGATGTGACGGATGAACTAGCCAAGGATGCCGCGCTTCGTCTCGGATTCGACAATTATTCTACTGATTGGAGAGCGGTAGTGGAAGATCCAAACATCGATATCATCGATATTGTTACTCCAAATGATTCACATGCTGAGATTGCTATTGCTGCTGCAAAGGCGGGAAAGCATGTTATTTCAGAAAAGCCTTTAGCTAGGGATGCGAATGAAGCAAAAACAATGCTAGACGCTGTAAAGGAAGCTGGAGTCAAGCATATGGTGGCTTTTAATTACAGAAGAACACCAGCGGTTGCTTTAGCCAAAAAATATATTGAAGAAGGAAGAATTGGAAAGATATTAAACTTCCGGGGAACTTACCTTCAAGATTGGTCTGCAGACCCAAATTCACCATTATCGTGGCGCTTCCAGAAAAAAATTGCTGGTTCCGGAGCATTAGGAGATATCGGAACACACGTAATCGACTTTGCCCGTCATCTAGTTGGTGAGATAACGGATGTCAATGCAATGACAAGGACGTGGATTCCTGAAAGACCAATGCAGACAGGAGGTGTAGATAAATTAGGTACCGTAAAAAGTTCTGAGGATGTCCCTAAGAGTGCTGTAGACGTAGACGATGAGTTTACTACAATGGTAAAGTTTGCAAATGGGGCGATTGGAAGCATTGAGGCAACACGTAATGCATGGGGACGAAACAATTTCTTAACTTTTGAAATTCATGGCGATAAAGGTTCCATATGCTTTAACTACGAGCGCCGTGATGAACTTCAAGTATGTTTCTCTGACGATCCGGGAGATGCCAAAGGATTCAGAACAGTTTATACCGGACCAGCCCACCCATACGGAGAAGGTTTATGGCCAATTCCAGCGTTAGGAATCGGTTACGGAGAAACCAAAATAATCGAAACTTATGATTTTCTTAAATCTATTACAGAAGACATATCGGTTTCACCAGACTTTAATGATGGATACCAGATTGCCGTTATTTCTGATGCTATCCTTGAGTCTGCTGAAAAAGGTGCATGGGTAAATTTGCAAGAAAACCTAGTAGTTTCAAAATAAAATCAATTAAAAGATGACTTTATTTTACGGCTAATATCCCCTATATAGTAGACAGTAAAAAGAAAGTGTTACATTGTCTACTATAATGGGGATTTTTTATGGTGAAAATTAGAAATGCATATCCCCTTGCGTTTAAAACAAACGTCTATAAATATGTATATAACTCAAGATGGAAGTTAAATTAAATTTAAAGAGTTGGGTCGCCTATTCAATACATGATTGTAATCGCTCATCAAAAAAAAGGTGGGATTCAAGTGTTAGTGGAAATTTTAATGAAACTATTTTAATTGTCTATTTTATGAACTCCTATATTATTAGAATCCTTGTTTTAAAGTCCTTAAATTAATAGCATTAGATTTCTATGCGGAGAGCTTAAATCATGCCATATAGCTAAAATTCTCAGATATCGATGAATCATTCATTAGTTAGCTTTAACCACGAATGAAAAATAAGAATAATAGATTGCTTTATAAATTTCGAATAAGTATTAAAAGTTTTAACTTGCAATTCTGAATGTAATCGATTACAATAATTCTTGAAAGAGACGAGTTAATATACTGATGAGATGAAGAAACAAAGATTTGTTTTTTTAATAGTTCATGTAATCGATTACATATTCTGTCGTTGTTAGTATAAAACAATTGCTACTCTCCAAGTAAAATAGGCAAGAAATGCAGAAATCCTTTACCTTTTGTGGAGGTGGTTGTGTTCAGAGAAAATAGTCTGAAATGCCAAAATACAATGAATCTTAATAATGGAGGGAACAATATGAAGTTAGGATATCAAACAAACACATGGGGAGGCGTTGTCGGACACCCAGGAGGAGTAACATCGGTGAAAGACAGCTATTACCTTGCCAATGGTTCTACTGAAGAAGCATTAAAGGATATTAGTGCAGCGGGATATAAGGGCTTTGAATTATTTGACGGAAATCTGATGCAATATAAGGAGAAGAAAGAAGAATTCAAGGCATTGATGAAAAATTACTCTCTCGACTTTATCGGAGTTTACACAGGCGGTAATTTTATTTTCCCGGACATCTTGGAAGAAGAATTGATCAAAATTGAAGATGTAGCATCTTTAGCCTCAGAGTTAGGAGCAGAACATCTTGTAATAGGCGGCGGGGCAATCCGTGCTAATGGCATTTTAGAAAGCGATTACACTGAGATGGGCAATGCTTTAAATCAAATAGTTGAAATAGCAGAGAAATATAACCTGATCGCAAGTTATCACCCACATATGGGTACAAATGTTCAAGCACCTGATCAGTTGGACAAGTTAATGCCATTAACAAAGATTAATTTAGTTCCTGATACGGCCCATATTGAAGCTGGCGGTGGAGATCCGGTAGAAGTCATTAGGAAATATGTAGATCGCATCAAATATGTCCATTTAAAAGACTATCAAAATGGTGAGTTCTTGCCGCTTGGAGAAGGACATCAAAAATTTGATGAAATGATTCAAATATTAAATGATGCACAATATGACGGGTGGATCACTGTGGAACTTGATAGCTATCCCGACCCGAAAAAAGGCGCTGAAATAAGCCATAAATTCCTGTCAAAGCTTGATATTAATAACTAGAATTCATTTTGTTGGATATCAGCTCACACTCACTGTTTTAATTACTAGTCTCATATGATTAATGAAAGCGCTTCTAATTTGACTTTAGTGATCAGAAGTAGAAGTTTCAACCTAGATACAAAAACTTTTACATGCTACTTAATTTGAAGGAGGACATTAAAATGAAAAAATTAAACATAGGTATGATTGGCGGAGGATTTATGGGGAAAGCGCACGCACTTGCGTATGCAGGCATGCCGATGTTCTTTTGGCCGGCACCAGCGATTCCACATCGCCACACATTAGTCGATGTTAATGATCAATTAGCACAGGATGCAGCAAATAAATTGGGATTTGAAAACTACTCATCTGATTGGAAAAAAGTAGTCGAAGACCCTAACATCGATATTATCGATATCGTCACTCCAAATGATTCTCATGCTGAAATCGCGATTGCCGCGGCTAAAGCCGGCAAACACATTATTTCTGAAAAACCGTTGGCAAGAACAGCCGAAGAAGCAAAAACAATGTTGGATGCGGTAAATCAAGCCGGTGTCAAGCATATGGTCGCTTTCAACTACAGAAGAACGCCTGCAGTTGCCCTTGCTAAAAAGTATATTGAAGAAGGCCGAATCGGTAAAATTCTGAACTTTCGTGGAACATACTTACAAGACTGGTCTGCAGATCCTAATTCACCTCTATCATGGCGTTTCAAGAAAAAAATTGCCGGTTCTGGAGCATTAGGGGATATCGGAACACATGTAATTGACTTTGCTCGTTACCTTGTCGGTGAAATTTCTGACGTCAATGCTATGGCAAAAACATGGATCCCTGAAAGACCAGTTCAATCGGGCGGTGCAGATAAATTAGGGACAGTGAAAGCGGAAGCCGATGTTCCGAAAGATGTTGTGGATGTTGACGATGAATTCATGACGATGCTGAAATTTGAAAACGGAGCCATCGGCAGCATCGAAGCAACACGTAATGCCTGGGGTCGCAATAACTTCCTGACTTTTGAAATTCACGGTGAAAAAGGTTCTTTATATTTCAACTATGAGCGCCGTGATGAATTGCAAGTTAGCTTCTCTGATGATCCAAGTGATGCAAAAGGTTTTAGAACCGTATACACTGGCCCGGCCCATCCATACGGTGAAGCGCTATGGCCAATTCCTGCACTTGGAATCGGTTACGGAGAAACAAAAATTATTGAAACCCATGATTTCATCAAATCTATCGTCGAAAATGCAGAAGTTTCCCCAAACTTCAATGATGGATACCAAATTGCGTTAATAAGTGATGCCATCCTTGAATCCGCCGAAAAAGCTGCATGGGTGAGTCTTGGGCAATCTGGAGAAAATCGATAAGAGTAGATTTTTGTTTTAAACTTTATAGAGGCTGCTCATAATGAGTAGCCTTTTCTAAAAAAGGTTCGTTCATCCGGACTATATTATTGAAGGAAATCTTTAATGATGGAAACAAAGTATCCATAAAGAATCTGCAATTCGATTTATACATTCTATACCGATTAAAATTAATCTACCCATGACTCGGTTGTAAAATAGTTACCTGAACAGGAGGAAAACAATTTTGGAAAAAATAAAAGTTGGAGTTATCGGGACAGGGTTTATCGGTCCAACTCATATTGAGGCAATTAGAAGGTTAGGATTTGTGGAAGTAGTTGGACTTGCGGAAAGCAGCCAGGAGTCGGCTGAAAAGAAAGCGGCTGAGCTACGGATTCCGAAAGCGTATGGTGATTATCGTGAGATGTTAAAGGATCCTGAGATCCAGGTTGTCCATAACTGCACGCCGAATCATCTTCACTTTTCGATAAATAAAGATATTATTTTAGCCGGCAAGCATGTAGTATCAGAAAAACCTTTGGCGATGTCAAGTGTGGAATCAGCTGAATTGTTAACGCTTGCAAAAGAACATAAAGTCGTACATGGCGTGAACTTTAATTATCGCCAATTCCCAATTATGAAACAATTGGCTGCCATGGTTAAAAATGATCAGTTAGGAAAAGTGAATGTAGTTCACGGTAGCTACTTACAAGATTGGTTATTGTACGAAACAGACTTTAACTGGCGTTTAGCTCCTGAAGTGGGAGGAAAGTCACGAGCCATTGCTGATATTGGATCTCACTGGTGCGATACCATCCAATATGTAACCGGTAAACGAATTGTAGAAGTCTTCGCCGATTTGGCAACGGTCATACCGGTAAGAAAAAAACCTAAGCATAATGGTTCGACGTTTGGTAACGAAAAAGCGGCAGAGGAAAGCTACGAAGATGTTTCAATCAATACAGAAGATTATGCGTCAGTCCTTGTGCGCTTTGATGACGGGACAAAAGGTGTGTTCACTGTTTCGCAAGTAAGCGCTGGGAGGAAGAACAGACTTAGCTTTGAAGTGAATGGCAGTCAAGCCTCAGCCTTCTGGAATCAGGAAGAGCCGGCGAAGCTATGGATCGGGCATCGGGATAAGCCAAATGAGATTCTTCACGCTGATCCAGCATTGTTCTTGCCGGAAGCAAGAGAAGCAATCCATCACCCTGGAGGCCATAACGAAGGCTGGCCGGACGCTTTGAAAAATATGATGCTTAATTTCTATACATTCATTCGTGAAGGCAAAGACCCTCTGCATGATCAGGCTAATTTTGCCACCTTTGAAGACGGACATTTATCCATGTGCATTACCGATGCCGTTCTCGAAAGCCATGTGCAGCAAAGATGGGTGAAAGTGGAGGTATCGAAGTGAAACTAGGGGTATTTACCGCTTTATATCAAAATATTCCGTTTGAAGAAATGCTTGATAAGTTAAAAGTCATGGGAGTTGAGGCTGTTGAACTGGGAACGGGTAATTACCCGGGAAACAGCCATTGTAATCCGGATGAGCTATTGGGAAGTCCCGAGAAACTAAAGTCTTTTAAACTGGCAATCGAAAACAGAGGCTTGACCATCAGCGGTTTAAGTGCCCATGGAAATCCTCTCCATCCGAATAAAAAGATTGCGAATGATGCCCATGAAGTATGGAGAAAAACTGTTTTATTGGCTGAACGTTTAGAAGTTCCTGTCATTAATGGGTTTTCCGGTGCTCCCGGCGATCACCCAAATGCAAAATATCCAAACTGGGTAACGTGCTCTTGGCCGCCGGAATATTTGGAAATTCTGGACTGGCAGTGGAACGATGTAGTCATTCCTTACTGGAAAGAAGAAGCCAAATTTGCGGAATCGCATGGTATCAACCAAATTGCCTTTGAAATGCATCCCGGATTTGTTGTCTATAACCCGGAAACATTGCTGAAATTAAGAGAACATGCCGGAGAAAGCATTGGAGCGAATTTTGACCCAAGCCATCTGGTCTGGCAAGGTATCGATCCGGTAGAAGCCATCAAAAAGCTTGGCCGCCAAAATGCAATCTTCCATTTCCATGCAAAGGACACTTATTTAGACGAAGCTAACATAAGTGTAAACGGTGTCCTAGATACGAAACACTACAGCAATATTTTAGACCGCTCATGGACGTTCAGATCAGTCGGATATGGACATGACGAAAAAATGTGGAAGGACATTGTAAGTACTCTGCGTGCTGTCGGATATGATTATGTTGTCTCCATCGAGCATGAGGATATGCTTGCCTCGGTTGATGAGGGGTTAAGTAAAGCAATCAGTCTACTGAAAGGGATACTCTTCAAAGAGCAATTGACTGAAATGTGGTGGGCATAAGACATTTGAAGTTGTCTTAATGCAAGAACCTAGTAGAAAACTTTAGTGGAGTCCTAGCTGATGTAATATGGATATGTTTCTGACACCATTAAGAACAACATACGATTTTGGGGTGATTATATTGAACACAGTTTTGGGAAAAGAACGAACAATCGGCGGACTTCCTGCACCATTGATTTGGGGCTATGTCGCTACATTACTATTTATGGTAGGTGACGGTCTTGAGCACGGGTGGCTGTCCCCCTATCTCATTGAACAGGGGCTGACCGTTCAACAGTCAGCCACACTTTTCACAGCATACGGAGCAGTGCTGGCCATTGCCTCATATTTTTCGGGAGTTCTTACGGAAGCGTGGGGACCGAGAAAAGTTATGCTAGTAGGTATGGTCACCTGGCTAATCGGTCAAATTCTTTTTATTGAATTTGGTTTAAAAGATCTTAATTATGCTGTCATGTTACCGACTTACGCCATTCGCGGGTTTGGGTATCCTTTATTCTGTTATTCATTTTTAGTTTGGGTTACTTATCGAAGCCCTGAACGTATACTGGCTACTGCAGTAGGTCTGTTTTGGGCTGCATGGAGTGGCGGACTCTATGTTGTAGGAAGTTATTTTCCGGCCTACATGATTCCGAAAATCGGGTACATTGGATTAATGTGGAGTGCCATCGTTTGGGTATTAGTCGGGGGAATAGTTGGTATTTTGGTGGTCAAAGACACCCAAATGAGCAAGAGCCCGAAAGGCAACGCGAAGGATAAGCTCAAGAGTTTATTAAGCGGCTTGACGATAAGTATTGAAAAACCAAAAGTCGCTATCGGCGGGATTGTCCGTATTATCAACTCGACTGGAATCGGTGCTTTTCCTATCTTTTTTCCTCTTTATTTGTCTTCTGAATACGGATACACCACTGAGGAATGGCTGCAAATCTGGGGGACGATGTGGGTGGCAAACATTGCATTCAATCTTGTCATTCCGTACATCAGTGATAGATGGCTGGGCTGGCGCAATACGATCATGTGGATCGGCAGTGTTGGTTGCGGAGTAATGACATTGGCCATGCTTTATACACCCCAAATCTTCGGTTATAATTACTGGGCGATGATGCTGGTAGGAATTTTCTTTGGAATCGTACTTACAGGCTACGTACCCCTTACGGCTTTGGTAAGTTCAATGGCGCCAGATCAGAAAGGCTCTGCCATGGCTGTCGTTAATTTTGGAGCAGGATTAGCTTACTTTATTGCACCGGCAATCGTTGGAGCTTTCATCGGTAGCCTCGGTGTGGATGGCGTCATGTGGATATTCGCTATTTTGTACTTTATCAGCGCGATATTAATGATTTTCATGAAATTACCTAATGAAGAAAATCAGGACGAAAGCATCGCCGAGAAACAACCGGTTAAAGGAAGGAAACTTGCAGAAATTAAATAAAATCATGCCGATTTGTGTTTAAAGGCCTTGTAGTAAATTAGCTACAAGGCCTTTACAATTAACTTAAAACCGCACCAGCTTCTGCCTTCACAAAATCAACCTCAAACCCTAAATCCGTAAGCATCCGATGGTCAGCAGTGCTTTCCTGTCCGGCGGTGGTTAAGTAATCACCTACAAATATCGAGTTTGCTGGATATAGGCCGAGCGGTTGCAGGCTCCGTAGATTCACTTCTCTTCCACCTGAAATTCGAATTTCTTTTGTTTGGTTGATATAACGCATCAGGCACAGAACCTTTAGGCAGTATCTTGGATTGAGTTCGTCGGTTCCTTCAAGAGGAGTTCCGTCAATGGCGTGCAGAAAATTAACCGGAATTGAGTCGGCATCCAGCGCTTTTAGGCTTCTGGCCATATCAATAACATCTTGCATGGTTTCTCTCATTCCGATAATGACACCGGAACAAGGGGAAATACCGGCTTCTTTAATAAGCTGCACAGTATCTACTCTGTCTTGGTACGTATGAGAAGTGGTAATCGATTCATGATGGCTTTCTGAGGTATTGATATTATGGTTGTAGCGCTCAACGCCTGCTTCCTTTAACCTTGTTGCTTGATCAGGCTTAATCAAGCCGAGGCAAGCGCAAATTTTAAGATTATAGTTAGCCTTAATTTCCTCTACAGCCGAAACGACGGTGTCAATTTCCTTATTGCTTGGTCCTCTTCCACTGGCCACAATGCAATAGGTGCCGACATTGAGATTATGGGCTTGCTCGGCGCCTTTTAAAATCGATTCTTTGTTCATCATTCGGTACTTTTCGATGGGGGCTGTTGAGACGCTGGACTGTGAGCAATACCCGCAGTTTTCTGGGCATAGGCCGGATTTTGTATTGATGATCATGTTTAATTTTACTCTGTTGCCATAGAAGTGCCGGCGAATTGTATAGGCGCCCTGCAACAGTTCCAGCAGTTCGTCATCAGGACTATTCAAGATAGCAAAAGCCTCGTCATCATTCAGTTCATAGCCATTTAAAACATGGAGTGCGAGCTGTTTCCAATCTCCCATTTTATTATCTCCCTTCTTATTTAAGCTGCCCGTTTTACATTTCTGAATTGGCTTTTAGATAGCAATGTCTTTTCTAAGCGGCGCGCCATAAATCCGGCACAAACAGCCAGGATGATGTCTTTTGGCAATGGAGGAATCATCCACATCCAGGCCAATTTGTATGTAAACCCTTCCGGTGCAGCGGCCCACAAATCATAAGCAAAGTACATCCAATTAGTACCGAATAAATAATTAATGATCATCCCGATTAAAGAAGCAAACACATATGAAGGCAGGCTATCATTCTTTTCGATGATTTTTCCGACAGCATACGCCGTAAAGATAAACGAAATGATAAAACCAAAAGTCGGTTTGATAATCATAGAAACACCGCCGCCAAATTGAGCAAAAATCGGAGCTCCAACTAGGCCTACAGCAGCATATACGATCATGGCAATTGCGCCAAGCCTGCTTCCGAGAATGGCCCCTGCCAAAATGGCAAAAAAGGTTTGCAATGTAATGGGAACCCCGCCTACCACCATAAATGGTGCGAAAGATGTAATGTTAGCACCGATAGCCATCAACGCAACAAACATCCCAACTAATGTTAAATCAATTGTTCTTAATTTACTGTTCATATTGAAGCTCCTTTTCAAAGTATTAAATTTAGAATAATAGAATTCTGAAGTTAGTGTCAACTAAAATTTATTCTTAGTTTACATATATAATGGGTATTTCCTAAAAATAGTAATTTAGTATGAATTTAAAATAGGTCTTTGTCATTGTTTTTAAATAGATTCATTGTTAATCCTTGAGTCGTAATTACCCATTGGAGTAAAATGAATTGACCATAATTTTACATTTAACGAGCGGTTAAGTATGGAAAATCTCCCCCGAATTTGAAGATAGAATACATTGTTTATATTTGATTTAGAGGTGATCATTGTGGGTTATTCAGAAGTATTACACTCCATCCATGCAGCCATATCCAGTCAATCAGCGGATCTTGGTGCGAAAATTGAGAGGTTAAGACGAGCCAAAAATGAGATTGACAATGAACAAAATGTAAGTCTGGGAGAAATAAAAAAAACACTTCAGCCTGAATTAGGGGACTCCTGGAATGGAACACTGGCGAGAAAATACGATGACGCCCGAGATGAGGCTTTTAGCGTAATGCAGGAAATCATAAATGATGACTATGAGCGATATAAAGAAAGAATAGAAACAAAGATTAACATGCTGGAAGTGGAGAGAACGGCTATGAGTCTTGCTAGCGCCATTGCCCATGAAGCAAACGGGCTGCTTTCAAAAGGGGAAGAAGCGGTCGATAGACTGGAAAATACCATAAGTGATTTGAAGAGGCGGGTATTCTAATGGAAACAATCAAACTAAGATACGATACGGTAATGAAGTCCTTGGATCAGGTACAACATGCCCTCGACTCTGTTAATATCCCGGGACCATCCTCAGGCGCACTGGGACAAAACAAGCTTGAATTCACTGATAAATGGCTGGACCGAGAAGCAAATATTCAAAAAATGGTAAAGCAATATATGGACGTCGTCTACAAAAACCTCGAAGATACCCGGGCAAATGTGGAGTTGCTGAAGGATCAGGATGAAGCCATGGTAAAAAAATAGATTGAGGGGCATGTGGGTAGATGGCAAATAAAATATATGAAGCGGAAACCTTGCTTTCGACAATGGAAGAGCGGGTTCAACAGTATAATGATTTAAAGGACCAACTAACTGGTTTGAAAAAAGAATTTACGAATATTGTAAACCTCGATGATAGTTTCCAGGGCCAGGGGGCTGAAGCGGTCAAAGGCTTTTTTCAGGCGCAGATTGAAGTAGTTGACGCCTGGATTCGTCTGATAGACCGGAATGTAGCCTTCTTTAACGGCATCCCGGGTTCTGCGTCAGATTTATCATTATCAGGAGATACTGTAGTCCAAGTTCCTTTTCTAGAAGATGAACTGCCCAATGCATACCAAAGAGCCAATAACATCGTAACGGCCCAGCAGGATGATCTGCAGAAAATCTTCAATACCATCGACGATTTAGTGCCACTGAATGTTTTTTCAAGAGAAGCCTTTGACGAGCACATTGACCGGGCGGAAAAGAAACGAAAAGAGACAATTGAAAAAGTAAACACATTCGACCAAGAATTGAAAAGTGAATACGAATCCTCGGAAAACGAAGAAATCTTCCTCAATGTACTGTTCAGCAATCTGCTCGAATCAAGCAGTAAAGGCGGCACCGTTTCCCCGTTATATTTCGATGTGCATTCCTACAAAAGCAGCGAGGTTTACAAACTCACAGAAGAAGCCAATCAACAAACAAAGGATTACCTGACCTTCAAGAAAGACCAGGGAGAAGCTCGGCGCATCGAAAAAGAAATGGAAGAGCTTGAAAACCGGCCATGGTATGAGAAAACATGGGACACCGTGGCAACTTTTACCGGGGAAGTCACCGGATATTATGATTTTAAGAGATCTACAGAGGGAGTGGACCCTGTCACGGGCCGAAAACTTTCAACAGCTGAGCGCGTGACAGCAGGTGCCATGGCCGCAGCCGGTTTTATTCCGATCGTTGGCTGGGCAGGAAGAGCCTTCAAAGGCGGCAGAGCCATTTACAGCACAGCCAAAGGATTTAACGCAGCCAGCCATGCGCTGGATGCCTACAAAAATGCGAGATCCTTCAGCGTCCTCCAGCAAACGGAAATGGGCATCTACGGACTAGTCGCAGCCAATGGACTGAGCGAGGCAGCTACCGGCAAGGACATGTTCGGCAATACACTAACGGAAGAACAGCGGCAAAACAGCCTGCTTCAGGCACTAGGGATTGGTGGCGTTGCGGGAACAGCTCGTTTCTTGGATCATCGTGCATCAAAAGGAGTAATATTACCGTACAGCAATCAAAATGCACAAAAAGTGGTAGAGCAGGGCAAGCAAACTATTTCAAACCTTGGAAATAGAATTGGGCAGATTCAAATGCCGGTAAAAATCCGTGTACAATCCGTAAGTTCAGAAACAGGCATTAAGGTTAATGTATATGGGGTTGAAAAGAAATCTATCAGTGAAATGGTACAGCGGTCTTCTAACAACAGTGTTAATACTAAAGATAATAGTAAGCAATCTGTTAATAATGAATTGACTATGAGTACTAAGAGTAAGGATAATCACGGTTCCCCATATACTGGAGTTAAAGAAGCTTCCCAATTTTTAATATCTGAAGGGGTACCACGTCGATTTAGGAAGCAAATTTTGGAGTCATTTGATATTCGGACAATAAAGATGGCTGTTGCAGATCAAAATACTTATGGTTTAAGGTTCTATGACAATGTAAACGCTAGTGCAAAAGGAAGATATTTGTTTGAAACTTTTACACATCAAACCAATCGTAGAAATTTGGCATTACCTCCTGAATGGAATGGTATGACGGGAATTCAGCAGTGGAAAATTAGACCAGATACTACTATTATCAAGGGAGACGCTGGACCACAATTTGAACAAGGTAATCAATATATTGGAGGTAGTGAGCAATGGTATATAAACAACTTGGAAGATCTGATAAAACCCTGAAATTTATAACACTAGCAAATAAAACAATAAAAGAAATAGAAAAAGAGATAATTGCGTATCAAAATAATAATGGAAAAGATGGGAATTTACCTCAATTAGAAAAAATACTACTAGAAGTTAAACAAATGCTGGACTTACAATCTCCGAAGAGATACATGCCGTCATATCCTAGAACAATCGTTGACTCATGGGACTATAAAAGTATATTAGGAAATATGTTACTAGAATTGAATGATTTATATAAGAATTTAGATTGAACTTCTAACTTTAAGAAATATATGAGGTTCGAAAATTAACAATAAGCTGTATAAATGTGGGTTTGAAATCGGCAGGCAGCGGATTTGAAAATCAAGAAGTGCTGCCAAGTCGGAAGCCATATGCTCCTGGTAAACTGCAGAAATAAACTGATTAATATGGAGTGATTGTAATGAATAATTCAGAAGAAAAAAATGAGCAAAATGTTACCGATGAACTAATATCAGCTGTTGTAAAGCATGTAAGGGCCCACAATGATGTCATTATTTTTGAAGACGGCGGAGTCTTGCGGTATTACACAAAAGAAGAGGTTGAAAGTCACAATCAGTTACTAGCATCCGGCACAATTACGCTGACCAACAAAAATTATGATACGGAGTGATAATAACGAATAAATCAGAAGAAAAAGTAATGGATCTCTTTGAACCCCACTTATCATATTGAGGAACAAGATTATTCGGTTGGTGTTGTTCTTCATTAAATCTATTAGTAACCGATATAGAGTGAAATATTAACGAATCAGGTGGTGTTCCTACTATGAAATTCATTGTTTTATTAATCGTATCCCTATTAATCCTTCCTTTTACCAAAGCAGGTTTTCTTAGAGGCCGAGCAATAATAAATTAGATTAATTAAGAAAAGACTTACTCTGTTAGGGGATAGTATAACCTAGTGAAAAGTGAATACGAATCCTCGGAAAACGAAGAAATCTTCCTCAATGTACTGTTCAGCAATCTGCTCGAATCAAGCAGAAAGGCGGCACTGTTTCCCCGTTATATTTCGATGTGCATTCCTACAAAAGCAGCGAGGTTTACAAACTCACAGAAGAAGCCAATCAACAAACAAAGGATTACCTGACCTTCAAGAAAGACCAGGGAGAAGCTCGGCGCATCGAAAAAGAAATGGAAGAGCTTGAAAACCGGCCATGGTATGAGAAAACATGGGACACCGTGGCAACTTTTACCGGGGAAGTCACCGAATATTATGATTTTAAAAGATCTACAGAGGGAGTGGACCCTGTCACGGGCTGAAAACTTTCAACAGCTGAGCGCGTGACAGCAGGTGCCATGGCCGCAGCCGGTTTTATTCCGATCGTTGGCTTGGCATGCAGGGCCTTAGGCGGCAGAGCCATTTACAGCACTACCAAAGGAATTAATGCGACCAGCCATGCGCTGGATGCCTACCGAACTCCTAAATCCTTCAGCATTCTCCAGCAGACTGAAATGGGGATATATGGCCTGGTAGCCTCCAACGGTTTGAGCGAGGCCATGACAGGCAAGGACATGTTCGGCAATACACTAACGGAAGAACAGCGGCAAAACAGCCTGCTTCAGGCACTAGGGATTGGCGGGGCTGCGGGAGCGGCGAGGTATGTGGATCACTTGCAGGCGAAGAATGCGCCGTTTATGGTTAATAAACCGAAAGATATTTTGACAAAGAATAAAGTAGTTAAACAATGCTCTAAAGAAATTGTGATCCATCCCCAAAAATTAGCGGTGGAGGAAGTAATTCGTTATGTAATTAAGAAACAAGAATCTGTAGATTCAGATTTACTATTAAGTGGTTCGGCAATTAAGAAGGTTATGGAGAAAGTAGGCCCGGAAACTACCCGTAGAGATATTGAAAAATTTAAGAGTGATCTGGTAGAAGAATTAACAATTAAAAATAAAGATAAACTAACACCTTCCCAAAGGGCAAGGCTCTGGCAGGGTTCGAATCCATATTTTGGTTTAGATGAGTATGAAGATATTATCTTGAAAAAGGAGATGTTGTTTATACTGGCTATCCTTTTCCAACTGGTTATAGTTTTCCAAAAGAGGTACTGGATGATCCGAATGTTATTAAGTTAAGTAATTTTCAAATAGATGCTGCAGAAGTTCAAAGAATACAAAACAGCATAAGCCTTATTGAGGATAGTGATGGAGGTATTAGATAATGAATGATTTGAAGAGTGGATTATTAGATATTGCAGGAGTTTTAATAAATCCTAACTCAAAATTGAGTGATATTAAATCAAAATTACCTTTGGATAAGGTGAATATCATTAAAGTTGACCAAGAAAATGAATCAATCAGATTACTAGGCCCTGTCGAAATAGGTAATAAAGATTTTTATGTTGTATTAGCTTTTTTCAATAAAGGGATACGCAGAATTGAATTGAGAACTGCTGACCCGACCATAGACGAATGGGATTATAAATCGATGTTGGCTCAACATGGTGATTGGCTTGTGGAACAAATTGGACATCCTGAGGGGATTTTAGATGAGAATATTTTTCAATGGGGTAAGATTATACAATGGGATGATCCGAGAGCCCATGATGCCGGAATAAAGATTCTATACTTCCAGCATCAATAATGAAAAATATGTAAATTAGTCATTAAAGACATCGAGACACAAATTGTAAAATAATTAGGAGTCTTATATTCTTAATTAATAATGTAATTGAGCAAGTCACTTCCAAAAAAGTTAAAAATATGGGTTGCTCTAAGAAGAGTTTTTAATTCGTTAACTTATGGTTTTAATTATTTTCTAAATGGATATATGTACCTGAAGTATAAGATAAGTATGTAGAACCCCCAATCATTTTGTTAAATGGGGATTCTTTTTTTTGTTACTATAAGTTACCAATTAAACCCTTTACTTTGTAAAGGAAATGAAAGAGCTTGAAAACCGGCCATGGTATGAGAAAACATGGGACACCGTGGCAACCTTTACCGGGGAAGTCACGGGATTAAGAGATCTACAGAGGGAGTGGACCCTGTCACGGGCCGAAAACTTTCAACAGCTGAGCGCGTACACAGCAGGTGCCATGGCCGCAGCCGGTTTTATTCCGATCGTTGGCTGGGCATGCAGGGCCTTTAAAGGTGGCAGAGCCATTTACAGCACTACCAAAGGAATTAATGCGACCAGCCATGCGCTGGATGCCTACCGAACTCCTAAATCCTTCAGCATTCTCCAGCAGACTGAAATGGGGATATATGGCCTGGTAGCCTCCAACGGTTTGAGCGAGGCCATGACAGGCAAGGACATGTTCGGCAATACACTAACGGAAGAACAGCGGCAAAACAGACTGCTTCAGGCACTAGGGATTGGCGGGATTGCGGGAGCTGCGAGGTATGTGGATCACTTGCAGGCGAAGAATGCGCCGTTTATGGTGGATAAGCAAAAAGAAACATTAGATACTAAGGGTACTAATGGGGCCGCAGACGATATTTTGAGAAATACAAAATGTACCAAATCGGATTTGCATGGATATCTGAAAAATATTGATGAAAAACGAGCAGATGAATACTTGAAAACAGGAAATTGGCCTGGAGAGATTCAAGTACCTAAAGATCCGAGTGTATTAAAGCCTAATGGTAAAATAGATTGGTCACAGGTTCCACATGATGGATTTAGGCTTGATGAGACTGGATATCCAATTAAAGAACCATATATTCCAAAGGTTGGAGAAGTAATTGATAGATATGGCCCTACTGAGGGGAGATTTACTTCACCGGTTATTGATGGAAAGCCATATACGTATGAACAGCGCTCTTTACCTTATCTCGAAGATACCTCAAAATATCATCAATATAAGATTACGGGCGACTTTAGTAAGATGGAGTCGTATATAAAAAATTGTCCTAACAAAGACTTAATAGCTGCGATTGATGGTTATATGAAAAAATATTCCTTAACATTTGATGATATAGTTATTCAGAAAGGGGATATCGCTTCAGGTTTTGGAACAGCAGGTGGAGGTATTCAATATCAATTGCCATTACCAGCAAAGCTTTTAGAGGATTTGGGTTTGATAAAAATCTTGTTCTAGGTTAGGAGAAATAGTATGAATAACGATGAAGCTAAGAAAATAATTAATAATGAAGAATTAGAAAATTATTGTTTTTTTTGTAACGAGACTTCCAATGAAGGTGAAGTAGTAATTGAAAAAGATGGTCATGAGTGGAAGGTATACACAAACAACGAGAGGGCAACAAAAACAGGGGAGAAAACATACAAAGAAGAAAGTGAAGCTTTACATGATTTTATCGAAAGACTAAGAGGAGACAAAGCAATGAGAAAGTACCTTAAAAAAGTATTGTAGATAAAATTTAAATTTACTTTTGAAACAAAAAATAACTGCGTTTGATCCTACAGGAAAATTAATTTGTTTTGATTATAAAATCATAAAGTTGACATAAATATAGTTATCTGAGAGCATGAAGATGCAGTGGGAAGAGAAATGCTAATGCGGAGGAAGGTCTTTATCCAATGCTCTGTTAGTGATATATAATTTATGGTCAGATGTTTGAAAAATCGATAGATAAAAGTTTGGGAAAAACCCCTATTTTTTAAACAATCAAGAGAGACTTAAAAGATTATATATCGGTAGTGATTCGGTTGAATGAAAATATTGTAAAGTTAAAAATCTACTATTTATTATCACAAAGAAAATATGCAAAATTGTAAATGAAAAGTTATGGGGAAACCCGGGTCAGTTCACAATGGTGGGCTGACTTTTTGTATGGGGATAAATTACATAGTATACAGAAAAAATAAAATCTTTCGGTTTATCGTAACAGTCGAAATATAAATGTAATGAGCCTATAACAGGAATGAAAAAATCAGATGATATACTTCGCTTAGTGTCAAAAATAGGTTTAACTGTTAATTGTTTTTTACTTAAGTCATTCAGACACGTTTTGAGAGATTAATAACAGCGCAGAAATTGCATTTTCATAGATACCAAATAGTTTGTCAGAAGTAAAAATTAATCATTGTCGAATTCCTGTATTATGATCAATTGCTAGAGATGCAGAGTTCAGACTTGGGAAGAAAGCAGGGGAATAAAAAATTGTTAAGAAAAAAATTGATTGCATTGAATATGATTGTTGTACTTGGATTGGGAGGTTTTTTTGCTATTCCGGCTGTTCAGGCTGAAACTAGTAAAACTGGAGTAGAGGAACAACGTGAGGGAATCCAGGGAGATATTAAAGGTGCCGATGAAGAAATTTCTAATCTTCGAGAGAAACAAGCTGCTCTTAATGAGCAACTCGAACGAAGTGAACTTGCTATCAAAGATAATACACAAAAAATAGATGATACAAAAAAACAAATTGCTGATACAAAATCAGAGGTCGAAGAATTCAATAGAGAAATACCTATAATAGAAGATAGAATTTCGAAGCGTAGTGAAGTGTTAAAAGAGCGCGCTCTTTCTTTCCAAGAGAGTGGTGGAGATGTAAGCTATCTTGAAGTGTTGCTTGGTTCTTCAAGCTTCAGGAACTTCGTTGACCGCGTAGGGGCCGTAGCAACTATTGTCGAAGCGGACCGTGAGATTCTCGAACAGCATGAAGCTGATAAAGAGGAATTAAAAACAAAAAAAGCAGCGGTAGAAAAAAAGCTTGCTGATTTGAATGAATCCAGAGTGGAACTAGAAGGCATGATGGCTCAAATCAAAGAGCAAGAAAACCAGGCAAAAACAATGAAGGAAGACCTAAATCAAGAGGAACAGCTTGCAGTTGCTTCTAAGGCTAATCTTCAAAATAAGTACTCAAGCCTTGCAACATATGAAACGGTTGCCACAGACTCTAAAGGAAAAGGCAATAAATCTATTGTAGTAAGAGCTGGAAATAAATATATCGGGAATTCCGTATATGTGTTTGGAGGGGGAAGAACGGCGTCTGATATCGCAAACGGAAGATTTGACTGTTCCGGATTTGTTGCGTGGGCTTATTCCCAAGCAGGCATCAAGCTTCCGGCACATACTGATGCGCTTAAGAATTCAGGAAGCCAGATTTCCTACAGCCAAATTCAGCCTGGAGACCTCGTATTCTTTGATACGTATAAACAAGATGGACATGTAGGCATCTATGTCGGGGGCGGAAAATTCATTGGTAGCCAGAGCTCTACAGGTGTGGCAATTGTAAACATGACGAGCGGTTACTGGGCAGGCAAGTTTAACGGACGTGTTGTAAGGATTTAATAGACTGATAGATAGATTGTGCAATTAAGGCAGGGGATTTTCCCCTGTCTTCTTTCATGGTTGAATTTGTCAGAGATAAAAGTAATTAAAACGAAACCTTTGTCTTTTGATTCCGTATATAATAATATAGGAAACGGACTATGCCTTTCTATAAGAAAATTACACAATGGAGGAATTACCTATAATGATGAAGAAGTTATTAACAGCAATGCTTATGTTATCGATTGCTTTTACTCCGGTAGGAAGCTTTGTGTCTGACGGGACGGACAATGTCGCAAGCGCAAAATCATATAAATCGGGAAAGAGAAGCTTTAACACCAACCCATCAAGCCCGGCTCAGAACAATAAAGCTGAGTCTAATTCCTTCACTAGAAAATCAAACAATACCAACAGTACTTTCAATAGAACTGGCGGCGGCTTAATGCGTGGCATTTTGTATGGCGGCATCGCCGGAATGCTTCTGGGTGGACTATTAGGTAATCTAGGTGCATTTGGTGGATTTATTGGTCTACTGATCAATGTACTGGCTGTTGTTGTGATTATCTCACTTGCCCGCAGAATTTTCAGAATGCTGAAAAATAAACGCAGAGAACAAGATGATAACCCGTGGAAACGCTAATCATTTCCGAGCAGGATGTCGTCAATGCGGTCTGTAAATACATCGCAGACAAAAAACAAATCCAACCTCAAGAGGTTGAAGTGGAACTGATGTATGATGATGATTACGGTTTTTCAGCAGAGGTATATGTTGCCGAGAGAAAACAGGTACTGATCACACAAAATTTAATTGAAGCCCTTCGCGGATGGCTCGACCAAGTGCTCAATATGAATCCTTATCTGGGTATTCAACTGGTCCTTGACGATGAAGAAGGGATCGTTGCCCATATTAAGGGCAGTTAAATAAAAAGGCTAACTTTCATTTAGAAAGTTAGCCTTTTTTACTAATGATATAAATGCTCCTACCTGGAATTTGACTCAAAAGGCCGCAGCAGCAAAAATTATAGTGGCAAAATCGAAAAGAGATTAAACGAGGATCCAGATATATGAGCGGTCGATAAACAGAACATCGTACAAAGCCTCTATTATCTAACGGATATGTAGATTATTCTATGACAGTGAGAATCCTGCAAACGTAGCAAGATTCTCACACATCAAACGTCTCAGCTAATAATTCGTATGATCGCAATTTAGCTTGGAAGTCATAAATATTCGTAATGATCATAAATTCGTCGGTTCTATAAATTTCTTTCAACAACAAAAGCTCCTGCTTCACCTTTTCGGGGGTGCCGATGATTGCTCTGCGCCGGTTATTCCTGATGATTTGCTTGTCTTCGTTGTTAAGAATAACCTTTTTTGCCTCATCCACTGAGAGAATTTGGGTGTCACTGCCTTTGCCGACGTTCAACAGCCAAATGTCCTGGCTCAATGCTAATTCTTCTGCTTCCTCTTCTGTTTCCGCGCATACAACAAAGATGCAAACGTTCATTTTCGGCTCTGAGAGCGAGATGGATGGCTGGAACTTTGTGAAATATTCTTCTGTTGCCCTTCGCCCTTCATTTGGTGAAATAAAGTGGCCATACGTAAATGCCGTTCCGTTTTCCGCGGCTAAACGGGCGCCTCGATGGGATATTCCAAGCAGCCACATTTCCGGTTTGGTATCCGAAAAAGGAGCCGCTTTTACCTCCTCATAAGGATGGCCCGCCGGCAGAGAATCGTATAAAAATCCCTGTAAATCCTTTAACTGGCGTGGAAACTCATTCATGCTTCTTCTTATCGAATCTGTAAGTGCCAGGCGTGTTGCTGTCGCTCCTCCTGGTGAGCGGCCAATTCCGAGGTCAATGCGGCCTGGAAATAAGGCTTCCAGTGTTTTAAAGTTTTCCGCGACTTTATAGGGGCTGTATTGCGGCAGAAGAACTCCACCGGATCCAACACGGATCTTACTAGTGTGGGAGGCGATATGAGAAATCAAGATTTCAGGTGACGAGCTTGCTAAACCATTTGTATTGTGGTGTTCGGCCAGCCAGAAACGCGTATATCCAAGCTGCTCTGCCCAAGTCGCCAATTGCAGGGTTTGCTTCAAGGCCGTGCGGGCATTTGAACCTTTTGAAATGGGTGATTGATCGAGAACACTGAGTTGCATGACGAAAGCTCCTTTAAGTAATCCAATGTATGAATAGTTTACTCCTTTTTTTAAGTTTTTCAAAAGATTGGTCTTGTATGTACAATTGAAAGAGAAAAGGAAGCATCCGCTTAAGATGCTTCCTTCTAAAATCAATCCGTCCGTTTTTTCATTAAAAATGGATAGAGCAACAATCCTATTACAAACAAGCCGATACCGAGCAGGAATGTAGTCATATCAGACGTACCTGTTTTAATCACCCATAAGGAATAGATTAGAGCAAGTATCGTCACGATCCCGTCCAGCTTTCGGGAGCCTTTGATTGTATCGTATGTTTCTCCGGTGATGACCAGCTTCAGCTGATAAATCGCAGAGACAAGATATGGAATCAGATAGGCAAGGGTGGCCACGACAATTACAAAATCGTAAGCCTCGGCTACCGTGCCTGAAATAGTAGAGAATAAGAAAATTTGTGTCATCAAATTTGTAAGTGTTAGTGAGTTTACAGGGCTGCCGTTTTTATTTGTTTTGCCAAAGAACGCAGGGAAAAGATCTGCTTTCGCGGCCTGATACGGCACTTCAGAACTTACGACAATCCAGCCGATTGTTGATCCAATCAGGGCAATGACCGCAAGAAGCGCCATCATGTAAACTCCGCTGGTCCCCACTACAGATTCCAACGCGTCCACTAAAGGTCTCTGCGATTCTCTCAATTGTTCCTGGGGAAGGGCGCCCATTGTCAGTAACGTGATCCCTATATAGATCGTGAGTGAAATCAGGAGCCCGATAATGGTTGCTTTTTTTACATCGCTTTGGGACTTAGCCCGATTGGAGAGCATGACCGCCGATTCAATCCCAATGAATGCCCAGAGAGTTGCGATAGCTGCGGCATTGACCTGGCTTCCTAAAGAACGAACGTGTCCTTGGGTATCGACAAAATCCTTGGCATTGCCTAAGTTCGCGGTATCAAAGATAAAAACAGTGACAACGATGAACAAGGTGAATCCTAATACTTTCGTTACGGTTGCGATTAGATTCATCTTACCGGCGCTATTAAAGCTTCTTGAAAGGATGGCTTGAATTCCCCACAGCATAATCGAACAGATAAGAAATGTAGTAAGTTTTCCTGTATCTAATGTAAAAGATCCGATGTTCATTACTGGTTTCGTGCTAATCATAATGGGAAAGAAGGTGGACAGATAGCCGGCAAATGTAATAATCACTGAGGCAGTTGCTGCCCAGTTTGCCGCCCAATATCCCCATGCCATGCTGTATCCGGCAACTCGTCCGGTTTTAGGTGATGAAAACATCGCCTGCGCGTAGCTCTGCGGCCCCGCCTTTAAATCGGGCTTGCGGACGGCCAAGTTTCCAAAGACTAAAGCAATCATAAATACCCCGAACCCCGTAATGATCCACGCGAGCGTCGAGCCTAGCGGACTTGATTTTAATGCCATATTTGCCGGCAGCATGAAAATACCGCCGCCGACCATATTTCCAATAACGAAGGTTGTTAAGATCCACAATCCCCATTTTTTATTATTCATTTAATTATCTACCTTTCTATATCGTTGGTAAAATTCATTATTGTAGAGTGCGTCAAACTAGTTAAGACGCGGCAGTATTTGAAATATCAGTAATATGATAAAGGGAAAAATTTATTCTACAGGTAATGGTATAAGCATGAAAAAAATGTGTGATACAGGTCCATAACTTCTTATCCCTTAATTCATACATTCCTACCTCTTAAATTACTATGCTAGTATATAATAATATTTTAGTTTGGTAAAGTAATAAAGTAAAAATTATGATTTACCCTTTATTCATAAATCAGATTTTCTAAGTAAAAGCATGAGTATGGGAAAGGGGCTGTGTTCATATTTTTTCTTAAATAAGATTAGAGAGAGAAAAGTAATAAATACATTGATGATTACCATAAATTGGATCGATTGGAATATCGCTATTTATAAGGCTTTCCCTCTATATACCTATATTTCAACAAAATAGGAATTGTAAATGGTTATTTTATAATTTATAATTTTAAGAAAATATTAACTTTTCAAAATAGGAGGTCAACATGAAGTTATATATCTCTGCAGATATGGAGGGCATCACAGGACTCGTTGACCATACGCATGTAGACTCGGGGAAACACAATTATGAACGAGGGCGTATCATTATGACAGATGAAGTCAATCACGTTATTACCTCCGCCATTGATGAGGGGTGCAGGGAAGTAATAGTGAATGACAGCCACTCCAAGATGAATAACCTGTTAATTGAGAGGCTTCATCCGGAAACCCAGTTGATTACAGGAGATGTGAAACCTTTCTCAATGGTTCAGGGCCTTGATGAATCTTTTACAGGAGCTATGTTTGTCGGGTACCATGCACGAGCCGCTTTAAAAGGTGTTATGTCCCACTCGATGATTTTCGGTGTTCGCAATATGTACATAAATGATGTTGCAGTAGGGGAACTCGGTTTTAATGCTTATGTTGCAGGTTATTATGATGTTCCCTTGTTAATGGTTGCGGGTGATGATCGTGCTGCTAACGAAGCAGAACAGCTTATTCCCAATATAACGACTGCCATTGTGAAGGAATCCCTCTCGAGGTCAGCAGCTAAATCCTTAACTCCTGCAAAAGCAGGACAATTGCTTAGGAAACAAACTGCTATCGCTCTTGAAAATAAAAATAATGTGAAGCCACTCACACCGCCTGATCGTCCAATGCTCGGAATAGAGTTTACGAACTATGGCGAGGCGGAGTGGGCAAATTTGATGCCGGGAACGGAGATGATGCCTAACTCAACGATCGTTCAGTTTCAGGCTAAGGATATTTTAGAAGCATACCAGGCAATGCTCGTTATGACAGAGCTTGCCATGAGAACTACATTCTGTTAGGGAGTGCGGATATGAATACATACATTATCAAACGTCTCGCGGCCATGCTTGTTACATTATGGCTTATCGTTACCCTCACCTTTTTCCTGATGCATTCCATCCCTGGCTCACCTTTTAACGAAGAGAGAACGACGAGTGAAGCCGTCCAAAAGAATCTGGAAGCCTTTTATCATTTGGATGAACCCCTTTTGGTTCAATATGGAAGCTATTTAAAGTCACTGCTTACCCTGGATTTTGGACCGTCAATCAAAAATTCTTCCCAAACGGTCAACGATATGCTCGGAAGGGGTTTCCCGATTTCCTTTGAATTAGGGATGTGGACATTAATTGTTGCGATTATCTCCGGCATTACTCTTGGAGTAATAGCCGCACTCCGCCACAACGGAATTGTTGATTATATTGCGATGGCGATTGCCGTTATCGGAATATCAATTCCTAACTTTGTTATGGCGACTTTACTGATTCAGCAATTAGCGGTTAAATGGTCTATTTTTCCGGTTGCAACCTGGTCAAGCCCCATGCATATGGTTTTACCGACTTTAGCACTAGCAACCGGGCCGATGGCAATTATCGCTCGTCTTACTAGGGCAAGCATGCTTGAAGTTTTGACACAGGACTACATAAGGACAGCAAAGGCGAAAGGATTATCGCCATTTAAAATTGTTGTGAAACATGCGCTAAGAAACGCCCTTTTGCCGGTCGTTACGGTGTTGGGAACTTTAGCAGCGAGCATATTGACAGGAACCTTTGTCATTGAAAAGATATTCGCGATTCCCGGGATGGGGAAGTACTTCGTCGACAGCATCTCCAATCGCGATTACCCGGTGATCATGGGTACGACTGTGTTCTACAGTTCAATTCTAATTATCATGCTTTTCCTAGTTGATCTAGCATACGGAATATTAGATCCGAGAATCAAACTGCATAAGAAGGAGGGAAAATAGTGGAGCTTCGCAAACAGCATGAATCAAATATTTCATCAGACGTCCCTGATGAATGGTTTGTACCTAAGCCTAAGAACAGTAAAGAAGCAGAAGCTGTTGTTAGGCCAAGTCTCTCGTACTGGCAGGATTCGTGGCGACGCCTTTTGAAGAATAAACTGGCAATCGGAGGGTTGGTTTTTCTAGTCTTAATCGTGTTTATGGCCATTTTCGGGCCGCTAATTTCACCACATTCCCTCGATCAGGAGCTGACAAAGCAGAACTTGCCACCTTCCAGTGAATACTGGTTCGGTACGGATGATCTGGGCCGCGATGTGTTTACGAGAACGTGGCATGGCGCAAGGATTTCCTTATTTGTCGGTACGGCTGCGGCGTTAATTGACTTCATCATCGGGGTTATATACGGTGGCATCGCAGGTTACAAGGGCGGCAGGGCAGATAATATTATGATGAGGATTGTTGAAGTGCTGTACGGACTGCCTTATCTGCTTGTTGTTATTTTATTGATGGTAGCAATGGGACCGGGCTTATCTACAATTATTGTTGCCTTATCTGTTACAGGCTGGATTGGAATGGCACGGATTGTCAGGGGCCAGGTTTTGCAAATTAAAAACTATGAATTTGTGCTTGCTTCAAAAACATTCGGGACAAAAACAGGACGCATTCTTAGAAAGAACCTGTTGCCTAACACAATGGGACCGATCATTGTCCAAATGACTCTGACCGTTCCTACGGCGATATTTGCTGAAGCATTTTTAAGTTTCTTAGGATTAGGCATTCAGCCTCCGCATACAAGCTGGGGAATGATGGCCAATGATGGTTTGTCTACGATTCTATCAGGGCATTGGTGGCGTCTATTCTTCCCTGCGTTTTTCATTTCGGCAACGATGTTTGCCTTTAACGTTTTGGGAGATGGCTTGCAGGATGCTCTTGATCCAAAGCTGAGGAGGTAATCATCATGGAAAAAATACTTGAAGTAAATGACCTTCATGTTTCATTTGCTACTTATGGGGGAGAAGTACAAGCAGTCCGCGGGGTTAGCTTTGAATTGTACAAAGGGGAAACCTTGGCGATTGTTGGTGAATCAGGCTGCGGAAAAAGTGTGACCACTCAGAGCATCATGGGACTTGTTCCTAATCCCCCAGGCAAAATTACTGGAGGCGAAATCCTTTTTAAAGGTAAAGACTTAACTCAATTAAAAGAATCTGAGCTTCGCAAACTCCGCGGTGCTGATATATCAATGATCTTCCAGGATCCGATGACTGCATTGAATCCTACTCTTACGGTTGGCGAACAGATTATGGAAGGTATTATGCAGCATGAAAAAATATCACGGGCTGAAGCAAAGCAAAAGACGATTGATATGCTTCATTTAGTAGGCATTCCGGCACCGGAATCACGCCTGAAGCAATACCCGCATCAATTTAGCGGCGGAATGCGCCAGAGAATTGTGATTGCAATGGCTCTTGTATGTGAGCCTGAGGTCTTAATTGCTGATGAACCGACAACTGCACTTGATGTAACGATTCAAGCTCAAATACTGGAGTTATTCAAGGATATCCAGCAAAAAACTGGAGTTTCGATTATTCTGATCACCCATGACTTGGGTGTTGTAGCCAAGGTAGCTGACCGTGTTGCGGTCATGTATGCCGGTAAAATCGTCGAGGCTGGAAATAGGAGGGATATTTTTTATAATCAACAACATCCCTATACAAAAGGATTACTGAATTCCGTACCACGCCTTGATATGGAGGATGCAGAGCTGATGCCGATTAACGGTTCACCTCCTGACTTATTTTCGCCACCGGCAGGCTGTCCTTTCGCTGCCCGTTGTGAGTATGCAATGGAAGTATGCGACCGTATTTATCCGAATAAGACATATGTGGACAATGAGCATAACGTCGATTGCTGGCTGCAAGATGAAAGGGCAAAAACACTTCTGGCAGTAAAGTAGGAATGTAATGATAAAGGGGTTAGCGATAACGGGTATAACTTGTCCGTAGTCCAACTGAAGCGGATTATGGACAGTTTAATACATAGATAAAATGAGGGGGAAGAAAATGAAAAAGCTAGTTACATTGTTAATGTTTTCAATCGTTGTATTAGTTTTGGCAGCCTGTACGGCAAGCAACGAAGCAGGCAGTGAAAAGGATAGTGGCGGTGAAGGGAAAAAAGAAAAGGTATTACATTTGAAGAATAATACCGAACCTACTTCATTGGACCCTTCCATCGGATTTGATGCTGTTTCATGGGATCCTTTGAATAATATCATGGAAGGCTTGACACGCTTAAGCAAAGATCATGAACCCGAAGCCGCTACCGCGGAAAAATGGGAAGTATCAGAGGATGAGAAAACTTATACATTTTTCATTCGCAAAGATGCAAAGTGGTCCAATGGAGATGACTTAACGGCCAATGATTTTGTTTATGCATGGAAACGCTTGTTGGATCCTAACACCGGGTCTTCTGCTTCATTCCTCGGATATTTTATCGAAGGCGGGGAAGCATTTAATTCAGGCAAAGGCAAAGCTGAGGATGTAAAGATTAAAGCTGTTGATGAGAAAACGTTTGAAGTAACTTTAACTAGTCCACAGGAGTATTTCCTAAGCGTAATTGCCAACCCGGCTTTCTTCCCGATTAATGAGAAGGTTGCAACGGAAAATCCGAAATGGTTTGCCGAGGCTGTGTCTTTTGTTGGAAACGGTCCATTTACATTGGCAGAGTGGGCGCATGATGATCACATTATGATGGAAAAAAGCGATACGTATTGGGATGCTAAAAGCGTGAAACTCGATAAAGTTCACTGGGCAATCATCGATGATACAAATACACAATATCAAATGTTCGAAAAAGGCGACCTTGATGTTTCTGATGTCCCTGCAGACATGAGTGAGCAACTTTTCAAAGAAGATAAAGTTTTGGTGGAAGATCAGGCCGGTCAATACTTCTATCGATTAAATGTTAACAAAGAACCTTTCCAAAATGCGAATATCCGTAAAGCATTCGCCATGGCGACAGATCAAAAGGAAATGGTTGATTATGTAACGAAAAGACAACAAAAACCGGCATATGGTTTTGTTTCATACGGATTTAAAGATCCATCCGGAAAAGACTTCCGTGAAGCAAGCGGCGACCTAATTAAAACAGATGTAGAACAAGCGAAAGAATTACTGAAAAAAGGTATGGAAGAGGAAGGCTATAAAGAACTTCCGGAAGTAACCTTAACATACAGCACGGATGATGTTCATAAAAAAATGGCAGAAGCCATGCAACAAATGTTCAAAAAGAACTTAGATGTAGATGTTAAATTGGCAAACATGGAAGCAAACGCGTTTGCTACAGAACAAAAAGCGTTGAAGTTCCAATTTTCCCGCAGTTCGTTCCTTGCAGACTATGCGGACCCGATCAACTTCCTGGAAAATTTCCAAACTGGCCACTCTATGAATCGTACAGGCTGGAGCAATGCGAAATATGATCAGTTGATTAAAGAGGCAAAAATTGACGCGAATGAAGAAAAACGCTTTGAAAAGATGTATGAAGCCGAAAAGATTTTGTTCGAGGAAACGCCAATCATTCCGATTCATTTTTACAACCACGTTCAGTTGCAAAATGATGATGTGAGCGGAATTGTCCGTCACCCGGTTGGTTATATCGAATTGAAGTGGGCGGATAAGAAATAACTCATCTTATACCATTCCCTCGATTAAGTTTTACAGCATGGGTTTTCTTTGGGTGTTCGACTCCAAAGTTGTTTAGAGGGAAGTCGTAAACCTTTATGTTCATTTGAGTTTTTTAAAAACTAGAGAAGGGGGTGTTCGTTTGAACATCCCTTTTTGACTAGAAGCATATAGTGATAACAAGTTATAAAGGAATACTATTAATCTGAAAATTAAGCTCTTAGAGGCGTCGGTACATTGTTTCGCCAATTTGGGCATACATAAAGATAAAGGATGAGAAGGAATGAAACTAGCAAAAATTGAAACCTTCCGAGTAGCGGTACCGCTTATTAAACCGTTTAAAACAGCGCTTCGAACCGTTGAAATAGCAGAGTCGGTTTTTGTGAAAGTTACCTGTGATAACGGCATGATTGGCTGGGGAGAAGCTCCCCCGACCATTGTCATCACTGGTGACAGCATACTTAGCATTGAATCTGCCATACACAATGTTTTGAAGCCCGCTTTGCTTAACAAAAGCCTGCTAAGCTATGAAACCATTTTCCAGGAAATGAAAATAATACTGATTGGAAATTCAAGCGCCAAAGCAGCTATAGACATGGCCATCTACGACTGCCTCGCGCAGTATTGCAAGCTACCACTCTACCAATTTCTTGGAGGCCATAAAAGTGAATTGGAAACAGATTTTACCGTAAGTGTAAACGGACCTGAGGAAATGGGTGAGGATGCCGAATCCTATGTAAAGCAAGGCTTTAATGTTCTGAAAGTAAAAGTTGGCAAAGATGATATTTCAACTGATCTCGAAAGGATAGAGGAGATTAGAAAGCGCGTTGGCTATAATGTGAAGATTCGATTGGATGCAAACCAGGGTTGGAATCCAAAGGATGCTATACGGGCAATCCGTAAAATGGAAGACAACGATTTACAAATCGAATTGGTTGAGCAGCCGGTCAAAGCTGATGATATTGAAGGGTTAAAGCAAGTAACCGACTCTGTGGATACATTAATTATGGCGGACGAAAGTATTTTCACCCCCAAGCAGGCCTATCAGGTTTTAAAAACACGAAGTGCCGATTTGATCAATATAAAGCTGATGAAGGCAGGAGGCATCTACCAGGCCCAGATCATCAATCAACTGGCTGAGGTCTGCGGGGTGGAATGCATGGTTGGCAGCATGATTGAGACCCGCCTAGGCATAACGGCGGCCGCTCACTTTGCGGCAAGCAAAAAGAATATTACCCGATTTGATTTCGATGCGCCGCTTATGCTCGCCAAGGAAATCGTTGAAGGCGGAATTACGTATAATGGCAGGAAAATAACTCTTCCTAATGGGTATGGATTAGGACTCGACCACGTAGATATAGAAAGGGGGGGTTAGGCGGTGTTCCATCAGAAAACGGTAGTAAACGTTGCGGTGGCAACTGTATGGACAACAGATAAGTCGTCCAGGGCAATTGATGCAGAGGCCACTTCATTCCCGGCGCAAATAGATAGCTGGCTCAGCAAATTAACCTATGAAACTCGTTTAGAACTTTGTAATGCGAATTTGGTCCAATCACAAGTGTTGTTCGGACAGGAAGTAATCATCACCGATGAACAAGATGGCTGGGCTAAGATTTTCGTACCGGAACAGCCTTCAGGCAAAGACCACCGAGGATATCCGGGCTGGATGCCTAAGGAACAGCTTGCTGAGAGTGTTGAATGGGATATAAGTGAAGGTCCGGTCGCAACTGTAATAAGCAAGAGAGCGATGCTTTATTCAGAAAATGAGCTACTATTATTTGAAGTAAGCTATCAAACGATATTGCCAGTTATAGCAGAAAAACCTGATAGGGTGATCGTGAAATTACCAGAAGGCACTGGTTATATAAAAACAGAAGACGTAGTTGTTTCTCATTCCTGGGATGATAGACCAAAGGGAAGCGGAAAGGATATAGTTGCCGAGGGAGAAAGGTTCCTGGGCCTTCCATACTTATGGGGTGGTATGAGTTCATTTGGTTTTGACTGCTCAGGATTCAGCTATACGTTGTGCCGGGCAATCGGATACATCATTCCGCGCGATGCCGCAGATCAGGCAGCGGCAGGAAAACAGATTGAACTGGATGCGATCCAACCAGGTGATTTATTATTTTTTGCCTATGAAGAAGGTAAGGGAAGCATTCACCATGTCGGAATATATTATGGGGATGGAAAGCTTTTGCATTCTCCTAAAACAGGGAAACATGTCGAAATTATCGAGTTGGCAGGTACCATTTACGAAAAAGAACTTTGCCGAGCGAGCCGTTATGGGCAAGAGACGGAGGAGTAAAACATGAATAGGGAAGTTCTATTAACAGTTAATGATTTGAAAAAGCATTTTGCCATTGGAAAAAACGAAACACTAAAAGCAGTAGACGGAATTTCTTTTCATGTCAATAAAGGTGAAACCTTTGGAATTGTGGGCGAATCCGGTTGTGGAAAATCTACAGCGGGCCGGACCATTATCGGTTTATATGACCCAAGCGACGGAGAGGTTATTTTTAACGGGCAGAATGTCCACAACATGAATGAGAAGGAGAAATTTGCCTATCATCGTAGCATGCAAATGATTTTCCAAGATCCGTATGCTTCATTAAATCCGCGCTCGACCGTCCGTGAGATCATTTCTGAGCCAATGGAGGTACACAGGCTGTATCCGAATAGACAAGAGAGACTAGAGCGTGTTTATCAATTGTTAGAGGATGTCGGGTTAAACCGGGATCATGCGAACAGGTATCCGCATGAATTCTCTGGAGGGCAACGGCAGAGGATCGGGATTGCCCGGGCACTTGCGTTAGACCCGGAGTTTATTATTGCTGATGAACCGATTTCGGCATTGGATGTGTCTGTACAAGCCCAGGTCGTTAATTTGCTAAAACGCCTGCAGAAGGAAAAAGGCTTGACTTATTTATTCATCGCTCACGATCTTTCTATGGTAAAACAAATCAGTAACCGCATTGCTGTGATGTATTTAGGACATATCGTCGAGCTAACGACAAGTAAAGAACTATATAATCAACCGCTTCATCCCTATACACAGGCTTTATTATCAGCAATTCCGATACCTGATCCCGATGTTGAGGATGAGCGTGAACGGATCATCTTAAAAGGTGAGCTGCCAAGCCCGATAAATCCGCCGAGCGGATGTGTATTCAGAACGAGATGTCCGTATGTGATGGAAGCATGCGCTACACATAAGCCCGAGTGGCAGGAAGTTGAAGAGAACCATTTCGTTGCTTGTCACCTGTATAACAAAAAGCTGACAGGTGACCATGATTTCTCTCAGGTGGCGGTGACGAAATAGAAGGGACGGAAGGCCAATGGAATGGATCGCTTTGGAAGAATCGATCATGCATTTAAAGAATCATGCTAACGGCAGGATCGGTGTACACATCGAAATAGATGGTAAAGTCATTGAAAGTGGCAGTCAAGAAACTTTTCAATCTGCAAGTCTAATTAAAATTCCTATTTTAATAGAAGCATTCCGCCAAAATGAAGAAAAACACATTTATTTGAATCAGCCTGTTACCATACCGATGACTGAGAGGGTAAAAGGATCAGGAGTCATATATGCTTTAACGGATAAAGTATTTATGACGATAGGGGATATCATCACTTTAATGATTATTGTTTCGGATAACACGGCGACGAACCTATTGATCAATTTCTTGGGTCAGGATGAAATTAACAGGTGTATCAAAGAGTTAGGTCTGGATAAGACGGTTTTAAATCGAAGGATGATGGACTTTGAGGCAATCAATCAAGGCAAGGACAATTTAACCAGTGCCACTGATATGCTTGTTTGTCTAAAAGCGATAAAAGAGGAGACCTTTCTTTCAACAAAGAGCAATGAACAGATACTTTCCATTATGAGAAAACAGCAAATGACCGACAAACTTCAGGCTCTTATGGATCCTGAAAAAGTATCTGTAGCGAACAAAACAGGCAGCTTGCCAGGCATTGTCCACGATTGTGCAATTATTACGTATGGTGAAAAAACAGCATATGTTGCCGTACTGACGAGTGTCTCCTCAGAGGAAGAAGGAAGGCAAGTGATAGCTAAGATTGGCAAGCTCGTTTATGAATACTTAGTGCAATAGTAGGAACGTAAAAAAGGTCATGCTCAAGAAGGAAGAAGCATGATCTTTTTTAGTCATTCAGTACTAATCTTTTGCGTCTCATTTTCAAGCTTTTGTTTAACATATTCTCCAATTTCATCGATAGCTTTGCTGGCTTCCGGTGTTGTAAATTGCTGAAACACGTGCCACATGTCCTCCCATACTTTTAAGGTGGCTTCGACCCCAGCTGCATTGGCACGTTCAACGAGACGGACTGAATCATCGAGAAGAATTTCATCGTTTCCGACGTGCACTAACATAGGAGGAAGGCCCTGTAAATCAGCATATATAGGCGAGACAAGAGGATGACGGCGGTCCATGCTGCCAATATATAAAAACGGCGCAGCGCGATTCTGTTCGGGATTTAGCCAAGGATCTGCATCTGCACGTGACTCCATCGACTCTCCGGTTCCTTCCATATCCGTCCAAGGGGAGAGGAGAATCGCTGAAGCAGGCAGAGCATCTCCAGCATCTCTTAGCGATAAAAGCATTGCCATCGTGAGGCCACCGCCAGCCGAATCTCCTCCTACAACGATTCGTTCAGGAGAAATACCTGAACGAAGCAACCATCGATAAGCTGTAACCGCATCTTCAATTCCAGAAGGGAAGGGATGTTCAGGAGCCAGTCGGTATTCAATCACCAGTACACGGGTTGCTGTCGAACGCGAGAGTTTGGCAGCCAAATCTCTGTGCGTATTTAAGCTCCCAAGCATGTACGCACCTCCGTGAAGATACAGGAATACCCGATCGCGGGCCGCATTTGGAGCAATGACCCATTCCGCAGGGGTATTTTCAATCATTATTTTTTCTGTTTTTATATCCGGATCAATTGGGATGGAAGCCAATAATGCTTCTAAACGATTTCTTGATTCTTGAATTGTAAGCTTTTTCGGCTGGGATGCAACATATTCTATTAGACGGTTGCGTTCTGCAAGACTTTCTTTGCTGGCCATATTTTGTCCCCCCACTCATAATGTTTGTAAGCGTATTCATTAAGTATATTTCGTTTCTATTCTTGAAAAGTCCTTCTAATTCATCAATTTTTATCTATCCAATACTAGAATTGCTGTGAAAAAAGCGGGGTCCATCCGTCATTTACTTTAATGGTAATCCGTCTAAGAAAGCAATTAAAAATAGCCTTGTTGACACAAGGCAAAAGTGTTATTTCCATTTGTATGATTGGTAGATTGATCCTTTCTTATACTTTAGATTCTCGTCATTAAAAACATCGTCATATAAATGATCCCAATAGTTATGGCTGTAGCGATTACGGTTTTTCACCTTTCTTTTGTGAAAGCCTATTAGATTCACTTTTCTCATTTATTCACCCTCTTCTCTGTTTATTTATCATATTCGCTTTATAGACGGAGTGTATGGACAGGTTTCCTATTAGAATAAATAAAAAGATCATGCCCATTATAAGCATGATCTTTTGCAATATATTTTTTAAAACGCCCAGTCACCTTTACGGAAGATGGCTTCAGTGCTGCCGTCTTCTCTAATCCCGTCGATATCCATTTCAGAAGATCCGATCATGAAATCAACGTGGGTGATGCTTTCGTTAAGTCCGTTCTTTGCAAGTTCTTCAGGGGACATCTTTTTGCCGCCTTCAAGGCAGAAGGCATAAGCGCTGCCGATCGCCAAGTGGTTAGAAGCATTTTCATCGAACAACGTGTTAAAGAAAAGGACGTTTGATTGTGAAATCGGTGAGTTGAATGGCACGAGCGCGACTTCGCCTAAATAGTGAGAGCCTTCATCTGTTTCCACTAATTGCTTTAAAATTTCTTCGCCTTCTTCTGCTTTCACTTCGACAATTCGGCCTTGCTTAAATGTAATCGAAAACTTATCAATGATGTTTCCGCCGTAGCTAAGCGGCTTCGTGCTGGAAACAGTGCCGTTTACTCCTGTTTTTAAAGGAACCGTGAAAACTTCTTCTGTAGGCATATTTGCCATGAACGCATGTCCTTGTTCGTTAATGCTGCCTGCACCGACCCACAGGTGTTGCTCAGGAAGTTCGATTGTCAGGTCCGTCCCGGAAGCTTTGTAATGAAGTTTTGTATAGCGTTTGCCATTTAAATAATCGACTTTTTCATGAAGAGACTCGTCGTGTTTTTTCCAGGCAGCAACCGGATTTTCCGTATCTATACGGGTCGCTTTAAAGATAGCATCCCATAGCTTATGTACTCTTTCTTCTGCGGCAGCATCAGGGAATACCATGTCGGCCCAGGCATGGGATGGAACCGCAACAATTGACCAACTGAACTTATCGGCTTGCACGTACTGACGGAATTGTTTAAGCGCAGTGCCTGAAGCTTTTTGGAAGTTGGCGATCCGCTCCGGCTTCACACCTTTCAACAGGTCAGGAGGCGATGAAATCACTGATAAGTAAGCAGCACCCTTTTCCGCCCATTCAATCATTTCCTTAGCGCGATGCTCCGGATATTCCGTGAATACTTCATCCGGTGCCAAATCATATTTGATACGGTTAACGGTATCATCCGTCCAGTTGACGATTACATTGCGCGCGCCGATTTCATAAGCTTTCTTAACGATTAACCTGACAAGATCCGCACCTTCCAAAGCTGTATTTATAACAAGTGTTTGCCCTTTTTGGACATTGACGCCAACCTTGACCGCAAGCTCTGCGTATTTTTCTAAATTTGCTTGGAAATTACTCATACATTACTCTCCTTTACCAGAATCTTCATTTACATTGTAGCGATTATACAGCAAAAAAGATAGATTTTAAAACGAAAACTGCCTATCCAATTTGGACAGGCAGTTTTCGTTTATCTTACACCTTGCATATAACCCTGAATTTTCGGAGAAAGCATGAAAAGAAGGAATCCAAGCAAAATGGATAGGCTACCGATCACTCCAAAGTACAGGATTTCTGATTCAGGATTAAAGAACCGGACAACCTGGGCATTAATCGCCTGTGCCGCCGCATTTGATAAAAACCAGAGACTCATCGTCTGAGCGGAGAACGCTGCCGGTGCGAGTTTCGTCGTAGCCGAAAGTCCGACAGGGGACAGACATAACTCACCCAAAACCACGAGGAAGAAGCTGAGTACCAGCCATAACGGGTTTACCAATGTATCGGTACCGTTTAGATAAGCAGGGAAAATCATCACTAGGAACGAAAGTCCCGCGAAAAATAATCCGAAAGCAAACTTTTTCGGAGTAGAAGGCTGCCTATTCCCAAGCTTGACCCAAAACCAGGCAAAAACAGGCGCAAGCATGACGATGAATAACGGATTCAATGATTGAAACCATGCAGATTTAATTTCTATGCCCGCAATGTTAAGTTGCGTGCGATTATCAGCATACGTCGCTAATATATTGGAGCCCTGTTCCTGGATTGCCCAGAACATGACGGCTGCGATGAACAGCGGGATGTATGCGATCAGCCGTGAGCGCTCAACCTCTGTGGTTTTCGGACTACGGTACATAAAGATAAAATAGAGGGTTGGAATGACTATCCCTGATAAAGTAACTAGTAAAATAAAGCGTTCAATCGTCAAATACCCAGCCGGAATAGTGATAGCGGCCAAGATGACGATTACAAGCGCCCCGATCCCAATTCTAGTGAATACTTTCGTTTTTTCATTTTTAGACAGCGGATTGGGTACATAGGAACCTGCAAGTCCCAAAGTTTTCTTTTTTGTTAGAAGAAACGTGACAAGGCCCAAGAACATACCGATAGCGGCAATCCCAAAGCCGAGATGGTAATTATATTCCTGTCCGATCGTTCCGACAATCAACGGCGCCAGAAAACCGCCCAGGTTAATACCCATATAGAAAATACTGAATCCAGAATCACGCCGCGGGTCTTCCTCGCTATACATTTCACCAACAACGCTTGAAACATTCGGTTTCAGTAGACCCGTACCGATGACAATCAAAACCATCGATGAAAACAATGTCGTAACACCGCCCGGCAGTGCGAGAATGATGTGTCCAAACATTATCAAAGCGCCGCCGTAAAAAACAGTCCGGGTCGTCCCGAGTAATCTGTCCGCAATCCAACCTCCGATAATTCCGGACATATAAACGAGTGATCCGTATACAGACATAATCGAATTGGCTGTAGTTTGGTCTAAGCCCAGTCCTCCCTCGGAAACTTTATCATACATGTAATAAATTAAAATGGCGCGCATTCCATAATAAGAAAAACGTTCCCAGAATTCAGTGAAGAACAGGGTAAATAACCCTTTGGGATGTCCAAAAAAGCCGGTCTGCGGCACACTTTGAACAATAACGTCCTTATCTCTTGTCTGCATCCTAAATCCTCCTTTTAAAAATTGTAAGAATAATTCAAATGATATAAGGAACAATTATTTTACTATAGCACTTTTGGTTTTGTATTAAAAGTTTCTCGCTTAATATCGGAGAATTATGAAAAATAATACATAAATTGAAGAAAGATATGAAAATTGGTCAGCGGTAAGGAGTAAAATGCAGACTCAAGCATAGGGAGAAGCGCAATAAATGGGGAGAAAATAATTAAAAAAACCAACCACCTCTTTTATAAAGGTTGTTGGTATTATAATCATGTTTTATATTAAATGGGACTCAATTTCTTTCATTAATTTCTCTGCACCCTCCGGACTAAGTCGAAGCTGCCCTCCGGCTACAGCAAAATTCTTTTCTGAAATCTCGCCAGTTATCACACATGAATTACTAGCTTTATATTTTTGAAGAATAATCATGTCACCATCAGTGAAGATTTCCAACCCATCTCTTTCATTAATATTAAAATTTCTCCGTATTTCTTTAGGGATGACGACCCTTCCTAAATTATCTAAGTTTCTTACTACACCGGTAGCGCGCATATAAATTTTCCCTCCATACATTTATACTTAAATATTACCATATTGTAAAAATGATTAACAGTTTTGTAAATTAATATGAATTTTTTGTTTTCTACTTTGAATGCTTTGCTTTTTTATATTCAAGTTTTTAAAACTTTTTCAAGATAATCGTAACTTTGTATAAAGCAAAAGGGTTTGTAAACCTTGAATAGGGAACCAAAATGATAAGGATGGCTAGAATAATAGAATCAATTTGATGAATAGGGAAGATCACTTTGAAAAAGCATCCGAAAAAATCGGATGCCTTAGTAATAGGGTGTATCAAAACTACTATTTTAAAATATCGTGATCAACATAACGCTCGCCATTCAGTTCACTGATTACATTGATCGCTACTTTGGCTCCGTCTCCTGCGGTGATAATGGTGTGCATACTGACACCCGCACAGGTTCCAGCAGCCCAGACACCCTCGATGTTCGTTTTTCCGGCGGTATCGCAGTCAACGATTGTCTTAATTCTTGGCTCTGTGCCAGGCTTGGTATTAATACCAGCCTTTTCGGCGAGTTCAACTACCATACCGGTGGCCAAGATAATGTGCTTTGCTTCGTATTCGCCGTTCTCCGTTTCAATTTTGAAGCCATCATTGGATTTTTCAAAATTGACCGTTTTTGTTTGGACAAGTTCCGCTCCGAATTTTTTGGCCTGGTTCTTACCAATTTCAACGAGATCGGGTCCGCTGATTTCATTCACGCCATAATGGTTTTGAAGCCATGCCCTTTTTGTAATGCTTTGGTCACTGTCTAACAGTAAAGTCTTTTTCCCGGCCTTTGCCGCAAAAAGTGCAGCGCTTCCGCCTGCCGGTCCAGCTCCGATTATCGCGATATCATACATAGGAAAAATCCTCCTTTTCAATATTCGACTTAATTTTATCAATAAGGAGGAAATTTCACTACTTAAAAGAACTGAAATCCGAATTTTTAATTGAATGAATTTATTGTTATCAAGGTTGTTTCTTTGTATGGTCATCTGAAGGAAACAAAAATAGAGGAAGGGTATAAAAGATATGCAAAGCGAAAAAGATTTAGTTATGATTTCCCTGCGGCCGCAAACTGAGTAAAAATGATGTTTTATTCATTATCAAATTTATGAATTTTTACGTTCAGGTAAATGGTCATCCAGGATACAATTACAAATATAATCGTTCCTGTGACGGAGTTTGAAAACGGGAATAGCAAAAATTCCATAATGGTTCACCACCTCAGATCTTCATTTTTATTTGCAGGGAAACCAGATTTTTATATCGTAATAAGATATACTTCATATTTAAATTATATCGTGTTAAGATATATTTATCAATAGGAAAGAAGGCGAATTTTTGGATTCACTTTTGTCAAAAGACGTTTATGAATACCTTGGAGAATTTAGATATCAACTAAGAAAGTTTCAGAAATTCAGTGATTCTGCAGCCCAAAAACACGGCGTCACCCCTCATCAACATCAATTATTATTGGCTATTAAAGGGTTCCCGGGCCGTGATTGCGCTACTCCGAGAGAGTTAGCGGAGCGTCTGCAAATTACTCATCATGCATGTGTAGGTTTAATAGACCGCTCTGAACAGCTTGTGCTGGTTTCCCGAAGACAGAATCCAGAGGATGGCCGTAGTGTATTAATTGAAGTCACTTCTCAAGGAAGTGAAATACTGGAGAAATTGTCGGAGATTCATTTGGAGGAAATAAAAAGAATTGGTTTGTTCAAGGAATTAGGAGAATTTTAGCTTCCATGTGGTTAGTTTCAAATTATCGAATGTCGTTAGCAGGGGAGTTAGGGTACTAAATTATAAGAAACGTAGAAAACGGGATCATATTAAAAAGCTAGCCCTGTCGCAGAGCTAGCTTTTGCTTAATTCTCTTTTCTTTTCAAACTGCCATCTCACTGTCTGTTTCACATTTTAGGCACTTTAGCCAGTACAACATACACGCACATTTTTTCATTACCAGTATTTTTAATGCTGAGCATTTGATCATTGCTGCAATGAATAACGTCCAGCTGCTGGATTTTAAAGTCCCGGTTGTCAATAAAACACTCACCTTCTCCTTCAAGGACAAGAAGATAGACTTGAGAATTCGGGTGGCTATGTGAAGGTAACATCTGACCAGGCATCAAGTTTAAAATGAAGGCATTACTTTTTTCTTCAGTAAATAACAATTGTTTATTTATACGTTGATCTTCAAAGACTTGTACTTCCTGAATATTTTTTACACTCATATCTTCCACCTCATTTTCAATTTTTAAAACCGCTAAAATGTAAATGAATCAGTCTTAGTTAATGTGGGATCCCCAGTGCGATTTTTGCGTAACGGGACATGAGATCTTTCGACCATGGCGGACTCCAGACAATGTCAATATCAATCGTCTTTAATTCTTTTAGACTATCAGATAATTTCTTTTTTGCTTTGGCTATTATTTGTCCGGCTAACGGGCATCCCATCGAGGTCATGGTCATCTGGATAGAAGCATTGTTCTCTTCATCTACGTTTATCCCATAAACAAGACCTAGATTAACAATATCCACGCCAAGCTCGGGATCAAGCACTTCTTCCAGCACTTTATACATGCTATCAACTAATTCCTTATTCATCGTTTCCTCACCTCTTGGATTTATTGTGAAGCGGGTTGCAACTTAATAGAATTATTACCCTTTAGATTTTTGATAAAATACGCTTTTCACCGGATATATCTTGAATCGGCGCAATATTTTGCGTGAATTCAAGAGTGCCTTGGTATTTTCCGTCTTTATTGCGGACTGCAAAATAACGAATATAAACAAACTTATCGCGGAACTTAATCCAGAAATCTTCACAATCCTTTTTGTCTGATTTGAAATCTTCCAAAATCTCTTCAACGGCATGAACACTTTTAGGGGGATGGCAATTTTGCACGGTTCTCCCGATTACCGCCTTTGTCCGGGCAAAGATCCGTTCCTTTCCGTAAGAGAAGTAGCGGACAACATCATCTTTATCTATGAATGTAATATCTACAGGCAAATGGTTTAGCATCAATTCTAACTGGTTTAACGATAAAACTCCTGTTTCCATCTTGATAAATCCTTCGGAGATCGAACCCGCTTCAATAGCTTTCCTTTCAGGTATCCATACGCCTGCCGGACCGGTCAAGCAGAAGCCGATTTGGTCGCTTTCATGGGCAATCTTGATCCATTCATCTTCTGTTAGTGTTTGCATTGCCATCGGGAATAAAATATTCTCTTCCTTGAATATCATTTCACTTACTTCGCGTATTACAAAGGTAACGGCTTCGATGACCGCTTGTTTATCTCCGTTATTGTTTGCCAGTTGATTTTTCGCCTTTTTGATTGCCGCGCGAATGCTATCATCCACCCCCCACATCACTTGGGTTGGCCCGAAGATGCCGTATTTTTCTAAATAGGGAAAAAGCAGATTTTCTTTACGGCTGTAATGTTTATCAATATCTAGCAATAGATTTAAGTCCTCAATAAGTTTGTAGCTGTTTTCTTCCGTATCTTCTTTTTCAAACCGCTCAAGATGCAGTTGAATTTTGAAGTTTACAAGCATGTCAATTTCCTTGTTTTCCAGCTTAAACGTATGGATGGGGTGTCCAGATTGATCCTCTTGCTTGTCAGATTGGTGAATTTCCTCAATGGAGCCTTTAAAAATGGCCGTATGAACGGAGCAAAGACGCTGTACTTCTTCTACAGGAATACCTTCTTCCTCCATAAGTGCCTGCTCCATTTGGGAAATTTCCGCAACAGTTACCGTACCAACTGCATCTTCAAACCGTGTTTTGACATCCTCGACGTTTTTACCGTTATGCAGGTCGATAATGACTTGTTTTAAGATTTCCTGCCGTTTCGTTTGACTCATTTGCTGCTGTTCGCGATTGTTAATGATTTCACTCATAAGAATCCTCCTTTACTCTTTAATGGTAAATCCGTGCTTTTGAAAAGCGGCTTTGACCGTATCCAACGGTATCCTTTTCATTCTGCAGCCATTTGATATTGTCATCACACGTCCTGCGGAATGGAGCATCGCCGGGTTTGTAATGTTTTCAAAACCAAGCTCTTTCATAATAGGGATGATTTCCGGATAGTGCTTACATAAATCGAGGACCGTTAGATTAAAATCAATGATTTTCGCCATGATTCTCACCTCTAAATGAATTGATAATGTTTCTCAATGAAAAATTAACATAAAGAAAAAGATGAGAAAGTGTTTTAAATCACATTCTCATCTTTTTATGAATTTAAAAAATCTCTTCTTCTAATTTATCTGGATTAATGATAAAACAACCGGATTCATCTAAATCAATCAGCGCTTTTTTTCTTAGTTGATTAATGGTTCGATTGACCGATTCTCTAGATGTTCCAATCATATTAGCGAGCTCGCGGTTCGTAAAATGAGTAGTTATTTTGTATCCATCATCAATCTGTTTTCCATTTGATTTACACAAGCGGAGCAACAGCATAATAATTTGTTCATATGTATTATGCAGAATTTGCTCTTCCAATCTATTTTGAAGGTCGACGATTTTTTCTCCGAGTACATTAAATAATTTAATGCATAATTCAGGATAATGAATCAGGATTTTTTCAAAATCGGCGATTGGCGTCACGATTAATTGAGCCGTTTCAAGAATTTCAGCATGTGCCGGGAAGGAGCCTCTCCGAAAAAAACCTGCATGAGGAAACATTTCGCCAGCTTGAAGTATGGAAACAATTTGTTCTTTCCCGGTTACATCCGTTTTATAAATCTTTACCTTACCGGAATGAATAAAAAACACCCGATCCAGCTTGTCACCCTGCATAAATACATATGACCTTTGCCTATAGATATGCATGTTCGATATTTCAACGATAGGCTGGATTTCTTCTTCTGAAAGTCCTTTAAATAATGAAACTTCCTGCAAATGCTTTTTGATCACTTCTAAACTCATATTTATCTGCTCCTTCAAACTTTTATCCAGGTAATTAAATTATATCAAGCCAACGATCAAAAGAGTGATATAAATCACCCTTTCGATCGTAAATATGAATTTTTTTTAAAGCTGGAAAGTGTGATTAATTTCATAATGACTTATTGCTGCAACTCACAATTTCCTTCATTTTTTCCTTTTACAATCAACTTATACAAACAGAAAGGAAGTGGATAAAAGATGGAACCACTACGAAAAAGGAATCCTGTTGTTTCTGGCAAAGTAACGCCAAGCAACAAAAACAGTATCTTAAAATCTACCTTAGTATTTACGATACTCATAAGTTTTACGGTTCTATTATTAGGCGGATATTGGATCTTTAAGGGGATGGCACCAAGGCCATTGGAAATAACAAATGAGAAAGGAGACGTGTTAGTCACCCAGGAATCAGTGAAGGGTGGTCAGGCTGTGTTTCAAAAGTACGGGTTGATGGATTATGGTACGGTCCTTGGCCATGGTTCATACATGGGCCCCGATTACACGGCTGAAGCATTGAAAGTGTACACACAAGGAATGCAGGATTATAAAGCGCAAGATGCTTACGACAAAGCCTTTGCTGACTTATCTGATGATGAGAAATCAGTCATTGAAAAACAAGTCATAAAGGAAATGAGAAAAAATCGTTATAACAAAGATACAGAGAATCTTAAGCTTACCGATGCACAAGTAAACGGACTCGAAAAAGTCCGAGAATACTATCGGGACGTGTTTACAAAAGGAGACGGTTGGGGTTTAAAACCTAATGTCATTAAAGAAGGCGACATGCCTGAGACCAATCGCTCATGGGTAGCGGAAGGCGATCAAATTACCCAAATTTCGGATTTCTTCTTTTGGACTGCCTGGCTATCGAGCACAGTCAGGGATGGTGACACGATCACTTATACAAATAACTGGCCTTATTTCGAAGACGCCGGTAACACGATGTCATTCTCTGCGGTTTGGTGGAGCGGTGCCAGTGTAACCGTATTGATCTTATTTGTCGGTATAATCTTGTTTATTTTTTATCGATATCAGCTTGGAATGCAGGAGGCATATAAGGAAGGAAATTTTCCTCGAATTGATTTACGTAAACTTCCATTAACGTCTTCACAGGTGAAGTCAGGGAAGTATTTTGCAGTAGTGTCGATCTTGTTCTTTGTTCAAGCGATGTTTGGAGCTTTGTTGACACACTATTATGTAGAGCCTGACAGTTTCTTTGGGATAAAGTGGATTTATGATATCCTGCCATTTAGCATTACGAAAGGGTATCATATCCAGTTGGCTATTTTTTGGATTGCAACTGCATGGCTTGGAATGGGAATCTATGTCGCCCCGTTAGTTGGAGGACGTGAACCGAAGCGTCAAGGGCTGTTAGTGGATATTTTGTTCTGGGCGCTGGTGGTGCTTGTCGGGGGAAGCATGCTGGGTCAATGGCTCGGTGTCAACGGATATCTAGGAAACAACTGGTTCTTGTTCGGGCATCAGGGTTGGGAGTACTTGGAGATGGGCCGGATTTGGCAAGTCATCTTCGTTATTGGCATGTTAATTTGGTTATTTATCGTCTTTAGAGGCATTAAGAGTGCACTGAGGCGCGAGAGTGACAAAGGTGGATTAATCCACTTGTTGTTCTATTCTGCGATTGCTGTCCCGGCGTTTTACTTCTTTGCCTTCTTTATGAATCCCGGTGGAAACTTCACAATGTCCGATTATTGGCGCTGGTGGATCATCCATTTATGGGTAGAAGGGATTTTTGAAGTATTCGCCGTTGTTATTATAGGTTTCTTGTTAGTTCAAATGAAATTAGTCACAAAAAAATCTACGGTGAGACAGCTTTACTTCCAGCTAACGATTTTGCTGGGCAGCGGTGTAATTGGCATAGGGCATCATTATTATTACAATGGCTCTGCTGAAGCATGGATCGGATTGGGGGCTGTTTTTTCAGCATTAGAAGTTATCCCGTTAACATTGCTCGTCCTGGAAGCGTATGAACAGTATAAGATGATGAGAGACGGAGGAATTGATTTCCCTTATAAATCAACATTCTGGTTTCTTATATCGACTGCCATTTGGAATTTAGTTGGAGCGGGAGTTTTAGGTTTCTTAATCAATCTTCCGGCGGTTAGTTATTTTGAACACGGTCAATTCCTTACACCCGCACATGGCCATGGAGCGATGATGGGTGTGTACGGAATGTTTGCGATAGCCGTTCTGCTTTATTCACTCCGGAACATCGTGCATCCTGATAAATGGAACGATAAAATCCTAAAAATTGCTTGCTGGGCCTTGAACATAGGCTTAGCAGGGATGATACTGATTACCCTGCTCCCAGTCGGTTTCTTGCAATTAAAGGAAGCATTTGATAAAGGCTATTGGGCATCACGTTCACCAGAATTCTTAAAACAGGATTTAATTCAAAACTTGTTAACAGTTCGCGCGGTTCCAGACACCATTTTCTTAGTTGGTGTCATCATTATCATGATATTCAGTGTAAAAGCGCTGTTTAATCTCCGCAAGCCGACTCATAAAGAAAATGAACCATTGCCGGTAAAAGACTTGGCGGCTGAGGAAGATTAATAAACGCAAAAAAAGGAGGAAATAAAATGTTACAATTTACAGCAAAAATCAATGCGCCAGATTATGCTCCAAGAGACAAACATCCTGTTATCTTTCAAACATTTGATAGATTAAGATCGGAGGAAGTGCTGGAACTTATAAATGATCATGACCCAAGACCACTTCATTATCAATTTATGATCGAAAGACCGGATCAATTCACTTGGGAATACCTTCAAGAAGGACCGGAGATTTGGAGAGTTGCAATCGGAAAGAAATAATTTTACTTAAAAAAGTTCCTGATGCTTTAGCGTCAGGAGCTTTTTTAAGTGGGGCGAAAAATCTGCTGTACGACTCCATCAAAGATTCACGCAATATTAAACTTTCCGCTACGAAAACAGGGACAGACAACAAAAATGAAATTCCGGCAAGCAAAGTCCATGTACTGGCAACAAAACGAAAATTCCCGCTACAAACGTCCTCAGCAGAGAGATTTCTAGAATATTGAATTTTCGCCAAAACGACGTTGCCACGCTAGTCGTTCTTCCTTAATAAGGGCGTCGACGCAACACATAATGATTGATTCGCAGTTCTATTACTTATGCCTTTTTTACAGATTTGTGGCATGAATTTAATTAGTGATTTATCTCACAATATTGCTTCGTAAATACTCTTACAATGGGGATAGATAGTACTATTGGAGGGGTTAATCGTGTTTAATCGTGACTATAATGAAAATCCGTTTATCGTGATATGGGAGTTAACAAGGGCATGCCAATTGAAATGTCTTCATTGCCGCGCTGAGGCCCAATATCATCGGCATCCGCTGGAATTAACCTTTGAAGAAGGAAAAAAATTGATCGATGATATCTATGAAATGGATAACCCAATGCTTGTGTTTACTGGTGGAGATCCATTGATGCGTCCGGATGTCTTTGATATAGCTGAGTATGCAGTTAAAAAGGGTGTCCGGGTATCCATGACTCCAAGTGCCACACCGAATGTTACGAAAGAAGCGATCCAAAAAGCAAAAGAGGTCGGCCTTGCCAGATGGGCCTTCAGTTTGGACGGCCCCACAGCTGAAATACATGACCATTTCAGGGGTACGAATGGCTCGTTTGATTTAACGATGAATGCAATCCGGTATTTGCATGAATTAGAAATTCCAATTCAAATCAATACCGTGATTTCGAGATATAATGTGGATGTTTTAGAAGATATGGAAAAATTGGTCGAAGAATTGGACTGTGTTTTGTGGAGTGTATTTTTCCTCGTACCAACAGGGCGCGGCAAGGAAACCGATATGATTTCACCCGTCGAACATGAACAGGTATTCCAGTGGCTCTATCAGTTAAGCAAAAGAGTTCCCTTTGATATAAAAACGACAGCAGCCCAGCATTACAGGCGGGTAGTCATTCAGCAAAAAATGAGAGAAAACAAAGATCAAGAGCGGGCTATTCATTATGAAGATGCCCTTATGAAAGGAATGACTGGACAGATTGACGGGCTTGGCCGTGCTCCAAAAGGGGTGAATGACGGGAATGGCTTTGTGTTTATTTCCCATATTGGCGATGTATATCCAAGCGGTTTACTACCTGTAAAAGCCGGGAATGTTCGAACAACCCCGCTGGCGGACATTTATCGTGATTCACCAATTTTTCGGGATTTGCGTAATCCTGATAAATATAAGGGGAAATGCGGTGTTTGTGAGTTCCGTAATGTTTGCGGCGGATCCCGTTCCAGAGCCTATGCCATGACCGGAGATTATATGGAAAGCGAGCCTTTTTGTGTATATATACCAAAAGCGATGCGAAAACAGAAAGAAAATGCATAAAGATTCTTATCGTGAAAATCAGAAAGAAGTCCAGGCACTTACGCTTGGACTTCTTTATTGGTTTCACATGGTTGAATGGGAATTAGCGTGAAGTTATTTAAAATAAATTCTAAAAATTGACGCACGTCAAGGTTGATAGATGCCTTTCACTTTATGATTGAGATGTAGAAAAAAGAAAGGAGAAATGAAAAATGAAAACAGTAAAATTTCAAATGGAAGAACTGACTTGCCCGAGCTGCATTAAAAAAATTGAAGGTGCTCTTTCAAAGCAAAAAGGGGTGAAGGAAGCAAAAGTACTTTTTAGTTCTAGTAAAGTAAAAGTGGTATTTGACGAAGCGGTCGTAACAACAGAACACCTCAAAGATATTGTACAAAAACTGGGTTATCCGGTCCTGGAAACCAAGGTTGCCTAAAGCAAGGGGGAGCTCGTTTCCCCCGTTTTATCTATCACAAGTGGTATTTCCAAAATTATGTGAAAGGGATGAAAGGACATGAGTAGAAAACAAAGAGGTTTCATTGTGTTAATTTCAGGTATCTTGCTTGCTTTGGCCTTCTTATTTAACCAATTAACGATGAATGATATGAAAGAAGCTTCTTTAATTCTTGCGACTGTAATTGCTGGCTATCCAATTATGAAAAAAGCTTGGCAGTCTGTTCGAATGAAAGCATTTAGTATAGAGCTGCTTGTAACCATTGCTGTAATTGGCGCCTTGTTCATCGGTGAATACGTAGAATCTGCGGCCGTTACATTCTTATTCTTATTTGGTGCCTATTTAGAAGCGCATACATTGGAAAAAACACGATCATCTTTAAAATCCCTAATGGATATGGCTCCGCTTGAGGCAAAGGTCATAAGGAACGGCAAAGCGGTTACCATTCCTGCTGAAGAGGTCCAAAAAGGGGAACACGTTCTTATTCAATCCGGTGAGAAAATAGCCATAGACGGGAAAGTGGTTTCCGGTCAGGCATTCATTAACGAAGCAGCTATTACAGGGGAATCTGTTCCTGCCAGAAAGAAAACAAATGATCATGTATTTAGTGGAACCATTGTAGATAATGGATATGTTGAAGTGGTTACTGAAAAAGTCGGTGAAGACACCACGTTTGCCAAGATTATTGAACTTGTGGAAGAAGCACAGGAATCAAAAGCCAAAACTCAAAAATTCCTCGAAAAATTCGCTTCCTTCTATACACCGGCTATTCTGATCCTTTCTATCATTGTATTTATTTTTACGAGAGACATTGAATTGACATTAACCTTTTTGGTTATCGCTTGCCCTGGCGCCTTAGTGATTTCTGCCCCCGTATCCATTGTAGCGGGAATTGGAAATGGAGCTAAAAGGGGTGTGCTCGTAAAAGGCGGAGAAATGATGGAGAAGCTCTCCAAAATAGACGTGGTAGTCTTTGATAAAACCGGTACATTGACAAAAGGACAGCCTGAAGTGACAGCTATTCGAGCATACGGAATAGAGGAAGACCATCTATTAACCATGGTAGCAGAAGCAGAAGTGATTTCGGAACATCATTTAGGTCAAATCATCGTTAAAGAAGCTGAAAACAGAGGATTAGACCTTGTCAATAAGCCGAATGATGTGGAAGTAGTCAAAGGAAACGGGATTAAAGCCACCATAAACGGGAAGAACCTGTTCATTGGAAACAGAAAATGGATGAAAAAGAATCATACCAACATTACAAATGAAGTAGAAGCATATTCCATCGAACAAGAGAAGAAAGGGAATACAGCTGTTTTTGCAGCTGTCGACTCCCATATAATCGGCGTAATTTCGATTGCCGACCAAATTCGTCCAGAAGCACGTGAAACGATTCAACAGTTAAAACAAAGCGGCGTAAAACAAGTGTTCATGCTCACCGGAGATAACCGGCATACTGCTGAAAAAGTAGCACAGCAGCTTGGGATTGATCAGGTGTTTGCTGAGTTACTTCCGGAAGATAAGGTTGCTAAGATAAAGGAACTGAAAGAGCAGGGTTACAAAGTAGCTATGATTGGAGACGGCATTAATGATGCACCTGCGATTGCGACTGCCGACATTGGGCTTGCCATGGGCGGGGCCGGTACGGACGTAGCCATGGAAACGGCGGATGTCGTATTAATGGCAGATAAGCTCGATAAGCTGACCCATGCCTTCAAATTATCAAAGGCTACTGTCAGGAATATGAAGCAGAACATGTTCTTCGCTGTATCTATTGTCATCGTATTATTAGCTGGTGTCCTAACAAAAAATATTTTCCTTGCTTCCGGCATGTTCATTCATGAATTAAGCGTACTGATCGTGATCCTAAACGCTATGAGGCTGGTGCGTTATAATAAAGAAAAGAAAGAAAAAATAACCGCGCAATCAGAATTAGTGGCAGAATAGGAGCAATTACAATGACTCAATGCGAGCACCACCTTCAGGAAGAAAAGAATGTAAAAAAGCTTTGTATTTCCTTGGTCCCCATTTTTAATCATCTGCAAAATGATGAAATGCTTCAGATTGCGGAAAAAAGTCGCCATACATCGTATCAAAAGGGGGAAACCGTGTTTGAAGACGGTGACTCATCCGATCATTTATATATTGTGCACCAGGGACAGGTGAAAATCTATCGTTTATCAGAGTCGGGTAAAGAACAATTAATCCGGATCCTGGAGCCGGGAGATTTTATGGGGGAGCTTTCATTGTTTACGGATGAGACATTGACAAGTTATGCAGAGGCAATGAAAAAAACGGAAATTTGCGTGATTCACAAATCGGATCTCAGGGGGATCATCCTGGCAAAGCCGGTTATTGCCTTAAAGATTTTGGAAACCTTCAGCAAACGGTTGAACGAAGCTGAAAAAACGATCGAAAGGTTTAGTTCGCAGGATGCTGAAAAACGAATCGCTTCTTATTTAATAGACCTTTCCAATTCACTGACTGTGACCCCATCTTTTGATGAACCATTTGAAGTAAACCTGCCTATGAGCAAAAAAGATTTAGCCTCTTATATAGGGATGACTCAAGAAACATTAAGCCGTCGTCTTTCTTCTTTTCAGGAACTTGGCTGGATCGGGCAAACCGGACAAAGGAATCTTAAGATACTCGATTATGAAGCCATCCTCGAAGCTGCAAGAGAATAATTTAACCAACCCTCCGATTAAAACTTGATCGTATATCAGTTTTGATTGGAGGGTGTTTACCTTTCATTCCGAGTTCATCGTTTCCACATCTTTAATCTGGATCAATAGGCAGGATAGGGTTACATATCTATGTGCGGTTTAGAGAGTAGATTTTGACTTGACCGTCTATTTATTAGCTTATACGTTTTCTAAAAATCCCTACACTTTAGATTTTTTCAAATAGAATATACTACGGAAGCAGGGCCAACCGGAACGTTTGACATATAAGATTTTTAAAGTTTAATCTGGACTATGAAATGACCTATCAAAAAAGAGAGAGGAATGATAGTAAATGGATCTTGAGCTGAAAAATAAGACAGCACTTGTAACAGGCGGCAGTAAGGGAATTGGAAAAGGTATTGCCCTGGCATTTGCGAAAGAAGGAGCCAACGTTGTCATCTGTGGACGGGGTGCAGAAGCATTGGAGGAAACTAAAAAGGAGATAGAAAAAAACGGTGGAAATGTTCTTGCCGTTCAGGCTGATTTATCCAAGCAGGAAGATGTGGATCATCTTGTTTCATCAGCTATTGATCGTTATCAAACCATTGATATTCTTGTTAATAATGCGGGAATAGCCAGCGGGTTTGATGATTTTGAATCCTTGGAAATAGAGGACTGGCAGCATCTCTTTGATATAAATCTTTTTGGCACAGTGCGTGTCACCAAAGCGGTAATCCCTTTTATGAAAAAAGCAGAATATGGTCGGATCATTAATATTTCTTCTGAATCCGGAGTCCAACCGGACCCATTTATGCCACATTATAACGCTTCGAAAGCAGCCCTGATCAATTTCACGAAAAGCTTATCAAAAGCATATGCAAAACAGGGGATATTAGTGAATACTGTATCGCCGGCATTTATCATGACACCGATGTTGGAGAATCTTTTGAAAGGCAACGCCGAAAAGCAAAATATCAGCTACGACGAAGCCATTCAGCAATTTCTTAAAGAGAATCGCCCTCATGTAGAAGTTAAACGTCCAGGTACGGTTGAAGAAGTCGCAGCAGCTGTTTTATTCTTAGCCTCAAGCAACGCGGGTTTTATTAACGGAGTGAATTTACGCGTTGACGGCGGGTCAGTAGCAAGCCAATAAAACAAGGTATTGTAACAGCCCCTTCATGAGATTTTAACTTTCAATTCTCCTTCGCTAAAGGAATACTGTCTATGATTGCCAATAAAAAAGCCGTATCCCCGAGAAAGGGAAACGGCTTTTCGATTTGATTTTACTTATCAAGATTTACCCATACGCTTTTCACTTCGGTATAGTTGTTCAGAGCGTAGGAGCCCATTTCACGTCCCATACCTGAAGATTTATAACCGCCGAATGGAGAGGCTGCGTCAAAGGCATTATAGCAGTTTACCCAAACCGTGCCGGCACGAAGCTTGCTTGCAACATAATGGGCATTGGATAAATCGCGCGTCCATAGGCCAGCAGCAAGGCCGTATTCATTCTCGTTTGCACGTTTAATGACCTCGTCAAGATCCTCAAAAGGCATGGCCGCGATAACCGGACCGAAAATTTCTTCACGGGCGATCGCCATTTCATCCTTGACCGCGGCAAAGATGGTAGGCGATACAAAATACCCATCATCCTGTGGCTTTCCACCGCCGACCAGCATTTCAGCACCCTCGTCCAAGCCTTTTTCAATATAGCCGAGAACTCTGTTTTGCTGTTCTTGGGATACCAAGGGACCGATTTGTGTTTCAGGATTGAGTCCGGCACCTTGTTTGATATCTTTTGCATGAGATACCATATCGGCCACTACATTATCATAATGTTTCTTTTGAATGAATACGCGTGAACCCGCACAACAGACCTGGCCCTGATTAAACATTACGCCGTTCAAAGCACCTGGAATAGCCTTCGAGAAATCGGCATCAGGCAGGATGATGTTTGGTGATTTTCCGCCTAGCTCAAGGGTAACTCGCTTTAATGAGTTGGCTGCAGTCTTCATGATATGCTTACCGACGGCAGTGGAACCAGTGAAGGCAATTTTATCAACTAAAGGATTGTTAATCAGCGCTTCTCCGGCCGTTTCGCCGAATCCTGGAACGATGTTGATGACACCTGCAGGAAATCCGGCTTCTTCTATTAATTCTGCCAAATAAAGAGCAGACATCGGTGTTTGCTCCGCAGGCTTCAATACAACGGTACAACCGGTAGCAAGCGCTGCACCGAGCTTCCACATCGCCATCAGCAACGGGAAATTCCAAGGAATGATCTGTCCAACAACCCCGACAGCTTCGTGTCTTGTATAATTAAAATAATTACCGTTAACCGGAATCGTTTGTCCCACAATTTTTGTAGACCAGCCGGCATAATATCTCATATGTTCAATCGCCAAAGGGATATCGGCATTCGTTGTTTCGCCAATCGGTTTCCCGTTGTCTAACGTTTCTAACTGTGCCAACTCTTCTTTATGCTTCTCCATTAAGTCGGCGAGTTTATACATAAGCCGGCTTCTCTCGGCAGCGCTCATTTTTGACCACGGACCCTCATCAAAAGCCCGCCGTGCTGCTTTTGCGGCTAATTCGATATCAGCTTGATCGGCTTCGTACACTTCGGCCAACGTTTCACCTGTAGCTGGATTAGGAGTAGAAAAGGTTTTTCCTGAGGCACTTTCGATAAACTCCCCATTAATATAGAGCTTTTTTGGCCCTTGTAAAAACTGCTGCAATTTTTTGTTGATTTCCAATGTAAGATTTGTCATGAATACCCTCCTTGAATTTTGGTAATGGTATTGTGCAAACCAAGATGCAAAACTACCTTTTTGGAAACGCTTTCAACCACCTAAACTATCATATCGCGAATAGTTCAAATTTTCAATAAATAAAAGCCGACAGAATTTGTAAAGAAACGACAAGTTTGAATGTTTTTATAGTAGAAAGCAGAAATAATAGGTAAAATAGGAAAGAATTGATTACCTTTATTGAGGTTTGATTTAGGAGGATGTTATGGGAAAGAAAAATAAATCAGTTTCAGAACGTAAATTGCTTGGCATTGCAGGCATGGGCTGGATGTTCGATGCCATGGATGTCGGCATGCTTTCGTTTATTGTCGTTGCCCTGGCACAGGAATGGAATCTCTCACCCCATGAGATAGGATGGATAGGGAGTGTTAACTCAATTGGAATGGCCGTTGGAGCGTTTGTGTTTGGAATACTCGCCGACCGCATTGGCAGGAAATCAGTTTTCATGATTACACTCTTGTTATTTTCCATTGGCAGCGGTGTTTCTGCACTTGTAAGCTCACTTGTTCTATTTTTGATTCTGCGGTTTATAATAGGGATGGGGCTCGGTGGCGAACTACCAGTCGCTTCAACACTCGTATCGGAAAGTGTCCCGGCTGAAAAACGGGGCAGAGTGGTTGTTCTATTAGAAAGCTTTTGGGCAGGAGGCTGGTTAATTGCTGCTTTAATCTCTTATTTTGTTATTCCGGAGTTTGGTTGGAGGATCGCTTTAGTACTAAGCGCGCTGCCCGCTTTCTATGCCCTTTATCTGAGACTTAACTTGCCCGATTCGCCAAAATATCTTTCACAGCAAAAACAAAAGAAACCGACGATATGGCAAAATATCAAAAGTGTGTGGGCGAAGAAGTACCGGCGGCAAACGATCACGCTGTGGATCCTCTGGTTTTGCGTTGTTTTTTCTTATTACGGCATGTTTTTGTGGCTCCCAAGCGTGATGACAATGAAGGGGTTTAGCATGATTAAGAGTTTTCAATATGTACTGATCATGACCCTTGCTCAGCTGCCGGGCTATTTTACAGCCGCATGGTTTATTGAAAAAATGGGCAGAAAGTTTGTCCTGGTTACATATTTGATTGGTACAGCGGTGAGTGCCTATTTCTTTGGAAATGCTGAAGAATTGTCTTGGTTAATTATTTCCGGTATGTTCCTTTCTTTCTTTAATCTTGGCGCATGGGGTGCGTTATATGCGTACACCCCGGAACAATATCCGACTTCCATACGAGGCTCGGGAGCTGGCATGGCCGCTGCTATAGGTCGTGTAGGTGGAGTGCTTGGGCCGCTGTTGGTTGGCTATATGGTGACGCAAAAGTCATCGATTACAAACATCTTTACAATTTTTACGATTTCCGTTTTAATTGGAGCGCTTGTCGTGTGGTTCTTCGGTAAAGAGACGAAGAATACTGAGCTTGCGGATTAATTGAGACAGGCAGTCCCGGTAGTGACTGCCTGTTTTACTTATATAGAGCAGAAATCCGGATTATTGAGCAGAAATCCAGATTATCGAGCACAATTCCGTATCATCGAGCAGAAATCCAGATCATCGAGCACAAATCCAGATCATAGAGCATAAATCCGGATTATCGAGCAGAAATTCAGATTATTGAGCAGAAAACCGAATTATCGAGCACAAATCCAGATCATCGAGCAGAAATCCAGATCATCGAGCAGAAATTCCGATCATCGAGCAGAAATCCGAATTATCGAGCACAAATCCAGATCATCGAGCAGAAATCCGAATTATCGAGCAGAAATCTAGATCATCGAGCAGAAATCCAGATTATCGAGCAGAAATCCGAATTATCGAGCACAAATCCAGATCATAGAGCAGAAATCCAAACTATCGAGCAGAAATCCGGATCATCGAGCAGAAATCCGGATCATCGAGCAGAAATTCAGATCATTGAGCAGAAATCCAGATTATCGAGCACATATCCGGATCATCGAGCATAAACATTCAAGAAGTTTTCAATCCATGACAGAGTTAATCCTCAGGAGGATAACCTTTTACTTCCATAATCTCAATTGTTCAGCAGCCTTTCTTGGATCTTTAGCTCTCATAATCTCTGATACAACGGCAATTCCGGCAATGCCGCTGTTTGAAATGGTGGAAATATTCTTAAGCGTGATTCCTCCTATTGCCACAGCCGGAATATCGACCGCCCCGCAGATTTTCTCTAACATGCCTTTTTGAAGAAGATTTGCATCTTTTTTTGTCGAGGTAGGAAAGACAGCTCCGACTCCGATGCAATCAGCCCCATTATATGCAGCATCTAAAGCCTGCTCTACACTCTGAACAGAAACGCCAATAGCCATTTCTTCAGGAACGATTTTTTTCACCGCCGTAAGTGGCAGGTCTTTCTGACCGACATGAACTCCTGCAGCTCCAACTGCTAGAGCAATATCCACTCGGTCATTAATGATAAGCGGAACGGAATGGTGGTCAAGCATTCCTTTTAACCGAGCTGCTTTTTCATAGAATACATTGCCATCAGATGCCTTTTCCCTGAGTTGGACAACCGTTACCCCGCCAAGAACCGCTTTTTCCACAATGTTCATTAAGCTCTCAATGGGGACGGATTCTTCCGTAACGAGATAGAGACTCCAATCAATGGGCTGGGAGCGGCTCACTTAGCTTCACCTCTTTTTCCCATGTTTCTCCCGTCATGAGAGAAATGCAATCAATCAGCTTGATCCGAAACGTACCGGTGCCCTCATTGTCATTCAATCTAGTTGCTGTCATCTCGCCTGAAATGCTCATGGTGGAAATCCCGGCAACCGCAGCAGAAAAAAAATCCTCCGTTACGCCGGCAATCGAACCAATGATTGCTGTGCTCATGCAGCCGCTGCCGGTGATTTTCGTAAGTAAAGAGTCGCCGTTATCTACTAAAACCGTCCTTTCCCCATCACTCACAGCATCCTGTTCTCCACTGACAACACAGACACATTGAAGTTTTTTTGCCGCGGATCCTGCCAGACCGGAATTAGCCATTGCAACGTTACCTGAATCGACTCCGCGCGTATGGACATTTCCGCCTATTAAACTATAAATTTCACTTGCGTTGCCTCTGACAATGCTCAGTTTTACTTCTTTGATAAATTGATTTGCCAGCTTTGTCCTGTATTGTGTTGCGCCAACGCCGACCGGATCAAAAATAACCGGGGTTTTATTTTTATTTGCTGCCTTTCCGGCCAAGAGCATCGCTTCAAAGGTTTCATTATCGATTGTTCCAAAATTGATGACTAATGCATTAGCCAGCCTCACCATATCCTCGGCTTCCTCGGGGCTTGATGCCATGACTGGTGAGCCTCCGATAGCAAGGGTGACATTGGCACAATCGTTCATGGTTACATGATTGGTTATTTGGTGAACAAGCGGGTTTTGTCTGCGAACTTTTGCGAATAATGGAGTGATAATTTCTTTCATCGTTTTCTCCTTTCTTCAGTGGTTGACTTTTTCAAGGTCTTTGTAGAAATGGTTTAACGGGCCATGGCCTTTTCCGATTGAAAAACTGTTTTGTATCGCCCCTGTAACATATACTTTTGCGGTTTTGATTGCATCAGGCAAAGTCAGTCCTTTTGCGAGATTGGCGGCGATTGCCGCAGAAAGGGTACAGCCGGTTCCGTGTGTATTGGACGTCTGGATTCGTTCACCTTTAAGCCAGGTAAAAGTTTCTCCGTCATAAAAAAGATCATCTGAGTTTCCCGTAAAATGTCCGCCTTTGATTAAAACAGCCTGCACACCTAATTGATGGATTGCTTCCGAAGCGCTGTAGATATCCTGTTTGGTTTCGATTTTGCGGCCTGTTAGTTCTTCCGCTTCCGGAAGATTTGGCGTGACCAGGGATGCGAGCGGGAGCAGTTTATTCTTAAGCTCTGACACAGCATCCGCTTCTAGGAGATGGTGACCGCTTTTGGAAATCATGACAGGATCAAGGATAATGTGCTTAGGCTTATAAATTGTGAGCACCTCCGCCACCGCCTTTGTGATTTCCGCTGATCCCAGCATGCCAATCTTGATTGTGTCAGCGCCGATGTCGTCCAAAACGGCTTCCATTTGATCACGAATGATTTTTATATCGATGTGCTGTACGGAGCGGACTTCCATAGTATTCTGGGCTGTAACGGAAGTAATGACTGACATTCCGAATACACCGTGGGCAGAGAATGTTTTCAGATCCGCTTGAATTCCGGCACCGCCTCCTGAATCAGAGCCTGCGATTGTTAATGCTGTTTTCATAGATTTTCCCCTCCAAATAACTATTCTTCAAAAATATCTTTAATAAAATAAAGGCAATGGCTGCGCCGGTAACGGAACTGAGCATAAAAGCAGGCAGGAATCCAAATAGTGCCACCTTTTCGCCTAAGAAAAGAATAGCAAGCGGGTAACAGGCAAGTGCCCCGAGAAGGCCTGTGCCCACAACTTCCCCCAACGCGGCAAACGTGATGTTTCTTGTTTTTTTATAAAGATAAGCAGCAAGAAGGGCACCGATCATGCTGCCGGGAAAAGCAAAAATTGAGCCGGTTCCCGTCATATTCCGCAACAGGGAAACGGTAAAGGCCTGGGCCAGAGCATAAGCCGGTCCGAGCATAACGGCTGTCAGCACATTGGCTAAATGCTGAATTGGAAAGATCTTGGCGGGTCCAACAGGAATAAACACAAACGAACTCGTCAATGCGGTTAATGCTGTTATCATCGCGGTGATTGAAAGCTTTCTAATATTGTTCAAAGAGCTCATCTCCTTTTAAGTGATTAAACGGGCCAGTTTTCCAGTCGGTACATGTTCTCCCAAAATAAATATTCGAAGCGGGAAGTGGTTAGAAAATGTTTTTCGAGCCTGGCCAGTTCAGCCTCAGGAAGGCCATCTGTGAGACGATCCATCAGCTCGATCAGCCATTGGGAGGTGGATGCAAATTCATCAGAAGCATACGTATCGATCCACCTCTTATAACGGTTTGAATCAAGCCCGTCTCCGTTTTTCTTTTTAAGAAGGACGCCAATTTCGCGGTAATCCCAGGCGCATGGAAGCAAGCAGGCAACGAGATCGGCGAGTGTTCCGCTGTAAGCCGCATTTAGCATATAGCCTGTGTAAGCGATGTTGATCGGTGTTGGTTGCGTTCGCTCCAGTTCCTCGCTCGAGATTCCGAACTCTGCGGCATATTGGCGATGTAGGTCCATCTCAAAATGCATCGTTTCATGAAGAATGTGTGAGAATTTCGCCATCGTGTCCAAAGTGTCAGCCTTTGCAGCCCCAATAGCAAAAAGTCGCGAATAATCAACTAAATACACATAATCCTGCTTCATATAAAAGGCAAAAATATCTTCGGGAAGCGAACCATCTCCGATTCCTTGTACAAACGGGTGAAGATGGTTTTTATCCCAAATCGGCTGCGCTGATTCGAATAACCTTTCTGAAAAATGCTTCGTTTTTGATGATTGCATCTTAATTGCCTCCTATTAGAAAATGGTTTTATAAAAAAAGCCGCCTCCATTTTTGGAAGCGGCCTTGAGTCAGAAGGGGATATGCCCTCGTCTCAGCCTGCTTCCCTACGCTGGTATAAACCAGATCAGGTGCAAAGGGTTTAATCATCGATTTCTCAGCCAAACGGCTCCCCCAGCAGCTAAACTATTAAATTAATATAAAAAAACCCCGCTTTCTGAACAAAGGAAAGCGGGGTGTTATCCATCGATTGGCCACTTTCCTACGCCGGCATCACCCGGTTCAGGTTCAAAGGGTCTAGAACAATTGCTCAATCTCAGCCCCATTCGAGGCTCCCCCAGTGTTACAAAAATATGTAATTAATGCCATCTTAACATATTAAACTAAGAAAGCAATAATATTTAATTATTATGGAGATAATATAACGGAGCTATATTTTCATCCGTAAATGAGTGGTACAAACTTTCCACAACTTCATATATCAACTTTCTTTATCCAGAGAGGCGGAGGACTTGGCCCTATGAAACCTCGGCAACAAACCCGCATGCGAGCACTGTGCCACTTCCATCAAGCAGGCGCTTGAAAGATAAGAAGAGCCGGACGGTCATGTTTAGCCTCTTCTTATCCAGAAGGGGCTTTTTTACTTTAATGTTTCAACGCCTATTTGAAAAGGTATATGACCTTGGTGGAAAAATGAAACGTATTCTTACAGAACGGAGTGTTACAAATGGCAGAATTACTACCTAGAATCGAGCAACGAAAAACAGAACTGATTGAGCAATTAATTTCCCAAGGGATCTATAAAACAACAGGTGAAAGGCATCTGTATGATGCCTCATTAAAGGTATTGGAAGCGGAATATGAGCGGGTTTTGAACCGGTGCGTGAAATAGACTCTGAAGATTCCATGGTACATGGAAGGATGGCCGAATAAAATAAAAAATTCTATCCAGATAAAACGATCTTTTACAGCATATTAGGCTAAAATGAATTTATTTTTTAACCCCTAAATAATGCAAAGCCTGTTGTACAGTAGCCATTGTTTTCATGGAAAATAAATTGAGTCCTAGCTCAGTCGCTGCCTGGGCTAATTCGGGTCTTATTCCGGTTATTATCGAACGGACACCAAGCATTTGCATAACAGCATTGATTTTAAGCAGGTAATCGGTTACCACTTCATCGAAGTTATATATGCCTGAAAAGTCTATAATCAAACATTCAACAGCTTGCTGTTGGATTTTTAAGGGGATGTCTTCCATGAGCTGGTTTGCTCTGTCCGTATCAATCGAGCCAATCAGAGGAAGAACGGAAATTCCGTCCAATACAGGTACGATAGAGGCTGATACTTCATTAATCTCCCTTAATAGTCTTTTGTGATTTCTCTCTGCTTCTTTACGTTTTGTAATATCTCTAAAAACAGATTGGATAGCCTTTTTATCACCATATATAACAGGATGACAATATAGTTCGACATCAACAAGTGAGCCATCTAATCTTGATATGACATGTTCGATAAGTTCGCCAGGTACATTTTCACCCATGGCCTTTTGAATTCGCTCTTTAATTGCGGGTCTATCATTCTCTTGAAAAACATCGAGCACTTGGGCACCAATGATATCTTCCTTAGTGGCTCTTAAAAAATTTGCTCCAGACTGATTAATATATAAGATTTGGTGATGTGCGTGTATAACGATTGTTTCTACCGAATATTCAATGATTTGACGATACATATTTTCTTTTTCCATAAGTTCCTGAAACTCTTTATTAGATTCATTCTTTTCCAAAAAGTTCACTCCCTTATGAAAAGCTTAAACTAATTCAGCGCATTCGACAAGAATTTCAACAAGTACCTTTGTACCTTATCGCACTCATAAGTAACATGAATCATAAAAAAAGCGGCCTATTATAGGCCGCACAATCCTTCATATGGATTTTTTATTGGTTATAGTGGCGGGTCTATTGGATGTTGATAAATTGTTGTTTTCTTTGCTGCAAAGTCTGTTGTCGTTCCGACTGTCCCAATGAAAGCGAAACTGCAGGCAGTCAGTGCAAGTGCAAGAATCAGCTTTTTCATTTTCTTTCCTCCTTTACGAAAAGTAATCTATTGCAGCTTCAAACTGTCCTGAATCCTGTAAATATTTTGCGAGGATCCTGGAGAAGGCTTGAAGGTCATGCCTGTGTCCACCTGTTGATTTAAGGAAAGGGAGCACTTTTTCTTCGAGATAGCGGTACGCTTCTGGTTCCTCATTATTCAACAGAAGTAGATAAAAGGAAGCCAATAAGCGGTATCTAGGGTTAATGGTCTCTTTAGATATCGCCAGGGTTTCGTTAAATGCCTCAACTGATTGCTCAATACGTCCCAACGAGTAATAGGTTTCTGCCAGTGAATAAAGGGTGACAAGGTAATGGGGATTTTTATGATCTTGTAAATCCAAGGATTTTCTGAAAAATTCGACGGCTTCCTCCATAAGGTCCATTTTTCGCTTTAAAAATCCAATATTATGATAGACCTGGGGTATGAGAGATGAATCTCCAAGGAGTTCTGTATTTCGTTCCAGATGCTTAAAGCAATCCAGTGCCTCCGGATAGATTTCAGAATGGGTATAATTAATGCCAAGGACCATTAAGGTATGAAGCATTCTCTTGAAGTTGTATTGACTTGAATAAAGCTGAAGAGCCTTTTTTCCATAGAGAACAGCATGGCCGGGTTGCTCGATATTCCCCTTTACCATTGCCAGATGATAATAGACTTCAGAGCTGACATACATATCGTGATTTTGATTATGAACTAATTGAATGAGAAGCTCATCGGCTTCAGGGTACCTCCTTTTTAAAATTAAATATATGGCAAAGTAGGAATTAAATATGTATGTTTCATGTTGGGAAAAGTTCATTTTTTGTTTACTCAGCCATTTTCTTTGCTCTTCTGCAAGTTCTAATAGGTTGAGTAGGAGATAATATCTGAATTTATAGAGTTCAAAAAGGTAGATAAATGAGGTAAATGTAATAAGCTCGCTGGATTTATTCAGTTTTTCAAATGTCAGCTTCGCTTTATCCTTCTGATAGAAGTTTATATGTTCGATGAATTCATCTAACAGAATTTTAATTTCATTTTTTTTCATCTCAATATCAACGATATTTATGCCAAGTTTTCTGAGAATCAATGAAATCGTTTCTTCATTTGCTTCTTTCCCGTTATTTTCTATCTTGCTTAAATGAGGGACTGAACAAATACCCTGGGCCAATTCACTTTGGGTCAAGTGGGCTTTTGTTCGGTAATATTTAATCAGAGAACCAATTTTCATATTCCCCCGCCTCCTCTTTTTTTCTATTATAGAACCTTTTTCAGATTTTCCCAACTTCCAAAAGTAGGATTTTTTTGAATAGGTGGATAATTTATAGTATAGTAAATAATCCGAGTGGCAATTTAAAGAGAGTGATTTTGAACTCAGACACCGGAATTTTTTACATCAATGCGGTAATTTTCATATTAAATTTCAAATAAAAGAGAGGGTACCTAAGAATGTTATATACTGAGTCCAAGCATAATCATTCAATAGAGGAAAAACGACAGGAAATGATGAAACTTGCTAATGTTTTAGGTTATACAAGCCCGGATACAATTAAAGCCAGCCAAGAGTTGGACAGACTTATGAACACCAAACAATCCCTCATCCTTTCAATAAAAAAATAATGCTATATAAGTTGAACTAAAGATTACGCATTAATAAATTTTTGGCTCATTTAAGCTCCAACAGGATAGGCCGGGGAGAAAGCGAGCTTTCTCTCGGCCTATCCTGTTGGAGCAACCTTTCAGCTTTGCTGAAAGGCATGTGAAACTCTGGTTTCACATGAATGAGCCAAAATTAAATCATTAATTCAACTTATATAGATGATCGAAAAGCTGTCCCGATTTGCAATGGGACAGCTTTTTTTATTGTTGATATTTAGCAACTAACCTAGGAGCTATTCCTTTTAAGATCATTATCCCACTAACTGAGTTCTCGGATCCGCTATATTCGTTTTCCAAGTATAATCAAGTCTCTTTCTATGCCATCAAGCTCTGCTACTTTTGGAAGATGGGCATATTCTTCAAATCCGAATCCGGAAAATAGTTTGAGGCTCGGTAAGTTGTGCCCAAAAATAAATCCGAGGACCGTTTTTATCCCCAGTCTCGGGCTCAGCTTGATAGCTTGATCCAGTGCCCATCGGCCGACGCCCATCCCCCTGAATTGCTCATCTATATAAATACTAATTTCTGCTGTCGCTTGGTAGGCAGGCCTTCCGTAAAAGGATTGAAAACTGATCCAGCCGCATATCTCGCTCCCGGATAATATGACATAAAGAGGGCGGGTTTTTCCGTTATGTTCATGGAACCATGCTACCCGTTCTTCTACTGTGACCGGTTCGGTATCGGCCGTGACCATCTTAGACGAAATCGTTGAATTATAAATAGCGATAATCTTTGGCAATTCCTCAATGGTTGCCTCTTTTAACGTGAATTTTCCCTTCATATTTAGACGCCTCACAGTTCTTCTTTAATCGGTAAGAATATCATACATCTATCCCTGATTTTTTGATAGTGTTGGTTACAGATCAGTCTGTACCGGGTATTAGTATGGAGAAAGACCATCGCAGACACCTGCAGAAGGAGTTATACGTGAAAAAACTATCGATTGTATTAATTGCATTTATTATCACTTCAACGGTTTGGTTCTCTGTTTATTCCAAAAGCAAGAGTGATGATCCTATCATCATGGCATTTGGCGATTCGCTGACATACGGATATGGCGATAAAAATGGAGAAGGATATGTAGACGGTTTAGAGAGTGAGTTAAATGATCCCGGAAGCGATGATACATTCAGAATCTGGAATTACGGGATTGTGGGGCAGGAAACGGATGGCGTTTTAAAACAGTTGGACGATGTCCGGATCAAAAGTAAATTGGATGATGCCGATTACTTTATCGTGTTTATCGGAACTAATGACTTAATTAATAGCAATGGCGGAGATTTAACACAAATAAACGAGAAAAAAATCAAGAAAGCAAAACCAGAATATAAAAAACACCTGGAGGAAATTCTCCATATTCTTGAGAAAGAGAACAAAGACGCTCCCATTTTGGTTCTCGGATTGTATAATCCATATCAAAACCAGGAGCAAATCGAAAAACATATCGATGAATGGGATCGGTTGATTATTGACACGGTGAAAGAAGATGGGCGGGTGACGTTTATCCCGACCAATGATTTGTTTAAAAATAAAGAGAAGACAGCATACTTTAGCGATCAGCTTCATCCAAACGAACGAGGGTATAAGTTAATTACCGAACGGATTTTGGATAGGTATCAATTCAATAGATGATAAAAATGCCCGTTCTGAAGAACTGGGCATTTTTAGATAGGAGCAAGGAATAGTGAGTTATCTTGTGACTTGAATAGGAATGATTTATTTATTTTAAGTAATGCTATATAATAAAGTAAGGATGAATACTAAGTAATGAGAAAAAGGTGAGTAAGAAATGGATGAACTATTATCGGGTAAAGTTACTGAAAAAGGACAAGTCACCATCCCCATACAAGTACGTGAAAAGCTAAATATAAGATCTGGTGATCGGCTCGCATATTTAATTGATGATCAAGAAGAAGAGATAAGGATAAAAGTAATAAAGCAAACCACTGTTGAGGACGTTTTCGGAATTTTTAAAGTAGATAAATCATTAACTTTTGACATAGAAAGAGAAATAGCGCATGAAAATGTTTCTGCTAAATACAGACAAAGCATTAAGGGAGACAAAGAAATTGAGTAATCGGATGAGGCTGGATGCTAACGTTCTATTGAGAGTTGCTACGGGTGCTCCAGAAGAAGTGGCTATCAAAGCAAAGCAGTTATTCCAATCAGTCGCTAAACAAAATATCAAATTAATAGTTCCAACTCTGGTTGCTGCTGAATGCTGTTGGGTACTAAGCGGCGTGTATGAATTTAATCGATTTCAAATCAGAGACGGATTATCAAAGATTTTTAGTTTGCCTTTCATTGAATTAGAAGATTCTTTTGTATTAAAAGCATTAAATGATTATGCTGAAAAAAATATTGATTTTATAGATGCATATTTAGGCAACTCTTCAAAAGAAATTCCAATCATCACATGGAATGAGAAACACTTTAAAAGGTTGCCATGTGAATTTTTCACCCCTGAACAAATGCTAGACAATTTAAAGAGCGAAATTTGATATTATTGTATTCTGAATAAAGAAACAGATATAATTTTGGGGAAGCACTTTACGTGAGGACCTAAGAAGGGGGAAAGAGTATGCAGGAAAATATGTCAATCCGCGAGGAACTATTAAAAAGTGTAGACGGTTTATCAGACCAGCAGTTAAATGAAAAAGTAGAAGCGGGTAGCTGGACGATCATGCAGGTTTTGGAGCATCTTTATTTAATGGAAACGGTTATCGCAATGGGCATTTCTAAAGAGCTGGCAAATGATCAAAGCGAGCCTGCTCCATCAAAGCCTATCCATTTATCGGTTAACAGAACAACAAAAGTCGAGGCGCCTTCATTTGTAATTCCTTCAGACAACTTTATCATCCTCGAAGAAATAAAGAAAAAATTGATTGAATCTAGAAAAACACTGATTCAAGTTACTGAAGGTATTTCCCCGCAAGACTTGGAGCAAAAATCCTTTCCTCATCCCATATTTGGTCCATTAAACTTAAAACAATGGATTCCATTTGTAGGCTTTCATGAAAAAAGGCATCTCGGCCAAATTGAAGAATTAAAGGAAAAATTGACTGATTTAACCTAGATACCTGCCTTAGTCCACCTGATTATCTAGGTGGATTTTTTCAGGTAGATCCCCTCATCCAGAATTACTTGGAATTATTTTTCCCTGACTTCCCTTTGTACTTGTGAAATAATAAAAGGAATAAATATGTTTGCAATCTTAGAATTGACAGAACGGAAGGAGTATATAGTGCTCGGTAAATTTATCAGAATTATATTTTTCATTTCACTGATTATACTGTTGCCAGTATGGTTGGTTTACTATTATCTTTTCCCTCCCGACCTTGAAGAAGTTGAGTTGCCTGACAGCCTTCATCCGGTAGTGGCAGAAAAAAGGGACATTCTTGTTAGAAGGACCAGTGAGACAGGCATTCCCATTCTCATCACTGCCGGCTTCAGGTTGAGTGAGGAACAGGATGAATTATACGAACAGGGAAGGTCACAGCCGGGGAACATCGTGACGAATGCTAAAGGCGGTGAATCGCTTCATAATTTTGGACTCGCCATCGACTTTGCCTTACTTAACAAAAAAGGGGAAGCGATTTGGGATATGGAGTATGATGGCAACGCAAATGGTAAACCAGACTGGGATGAAGTAGTAGCCATCGCGAAGGAAGAAGGCTTCGAATGGGGAGGAGATTTTATGGGACAATTCAAAGATTATCCTCATTTTCAAATGGATTTCGGCTTAAGTCTTAGGGAACTGCAGCGGGGACATAGGCCTCCCGGGAGTGAGTAGGCAGCTTGTAACAGTTACAAGCTTCGGTTATGTTATTAAGGAAAAGAGTAAAGAATTTAAAGATGAAGGAGTTCAGTATCGATGGAAGAAACAAAACATAACAGGGATTCGCTGGTCATTAAGACGAGCATTGTCCTTCCGCCTGATACGAATAATTTAGGGACGATGTTCGGAGGTAAATTGATGGCTTATATTGATGATGTAGCTGCCATTTCCGCCATGCGTCACTCGAGAACAAATTCAGTAACTGCCTCAATGGATTCCATCGATTTCCTGCATCCGATTTATGAAGGAAACTCAGTTTGCCTCGAGGGGTTTGTCACATTTACTGGACGATCCTCCATGGAGGTCATGGTGAAAGTGATCGCTGAGGATTTATTGACAGGGGAGCGCAACATTTGTGCGATATCTTTTTTAACATTCGTGGCGATTGATGTAAATGGTAAACCAACACCTGTTCCAAAGCTAAACCCGCAAACCGAACTGGAAAAGAATCTCTATGAAACAGGAAAGCAAAGAGCCGAGATGCGCAAAAAAAGAAGAAAAGAAACGGCATTAATCGCAAGCACATTCGGATCAGATCTTCCATGGTAAATAAAGAAAACTCGTCGATTTACGAGCCGTAAGGCAGAGACGTAGTTGCACTTATGCAGAAAGGAAATTTTATCCTTTTCTGCTAACAAAAGGTGTCCTGCATTTTTTTGTATGGACACCTTTTTATTAGTCATCGCTTGATAAAATTCCGAAAAATCGAAGGATATTCACGAACAGATTGATAAAATCAAGATAAAGATTCAATGCCATTAACGGCACCTCTTCAGCACTCACTCCATATTGTTTCATTCGGTTAAAATCATATAAAACATATCCGCTGAAAACGAGAATCCCGATAAAGGAATATACCAGCATCGCAGTCGAGCCGAGCGGTGAAAAGATGTTGAAAATAGAAATCACGATCAACGCAAGCAACGCAGCCATCAGCATACCACCGAGGAAGGTTAAGTCACGCTTGGTTTTCGTTGCATAAAGCGCCAAACCTCCGAAAACTACAGTCGTCGTCACCCCGGCCAGCAACACTACATCAGCGCCCGCTGCCGCGGCATAGTAAGCTACGATAGGATATGTGGTGATTCCTGAAATAAAGGTAAAGGTGTAAAGAAAGGTGTAGCCAATTGCCTTTTTTCTTCTTAAAAAGAAAGCAGCAACGAGCATGACCAGCTCAAGAATGGCCAGTGGCAGAAATAAAGCGGGCGGGACATACACCCCGATTGCCATCCCAAGTACTGAAACTGCCAAAGAAAGTGCAAAAATTCTTAGCACAGAAGGCATATGACTATCTGCCGTTTGAGTATACATGAAAATTCCCCCAATGTTCTATTTACATTTTCTACGGATGTGGATTCAATTAAGTTTCACTTATTATAAATTTTACGAAAGACCCACCTCCAATTATATCGTCGGAAAAGAATAGTTTTACAGGTCCGTTATTAGGATAAATAGGTAGAAACAGGAATGAGGGGTGAGGATATGGAAATAAGGAATCCGGAACAGACACTAAGAGAAATGGAAATCATTCTTACAGATGCACTTCACCGCAATCTAAATCCTTTGGAGCAGGAAATTGTAAATGATGCAGTGGCCTATCAGGATGAAAAGCGAATTGCATTTTTAGAGCTCATAAAGGAGTTGATTAACAAAACGTAATTTGCGAGCGGTTAACTGAATTTGCGAGCGAAGATCCGAATTTACGAGCGGTTATCTGAATTTACGAGCGAAGATCCGAATTTACGAGCGGTTATCTGAATTTACGAGCGGTTATCCGGATTTACGAGCGGTTCTCTAAATTTACGAGCGGTTATCCGGATTTACGAGCGGTTATCTGAATTTACGAGCGGTTATCCGGATTTACGAGCGGTTATCTGAATTTACGAGCGGTTATCTGAATTTGCAAGCGATAATCCAAATTTGCGAGCGATATCTAAATTTGTTTTAATATAAGAAAACCTGCCGATCGGCGGGTTTTCTTTCTAAAATACATATAAAAACATTATAATCAGAAAAAAAGAAGGAGGAATCATTTTGACAATTATCAACGAAAAAGAAATCGTTACATACATAAAAGATTTAGTTTCAATACCGAGTCCTTCGGGTTATACAGAAGAGGCGATTTCATATGTGGCCTCGTTTATGGATGAAAGAGGGATTTCTTATCAGATCACCAATAAGGGTGCGTTGATTGCTTCGTTAGTAGGGGATGACGACAGTAGGCACAGATTGCTTACGGCCCATGTAGACACACTAGGTTCAATGGTGAAGGAAATCAAAAGCAACGGTCGGCTTCGTTTGACAATGATCGGAGGCTTTCGTTGGAATTCAGTTGAAGGGGAGTATTGTAAAATCCACACAGCAGACGGAAACGTATACACCGGTACGATCCTAATCAATCAGACGTCCGTGCACGTATATAAAAACGCGGGGGATGCCAAGCGTGATGAGACTACTATCGAAGTAAGGATAGACGAGCCAGTAAAGACAAAAACTGAAACGGAAGCATTGGGGATTTCTGTAGGTGATTTTGTTTCCTTCGAACCAAGAGTGGAGGAAACAGCAAGTGGGTTCTTGAAATCAAGACATCTTGACGATAAAGCGAGTGTCGGAATTTTGCTTCACCTCATTGAACTTGTTCAGAAAGGCACGATTCGATTGAGCTATACTACTCATTTTCTGATTTCCAATAATGAAGAGATCGGGTATGGAGGAAACTCCAATATCCCCGCTAAAACGGTTGAGTATATCGCGATCGATATGGGGGCGATCGGTGAGGGACAATCGACAGACGAATATAGCGTCTCCATTTGTGCCAAGGATTCCTCGGGACCTTACCACTATAAATTGCGGCAGCATTTAATCTCCCTGGCAAAGGAAAACAAAGTGGACTACCGTGTGGATATCTACCCATATTACAACTCGGACGCATCTGCTGCAATTCGGGCGGGTCATGATGTAGCCCACGGCTTAATCGGTCCGGGCATCGATGCTTCCCACGCCTTTGAACGGACACATGCCAGCTCACTCGGGCACACCGCCAATTTGTTGCATCATTATTTAGAATCCCCGCTCATAAAATAATGATGGTAAAAGCCTGCTCAAATTCGAGCAGGCTTCTAAGTCGCTATTTTTGGGGAGGATCATTTTTATCAGGATCTCTTTGGGCACTGATATCTTGGTTCTGGTCTTTCTTTTTATCCTGTTCCACAGAATCGTTCTCATTTCGTTTGTTGTTCTCTGCCATGCTTGTTTCCTCCTTTAATCATCTATAGTCTGTTTTACCCTAACGGAGCTATAAAAAACGTGATGCTAATCCAGAAAAAATAAGTAACTTTTATAAAATCAGGTTATAATTAACTTATTGCGTAAAAAATGGAGGATACATATGTTACAATCACCAATCAGGCTGTTTCGTTTTATGGGATTCATCGAAGGAGGATCGCTACTTTTATTGCTGGCGATTGCTATGCCTTTAAAGTATTTTATGGATATGCCGATTGCCGTAAGAATTGTCGGTTCCTTGCATGGTCTGTTTTTCATCGTGTATATATTGGTTATCGCATATACAGCTTTTAAAGTCCGTTGGTTTTGGAAGTGGGTCATTGGAGCGGTTGCCGTCGCATTCATTCCATTTGGCAATTTTATATTAGATTCCATTCTCCAAAAAAAGATTGAAAAGGAATAAAGAGGCACCCGCTGAGAAAAAATCCGGCGGGTGTTTTTTATATAAGAAATTGTCAGATGAAAAATATGAATGTTTCATTAGCGATTTATACATAATACAAAGTATGCATTTTCAACAGAGACCTCAGAGAAACGTTAACTGAGATCCTGTTTTGTTGGAGAGTTTTATACTATCAATAGTAAAGGTGAGAGCATTCATGAGTCCTGGTGAATTATTGATTATTGGCGGAGCAGAAGAAAAATTCCATGGCGGAGAGGTTTTGAGCAAATTTGTCGAGTTGGCAGGGAGACAAAACCGAGGCATTGGCATTCTTCCGACAGCATCGAAGATTCCTGAAGACGTTAGTTCTGATTACATCCAAACATTTAAACAGCTTGGTGTAGAACGGATTGAAGTGATTGATGTAGATTCAAGAGAACGTGCTGAAGATCCGTCCATCACGGGACTTGTTGACTCACTTTCCGCTATCTTTATTACAGGCGGCGATCAGAGCAGGCTTTCCGAACTTATTGGCGGTACGAAATTGCATGAAACCTTAATGACGCAATGGAAAAAAGGCATGGTTCTGGCAGGGACGAGTGCGGGTGCATCGATTATGGCTAAACAAATGATCGTAGCAGCTGACACATTGCTGAATGATGACAAACTAAAAGTTGAATTAGGCATTGGGTTTGGATTTATGGATCATATGCTTATTGACCAGCACTTCTCCCAGCGGGGAAGGTTTGACCGATTATTGAGCGCCATCGCGGAAAACAAAGAAATCATTGGAATCGGCATCGATGAAAATACAGCCATTTTAATCAGTGATAACAAATTTGAAGTATTTGGCGAACATCAGGTTCTCGTTATAGACGGAAAGAGCAGCAATTACATTAACATTAAAACATCCGAAAATGGCAGCGAGGAGCTGACAATTTCCGGATTTCAATTACACACACTTACTGAAGGCTATAGTTTTGATCTCATCAAACGAAAATTAATTCTCAAAAAGGGGATATAAGAATGAAAATCAACCTTGTAAGGTATTTGAAAGGTCCTAACTACTTTTCATATAAACCGACGATGTTTATAGAAGTGGATATAGAGGATTTGGAGCTACAGCCATCAGATACAATACCTGGTTTTAACGAAACCCTTGTAAAAACATTGCCGGGTTTGAAAAAGCATACCTGTTCGCCGGGGGTTGAAGGCGGATTTATCCAGCGCTTGACTCGCGGAACATGGATGGGACACATATTGGAGCATATGGCAATCGAGCTCCAAATAGCAGCTGGTATAGATGTCAAACGCGGGAAGACCATAACCGGCGAAAAGCTTGGCATATATTATGTCACTTTCAACTTCAAAGAACCTAAATCAGGGTTTCATTCCTTCAAGGCAGCCATGGAAATTGCCGGGCGCATTTTAGCGGGAGAAAAAAATATCGATGCTACAGCCTACATTGATCAAGTAGCAGATCTTTTTTATAAAAATAAACTGGGACCGAGCACCGAATCCATCTATAACGCCGCGATTCAGGCGAAAATACCGGTAGAGAGAATTGGGGATGACAGCCTGCTCCGTTTGGGAACAGGATCGAAACAAAAATTTGTACAAGCCACGATCAGCAGCCAAACATCGAATATTGCTGTAGAAAATTCATGTGATAAGCAAATGACGAAAGAAATCTTAAAGAGCTGCGGCCTCCCGGTTCCGCATGGAGAAGTAGTATCGTCCATGACGGAAATCTTTAAAGCGGCAGACAAAATCGGGTTTCCGCTTGTTATTAAGCCACTGAACGGAAGGCAAGGGCAGGGAGTCATTACCAATATAAAAAATAAAGCCGAGCTTTTCAATGTTGTAAATTGTCTTGAAAAACATGTGGATAAATATATACTTGAGCGGCATTTTGAAGGCAATGATTACCGACTGATGGTAGTGAACAATGTCTTTATTGCCGCGAGTCTACGGGTTCCGCCGTTTGTAATCGGAAATGGAAAGGACACAATCCTGGACTTGATTAAAGAAGAAAATGAGAACCCGCTTAGAGGAAACGGACATGAGAAACCGATGTCAAAAATTCCATATAATCATACCGTAACCTGTTATTTGGAAAAGCTGGATTTAACCCTTAACTCTGTGCCTGACAAGGGTAAGATCATTCAGGTTGTCGGGAATGCCAATTTGTCGACCGGCGGAAAAGCGATTGACGTCACTGATCAAGTACATCCATCGATCAAGGAAATTGCGATTACAGCGGTCAAAGCGATTGGTCTTGATATTGCCGGGATTGATTTCATCTGTAAAGATATTTCAGAGCCGTTTAATAAAAATACGATGGCGATTATCGAAATTAATGCAGCTCCTGGCATCAGAATGCATCATTATCCAAGTGAAGGTAAAAAGCATGATGTCGGAAAAGCGATTGTCAATTATCTCTTTAAAAGCCGGAAGGAATCAGCCATTCCGATTATTTCCGTGACGGGGACAAACGGTAAGACGACTACTGCGAGGCTCGTAAGTTTTTTTCTTTCGAAAGAAGGCGTGACCGTTGGAATGACGAATTCTGACGGAGTTTACATTAACAACATAAGCATTGACGCCGGAGATTGCAGCGGCCCCATCAGTGCGAGGAAAATCTTAAGCAATCCCGCTGTCGATTTTGCTGTGCTCGAAACGGCAAGGGGCGGCATCCTTCGGGAAGGTCTTGCCTTTCGACATTGTGAAGTCGGAATTGTCACGAATGTCTCGGAAGATCATCTCGGCATTGATGGCATCCAAACGTTTGAACATTTAGTCAAATTGAAGCGGTTGATTCCCGAAGTTGTGATAGATGACGGTTATTGCATCTTAAATGCGGATGATGAGAATGTGGCCAAAATGGCTGAGCACACGGACGCACAAGTGATATATACGTCGGTTTGTCAGGATAATCCTTACATCAGCGGGGCAATAAATGATATGAAAAGGGCCTGGTTTGTTGATGATAAGGGCTGGATCGTCTATGCTTCAAAAGGAATTCTGAGGAAAATCCTGCCCTGTAAAGAAATACCGATAACGATCGGGGGATTCGCCAAGCACAATATTTCCAATCTGCTTCAAGCGATGGCCGCAGCCCATACCCAAGGAGTTTCATTGAATGAATTAAAAGAAAAAGCCCTTTTATTCACTCCCAATGTTGACCTTTCAAAAGGAAGGTTCAATAAAAGGGAAATGAAAGAACGGACGATCATTGTTGATTATGCCCATAATGTTTCTGGCATGGAGGCCATCTATGATACTGTAAAAGAATTTCCAAGTAAAAGGGTGATTACCGTCCTGGCTGGGCCTGGTGACAGAAAAAACGAAGACATCAAGAACATGGCCTATGTCGCAGCCGAGCAAAGTGATCTTTTGGTTATAAAGGAAGATGATGATCTGCGCGACAGAAAGCAGTATGAAATGGCCAATCTCATCCAGGCTACCGCCATGGAGCGTCACCTGAGCAAACAACAGGCCCTTGTCGTTCTTAATGAGCTGGACGCCTTTAAGAGGGCATGGGAGCTTTCAAAGCCGGGTGACCTGCTGCTGTTCTTCTATACAGACTTTGGATACGTAAATCAATTCTTTGAACTGGTTGGGAAACATCAGCTGCAATAAATCAGACCAGAGCAGCATAATAAAGAATTGGGACTGTTTGCTTTTTGTCAAACAGTCCTTTTGCATTTTGAGAAACACAAAACCCCGTACAACTATTATCAAAGACGTGCCAACCTCAAAAAAGATCCGCCTTTCGAAAAAAATTATCCATTTAAATAAGGTGAAAAGTTTCAAGGAGGGTAAAGAGATTAAATCTGTGCTTCTTTTTTATAAAACAAACGCCTGTAAATCCATAAATTCCTTTGTTAGAAAGGGGGCTAGATGGGAAAACGAATAATATAACATCTACGAAAAAACCTGAAGGAGTGTACCGATGGGAATATCACAGCTTCTCGATTCCATTAAGGAACTCACAGTGCAGATATCAGCTATCCCAGAAATTGATATTACCGGTATTGAAATGAATTCACAAAAGGTTCAGGATGGATTTATTTTTATTGCCGTGCCCGGGTATACTTTCGACGGACATCATTTTATCGAGGACGCGATTCAAAGAGGGGCCGCTGTCATTGTCGGTGAGCAAGGCTTGGATCTGGCAGTGCCATATATACGAGTAACGAACAGCAGGAAGGCGGTTGCTAGACTAGCTAGTGCATTTTATGGATATCCAGCCGGTAAGCATAAATTAATCGGGATTACCGGAACGAATGGCAAAACGACCGTTTCTTATATGTTAAAGCATATTTTTGATGTGGCCGGTCTTTCTTGTTCTTTGTTAGGAACGGTATCATACATAATCAACGGGGAAAAGGTGAAGTCTGGCCATACGACTCCAGATGCCATTCAGCTGCAAAAGCTGTTGGCAAAAAGCAATGACGAATTCGTGATTATGGAGGTTTCTTCACATTCCTTGGATCAGTTTAGGGTGGAATGTCTTGAATTTGACTTAACGATATTTACAAATTTAGGCCATGACCACCTTGATTACCATCAAACTATGGATAATTATTTTTCAGTAAAATCGAGCCTGTTCCATAACTATTTAAAAAAAGATGGAAAAGCGATTATCAATCACTTCGATGAATGGGGAGTTAAACTTACCCAATCCTTACTAGTCAAACAAATTGATGTTTTCACGATTGGTAATCCACCTCGCAACGATATTTGTATCGATGAAATTGAAATAGCAGAAGGAAGTCGCTTTAGACTTACAGATGGAAGTAACCAGCACCGAGTAAGCCTGACATTTCCCGGAGTGCATAACATGTATAACGCAGCCCTCGCTTTTTCAGCAGCTAAGATCGTAGGTATACCGGAAGAAATAATCATAAAAGCGTTAGCGACGTTCGATGGTGTCCCCGGGAGGTTTGAGATATATACTCATCCCTCCGGAGCAACGTTTGTCATTGATTATGCACATACCCGTGATGCGGTGGAATATTGCCTTAAAACAGCCAAATATTTAGGGGCCAAACACATTTCACATATTTACGGCTTTCGAGGAGGAAGGGATACAACAAAACGAGAGCAAATCGTTCAGACTTCAGCTGTGATGAGTGACAATTTCACCTTAACCTTTGACGACTTGAATGGGGTGGGGGAGGATTCCATGGAAATCGAACTAATGATGCTTGCTCATCGGTTCGGAAACGGGAAAGGAAAAGTAATACCGGACAGAACGCTTGCCATTTTATATGCCTGGATGGATGCCAGGGAAGGAGATTGGATTTTCATTACCGGTAAAGGTCCTGAATCATACAAAGAATTGTTTTCTTTGCCGGTGTCATCAGACAGGGAAATGATCGAAACGCTCATGCAAGTTGAAGGTGAATATGGAACTTCTTTTATGTAATATCGAAAGTCTCTATATTTGCCATCTTAAATGTTTGACAATCCCTGAATTCGGGCATTGAATACACATACCAGCGAAAGGAGAGATATGTTATGGATAATTCTTTTAATACGAACAATACTGCGAGTGAAGGAAATGTTGAAGAGAAATTACAGTCTATGGGCGAAGAGAAAAAGGACGAGGTTCTATCCAGTTTTGAGACGTTTAAAAGCTATTTAAGTGACAAAGTTTCCAAAGGAGAAAGTCTGGGCATGAACGAGGAACAACTCGCGAAAACGGCTCAAAAGGTGGCAGATTATCTCGCTGATCATGAAGAACCGCGCAACCGCGAGGAAAAGCTGCTTCAGGAGCTTTGGAAATCCGGCAATGAGGAAGAACAGCATAAGCTTGCTCATATGCTTGTAAAAATGGTGCAGTAATTAAAAAGTCATATCGATTTTTAGTTTAATAAGATATTTCCCCCTGTTCGTTTTTAACGATCAGGGGGATTTGTTTTTTAATAAAAAAGTTAAAACTTCCTATCTGCATCAATAAAGCTAGGCTTAATTTCTGCATTTAAGGCTTCCCAATCGGTGAGTTTTCTTTAAATAATCGGGGAAGTCAGTAGCAATTCCATCAAGGTTCATCTTTTTGAATTTCTGTATTTGCTTTTCATTGTTGACGGTCCAGGTAAAGGCCTTCATTCCATTTAAATGAATCCTTTCCTTTAGCCTTTCATTCATCATCGTTTGCTTCGGGTTGACGAATTGCGCAAATGTCGATAATGCTTTTAATTTCCTTTCCGAAATGCCAGCCGGATTATGCTTTATCAGCACACCCGCCGGTATTGATGGTAAGAAAGAATGAAATTTTTTGACTGAAGCTGTGTCAAATGACTGAACCATAATTGAAGGATTTTCGCCATTGTGCAGGTTTCTTTTTACTATTGTCTCGGCCAGCTTTTTTTCTATTCCCGGATAGAGGGAAGGGCTCTTAAGTTCAATGAGTAAGCCTGTATGAGGCAAGACTTTATCGAATAATTCCTCAAGTGAAGGAATTCTTTCTTTCTTGAAGTCAGGATGAAACCAGCTTCCGGCATCTAGCTGCTGCAATTCGGCAAAATTATAATCCCTTACATAACCCTTTCCATTGGTAGTACGTTCCAAGGTAGGATCATGGATGACGACAAGATAGCCATCCCTGCTTAACTGGACATCGATTTCAATATAATCTGCGCCAAGCTCAACGGCTTTCTTACAAGAAGCCATCGTATTTTCCGGGCAATAGCCCGATGCACCCCGGTGGGCTATTATTAGCGGGGCAGAGGCCGGATTCCGATTTAGTTGGTTTTTAAGTGGTCTTTTTATTGTAGAAAATGCGGTGACAACAATTATCAGTATAAATAATCCCGCTGAGATAATCACTAGCTCCATACCGGATTTCTCCTTCTATTGGTTTCTACCCGATAACAGGCTTTCTAACATTTTTCATAAACATGCTACTTTTCCTTTCTTTCAAGTTATATAAAAAGCGAAAGGAGGTGAGCAGCATGGCAACCCAAAGCTTATATGCAAGCACATTAAGAATCACGTTTGAAACGGGCTTAAACGAAAAAGGTGAACCAATGCTTAAAAGAAAGGCGTTTTCAAACGTAAAGACATCGGCAACTGCAGATCAATTATTGCAAACCGCACAATCCTTGGCAAATCTGCAAATGCATACACTCGTTGAAATTGCACGTCAGGACACGGCAAATATTATCGTCTAATTTTCTTTATAAAAAGGAACAGGAGGTGAAATAGATGGCAAAAACACTGGAATTGATTTTTGTTACCCTGGAAGGAAAAACGGCATCCATTGCAATTGAGGAGCCAAAGGAGCCGGTAGATGTCATTGCAGTAAAGGCAGCAATGGACGCAATCCTTGCGGCTAACGTATTTTCCTCTCCATCGGGCAACTTTGTAGGCAAAAAAGGAGCGAGAGTCGTTGAAAGAAATGTAAGTGAGTACGAAGTCATCTAGTTAAAAAGGCTGGGGCATAGAACAGTTATGGCCCAGCCTTTCTTTAGGGAAAGAACTCATGTCAAAGGTAGGTGAATGAAATGGAACAACTGCTACCGTTTATCGGGGATGTCGGCTTTCCTATTGTGGTCACTCTTTATTTGCTTCACCGAATCGAGGCAAAGCTGGATGCACTCAACGATACGATGACCAATCTTCCTAACAGCTTGCGGGATGAACTTCAGGATAAATTCGGCTAACCGCACACCGTGGGGGGTCATGGAATCTATACCATGGCTCCTTTTTGCTGTGTAAATCTCTACTTAGTTCTTGGGAGAACTCCGCCTAAGGCTCGCTAATTTATTTGGTATCGAGCAGAAATTTCAGTTATCGAACAGAAATCAAAATAATCGAGCAGAAATTAATCAAACAGGAAACAAAACGAAAATTTCCGCAACGAAATCTGGACCTGGCAACAAAACAAAAATTTCGGCAGCGAAAGTCCCTGTTCCGGCAACAAAACCAGTTAAACCGGCAACTAAACGAAAATTTTGGCAACGAAATCTGGACCTGGCAACAAAACAAAAATTCCGGCAACGAAAGTCCCTGTTCCGGCAACAAAACCAGTCAAACTGGCAAGTAAACGAAAATTTTGGCAACGAAATCTGGACCTAGCAACAAAACAAAAATTCCGGCAACGAAAGTCCCTGTTCCAGCAACGAAACTAGTCAAACCGGCAACAAAATGAAAATTTTCGCAACAAAATCTGGACCTGGCAACAAAAAGAAAATTCCGGCAACCAAGGTCCCTGTTCCGGCAACGAAACTAGTCAAACCGGCAACAAAATGAAAATTTCGGCAACGAAATCTGGACCTGGCAACAAACGAAAATTCCGGCAACGAAAGTCCCTGTTCCGGCAACAAAACCAGTCAAACTGGCAACTAAACGAAAATTTTGGCAACGAAATCTGGACCTAGCAACAAAACGAAAATTCCGGCAACGAAAGTCCCTGTTCCGGCAACAAAACTAGATAAACCGGCAACAAAACGAAAATTCCGGCAACGAAATCTGGACCTGGCAACAAAACAAAAATTCCGGCAACCAAAGTCCCTGTTCCGGCAACAAAACCAGTCAAACTGGCAACAAAACGAAAATTTTGGCAACGAAATCTGGACCTAGCAACAAAACAAAAATTCCGGCAACCAAAGTCCCTGTTCCGGCAACAAAACCAGTCAAACTGGCAACAAAACGAAAATTTTGGCAACAAAATCTGGACCTGGCAACAAAACAAAAATTCCGGCAACGAAAGTCCCTGTTCCGGCAACAAAACCAGTCAAACTGGCAACTAAACGAAAATTTTGGCAACGAAATCTGGACCTAGCAACAAAACAAAAATTCCGGCAACGAAAGTCCCTGTTCCGGCAACGAAACTAGTTAAACCGGCAACGAAATCTGGACCTGGCAACAAAACGAAAATTCCGGCAACGAAAGTCCCTGTTCCGGCAACAAAACTAGTTTTAAACCGGCAACAAAATGAAAATTTTCGCAACAAAATCTGGACCTGGCAACAAAAAATAGGACTGGAAACAAAACGAAATTTCCGCAACGAAATCATGACTAGCAAAATTGTACACAAGATTATAAATAAGAAGGTTTTTTTGTAATTATATGGAATCCTATATAGAGATTAGAAAAAAGGGGTGGTTTATATGGAGCCTAAGATTGAAACGGTACCAGTCAAAAAGAAAGGGAATATAGCACTGTTCCTTTCAATGCCAGTATTGTCGTGGGCTTTATATGATTTTGCGAACACGATTTTTTCATCGAATATTAATACGATCTTCTTTCCGTTTTACCTGCAAGAGGTTGTCGGAGGCAATGAGGTACTCGATCAGATTGCCAGCACGTTTATTTCTTACGCGAATGCGATAGCAAGCCTTTTCCTTGTCATCTTCACTCCGTTATTTGGGGTTATGATTGACCGTACAGGTAAGAAGAAAAAATATATTATGATTTTTACGGTCATTGCGGTTCTTGGTACATTGTTTATGGGAGTGTTCGGAGGTCTTAAGCTAGACGGCGAGGTGTTTGGTGTACCGATGTCCCTGGCGCTTGTTATTATCCTGTTTATTATCGCTAAATTCTTTTATCATTCAAGCCTGGTGTTCTATGATGCCATGATTACAGACATTGGAAAAAAAGAGGATTTGCCGCTCATTTCGGGGTTCGGGGTGGCAGTAGGGTATATCGGGACGTTGGTGGGCTTAACCATTTATCCGTTTGTCGGAGAAAACGGGTCTCATCAAGCTTTCATTCCAACTGCTTTATTATTTCTTGCCTTCTCGCTGCCGTTATTTCTTTTCTTAAAAGAGAAACAGACAGTCCAAAGCGAAAGAATGCCATTTTTTTCAGGATACAAGGAAATTCTTCAGACGTTTAAGGAAATGAAAACTCATCGTCCTGTATTTACTTTTATGATTGCCTATTTTTTCTTGAATGACGCAATCGCCACGACGATTGGAATGATGGCTGTTTATGCAAAAGCGGTAGTCGGATTTTCATCAGGGGGATTCATTTTATTGTACCTTGTTTCAACGGTCTCCAGCATTATCGGGTCCTTCATCTTTGGTTATATTACGAAGGCGAAGGGGTCAAAAAAGGCGATTACCTATGTTGGTTTTCTATTATTGGTCGCTCTTGCGATTGCGGTGGCTGCCCCGAACGCAGCCTGGTTTTGGGTCGCGGGCAGTATGTTCGGTATCGCTCTTGGTTCTATGTGGGTAACTTCACGAACATTTATCGTCGAGCTGACACCGGAGGATAAGCGGGGTCAATTCTTCGGATTGTTTGCTTTCTCCGGGAAGGTCTCCTCGATTGTCGGCCCTTTCGTATACGGTACAATCACGCTGATCTTTGCGGATTTAGGTAATGTGGCCAGCCGCTTGGCTTTAGGATCTTTGATGATTATGACATTAATCGGGCTGCTCATTCTTGCCAGAGTGCGGGTGGCCATAGACTAAAGAAAAGGCAAAGCAGCCTGATTGGCCGCTTTGCCTTCCTATAATAATGATCACACCACAATAATCGTTACATTAATATTATCTCTAGTCGCCTTTGAATAGGGGCAGACCTGATGAGCTTTCTGGGCGAGGCTTTCCGCTTCTTCCTTGCTTACCCCGGGAATGGAAACATCCAATCTTACGGCCAATTTGAAGCCGTCGTCTGCTTCGTCTTTTCCTATTGTTACATTGGCGGTTACTTGGGTATTGTCTGCCTTTACCTTTTCTTTTCGAATTACCAGATTTAAGGCACTGTCATAACATGCTGCGTAGCCAGCGGCAAATAGCTGTTCCGGGTTTGTTGCTTTTTCCCCAGAGCCTCCCAGTTCCTTAGGCATTCTGACCTGGAAATTAATGATGCCGTCCTCTGATTGCACATGGCCCTCTCTTCCCCCGGAAGCCTTGACTGCGGTTGTATATAAAGGTTTCATTCATAACATCTCCTTATCGATAAGATACATTATTTTTCCCTAATCATTTTTTTTATAAACACGGCCGATAAAGCTCTATAAGATATCTTTGTTTGATATTTGGCTAATTCGTGTGAAACCCTGGTTTCACACGAATTAGCCAAATAACAGTATTTTAACAGCGTCAAACAAAAAGAATGCTACCCGAAAGTAACATCCTTGTCTAATGGTTTGGTTAAGATTACAATTTAACAACGTTTTTAGCTTGAGGTCCGCGGTTGCCTTCTTCGATTTCGAATTCAACTTCCTGGCCTTCGTCAAGCGTCTTGAAGCCATCTCCTTGAATCGCGGAAAAGTGTACAAATACATCATTTCCATCTTCTGCTTCGATAAATCCAAAACCTTTGTCGCCGTTGAACCATTTTACTTTACCTGTTACTGTCATGCAATAAATCCTCCTAAAATAAAAACAATATTTAATGTGTCAATTTTATTTTTCTTTTCGAAAAATAATGATTCACACATTATCAAGCATCATAGGCGTGATATATTTTTTCCTCTGCTGTTTGATAATATGTGAATGTTCAATCCTCTTCTATTCTCTCCTGTCAGTAAACTCTTATGCAGTAAATTTATTACCTTAGAACAGCTAATAATCTTTTACCCCAAATTAGAAATTCTAAACCTATTTAAGAAAAATTTTTAAAAAAATATCTAAAATATGGAGTTATTTGAATGTTTAAGATCTGGGGTAACGGATAGACTTGCGGATAAAGGAGGCTTACATATGAAAAAGTTACTTGTAATGATCATGACCGCGGTGTTTTTTTTGGGAGGCTGTATGTCGGAACAGGACCAAGGTAAAGAGTTGAAAACATCGAAAGATATTGAAGTGATGCAACAGACACATGCATCGGATAAAGCTAATTCTGAAGAAAGCGACGACATTGTGCTTGGGGTAGATAAAGTGCTGTCAATCATTAAAGAAGTCGAAACTGCAATGGAAAACTCGGCAGATCCAAAACGGCTTCATGCAATCGGTCAACAAATGGAGGAAGAATGGGACACTATTGAGAAGAAGGTAGAAAAGAAGTTTCCCGTGGATTACAAAAGCATTGAAGAAAGCTTATATCCTTTAATAGCTGAGTTAGGAAAATCACAGCATGATTTAGCCAAGATCAAAGATTTAAGTGATCAGACAAAAGCCAAGCTTGATCTTTTTAAAATAAAAGCGAAACAATAGCGAAGCATTCTTCGCAAAAGATCCACCTTCCTGATTATGTTTTCCCGCCTTATGAACCGGGTAAGGACATAGTAAGAAAGGATGATGAAAGATGGCAAGAGGTATTATGAAACGATTGATGGTTGCCGCTGTTCCATTGGTAATTAACGAGGTTAGAGAGTATATGAAAAACAAGAAGAAGACGAAAAGAATCCAAAAAATGAATATGATGAAGTAAAAGGCGCTTATAGCAAGCGTCTTTTATTTTTTTTTGAAGAAAGTATAACTTTTATAATTTTGACAGAAGTCTAGCTACGACGTACAGGACGTACTAGTGCCGACGTTGCCACACGACGTGGCGCTCTTAGTCGTTCTTATTTTCCTTACAGGGCGCTTGCGCTTTTCTAATATAGGTGAAACGATATTTCATCCTTGGGATATAGCCAAGGGAGAAGGCATTGTGATATATTACTTTAAGTGTGAAATGTAACAGAAACTGCACCTGATATATATTATTATTGTAACTTAGTTGAAAACTATTTGAATGATACGTGAAGAGAGAAGGCAAAAAATCCGATGTAAAATTTCGTTGCCCGTGTGGCTACATGTTAAATATATATTAGGACTTTAAATAAAGGTGGGTATTTATTTTATGGATAATACATTACGTGATGAGGTTCAGTCTCGAAGAACTTTCGCGATTATCTCTCACCCGGATGCCGGGAAAACGACCTTGACGGAGAAGCTGCTATTATTTGGGGGAGCGATCCGTGATGCTGGTACGGTGAAGGCAAGAAAAACAGGGAAATATGCGACAAGTGACTGGATGGAAATCGAAAAGCAACGGGGAATTTCAGTAACATCCTCTGTTATGCAATTTGATTACAGTGGATTTCGGGTCAATATTCTGGATACACCGGGTCACCAGGATTTCAGTGAAGACACGTACCGAACGCTGATGGCGGTCGATAGCGCGGTAATGATTGTCGATGCCGCTAAGGGGATTGAGGATCAGACGATTAAATTATTTAAGGTTTGTCGAATGAGGGGCATTCCAATTTTTACGTTTATTAATAAAATGGACCGACAGGGTAAATCACCGTTGGAATTGCTTGCAGAGCTCGAAGAAGTTCTTGGCATCGAGTCTTATCCGATGAACTGGCCGATCGGAATGGGGAAAGATTTTGTCGGGATCTATGACCGTTTCAATAACAGAATTGAGCAGTTCAAGAGTGATGGAGGGAATCGTTTTCTGCCGCTTGATGAAGAAGGAGAACTGGCTGGTTCGCATGAGTTAAAGGATTCCCAGCTTTATGAACAAACACTTGAGGAAATCATGCTGTTATCTGAAGCAGGCAATCAATTTTCCGAAGAAAGAATTGCGAAAGGGGAACTAAGCCCGGTCTTTTTTGGAAGTGCTTTGACTACATTTGGAGTGCAAACTTTTCTTGATGCATATTTGAAGTTTGCACCAGCCCCACAGCCCCGCGAGGCGACGACCGGTGAAGTAAATCCTGTCGGTGGAGATTTTTCCGGATTTATTTTCAAAATACAGGCTAATATGAACCCTAAACACCGGGATCGGATCGCTTTCTTACGTATTTGCTCCGGCAAATTTGAACGGGGAATGAGTGTTTTTCTGAGCAGAACCGGAAAGCCCATCAATCTTTCGTCATCCACCGGGTTTCTCGCGGATGATCGTAATACGGTCAACGAAGCGGTGAGCGGGGATATTATCGGACTTTATGATACGGGGAACTATCAGATTGGCGATACGATCACGACAAGTAAAGATATGTACCAGTTTGAACGCCTGCCACAGTTTACTCCGGAGTTATTTGTCCGGGTCACTGCGAAAAATGTGATGAAGCAAAAGCATTTTCATAAAGGGATCCATCAGCTTGTTCAGGAAGGGGCCATCCAGCTGTTTAAAACAGTAAGAATGGAAGAATACCTTCTTGGTGCTGTCGGACAGCTCCAATTTGAAGTGTTTGAGTACCGCATGAAGAATGAATACAATGTAGAAGTGGTCATGGAACGGGTCGGAAGCAAGATCACACGCTGGGCCGAGGATGAGAAGATCGATGAAAATCTTCACAGCTCAAGAAGCATCCTCGTTAAAGACCGTTATGACAAATACGCTTTTCTTTTTGAAAATGAATTTGCCTTGCGCTGGTTCAATGATAAAAACCCGGATATAAAATTGTATAATCCAATGGACCTAAGATAATCGAAAAAGACTCGTGCCTTAAGCTGGCACGTGTCTTTTTTTAATGCCACGAGGGTCCCACTGTCCCTAATATTTTACCTGTTATGCATAGGGATTATGTTATATAATGGAAAGATAAAGAGTCATTTGGGGAAAGTAGGTAAAAGTTATTCTGAATTCATTTATTATGATCATTTCTTATGCACTTGGGAGTGTGAATGGCGCTTATTATGTAACCAGATTTATGGCCGGGAAAGATATTCGTCTTCTTGGAAGTGGAAATGCAGGTGCGCGAAATGCTGGTAGGCAGGTTGGAAAAAAGGGTTTTGTTTTGACGTTGATCATTGATATTAGCAAAACCATGCTTGCACTTTTGATAGCGAACTTTCTTACGGATGGCGATGATATGGCGCTCATCTTAGGCTCAGCAGCGGTTTTGCTTGGCCACCTGTATCCTGTTCAGCTCCGCTTTCGCGGCGGGAAAGGGGTAGTCGTTTTTTTGTCAGCCACCCTATTTCTAGTGCCGGAAGCGATACTCGTTACTGGAATAATAATGGGAGTCGGTTATCTGTTGTTTCGTAAATTTACTGTTCTAGGGCTCGTCGCTTTATCGACTATCCCTATTTCTTCATATTTCTTCACTAAGAATTGGGTTTATATAATCGGCTTGCTATTATTGCTTATAGGAGTCATCCTTTCACACACAAAGAAGGGAACCTCGGGGTCCCCCCCATCTTCAACTACGCAAAGGAGCGATACAGATGGAATCATTAGATCTTATTTATAAAATAGCATCAGAACGTGATGAGTTTGAACAGATCCACAAATTGAATTATCAAACCTTTGTCGAGGAAATACAACAGCATAACCGAAACGAGCAGTCCAGTCTGGTTGACCGTTTCGATCATGAAAATACATATATTATCGCAAAGAAACAAGATGAAGTCGTCGGCATGATATCCGTGCGGGCAAAGCGTCCGTTCTCCCTAGACGAGAAAATAAACAACCTTGATGATTTTCTTCCTGATGGAGCCGTTCCATGCGAAGTCAGGCTTCTTTCCGTTAAAAAAGAATTCAGAAAAAGCTATGTCTTTTATAAACTGGTCGAGCTATTGGTATCCTACTGCCTTGAGCAGAAATACAATATGGCAGTTATTTCAGGTGTTGATAGACAAATTAAACTATATAAAAGAATCGGGTTCCAGCCATTTGGTAGTTTGATAGGACAAGGAGATGCAAAGTTTCAACCGATGTTTTTGACTAAAGAACAATTTGAAAATTCCACGAAGGCTTTTAAGCGGATGATGAATCGAAAGGCATCAGTCGCGAAGCAGCTGAATTTCCTACCGGGTCCAGTTCCTGTTCATGAAGAAGTCGAAAGGGCTTTTGCGAGTCAGCCTATCTCTCACCGTTCGCTGATTTTTCTTGAAGAAATGAAAGAGGTTCAGAGTAAGCTTTGCCACTATGTGAATGCTAACTTTGCTCAAGTGATTGTCGGCACAGGCACGCTCGCGAATGAATTCATTGCAGCACAACTGACGAGAATACATGGAAAAGGACTGGTGCTTTCGAATGGGGAGTTCGGCAATCGGCTCATCAATCATGCGCGGCGATCCCAGCTCGATTACCATACGCTCGAAAAGGAGTGGGGTGAGCCGGTAACGGTGGATGAAATCGAAAACTATCTCCGAAATCATCGCGAAATAAAATGGCTTTGGACTGTCCATTGCGAAACGTCGACAGGTTATTTATACGATTTGGCAGGAATACTGGACGTCTGTAAAAAGTATGGCGTGGAGCTTTGTCTTGATGCATGCAGTTCGGTTGGAGTAATCCCGGTTGATTTAAAAGAAGTTTATATTGCGGCGACAGTGAGCGGAAAGGGTTTAAAATCATATCCTGGATTGGCGGTTGTGTTTCATAGGGATGAAATCACACCTGATCAATCGCTGCCGCGCTACATCGATCTCGGTTTATACTTTGTTAATGGTAGCGTGCCTTTTACTCATTCTTCCAATCTTGTTAAAGCGCTCAATGAGGCCCTCAACTGGCACCATGCGATTATTCTCCCTTCATCAGAAAGAATAAGGGAATACTTTAAGGAACAGGGGCTGGATGTTATGGGTGATCATACGTATTCACCAGGCGTGGTTACGATTTGCCTTCCGCCGGATATTTCCTCCAGGGAGATTGGTGACAGGATGAAGCAGAAAAATATTCTTTTAAGCTATGAAAGTGATTATTTGTTGCAAAGAAACTGGATTCAGGCTGCTTTTATGGGCGTTCAGGATATGGAATCGCTGCCATATCTCGCTGCAGTGATAAAACAAGAAGCCAACGGGATTATGAAAGAATGGCCGGCCGCTCTATGAATAGCAGGAAAGGAATAAAAAGAAGTTCATATACCCTTTTACTTTTTTGCCTGCTCACGCTGTGGCTGAAAACGGTTATGGTTTCTTTTATTGGCTTTGAATTGCCGGTACATGGTGTAATGGACATTTTGCTTATCCTTGTTAATCCGATTGGATCTTTGATATTCCTGCTTGGATGTAGTTTTTTCTTTCGCCGCAAGCTGAATCGCAGAGTATTGATCACGATCATGGTTTTGGTCACCGGACTTCTTTATGCTGATTTATTATATTATCGCTTTTATATCGATTTTGTAACGGTATCCATTCTTTTTCAATTTAAAAATGTGGGAGGTATCGGACCGAGTACATTTGAATTGATGAAAGGCTGGGACCTGCTCCTGTTTGCCGATATTTTCGTCGCCTGGTGGCTTAGTCGATCAGGGGATAGTGACGTGTTACCTATTCCTTCAAAAACGAAGCAGCGATGGATTATTGCGGGAGCTGCAATGATCTTACTAACGGCTGGGCTTGGTCTAAGTTCATTCTCACATGCATCCTATAATCGCAGCGAGATGGTCAAAACAATCGGCCCGTACAATTATCATCTCTATGATATCGCAATCGGATTCCGTTCGCCGATTGACCGGGCCTTTGCGGACAAATCGGATGCTTCTACTATGAAAGAATATCTGTCAGGGAAGGAAAAGGAAAAGTCTGATTTATTCGGGGTTGCTAAGGGTAAGAACCTCGTATTGATCAGCATGGAATCAACGCAGGATTTTGTTATTAATCAAAAAGTAAATGGGGAAGAAATCACGCCATTTTTAAATAAGCTGGTTAAGGAGAGCTATTACTTTAATCAGATTTACGACCAAACGGCGCAGGGCAAAACGTCCGATTCGGAGTTCATGATCGATACCGGACTTTATCCGCTGTCTGGCGGTTCTGTTTTTGTCCGCAGACCCGAAAATACATTCCAAAGCCTTCCTAAAATCCTGAAGGAAAACGGGAATTATTATGCCGCTTCCTTTCACGGAAACGATCCATCGTTTTGGAACAGGGAGCAAATGTATGCCGCGCTTGGTTATGACCGTTTTTTCTCAAAACCGGATTATCACGTAACAGACGATAATTCAGTCAATTACGGCATTAAGGACATTCCGTTTTTTGAACAATCGATTGAGCATCTCGAAGACCTTCCCGAGCCTTATTACGCAAAGCTGATTACCTTGACGAATCATTTTCCGTTCTTGTTGAATGAAGAAGACCAAATGATTGCGGCTGCAAATACGGACCAGGGGGTTGTGAACCGATATGTGACGACCGTACGCTATCAGGATGAAGCGATTAAAAGCCTTTTCAGCGGGTTGAAAGCGAAAGGAATGTATGAAGATACCGTGTTTGTTCTCTACGGGGACCACTATGGCATTTCAGAGAAATATGAAGCAGCATTAACTGAAATGCTTGGTGATGAACCTAATGAAGTCAATCATACGAAATACAGGCAAGTACCACTCATCATTCATATTCCTGGGCAGTCCGGCAAAACCATCGATACCATAGGCGGGGAAATCGATATCCGGGAAACCTTGCTCTCTTTATTGGGAATTGAGACCGGGGAATTTATGTCATTCGGGCATGATTTGTTTACAAGAAACACCGAACATCCCGTCATTTTCAGGGATGGAAGTTTTGTCAGCGACCAGGCAATCTATAAGGACAATAGTTGTTTTGATAAAAAAGCGGGCGAGCAAGCAAGCCTCAAGGACTGTGAGAAGCATCAGGAATCAGTAAGGAATGAGCTTGGTTTATCGGATGAAATTATTTATGGCGATTTATTGAGATTCATGGATATTCACTAACTTTTCTTTCAACATATACGTATAAAGAGGTTTCCCCGAGCAAAAAAAGAACGTAATGCAAAGAGGACATTTTTATAAAAATTACACTCCCCGTATCTTTTCAAACCATTGAAACGTTTGAAAGATAGAGAGGTGATAAAGGAGTGAGCAACAATGAGCGAAAAGCTTGGTGAGTGGATAGGAATTAACCGGAAAACAGAGGAAAACAGCATTGTGGAGTTGTATCCGTCCTTGCAGAAATACTGCCGATTTCTTTCGCAAAATAAATGGGATGGTGACGATATCGCCCAGGAAGCGATCCTGAAGGCTATCAGTCATTATAGGAAGGATGTCAGTCCGGCGCTGTTAAATAAAATCGCCTATAACCATTGGATTGATACGCTTCGCAAACGAAATAATGAATTGCTTGAAGACATGCCCGAATTGGCACAAACGGGGCAAGAAGACAAAGTAAATGCTGTAATGGAAGCGATTGAGCTTTTAAGAAACCATTTTACCCCGAAGCAAGCGGTTATTTACACCTTAAAAGAAGCGTTTCAGTACCGTGCAAATGAAATTGCGGATATTCTGGAAACAACGGAAATGGCGGTAAAGTCTGCGTTACACCGGGCAAAAACTAGACTGGAAAATAAAAAGCTGAAGGAAGAAACGCGTACCCTGGAGGCGTACTGGGATGAAGAAACAGACATACAGCTTTCGTCACTCATCTACGAAGCTTTGAAATATCAGGACCCTGAAATCCTGATCCAGGCCATCCCGTCGATTAAATCCTTAAAAGCTGATAAAACCACTCCTATGCTCATTCGTTCTTTTGCCAAAAATGCTCCTTCAAACGCCCTCTGTATGGCTGCATAGCCAAGAAGTACAGACAGGGAGGAATATTTTATGAGTGCAATACCTTATGTAATCGAACAATCAAGCCGCGGTGAACGGTCTTATGATATTTATTCCCGTTTATTAAAAGACCGGATCATCATGATTGGCGATGAAATCAATGATGCCCTTGCGAACAGTATCGTTGCCCAGCTTTTATTTCTGGAAGCAGATAATCCGGAAAAAGACATTTCACTTTATATCAATAGTCCGGGCGGGTCGACTTCAGCCGGATTCGCGATTTTTGATACGATGCAATATATTAAGCCGGATATTAGAACCATCTGTACAGGAATGGCCGCTTCTTTCGGGGCGATGCTGCTAATCGCCGGCACCAAGGGAAAACGCAATGCCCTTCCGAATAGCGAAATCATGATCCACCAGCCGCTTGGGGGAGCAAGAGGTCAGGCTACGGAAATCGAGATTTCCGCGCGAAGAATCCTGAAGCTGAGGGAACATATTAATTCAATTATTTCCGAACGGACCGGCCAGCCAGTGGAAAAAGTAGCCAGGGATACGGACAGGGATTATTTCATGAGTGCGGAAGAAGCGAAGGAATACGGGATCGTCGACGAGATCATCCTGCCTAAATGACCGAAAGAAATAGAGGCGATAAACAGGTGCTGCAAACGCGGCTCCTGTTTTTTTCTTTAAATATGCTAGTGAAGGAAAACTTTGGCTGGTGCTACACCTGATACTTGATGTAAAGTCTTATAAAAATGGAAAGTTTTTTAGGGAAAGGATATACATGGTAAAGGGATGTAATTTATGTGGGATTCATTTCAAGCTTTATGAACAAGGATGCTTTTACATTGAGGATAAGCACCGAATGAATATCCGGGAGTGTTTTCCTGGTGGATTTCAAAAAGATACAGGCTTCTTTATACCTTATGATTCCAAACCCATGCTTTCCGAGGTGATCGCTACCTTGATTTCATTACCTGATGTGGAATTGCTTCAATGCACGTTAATAAAAAAGATGGAGAAGCCGTTATTCGTCTATCCCTTCAAAGAAATTGCGGAAAGGATTGAAAAGAACGAGATCGTACAAATCATACAATCGACTGACTTCAACGGATATTTCCAGCCGATTGTGTCGCTTAAGGTCAGAAAAGAGGCTATCGCTTGAAGTCCATTCTTGTCGATGCGGTAAATAAAGCGAGAAAACTTCCTCTTGTGGCTGAAAATGGAATTCTCATTACTGATGAGATATTATTAAAAAAATATTTTAAAAAAAGCAGTCGGAAAACTCCGCCTGCTTTTTTACATACTTTTATCAGCTTGCTGCACTACTTCCTTTTGTTCCAATAAGTTCATCCGCATGATCACATTTTGCATAAGACCGACGGATATCATTAACAGCAGCAACGATGAGCCTCCATAGCTGATGAATGGGAGGGTGATTCCAGTAATCGGAATCAATCCGGTAACACCGCCAATATTGACGACAACCTGTATCCCAATCATGGAGGATATGCCAATCAACAGCAGGCTGCCGAATGGGTCCTTGCATCGCGCCGATAATACAAAGCCTCTTAATACGATGAAGCCAAGGGTCAGCAAAACAAAAAGTACACCGAAAATGCCAAGCTCTTCAGCAATGATGGCGATGATGAAATCTGTATGCGCCTCCGGCAGATAGCCGTATTTTTGAACGCTATCACCGAGTCCGACCCCCATTATCCCGCCTGAGCCAATCGCGAGTAATGAGTTTGCCAGATGATAGCCCTCGTCATTTTCTTTTTCGAACGGCTCGGTAAGGCCGGTGAATCTCGATAGTCTTTCCTCTGAAATGACTTCGGAAGAATTTCCGGTTATCACTACAGCAAAGCCAATGATGCCCGCCACCAATAAAAATATCAATACCAGTTTTACTATACTTTTCAGGTTCATCCCGGAACAAAGAATAATCGTGGCTGCAATGGCCAGTACGATTAAGGCGCTTCCGTAGTCAGGCTGAAGGATGATCAGGAAACAGATGCCTGCCAGAAAAACAATTGGAGGGATGACCGCTTTATCAAGATTATTGATCCTGTCCTGTCTTTTTCCATAAATCGCCGCGAGATAGATGATAATTGCAAGCTTTGAAAATTCCGCAGGCTGCATGCTCCTCGCGCCTAGCTTGAACCAACTCGTAGCACCTCCGGCAGTGTGTCCGAAAATGTATACGACAAGGAGAAGCATGGCAATGCCTCCCATCATGACCATCAGGAATATTTTATGTTTATATAATTTATATGGCAGTATCGAGACAAAGAGCATCACGATAAAAGATAATATTAAGGCATTCTTTTGATTTTGAAAAAAGAAATCCATTTCTTTTTCGTAACGGGCCACTGCTGTAATCATACTTGAACTGTAAACCATGACTAATCCAAATAGGGAGAGCAGCACAACAGCTATGAATATGGGGTAATCATAAGCTTTAAATATTCTTTTCAATTGTGCATTCACCTCTTATGTATAAAACATACTTTGAAAGTACTTATTCTTATATAGTAACGGAAAAACCTGCTTAATCATAATAAAATTTTTCTCCATTTTTATTTTAAATAACTAACTTTTTCAGAATTTTCTAACTACAATTTGACTAACGAAAGAAGTTTTACTATTATGTACGTAATCGTACTAATAATTTTTTAGGGGGAATTATAATGGAACATGTCTATTTTTTTACCGGTTTTCCTGGATTTATATGCAATCAGCTGATCAGAGAGCTCTTAAAAAGAGACGATTATTTTACAAAGGCCTATATGCTCGTTCTGCCAAGCCAAAAAGAGACTGCCGCCTATGAGATTACAAAGATTAAACAAGAAATGCAGGGAACGATTGCCGAATTTGTGATTGTAGAAGGAGATATTACAAAAGAGGGGCTTAAAATCCCGCGGGAAATGAATGATCATTTTCGATCGGAAGTGACCCACGTATTTCATTTAGCTGCGATCTACGATTTAGCGATTGATGAGAAAACGGCTCAGCTTGTAAATGTAAGCGGTACCAAGAATGTGAATGACTGGGTCCGTGGATTGGATAACCTTGAGAGGTATGTGTACTTTAGTACAGCATATGTTGCCGGTATCCGCGAAGGTAAATTATACGAGCATGACCTTGTCGAACCCGAGGCTTTTAAAAATCATTATGAAAAGACCAAATATGAAGCAGAAGTTTTAGTGGAGGAAATGAAAAAGGAGAAGCCGGTAACCATTATAAGGCCGGGAATCGTAAAAGGCCACTCTGCGTCGGGTGAAACGATTAAATTTGATGGCCCATACTTCATCTTAAACTTCCTTGACAGGTTAAGCTTCCTGCCGATATTCCCGAAAATTGGTAGGGAAACTGGATGCGTCGTCAATATGGTTCCTGTTGATTACATTATACAAGCAACTTCTTATCTGGCATTATATAAGGAAGGAGCTGGCAAAACCTATCACTTAACTGATCCGAATCCTCATACAGCAACCGAGATATATGAATTATTTGTCAATGAACTATATAAGCGGAAGCCTAAAGGTACGCTTCCTCTAGCCGTAAGCAAGGGGCTTTTGTCCATCAAACCGGTGAGATCGTATTTGGGAATTGAAAAGGAAGCTTTGGATTACTTTACGTGGAAGGGCGTATTTGACTGTACCCAGGCCCAGACGGATTTAAAAGGATCAGGAATCGTTTGTCCAAGGTTCAGCGACGGTGTCCCTGCGATGGTTGACTTTTATTTGAAAAATAAGAAAGAGCAGAGGTACCAAATTCAAATTAGATAGGGGAGAGCGGTTATGATCGACTTAAATACGAAGCAAAAGGTGTACTCTCCGGCAACAGGTGAGGAAATCGGGGAAATGGTCGAAACGCCACTTACGGAAATTGCTTTTTTATATAAACGCGCGAATCAGGCTTTTCAGTCCTGGTCACAAACGACTGTTTCGGAAAGACTCGTCTATTTAAAGAAATTACGGCTCTTGATGGTCGAAAAGATGGATGAAATGGCGGAAATCATTTCAAAGGATACGGGCAAGGCAAAGACCGAGGCAATCGTCGCTGATATCATGCCGACTTTGGATGGAATCCTCCATATAGAAAAGCATGCCCGGAAATCACTGGCCCGAAAAAAAGCATCCACACCGCTCATACTTATCGGAAAAAAATCGTTTATTGATTATATGCCTCGCGGAACTGTACTTGTGATTTCGCCGTGGAATTATCCGCTTATGCTGGCGATGGTTCCGATATACAGTGCAGCGGTCGCGGGGAACTCTGTCATTGCGAAGCCGTCAGAAATAACACCCCTTGTCGGGCAATATATGGAACAGCTGTTTTTGGAGGCTGGTTTTCCGGAAGGGGTCATTCAATTTGCCCATGGCGGAAAGGAAGTAGGGGCAGCGTTATCAGAACAAACTCCCGATTATATCTTTTTTACCGGTTCGGTAAGGACAGGGAAAATCATTGGGGAAATGGCGGCGAAAAAACTGATTCCTTGCACGCTGGAGCTCGGTGGAAAGGACCCGATGATTGTTTTTGCGGATGCCAATTTAGAACGGGCGGCGAATGGGGCTCTATGGGGGGCCTTCACCAATAGCGGGCAGACCTGCATGAGTGTTGAGAGGGTTTACGTAGAGCGACCTATCTATGAAGACTTCCTCGCTATGCTGAAGAAAAAGACAAAAGCACTTAAGCAAGGGGCGACACTTGCTGATGATGTCGGTTCCATGACATTTCCACAGCAGGTGGATATCGTCGCTGACCATATCCAGGATGCCCTTGCAAAAGGAGCCGTATTGGAGACAGGCCAGGACCCGAATCAATGGAAAATCGACAACAAGCTGTTCCTTCCGCCAACGATATTATCAAATGTGGATCATTCGATGAAAATCATGACAGAAGAAACCTTTGGTCCTGTATTGCCTGTCATTCCTTTTGACACGGAAGAAGAAGCGGTCAGGTTTGCCAATGATAGTGAATACGGACTGAATTCAAGCGTGTGGACATCCGATGATTCGAAGGCAAACAGAGTGGCTGCAAGGTTAGTCACCGGTGCTGTCGTTATTAATGATGTACTCGTGTCCGTCGCTAATCACAGCCTGCCGTTTGGTGGAGCAAAGCAAAGCGGAATCGGCCGGTACCATGGCGATAACGGCCTCCGAATGTTTTGTCATGAAAAAGCGATTGTTAAAGACTCAGGTACGAGGAAGTCTGAGATCCAGTGGTACCCTTATAAAGGGAAATACGAACTTTTTTTATCCTTATTCAAAGAGTATTTTTCAGGGAAAACGAATTGGGCTCGATTCGGACAGATTTATCTTAAATTGCTGAAAGGGTCTGGGGGGGCCCCTCCTGCCAAAAAACGATAGACAAGTTTGATTAGTATCTCAGAACAAACTTAAATTTGGCTTTTTAAGATAAAATAGTGTTAAAAAAACATTTCGGCTTATATACTGTTATAAAGAATATTATGTTTCTTACTCAAAGGGGAGTAGCGTTAGGGTTCGCCCTAAAACAAAGTCGTCATCTCATGGACATAAGTCCATCGGCTTTGTTGACATGGCTTCATGTTCAGCAAGACCTTTGCCTATCAACGGCAAGGGTCTTTTTATTTTTGGTGAAAAAGGAAATTTTAATTTTATTTCTGTTTTGCCTGTTGAAGTTTATTGCTTCTGAGAAAAGGAATATTAACAAATGGAGGTTGATAACATGGAAGCATCATTATTGTTGGAATACGGCTGGGTTTTACTGGTCCTGGTAGGCCTGGAAGGGATTCTCGCGGCCGACAACGCGGTGGTCATGGCTGTCATGGTAAAGCACCTTCCGAAGGAACAGCAGAAAAAAGCCCTGTTTTATGGGCTGCTCGGAGCATTTGTATTTAGATTCTTGAGTCTGTTCCTCATTTCCTTTCTTGTCGATGTGTGGCAGGTGCAGGCGATTGGAGCACTTTACCTGTTGTTTATTTCGTTTCAGCACATCTATAAACGATTCACCCATAAGGAAAAGGATAAACTGCATGAGCCGAAAGCGAACTCCGGCTTTTGGATGACCGTCTTCAAAGTGGAACTAGCCGATATCGCGTTTGCGGTCGACTCCATGCTTGCGGCAGTAGCTCTTGCTGTAACCCTCCCAGAATCTGGTTGGTTTGAAGTCGGTGGTATTGACGGCGGGCAGTTCACGGTTATGTTCCTCGGCGGAATGATTGGCTTAATTATTATGCGTTTTGCTGCAAGTGCATTTGTGAAGCTGCTTCATAAGCGTCCATCTCTTGAAACAGCTGCTTTCTTTATCGTCGGATGGGTTGGCGTCAAGCTCGCGGTATTCACGCTGGCACATCCTTCCATCGCTGTTCTTGAGCAGCACTTTCCCGAATCAACGGGATGGAAGGCGACTTTTTGGATCGTCTTGATCGGAATCGCTGTTGGAGGGTTCCTATTCTCTAATAAAAAAGACAGTGAAACACAAGAAGTATAAGTGAAAGACTAGCCAAATCAACAATCAGCATATCCGTTATGACAATCAAATAAGTGATAGTCCCTGAATGGGGAGAGCTCGCATATTCTGGTAATTTGCGGGCTCTCTTATTTTAGAACAAAAAAAGGATAAAGAATTCACAAAGATACCCCTAAATAAAATCTTTCGGGAAACGTATTGTTTTTTAAAAATAGTAAAAAGTTTATTTTTGAATATAAATAGGTCTTTTGGTTCTGTTTATTTCCAAGCTTACCCTTAAAAATATAATTGTCACTTCTATGTTATAATGTGGCATAGAAATGGGGTGAGCTTTTTGCTGAGCGGATTATTTTCAGCATCCAAGAAAAAACAGTCATTAGAAGAGACGGTTTTAAAAATACAGGATGGAGATTTGTTTCTCCGTAACGAATTGATTGGCTCATTCAAACCATTCATTGCTAAAACGGTTTCTTCTGTATGCAGAAGATACATTAATGAATCGGACGACGAATTCAGCATTGGCCTCATTGCTTTTAATGAGGCGATTGATAAATATTCATCCGATAAAGGAAGTTCGCTGCTAGCATTTGCGGAAATCCTTGTAAAGCGTCGGGTGATTGACTATATAAGAAACCAGACAAGACGGCGCCAGGATATTATACTCGATCTTTCTTTGGAAAATAATGAAGAAGATCAATCCCAAACGTTTCTTGAAACGGAAAAATCGATGCAAGAGTACGAAAAGCTCAAGGAAGTGGAAAAGCGCAGAGAAGAGATTGGGCTTTATCAAAAGCGCTTATCAGAATTTGATGTGTCTTTTTCTGATTTGGTGGAGAATTCCCCGAAGCATTCCGATGCCAGAAAGGGAGCGATTGCCATCGCGAAAACCCTTGTCAGTGATCCGGCCATGAACGAAATTCTATTGACAAAAAAACGCCTGCCGATTAAGCAACTTGAAGAAAAGGTAAGTGTAAGCAGGAAGACGATAGAGAGAAACAGAAAATATATCATTGCGGTTGCGCTTATCTTAAACGGAGACTTTTTGTACTTGCATGACTATTTGAAAGGGGTGATTTAGGAATGAAAGGCATTATTTTAGAGATGGATAATCATTATGTTACCCTTATGACCCCTGAAGGGAAATTTTTAAAGGCAGAGAAGGAGAAACGTCCTTATGAAATTGGCGAGGAAATTTCATTTAGACCCTTTCACCCGAGAAAATACAGCATCTCTAACTTTTTTCATTTTTCCATAAAAAAGACCTCTATCATAAGTGCAGCAGCTGCGGTTGCGCTTACGCTTAGCATCTTACCCGGCATGTTTGACAAGAAGGTCTCGGCATATTTGACAATAGACATCAACCCAAGTATTGAATTGGGTTTAGATGATCAACTAAATGTTATCGAGATCAAAGGTTTGAACGCGGAAGGAAAAGATGTCGTGAAGCAGCTTTCCGATTGGGATAACAAAAGTGTCAATACTGTCACGGATGAAATCGTTAAAATGACCAAAAAAATCGGATACTTTAAAAACCAAAAACAAATCGTCGTCTCTACGACTGTGATGGATAAAAATAAAAAGCTGGATAAAGATTTAAAGCAGGAGATTTCAAAGACGGCGGCGCTTGTTCCCGAGACAAAAGTGAAGGTCCTGAATGCTACCGAGAAGGATCGGGAAAATGCTAAACAGGAAGGTGTTTCAACCGGCAAGTACATAGAAGAAAAGCAAGCTGTTCAAGAGAAACAAGAGACAGAAAACACCCAGCAAAAACCTAAAGCACCCTCCAAAAAGACGTTCGAAAAGAGGGAAGGAAGACAAAAGACCGAGGCAAAGGCTAAACCGCAAAAACAAGTGCAAAGAAATGTTGATTTGCCTAGAAGGATCGAACCGGAGCGGGGCAAGCAGCCAAAAAATGAGGCACCTCGTTTTTCAAGAATAAAGCCAATCGAAAAACCTGTGACACCTTCATTCAAAAAAAATGAACAAAAGCATCGTGATCAAAATGATTTCCGGAAGAAAGGAAATGAAGGGGAAAAGACCCGCGGTAAAGATCGCTTTAAACATAAGCCTATTGAACCTAAAAAACCGGCTAAGCTTAAAAAGTCGTCAAATAAAGAATGGGGCATTTCAGAGGGCAAGCATTTTAAACAAAAGAAGCATTCGAACGATAGACGCGACCATGGAGATCTAAAGTTTCTTACGCACGACCGTTAACAGGAAACACAAGGCTGTCATCCGGCGATGACAGCCTATTCCATTTCTTATGTCTAATGTCTTATTGTCTGTTTTTCAATTCGGATTGAGCTTGTGCAACAAGACGTTTAGTAATTTCGCCGCCTACTGATCCGTTTGAGCGTGATACGGTTTCAGAACCAAGTTGTACACCAAATTCCTGGGCGATTTCATATTTGATTTGATCCAAAGCTTGCTCGATACCAGGCACTAAAAGTTGGTTTCTGCTGCCTCTGCTAGCCATTATGATTCTCCCCTTCTCTTATTAATAACAGTGCTTATACCACTGTATGAGTAGTATGAGGAGGTGTGGATTGTTTTACTAAAAATAAATATGGGAATACATCCTATAATTACAAGCGGAAATTAAACATCCCACACAATCTTTTAACAATGTATAATGGATTGTAGATTATTTAGTACATAATAAGAACGTATTTGTATCGAAAGGAACATCTCAATGTTAATTTCATTTAAAAAAACAATTCGCCGATTGAGTCCCGCTCAAATCATTATCGGTTATTATTTTGTGGCAGTTACTGTCTCAACGATACTCTTAAGTTTGCCTATAGCTACTAAGCCGGGAATACAATGGACATTCATTGATGCATTGTTCACAGCGGTGAGTGCCGTAAGCGTTACTGGTTTAACCGTCGTCAATACGGCAGATACTTTCAGCACACCGGGCATTTTTATCTTGATGTTCGTCCTGCAGTTTGGCGGTATAGGCATTATGACATTGGGTACTTTTTTTTGGTTAATCATGGGAAAGAAAATTGGCTTAAAGGAACGGCAACTGATTATGACTGACCAAAATCAGACGAGCCTTTCCGGTTTGGTAAAGCTCTTGATTCAGCTCGTAAAGATTATTGTTATTATAGAATTGATAGGTGCTTTTATACTTAGCCTTTATTTTCTGAAATACTTTCCAGCTTGGGATCAGGCATTTTTACATGGTTTATTCCTGTCAGTAAGTGCCACGACCAATGCGGGGTTTGATATAACCGGACAGTCGTTGATTCCATATAAAGAAGACTATTTCATCCAGTTCATCTCCATCCTGCTCCTAATACTTGGAGCGATTGGCTTTCCTGTGCTGATCGAGACGAAGGAATATCTTTCAAACCGGGCCAGAACCTATAAATTCCGCTTTTCCCTTTTTACAAAAATAACATCGGTTACTTTTTTTGGTCTTGTCCTATTCGGTACATTATTCATTTACTTACTGGAGTTCAATGGATTTTTAAAAGGGAAGGCCTGGCATGAATCGTTTTTTTATTCCCTTTTCATGTCGTCCAATACGAGAAGCGCCGGGCTTGCAACGATGGATGTCGGCGACTTTTCCGAACCGACGCATATTTTGATGAGTATCATGATGTTCATTGGGGCATCCCCCAGCTCAGTTGGCGGCGGTATCCGGACAACAACCTTTGCCATTATGATCTTGTTTTTATGGAATTTCGCTAAAGGAAGCCGATCGATCAAAGTATTCGGTCGGGAGATATGCGAGGAAGACATTTATAAAGCGACGGCCGTCATGCTAATGGGTATCTTCCTCTGTGTCGCTTCGATATTCATCTTAACAATAACAGAGGATTTCCCGCTAACCCATATTATCTTTGAGGTCTGTTCGGCCTTCGGTTCCGTAGGGCTATCATTAGGGATCACCCCGGATTTGAGCGTCACCGGGAAAATTGTCCTCATGATTATTATGTTTATTGGTCGTGTCGGTATCGTCTCCTTCCTTTTTATAATGGGAAGAAGAGAGAAAACGGACAATTATCATTATCCTAAAGAAAGAGTGATTATTGGTTGAATGAAGAGGAGACTAGGTAAAATCTCTTCTTTTTGGCAGAGGCTGACTCCAAAATGTTTAATATTGAACCTAAGGAGTCAGCATATTTTACTAACTTGTATTTCGTAAACCTTTTATCAAGTTTGTGGATTTATCATCGTTTTCGCAAATTTATTATCGAGTTTTCGATTTTATTATCAACTTTGCCACTTATATTATCAACTTAACTCATATATCGATTTCTCGACAATACCCACTGTATTTCGACATATTTAACCACGCGAAATAAAAGGGTCCAAATTTAAGTTATCTGTAGTGATCTTTTGGATCGCCCATACATGCAACTTCGTCTCGGTCTTCTCCTTAAATGCTCGTCAATCGACGAGCTTTCTTTATATTAAGTCATCATTTAAATCATGACAACAAGTCATGTGACAAAATAGGTTTTTCTATCAATTGAGGAACTGTTGTAAACGCTTTATTATAAGAGGAGAAATACATTATTTCATTTGAAATTATTTTAAAGTTGAAAGGGGTTTAAATAGAAATGGCGGGAGAAGAAAATTCAAACTCAGCAGTTAAAGTGAAAATACAGCGCTTTGGAAGTTTTTTAAGCGGCATGATCATGCCCAATATCGGTGCGTTTATCGCCTGGGGTTTTATTACTGCCCTATTTATTGAAACAGGCTGGCTACCGAACGAGGACCTAGCCAAGCTTGTTGGTCCAATGATAAATTATTTACTGCCTATCTTAATCGGGTTTAGCGGGGGTAGACTCGTTTATGATTTAAGAGGTGGTGTAGTCGGTGCAACCGCAACGATGGGTGTTATCGTTGGAGCGGAAGTCCCGATGCTTTTAGGAGCTATGATTATGGGTCCTATAGGCGGATTGGCTATTAAAAAGTTTGATAAAGCTGTAGAAGGAAAAATTAAATCAGGATTTGAAATGCTGGTAAATAACTTTTCAGCAGGGATTATTGCTGGTATTCTTACATTAATTGCTTATAAAGGTGTCGGACCAATTGTTCTTGCCTTGAATAAAGCATTAGCGTCCGGTGTACAGGCAATTATTGACGCACAACTTTTACCGCTTGCAAGTATTTTCATCGAGCCAGCTAAAGTTCTATTTTTAAATAACGCAATCAACCATGGTATTTTAAGTCCAATTGGTATTGAACAGGCTGCGGACGCAGGTAAATCTATTCTATTCTTACTGGAAACTAATCCTGGCCCAGGTTTAGGTATATTATTAGCCTATATGATTTTCGGTAAAGGGATGGCAAAGCAAACAGCCCCAGGTGCTACAATTATTCATTTCTTAGGTGGTATCCATGAGATTTACTTCCCATACATTTTAATGAAGCCAATACTGCTTTTAGCGGCAATTGGCGGCGGGGCAGCAGGTGTATTCACCTTCTTGATTTTTGATGCAGGATTAGTGGCAGCTCCATCACCAGGAAGCATTTTCGCTCTAATGGCGATGACACCAAGAGGAAATTACTTAGGAGTTATTACAGGCGTGCTGATAGCTACGATTGTATCGTTCATCATTTCTTCAATCATCTTGAAATCGTCGAAGCAAACAGGTGAGGAAGATTTAGCAAGTGCAACTCAAAAAACATCCGAGTTAAAAGGAAAAGAGAGCAGAGCCTCTGCGCTTATCAAAACTGAAGCTAAACAAGAAACAACACAATCTGGCGTTGACAAAGAAATAAATAAGATTATTTTTGCGTGTGACGCTGGTATGGGTTCAAGTGCAATGGGTGCGTCGATCCTCAAGAACAAAGTCCAAAAAGCAGGATTAGACGTATCTGTTTCCAATACTTCGATTAGCAACTTACCAGCTGATGCTGATGTTGTTATCACTCATAAAGATTTAACAGATAGAGCAAAAGCAAAATTGCCGAACGCAACACATATATCGGTGGAAAACTTTCTAAACAGCCCGAGATATGATGAGCTATTGGAGAAATTAAAAGAAGGTAAATAATGAGCAAGCCTGGTTCCCAGAGGAATCAGGCTTTTTTTATCAGGAAAGTATAACTTTTATAATTAAAAAATGTCCCAACTACGCAGGATTGATTATCCAAACTCAAGATTTATTATTCGAGTTGAAATATTGATTATCCGAACTCAAGATTTATTATTCAAGCTGAGGTATTTATTATCCAAACTCAAGATTTATTATCCGAACTCATATTTTATTATCCAAATACCAGAATTACGTTTGCCACAGGATGTGGCAGATTTCAGCCGATGTTCCTTGCTTCAGGGCGCTTGCGCTTTTTTAATAAAGTAATTAAATTTTGTCAACAATGAAGAAGGCGAAAGTGAGTTATCTCTTGATTGTTTTAAGCAATATAATCGTTTTATTATTAAAATAGAAGTATATTACTAAATGATTGGCCATTATGGTCGTAGATTTAGTCTTTGTTCCATATGGGAGTGAGAAGTATGTATATTTCTGCAAGAGAAAGAATTATGCTTGAAATTTTATTGGACAAAAGTGAAGAAATGACTGTTAAGGATCTTGCGGATGACATGGATGTAAGTGTCCGCACGATTCATAGAGATTTAAAAGGTCTGGAAAGCACGTTAAAAGATTATGAGCTGCAGTTAGTAAAGAAGTCAGGTGTTGGCATTCAAATCATTGGGGAGGAAGACAAGGCCGAAGAATTAAAACTCGCCCTTCTCCATGTAACCTATAGTGAATACACTCCTGATGAAAGGCAGACAATGATCTTATGTGCATTATTGGAATCCAGAGAACCTGTAAAGCTTGTAGCCATTTCGAATGATCTCAATGTAACGATAGCCACAATCAGCAATGATTTGACTAAATTGGAAAATCGTCTACATGAACTTGATTTGTCGCTGATTAGAAAAAGAGGGTATGGTGTTGAAATTGTAGGGTCTGAAACAGCCAAGCGAAAAGCAATGAGAGCTGTTATCGCTGAAAACCTTAACGAAGTGGAATTTTTATCTTTGGTGAAAGAAAACATTCAAAAGAAATCCACCAAACAAATAGACTCCATCTCTGAGAGGCTTTTAGGTCTTGTGGAGAAGAATAAACTTTTTATTGTTGAAAAAGCTATTGAAGAAGTGAATACAGAAATCTCTTATTCAATGGCGGATAGTGCTTATATAGGGCTTGTTGTTCACCTTGCACTAGCGATTGAGCGAATAATCCAGGGGGAAAACATTAATATCGATCAGGATTATTTGGAAGGCTTGCAATCAGTTGCTGAATATAAAATGGCCAAAAAAATTATCCGAAAACTGGAGAAGGCCTTCAATATTGATATTCCTGATGCTGAGATTGGGTATATTACCATGCATCTTCAAGGGGCAAAATTAAGGCATGATAAGGAGTATTTATTAGAAGATTCCAGTTTGCAAATTGCTATAAAAGCAAAAAGCCTGATTAAATATGTTGAGGAACAATTGCAAATCGATTTATTAAGCAATGCTTCCCTATTCCAAGGCCTGGTCACTCATTTGAAGCCCGCGCTTTTTCGGGTGAAACAAAATATGGGGATAGCAAATCCCCTGATGCAAAAGATTAAACAAGATTATGGAGATTTGTTTAACATCGTTAAAGGCGGCGTTAGTAAGGTTTTTTTAGATTTAATTGTTCCTGATGAAGAAATCGCCTATCTAGTTATGCACTTTGGCTCTGCTTTGGGGAAAACGCGGACCGCTGATTTAAAAGCATTAGTTATTTGTTCTACCGGTATCGGTACCTCAAAGATGCTTGCGACAAGACTAAAGCAAGAATTACCGGAGATTGGAACACTGACAAATGTCTCCTTATTTGAATTGAATCGTATTCAATTAGAAGAGTACGATTTGGTGATCTCTACTATAAACTTGCCTGCCTTCGATAAGGAGCATATTGTAGTAAGCCCGATTTTAACGAAAGAAGAAATCAATCGGTTAAGAAACTATATAGACAAACAAACAGAGGATCATGCTAGGACTCGAAAAGTACCGTTAGCTGATATCGATTTTCCAGTGCATCAAAGTGCCGAGCAATTAATAATGAGCTTGAGAAACTTATCTCAATATACGGATACGATAGCAACCGTCTTAGAAGGATTTAGCGTGATGAATGTATCACAGTTTGAGAATATGGAAGGTATTTTAGCACGAGCCTGTGAGTACTTAAATGACAGTGGTGTTATAGAGGATCCCGGTTTAGTGAAAAACGCTCTGTTAGAACGTGAAAAGCTTGGCGGGTTAGGGATTCCGGGTACTCGGCTAGCATTGTTTCATGCTCGCAGTGACCAGGTGTTACGTCCTTCTTTCAATCTTTTAGCGTTGGAGGACTCTCTAAGTGTTAAAGCAATGGATCAGACGGATATCGAAACTGACAGTATTCTTTTGTTGTTATCACCTGAGACGTTTTCAAGCCAAGGATTAGAGGTATTAAGCTTCATAAGTTCCATTATTATTGAGAATGAGCATAGCATTGCGTTATTTGAATCAAAAAATGCCAATTCCATTTCTTCCTATCTAGCAGCTAATTTCGAACAATTTTTTAATGGAAAATTAAAAGAAATGAGGAATGATTAAAATGTCTCTACCTATTTTATCTACTGAAAATATTCTATTAAATGCTGAAGTAAACGGAAAAGAAAATGCCATCAGATTGACGGGACAAGTATTAGTTGAAAAAGGCTATGTAGAACCAGCTTATATTGAGAAAATGCTTGAACGGGAAGAATTAACTTCCACTTATATGGGCAATTTCGTAGCCATCCCCCACGGTACAGAGGATGCCAAGAAATCTGTTAAGGAGTCAGGCATTACGATTATACAAGTTCCCGAAGGAATAGATTTTGGCGGTGGCAATATTGTGAAATTATTGATTGGAATAGCCGGCAAAGGGAATGAGCACTTAGAAATACTATCGCAAATTGCCATTGTTTGTTCGGAAGAAGAGAATGTAATAGCTATTGTAAACGCCACATCCAAAGAAGAAATCATGGCTTTTTTTGAAGGAGTGAACTAATATGCAAGCCGTTCACTTTGGAGCAGGGAATATTGGAAGAGGGTTTATCGGTGCACTCTTTTCACAATCCGGTTATCATGTTACATTCGTTGATATTGCTGAGGAAATCATTAATCAGTTAAACGAGGATAAGCAGTATCAAGTAAAATTGGCTACTGACCAACATGAAGAAATGACGATTAAAAACGTGTCAGGCTTAAATAATTTGACTCAGGAAAGCGAAGTCATTGAAGCCATTAAGCATGCAACCTATCTGACAACCGCGATCGGGCCGAATATCCTGCCGCGCATTGCTCCATTGATTGCAAAGGGCCTGGCAGAACGGGTAAAGACAAGCGACGAGAAAATATATGTAATTGCCTGCGAAAATCAAATATCGGCAACAGATTTATTAAAAGGATATATCTTTGAGCATTTAGATGAAGAGACCAAAGCGAGTCTAGCTAACAAAGTATACTTCTTCAATTCAGCCGTTGACCGCATCGTACCGCTTCAAAATAATCAAGGGTCCTTGGATGTACTGGTTGAACCTTATTATGAATGGGTTGTGGAAGCGAAGATAAGCATCCCCACTGTTGAAGGGATGACGATTGTTTCTGATTTGGCCCCTTTTATTGAAAGAAAGCTCTTTACGGTCAATACAGGGCATGCTGTCATCGCTTACCTGGGTTATTTGCAAAACAAACCGACAATCGACCAAACTCTAACTGACGAAGAGATTACAAAGCAAGTAAGGGCTACGCTCAACGAAACCGGAGCATATTTAATTAAACAATACGGCCTGGATCGTGACGAGCATCAGCAATACATCAATAAAATAATCAATCGATTTAAAAATGCCTATTTAGACGATGGCGTTACAAGAGTTGGTCGCTCCCCGATTCGCAAGCTTGGACCGAATGACCGCCTTGTCAAACCTGCTGTGGAAGCGGAAAAAGCAGGGCTGGCATTTACTAACCTGGCAAAGGCCATCGCTGCAGCCCTGCTCTTTGATTTCGCAGAAGATGAAGAAGCGGTAAAAATGCAAACGATGATTAAAGAACATGGTGTTGCCCATGTGTTAAAAGAAGTGAGCGGATTAGAGGAGAATAGTGAAATTACTCTAGAAGTCGTAACCCATTATAACGCATTAAAGAAATAAAAAATCTTGTATATTTTAATGCCCCTGGATAACATTCCAGGAACTCTATTAATGATCTGGCCAATGCAATTTTATTGACGGGGTACTGATTAAGGTTATCGGTAAATAAAAATGCATCGCAAAAATAATTTTATTTTTTGGCTCTGTTAAATTCCATTGTTGATTTTCAAATGGTCATGGAATCTACTCGCTTTCCGCGGACGAACTGGCAAGCCTCCTCACTCGTACCTCGCTGCGGGGTCTTGCCAGCCCGTTTTTCCGCAGGAGTCTCGCAGATTCCCTTCCCAAAAACAACATTATCGTTTAACAGAGCCTATTTTTTTAAAATTTTCAGTTTATTAGTTGAATATTTTTTTAAAAACCGTATACTTATGAGTAAGAAACATACCAACCGGTTAGTTTGTGTGAAGGAGGGATAACTTGGATTTTGCTTATTCAGATAAGGTAAAGGGTCTACAGGAGAAATTAACTCAATTTATGGAAGAGTATGTTTATCCGAACGAAAGTGTTTATGAACGTCAGTTGAATGAGCAGAGCGATAGATGGAGTGCGATACCCCCTGTAATGGGAGAACTGACCGCAAAAGCAAGGGAAGATGGACTATGGAATTTATTTCTCCCTGAGAGTGAGTATGGAGCAGGACTAACCAATTTGGAATATGCCCCGCTGTGTGAAATTATGGGACGTTCTTTAATCGGCCCGGAGGTATTCAACTGCAACGCTCCTGATACCGGAAACATGGAAGTGTTAGTGCGTTATGGAACCGAAAAACAAAAGGAACAATGGTTAAATCCGCTGTTAGATGGAGAAATTCGCTCATGCTTTTCGATGACCGAGCCGGACGTCGCTTCATCGGACGCAACGAACATCGAGACGCGAATTGAGAAAGATGGGGACCATTATGTCATCAATGGGCGTAAATGGTGGTCATCCGGTGCTGGAGATCCACGCTGCAAAATTGCCATCGTGATGGGGAAAAATGACCCAAAAGCAAACCGCCATGAACAGCAATCGATGATTTTAGTGCCTCTGGACACTCCTGGGGTAAAAATTGAACGCATGCTCCCGGTCTTTGGTTACGATCATGCACCGCATGGACACGCAGAGATTACATACGAAAACGTAAAGGTACCCGCCGAAAATATGCTGTGGGGAGAAGGAAAAGGATTTGCGATCGCACAAGGAAGGCTTGGGCCCGGCAGAATTCATCATTGTATGAGGTTGATCGGCGCTGCGGAGCGAGCGCTTGACGAATTATGTAAGCGTATACAAAAACGTGAAGCGTTTGGTAAGCTGCTGTCGAAACAGGGAGTCATCCTGGAATGGGTGGCGGAATCCAGAATCGAAATTGAACAGGCCCGTCTGTTGACATTAAAAGCGGCTTTCATGATGGATACCGTCGGCAACAAGGAGGCCAAAGCAGAAATCGCAATGATCAAGGTTGTCGCTCCTTCGATGGCACTCCGTGTTCTGGACCGTGCGATACAAGCATTTGGCGGGGCAGGTGTCTCAGGAGATACGCCGCTTGCCGCACAATGGGCAAATGCGCGTACATTGAGGCTCGCGGACGGACCGGATGAAGTCCACAAAGCCCAGATTGCCAAGCTTGAGCTTCGTAAATATCTATAAGTTCCGAACCAGAATCGAAAGGCTGTGAAATTAATGAAGGTTATGGATCTATTTGATCTAACGGGAAAAACAGCAATCATTACCGGAGGAGGCAGAGGGCTAGGAGAGCAAATCGCTAGGGGCTTGGCTGAAGCAGGCGCAAATGTCGTGTTGTGCTCACGGAAAAAGGAAGCGTGTGAGGAAGTCGCGGAGGAGGTCCGGAAGTTAGGAGTTAAAGCGATCGCGTTAAAATGTGACATTTCAAATCCCGATGATGTCCAGGCAGTAGTGGATACGGCAAAAAGCGAATTTGGATCAATTGACATCCTTGTCAATAATAGTGGCGCAACATGGGGGGCACCTGCAGAAGAAATGCCTCTTGAAGCATGGAATAAAGTGATAAATGTGAATGTCACCGGGACGTTCATCATGAGCCAAGCAGCAGGTAAGGTCATGATTGAACAAGGCGGCGGAAAAATTATTAACATTGCATCGGTGGCGGGACTTGGGGGCACTGACCCGAGGGTTATGGACACAATCGGCTATAACACAAGCAAGGGTGCTGTTATTACTTTTACGAAGGATCTCGCAGTTAAATGGGGGCGGCATAATATAAACGTTAATGCGATTGCACCCGGGTTTTTCCCGACCAAAATGTCTAAGGTCCTGATTGAAAAGGGCAAGGATCCCATCCTTGGTTCAACCCCGCTAAAACGTTTCGGGACAGAGGATGATCTAAAGGGAGTTGCCCTGTTCCTGGCATCAAACGCCTCGAATTATGTGACAGGCGATGTATTGGTGGTCGATGGGGGAGGCCACGCCATGTAAAGTGAATTTTTATGAAATGAAAGAAATTTTGCGACAGCGATGCTTATGCTTTAGGTTCTAAATAACTATCATTTTGATATGGAGGTTTTTTAATGAGAAAAAAATCCTGGCTGTCAGCATATCCAGATTCGGTTGCAAAGGAAGTTGAGATCCCTGATATTACCATTCCGCAAGTTCTCCAAGAAACCACAAAAAATTATCCTACAAACAATGCCATCACTTTTTATACAAAGAAGATCTCCTATCAAGAATTGTTATTCGCCGTGAATTTATTTGCCTCTTCCCTGCAAAAAAACGGCATTCAAAAAGGAGACCGGGTGGCTATCATGCTGCCGAACTGTCCACAGTATGTTATTGCTTATTATGGCGTTTTATCTGTCGGCGGCATCGTTACACAGGTCAATCCGATGCTCGTTGAGAGGGAAATCAAATATATCTTGAATGATTCAGGCGCTGAGACGATTATTGTGTTTGATGCTTTATATCCAAAGGTAAAACAGGTCCAGCCAACTACGAATCTTAAAAATATCATTGTTGTAAGTCTGCAGCCATCTGAACATGATTTCGCACCGGATCATACATTTGACGGGTTTTTAAAAGAAGGAAGCGGGCAGGTTACGCCTGTCGATATGGAACCAGAACATGATATCGCGGTCTTGCAATACACCGGGGGAACGACGGGTCGTTCCAAGGGAGCGATGCTGACTCATCGGAACATTCTTGCAAATGTGATCCAATCCTATGAGTTTTTCAAGCATGAATTGGAATTTGGAAAAGAGCGTGTATTGACGATTATTCCTTTATTTCATGTTTTCGGGATGACCTCGGCTATGAATTTAGCGATTTACACAGGCGGGGATTCGATCATGCTTCCACGATTTGAGCTGGAAGAGGTATTAAACACAATCAAGAAAGAGCAGCCGACCATTTTTCCGGGTGTACCAACGATGTATGTGGCAATCACGAATCATCCGAAGGCTGAAGAGTATGGGATTGATTCCATCCGTTCATGCAACAGCGGAAGCGCTCCGATGCCGGTTGAGTTGTTAAAGGAATTCGAAAGCAAAACAGGATCGCAGATTCTCGAAGGCTACGGGCTGTCCGAAGCATCTCCAGCAACGCACTGCAATCCACCTTTCGCTGAAAGAAAGCCTGGAAGCGTTGGAGTCGGCTTCCCTTCGACCGACTACAAGGTGGTCGATTTGGCTACAGGGGCGGAAGAGGTTCCGGTCGGGGAGCTTGGTGAATTGGTCATCAAAGGCCCTCAGGTCATGAAAGGCTATTGGAATATGCCGGAAGAAACGGCTGTTACTTTAAAAGATGGTTGGCTTTATACGGGCGATATCACGAGAATGGATGAAGATGGCTATCTTTACATCGTGGACCGTAAAAAGGATTTAATCATTGCAAGCGGATATAATATCTATCCGCGCGACATAGAAGAAGTCATTTATGAACATCCTTCCGTTCAGGAGGCTGTCGTAATCGGCATTCCGGATGCTTACCGTGGAGAGACCGTAAAAGCGGTCCTTGTTCTAAAAGCGGGAAAAACCGCAACTTCTGAAGAAATTATCGAGTTTTGCAAAAAGAATATGGCTACTTATAAAGTTCCGAGCGTTGTTGAATTCCGGGAACAGCTTCCTAAAACAAACGTCGGCAAAATTTTGCGCCGCGCTTTGAGGGAAGAAGCTACTGCTGCAAAGTAATTCGAAAAAAGGATCCTTATAATAAGAACGGCATCGGGTATGGTATAATTTCAGTGACATTTTGCAGGCAGATTGTGAGGATACTTGAGTGAAAGAGAAAATTACGGAGCATAGCATTCGGCTATTTGAAAAAAAGGGATTTAGCGAGACATCGATTCAGGATATAGTGGATTCCATCGGCGTAACAAAAGGAACCTTTTATTATTATTTTTCCAGCAAGGAAGAATTGCTGTTGGATATCCATCTTCGTTATATTGATGAGCTGCTCAGCCATCAGGAGGGAATTCTGCGGGATGAAACAAAAAGCAGTAAGGAAAAGGTATATGATCTTGTTTATATGCTAATTAACAGCATCAAGAGCCAGGGTTCAAGTGCCAAAGTGTTCTTTCGTGAAATGCAAAATCTGAGCGAGGAAAGATTGTCTCAAATTATCCCTAAGCGTGACCAATTCCGTTTTAATATCGAGGCGGTTCTGGATGAAGGCATCAAAAAAGGGGAATTCCGGGCTGGACTGAATGCCCGAATTGTAACCTTTGGCATTCTTGGTGCGGCAAACTGGAGCTACCAGTGGTTTAATCCGGCTGGCAGCATGTCTGAAAAAGAAGTGACAGACATTTTTGTGGAAATGATTTTAAAGGGAATCGAAACAGATTGATAAATTTTAGCAAGACTTTAGGCGGAGAGTATGCGTAGTGCCACTTGTGCAGGCAGGAGAATTTTAAGCTTTCCTGCCTCATTGTTACATACCACATACTAACCGGTTAGTTTATGTAGAAAAAAGGAGGAATAGCTTTGACCAACGAAAAAATCCAATCTATTTCTGTGATCGGGGCAGGGCAAATGGGACATCAGATTGCCATGCTTTCCGCACTGGGCGGATATGAAACGATTCTCCAGGATGTACAGGAGAGCGCATTGAAAAAGGCGGAGGAAAAACTCCATGAGATATTGGATAAGTGGGTGCTGAAAGGGAAGCTGACGGAAGATGATAAGCTTGCTTCATTCGGGCGTTTACGATTTTCGACTAACCTGGAAGAGGCAGCCTCCAAAGCCGATTTGATTATCGAAGCAGTCGTTGAGAAGCTCGAAGTAAAGAGAGAAGTATTTTCGCAGCTCGAAAAATTCGCTCCTGCCCATGCTATTTTTGCGACCAATAGCTCGACGATCGTTAGCAGTCTGCTTTCTGATGTCACCAACCGCCCTGATAAGATGCTGAACATGCACTTTTTCTTTCCGCCGCTCGTCATGGACTGTGTGGAGGTTGTCAAGAGTGAGGCAACCTCTGAGGATACAGCCAGGACTGCGATGGAAGTTTGCGAGAGAATGAACAGGACGGCTGTGTTATTGAGAAAAGAAATTTCAGGCTTTATCGCAAACCGTATCTTGGGAGCGCTTCAAAAGGAGGCGGTTTATTTATTTGAAAACGGTTATGCCGATTTTAAAGAAATTGACATAATCTGCCGCAAGGCCTTGAGCCATCCGATCGGCCCGTTTGAAATCATGGACCTTTCGGGAATTGACGTTGGTTATTTCGTCATGCAGCAGCGCTTCAAGGAAACGGGCAATCCGGAAGACAAGCCGGCTGCTTGCATTGAAGAAAAAGTAAAACAGGGCCATCTGGGCAGAAAAACCGGGGAAGGCTGGTACGAATATCAAAAAGAAGGGGTAAAGAATTAATTCCTGCTTCACCATCGCAAAAGGGAGAGGAAAAGATGATACAGGAGATAGAAGTAACCGTTCGTTTCTGTGAAACAGACGCATTGGGGCATATCAATAATACGAGTTATTTTATCTACCTTGAGGAAGCGCGTATCAAATTTTTTGAATCGCTCGGATACAGCATGGATAAGAACGAATGGAATTTCATCATGGCTTCCACAAAATGTGACTTTGTCAATCAGGGATATTTTAACCAAATTCTTACTGTTTCGACGTATGTCACGAAAATTGGTACAAAAAGCTTTGAAATATATCACGAAATTATTTGTTCCCAAACCGGCCAGCTAATCGCAAAGGGAAATGCAATCATTGTCTTCTTTGATTTTAAGGATCAAAGGAGCAAGCCGATTCCAGATCTTTTGCGGGAAGGGCTTAAGAGTTATCTCATGGACAGTTAGGTGTCTGAATATTGGAACTTCAAGGAGGAAGTGGAGATATGTCTTATAAAATCGGTGAAGATACGATTCCTGTCAGAAAGGGCGAAGAACTGGACCATGTTTTGTTAGAGAAGTATTTACGCGCAAAGATTGATGAACTTCCTGAGGCCCCGCTTGAAATGCTGCAATTCCCCGCTGGCCATTCCAATTTGACCTATCAATTAAAAATCGGCGAGTGGGAAGCCGTTCTGAGAAGGCCGCCGCTCGGCCCTGTCGCCCCAAAAGCCCATGATATGAAAAGGGAGCATTTCATCATTTCCGAGCTTCATCCCCACTTTCAGCCTGCACCGAAGCCGATCTTATTTTCGGATGACGAGACAATTGTTGGAAGTCCATTTTTCATTATGGAAAGAAAACAAGGCCTTGTCTTTGACACATCTTTCCCGGAAGGTTTTGAAGCCTCGGAAGAAAATTGCCGAAACCTATCGGAAATAATGGTCGACAAGCTTGTCGAGTTGCACTCGATCCCTTATCAGGATACAGGGCTTGCTTCGATCAGCAAACCGGCAGGATTTATGGAGAGGCAGGTCCAAGGGTGGATTTCTCGATATCTCCGGGCAAAAACAGATGAAATCCCTGAAGTGGAGCCGCTGCTTAAATGGCTGACCGGGCATATTCCATCTGATGGCGAAGCAACGATTATCCATTATGATTATAAGTTAAATAACGCCATGTTTAATGAAGGTGTAACCGAGATGGTTGGCCTGTTTGACTGGGAGATGACGACAGTAGGAGACCCGTTGGCCGACTTAGGTGTGGCCATGGGCTATTGGACAGAAAAAAACGATCCGGCCATGCTAAAGTCTGGACTAGGCAAGCCTTCTGTCACTGTCCATGAGGGCTTTTTGACAAGAAAGCAATTTATTGAAGCGTATGCGAAAAAAAGCGGCAGGGATGTATCGAATATCGGATTTTATCTAACCTTTGCCTACTTTAAGCTAGCTGTCATCTGTCAGCAAATCTATTACCGCTATCAAAAAGGGCAGACAAACGATCCGCGTTTTTCTCATTTCAATTCATTCGTAAGAAGTTTGGTCATTCATAGCGCGAGCATTGCGAAAAGGTAAGCATAATATGAAAAAAATTCACTTGCTTGTAAAGAAAGAAGAAATTAATGAAAAAAAAATGGCCGATGGAGAGAAAATCGCCGTTGTTCTTGATGTCCTACTTGCGACAACGACGATCGTATCCGCTCTTAAAGATGGTGCCTCTGAAGTCATACCGGTGCTGAATCTACAGGAAGCCTTAGGTTACCAAAAGCAGAACGGTTCTGACTCATTCCTCTTAGCGGGAGAACTCCAGGCGAAGCCGGTAGACGGCTTTATTTATCCGAGTCCCGCTATTATCCGTAAGGAAGTCAATGGCAAGATCCTGGTTCTTTCTACGACAAACGGTACGGTTGCGTTAAGAAAATCAGCAGGAGCAAGCGCTGTTTATATTGCTTCGCTGTTGAACAATCCGTTTGTTGTCGGGGAGATCGCAAAAACCTGGCAGCAAGGGACAGTCATTGTCGTATGCTCCGGCAATTCAGGAGAAGTGAGCTTAGAAGATTTGTATGGCGCGGGCCATTTTATCGATTGCCTTTTAAAAGAACAGGATGAAGAAATGGAAATAACGGATGCAGCTCTTGCGGCTCTTTCCTTATACAGAGGAAACAGAGAGGATGCTTATGAAGTTCTGAAATCCTCATACGTAGGAAGGATGTTTGACAAATACCAGTTTGAATCGGAATTAAAATTTGCCTCTCAAAAAGGCGTCGTCAATTTGGCGCCAAAATTAGAAAACGGAAAAATTGTCATAGTTGCTCCTGTTCAACAATAAATAAAACCGAAAAGCTTAGGGGGAAGAATATGAGATTTTCTCAGTCTGTAGCACTTATTACGGGTGCGGGCACGGGAATCGGCAAGGCTACAGCCCTTAGATTGGCCAATGAAGGAGCCAGGGTAATCTTGGTGGGCAGAACCAGATCGAAGCTTGAGGCTGTGGCTCACCAGATTAATTCCGCGAAAAGAATCCCTGTGGCGGAAATCTTTCCGGCTGATGTAACCGTTGATGAAGATGTGAAAGAATTGGCGGAATATGTGGATCAGCAATTCGGTGATTTGCACATTTTAATCAACAATGCGGGCGGTTCAAAACACTCCAGGGTCCTCGAGACGTCTGAACAGGATTGGGATGACGTTCAAAGCGTCAACTTGAAAAGCGTGTTCTTGGTTTCAAAGCATCTTGGCAAAGTAATGGCGGATGCCGCTTCCAAGGAAGACAACGATCCTGTTAACCGGGCGATCGTAAATGTGGCTTCGCTTTCAGGTCACCAGGCAGGAGCCCATATTCCACACTATAGTTCTGCGAAAGCAGGGGTGATCAACTTGACTAAATCGTTAGCTCTAGAGCTGGGACCTTACCATATCCGTGTAAACTCGGTTTCGCCAGGGTTTGTCGAAACTCCCTTGACGGAAGAAGGATTGCAAAATGAAAAATTCCTAAAAGCCATCCAGCGCAATACAGTATTAAGAAGAGTGGCCCGAGCAGATGAGATTGCCAATGTGATCGCGTTCGCCGCATCGCCGGAAGCTTCCTATATGACCGGGAGCGACCTGCTTGTCGATGGCGGCTGGCTGATCATGTAATATGAAGGAGGAGAAATAATGGGAAAAGAAGATTTATTGGTTACGATTGAAGGTACAATCATGAGGGTCACGTTAAATCGACCGGATAGCTTAAATGCATTTAGCCCCGACATGATAATCGGCCTTCAGGGAGCTATCAAGGAAGCTGAAATAAATCCTGAAGTAAGGGTGATTGTCTTATCGGGTGCGGGAAGATCGTTTACGGCCGGGGGCGATGTTAAAACGATGGGGCAATCATCTGCCACGGAGGTTTACGATCACATCGGGCGGTTAAACCAGCTTATCCTGGCGATGAAGGAAACAGAAGTCCCGATCATCGCAGCGGTTCATGGCTTCGCGGCCGGGGCAGGCTTTAATCTGGCGCTTGCCTGTGATTTGATCATCGCGGCGGATGACAGTAAATTTGCCTTGAGCTTTTCAAAGGTAGGTCTAATTTCAGATGGCGGTGGATCATACTTTGTCCCGAGGCTGATTGGCCCTCACCTGGCCAAACAACTTTTTTTCAGTGGAGAAGCGGTTTCCGCCGAAAGGCTTTATCAGCTGGGAGTCATCAATCAACTGGTGCCGTCGGAAATATTGCAGGAAGAAACGATTAAATACGCGACAACCCTTGCTGAGGGACCAACTAGGTCATATGGAATGATCAAGAAACTAATCAATCATTCCTTTACGTCAAGCCTGGAGGAAATCCTAGAACAAGAACGAATCACGCAAACGATGATGGTCACAACCGAGGATCATCAGGAAGGGATTGCGGCATTCAGTGAGAAACGAAAAGCGGTTTTTAAAGGAAAGTGAGGAGAAGGAATGAAAGCGATCCAGTTAAAAGAATACGGCGGCCCCGAAGTATTAAATAAAATCGAAGTCGATAAACCCGTCCCGAAAGGACATGAAGTGCTGGTTGAGGTGCATGCGGTCGGCGTCAATTATGCGGACACCGCCCGTCGGGAAGGCCAATACGTAGTCCCGACGCCGCTTCCTTTTATCCCGGGTGCGGAAATTGCCGGTGTAGTGAAAGAGGTGGGCGAAAAGGTAACTAAAATACAGCCGGGTACCAGGATAGTCAGTCTGATAGAATCCGGCGGATATTCTGAGTTCGCCTTATCAGATGAATTTTCCGTCATTCCCCTTCCGAATAATGTGGATTTTCATCAAGCCGTAGCACTCCCGCTTCAGGGACTGAGTGCCTATCATGTACTGAAGACGATGGGCAGGCTTGAGCCGGGCGAAACGGTCCTTGTCCATGCCGCGGCCGGTGGAGTCGGCACGATAGCTGTTCAGCTTGCCAAGCTTTTTGGTGCTGGCAAGGTAATCGCGACAGCCAGTTCAGCGGAAAAGCTTGATTTGGCAAAAAGCATGGGAGCCGACGTTTTGATTGACTATACGAAGGAAGGTTGGGAAAAGGGTGTACTGGAAGCAACAGAAGGCAAGGGCGTCGACATTGCTCTGGAAATGGCCGGAGGAGATGTGTTCAACAAAACGCTCAAATGCCTCGCTACATTTGGCCGGATCGTCGTGTTCGGCAATGCCAGCGGCGAGCAGGTGGAATTTAATCCAGCTCTGCTTATGCGGAGGAACCAGTCCGTTATTGGCTTTTTTCTGCCCCAAATCATGAGAAAGCCCGACCTGCTGCTTCCGAGTATCCAGGAATTGTTTACCTATGTAGCAGAAGGGAAGCTAAAACTGATCATTGGCGGTGTCTATCCTCTTGAAGAAGCCGCGAATGTGCATACCATATTGCAATCGCGCCAAACGAAGGGCAAATTGATTTTAGAAGTGAAAAAATAACCTAAGATAAGCGAGCTGGGCCCCCCTGTCCAGCTCTTTCTTTGTGATAGAAGGATGTCGCAAATACATTTACCGAGCACAAATTCGATGATCGAGCAGAAATTCGAATGATCGAGCAGAAATTCAGATAATCGAGCAGAAATTCGGATGAACGAGCACAAATTCAGATAATCGAGCAGAAATTCGAATGAACGAGCACAAATCTAAATAATCGAGCAGAATCCGGATCATCGAGCACAAATTAAAATAATCGAGTAGAGATTTTAATTAAAGCTCATAAATGTCCAGATAAGTATCAAAAATCCAGTCCAAATCTTATTAATCCGTCCCCCTGCTCACATCCTGCATCGGATGCATGAACGGATAGTCTTGTGGAGTGCTTTTTTTCTCGAGAAGCTCACGATTTTCTGTGGTATTCCAGCCGATATCATTTGTCGGATGAACCCATTCATCACCTGCCATGATTTCCGGGTCGGTTTTTTCGCTCCAATTCTCAAGCGGTGAATTCTTAGAGGCGTATTTACTGTCGCCAATCACCACTCCATAAGAGTTTACAAACGGGGCATTCTTCTTGATTCCCGTTCCTTTAAAGCTCGGCGCGTTGATCTGATGCGGCTGGGTCTCGTCCAAAACAGGCGATGAAAGTCCGTTCCCTTTTTTGTTTTTCATACATTCCTCCATTGTTTTTAAAAAGTATTTTTCCCCGGTGATATAGAAATATGAATAAACCGGTTGCTTTTAACCCCATTCTAAAAGGAGGCTTCTGTAATCTGAGGTCTTTTCTATCTTCTAGAAAAAAGAGGAGGATGAATATTATGAAAAGAAAAGCTAATTTTGATGGTGCGGTTAAAACCAGTAAAACACCTTACCGGAATCAGTCGGAACAGGAATTTTCCAATGAATTTGCGGCCGGCGAAGAGGCAATGAAGGGTGCCAACCGAAACTCGAAGCAGGGGAGAAAAGGTAGAGGATGATGAAAAACGGAAAGAAAAAAGAGACGGAAAAACACACCGCATCCAATGTCCGGGAAGAATTTGGTATTGAATTTACTGGGGATATGAACGCTGACAAAATATATGATATTCTTCTTTCCGGAAAGAAAGATAAAGGTCGTAAATAAGTAAAAGATGGCCGTGTGCAAAGCTCACGGCCATCTTTCAAAATAAGTTATTTAGCGAATGGAAAAATTTGCGATCCCTTTCCTGCGGGGTCAAAGTATGCAAGCATGACCGTCGGGTTAGGTTCAATTATCCCTGTTTCCAAGTAACTCTTCAGATCAAAGGGGACTTCTTCCAACATCGTGTGCTTAAATAATTCTTTTTCGGTCAGCGCAAGCGCTACAAATTCCTGTCCAAGGACCGAAGGTTTTGCTAATATGCTTTCATAAATGCCAGATCGGTCTGCTTTATCAAATGTTTGGTCCCACCACGGTTTGCGGGGCTTATATTTTTGACCGTTAAAATAATCGTATTTCATCAGCCCGACCGCAGTCCCCAGCATCGCTGGGTTAACGGTCTCTAAAAATTGAAGCAGGCGTCTGAACAAGTCTTCAAGCTGATGGCCGATTCTTGCCCAGCCCTGTTTATCCCAGTAAGTGCCGAATTCCTGGAAAAAGTCAAACGGGGAGGAGAAAGCCTGTTTGACCAAAAATTCGACGGTCATATCCATGCGATGGTCATTCCAGTATTTCTCGAGGACATCCTCCACCTGTTTGATGCGGACGATATCATCGAAGGATAAGACGTTATTCCCAAGAATTTCATACGGAGAATGGTCGCTGAAAACATAGTTATGATCCTTCGCGCGGATTCTCAATCCTGTTCCGCGGAGCATTTTCAAAAAGCCGAGCTGAAGCTCTTCGGGACGGAGCGCAAACACATCATTGAATGTTTTGCGAAAAGAATGGTAGTCTTCCTCGGGAAGCCCGGCAATCAAATCGAGATGCTGGTCGATTTTTTCGCCTTCTTTGACCATTGTTACTGTCCGTTTCAACTTTTCGAAGTTTTGCTTCCGCATTACGAGCTCGTTTGTATAGTCATTCGTAGATTGCACGCCGATTTCAAAACGGAATAGTCCGGCTGGCGCATGATCGTTTAAGAACTGGATCACTTCAGGGCGCATGATGTCCGCTGTGATTTCAAATTGAAAGACTGTACCGGGACGATGTTCGTCGATTAGAAATTGAAACATTTCCATTGCGTAGCTTCGGCTTATGTTGAACGTCCGGTCGACAAACTTGATCGTCTTCGCCCCGTTTTTCATGAGGTAGCGAATATCTTCCTTCACTTTTTCCCGGTCAAAATACCTGACGCCCACTTCAATCGAAGAAAGACAAAATTGGCAGTTAAACGGGCAGCCTCTGCTTGTTTCCACATAATTGACCCGTTTTGAAAGGTGAGGAATGTCTTCTTCGAACCGGAAAGGGGATGGAAGCTCCTTTAAGTCCAGTTTTTCCGCTTGGGGATGGATCACCTTTTTGCCGTCTTTCCTGTAGGCAATCCCGGATACCCTTGTGTAGTCTTTGTTTCCATGAAGCTCTGTTAATAGCTTTCTGAATGTGGTCTCGCCTTCACCGATCACGATGAAGTCCGCTTCTGGTATTTTTTCTAGCCATTCCGAGACATCATACGTCACTTCGGGACCTCCAAGGATTATGACGAGCTCCGGATTAATTTTCTTAAGCAGTTGAATGACTTTTATCGTTTCTTCAATGTTCCAAATATAACAGCTGAAGCCGATAATATCCGGTTTTTTTGAATAAAGGTCGCCGACGATGTTCATAATTGGGTCTTTAATCGTGTATTCTGCAAGCTGCACATCAAAATCAGGGGCAGCGTATGCCTTTAAATATCGAATCGATAGGCTTGTATGAATGTATTTAGCATTTAAAGTGGCAATGATTGTGTTCATATGTAGGCAGCGTAATTACGCGTATCTCCTTTCGCATAGGGTGTAGGTTTGAACTGAACTAACACTCTATTCTATCACAGTATCGCCAATTGGAAAGCTGAAAATAACTTGGCTGCTAGGAAGTATGGTACCATCCAACCAGTATACATAGGCTCACAAAAATGATTTATTGGATATTGGTATGATTATAAGAAAAAAGCGTCCCGAGCCGGGACGCTTTTTAACAAAGATAAGAAAGTATAAAATTTTCAACATGTATTGATGTCTAGCGTAAGCAGCCCAGCCCCTCGAGGTCATAAGTCACCCCTCTCCGGAGGGCGGGCTCTCCTACGAGGTACGCCTTATGCTGGTCGGGGCTGAACAGGGCGCTTGCGCTTTTCTTATGTTGATGATTGTTTCTGCCATCTTTTCTTATAAAATTTAATATACATACGGATACTCGCCATTAATCTTTTCGTACGGGAGAACTCCAGTTCAATAACAGGCTGGGCGATTGAAGCAATGAACTTGCTTGATAATATAATCGTAATGAGTAGTGATATGCCGGCGAGCATGACAAAGTTTTCAAGGTTGGTGAAGTAACTTTGGAACTCACTCTCCCGGAAAAATCGGACGAGGAATCCATGAAGCAAGTAAACATATAAAGTCTGTTTCCCCCATTGTGTAAAGAAATATTGTCCTCTTGGAACAAAGGCCAAAAAGCTGAAAACCATGACCAGGCTTAATCCATAGAAGCCGAGTCGTTTAAACATGGATATGATACTGATCGCCTCAAGTTCTGAGTATGGTTTAGAACCTAACAGCCACTTATAGTTGATGTCGGGATTAATATAGAAGCCGGCAAAGACAACGGCCATGATCACGAATGCCACGCTGCGTACCTTGATTGTAAGTAGTTGTTTTATATGGTCTTTTGACAAGTGATAGCCAATCAAAAACAACGGAAAAAAAACAAACGTTCTCGAAAGGCTTAAATAGTTGGAAACTGAATCGACATACCCGACGAGAAGGGCAACCATAAACGCAATGAGAATGCCTGTCGCCGCTTTAAGCTTGGAAAATCCAAGAAGCATAATGTTCCAGCAGAATAGGCTGATCAGAAACCAAAGGGACCAATGCGGGTCAAGAAAATCGATGGTCAACTTGGATTCGCTATATAAATAATAATAATAAACGGTATAAATAAGCTGGAAAATAATATATGGAAGTATTAATTTTTTCGTAATTTTGGGCAGATACCCTTTCTCGTAAATCCCTTTGGCAAAAAAGCCGGAGACAAGGATGAAAGCTGGCATATGGAATGTGTATATCGTTTTATACAAGGAATAGATTAATTCATTATCGTTCACGTAAGATTTTAGCAGATGACCAAATACGACAAAAGCAATCAGTAAAAACTTTGCATTATCAAAAAAATAATCTCGTTGTCTCATGTTCCCCTCCGTTAATGCTTTATTCAAAAATAGCCATGTTATTATTCTTAATACCCGCCATTATAGAAAATAAAGCGTCTAATTAAACATGTAATTTTACCCATTTTTTATTCAACTATAGGAAAATTAGACATCGATGTAGAATATTGGAGATAAAAGTGGTTTTTCGGAGGATTGAGGCTAACATGGAGAATGAAGCCATTATTGGCTATAAAAAAGAAATTGAAAAATTGAATAATCAAATGGATCAATTTAAAGAATTAATCGATAACACATTAGAGTCCCTGATTTTAGTGGATAAAAATAGGTCGCTTATTTACGCTAATTTAGAAGCGTGTTCATTGTTGAATATTTCAAAGGCAGATATTCCTACGAGCAAACTTACTGACTTCCTGCAGGATATCCCGGAAAATGTTCTCGCTTATCAGGAAAAAAAGATTATTGAGGACGGAATTTATAAAGATGAATGGGTTGTTCAGCTTCCTGAAGGTGAGAAAAAACAGATTGAATTTATCGGTTTACCTTATGGCCGGCAGGGTGAAAAGATTTTCTATAGGCTGCGGGACGTAACAGCGGAACGGGCGCTATTGCAAGAACGAATGATGACGACCCAGATGTTTCTCGATGTGTTTAATAAAGCCGTGGATTGTATCATCATTTACGACAAAAATGGAATCATCATTGATGCGAATGATTCATTTTGCAAAACGATGCTTTTGGAAAAGCATGAACTGGTAGGGAAGAACATCTTGGAATTTATTGCCCCATCCCAGGAAGATGATTGGAGTAAGGGCATGGAAAAGGTTGTTTCTCTGGGGACTTGGACAGGGGAAATTGAAATGACCCCGGCCTATGGGAAAATCAGATTTGAATATTCTACGAGCTCTAATATATTTAACAAGCATTATATGTCGATTTTTAGAAATATAACAGAAAAAGAAATCTTTGAGAAAAAATTAAAAAAAAGTGAACAAATTTTTTCCGACTTATTTGACCAAACGATGGATGCTATCGTTTTTTGGGATGAAAACGGTTTTATTTTCCGAGTGAATGACGCGGCTTGTAAAATCTTTGAATCAAAACGCGAGCATCTTGTCGGCAGGCACATATATGCTTACGTTTATAAAAAAGACAAAAAGTTCGAGGCTATGGCTGAAGCTTTCCGTGAAAAGGGAGAGGTCCGGGATGAGCTTCTTTACTACATGCCGAACGGGCAGTTAAAGCTGCTTGAATTAACAGCTAAAATGCATTCCAGTGAGGGCTATAACATTACAATTTTCAGGAATGTGAGTGAACGGTGGAAGATTGAAAAAAAACTGAGGAAAAGCGAGAAAAAGTTCCGTAAAATATTCGAGGGTTCGTTGGATGGAATGTTACTCTGGAACAAATTTGGCTTTGCGGATATTAACGAACTAGGTGCTAATGTACTGGAATTGCCGAAAGAAAAAATCTTGTCCATGACAGTGGATGAGATATTACAAATGATCCCGGAAAATATTAAAAAGATGAACAGTCATATCGAGAATGTCATGGAGAATGGACAGGATAAAACCACCGTTCCTATTACTTTTGAAGCCGGGAAAATTAAATACATCGAGTTTTCGACGAGAAAAAACCTGTATTACGGGTTGCATTTGACGATATTCCGGGACGTGACCGAGCATTTGGAACTGCAGGAGCAAATCCGCAAATCTGATACGTTAAGCGTTGTTGGGGAGCTTGCCGCAGGGATCGCACATGAAATAAGGAACCCGATGACTGCTCTGAAAGGGTTTATACAGCTCCTGCAAGGCAGCGTGAAGGAAGACTTTTCAACCTATTTTAATGTTATCACTTCAGAATTGCAGAGGATTGAAAACATTATTACTGAATTTCTGGTGCTGGCAAAACCGCAGGCATTGAGGTACTTTAAACAAAATTTGAACGGGATCATGCATGAAACTCTGGAACTGCTTAGAGCTCAGGCTTTGTTGGACAATATTCAATTCCACACTTCCTTTGAAGAAGAGAAATTTATGATTTTCTGTGAAGGGAATCAGTTAAAACAAGTTTTTATCAATATCGTCAAAAATGCGATAGAAGTTTCGCCGGATGGCGGTCATATTTACGTTGCGATAAAGCGCGAAGAGGAACATGTTCGGATTTCGATTATGGATGAAGGAGGAGGAATTTCGGAAGAAAAAATCAAGAGGTTGGGAGAGCCGTTTTATACGACAAAGGAACGGGGAACTGGACTCGGGTTGATGGTTAGCTATAAAATAGTAGAAGAACATAAAGGATGGGTTGAAGTGGAAAGCGATGAAGGCAAAGGCACAACGTTTCATATCCTTCTTCCGTTCACTATGAATCAAGAGGAGTTATAGCCATGGCAGCTTTATTCTATAGTGTATATGAAAACCCGCTCGTCGGCAGGTTATATCTAATTGCGAGTGAGACGGAGCTAATTACGATATCAATAGGAGAGCCGGATTTTCTTCAGAGTTGCAGGAAGTATCCGTGCAGCCGTAGGGATGACATGCCCATTTTTCCCACGCTTGCTTCATTGTTTGACCGTTATTTTTCAGGTGAAGATATCGATTTTCTGCTGCCGCTCTTTAGCAGCGGGACTGAATTTCAAAAAGCGGTATGGGGAGAAATCAGCAAGATCCCCTATGGCGAAACGAGAACATACAGTGAAATTGCCATGTCAATCAATCGCCCTAAAGCTGTAAGGGCAGTTGGACAGGCTAGCCGTGCTAATCCGTTTCCCTTCATTGTTCCATGCCACCGGGTGATTGGCAAGAATGGATCGCTGACAGGCTATGCTGGCAGTAAAACCCCTATAAAAGAAAGCCTTTTAAAGCTGGAAAAGGCGATTGTCTAGATAGAAGCGGAAGCACTTCGGCAAAGATGCTTCCGCTTCTGTTTAGCGAATAAGTATAATTTTTCAACTTTGATGATGTCTAGCTACAACGTAGAGGACGTGACCTGTGCTCTTCTTATTTATTTGCCTCTTTTGGCTGGCTAACGATTACCTCAACGATATTGCTTTTAGTATCTTCCCATTCCAGGAAGGTTTCCAAGTCCTTATCAACTTGCGAAATCACAAAACCGATTAATGCTACATCATCCAGAATACCGAGTCCGAATAGAAAATCAGGGATGACATCTATGGGCGAGACGAAATAAACGACCGAAAGTAAGATCATGAATAGAGATCGATAAGGGATTTCGCGATATTCGCCTTTGGCCCATGCTTTTAACATGTTAAACATCGTCTGAAGCCGTCCCCAAACCCCCTTTAAGGTCAGTTCGTTCTTTTTTGCTTTATTGCTTGCTTTATTTACGAGACCCTTCGTTTCGTTTTTGTTATCTGCATAACGTGTTACCTCGTTTTTAAAAAGAGAATAGGCCATTTTGGTAACAAACATTTTGCGCAACATTCGATCATCCCTCCTATTTACATTCTTATTAGTAGATTACCACCAACCAGCGAGAAAAAACCTGCCAGGTTTTTCGGGAGTAGAGAAATCCTCTTTCGACAAAACAAATATATTGTCATAATATCGGAAGTTTTGTCTAACTTTTGCGAATGTGTTTACATGTTTTAAATATTTTGTAATAATCCTTAAGTATTCTGTTTATTCATGTGAGAAGGATGTGTTTTTTAACCATGGAAGGGAAAAGAATTGCCGAGGTATATTCAGAAATCCAAATAAAACGCTTTGAAATGATTGAAATTGCGGAGATGTACGGGCTGACAGATGAATATACCATCCGTACAAGCCAGGAGCTCGACCAGCTCATGAATGAGTATCACTATTTAAAGTACTCCGTAAGTTAAAACACTATAATTCCAGAAGTGACGCGAGTATATTCTGCAGATTTTCTGTTAATTAAAAACAGGGCGAGACAGGTCCAATCGATTTCTGGTCTCATTTTATCAGATACATAACTGCCCCTACCCATAGACCTTCTTGATGATTGTCATCGCTTTTTCATCGAATTAAATTCCGCTTTTGGAATGCTCCAAATCTATATGCGGTATGTTCTTTTCCGTATTGTCTAGTCAATACCACTAATTAAACCTTCGATTACAGATACTCTGGTATGAGGACCAGCAGGAAGATGCCCGCCTGAGTGTGTCAGTAATCGACTCCTTGATGAATCGAATCACCATCGACTTGTCCTTCTATAAATGAAAATACTAAAATCAACGATGGGTACGAAAGATTTTCCGCAACGAAAAAAGGGATTGGCAACAAAAATAGAATTTCGGCAACCAAAGTCTCTATTCCGACAACAAAACTAGTTAAATCGGCAACAAAACGGAATTTTCCGCAACGAAAAAAGGGATTGGCAACAAAAATAGAATTTCGGCAACCAAAGTCTCTGTTCCGGCAACAAAACTAGTTAAATCGGCAACAAAACGGAATTTTCCGCAACGAAAAAAGGAACTGGCAACAAAAATAGAATTCCGACAACCAAAGTCCCTGTACCGGCAACAAAATTAGTTAAATCGGCAACAAAATCGAATTTTCCGCAACGAAAAAAGGGCCAGGCAACAAAAACAGAATTCCGGCAACCAAAGTCTCTGTACCGGCAACAAAACTAGTTAAATCGGCAACAAAACCGAATTTTTCGCAACGAAAAAAGGGCCAGGCAACAAAAACAGAATTCCGACAACCAAAGTCCCTGTACCGGCAACAAAATTAGTTAAATCGGCAACAAAACGGAAATTTCCGCAACGAAAAAAGGAACTGGCAACAAAAACAGAATTCCGACAACCAAAGTCCCTGTACCGGCAACAAAACTAGTTAAATCGGCAACAAAATCGAAATTTCCGCAACGAAAAAAGGAACTGGCAACAAAAACAGAATTTCGGCAACCAAAGTCTCTATTCCGACAACAAAACTAGTTAAATCGGCAACAAAATGGAATTTTCCACAACGAAAAGAAGTCCTGCTTCAGACTTCTTTTGGATACCAATTTTTCAAGGTTTCATCAGATGGTAAGAAGAAACCTATCATCCCAAGGAGCGGCAGGAAACCAACCATCTTGATCATGCTGCTGATCCCGATGGAATCTGCGATCGAACCTAAAGCGACCGATCCTACCGCACCCATTCCAAAGGCCAGGCCTACGGTTAATCCAGCCATAGTGCCCACCTTACCAGGGACAAGCTCTTGCGCATACACGACCGTGACGGAAAAGCTGGTCATAATGATAAAACCGCTTATCATCAGTAAGATGAATGTTGCGGAAGAGCTGGCAAACGGCACAAGAATCGTGATGGGCGCACTTCCGGCCAGCGAAAATAAAATAACTTTCTTCCTGCCGAACCGGTCAGCTAGCGGGCCGCCAACGAAGGTGCCCAGCGCTCCGGCAGCCAGGAAGGCAAAGATGAAGAATTGGGCAGTTTTAATAGTGAATGAATATTCCCCAATCAAATAAAATGCATAAAAATTTGTGATACAGGCTACGTACCACGAGCGGGCAAAAATGATGAAAAGGATTAAAAATAACGCGATTCCAATCTTTTTCCCGATTGTGGATTTGGCACCAGTTTTTTTGTTTGTCTTCTTTGGCTGAAAATGGATCAATTGACCAGAATACCATCTCGCAATGTACATTAATAATAAGACCGCTGTAAAGGCCACAGGTGCGAACCAGAGCGCTCCTTTTTGTCCAAAAGGAACAAGAACAATTGCCGTTATCAGCGGAGCAAGTGCTTGACCGGTGTTGCCCCCAACCTGGTAAATCGATTGGGAAAGCCCTCTTTTAGGACCACCGGCCATGAAAGCAACCCTCGAACCTTCTGGATGAAATACGGCAGAGCCGATGCCGATTAAGATGACCGACAAAATAACTACATAATAGTTTGGTGCTAACGCTAACAGTACCATCCCTGCAAGCGAGCTTGTAAGACCAATTGGCAGAGCGAAGGGTAGTGGCCTCTTATCTGTATACCAGCCGACCGCAGGCTGCATGATAGAGGATATAATGTTTAGAGCGAAAGCGATCATTCCAAGCTGCGTATAGCTTAACGACATTGTTTCCCCAATAATCGGAAACATGGCCGGAACAACAGCCTGAAGGGAATCATTAAGCAAATGGCAAACTCCAATAATGAATAGAACATTATAGGCAGTAGTCTGTTCGGCTGGTATTTTTTTAACTGGTTGTGCTGTGCTGGACATAAACGAAGCTCCTAACTAACTTTTTCTATAAACAGTGTCTGGATCACGGTTCACTTGCGGTTGGAATCGTTATAATCGCCTGGGTGCCATGGTTCTTTTTGCTTGTAAGGTGAATGCTTCCGTGAAACTGTTCGACTATCCGCCTGCATACATAGAGTCCCAAACCGGTTCCTGACTCTTTAGATGAATAGAAGGGATCAAAGACATTCTTGAGATTTTCTTCTGTTATCCCGTATCCTGTATCGGTAATGGTAATAATGGCATTACCCGATTGATTAGATAATTCAATCATTAGTTCTCCGCCATCCGGCATGGCTTCAAACCCATTTTTAGCAATGTTCAAGATAACTTGCTTTATTTGATCGGACGACCCAATAATTAAAACCGGATCGTCATGCACTAAAACAGTAAGTGTAACATCATAAAGGCTTGCTTCGGACTCTAGAAGAGGTTGTAAATCGTTAAGAGCTGTTCTAGTATCAATAGTGGCTAATTTTTGCGCAGTTGGTTTCCCCAGGACGATAAACTCGCTGACGATGCCGTCTATCCGCTCAATCTCCTTCATAATCACGGAAAAATAAAGTTGATCCTTCTCATCTGTGTATTTCTCTTCCAACAATTGGATAAGCCCTTTAATGCCGGTGAGCGGGTTTTTAATCTCGTGGGCAGTGCTCGCGGCAAGAGTGCCGACAACCTCGAGTTTTTGGGCCTCGTTCAGTTCTTTCTGTCTCTTGGTTTCTCTGCTAAGTAACAGGTACTTAACAATTAAGAAAAGGACATGGGCCACAATCACCGCATAAATAAGCCCACTAATGAAGGACTTATAATCAAATGTTTCCATATTAGGATTCACTTTTACATGTAAATGCCATGATCCCTCATCCAAAGGGATGATCACCCAGTTATTGTCTTCTGGCTGTTTATTCTCGGGATTAATCTCCAAAATGGATTCGTTCTCTTTATTTTCAACTCTAATTGAATAATCAGGAGTCAGAATGGACATGACATTTTCCATATAATCGATTCTAATCTTGGCCATTACAAAACCGCTCACATTGTTTTCTTTGTCGAGAATCGGTGCCGATATAGAAAAATAATTAAAGTTTTCCTGCTCATTTACACGTTTATCAGATATTACTGGTTTCTTAGTTAGCAGGACCGTTTCTATATGGGTTTGATCCATTAAGTGTTTATGGATTAGATTTTCGTTCGTTCCCGTTATCACGTATCCTTCTGCGTTAAGCCAGTACATACCGGCATAGCGAGGATCTGTATTTTTTGCTCGGGCCAGGAGGTCCTTCATCTTCTGCTCGTCATTTTGAAGGGAGGTACCGCTCAATGCCAGAACCTCAAGATTGTTTTTTGTCTCCTTTATCACCTGATCCAAAGATTGATGATGGATAGAGCCGACCCATTCAGCCTTTTCCTTTAGTGAAGAACTAGCTTTCTTTTCCAACTGAATAAAATATATAAAGCAAAAGATGAGGAGTGGCAATACGACAATGCCAATATATAAAATGATATTTTGCTTGTTTTTAAACATTTTTCCCCGCTACTTTTTTGTTTTTTTCATAGTATAACAGATGATGTGATGAATCAGCAAAAAATGCTGGTATATCAATGTTTACAAGGAGTTTGCTCATGCTTTAAAACGGTAGAAATCACATGATAATCACATTTATCGCGAATTTACTATATTAAGAATGTTTCAAAAAAAGTTTTCAATCTCTTTATTCACGCCCGCGATATATCGGATAAGCAGAGCCCTGCCGGCGAATAGCCAGGCAGGGCTGCGCAAGATACTATTGTGTTAACTCGTCATCGGTTGCGATAGGTTGAATCTCATTTGTACTACCCTTTTTATTTTTTTCATTTGAAGCATTTCGAGCCTCGAGTTCATCTAGTTGCTTATTTACAGCTTGAGAGTGAATCATATGACTCTGATTTTCTTTGTTCATTCATCCATTACCTCCTTTGCCTAAAGATGATTCCTAATTATGATGGGGAAACGGTTGTAAATTTATGCAAGGTCAAATTTTTTATAATTTGGTTAATAAGTTCAATAAAATAAAAATGGGAAATAATTTGATGAAACAGCGTTTTTTTATTCTTAGAAGGGATTGACATGGCTAAAATCGATAACATACGCAATCATACTGCAGGAAGAAACATTACTCCAAATTAATAAAATTTGCGTTAAGTCGAATTGACAAACCAGAATATAATTCGTATAATAACTTTTAATTCGAGATATTGAAATCCCGATATTTAAAATTTAGATCTTTTTAAAGGTTGTGAATGAATTGAATCAAAATAGTATTAAACAATCCCTGAAATTGTTCATCGTTTTATCAAGAGCGCATAGGTCCATAAATGATGTGATAAATAAGTATATTGCGAATCATGGCTTAAACCCAACTGAATTCGCTGTGATGGAATTGCTTTACCATAAAGGGGATCAGCCACTGCAGCAAATTGGCGGAAAGATATTGCTTGCAAGCGGAAGCATTACCTATGTCGTTGATAAGCTTGAACAAAAAGACTATTTAATACGGGTTGCTTCTAAAAATGACCGACGAGTAACCTATGCTCAAATTACGGATAAGGGGAAGTCATTTATCGAATCCGTTTTTCCTGAGCACGAGCAAAGAATTGATGATATCATGAGTAGCTTAACAGATGAAGAAAAAGAAACAGCAATCGAATTAATGAAGAAATTAGGCCTCAATGCCGCAAACAATTAAAGCGATTAGTATAACCCCCCTTTTTTAGTAGGGGGATTTTTTTTGGTAGATAGGAAAGTCCAAAATTTCCCATCAACTCCGCCTTCAGGTTAGCCAATCGGCAAGTCTTTTTTGTGGAGAATTTTATTTATTAAGATTTTTGCGTGTTATATAATGGAAGACGATAAAGAATTACAGAACATAAAGGAGTGGTTTTTTGAAGTTCGATCAATACGAGTATAGCCGTCCTGATTTGAAAGAAGTGAAGAGAGCATTCACTGAAGCTCTAGGACGTTTTTCAAAAGCGGAAAACGTAGAGCTACAGAGCGAAGCAATGGATGAAATCAATGGGATACGAGACAACGTAAGTACCATGATCAATATTTGCTACATAAGGCATTCGGTTGATACGAATGACGAGTTTTATAAAGCGGAAAATGATTACCTTGATGAAATCGCTCCAGAAATGGAAGAGCTTGTTTCGCAATACTATAAGGAGCTTGTTGGATCCAGGTTTCGCAAGGATTTGGAAACGAAATGGGGGCATCAGCTATTCGCCCTGGCGGATGCCCAACTGAAAACCTTTTCCCCGGAAATTATCCAGCATCTTCAAAAGGAAAATAAGCTGTCAACAGAATATACGCAGCTAATCGCTTCAGCGAAAATTATGTTTGAAGGCGAAGAACGCACCCTTCCTCAGCTTCAGCCATTTGCCGAATCTCCCGACCGTGAAATGAGGAAGAAAGCCAATGCGGCGAAAAATGGATTTCTTGCAGAAAATGAGCAGAAATTGGATGAAATCTATGATCAGCTTGTCAAGGTGCGCCATGAGATTGCGAAAATGCTGGGCTATAAGAATTTCGTTGAACTGGGATATTATCGGATGGCAAGAACCGATTATAATGCCGAAATGGTCGCTAACTTCCGCAAACAGGTGGAAGAATACATCGTGCCGCTAGCCAGTAAGCTCCGCGAACGACAGCGTGAAAGAATCGGACTCGACGAGCTGAAATTCTATGATGAAGGTTTTGAGTTTCAAACAGGAAACGCCGTTCCAAAGGGAGAGCCGGAATGGATTATCGAAAATGGCAAAAAAATGTATGAAGAGCTCTCTTCTGAAACGAAAGAATTCTTTGAATTTATGACCGACAACCAGCTCATGGACCTTGTATCTAAAAAGGGAAAAGCCGGAGGGGGATATTGTACCTTCATTGAAGACTTTAAAGCACCGTTTATCTTTTCCAATTTTAACGGCACTTCCGGCGATATCGATGTGCTGACTCATGAAGCAGGACACGCGTTCCAAGTATACAGCAGCAGAAAATTTGAAATTCCCGAATACTACTGGCCAACTTATGAGGCGGCTGAGATACATTCGATGAGCATGGAGTTTTTCACCTGGCCGTGGATGGAATTATTTTTCAAAGAAGATACGGATAAGTATAAATTCTCTCATTTAAGCAGCGGACTCCTGTTCCTGCCTTACGGAGTAGCTGTTGATGAATTCCAGCATTTTGTCTACGAGAATCCCGAAGCAACACCTGAGGAAAGAAAGAGCGCATGGCGTGAAATCGAAAAAAAGTATCTGCCGCACCGGGATTATGATGGCGATGAGTATCTCGAAAAGGGTGGTTTCTGGCACCGTCAGGGACATATCTACGGATCGCCCTTTTATTATATTGACTATACACTTGCACAAATTTGCGCCTTCCAATTCTGGAAACGCTCAAGGGAAGACCAGCAATCATCCTGGGCAGATTATTTGAAGCTCTGCCAGCTTGGTGGAAGCCAGTCGTTCCTCGGGTTGGTGGAGGAGGCTAATTTGCAGTCGCCATTTAAGGATGGGACCGTGCAGGCTGTCGTTGAAGTGATAGATGAATGGCTCGCATCTGTTGATGACAAGGATTTGTAAGACAAAAATGAATATGATTTTTAAAAAGCTAACCATAACGACAAATGTTGTTATGGCTAGCTTTTTTACTTGCATTAAAAGTGTTAAATATTTGAGACAAAAAGTAATTTACAAAATATGTATCACTGGTTATTAAGGATTTTGTTGAGATTATCAAAAAAGGGCTTAACAATGAAATCTTTTGCGCCAAGTCTTAAAGATTCCTTTATTAATGGCTGTGTCCCTAATGCAGAACACATCACTATTTTTGCTTGTTGATCATACCTAATAATTTCTTTCAATGCTTCTGTTCCAGAAATAATAGGCATGGTTACATCCATTAAAACAATGTCGGGGTTGAAGTTTTTATACTTTTCAATCGCATCTAATCCGTTAACGGCTTCAGCGATAATAGAGAAATTATTTGCGTCCAGTTTTCTTTTTAATATCATTCTCATGAAGCGGGAATCATCAGCTAGTAAAATGTTTTTCAATCTAAAGAACACCTTTCTACAAAAATAACGGAATTAAGGAAAGCATCCTATCTACTTATAAAAGGGATAATTTCTTTCGGCTTGGTCACCATATCATAAATACTTAAGGCGCGGGCTTTACTTATTGTACTCTCATAAGGTTTGCCCTTGTACGTATATTAACACAAGAAATTTTCACAAGATATACAAAGTAGTAACACTACTACTGATTTTAAGATAAAAAGTATCAAAAAAGAAAACGGAGGATTAATACATTTCCAAGGGAGAAAGGAATATCTATGGCAGACCAGCTGATGATGTAAAAACGTCATCAGAATTGATAAAAAACGCATCCATTTTATTATGAATGCGCTACAAAATCTTATACTTTAAGATCAATTGATTTCCCTAAGTTTGGATGAGGAGCTTGGATCATTTCCATCAACTGGTTCGCACTTTGCTGTGAAGTCTCCATGATTTTTTTAGTCAAAGCAATACTGACACTTTGTGCAAGAGCAGCTTGGTTCATGCCCATTGATAATGCAGCAATATCCAAGAAATTCACCTCCCTGGTTTTAATATCGGTCACTCAGTCCAAAAGATAAATAAACAAAATAAGAAAGCAAAAAAAGTAGAATGAAATAATTGAGTTTGGTCAAAATGATTGCGTTTTCCAATAAACAGATATTATCTCTGATTAAGACTAAGAATCAGCGGATCTATTAATTAATTATCTAAATGATATTTAACTGCTTCTTTTACAGTGGCCATCGTTTTTGTGGAAGAAAGATCGACTCCGTTTTCAACTGCAATCTGAGCAAGCTCTGGTCTTATGCCGGTAATAATCATATCAATGCCAAGCAATCTCATAATAGCTGTAATTTTCATGAGGAAATCAGAAACTACTTCGCAAAAATTATAAATGCCTGAGAAATCAATGACTAAACATCTGACCTCTTCTTTTTTGATTTTTGATGGGATGGATTCAAGCAAATAATTGGCTCGATCAATATCTATTGAGCCTACTATGGGAAGGACGGAAATACCATCTAAAACAGGTACTAAGGGAGTAGAAACCTCATAAATTTCCCTCTTGTGTTGTTTCTCTTCTTCTTTACGTTTTGTTATATCTCTAAGGGTAGTCTGAATCGCTCTTTGGTTTCCGAATACTACAGGGTGACAATACAACTCAACATCGACCTGTTTGCCGTCCAGCCTAAATATCTTTTCTTCCATAAGTTCACCCGGTACATTTTCTGTCATCGATTTATGTATTCTTTCCTTTATCCTAGGTTTGCTGGCCTCTCGATACCGGTCCAGTAAACAGGAACCAATAATTTCTTCTTTAGTCCCTTTTAAATTTTGTGCACCTGTTTGATTCACATACAAAATTTTATGATCGGCGTGTATGACGATCGTCTCTACTGAATATTCAACTATTTGCTTGTACATTAATTCTTTTTCTATGGTTGATTGATTCATATTATTAGAAACATCCTTTTTCATATGATTCACTCCCTTCCTTAAAGTTTAATTCATCTAACAGGATACAACAAGGAGAAGAATAGGAAAACCTATGGCGAACGCCCGTTGAAGAAGAAAAACTTCTTTCTTAATTGGCTTGTCTAAATAAACCTACCTCCACATATAAATGTGGAGAGGAGGGGGAGGCATGCTGTCAAGGTGGTCAGGCTCGTTCCAGATTGCGGCTGTTTATGTCGGGACTGTCGTTGGTGCAGGATTCGCAACTGGAAAAGAAATTTTGGAGTTTTTCACTCAATACGGATTTTATGGCTTTATTGGAGTATTAATAGCGGGGTATATGTTTATTTTTACCGGCACAAAGATGATGCTTCTTTCCTCGAGGGCTGGTGCCGCTACCTATGAAGATTTTAATCGATACTTATTCGGGAAGAAAATCGCTCCCATCGTGAACGTTATTTTTTTACTTATGCTCCTGGGGGTTACGTCGGTGATGATTTCAGGGGCCGGGGCTGTTTTTGAGGAACAGCTAGGAGCATCGAAAAATGCGGGGATTTTAATAACGATCGTTCTGGCATCCATTGTACTAATACTTGGGATAAAAGGATTATTTGCCGTTAACTCAGTCGTAGTACCGGTGATGATTTTTTTTAGTCTTATGCTTTGTTTTTTTGCCATCAAAGGTGGAGGATTTGTCGATTCCTTTTTAAAATTGCCAGAAGAAAGTTTGAGTTGGAAGATGTTCCTTTCGCCGTTTGCTTACATTGCCTTTAATCTTGGACTTTCCCAGGCTGTACTCGTACCGGTTGCACACGAAATCGGTGACGAACAAACCATAAGGAACGGGGGAATATTGGGCGGAATCTTTCTGACTACGATTTTGCTGTCAGGGCATTTTGCGCTGGTTTCTTTGCCTGATGCTTCCATTTATGAAATACCTACTGCTGAATTGATGAAAAATGGGGCTGCGAATTTTTATTGGATTTTTATTTTGGTGGTTTACGGGGAAATCTTTACATCGTTAATCGGTAATATTTTTGGATTGCAAAGGCAAATCAGCAGCACATTCGCTCATGTTCCGAACATCGTCATCGTGCTATCCATCTTTTTTATCACATACATCGTCGGTCGAATCGAATATGGCAGACTTCTCGGGTTTCTTTATCCTTCATTCGGTTATATCAGCATGCTATTTTTATTCCTTGTCTGGAAAAAGAAATTAAAAAAAGATATTTAAAGAAAATTCCCCGAGTGGTGTGGTGCCTTTTAAGGCAAAAAAAAGAATGCGGCGTTTGTTCCGCATTCTTTTTAGAGATATTGACTGTTCTTATTTTGTTTTTAAAATCGTTTTGCCCATTTCTATAAAGGCCTTGCGATGATCGGCGCTGCTTGTAGTGAAGATCGTCATCCTTACAGGGGCTTTTGGATTTTTTATTAATACAGACGTAACTTTTTCATCTCCAACTGTCACTTCCTGCACAATAGCGTTATCAATTGTAAGGCCTGATTCAGTTACTGGCTTAACATCGTCACCAATTGCCTTAAGCTGGTTACGTGTATTTTCTTCGGTTTCAGCCCAGTTCACATTGTCAGGCAGCAATTCAATTCGAGCATTTACACCTGTTGCGCTTTTTAATTTTAGGATGTCCTTCCCTGGTTCCTCAGCAGTTAATTCGTAGTCGGGAAGTACATATAAACTAAAGTTTTGATTGCTGCTGTTAACAAGAAAAGCTGTTTCTTGCTGTTCTCCGCCATTTACCTGATACTGCAGGTTTTGTTCCATGAGCCGGACAGCAGTTGATTCATCTTTATTTGCCTCTTGTTCGTTGTTGTCTTTAGTAGTTTCTTCATTTTGATTATTGTCGGAAGTCTTTTCCTTTTCTTCTGTATTAACTTCCTCTTTCTCTTCCTTGGTATTTTCATTTGCCTCTGTTCCACATCCGCTTAAGAGTAGACCGATAATCGAAAATCCAAGTAACATGAATTTTAATTTACCCATGTTTTTTGCCTCCTGTCTATGTATTCGTATTTTCAGCAATTTTCCAGGAATGAGCCTTAGAAATGTGTTGCTATTAAAATAGACGAGTTTCTCAATTAAAAGTTACAAAAAAAGAAAACTCGAAGGTTAGAGTTTTCTTTAAAGATAAAGAAAGTATATCTTTATTTAACTTTGAAAGATGTCTAGCTACAGCACCCAGCCTCGACGCACAGGACGTGCTAGTGCCGACGTCGCCACAGGACGTGGCGATTTTAGTCGGCCTCGGGGTCATAAGCCAAACCACTGTTTCGCTTTAGGAACTGCCTCCTCGCGGTTCGTCTTATGCCTGTCGGAGGCCCACAGGATGTGGGTCAGAACGACGAAGACATAACGATGTGGCGGTCTTAGTCGTTCTTCCTTACTTGAAGGGCGCTTGCGCTTTTCTAATAAATATGCTTATTCAATGATTTGATAGTTTTTATGATTAACGACTGTTTTTTGTTCCAGCTCTAGATCGCGGTAATTCTCCATATATGTAACATCGACAATCACTGAATTTTCATTTACTTTCTCTACAATTCCTCTAAGTCCATCACGGAACTCGATTAGATTGCCTACTTCAGCTGTTTTCATTGCAACCATCCTTTGCGATTCCTATTAAAGCGTTTCCCATAAGTGAGGTTTCTTCTGCTGTTTTTACATGTCAGAGAGTGTATTTAAATTGGAGATAATATACAGTTTGCACTATTTTAATCCGTTCGTAAAGAAATTAGTTCCAATCATTTCATTTCTGAAACAAAACTCTAACTTTCCCTGTTGAAGTTTTCGCTGCTTCATGGGAAACTAGACAAAACTACGTATGGGCAAATGGTATATCGTTTTGCTTTTCAAGGAGGAAGCGTTTTGCAAGAAAATGAAGCAAATGAAATTCTCGATAAGCTTGCGAGCAGAGAATTGGAAGAATATACGATCAAAAAAGAAGAATTTTTAGCCTTTCGCCAGTTTCTTTTACAAAGAGAAGATTTCAAGCATTTTAGAGGGATCGCACAGCATGGCGGAGAAGTAGTCTATCGATATATCGACGAGCCGAGAAGCTGAAAGGGAAGCCATCTCATGGATAATCCATGAAGATGGCTTTTCTAATAGGCTCTGTTATAAAGTTATTGAAAAATCAACAGAGAATATATACTTAGCTTTCTAATAAAGAGCTATACGAGGAATTCGGCTGCTTTTTTTCTTAGCTTTTTTAATGCCGATTGTCTCCACGATTTCACTGCTGCCACACTTACACCGAGTTGTTCGGCGATTTCGGAATGTGATCTTTCTTCTTGAAAAGTCAGGATAAGCCAGTGTGCCTGATTTCTCGTTAACCCCTCACAATAAAACTGCAAATTTTCGATCAGAAACGGTTCATCTCTCACCATAACCTTCGTGCTGATATCAATCGACTCTATTTCAAACGATTTATTCCTGCTGTCATAGCGATTCTCCTTTCTTAACTCATTCAACATTCTTCCTTTCACAATTAGATAAGCAAAGTTAAGAAAGCTTCCTTTCGTCGGATCAAACTTGGTTTGAGCTTCCCACAACGCGATCAGACCAATCTGGAAAAACTCCTCTTTGTTTTTGTAAATGGATAAAGTTCTAATGATTTTGTGAATCATCGGAGAGTATTGGTCGGCAAGCTTTGAAAAATCCTCCATTTATTTTGCACCTTTTGAAAAACGCGCTTTTCACTTATTCCCGGGTGCCTACAATGTAGCGAAATTTTTCAATGGCTGCGAAATAAGAAAGTGAGGTTTATTACAGATTAAACGATGAATTTAATCACTTTTACTAGGAGAAAATGAAGATTTGTAGGGGTGAAAATGTGAAAAAAGACTTTTTATACAATTGTCAGAATTCTTGGAGATCGTGCATCGGGTTTTCTTTGAAGACGTGTTGGGGTACATAATGTAAATAATAAGCATGCGAATAATAAGGAGATGAAATGATGAGTTTTGTAAATAAAACAGTATTGGTTACAGGAGCGGGCAGCGGGATTGGGAAGGAAGTCGCCTTACACTTTGCAAGGAAGGAGGCCAAGGTGGTTATTGCGGAACAAGATGAACAAACAGGAGTGGCTACGGCAGAAGAAATAAAGACCTTGGGAGGTCAAGCTATTTTTGTCAGGACGGACGTAAGAGATGAGAAAGAGATTAAGCATGCGTTTGATGAAACAATCCGCCATTTTGGCAGCCTGGATATTTTAATCAATAACGCTGGTGTATCTAAGTTTAAGCCTTTATTAGATTTAAGTGTTAGTGAATGGGATGACATTCTTGCAATCAACCTGCGCAGTGTATTCATTGCCTCGAAGGAAGCGGCAAAAATCATGAAACCAGGGTCATCAATTGTGAATATATCTTCCTCGAGAGCGTTTATGTCGGAAGAAGGTACCGAGGCATATTCAGCTTCCAAAGGCGGGATCATCGCGATCACCCATGCCCTTGCTGCTTCATTAAGTGAGCGCAGAATACGTGTCAACTCGATCAGTCCCGGCTGGATTGAAACTGGAGACTATGAGGAATTGTCAAAGGAAGACCATGAGCAGCACTGGTCGAAGCGGGTAGGAAAGCCTTCTGATATTGCAAAGGCGTGCGTGTATTTATGCGATGATGAAAACGATTTTGTGAATGGGGAGAATATTACTGTTGACGGTGGAATGACTAGAAAGATGATTTATAAATAAAACAAAAAGGATCCCCCCCATTAGTCGGGGACCCTTATAAAAGATTATCTCTGTGACTTACGGAAACCTGCTTCCTTAGCCTCAGCCTCTGTACAGAACATTTCTTCCGGTTTTGTTATGCCATAATATTGGCCGGATGGGATGTGATAAATTTTTTCGCCCCCGGAGTTGATATTCCCTTTAATTTCGCACGAAGAGGATTCACTAACAGCCTCATCTGTTTCTGCAACATTGCTTGCGTACGAATCATCGAATCCAAGAGAAGTCGCATAATTTTCTAGCGACCAGATCCCGAGCTCTTTTTCCCTGGCTTGATCTTGAATCTCCCTGAATTCATCGATGTATTTCGTATTTGGAGCGTATACATATGCGACTCTCGCCAATCCGTTTTCGAGCAATTTTTTATTAACGCTCTCGCCGTCCACATAGAAGTAAGCGAGCAGTCGCCCGTATTTATCGCGCTCACCAATACCGGGTTCAACCTCTATCTGTGAACCGGCGGGCATCAGCTTTTTTGCAAATTGGCTCGCTTCCTTCCCGTAAGGCTGCACCGGCTTTGAGGGATGGACTGTTTCAGGTGTATCAATTAACAACAGCCTTACTGTCTCTTCCTGGCCATTATTCATTTTTATCTTTACTGTGTCGCCATCAACGACTTTAACTACTGTTGCGGGAAAGGTTTTCCCTTTTGCTTCTGTTGACTCTTCCTCATTTAATTCTGTGCCGGTTCCGGAATCCGTTGCTTGCTTGTCCTCGGTGTTTACAGCCGTGGTACTTTCTTGTTCCGGTTCAGGTTTCTGAACAGCCTGTTCCTGCTGTTGACAAGCTGTCAGCAAAACGATTAGCAGAACTATCCAAACCGTCGGCTTAAAAATAGATAAGACTTTCTGCATCTTCATGTCTCCATTCTTGGTGAATCAGGTGTGCTGGCTGGCACAAGCATGTATGATTATAGTACCTTAGCGATACAGGAAAGAAAATGAAAAAATGTGTATTTGCATATTCTACATAGAAATTGAGGGTTTATCTGATGGAAAAAACCGATATGTTTTATCTCAAGGATGTCAGTTATAAGGATATAATCCAGTTAAAGGAATTGAAAATTGGTGAAGGAATCGTAACATGTATAGTGGGACAAAGCGGAGCTGGGAAAACATCGCTCCTCAGGCTGTTAAACAGGATGAACAATCTAAATGGGGGGCAGATCTTTTATAAGGGAGAATTACTAGAAACAATCGAACCGGTTGCCCATCGAAGAAAAGTAATGATGCTTTCCCAGACGCCGCTTATATTCCCAGGGAGCATTGAGGCCAATTTACAGATTGGATTAGATTTTTCTGAAAAAACCTCTGTTACAAAGGAAGAGTTTAAGAGAGTGTTACATATTGTTATGCTGGACAAGCGTTTGGATGATGATGCCGAAAAGCTTTCAGGTGGAGAAAAGCAACGATTGGCGATGTCGCGAATGTTGCTTTTGAAGCCGGAAGTTTATCTACTCGATGAGCCAACTTCCGCTTTGGATGAAGAATCGGAAATGATAGTGATGAACCGATTCATCGAGGAAGCTGGGAGCAATCAAGGAACGATTATTATGATTACACATTCGAAAATGTTGGCGGAACGATATGCTGACGAAATCATCACTTTACAAAAACAAAAACAATAACAAGCTAGAAGGGATAGTTTAATGGAATCTAAAGGGATCATTGATATTGAATTGTGGAGGCTAGCAGCCGCTTACCTTTTTGTCATTCTTTTGCTGTTAATCGTGAAATGGAGAGGGATTTCACGGGAGAGAAGGATTATTATCGCTACTGTGAGGATGACTCTTCAGCTCGTACTGGCGGGTTATGTCCTGACTTACATTTTTGAAAATCCGCACCCGCTGTTATCGATTGGTTTTCTTTCTCTCATGGAGATACTTGCGATCAGGACTATTTTTAAGCAGCTGGACGTTAAGATTAATAAAAAAATTAAACTGGCTATCGTCATTTCGATGGTAGTGGGTCCCCTGGCAGCTTTAGTGTACTTCAATGGAGTTGTCATCCATTTTCAGCCATGGTATGAACCGCGGTATTTCATCCCAATTGCCGGGATGATTATCGGAAACGCGATGACAGGAATTACATTGGGAATGAAAACATTGATTGAAGGATTGACGAGCGAAAGGGATCGGATCGAAGGAGCGCTCATGTTAGGGGCAGCTCCTTCCAAAGCAGTGAAGAGATACACGGATCGCGCTTTTGATTCAGCAGTCCTGCCAACATTGAACAATATGCTTGGAATGGGTATTATCTTCCTGCCTGGAATGATGACAGGACAGATATTGGCCGGGATAAGCCCAATAGTGGCGATTGAATATCAAATTGCGATTCTATTGGGGATACTGGGCAGTGTGTCTTTGGCGGTTATTTTGTTTATATTACTTTCTTATCGGGTGTTTTTCACAAAGCAAGCCCAATTGGATATTTAATGTAGCCGTTTATTTTTGAACAGAATGTGAATCACGGGATGAAACCTTCGAATCTTGCGTTTTTTATTTGATTTACATGCGATTATTAGGTAAATTGTAATAGTAAGAATAAATGATGTATGCATTGTCTGACAAAGAAAAGATAGCTATTTTGGGACAAGTGATTTTTGAAAATGCTTTCTTTTCCAAGAGCTTTTTTCTCAATTTTATAAAATAGAATTATCCCAAGCTGGGAAACATGAACATATAAAAAATTCTATAGATGTAAAAGAAAAGGTAAGACAGGCTTCATCAAATCAATCGTTTAAGGAGAATGATCACGATGGTAGAAAAAACGTTTAAAGTTATTGCAGAAACAGGTATTCACGCTCGCCCGGCAACATTGCTTGTACAGGCTGCAGGAAAATTCGACTCCGAAATTAACCTTGAGCATAAAGGAAAGAAAGTGAACCTTAAATCGATTATGGGCGTCATGTCACTTGGTGTCGGTAAAGATGCGGAGATTACGATTTCAGCTGAGGGAAGCGATGAGCAAGACGCGTTGAACACGCTTGAAGAAACTTTGACAAAAGAAGGTTTAGCTGAATAATGTCTACATTATTAAACGGCATTGCCGCTTCAAACGGCATTGCGATTGCAAAGGCTTACCGCTTGATCGAACCTGATTTATCGGTATCGAAACAAACCATTGAATCAGCTGAAGAAGAACTGTCGAGATTTCAAAGTGCCGTCGAAACTTCAAAGTCTGAGCTTCAGAAAATTCGCGACAAGGCTGAAACGGATTTGGGAGCAGATAAGGCAGCCATTTTTGACGCGCATTTATTAGTTGTAAGCGATCCTGAAATGATAGGACCGATTGAAGAAAAAATAAAATCTGAAAGCATCAATGCGGAGTTTGCTCTAAAAGATACTGCAGATATGTTTATCACAATGTTTGAGCAGATGGACAACGAATACATGAAAGAACGTGCTGCCGACATTCGCGATGTGACGAAGCGAATTCTGTCCCATCTGCTTGGTGTTCAAATCCCCAATCCGAGTATGATCCAGGAAGAAGTGGTCATCATCGCTGAAGATTTAACACCATCAGATACAGCTCAATTGAATCGTCAGTTTGTTTTAGGTTTCACGACTGATATCGGAGGACGCACTTCCCACTCCGCGATAATGGCCCGTTCCATGGAAATTCCCGCGGTTGTAGGAACGAAAGCGGCGACTTCCTCGATTCAAAATGGCGACATGGTCATCGTGGATGGCATCAATGGTGAAGTCCATATCAACCCGACACCAGAGCTAATCAACAAATATCAAGAACAAGCAGCAGCATATGAACAACAAAAGGCTGAATGGGCTAAGCTTGTGAATGAAAAAACCGTTTCTGCTGACGGACATCATGTTGAGCTTGGGGCAAACATCGGCACACCAAAGGATTTAGAAGGTGTCGTGAACAATGGCGGAGAAGCGATAGGCCTCTACCGTACAGAATTCTTGTATATGGGACGAGACCAGCTGCCGACTGAAGACGAACAGTTTGAATCTTATAAAGCTGTTTTGGAGGGTATGAAGGGAAAACCGGTTGTCGTCCGTACGCTTGATATCGGCGGAGATAAGGAATTGCCTTATCTGGATCTTCCCAAGGAAATGAACCCGTTCCTTGGTTACCGTGCCATTCGCCTGTGCTTGGATCAGCAAGACATTTTCCGGACGCAGCTGCGTGCGCTGCTTCGAGCAAGCACATATGGGAATCTGAAAATCATGTTCCCAATGATTGCGACACTTGGGGAATTCCGCCAGGCCAAAGCGATTCTTGAAGAAGAAAAGCAGAAGCTTGTTGCTTCCGGCACCTCTGTTTCCGAAGAAATTGAAGTCGGGATCATGGTTGAAATTCCGTCTACCGCAGTAATGGCCGATACATTTGCAAAAGAAGTGGATTTCTTTAGCATCGGGACAAATGACTTAATTCAATATACAATGGCCGCTGACCGGATGAACGAACGGATTTCTTATTTGTATCAACCATATAATCCGGCAATCCTGCGTCTTGTGAAAATGGTCATCGATGCTGCGCATAAGCATGGCAAATGGGCCGGAATGTGCGGGGAAATGGCCGGAGACGAGACAGCGATTCCTCTATTGTTGGGACTTGGCCTTGATGAATTCTCAATGAGTGCCACATCCATATTAAAAGCACGGTCACTCATCAGTAAATTATCAAAAGTAGACATGGCGACGCTTGCTGAATCTGTTTTAGATTTAGATACAAACGAAGCGGTCATGGAAGCTGTGAATAAAGCAATAAAATAAGAAAAAGGGCTGATTACTTTCAAAAGTAATCAGCTTTTTTTGTATTCATAATCAAAGGATGAAAATGCTGTAAACAGAAAACAAAGTGATTTAAACGAAAAACAGAGCGATTTAAATGAAAACTACATCCATTTAAACTAAAAAATCACTTGAAGAGGCTCTGTTAAAAAAAGTTTAATAAAAAGGTTTATCATTTTTTTATGGCGGGTATATGTAAATCAAGTACAGTTGGTTTAGCTCGGTTAAAGCAGCTGACATTCTCATTTCCCCCTTTTGAAGCCGGTCTGAGTTCGCTCAGCCGGCCTTTTTTTTGTTTTAAGATTTCCAGGTTTAGTTCATACAGATTCCTGTTCAAATATGTATAATGTAGATATTGAAACAATTTTCTGAAAATGGCATGACCATTCGAAAGAAGAAAGGGAGTGAGGAAAATGGATTATCAATTAACAGGTAAAAATGCGATTGTCGTCGCATCCAGCAAGGGGCTTGGCAAAGCAATCGCTGCTGAATTGTTGAAAGAGGGAGCGAATGTGCTCATTGTCAGCAGGGATGAAAATAAGCTAGCCGCAGTTCAAAGCGAGCTTTCCGAATTAGGCAAAGGCAGGATTATCTATTCTCAAGCAGATGTTAGGAACTATGAAGAAATAAAAGAGATGGTTGAGAAAGCAGTATCTCAACTTGGCGGGATTGATATTCTCGTTAATAATGCTGGTGGGCCTCCTGCTGGATCATTTGAGCAAATGACGGATCATGAATGGCAAAATTCCTTTGAACTGAATCTTTTGAGCTACATACGAACAATCCGTGAATGTCTGCCTTACTTAAAAAAACGAGGCGGAAAGATCATCAATATTGCCTCTTCTTCGATTAAAGAGCCGATTCCCGGACTGATTCTTTCAAACACGTTTCGGACCGCGATCGTCGGATTGTCAAAAACGCTTGCCGAAGAGTTTGCTCCGTATGGAATTATTATTAATACAGTTGCGCCGGGCAGAATTGCAACCGACCGCGTCCGCCACCTTGACGAGGTGAACGCGGAGAAAAATGGTATTTCGGTTGAGGAAGTGGAAGAAAACGTGAAAAGTAATATTCCGCTGGGCAGATATGGGAAGCCGGAGGAGTTTGCAAGGGTGGTCACATTCCTTGTGTCTGACGCAAATACGTACATGACCGGCAGTGCCTTCTTGGTCGATGGCGGAATGATAAAGTCGATATAATCAGGTAGGAGTGAAACAAATGATTTTGAATAAAGACAATACAACGATTGGTTTCATCGGCACTGGCGTCATGGGAAAAAGCATGGCGGGACATCTGCTTCAGGCAGGCTACAAACTGATCGTATATACCCGGACGAAGGAAAAAGCGAAAGAATTGCTGGAAAATGGAGCAGAGTGGGCTGATTCTCCAAAGAAAATGGCTATGCTGGCGAATGTGATCATTTCCATTGTCGGCTATCCGCATGATGTGGAAGAGATTTACCTTGGAGATGATGGCATTATCAAAAACGGACGTGAAAATACATATTTAATAGATATGACAACGTCCACTCCGGAGCTTGCCAGCAAAATTTTTTCTGAGGCGAAGAAAAAAGACATGCATGCCATCGATGCCCCGGTTTCCGGTGGAGACATTGGCGCAAAAGAAGCAAGGCTGGCAATTATGGCCGGAGGGGATGAAGCCGATTTTGAAGCGGTCAAGCCGCTTTTTAAAATAATCGGCACCAACATTATCTATCAAGGTCCGACCGGATCAGGTCAGCATACGAAAATGTGCAACCAGATTGCGATTGCATCTAATATGATCGGAGTCAGTGAAGCGGTTGTCTATGCAAAAAAAGCAGGCTTGAACCCTGAAAAGGTATTACAATCAATCTCATCAGGTGCCGCGGGGAGCTGGTCTCTATCAAATCTTGCACCGAAGATGATAGAGGGTGATTTTGAACCAGGTTTTTATATTAAGCATTTTATTAAAGACATGAATATTGCCCTGCAGGAAGCGGAGAAGATGGGAATGGATGCGCCCGGCCTTTCGCTCGCAAAAGCGCTGTACGACCAGCTGGCTGAAGCCGGGGAAGAAATCAGCGGCACCCAGGCGCTTTATAAATACTGGCAAAAAAATGAATGAATTCGAAAAAGCATATCCCCTATTTCAGGGAATATGCTTTTTCAGTGTTCACTTTAAAAATGCTTCGATTCGGTCCATTGCTGTTGTAAGTGTGTCCATTGAATAGGCATAGGAAAGACGGAAGTATCCTTCGCCAAGCTGTGAAAATGCATCACCTGGCACCACGGCAACCTTGGCTTTCTCCACCAGCTCCAGGCAAAATTCCAATGAACTTTTATAGCCGTCCGGTAGCTTGACGAAAAAATAAAAAGCTCCGTCCGGTTTTACAACCTGTAAATTCATCTGATTCAGCCGATAATATACATATTCCCTTCTTTTTGCATATTCTTCTTTCATCGGCTTTGCGTCATCAATGCCTTCCGTCAGTGCTGCATAAGCCGCCTTTTGGGACACGGATGCAGCGCAGGTTACGTTATATTGATGGACTTTAAGGATATGTTTACAAATGGCTGCCGGAGCAAGAATGAATCCAATTCTCCAACCGGTCATCGAATGGGATTTCGAAAGTCCGTTAATCACGATTGTTTGTTCCTTGATAAAAGAAGCAATAGAGATATGTTTTTGATCGTATACCAACTCACTGTATATCTCATCGGCCAGAACAAAAATATCCTTGTCCTTTACCAGTTTCGCAATATCCATGAGCTCTTCGGCTGTAAGGGATACACCCGTAGGGTTGGAAGGGTAGGGCAGTACGATGCATCTTGTTTTTTCGGTTATGTACGGTTCCAAAATCTCAGCGGTAAGCTTGAATCCGTTACCGGTTGTATCCGCGTATACCGGTTTCGCTCCGCAAAGCGTGATGATCGGTTCGTAGCCGGGATAGACAGGTCCGGGAAGGATGACTTCTGTATCAGCCATTAAAATCGTGCGAAAGATAATGTCAATTGCTTCACTGGCTCCTGCGGTAACGATGATTTCATCCTCCGCTTGATAATCCAAGCCGTACTTTACGCTAAAATACGATGACGCCGCTTCCCTAAGCCCGATGAAACCAGCGTTGTGTGTGTAAACGGTAAAATTTTCGTCAACCGCTTGTTTAGCATAGTCTTTAATATGACTCGGTGTTGGAAAATCAGGCTGCCCGAGGGTAAGCGAAATTGTATCGTCAATATGGGCAACCATATTATAAAATTTTCTGATTCCGGATATTTCAATATCTTTAACTCGTGGGTTGAGCAAATGTTCCATTCCTGTGTTCCTCCCTTTCTTTTATCTATTTTACACTACATAAGGAGCCAGGGAAAAACTAACTGATCTAAATGGGGATTGTATTCCCTTTTGGAAAGCTTTTGGAAGATTAATAGAAATGTGTTTATCAGGAATTTCTATATCGGTTATATTATGGCTGCTTTCACGGAGAAAAAGCAGGGATTGCACGATATGATTGCCAGCACATTGGTTATGAAAAAATAATAAGATCAGACGTCTTATTGCTGGATTTCGTTAAGTGAATCCGGTTTCTTTAAAACAATAAAAAATTTCTTGTTAAACGACCGATGATAAGGGAGTTGTATTGTAATTTTTTATAACATTTTTAAGGAATGATAAAATGTTAAACTTGGAAAATGTATTTTTGCATTTATTAATCATTATTTTACCGGTATTTCTTTATCATGGTATTATCGGGAAAATGAATTACTTCCCGAATAACAAGCGAAATCAATTTCATCGATTTTTATTATTGGCCATATCCGCCATATTAAGTATGGTTTTTCCTATTGCTGGTATTAACGGGATTTCCTATGATTTTCGTTCTTTAGTCATCATATTCGCATTTTTTTATTGCGGAAAGAATTACGCTTTTCTGCTTATCCTTCTGACCAGTTTGTTCCGTATTTTTATAGGTGGCAAAGGATTGATGGCATCGTTTGTCCTAATCCCTTTCATATATGCCCTTCCACTTATTTTTTCATATTTTTGGAGCAGATTTTCCAAGAAGCAAAAATATATGTATGCACTTTTGGCCGCTACGGTATCCATTGTTATGTTTTATTTTTCTCTGCTTATCTTCAATGTAGATGAAACCAACAACTTCTTGTATACGGATGACTTTTTTCAGGCCTTGATTGTTGGCTGGCTTTGTTATGCTGTCATTCTTTTGACCATCGTTTTTTACGAGGAATATATGGAAGAAAATGCGTTGCTCAGAATTCAAATCATCAATTCAGAAAAGATGAACGTTGTCAGTGAATTGGCTGCCAGCGTGGCGCATGAGATCAGGAACCCATTGACTGTCGTTAGAGGCTTTATTCAACTGATGAAGGATGATAAATCGGCGATGAATAAAGAATACATGCAGCTTGTATTAACGGAGTTGGCAAGGGCAGAGACCATCATTGCTGATTATTTGGATCTTGCGAGACAGAATTCGGTAAAGCGTGAGATCTTCCAAGTTTCGAGCCTCATTAAAGATGTAATGAATGTTATGAAATCGTATTCGAATATGAACGGTGTTGACCTGAGTTATTACATTCATCACGATTATAAATTGATCGGCGATTTGGGCAAGCTCAAGCAGGTTTTCTATAATCTGATTAAAAACTCGGTAGAATCAATCAATCATACAAATGGCAGGGTGATGATCAATGTAACAAAGCATGACGGGAAAGCGTTGATCGCGATTACCGATAATGGCATAGGAATGGATCAGCAGCAGCTTGAAAGAATAGGAGAACCCTTTTTCACACTTAAGGATACCGGAACCGGCTTAGGCGTAATGGTTACGAAATCGATCATCGAAAGTCATCATGGAGGGATTGAATATGAAAGTGAGCCAGGCAAGGGCACAGAGATATTCATGACTCTTCCCCTCCATAAAGAGGAAACAGACTAAAATAGGCAATTAAATCTCATATAATTATCGTTTTGTTATAAAGAATTGATTTAATCAGCCGAAAAAATCTGTGAGGATATTCTATTTTTTACTGCAATATGTCCGACTAATTATTGATTTGGAGACGAAGGAAGGGCGAATTAAATGGAGAATGCTAAAGGAATACTGCTTGAAAGTGGCACAAATGAATTGGAAATTGTCGAGTTCGGCATCGGAGAGAATAAATTCGGGATTAATGTAATAAAGGTTAAGGAAATCATCAATCCTATACCAGTTACCCTGGTGCCTCACGCCCATCAAAATGTGGAAGGAATCATTGAATTGCGCGGTGAAGTGCTTCCGGTAATCAATGTTGCCCAGGCGTTAGGTTTCCCACCTGCGGAAAACCCGGCATTGGATAAATTCATCGTTGCTGAATTTAACCAATTAAAAATGGTTTTCCATGTCCATAGTGTTTCGCAAATCCACCGGATTTCCTGGGGAGAGATTGAAAAGCCTTCTGAAAGTTATCAAGGAATTGACAGCCAGATTATTGGCGTTGTTAAGTTGAACGGTGACATGATTTTATTGCTGGATTTTGAAAAGATTGTTGTGGATATTAATCCCGAGTCAGGGATCAATATTCAGCAGGTTAAGAAATTAGGTAAGCGCGAGCGCTCCAATAAAAAGATTGTTGTGGCGGAAGATTCGCCGCTTCTAAGAAAGCTCCTGCACGATACATTGAATGAAGCCGGTTTTCAGAACCTTGAGTTTTTTGAAAACGGCCTCGATGCCCTGCAATATCTGGAAGGCCTGCTTGCTTCCGGGAAAGATATTGTCTCAGAAGTTCAAATGATCATCACAGATGTTGAAATGCCGCAAATGGACGGGCATCATTTAACGAAAAGAATTAAAGAGGATGCAGGTCTGGGGATATTGCCGGTTATCATTTTCTCTTCGCTGATTACGGACGACCTTCGTCATAAAGGTCAGATAGTAGGTGCTGATGCACAAGTCAGCAAACCTGAAATTGCCGAGCTGATCCAGTTGATAGACGAGCATATTTTATAGAGAATAAAAATGGGTGCCAAAGCTAAATGCTTGGCACCCGTTTTTCAGATAGAAATGGTTATATTTTCTGCATGAAAGCAATTTCGCCTGATTATCATCTTAAAAAAGCGCTCAATCAATATTTAAATCCTTTTCCAAGAAATGAGGACGGGAACGTATTTTGGAAATTATTTTTCTGATGTTGCTTTGATCCTTTAGGCTTATCCTTATTTAATTCATCAAGATTGCCCACATAGTCTTGCAGGACTTGTTTTGCTTTGGATAGGGAAAGAGTTGCCTTTGGATTCCGAACATGAGCGGTGCGGCTTCCTAAGTGAGGTAAATTTTTAAAATCATCCCTTGTTGGGGGTAAGTGAAAAATAAAATCGCCACATTCGATGATGACATCTGATTGCTGCGCAGAGAATCGAGGATTGTCTGAAAAATGCAATCCTTTTTTTTCGGCTTTGCCTTCTGTGAGCATCTTGTTTATAGCGGCACGCTTTAAATTATAAAGGTACTTTGGTTCCGGTGCTGTTTTTGCATGTTTATTAACAACAAAGAGTGCTTGTGCAAGAAAATTTACTGAATGATCTTCACTGGAACTCTGACCTTCTGTTTGACGCATATGGTAACTCCTTTCATAAACCTTTCCGTCTATTTTTATTATATCATTTTAGGATTTGTTTGTAAGAAAAAGTAAGCGGTCTGTTAGTACATGACGAGGTAATTTCTGAAAGCTGTTTTTTCATGTCCTCTCTAATGATATAATAATTTAGTGAGATTTTAAATCGAACACGGTAATCTCCGGTCTGGACAAGAAGCGATATGGAAGGCGGGTTGTTCCCAGTCCTCTGTTCACATGAAGTTTTAATTGGTCTATATCAAACGTGCCTTCTTTATACTTTTCTGCAAAAGGCGGTGTAATGAGAGCCCCGACAAATGGGATTTGCACTTGGCCACCATGACTATGACCGCTCAGTTGCAGTTGAATATCGTATGTTGCCGATGTATCGGCGAGATCGGGAGCATGTGAGAGCAGAATTGTGTAGCTGTTTTTCGGGATGCCTGCTGTTGCTGCGGCAAAATCGGGATTTCCAAGCATGGGATCATCAAGGCCTGCAATGAACAATTCATCTCCATTTAAGAGAGAAATCGAGGTATTGGCATTGAGCAGAACCTGAAAGTCAGACTTTCGCATAATATTGTCGTATATTTCTGAACCATACCCGCCATGGTCATGGTTGCCGTATATACAGAACTTCCCATGCGGGGCTTGCAATTTCTTTAAAAGCGGTATGGTTTCCTTTTGAAAGGGATATTGATTGGGATGATCCATCAAGTCACCTGTAAAAATGATTAGATCGGGTTTCAAATCATTGATTTTTCCGATAATCGATTCCAAGTCAGCAAGCTGGAATTGGAATCCTAGATGCGTATCGCTGAACTGAACGATCCTAAACCCGTTAAATCCTTTCGGGATTAGTGGGTGATGTATGGAAATGGTATTGATATCGAGCCATTTTGGTTCAACTTCATGAGTGTAGTACTTGCCGCTAACACTAATGCCGGACAAAGCAAGAATGGCCGCAATTGATCTTTTTAGAAAGGATCTGCGGGTTATATTATTTTTCATTATGATCAACCTATCTAGTTCTAATAAGTGTTACTATCTCATACTAACAAACAATATACATAAAAAGAAGAATATATTATACTTTTATTCATTGCTTTTAAAAGAATCAGGATATTAAAAAACATAGAGACAAATATCCTTCAAGAGCGAACATCTACCTGGGGGTACCGAATGACGCAGTCCATGCTTTTTACATTTATTATCATTGTTGTGACGATAGCCACCTTTATTCAAGGAAAATTCAGAGCTGATTTAGTTGCCCTGACCGCACTATTAGTGCTTAGTATAACGGAGATTCTTACTATGGAAGAGGCCCTGTCAGGCTTCTCGAATCCAGTCGTGATCATGATTGCCGGATTATATATTGTAAGCGCTGGGGCATTCAGCAGCGGTCTCGCGGAAAGGCTCGGGAGTTATTTTCTTAGCCTGAGCGGCAATAGTGAGCGGAAGCTTTTTGTGATTGTTATGCTTACGGCCGGCCTGTTCAGCGGCTTGTTCAGCGGGACGGCGACTGTTGCTGTCTTGCTTCCGATAGTGACCAGCATGGCGCTTAAGCAGAAAACGAGCCCTTCGAGATTCCTGCTTCCGCTCGCCTATGCCAGCAGCCTTGGCGGAGTTCTTATGTTAATTTCTAATTCGCCTAATATGATTGTCAATGATGTATTGCGAAGTAATGAATTTGATACGTTTGATGTTTTTGATTTTACGCCGATTGGCCTTGTTGTTTTGGGAGCGGGTCTAATCTTTATGCTCACGGCAGGCAGGAAGCTGCTTCCGAATCAAACGGTAACCACCAAGAACAGCGGGAAGGATATATCCGCCTCGGAGCTGGCCGGTATATACAAAGTGTATGACCGATTGTTTTATCTAAATATCCCTGAGGAATCAGATATAGTTGGCGAAAGACTTTCAGGGCTGATTTTACCGATAAAGTATGAAATTACAGTGATAGAAATTACCAGAAAAATAAAAGAAAAGTCGTTGCGCCAAAAAAGTCAAACGTTCTCTGCCAAAGCGGATGAGATTCTGCATCCGGATGACATCATTCTCGTTTTTGGCGAAGAGAAGTCCGTCAAAGGATTGGCTGAGGATTATGATCTGGGCTTGAAGAAGTTTAATGCTGACGCGATTAAAAAGCATTTCCTTGGCAGCAAATTCGGGCTGACGGAAATTCTTATCGTCCCTCATTCCGACTATGAAAACCAAACGCTGAAAGATGTCCATTTTCGGGAAAAATATCAGTGCAATGTGCTGGCGATCAATCGAAAAGGGGAATATATTCAGGCAGATGTGGGTACAGAACAGTTACAGTCTGGAGATGCTCTCTTAATTCATGGTGAATGGGATAATATTAACAGGATATCAGCGGATCTGCAGGATGTCATTGTTATTGGCAGTGAATCAGAAGATAAGGAACGCACTGATCCATTAGGCAAAGCGCCGGTTGCGGCCGGAATTATGGCCCTTATGCTTATCCTGCTGGCTGTCGATATCATACCACCGGTTCTCTCCGTTTTAATTGCGGCATTTTTGATGATCGTGACCGGCTGCATTAGATCGATTGAAGAGGCCTATCAACAAATAAATTGGGAGTCTGTCTTCCTGCTTGCGGCGATGGTTCCCCTGGCGATTGCCCTTAATAATACGGGAGGAGCCATGCTGATAAGCAATGGGATAAACGAAGTCCTTGGCGGGCTCGGACCATACGCCCTTCTTTCGGGGTTCTATTTACTGACGATGATACTTGCCCAATTCATTTCGAATGCGGCCACCGCTTTCTTAATAGCGCCGATCGCTTTCTTAAGCGCCGTCACGATGCACCATAGTCCTTATCCATTTCTATTATGCGTGGCTGTTGCTGCCTCGATGGCCTTCTCTACTCCCGTTGCTTCACCAACGAACGCACTGGTCATGACAGCGGGCGAATATAAATATAAGGATTTTGCCCTGATTGGCATTTTATTGCAAATATTCATCGGGTTGATCATGATTGTTGTTATACCTGTGTTTTTCCCATTCTAATATGCTTCTAATGATGGACCTTAGGAGAGCATCCCTGCCATCTTTAAACAAGAGAGGGAATTGCATGATGAAGAACCGTACGTGTGAAAAACTGTTTATTCCTTCCAATCTGGGATTAATCAGGATTCATATTTCCGGATTTGAATCATTGGAAGATTCCGGGGAGGTTGTGGCCGTTTTAAATGACCTTGTTGTCAAAAAAAGAGGCTATTTTAAAAGAAGGATGATCCTCAACACGTTTATCAAGCTTAATAAAATGATAGCTGAGCAATAGAACAGCCTGTTCCCTAATAGACTATTTGCATTCTTTCACAGGAATGCCGTCAGTCTTCAAAAAAATAGGGGGACAGGCTGTTTTTATTTCACTGCTTATGAGGCAATGGTATAATTCTTCCATGGAGTGCTTATGATAGGAGGATATACTCATGGATGCGATGGAGATTTTAACGAATCCGGAAAAGGTTCAACCGGTTTTTCAGCCAATATTCAGCGCGGATGAACATCGGGTTATCGGGTATGAGATTCTTGGCCGGTTTCAGCATGACATAAGTCTTGGGCCTTTTTTTCATGACCAAACAATTCCGGAAGAATACAGGATCGATGTGGATAATCTTTTGTTAGAGAAGGCGTTGCAGCAAATCGTCAAGAATGAAGAAAATTTCTTGATTTTTATTAACCGTGACCCTAATCTTTTGCTTTTTGATCAAGGTGAAAGTTTCTTGGAAATTATTCGCAAATATTTGAAACCGAATGAAATGGGTCGGGTCGTTCTGGAATTATCCGACACGGATTACTCAGAGAATCTTGAGCAATTGCAGCATCTGCTTGCTTACTATAAAACATATGGAATCAAAGTCGCGATTGATCACCTCGGTGAGGAAAGTCATTTAGACCGGATCGCGCAGATGTCACCGCATATACTGAAGGTTAACTTAGATAAACTTAGAAAAACCGGCGGAGATGCTTTCCAGGTCATTCTTTTCTCCCTCGGCATGCTGGCCAGAAAAATAGGGGCCAATTTGTTATTCGAGCATATCGAACAGGATTATCAGCTAAGATTCGCCTGGAGAAACGGAGCGCGTTTTTATCAAGGTCATTATTTAGCGGGTCCAGAACAGGGTTTCATCGATAAAAATCGATTGCGTGAGAAATTCCAGAGTGAATCCCGCAATTTTATCTCCTTTGAAAAGAAGAAGCTGGAAACCGTCTATCAAAAAACAGTCCAGTTTAATGATGAAATACACGCTTTCCTCAATAATCATAAAAAGCTTGATACGTATGAAACATTACTCGGCGCTCTGGCAAAATCGTTCGAATCGATGTGCTTCCGCTTGTATATCTGTGACGAAGAAGGCTTCCAAAAATCGCCGAATGTGCTGAAGCAAAACGGGGTATGGATCACCCAGCAGGAATATCTACATAAAAACTGGAGTTGGCGACCTTATTTCTTGGAAAATATAATTAAGATGAAATATGAGAAAAAAGGGATTTTATCGGATTTATACAGTGATATTGATACAGGTGAAACGATCCGTACGTTCTCCTTTCCATTAAATAGTGAAGAATATTTATTTTTGGATCTCTCTTATTCTTATCTTTATGAGCATGACGCGCTTCTTTGAATAAATGGATACGGCTTGAGTTACGCTAAGCAAAACAGGGCTTGGAGGGAATGTAGCTTGAGCACGTTTATCTGGATTCTAATGCTTATCGTCATTGGAATTATTCTCGTTTCGCTAATCTATACAATCAGTGCAGGAAGAACCCAAAAGGCGATGAAGGGCGAGTTCGATTCGCAATTGAATGAAAACGTCCAAAATCATCCTTATTTAAGAAATCCTATTTTTCTGGCTATCGGTTTCTTTTTTGTTTTTGTTGTCGGATATATTTTATACTTGTCATTTAGATGATTATTTCCTGAGATTCCAACAGTGGAGTCTCTTTTTTTATGGCCTAGATTAAACATACTTGTGGAAAAGAAAGTAGGGGGTCTATCCATTACAATCCTTTATTTACCAGTTGTAATTCGTGTTTTTATTGAATTGTGGAAGGGTACTAAAAAAGTACGCACGATCATTTGTCGGTGTAACCTCGGGTAAAGGTGAACATTACAACAGTGAGGAGAGATGAAAGTGAAAAAATATATAGCAGTTATGCTGGGAACATTTTTACTATTGCTATTTTCTTATGGATCTGAGGCTGATGCACAAGACCTAAATAAAGGCCAGATTTATGGATTATTGGAGGAGGCTTTCCAAAAACAGGTTTCGCTCAGTGAAGAATCCAGATCCCTTGAAGAGATAAGCGAGGTATTGGACACCCATTTCACTGATTCATTTAAAAAAACGTTTATCCATGAAAATGTTGTGAAAACCGATGGAGGCTATGCGACAGCAGGCACGGATTTTGCCTTTTACTATATACCGTTCTTCAGTTATTCCGAAAATACAGAAGTGACATACGAACCCGATACAGAAAGGTTGTTAGTGCGGGAATATTTCCCCGGTTCTGTAGAAGGGCCTGTCAATAGCGAAGATCATTATGAAACAGTGGTGTTAGTTAAGGAAGATGGAACGTGGAAAATAGCGGATGTGTTATATGATAATGAACAAGCAAAGGGAAGCACAGTCTCTGAGACAGCGGATATGTCTCCATCAGCAGCTGATGACCAGCAATATAAGCCGTTCTCAGTTGAATTTATGGAAAATCCGAAACAGGCGTTATTCAGTATTGGGATCCTGTTTATAGAACAAATTTACGATTCACCTGTACAAGAGGACAGAAAGTACGATATATAGGAGAAAATCCATGCTTATGTTCCAAGTTGAGGTAAGTATACATTTCGCCGGATTTGTGCTGCTCGATGATCTGGATTTGTGCTCGATGATAAGTCCAAATTCAAACAGGTCTTCCACTGGGGAAGACCTGTTTTTTAATGATTAATTTGAAGGGTCTGCATCAGTTTCTCTTGATCGAAACCGATGATAACCTCACCGTCAACCACAACTGTCGGAGTTGAATAAGATCCATACTTATTCATCAATTCCTGTCTCGCTGTATGGTCGGCTTTGATATCTTTTTCAGTGAACTCGAGATTGTACTCCTTCAAAAACATTTTGACGATTTTGCATGGTGGGCAATCTGGCTGTGAGTATACGGTAATATTGTGCATATCGGGCCTCCGGATCATTGATCATTCCTATGCATTATACCTCAAAAAAGAATCGCAGGGATAAATTCTGCTTTAAAAACGATCATTTTTGATCCTGTTTCATCAAATGATCGATTAGCCCCATCGAGCAAACCCGTAAATCCAGGGCTAAAATCTCATACACCGGGTGATCGTCGGGCACCCCTTTTTGTGCTAAATAATCTCGAACCGTCTTAAACAAGTCAAAAGAGAGGGCGGACAGCTTTTCTTCAAAGGTCGTATGAGATGCATGGGCATCCTTGGCGGTTTCCACAAAAATCGGCAGCCAGTATTTTAATTGCTGATAGACTTGCCCAGGGTTGTGTGAAGCTCCAAAATGACCGAAAAACACCCGGTCGATTCCCAAGCTTTTATAAAGGTCTGCCGACGCAAGCATCGCTTCAGGGTTAAATTGGTTCGGTGAAGTAGAAGGTAGGTAAAATTCAATGTTATCCTCATCCAGCTCACGATAATAAATGCCGACAGTGTCACCGGAAAACATTCCGTTAGAAACATGGTCATGAATGCTGAGATGGTGGTTGGCATGCCCCGGTGTATCGTAAAAGGTAAGGGTGGATGTGTCTGAGATAGCGAGAGTTTCCCGGTCTTCCTTAATAATGATCCTTTCAGAAGGAATCGGGATGATTGGATCAAAAAGTGAGTCAAACTCATCCCCATACACGGCTCTGGCCCCGGCAATAAGCCTTGTTGGATCTTCAAGATGCTTCGCACCTTTTTTATGTACAATTACTTTGGCATTCGGGCATTTTTGCAGCAGCAAGCCTGCCCCGCCGGCATGGTCCGAGTGAATATGGGTTAAAATGATATATTTGATATCCTCAAGCTGAATGCCTGCTTCTGATAAGCCCTCAAGTACATAAGGAATCGATGGACTTGCCGATGTCTCGACAATCGTGATTTCTTCCTCTTTTATTACATATGTTCCGGTTCGGAGCTTTCGATGTAAATCGTTCCCGTCAATTAATGAAATTCTCTTATCGATTTCAATGATACTCCCCAAAAATAACCCTCCTCTATTGAATAATTGCTGGCAGATAGGAAAGTATATACCAGCTATCTCCATGAGCACGACTATGCCTAATTTTCGTCGATCAACGAGTTTTCTTAATTCAAATATATTCTATTCTGTTATCCCAACCGTGTAAAGGAAACGTATAAAGTATTCTGAAATTAATTCAATGTAGTTATTGGATAGAAATATATGATATAGTGAAACCTATCGATATAGGTTTTAATTAGAAAGGGGAGGTAGTGTGTCTCAATTACAAGGCATCCTAACCAGGTTGAAAAATCTTCAAGAACAATCAAAAGAAGCGGAATCAGCGGAGCGTTTTTTTGAAATAGATGGAATAAAGAAATGCCAGGTTACATATTTTAGCAAGACGGATATGTTCGAGTTAGAAGTGTTTAGTGATAAAGGCAAGCCTTCAAAATATCAATTTGATAACATAGATATGGTTACCATTGAGATTTTTGATCTGCTACAATAACAGGAAAGTATAACCGCCTTGCCACTTTGGTAAGGCGGTTATTTTAGATAATGAATGGGTGTCTGCTTCGTGAGACTGCATGAATTCCAGGTACATACGCATTCTATAAATGGAGGGATGCAAAATGAATGTGGAAATGCCTATTGTGATTTGCCCGGGCTGTAAGGCGGAGTATGCATTAAATTCTGTACTCACATCACAATCCAATCAAAATGTTATTTTTGAGTGTCCGAATTGCGGGTATGAACAAAGGAATATTGAAACGAGCAAAGGGTAAGATACAGCCGATTCGGTTAATTGCCGCTTGATGAACCCCATTTTTTTGTTAACCATAGGTTATCTCGAAGAAGCAAGTTTGCCCTTCCTGTGATAAACTAAAAAGGTACAAAAAAACATGTAACATAGGGTAAGGAGTTTTAAAATGATTGGTACACGAGACGGAGATTTAATGGAAACAAGCGTGAAAGATCTTTTAATACCATCCGAGCGAGTAGCGCATGTTCAAGTCACCAATAATTTAGAGCACGCGCTTCTTGTATTGACAAAAAGCGGTTATACGGCGATACCTGTATTGGATCCGATGTATAAGCTTCATGGATTGATCAGTACGCCCGTCATACTTGACTCCATTTTAGGATTGCAAAGAATAGAATTCGAAATGCTTGAACATAAAAAAGTATCAGAAATTATGAATATAAATATCCCGAGACTCTATACCGAAGATGAGCTTAATAAGGCTCTTGAGCTATTGATTGATCACCCGTTTGTTTGTGTGGAAAACGAAGAGGGGGTTTTTGAAGGGATCCTGACAAGAAGGGCGATATTGAAAGAGGTATACAACGCTGGAGTGGGAAGAGAAAAGAAATCTGCAAAATAAGCCTCCGGTCTTGTTTTAAAGTAAGAGTGGTGAGTGGCAATGGGGCAGACAATGGGTGAATACATTCCAAATAACAAAAAAATAAAGCGGCCTTTTGTCCTGGCTGCGATTATACTCGCCATGTTTATGGGGGCGATAGAGGGAACGATTGTCGCGACAGCGATGCCGGCAATCGTAAGCGAGCTCGGTGGCTTCTCCCTATACAGCTGGGTATTTTCAGGATATTTATTAATGAACGCGGTCACCGTTTTGATTTATGGTAAGCTGTCGGACTTATTTGGCCGCAAGCCGATCCTGATTATTGGGATCATTATTTTTTTAATAGGGTCGCTTTTGTGCGGCTTTGCTGAAACTATGAATGAGCTGATTATCTATCGCTTTATTCAGGGATTCGGTGCCGGCGCCATTGCCCCGATCGCTACAACAATTGTCGGCGATATTTATGAAAAACATGAACGGGCCCGCATTCAGGGTTATCTATCAAGCGTATGGGGGATTTCTGCGGTATTGGGACCGGCTCTCGGCGGAATCCTCGTCCAGTCCGTAACATGGAAGCTTGTGTTCTGGATCAACATTCCTCTTGGCCTGTTGTCCATAGCAGGAATCTGGTTTTTTCTATATGAAAATATCGAAAAGAAAAAACGTGAGATTGATTATCCGGGTGCTATATTGTTAACGCTTGCAATCTCATCCATCATGCTGATCCTCGTCGAAGGAGGAGTTTATTGGCCGTGGTTTTCGGTGCAGGTGATTGGACTTGTTCTGTTTACTTTAATAGCCTTGTTCCTATTCATAAGACAGGAAAAGAAAACGGCTGAACCGATGATGCCGTTTGAAATTTGGCAGGAACGGTCAATTCTTATAGCCAATATCGTTTCATTGACTACTGGAGTGATGCTGATCGGGCTATCCACCTTTCTTCCGACCTTTGTCCAAGGAGTGATGGAACGTTCTCCAACGGTTGCCGGATTTACGTTGACAGCCATGTCCATCGGATGGCCAATCGCCTCTGCCGTTTCAGGACGGCTGTTAGCAAAAATCGGCTTTAAAGCTACTTCTATTTTAGGAGGGCTCTCTCTGATTGCCGGCAGCCTTATTTTAGTGTTTCTGCCACCGGAAGCAGGACCTCTGGTTGCGGCCTGTGGGTCATTCTTTGTCGGTGTCGGAATGGGGCTCACCTCGACGTCGTTCATCGTACTGATCCAAAGCACGGTGAGCTGGGAACGAAGAGGTATTGCCACAGCTTCCAATATGTTCATGAGGAACCTCGGCACGACCGTCGGGGCTGCCCTTTTAGGCGGAATCATGAATTCGGGGCTTCAGTCATATCTAGATAAGAATAATCACTCAGGAACAAAACTAACGATCGATTCGGCGAATCAACTGTTAAACAGTGAAGAGCGCGCCAAGCTGCCTGCCAAAGCGGTGGAAGTCTTGCAGGATGGACTCAGCTACTCACTCCAAAACGTTTATCTGATCGTTTTGCTATTTGCGGTAGTAAGCTTGCTGCTCCTTTTGCTGCTTCCGAAAAAAGAAAGCATGAATTAGTTTACAAGTTTTTGTAGCGGGGGCTCATTATGTTGCCAGTTCCAGATTTCGCAGCTGAAAAATTCAAAAAAATTTAACTTGAGGTTCATAAGAGTCGCAGGAAAAATGTCCCTATTTCTTGAACTAAAAAATGTTTTCTTTCAAGATTCTGTAAAGCAGCTGAAGAATTAATGCTACGGTAACTGCATGCAAGATATACTTCAAATGCTTCGAGGAAATGTGCCGGGCTGTTCTTACGGCGGTTTGGGCCCCGGCCAATGAACCGATCGCATAATAAATAGCGGTGTCCCATTTGAAATGACCTGCGTACAGATACGTGACAAATGCAGCGGCACAGCTGATAAAGGTTTGGAATCTAGTAAAAGCTAAAGCTTGTAAATAGGAAGCCCCGTGGCGCAGGTATGTATACATTAGTAAAGTCGCCTGTCCGGGACCAAATATGCCATCGTATACGCTAATCCCAAAAAGTGACGGATACGTTTTTTTCGGCAGCTTCCAGACCCCGTCTGCGGACGGCTTCGGTTTTTTGAGAAAGCTGATCATAAAAGCGGTGCCGAGTAGTACGATGGCCATAATCTTCATTGTATTTTCCGTAAAGGCATTTGCCAAAAAGCCACCGGAAAGTCCCCCGAATAATGCAAATGGAATCAATGTCGAGACATGTCTCCACGTTAATTCTTTTTGCTTCAAGAGAGTATAAAAGCTCGAAAAGGAAGAGAACATATTTGAAAACTTTGCGGTTGCGATGACACTATGAATGGGGATCCCGATCAATAGCATCGAAGGCATTCCGATTAATCCGCCGCTACCCGCAAGCGTACCGATAAATGTGGCCGTAAATCCAATCAAAATTAACAATAGCGCTGTCATTATCATCACTCCTGTTCTTTGCCCTTGTATTATACGGCGAATTTGGTGATAATTAAATGAGCAAATAACTAACTTTTTACGATAAGAATAAATTATCAAGGCGTGATGCAAATGTCATTCTCGGAATATCAGCTTTTATCAGTGCTTGCTCAGGAAATGAATATGAGAAAGGCAGCGGAAAGATTGTTTGTTTCACAGCCTGCTCTATCCCAAAGGCTGCAATCTATCGAAAAGGAATGGGGGACGAAGCTGTTCCTCCGTTCGCAAAAAGGACTTTCTTTAACCCCTGCGGGGGAAGCGGTGATCAGGTTTGCCAATGAAATGCTGCAAAAAGAAGAAAAAGTGAGGGAAAGCATCCAGGCAATGGAGCATGGAGTCTATGGAACACTCAAAATTGCCTGCGCCTCGATCGTTGGCCAGAACTGGCTGCCACAGGTGTTGAAAAAGTTCGTGCAGAAATACCCATATGCGAAAATCTCTTTGATAACCGGGTGGAGCAGTGAGATATTGAAGTCTCTCTATGATGGCCAGGTCCATATCGGTATTATCAGAGGGGCTCCTGATTGGAAAGGAATTAAAAAGCATTTGTTTAGAGATATGCTCTATTTGGTTGACACAGAAATGAACCAATTAGAACAGATTCTCGAAACAGACCGACCGTTTATCCAATTTAAAAGCGATTCCAATTATTATCAGGCAATTCAGGATTGGTGGTTCCGCCAGTTTAAGACCTCGCCGAAGAACACGATTGTCGTGGACCAGATTGAAACCTGCAAACAGATGGTCTTTAACGGAATTGGCTACGCGATTTTACCGGGGATCACCCTGCATGACAAAGATCAAAATATCTTTAAGATTCCGTTACATGACGAACATAATCATTCCCTTGAAAGAGATACATGGTTGTGCGGATATGAATCATCGTTCCAATTAAAGCAGGTACAGGCTTTTACCGAAGTGATCCAAGAACATATTCATAAAAAGGCATAAGTTCAAGTGAAGAGAAAAAATGATGATTCTCACTTGATTTTACATCCTTTAGTTTGGTAAATTTAAGACTAGCAAATTATACATAGCAGGGGGAACTACTCATGAAAATGATGGATGCAAATGAAATTATCTCATTTATACAAAACAGTAAAAAATCAACGCCTGTCAAAGTTTATGTGAAAGGTCAGCTGGAAGGAATTAATTTTGGCGAAAATACGAAGACCTTTATTACAGGAAATACAGGGGTTCTCTTTGGTGAATGGGCTGAAATCAGCGAAGCCATCGCTGCCAATGAATCAAAAATCGAAGACCATGTCGTAGAAAACGACCGCAGAAATTCCGCGATTCCGTTGCTTGACTTAAAAGGAATTAAGGCCAGAATCGAGCCTGGCGCGATTATCCGTGACCAAGTGGAAATCGGCGACAATGCCGTTATTATGATGGGAGCGTCTATTAATATTGGTTCGGTCATAGGTGAAGGCACGATGATTGATATGAACGCAATCCTTGGCGGAAGAGCGACGGTAGGCAAGAACTGCCACATCGGTGCAGGCGCGGTTTTGGCAGGAGTAATCGAGCCGCCATCCGCAAAACCGGTAGTTGTTGAAGACGACGTTATGGTCGGTGCCAATGCGGTTGTCCTTGAAGGTGTCACAATCGGTAAAGGGGCAGTCGTTGCCGCAGGCGCAATCGTAATTGAAGATGTACCCCCATATACGGTCGTTGCGGGAACACCTGCAAGAGTTATCAAGGAAATTGATGAGAAAACGAAGTCCAAAACAGAGATCAAGCAAGAGCTTCGTCAATTATAAAGACTGGTATTTTAATGTTTTGAATAATGAGCGGGCTACATTTTTATAGACTTTGGACAAGGCGTGGATTCATGATCCACGCCTTGTCTATAGGGGGAAACAAAGCATGGCGAAATTTGCAGCTATACGAAGGGATTTGCATAAGATTCCCGAACCCGGTTTTCAGGAATTTAAGACACAGAAGTACTTATTGGATTATCTGCATGCACTACCGGGTGACCGTCTGGAAATTAAAACATGGAGGACCGGTATTTTTGCGAAAATCCATGGGGAAAATCCAACAAAAACAATCGGTTACCGGGCGGATATCGATGGCCTTCCTATCCAAGAGGAAACCGGTTTGCCATTTGTTTCTGAGCATGAGCAGTTCATGCACGCATGCGGCCATGACTTCCATATGAGCATCGCCCTCGGAATACTGACTCATTTCACCTACAACCCGATAGATGATCATTTGTTATTTATTTTCCAGCCGGCGGAGGAAGGACCAGGTGGAGCAGAGCTTATGCTGCAAACTGATATCATGAAGGATTGGAAGCCTGATATCATTACTGCGCTACATATCGCGCCGGAATACCCTGTCGGAACTATTGCTGTTAAAGAAGGGCTGCTGTTCGCCAATACGTCAGAGCTTTTCATTGACTTGAAGGGGAAAGGCGGCCATGCCGCATATCCGCATGAAACCAACGATATGGTCCTTGTAGCATGTTCACTAGTTAGCCAGCTTCAGACAATCGTTTCGCGAAATGTGAATCCATTGGACTCGGCTGTGATCACAATCGGGAAAATTACTGGAGGGACGGTTCAAAATATTATTGCTGAAAATGCCCGACTCGAAGGAACCATTCGCACATTATCGGCCACTTCCATGGAAAAAGTGAAGCAACGAATCGAACAGCTTGTCGAAGGAATGAGAATCGGTTATCAGTGTGAGGCAGCCATCGATTACGGCAGCATGTATCATCAAGTACTAAACGAAGAAACGCTGACCCGGGAATTCATGGATTTTGCCAAAACTACACAAGGAATAACTGTGCATGAATGCACCGAAGCGATGACAGGCGAAGATTTCGGTTATATGCTAAAAGAAATTCCGGGCTTTATGTTCTGGCTGGGTGTCGATTCCGAATTCGGCTTGCATCATGCAAAGCTTGCGCCTGATGAGAAGGCGATTGAGACTGCTATTTCCCTCATGACGGATTATTTCACATTTAAGAGCGCCGCTAAACAGTAATGATTCCTTAATTATATAAGGTTTACTTATAGTTTGACTTCATTTTCAGGCTTGTCTATAATGAGAATTGTGTTCAAAATGATTGAGGATTCGACAAATACTTCTCAATTAAATTATGCAATCGGAGGGATCACATCATGCCAGAGCGTATGGTAGGGAAACAAGCACCTCGTTTTGAAATGGATGCTGTTATGGCTAACAAAGAGTTTGGTAAAGTTAGCTTAGAGGAAAACATGAAGAACGACAAATGGACAGTTCTATTTTTCTATCCAATGGACTTCACATTCGTTTGTCCAACAGAAATCACTGCAATGAGTGACCGCTATGAGGAGTTCGATGATCTTGATGCGGAAGTAATCGGCGTATCAACCGATACGATTCATACGCACTTAGCTTGGATACATACAGACCGCAAGGAAAACGGGCTTGGCGATCTTAACTATCCATTAGCTGCTGATACCAATCACGTTGTTTCGCGTGAATACGGCGTATTAATTGAAGAAGAAGGAGTTGCGCTTCGCGGATTATTCATCATCAATCCGGAAGGCGAAATGCAATACTCCGTTGTTAATCACAACAACATTGGCCGTGATGTAGATGAAACGCTTCGTGTACTTCAAGCTCTTCAAACAGGCGGACTTTGCCCTGCAAACTGGAGACCGGGTCAAGCGACTCTTTAATTTAATCTTAAAAGCAATTAAATAAAAGGCCTAACTCCATGTTAGGTCTTTTTTGATAATTATTGAAACCTAAATGACTTTGGAGGAATAAGCTGTGAAATTACGTGAATTAATGCCTGAATTAATCGGTGAAACTGCATGGATAAACGAGCAAGTTACGAAAGATCAATTGGTCGGTGAAAAACCTACCTTGATTCACTTCTGGTCTGTTAGCTGCCATTTATGCAAGGAAGCAATGCCGCAGGTCAATGAATTCAGAGACAATTACAAGGATAAGTTAAATGTAGTAGCCGTTCATATGCCGCGTTCTGAAGACGATTTGAATCTTGATGACATCAAAAAGGTCGCGGAAGAACACGGAATCACCCAGCCGATTTTTGTTGACAGTGAATTAAAATTAAACGATACATTCGAAAATCAATACGTGCCTGCTTATTACGTATTTGATAAAGAAGGAAAGCTCCGTCACTTCCAGGCGGGCGGCAGCGGTATGAAAATGCTTGAAAAGCGCGTAAATCGCGTACTCGACGAAAATGAAAAGGCAGAATAATCGAAAGAGCTGATGAAGATTTTCATCGGCTCTTTTTCAAATACTGAAAAAAATAATGTCTTTATGATAAAATAGGAACAGGACTTATTAAATAAAGTGTCACATGAATGATCCTAAAATATACAATTTTATCAATGCGTTAGTTCAACTAATCTGGAGGTATTGCAGTGAAAAAAGAGTTTGCTGTTATTGGACTGGGCCGTTTTGGCGGAAGCATTTGCAAGGCTCTGGCTGAAGAGGGTATGGAAGTTTTGGCAATCGATATGGATGAAGACCGGGTAAGCGAATTCGCGATGATTGCTTCACATGCTATAGTGGGCGATACAACGGATGAGTCCGTATTAAGAAGCCTTGGAATCCGGAATTTTGATCATGTCATCGTCGCAATTGGTGACAATATCCAGGCAAGCATTTTAACCACTCTTATGTTAAAAGAGCTTGGTGTTAATAATATTACCGCTAAAGCCCAAAATGACTATCATGAAAAAGTGCTTCGTAAAATTGGCGCGGACCATGTTGTCCACCCAGAACGAGATATGGGACGGCGCATAGCCCATAGTATTGTCTCCAATAATGTGCTTGATTATTTGGAACTGTCGGATGAGCATTCTATCGTTGAGATCGTAGCAAATGATAAAATTGATGGAAACTCTATCATCGATATGGATGTTCGTGCCCGTTACGGCATTAATATAGTAGCGATTAAAAGAGGAAATGAAATCATTGTATCTCCTCAGGCGAATGACCAGATTATAAAAGGCGACATCCTGATCGTGATCGGGGCAGATACCGATATTACCCGTTTTGAGAGAAAAGTTATTGAATAGCACAAAACCCGCTCCAAAGCCGGAGCGGGTTTTATATTTACACTTCCATAATGATTGGTAAAATCATTGGGCGGCGTTTCGTTTTTTCATATAGGAACGGCGCCAACGTGTCTGTAATTTCATTTTTGATTTCGGCCCATTGTGTCGTTTTTCTTTCCATCACTTTGTTCAAATGCTTTGTAATTAAAGTTTGGGCATCATTGATAAGATCGCCTGACTCCCTCATATATACAAAACCTCGGGAGATAAGGTCAGGACCTGCTGAAATTTTGAAATCCTTCATATTGATGCTGACCACGACAACGACAAGTCCTTCTTCTGAAAGGATACGGCGGTCGCGTAAAACGATATTCCCGATATCGCCGATTCCGCTTCCATCGATATAAACGGATCCTGAAGGTACTTTTCCTGCAACCTGGGCGGCATCTTCGCTGAGGGCAAGAACTTCTCCGTTGTCCATTATGAAGCAGTTTTCTTCAGGGACTCCGCAAGCGATAGCATGCTTAGTATGCATTTTCTGCATGCGGTATTCCCCGTGTATAGGCATAAAGAATTTAGGTTTTATCAGGCGAAGCATTAGTTTTTGTTCTTCCTGCCCACCGTGACCGGATGTATGGATATCACTCAATTTGCCTGCAATAACTTCCGCCCCTGCACGATACAGCATATTGATTGTTCTTGATACACTGATCGTGTTCCCAGGGATTGGAGATGAAGAAAAAACAACCGTGTCTCCAGGAATGATTTGAATTTGTCGATGTGTGCCGTTGGCGATCCTTGATAAAGCTGCCATAGGTTCTCCCTGGCTACCCGTACAAAGGATTGTCACCCGGTTAGCAGGAAGTTTATTGATTTGTTGTGACTCTATGAAAGTATCCTTCGGTGCATTAATGTACCCGAGATCAATACCGATATTAATGGCTGCTTCCATGCTTCTGCCGAAAACAGCAACTTTGCGCCCGTTGACAACTGCTGCTTCAACTACCTGCTGCAGCCTATGGATATTTGATGCGAAAGTGGCAAATATTATTCGTCCGTCAACCTTACGGAAAATATCGTCGATGGTGTCGCCCACTCGCCTTTCCGACATTGTAAAGTGCGGAACCTCACTATTCGTACTGTCGGATAGAAGACAAAGCACTCCTTCTTTGCCGATTTCAGCCATTTTTGTAAGGTTTGCCGGTTCGCCGACAGGAGTGAAGTCGAATTTGAAATCTCCGGTGTGGACAATCTGGCCAGGTGGTGTCTTTACTACGATACCATAGGAATCCGGGATACTATGGGTTGTCCTGAAAAAGGATACAGAAGTTTTTCTGAATTTAATGACATCATCTTCCTGAAATTCGATCATTTTTGTCTGGCGAAGTAAGCCATGCTCTTCGAGTTTGTTTCTTAATAATCCAAGGGCAAGCTTTCCGCCGTAAACAGGAATATTCACTTCTCTTAAAAGGTAAGGAATTCCGCCAATGTGGTCTTCATGGCCATGCGTGATGAACAGGCCTTTAATTTTTTCTACATTTTTTGCTAAATAGCTGTAATCAGGAATGACATAATCGATTCCGAGAAGCTCATCCTCTGGAAATTTAATTCCAGCATCGATGACAATGATTTCATCCTGGAATTGTACTGCATAGGTGTTTTTTCCGATTTCGCCTAAACCGCCCAAAGCGAAAACAGCTGTTTGATCATTTTTTACAAATTTCATATTCTATAGCTCCAATACTTTAAAGTCTTCATTTTGTTCTTTTTCGTAATCCAAATATGCCCCGCTCACAGGTTCGATGTATTCAATGTTAAAAGGCATATGTTTAATCTTCAAACGGATATCCCGCTCCGCTTCTCCCTCTACATACATAATTTTAGTATGCTCTCGAATAGCTACTTCTGATGCATCTCCCTGGTAGTATACCTTAAAAATCACTATTATTCCTCCTATCATCTTTTTTATTGCTTTTTTCATTATATATAAAAACAACAATTTTTTCATGTGTTAGATTATCATGCTAAATAAAGTATGTATTTCTTATGTTAGTAAAGTGTAGCATGAAAATGACTTTACAATAAGGAAGAAGCCCTTCGCAAGTTTTGAAGGGCCACATAAACAAAATCATGCGATTGTTTTTTTTCGTAATAGTCCGTTCCACTGTTTTTGCAATCTCTTACGCAGTCTTTTCAACATGGTGGATCACACTCCCCTTATCTTTATTGTAAAGGAATATAAAATAAAGTAAATACGTGTTTTGCGGACACAAGCCGATTTTCGGGAAATTTAGTGATTTTAGTATAAGCATATGTAATTATTAGAAATTATTCCGTTACTTATATTGGAAAAATGTTTTCAAGGAGAAGAGCCTTGACAGAAGTCGTGGTGAAGGGTTAAATGGATACGTATTCTGTGTGTGTTTGGCGGTAAAATAAAAGCAGCATTGAAAGTAAGGATGTGGAAAAAGTGAAAATTGTATTTTTTGATATAGATGGAACATTGCTTGATGATGATAAAAAGCTTCCATCGTCAACGAAAGAGGGCATCAAGGCATTGCAGGAAAACGGGACTTTCGTTGCGATTTCAACTGGCAGGGCTCCCTTTATGTTTGAATATTTACGGGAAGAACTAGACATTGATACATATGTTAGTTATAACGGACAGTATGTTGTATTTGAAAACGAAGTCATTTATAAAAATCCGCTATCTGAAACTCAGCTGGCGCAGCTCCATAAAGATGCGACCAATCATACTAACACGCCGATGATTTTCATGACAGAAAAGACCATGAAAGCAAGTGTAGATCATCATGAAAGAATAGAAGAAGCAATGGGGAGCCTCCATTTTCCGCACCCGGAAAAGGATGATACGTTTTATCGCAACAGGGAGATTTATCAGTCCTTATTATTCTGTACAGATGAAGAGCAAAAACTGTACGAAGGAAAATATGGACAGTTCCGGTTCATCCGCTGGCATGAATATTCTTTGGATGTTTTGCCAAAAGGCGGTTCTAAGGCACAAGGAATTAAGAAACTCATCGAAAGGGCAGGATTCAAGCTTGAGGATATCTATGCTTTTGGCGACGGTTTAAATGATGTCGAAATGCTTGAGACAGTCGGTCATGGCATTGCGATGGGGAACGCCATGGATGAGGTGAAGAAATTTGCCGATTATGTAACCGATGATGTAAATGACGATGGAATTTATAAGGGGTTAAAGCATTTTAATTTAATCTAAAAACAGGAGCCCGGCACACGCCAGGCTCCTGTTTTTCATCTTTCAATCGCTTTTGCTTCCCTTAAGGTTTCAAAGGGGTCATCTTCATTGATATGATCGTAAAACATTATCCCGTTTAAATGATCAATTTCATGCTGAAAAACGATGGCAGGAAGACCTTTTAGACGCAAGGTGATTTTCTCTCCTTCCAACGTTGTTCCGGTTACGGTAATTCTTGCGTAACGCGGAACAAATCCTGGGACCTGCCGATCGACAGAAAGACATCCCTCACCTGAGGTTAAATAGGCTTTCTCGATGGAATGGCTGATGATTTTAGGGTTAAATAAGGCATAACTGAATGGTTTCTCATCGTCATCGGCAAGATGGACGGCGAGCATCCGTTTAGAAATATTGATTTGCGGAGCAGCGAGGCCAATCCCGGGTCTTAACCCGTATTCTTCAACCATATCGGGATCCTGACTGTTTTTGACATACTCAATCAAGCTGGCAAGGGTCGCTTTATCTTCCTTTGAAGCGGGGAGAGAAACCTCTTCAGCTGTTTTGCGGAGAGTAGGATGCCCCTCTTTAATAATATCTTTCATTGTAATCATGATTGCACCTCAATTTAATTTAAGTATCTATATATAATATGTAGTCTACCAAAACAGTTTGCAAAAGTTAATTAATGCCGATTAAAAGAGGTGATTGAACTTATATGTCTATTCAATCACCTCAGGACAAAAAACAAGAACTTGCTTACCATTCTTAATCATGGGTATATATTAGGGAATGGTCTAGGATTAAAATTTACAGAATGCACCTACTATAATAAGCAAAATGAACAGTACGACGATTAAGGCAAAATGATTGCCACCATCATTGTCGCAATAGCCATATCCTGCAACAGGGTAGCAACAGTCCTGCCCGGAATAAGGTGAAACATTATACATGTCGTTACCGTGACCTCCATGATACATGTGGGATTCCTCCTGAATTTTAGTTAATCATCCCTTTTGGAACGATGTACTACAGCCTATGCTCCCGGTAGGATTTTGTATAGGCCAAAGCCTAGTACATAAATAAATTCCAATGGCATATAATGGTCTGGTATCCTTTAAAAAGGGAATGTTGCGGACTACTTGAAAATTTATCCAGATGGCAGGTGATAGTCTGCTATTGTCAAAGCCTTCGGATATCCAGTATAGTAGAAAATGTGATCAATTGGGGGGATTAGTAGTGTTAAAGGGCTTTAGTAGTATCGCTGTGATATTGTTTTCAACTGTTTTAATTTCCGGATGTAGCGCACCGGAAGAACAAATCCATTCCATCCTTGAGGAAGCGGTGGACAAAGAGATGGGATTTGAAGAGCAGCAAACGCCAATTACAGAATCAGAAAAAAAGGAAAAGCAATTATATGATCAAATTATCAAGCTGGGCATGAAGGAATTCGACCAAATTGTCAAATTGTCCGATGAAGCGTTGAAAAATATTCAAGAACGCGAGAAGCTGATAGAAAAAGAGCATACTAGCATTAAAGATTCTGAGGAAGAGTTCAGTAAAATAGCTGACGAAATTAATGATATCGATGATCAAAAACTCAAGGAGCAGGCTGAAGAGCTTAAAACGACCATGGAAAGCCGCTACGAAGCTCACGAGGACGTGTACAAGTCCTATAAAGAAAGTATTGCTCTTGATAGAGAGCTTTATGAGCTATTCAAAAAAGAAGACTTGAAGATGGACGAGCTCCAGGCGCAAATTGATAAAATCAATGTAGCCTATCAAAAGGTCCTGGAAGCAAGCGAAAAGTTCAATACTGAAACCGAGCAGTACAATCAAGAGAAGAAGGCTTTTTATGAAAACGCCGGAATTGAAACCGAAGATACTAAATAAAAAAGCAGGCTCAAATGAGCTTGCTTCAGACTGTAGACAAACTGGATGAAATCGAGTTTGCCTGCAGTTATTTTTTTATTTGGCCTGTTAATGGGGTCTGTTGATTTCCGTTCCAGGCGCTTCGCGCACCTTAGGGGCGGGCGGTGAGCCTCCTCGTCGCATGCTCCTGCGGGGTCTCACCTGTCCCGCTGCTCCCGCAGGAGTCTTCGCGCCTGGAACGAAGATCAACAGGCTTTTAAACGTTTACTATGGAACGTTCCTAAAATCTATTTTAAAATGGATACATAAAATGATTGGGGTGACGAGGCATATTTGGCAGGATTATGTAGAGGAAACAGATCATTTGCGACACCACAAGGATGTAAAACCAATCTATGCGAAACGCAAAGAAACGATAGAACGCGTATTCGCAGATGCAAAAGAAAAGCATGGCATGCGTTGGACAAAGTTAAGGGGACTTAAAAAATTGTCGATGCAGGGGATGCTTACTTTCGCTGCCATGAATTTGAAGAAGATGGCAAACTGGACATGGCAAGGTCCAGAAGTGGCCTAATAAATAAGGCTAAGTGAGGTCCATTCACACTCAAAATAAGCAAAAATAGAAATAATCACTAAAAAGGGGTTCGAAATGAGACCATTCCGAACCCCTTTTGTCAACAATCTGAAGCAGGCTCAAATGAGCTTGCTTTTTTATTATTAGGCTAATATAGCGTTCTTGATCAATATTATTTTTGGATCATTCGTGTGAACCCATAGTTTCAAAATGACCCGAAAATCTATAAACAAAGCTTATTATTAAAGCGAATAATTCTTTTCCACTTTAATAGTATGGCTGTAGATAATGATTAAAGCAAAATCCGATTGGACACCCTTTATGACGAGAGTTAAAAATTATATAAACTTAATTCTTTGTAGGCCCGGAAGCCTGAAGAAACATTTTTTATATAATACAGACTTAAAAATTATTGTATAACAGTTTCAAAAAAAGGTGATGTGTAATAAGTCATATAAAAACGCTATCAATGTTGTAAAGTTGTAATTCTAACTAATTGACGAATTAAAAGTTGTTCGGTAAAATTAAAACTGAATAAAGCATTGTACTATATTGTTTGTCATTTTAATTGGTACAGTTTATCATTAGAATAGGAATGTTTCACTGCTGTTTATTGTGGAAAATAAACACTGTTATGAACATGGGGGCAAAACGACGACATGAAAAAATGCTTTATGGTAAATATAAAACCTTATATATGGAAGGATGGGGTGATGTAAATGGCTTCTAAGACAAAAAAAGCTCAATTTGATGTAAAAAAACAGAGTGAAGCAGTTACAGAGCAGTTTCAAACGTTACAGATTTTAAATGAACAAGGTGAAATCGTTAATGAAGCGGCAATGCCCGATTTAAGCGATGATCAATTACAAGAATTGATGAGAAGGATGGTATATACGCGAATACTGGACCAACGATCCATCTCTTTGAACCGTCAGGGGAGACTGGGGTTCTATGCTCCTACAGCAGGGCAGGAAGCTTCACAATTGGCTTCTCAATTCGCCTTGGAAAAAGAAGACTTTATTCTTCCAGGATACCGGGATGTACCACAATTGATTTGGCACGGTCTTCCGCTATCACAGGCTTTCTTATTCTCAAGAGGACATTTTAAAGGGAATCAAATTCCAGAAGGCGTCAATGTCATTTCTCCACAAATCATCATCGGTGCGCAATATGTACAAGCTGCCGGTGTTGCGCTGGGCATGAAGAAGCGAGGCGCTAAATCAGTCGCTATTACTTATACAGGCGATGGAGGAGCTTCCCAGGGGGACTTCTATGAAGGCATGAACTTCGCGGGCGCTTTCAAAGCACCTGCAATCTTTGTTGTCCAAAACAACCGTTTTGCCATCTCGACGCCTGTTGAAAAACAGTCAGCAGCACAGACCATTGCTCAAAAAGCAGTCGCGGCTGGTATTCCGGGAATTCAAGTAGACGGAATGGATCCGTTAGCTGTTTATGCAGCTGTTAAGCAAGCGCGTGAACGGGCTGTAAATGGCGAAGGCCCTACGCTTATTGAAACATTGACATACCGATATGGCCCACATACGATGGCGGGTGACGATCCGACACGGTACCGCACATCTGACCTTGATAACGAGTGGGAGCAGAAAGATCCGCTTGTACGTTTCCGCAAGTTCCTTGAAAAGAAAGGGATCTGGAACGAAGAGCTGGAAAACTCCACAATTGAAAAAGCGAAAGAAGATATTAAAGAAGCAATCAAAATTGCTGATGAAACACCAAAACAAAAAGTAACGGATTTAATAGAGAATATGTATGAGGACATGCCTTATAACTTAAAAGAACAATTTGAAATATATAAAGAAAAGGAGTCGAAGTAAGCCATGGCTCAAATGACTATGATACAAGCAATCACGGATGCGTTACGTACAGAGCTTCGCAATAATGAAAACGTGCTTCTATTCGGGGAAGATATTGGCGTAAACGGCGGTGTTTTCCGTGCGACAGAAGGATTGCAGAAAGAATTCGGTGAAGACCGTGTTTTTGATACTCCGCTTGCTGAATCTGGTATAGGTGGGTTAGCTATTGGGTTAGGCCTTCAAGGCTTTCGTCCAGTTATGGAAATCCAATTCTTTGGATTTGTGTTCGAAGTAATGGATTCCATCGTTGGCCAAATGGCTCGTACACGCTACCGTTCAGGTGGCCGTTATAGCCAACCAATAACAGTACGCTCACCATTTGGGGGAGGAGTTCATACTCCGGAAATGCACTCAGATAGCTTAGAAGGGCTTATGACTCAATCACCTGGCCTTAAAGTTGTCGTTCCATCTACTCCATATGATGCCAAAGGGTTACTAATCTCAGCAATCCGGGACAATGATCCGGTTATTTTTCTTGAGCACTTGAAATTATATCGTGCCTTCCGTGCAGAAGTTCCTGAAGAAGAATACACAATTGAAATTGGCAAGGCGGATGTTAAACGTGAGGGATCCGATTTATCAATTATCACTTATGGAGCAATGGTTCATGAATCATTAAAAGCTGCCGAAGAGCTCGAGAAAGAAGGCTATTCAGTTGAGGTAGTCGATTTGCGGACAATTCAGCCGCTTGATATTGAAACAATTATTGCATCTGTTGAAAAAACAGGACGTGTGGTTGTTGTACAGGAAGCTCAAAGGCAGGCTGGTGTAGCGGCAAATGTTGTCGCTGAAATCAATGAACGTGCTATCTTAAGCTTGGAAGCTCCGGTATTGCGTGTAACTGCTGCTGATACTGTTTACCCATTCTCTCAAGCAGAAGGGGCTTGGCTTCCGAACTTTAAGGATATTATCGAAACAGCGAAGAAAGTATTGAACTTCTAAACATGTATAAACTATCTGTTTAGAGGCTCCCAAATCCTTTAGGCAGATTACTTGAATGACTGGTCGGACTAATGACATGATTGAATAATAGGAGGTTGAATTCAGTGGCATTCCAATTTAGACTCCCTGATATCGGAGAAGGTATTCACGAAGGTGAAATTGTTAAGTGGTTTATTAAACCAGGTGATAAGGTCCAAGAAGACGATGTGCTTTGTGAGGTTCAAAACGATAAAGCCGTTGTGGAAATTCCGTCACCTGTTGAAGGTACTGTCGAAGAAATTCTAGTTGAAGAAGGTACAGTGGCAACAGTTGGAGATGTGCTCGTTACATTAGATGCTCCAGGATATGAAAACCTGCAGTTCAAAGGTGATCATGAAGAGGAAGCTAAAGGTGAAAGCAAGACAGAAGCACAAGTCCAGTCAACTGCAGAAGCAGGGCAGGAAGTGAAAAAAGAACAAGCTCCTGGGCAAGCAGCAACCGGTGCAACAGGCGCAGGTGCTCAGCCTCAAGTTGAAGTGGAGGATCCTAACCGTCGCATAATCGCGATGCCTTCTGTTCGTAAATACGCGCGTGAAAAAGGCGTTGAAATCCGCCAGGTAGCAGGAAGTGGAGACAACGGACGTATCATGAAAGATGATATCGATGGCTTCCTTAACGGAGGTGCCGCAATTCCTGCTAATGCCGAGGAAGCGAAGGCTGGACAACCTGCAGAAAAAGCAACGGAAAAAACGGCTGCTACAATTCCTGCTGGACAGTATCCCGAAACTCGTGAGAAAATGAGCGGGATAAGAAAAATGATTGCAAAAGCAATGGTAAATTCTAAGCACACAGCGCCGCATGTGACATTAATGGATGAAATCGATGTAACCAAATTGGTGGCTCACCGTAAGAAGTTCAAGGAAATTGCAGCGCAAAAAGAAATCAAGCTTACATTCCTTCCTTACGTTGTTAAAGCATTGACAAGTGCATTGCGTGAATTCCCTGCTTTAAACACTTCTATTGATGATGAAGCAGGCGAGATCATCCAAAAGCATTATTACAACATTGGGATCGCTGCAGATACGGATAGAGGACTTCTTGTTCCGGTTGTTAAGGATGCAGACCGTAAATCCACCTTTGCTATTTCTAACGAGATCAATGAACTGGCAGGCAAAGCACGTGACGGCAAATTAGCTCCAGATGAAATGAAGGGCGCTTCTTGTACGATCACAAATATCGGTTCCGCAGGCGGCCAATGGTTCACACCTGTAATCAATCATCCTGAAGTGGCCATCCTTGGAATCGGCCGCATCGCTGAGAAGCCAATCGTTCGCGACGGTGAAATCGTTGCCGCTCCAGTATTGGCATTATCATTAAGCTTTGACCACCGAATCATTGACGGTGCGACAGCACAAAATGCATTAAATCACATCAAGAGATTGCTTAACGATCCAGAACTATTGTTAATGGAGGCGTAATAAAATGGTAGTAGGAGATTTCCCAATTGAAACAGATACTATAGTAATTGGTGCAGGCCCCGGCGGTTATGTTGCTGCTATCCGTGCCGCCCAGCTTGGACAAAAAGTTACAGTCGTAGAAAAAGGGACGGTAGGCGGAGTGTGCCTTAACGTTGGCTGCATCCCATCTAAAGCTTTAATTTCTGCGGGACACAGATTTCATGAAGCACAGCATTCAGAGGATATGGGGATTACAGCTGAGAATGTGAAGGTAGACTTTTCTAAAGTCCAGGCTTGGAAAGGCTCTGTCGTTAATAAACTGACTGGCGGTGTTGCCGGACTTCTGAAAGGAAACAAGGTTGAAACGGTCAGCGGAGAGGCTTACTTTGTTGATGGCAATACCCTTCGCGTTATGAGTGAAACTTCCGCTCAAACGTATACATTCAAGAATGCGATCATCGCAACAGGCTCAACTCCTATCGAGTTGCCTGCGTTTAAATATTCTAAGCGCGTCATTAACTCTACCGGCGCTCTTGCTCTGGAAGAAATACCGGCTTCCATGGTTGTAATCGGCGGCGGTTATATTGGAACAGAACTTGGCGGCGCGTTTGCCAACTTCGGAACCAAGGTAACCATTTTGGAAGGCCTCGATGAAATTCTTATGGGCTTTGAAAAGCAAATGTCATCACTTGTAGCAAGAAACCTTAAGAAAAAAGGCGCTGAAATCGTTACGAAAGCGACCGCAAAAGGTGTGGAAGAGACAGAGAACGGCGTTGTTGTCACGTATGAAGCAAAAGGCGAAGAAAAGAAAGTCGAAGCTGATTATGTATTGGTAACTGTTGGACGCCGTCCAAACACTGACGAACTAGGACTTGAGCAAATTGGAGTCAAATTGACTGAAAGAGGCCTTGTTGAAATCGACAAACAAGCCCGTACAAGTGTTAGCAATATCTACGCAATCGGAGACATTGTCCAGGGACCTCCATTGGCCCATAAAGCCTCATATGAAGGTAAGATTGCCGCTGAGGCAATTGCCGGACAAACTTCTGAAATTGACTATCTTGCTATCCCTGCCGTTGTTTTCTCTGAACCGGAACTTGCTTCTGTAGGGTATACGGAAAAGCAAGCGAAGGATGAAGGAATTGAAGCAGCAGGTGCGAAATTCCCATTTGCAGCTAACGGACGTGCTCTTTCTTTAAATAACGCAGATGGTTTCATGAAGCTCGTAACCCGAAAGGAAGACGGGCTGGTAATCGGTGCACAAATTGCCGGGCCTGGAGCAAGTGACATGATTGCAGAACTAGGACTGGCTATTGAAGCTGGCATGACTGCTGAAGATATCGCCATGACGATTCACGCTCACCCGACATTGGGTGAAATCACTATGGAAGCTGCTGAAGTAGCCCTGGGCAGCCCAATCCATATTATTAAGTAAATGCTAAAAAAGCACACTTACCATTTGGTAAGTGTGCTTTTTTTTGTTTTTCAGCCATATAATTGGATATAATGGACAAGTTTGAGCCTTAAAAAAGAGTGGAAGCATGTTTGAAAACATGTAGAAAGGTTATAGAAAAATAAAGGATCTTACTAAAGTGAGGCTGAATACTTTGAAAAATTACATTGTATTCCTCTTTCAAATAATCGTCTGGAGTGGTTATACTGTAGTAGAGTGGTTATCGGATCACGACCGAATGCTTTTCAAAGTGTTGATGTTTTTAGTGTTTTGCTATCTTGCCTCCTATATCGGAAAAGCGATTCTGAAGTCAAATAGAAGCACGATCCTTATTACCTGCACCAGTTTAATCAGCTATGCCTTCTTACAGCTTCTTCTTAAAGAATTTCTGCCATATTGAATCGAGCGGGAGGTACATCATTGAGAAAAAAACGACTACTTCTAAGTACTGTTTTCTTTTGCTTTCTTTTAACTGGGTGCAGCGGGAACCAGGCTTCCTCGGAAGTAGAAAGCAAAGAAAAACTGCAAACTAAAACGGAACAGAAAGAAACGAAGGATGAACAAAAAGAGCCGTCTAAACATGAGAACGAGGAGAAAGGGAACATTGAAGATGAAGAGACGGAGCAGGTGGTGAAAAATGTAACACCGCAATACCGTCTTAATCCGGCTAATTCGTCTGTCAATCCTATTTCTAACGCCAACGCAAAGGTGGTCCTATTAACTTTCGATGATGCGCCGGATAAACATTCGTTAGAGATCGCAAAAACGCTCAAATCACATAATGTGAACGCGATTTTCTTTGTAAATGGACATTTCCTAGACAGTGAAGAAGAAAAGGCAGTTCTGAAACAAATTCATGAGATGGGCTTTGCGATCGGAAACCACACGCAGAGTCATGCTACATTAAAGGACTTGTCCGAATCTGAGCAAAGAAATGAAATCGTGAAACTGAATGATGCGGTTGAAGCGATAATCGGGGAGCGGCCGAAGTTTTTCCGCGCGCCGTTTGGCATGAATACCGATTTTTCCAAGAAACTTGCAACCGAGGAAAAAATGCTGGTCATGAATTGGACGTATGGCTACGACTGGGAGAAGAATTATCAATCAAAAGAGGCACTGACCCAAATTATGGTGAACTCACCATATCTGATAAACGGAGCCAATCTGCTTATGCATGACAGAGCTTGGACTAGCGAGGCAATTTCCGGAATCATTACGGGGCTGCAGGCAAAAGGCTATGAAATGCTCGACCCTGAATTGATAGAAACTCCTTGAAAAGAAAGGCTTCAGGTTAATTTCCTGATGCCTTAAACGTTCCCCTACTTTCGAGGATAATAATACATAATCCTTTTGTTGAATAAGTGCAGCTCGCCCTTTAGCTTTTTTGCGAGAAATTTGCAAAACTCATTTGCTTTTCCTTTATCCCCGTATGTTGCTGATTCAGGAAGTGTCACTTGTATGTAAGATTGTATTCTTTCATGGTTTGAATCATCGGTGATTTTCTCTTGATCGATTCCAAGTAAAATGACATTATAACGATCTGAAGCAGATTGAAGATACATCCATTCCCCTTTTGAATCAAGCGTTTCTTTCATTTCATATGGAAAAGCCTGGTTTTCATAGTTCCATGCTAACTGAGCACCAGTCTTTGATGTAATCTCCTTATAATAACTAAATAATTCTTTTACCTCGTCAAGTGTTATCGTTTCTTTGTCTGAACCGGGAACCAGTTTTATATAGGCATTTTCGGTCATTCTCATTCCCCCTATAAAATGAGTCTTTATGTATTCGTTTTCATTCTAGCATTCTTTTACAGCTTTATACAATAGTATTAGCAAGGGTTTTCACTTGAATAATATGGTTATCTGAATTATAATAATATTCTAATAATTGTTTAAAAAGGAGGTAAATATGGAACTTTTCGAAAAACTATATGATGAGAACGAAACTGTCAAGGTCAGGTTTGTTGGATTTACCGCAAGTGAAACCAGATTTGATTTTGGAATCGTCTATACGAATATGTTTTTTGGAAAGCCGTTGGTAATATGTATGCAAACAGGTCGTTCTACCCTCCTGGAATTAAATGACAGTCAGGACTTGGAATATTTACAGGCTGCTTTTAAAATTGAACGCGCACATGCTGTTGAATTAGCGGAATTTTTTAAAGAAACCTTGCCGGAGATCCCGTTTCAATCCCAATATGAATAATAATCGAAAGAGCCATAATTGGCTCTTTTTCCTTTCTGCATAAGGGCAACTACGTCTAAACTCCGCCTTACGACTCGTCAGTCGACGAATTTTCTTTAAATAATCTGCCAAAAAGAATCATTCTGATATACCTTATTTGGATTAAATTTGAAAAAGATCCAAAATAAACACCGAAAACATTTAATGTGACATACAATTAAAGCTTGAAAAAGTAATTGTGTTATATTATTATAGATTTATAAAGATAAAGCGTTTTCATTTAATTTCTACTAAAACTAATCATTAGGAAGGGGATTGAAAAATGGGAACAATCGTTTGTCAACAATGCAATGTCACAATGGATCATTATGAGGATGAAAAAGTGAACGTGCTTTACTCAAATTGCGGCTGCGGGTCAGAGGATCATACGGAAGAATAATTATAAGAAGAGCCGGCTTCTCGAATGCCGGCTCTTTTGGATAAAAGGAAGTAAAAACAAAGGTTCCAATCTGAGATAAGTAAACTCCGCCTTTGCTTCCGCCTTAAAAAGCGAAGGCGGAGGCGAGTTTTCTTTATCATGATTAATTCATTATCGTATTGCTTTGAATTCCTTAATGACCCGGAGGAATTTTAGCTCGCTGTCTTCAGGTCCCTGAACAGGTAAGCCGACTTCGATATTTTTCTTAATGTATTCGACGTTTTCTTTTGTGATAATTTCCCCTGGAATAAAAATCGGAATTCCTGGGGGATATACCATGATAAACTCGGCACTGGTCCGGCCGATGGACTCGTCGATTGGTACGATTTCGGTGTCGGCATAAAAAGCGTCCCGTGGTGTTACCGTAAGGGTGGGAATATTAGGCAGCAACACTTCGGTTTCCGTTTTGCCTTCCTTTGCTGTATATTTTCGGAACTCTTCAGAAATATCCTTGAGGGCATTGATTAATAGGTCTGCCTCTTTCTTCGTATCCCCAGGTGTAATAATACAGAGGATGTTGTATAAATCGGACATCTCCACTTCGATATTATGCTTTTCGCGAAGCCATTTCTCCACATCATAACCGGAAATACCAAGATCTTTCACCGAAATAATCAGCTTGGTAGGGTCTAGGTCAAAAGTTGCTTTGCTGCCGAGAATTTCCTTGCCAATACAATGCAGGTCTGAAATTTTGTTGATTTCTCCGCGTATATAGTCAGCAAGAGAAATCGTTTGAGCAATCAATTCCTTGCCGCCGGTGGCGAGCTGTTTTCTGGCTACATCCAGAGAAGCCAGCAACAAATATGATGTAGATGTTGTTGTGAGCATGCTCAGGATCGATTGCACTCGATTTGCTGAAACAAGGCCTTCCCGGACGTTCAAGATCGAGCTTTGTGTCAGGGAGCCTCCGAGTTTATGAACGCTCGTGGCTGCCATATCCGCACCCGCCTGCATGGCTGACAGTGGCAAATCATCATGAAAATGGATATGAACCCCATGGGCTTCGTCCACAAGTACGGGAACGTCATAGGAATGGGCAATTTCGACGATTTTCTTTAAGTCTGCTGAAATCCCGAAATACGTTGGATTAATGACAAGCAATCCTTTTGCATCAGGATGTTGCTCTAGTGCGTGTTCCACAGATTCAGTCGTAATCCCATGGGAGATCCCGAGGTTTTTGTCAATTTCCGGATGGATAAATATCGGCACGGCTCCCGAAAAAACGATAGCAGACATAACCGATTTATGAACGTTTCTTGGAACAATAATCTTGTCTCCAGGGCCGCAAACCGCCATCACCATCGTCATGATCGCGCCGCTTGTCCCTTGAACGGAAAAAAAAGTATGATCTGCTCCAAAGGCTTCTGCCGCCAGATCTTGGGCTTGCTTAATCATTCCTTTTGGTTGATGGAGATCGTCTAATGGAGCGATATTGATCAAGTCGATCGATAGCGCATTTTCACCTATGAATTCGCGAAAATCCGGATCAATGCCCGCCCCTTTCTTATGTCCGGGTATATGAAATTGGACTGGATTTTTTTTTGCGTGCTGGATTAAACCTGTGAATAAGGGTGTATCATATTGTGACAATTCTTCATAACACCTCTTCTGAAAAAAAATTAGCATAAAACAAATGAATTATAGCATCTATTATAGTGTTTGCAAAGAAATTACATTCTACTTTAAAAAATGTGCGAAAGGATAGTTCTGGTTTTCTTGACAGAATTTCTTTAAACTGAAAAAAGGAATGATACACGAATGGAAGGGGAGTTTTCATGGACTGGAATACGAGGGTAACAGAATTGCTGGGCATTACATATCCGATTATACAAGGCGGGCTTGCCCATTTGGCTTATGCCGATCTTGCTGCAGCTGTTTCGAATGCGGGAGGGCTTGGGCAGGTCACCGCGATGAGCCTACAGACGCCCGAGGATCTCCGCGCGGAAATTCGTAAGACAAAAAGCATGACTGACAAACCGTTTGGAGTTAATTTTGCAATCGGACAGCATGGGAGAACGTTTGAGAACTTTCTCGAAGCGGCAATGGAGGAAGGAATTTCTGTAGTTTCCATTACTGGCGGCAACCCGGCTCCTTTTTTTGATTTATTAAAAGGGACAAATGTGAAGAAGCTCGTTCTCGTTGCAGCAAAAAGGCAGGCAGTCAAGGCAGAAGAATTGGGTGCGGATGCCGTAATGGTTGTCGGGCAGGAAGGCGGCGGCCATTTAGGCAGGGATGATATTGGCACAACCGTACTGATTCCCCAGGTGGCCGATTCGGTGTCGATACCGGTTATTGCTTCAGGGGGCCTCGGCGACGGACGCGGGTTAATGGCCGGTCTCTCACTTGGAGCAGAAGGAATTGAGATGGGTACGAGATTTATCGCGACGAAAGAATGTGTGCACGCTCACACTCTTTATAAACAAGCCCTCTTAGAAGGAGATGAAAATGGAACGGTTGTCATCAAACGCTCCATTGGTGCACCTGCAAGGGTAATCTCCAATAGCTGGACTGACAGAATCCTTGAAATTGAAAAAGAACGCGGCGAGTACGAAGTGTTAAAGGATTACATAAGCGGGCAGGCAAACAAACGCTACATTCATGATGGAGTTCTTGATGAAGGATTCGCCTGGGCAGGACAGGTAATGGGGTTAATCCACGATGTACCGACAGTTTCCGAGCTATTTGACAGAATGATCAAGGAAGCGGGAGCAATCAGGCAAAAATGGGCAACATAATCAAACGGACACTTTGGGAAGGTGTACTACTATTCTTAAGCAGGTGGCACAAATGGATTATCAATATCCAATGGATATGGACTGGACAACTGAGGAAATCGTTGATGTCATTCACTTTTTTGAAGCGGTGGAAAAGGCATACGAAAGCAAAGTCCTGAAAGAAGAAATCATGTCCGCTTATCGCAGGTTCAAAGAAATCGTTCCCGGTAAGGCGGATGAAAAAAACTACACCGACGAATTTGAGTTAGTCAGCGGTTATTCAGCTTATTTGGTAATGAAGAAGGCCAAAGAAGTACAAGATGGTGAATGGATTTCGATGAAATAGTTTACACAAAAAATTCAAAATCTTTCGAGATAATTCTTGACTTAGTATGTTCAGACGTTTTATTATGTTTAATAAGAATTATTTATAAACGGCATTGACGAAGAAGAGTAGCTTAATGGATGCATTTTAGAGAGCCGGTGGCAGGTGTGAACCGGTATGTATCGTTTAGTGAATGGACTTTCGAGCCCCAAACCGAAACCGCTCGCGGAAGTAGGCCTTGGCGAACGCGCCTTATCGTTACAAAAGGCAGGCAAATTATTATTGCCGTAAAGTGAGCTTTTAAAGCTAATAAAGGTGGTACCACGGGTTCCTCGTCCTTTTGGATGAGGGCCCTTTTTGTGTTTTTTAAACTGAATACGCAAATCGTTGAGTAAGAGTAGTAGCCATTTTAGATGCGATACAGAGAGCCGGGAAAGGTGGAAACCGGTACGCTAAAAAGTGGTGAATGGACTTATGAGAGGCGCCTTGAATGAATAGTAGGGGAGCCCGGATTCCACCGTTACAGGGATAGGGTATAAATAAAGATGTACCCGAAAAGCGGGAAGGCGATAAAAAGCCTTCCAAGCTGAGGTGGCACCGCGGTCAATAATCGTCCTCTGCAAACAGGAATTTTCTGTTTGCAGAGGACTTTTTTTTTAGAAAAAGAGGGGACGTGATGATGTGAACAATAAGCTTAACTGCAAGCTGGAGACATTAGACGGGGACACACATACTCCGGTTTCCTTATTTCAGAAGTTAGCCGGAAAGAAGAAATTCTTGCTGGAAAGCTCTAACAAGCATGAGGGTGATGGCCGTTATTCATACTTAGGAAGCAACCCGGCCTTCGAAATTATCTCTTTGGATAACGAGATAACTCTTACGGATTTGCGGAATAACTCGGTGGAAAGCCATAAAGGCAGGATCCTCGACTTTTTAAAAACAGAGTTGTTAACAGAAACAGGTGCTGAATTGCCATTTCCGTTTTATGGCGGGGCGATTGGTTATCTTGGATACGATGTCATCCGCCAGTATGAAGAAATCGGTGAGGTTCCTGATGATGAACTGAATATGCCTGAAGCTCATTTCATGATTTATAAGGAAGTGATTGTTTTCGATCATGCCTTGCAAAAAGTCCATCTCGTCGCTCTTGATGAATCTGAAACTGTGTTACAGGATCGAATCGATAAGATGAAGGAGCTCCTAATACAGGAAAAACCCGTTATCGGTCGGGTTAAAACAGCACTTAAGTTCCGTCCATCCATACCTAAAGAGAAATTCGAATCACTTGTGAAGGAAGCGAAAGAATCAATCATTGCCGGCAAAATTTTTCAAATTGTGCTTTCCCAGCGTTTCACATCAGGATTTGACGGAGATCCATTCGAGGTCTACCGCAAGCTGCGTGTTAAAAACCCTTCTCCATATATGTTCTATCTTGATTTTGAAGACTATGCCGTCCTCGGCTCATCACCGGAAAGCATGATGAAAGTGAGCGGAAGAAAGGTTGCTTTAAATCCAATTGCCGGCACAAGGCCAAGGGGAGACAGCGAGGAAGAAGACAGTCGGTTGGAGAAAACCTTGCTCTCAGATGAGAAAGAAATCGCTGAACACATGATGCTTGTTGATCTGGGCAGAAATGACCTTGGCAGGGTCAGCAAGATCGGTTCGATTGACATTACGGCATCGATGCTGATTGAACGCTATCAATATGTGATGCATCTTGTTTCCGAAGTGTCCGGTGAACTGGAGGATGGCATCTCCGGATTGGATGCATTGGCCGTCTGTCTGCCGGCGGGAACAGTTTCAGGCGCCCCGAAAATAGAAGCGATGAAAATCATTAATGAACTGGAGAACGTAAAGCGCGGCCTTTATTCGGGAGCAATCGGTTATATCTCATTTAACGGTAATCTCGATATGGCACTCGCGATCCGAACGATGATTATTAAAGATAAAACGGCATATGTCCAGGCGGGAGCGGGAATTGTCTATGATTCAATCCCCGAAAAAGAATATGAGGAAACGATGAATAAAGCAAAATCACTAATGGAGGAAAAAGAACATGATTTTGTTAATTGATAATTATGATTCATTCACCTATAACTTGTACCAGTATCTTGCCGAACTCGGTGAAACTATTGTCGTCAAGCGGAACGACGCGATTACGCTTGAAGAAATAGACGCCCTTAAGCCAGAAACGATCGTAATTTCACCCGGACCTGGCCGTCCAGAGGAAGCGGGGATCTGCATCCCTTTGGTCAACCGTTTTTATCAATCGATTCCGATTCTTGGCGTGTGCCTCGGGCACCAGGCAATTGCTGCCGCATTCGGGGCGGAAATCATCACAGCTAAACGGATTTGCCATGGTAAGACCTCGCTTATTACGCATAATGGGAAAGGGTTTTTTGAATATCAATCACAGCCGATCGAGGTGATGAGGTATCACTCCCTTGTCATCGACAGGGAGACCCTGCCTTACGAATTTGAAGTAATGGCTAGCGATATGAACGATGGAGAAATCATGGCCATCCGACATGTTACGTTTCCAGTTTATGGCGTGCAGTTTCATCCGGAATCGATCGGGACGAAGACAGGCAAAAAAATGTTACATGAATTTATTCTTCAAGCTAGGAGGGAAAAAAAGAATGAAATTGATTCTTGAAAAGTTATCTGAGCAAAAAACTTTATCAGAGGAGGAAATGAAACTAGCGGCGGAATCTTTGTTTTCAGAAGAAATAACCGATAGCGAAATTGCAGCTTTCCTTGTCTCCTTGAAATCAAAAGGGGAAACAGCAGATGAAATCGCTAGTCTTGTCCAGGTTTTACGTAATAAAGCGTTGCGCATTACCCATAACCTGGAGAATGTGATGGACAATTGTGGGACGGGAGGAGATGGTTCACAAAGCTTTAATGTCAGCACAGCTTCCGCTTTCGTAATCGCGGGAGCTGGTATTACAATCGCGAAACACGGGAACAGGAGTGTTTCGAGCAAGACAGGAAGCGCTGACGTACTGGAAAAGCTGGGCGTGGATTTACAAGCCGCACCGTCTCAGATTGAAGAAATGTTGATGGAGAATGGGATTGCCTTCTTGTTTGCTCCGCATATCCATCCAAAAATGGCCCGGATTATGAAGATAAGGAGAGAATTGAAAATCTCGACGGTCTTCAATTTAATCGGTCCATTAACGAATCCGGTGGAATTGACTTCACAGTTGCTTGGTGTTTATCGGAACGATATGCTGGAGCCGTTTGCGAAAGTGCTGGATTCACTCGGAAGAAAACGGGCAATCATTGTAAATGGAGCAGGCAGTATGGATGAAGCAAGCCTTCAGGGATCAAACAGCCTTATCTTACTTGAAAATGGCGAGATTACCAGCTTTACTCTCCACCCGGAAGAAGTGGATCTTCCGATTTATGATAATACGGCAATTAGAGGCGGAGATGCGATGGAAAACAGTGAAATTCTTTTAGATGTATTAAAAGGGAAAAAGGGCGCTCACCGAGATACGGTCCTGCTTAATGCCGGACTCGGCATCTATGCGAACGGCAAGGCCTCCACTATAAAGGAAGGGATTGCGTTAGCGCATGAGAGCATCGATAGCGGCAACGCTCTTAGAAAATTAGAAACACTCATATCCTATAATCAATCCAAAAGCGGGGTGGTGTAAATGCAGGATATTTTATCGAAAATATTGGCGCGCAAAAAGGAAGAGGTAAGCGAACTAAAGAGGAGCGGCTATGTCATGAGCAAGGAATTCTTGACCCCTTGCCGTTCGCTGTATACAGACATTAAAAATAAAGACTCCATTGGCATCATAGCGGAAATTAAGCGGGCATCCCCTTCCAAAGGAGATATCCATCCCGATGTGATTCCTGCCCAGCAGGCTGACATTTATGAAGCTCATGGCGCTTCAGGTATTTCCGTTTTGACAGATACGGATTTCTTTAAAGGCTCTTTTTCTGATTTAGAAGCAGTCCGGGCGAAAGTTATGGTACCGCTCCTTTGCAAAGATTTCATGATTGACGAAATCCAGATAGACCGGGCGAGAAGGGCAGGTGCTGATGTCATTTTATTGATTGCTGCGGCTCTTTCTGTACAGCGCCATCAGGAATTGTACCGTTTTGCCAAATCATTAGGTCTTGAAGTGTTAACGGAAGTGCATGATGAACATGAATTGGATCGGGCGGTCAGCTTAGGCGCGGAAATGATTGGCATCAATAATCGGGATTTAAAAACATTTCAAGTTGATTTGGCTGTTACAGAAAGGCTGGCGAAGGAACTTGGAAAATCTTCAAGCGCGCTGATAAGCGAGAGCGGGATCAAGACAAAGGAAGACGTGCTGCGTGTAAAAGCAGCCGGGGCAGACGCGATTTTGGTGGGCGAGACCTTCATGAAAAGTGAAGACCTGCCGAATAAACTAGCTGAATTTCAACTATAGATTTGGGGTTTTTACATGTTAGTTAAAATCTGCGGAATTACGACTAGTGATGCAGCACATGCGGCAGTGGATGCCGGCGCTGATTTAATCGGCTTCGTCTTTGCCGAAAGCAAGCGCCGCATTGTTCCTGAACAGGCGGCGGAGATCATGAAAAGGGTCAAAGGCAAGGTCAGGGCTGTTGGAGTTTTTGTTAATGAAGATGTGGAAGAAATAAAGAGAATCGGTTCCATCGTTGGCCTTGATTACATTCAGCTCCACGGTGATGAAAATCTGGAATATATAGAGGATATCCCGTTTCCCGTCATTAAAGCATTTGGAATTGGAGTTCACGAAGACCTTGAGCAAATCTCTTCTTTTCAGTCGGATTTTTACTTGCTTGATAGCCCAAAAGGCCAGTATCATGGCGGAAATGGTGTAGCCATTAATTTGGATTTATTAACAAATAACAACCTACCCGAAGATAAGGTCATCCTTGCCGGAGGACTTACACCGGAAAATGTCGCTTGGGCGATTCAAACCGTCAATCCGGGCGGCGTTGATGTCTCAAGCGGTGTCGAAACAAACGGTTCAAAGGATCTTGAAAAAATTTATCGATTTGTACGCAATGCAAGATTATCTTAAAGGAGATGGAGTCTAATGAACAGCTATGTTCAACCAGACAAAAACGGCCATTTTGGACCATACGGTGGTAGGTTTGTGCCTGAGACATTAATGACCGCTGTCATTGAATTAGAAAATGCTTATGAAGAAGCACGTAAGGACGAGAGCTTTCAGAAGGAATTGGAATATTATTTAACTCAATACATCGGGCGTGAAAACCCGCTCTACTATGCAAGCAATCTAACCAAAAAAGCAGGCGGGGCGAAGATATATCTTAAACGTGAAGATCTGAACCATACAGGTGCCCATAAGATAAACAACACAATTGGCCAGGGACTTTTGACAGTGAGAATGGGCAAGAAAAAGGTGGTTGCCGAGACAGGGGCAGGCCAGCATGGAGTTGCCACGGCGACCGTTTGTGCACTGTTGAATTTAGAATGTGTTATTTTTATGGGAAAAGAGGATATCGCTCGCCAGAAGCTTAACGTTTTTCGTATGGAGCTGTTGGGAGCCAAGGTAGTTTCTGTGGACCAAGGGAGCGGCACACTTAAGGATGCCGTTAATGAGGCGCTCCGATACTGGGTCGCCAATGTAGATGATACCCATTACATAATGGGATCAGTACTGGGACCCCATCCTTTTCCAAAAATTGTCCGAGATTTCCAAAGTGTCATCGGCACGGAAACAAAAAGGCAATTTGACAAAGTGGAAGGCGGGCTTCCTGAGGCAATCGTAGCTTGTATCGGCGGCGGCAGTAACGCGATGGGGATATTCTATCCGTTCATTGAGGATAAAGAGGTTTCCTTGATTGGCGTGGAAGCGGCAGGCAGCGGAGTAGATACAGAAGAGCACGCTGCGACCCTGACAAAAGGAAAACAAGGGATTCTTCACGGAGCGTTAATGTATGTATTGCAGGATGAGGATGGCCAAATTCAGGAAGCTCATTCCATATCAGCGGGACTTGATTATCCGGGAGTGGGGCCCGAGCATAGCTTCTTAAAGGACAGCAACAGAGTTCAATATACTTCTGTGACTGATGATGAAGCAATAGGTGCCCTCGTGTTGCTGTCACAGACAGAAGGAATCATTCCGGCTTTGGAAAGCTCACATGCGATTGCGCACGCGGTGAAGCTTGCAAAAAAAATGAAGTCAGATGAGAGCCTGGTTATTTGCCTATCAGGCAGAGGCGATAAAGATGTCGAAACGATACAAAAGCGGATGGGAGAGCTTTCGAATGGGTAAACAGCGAATTGATGAAACATTGCAAAAGTGCGCCGAAAAGGGCGAAAAAGCTTTCATTCCTTATATTATGGCCGGTGATGGCGGACTTGATCAATTAAAGCAGCATTTGCTGTTTTTTGAAAAAGCAGGTGCTGATGCCGTAGAATTAGGAATTCCGTTTTCCGATCCTGTCGCTGACGGTCCGGTCATTCAGCGTGCAGGGAAGCGGGCGCTTGACTCCGGTGTATCATTGAGAAACATCATGGGAAAATTAATCGAAATCCGCAATGAAATAAACATTCCGATTATCTTAATGACCTATCTCAATCCGGTTTTTGCATATGGGATTGACCGTTTCTCCCGAGATTGCCAGAAAGCTGGAGTCGATGGCTGTATCTTTCCGGACATGCCGTTGGAAGAAGAACAAATGGTTTCCAAACATATGAAACAGTCAGAAATCGCCATCATCAGGCTCGTAACTTTAACAAGCCCGGAAGCAAGACTCAGAAAAATCGCCGATGGAGCGGAAGGCTTTCTCTATGCGGTTACCGTAAAAGGGATAACGGGAGCGAGAGATCATTTTGCAGAAGATACAGGTCGTTTTTTAGAGCGTGTTAAGGCATTAAGCTCGGTTCCGGTTATGGCCGGGTTTGGTATTTCCACACCGGAGCATGTGAAGGAAGCCGGCAGATATTGCGATGGGACTGTCGTGGGAAGCAAGGTGATCCAATTCCTGGAGAATGGGGACTATGAAGGGATTTCCAATCTGATTGAAGCAGCAAAAAGCAAGGTACTCGCCTGAAAAATGAAATAGATTGCTTAAGATAAATAAAAGAAGGGTTGGAATGTCATTTCCAATCCTTCTTTTATTAGTAGCTTTAGCTAACGTTCATTTAACGGAGTTTATGTTTAAGCCAATTTATATAGGGGTAATAAATGGTCAAACGCATCACTAATTGCTTGCACGAATACTTCATCTGATAATTTGATGGCATCTTCCCGGGGAATCTGGATTCCGCAAAGAATTTCAGCCTTTTTGACAGTTTGCAGCCGCTGGAACATTGCCTTCAAATCAGTGACAGAAAGATCATTATGAGGAATGACATCAGGTTTTGTATGATCGGTCGACCAAACAAATTCATTCGGAATCATATCTTTCAATTTTTTAGCATTTCGTTCCAAGGCTTTTCCGAAGTCAGCCTTATTGGGAGCTTCATAAATGACTGCAAACCAAATGAATACGTGAGTTTCCCATAACCCGATTTGGAAATGAGGCATCATCTTGTATCCTCTGCTGTTGCTGGCAAAAGCAACCCAAGTGTCTTTTGGAGGATTGATTGTTCTTCTGGCGTGTTTTGCGACATGAGCGAACATTTCATCCCCGGTTTTAACTGAAAGTTCTGCCGAGAAGCTTTCACCGAGTTGACTCAGCTTTGGTTGAATCCGGTCTTTTAAAGCTTCCATACGCTGGTCGAGACCATCTATTTTAAACACATTAAAGTCACTTGCACTAAAGGTTGTATGTACCATTTGTTTCCTCCTACAATTCTAAATCTAAGATTATTGTAGCATAGCGGAACAAAAAACTGAAAAGTTTTGCTAACAATGTCTACCACTAACTTCCTGCTGGGTTTTCACACAAATTTGTTGCGGTTTTAGGGTGGACGACATAATATATATTAAAAATAAAACTGAAAATTTAGTCACTTACTTGAGAGGGGAAGATTACCATGAAACAAGTTATGAATCAAGCCTTAAAAGCGAAAGAAGTAGAAAAACATAGGGCAGCAGTATTAAGAATGGAAATGGATTATGAGCTAGCCACTTTATTCGAAGCAATAGGGGAAAACAATGAAAAGAAGCAGACACAATGCAAACAAAAGCTTGAAAGAATCCGACTTGAGCTATTAAGGCTTAAAGCACTATAAGTTTGAAGGAGAAAAACAGCTGTCAAATGAAGGTATATAATTATAGAGTCGTATATAGGGTTTAAGGCGGACATTTTTCGGATACGAAAAAAATGTCCGCCTTTTATATAAGGAAGACACCAAGCTTGTAGAATGAGGGAGCTTGCAGTAATCTTTAATAATAAATATGGATTTTTGCAAAACTATCAGTGTGTTCATTAAATGAGCGGAGGATTCAGGAATGACAAATTGGGAGAAAATCGATACATATGCAAAAGAGTGGATAAAGGAAGCAGGGGAAAGGCTAAAGACTTCATTTGAAGAAAAGCTAAACATTGAAACAAAAACAAATCCTAATGATTTAGTAACGAACATGGATCGCGAAACGGAACAGTTTTTCATGGGCAAAATAACAGAGCACTTTCCGGAGCATAGGATTTTTGGAGAAGAAGGAATGGGTCATCATGTCAAAGATTTGACAGGGATTGTCTGGGTTGTCGATCCGATCGATGGGACGATGAATTTTATTCATCAGCAGCGGAATTTTGCGATATCTATCGGGATTCTTGAAGAGGGCAAAGGGAAAATCGGGCTTGTCTATGATGTCGTCCATGGTGAACTGTATCATACTTTTCGCGGCAAGGGAGCTTTTATGAATGATAAGGAGTTGCCGACGCTTAAACCTGTGCCCATTAATGAAACCATTCTTTCATTAAATGCCACATGGGTTACCGAGAACAAAAGAATTGATCCTTCTATACTTGGAGCGCTTGTACGGGATGTCCGTGGAACCCGTTCATACGGTTCGGCGGCTTTGGAAATGGCTTTTGTCGCAGCAGGCAGGCTGGATGCTTATATATCACTAAGGCTTGCCCCTTGGGATTTTGCGGGCGGTGCGATTTTAATCGAAGAGGTTGGCGGAGAAGTAAGCGACTTGCATGGCAACCCGCTCGACTACTTAAAGGGCGGCCCTCTATTTGTGTCGAAGCCGGGCTTGCATAAGGAAATTCAGGAAAAATACTTAAAGAGCCTTTAAAAAAATCGCCGCAGAAAGTAGCGGCAATTTTTTAAAGCTTTCCTTTTTCCCGCTTTTTCTTCTTTGTGGCAAAGCCGAAGCCCATAATTACAAAGAGTGCGACTATACTAAGTACGATGCCAATTATGCTCCTTTCGGCAATTGCGATGCCTGTCCAGGCCAGGCTAGCCGTCGCTAATAATGCAAGAATTAAGAAATTCCATTGTACGTTTTTCATTGTCTTCACCCCATATTTTCTTATTGTACAGAATTTCTTGCTTTGTTTCTACTATGTTTGTGATATAATATGTAAGTTAATGGCATAGACCAATTTATACTAGGAGTGAATTTATTGAAATCTCGTAATGATATTCGCAACATAGCGATCATTGCCCACGTTGACCATGGGAAAACGACGCTTGTAGACGAACTGTTGAAACAATCAGGTACATTCCGTGCGAATGAGCACGTTGAAGAACGCGCAATGGATTCCAACGACCTTGAAAGAGAACGTGGAATAACGATCTTAGCGAAAAATACAGCTGTTCAATATAAAGAAACAAGAATCAACATTCTTGATACACCGGGACATGCCGATTTTGGCGGCGAAGTGGAGCGTATCATGAAAATGGTTGACGGTGTTTTGCTTGTTGTTGATGCTTATGAAGGTACAATGCCCCAAACACGCTTTGTATTAAAAAAAGCACTTGAACAAAAAATCACCCCGATTGTGGTTGTAAACAAAATTGACAAAGACTCAGCCCGTCCAGAGGAAGTTATTGATGAAGTCCTTGACTTATTCATCGAACTTGGTGCCAGTGAGGAACAGCTAGAGTTTCCTGTTATTTATGCATCGGCCATTCAAGGCACTGCAAGTCCGGATCCGGATCCTTCTAAACAGGAAGAAAACATGGAGTCGTTGTTTGAAGCAATTGTTGAAAACATACCTGCTCCAATTGATAACAGGGAAGACCCGCTTCAATTCCAAGTTGCTTTGCTTGATTATAATGATTATGTGGGACGTATCGGAATTGGACGCGTATTCCGCGGAACGATGAAAGTAGGCCAACAGGTTGCTCTTATGAAGCTGGACGGCTCAGTTAAACAGTTCAGGGTTACGAAGATCTTTGGCTTTATTGGCTTGAAACGAGTAGAAATTGAAGAGGCAGTTGCAGGTGATCTTATTGCTGTTTCCGGAATGGAAGACATTAACGTAGGGGAGACAGTTACACCAGTAGAGCACCAGGAAGCACTTCCGGTACTCCGTATCGATGAGCCTACTCTGCAAATGACTTTCCTTGTTAATAACAGCCCTTTTGCCGGCCGTGAAGGTAAATTTGTTACTTCAAGAAAAATTGAAGAAAGACTGAAAAGCCAACTGGAAACAGATGTCAGCTTGCGTGTGGAAGATACGGATTCACCGGATGTGTGGGTTGTTTCCGGACGCGGCGAGCTTCATTTATCCATCTTAATTGAAAATATGCGCCGTGAAGGCTTCGAACTTCAGGTATCCAAGCCTGAAGTAATCGTTAAGGTCATTGACGGTGTTCGCTGTGAGCCTGTGGAACGCGTGCAAATTGATGTCCCGGAAGAACATACAGGATCGATCATGGAATCCATTGGTGCGCGTAAAGGCGAACTGCTTGATATGATTAATAACGGAAGCGGCCAGGTTCGCCTGATCTTTAATGTGCCTGCCCGCGGCTTAATTGGTTATTCAACTGAATTCCTGACCATTACACGTGGATATGGGATCATGAACCATACTTTCGACAGCTACCAGCCGATGCAACAAGGACAGGTTGGCGGAAGAAGACAAGGTGTCCTCGTTTCCATGGAAACAGGAAAATCAACTCAATACGGAACTATGGGCGTAGAAGACCGCGGTGTCATTTTTATTGAACCAGGTACTGATATCTATGAAGGCATGATTGTCGGTGAACATAACCGTGAAAACGATTTGACCGTCAATATCGTAAAGGCAAAACAAATGACCAACATGCGTTCGGCGAACAAAGACCAGACAACTACCATGAAAAAACCAAGAATCATGTCTCTTGAGGAGTCTTTAGAGTATCTGAACGATGATGAATATTGCGAAGTTACCCCGGAATCCATCCGCCTTCGTAAAAAAGTACTTGATAAGAACGAACGTGAAAAATCGGCTAAAAAGAAAAAATACGTCGAAACAAACTAAGTTTGGTCCAGGGGAGGAACAGGAATGATCCAGGAGCGATTGTCCTTTTTTGCGGCATTGTTTAATGTGGATAAAAATCCCGAGGCAGGAATGTGGTATTTATATATCGCTGTATTTTTGCTTTGTATAATCGTGTATCAGCTCGGTTTTGCAAAAAAGTTGCCGGTTTTAAAAAATGTCATTATCTATGCGGTGATGGCATTTGGGTGCACGCTTCTTTCATTCCTCGCCGTCTTCCTGCCGGTTGCGGAAGGACTTGTAATTGCCGTGTTCGTTCTCGGGATCTACAAACTGCGCCTCCACAACCATAAGAAAGAAGAACAGGCCTAACATGCAGTCTGTACAGGATGCGTTATATAACTGGCTTACGATCAAAGTTGTTTGCGATGCAAGGCCTAATGATACGGCTGCCCGTGACACGAGGGAATTGTTTGAAAACCTGCTTCATGATGAACATCAACTGGAAATCATCGAAGTGCGGAAAGAAGATCCGTTCTATTTCGTTGAATACAGTGTACATTTGGAAAAAAAGACCCAGCGTTTTCCGATTGAACTGATCGACGTGATGTTACACCAAATAAACGCCGAACCGGAAAAATATAAAAACTACCAAGATTAAAAAACCGTGCGCTTCTCTATAGCGCACGGTTTTTTAGGTATTAATCAAAGGGGAAGAATCAGGGCGTAGACAACATGTGCAGCGCTCCATAGCAAAAAGGAGAATAGATCTGCCGCAGAAGTTATTTCTGATCGGGATATGTAAGAAAGTGGGAAGTAAAGCAAGATTGCCGGAAGAATAAGCAAGAACGTTAAGACCCTTTTATTTGCAAATTTAGGTTTAAGCAGAACAAAAAAGACACCAAACCCTGAGGAAACGAGCAAGTGAAGTACGAGTTCGATTGGTTCGTTTCCTTGGATCCGTTCTGTAAGCGGGATGAAATCAATATTAAGGAGCAGCGAGTAGATTTTCTTTTCTGTATACAGTTCCACATACTTCATGATAATTGCCAAAAGGATGCCGGACCCCAGCCCCGCCAACATTCCCTTAAGAATCGGTTTTACCATTCATCATCCTTTGTCACACTGCGGTATAAGCGAAAGTTGCCTGAATCAATTCGAGCTTTTGTTTTTTCTTCGATTCTTTGGTTGCATGACTGACACATGAATGTATGGATCGGCCGGTTGCGAAGCTTTTTGGCTTCAGGGGAAAAATCCGGAATGGATTCAATGTTATCGCAAATTACACATTTAACCCTCATTAAAATGAACCTCTTTTCTTCTATACGAATCAGTTGATATATGTAAGTTAGTATATCATTTTTATCTTTATTAGGCGAGAATACCTCCTACTTCAACCGAGTTTAACTATTATTAAGCCAACGATATGTGGAAGCTACCTTTCAGTACACGCATAAGTCAAAAATATGATAATCAACATGATCCTTAAACAGAACCTTTAATATAAGGAAATAGAAAAGCTCGCCGATTGGCGAGTTTTTCTATTGCTTATCATTCGACTGTTTCTTTTGTTCTCTTTCCAGTGTCTTTCTTTCCTTCTGATTATCGATGCTACTTTTTTCTTCATCTGAAGCTCTTGTTGGTGTTGGCGTTAGTGCATCACCGGGTATATCTGGAATGATTCTGCCTGTGATATCAGCTAGCTCATTCATGATCCCTCGTACAGGCTGTCCGTTTTGGATATCCTGTGCCACCTCCCGGATTCTCTCGTTCATATCCGGATCAGCGACTATTGCGGCATTTGCGCCGTATGGATCGTCCTTTAACGCTTCCCCTACAGAATATTTAATCGTCCCTACCTCTGAACGGTCAACATTACCATCGATATCAATTCCTACTACGGCATAATCGCCAAGGACTGCAGCTGTTGCATCATTTACATGGGGGACCTTTTCGGCGAGATCGACGAGCCTTCTTGCGATTTGCTGGCTGCTTTGCCTGTCACTTTCCTCAATTGTCGAGTCCTTTACCTGCGTAACATTGTTATTGTTGTTCTCCCGATTTTCCCCGGCGTTGTCATTCGCGTTGCAGCCGGCAATAAACAAAAATGCCGCTGCCATAAACAAAAGTCTTTTCATTGTACAGCCTCCATTCCTGACATTTTGTTTATAGTCTGCAATTGTTCTTCTATCTTTATGCAAAGATACATATATTTTAGCAACAGTCTCGTCCACGACATAAGCTATATTAGCAACGACGCAGGCATTTTCCAGAATGAACAGGCAGGAGGCGCAATTTTGAGCAAAATCTATGTGTTGGATACCAATGTCTTGCTCCAGGACCCATATTCAATTTTCTCTTTCGAAGAAAATGAAGTAGTCATCCCGGCTGTTGTACTGGAAGAAGTGGATTCGAAGAAAAGATACATGGATGAAATCGGGAGGAATGCAAGGCAAGTATCAAAATTGATTGATGGCTTCCGGGAAATTGGGAAGCTTCATGAGAAAATTCCTCTGCACAATGGCGGTGTGCTCAGGATTGAATTAAACCATAGGTCTTTTCATGAGCTTCAGGAAATCTTTGTTGAAAAAACAAATGATAATAGAATTTTAGCCGTTGCCAAAAACCTTGCCCTAGAAGAACAGACAAAGGAAAAGGGAAGAAAGGTAATCCTTGTAAGCAAGGACACGCTCGTCAGGGTCAAGGCAGACGCAATCGGCCTGAACGCACAGGATTTCCTGAATGACCGGGTAGTAGAGATGGATCATATCTACAGTGGCATTCAGGAGCTATTTGTCCAAAAGGAAATCCTGGATAGGTATTATGAGAAAGGAAGTCTTCCACTTTCGGACATCACAATCAATAAGCTCTTTCCAAACCAGTTTGTCTTGATGAAAGATGTGTTGGGAGGTTCTTCATCAGCGATTGGTATCGTTGATCAGTCGGCGACAATCGTAAAAAAGCTGATTTTTGACCAGGAACATATTTGGGGAATTAAAGCGCGAAATGTCCAGCAGACGATGGCGATGGAGATATTACTGCGATCAGACCTGCCGCTCGTTACATTAATCGGGAAAGCAGGAACAGGTAAAACCTTGCTTGCCCTGGCTTCGGGGTTAATGCAGACTGAAGATCTGGGTCTGTATAAAAAATTGCTGGTTGCAAGACCGATTGTACCCGTGGGAAAGGATATTGGCTACTTGCCGGGAGAAAAGGGAGAAAAATTAAGGCCCTGGATGCAGCCGATTTTCGATAACCTGGAGTATCTTTTTAACACAAAAAAACCGGGGGAACTGGATGCGATTTTAGCGGGGATGAATTCTATAGAAGTGGAAGCATTAACATACATCAGGGGAAGAAGCATACCGGATCAATTTATCATCATTGACGAGGCGCAAAACCTAACAAAGCACGAAGTAAAAACGATTCTGACCCGGGTAGGGGATCGGAGCAAGATTGTCTTGATGGGCGATCCGGAACAAATCGATCACCCTTATCTCGATGAGTATAATAACGGATTAACTTATGTTGTGGAAAAATTCAAGGATCAAAGCATAGCGGGGCATGTAAAGCTTGTAAAGGGAGAACGGTCAGGGCTTGCTCAATTAGCGGCTAATTTATTGTAAGAAAGGCAGCCATTGTCCTTGATAAGGGCTGCCTATCACCTAATTATAAATGGCCATTATTCAATTCGAAATGCTTTCACTTTCTTAATCGGATTTTTAAGATTGGAGCCGTCTCCGAAATAAATGTGCACGGGTCCGTCTTCACTCAAAGGTTTACCGTTAATGGAGAAGCCAAGAATGAACGTCTGGGCATCCGTCAAAGGAAAAGCCTGCTCTCCGTTTTCCGTTTCAATGACTATTGTGGCGGCATCTTCATAGGGCTCCGCGTTTCTGAGAAAGCTTTCGAATGGGATACCGAATGTACCCGTCAAGATTTTTTGTTTCTCGTATTTTTTTTCGGTTTTAAGTGTAGGCGGGGAAACCGAACCTTCCTGGATTTCCCTGTCCCAATGCTTCGAAGCAGCTTTCGTATATTCCTCTAGCTCGTCTGTCTGCTGTTGTTCCGACTGAAAATATGTTTCCAAATCGACTTTACGGTCATCGAAAATCCATACACCCGGATCGAGTGTGATTAAGTATTTTACCTTCCCTTTAATGAATACGATCGATTCCAAACCTTTCATCCCTTCCTGTCTTACACTATGATACAAGTATAGCTGTAAAGGTAGGTATATAACAATAAGTTCGCCTTGCTTTTTTAAACAAGTAAGGGTAAAATTTATAGATAAGATTTAATCGCTTCTTGAGCGGGGGGATTTAATATGGCATCTGAAATGCTTGTCAATCATCGAGAAAAAGCCTTTGCTTTATTAAAAGCTGATGCTGACAAGATATTAAAACTCATTAAAGTGCAAATGGATAATCTTACTATGCCTCAATGTCCTCTATATGAAGAGGTTCTTGATACACAAATGTTCGGCTTATCTCGTGAAATAGATTTTGCTGTTCGTTTAGGTTTAGTGGAAGAAACAGAAGGAAAGTCCCTTGTGGGAACATTAGAGAGGGAGCTATCAGCTTTGCACGAAGCTTCTCTGCGTAAATGATACAGGCAGCATAATGAACCAACTCAAACAATTCAGTACGATTGTTTGGGTTTTTTTTATATCATTCATAGGTATAAAAAAAGAGTATAACACTTTTATAAATAGTATGACATATTAAAAGGTTTGTGCTATTATTTATATATACATTCAGTAAATAGAGTGACTTTCTTGGTTTTATAGGATAGTATATAAGAATATTTACAAAATTGCGATAATTGGGTACTATCGTTAGATAAAAACTGCCTTTATTTGTCTGGTCCTGATAAGGTTTTTTTAAAAAAATAAGAAAGTATAAAATTTTCAACATGTATTGATGTCTAGCGTAAGCAGCCCAGCTTCTCGAGGTCATAAGAGGCAGGTGTTCTTCCTGCCCCTCTCCGGACTTCCACAGGATGTGGTGACGTCAGCGTTCGTCACAGGACGTGACGGATTTTAGCTGATGGTCCTTACTAGGCCCTCCTACGAGGTGCGCCTTATGCTTGTCGGAGGCCCACAGGATGTGGGTCAGAACGACGAAGACATAACGATGTGGCGGTCTTAGTCGTTCTTCCTTACTTGCAGGGCGCTTGCGCTTTTCTCGCTGTCATTTCGGGTACATATCTTCAAGTATTATAGGTAGACAGGAAAAGGATTTTTGTACTATCTTTGAATGAAACTACTAAAGCTGATACTTTGCTCAAAAATTAATCTGTGAAAGAAAAGCAGTGAGAGTAGTCTCACTCTTTTTTCAATAAAAATGAAAATACATAAAAGTAGGTGTAGGGAATGGGACGACGTATTAAAAAGGTTCTTGCCGCAAACCGCGGAGAAATTGCCATCCGTATTTTCCGCGCGTGTACGGAACTCGGAATACGCACAGTAGCGGTATATTCTAAGGAAGATTACGGCTCTTATCACCGTTATAAAGCAGATGAAGCATACCTGGTCGGGGAAGGCAAGAAACCGATAGACGCTTATTTAGACATCGAAGGAATCATTGAAATTGCTAAAACAAGCGGTGTGGACGCAATCCATCCCGGTTATGGTTTCCTCTCCGAAAATATTGAATTCGCCCGCCGCTGTGAGGAAGAAGGCCTGATTTTTATCGGTCCGGAAACCAAACATCTCGATATGTTTGGTGACAAAGTAAAAGCACGCCAGCAGGCAATGCTTGCGGACATTCCGGTTATCCCCGGAAGTGATGGTCCAGTTCAGGAGCTTGAGGAAATCATCTCATTCGGGAAAACACATGGCTTTCCGGTCATTATAAAAGCGTCTCTTGGAGGCGGAGGACGAGGCATGCGAATCGTCCATAAGCTTGAAGAGGTGCGTGAAGCTTATGACAGGGCAAAATCAGAAGCAAAAGCGGCTTTTGGAAACGATGAAGTGTACGTCGAAAAGTTCGTCCAAAATCCGAAGCATATCGAGGTACAGATTCTTGGAGACAAGCACGGAAATATTGTCCACTTGTACGAACGCGACTGCTCTGTCCAAAGAAGGCATCAAAAGGTCGTCGAAGTGGCTCCTTCCGTTTCATTATCTGAAGAACTGCGTCTTCGCATTTGTGAAGCGGCCGTTCATTTGATGAAAAATGTCGACTATGTCAATGCGGGCACAGTTGAATTTCTCGTTGCGAACGATGAATTTTACTTTATCGAAGTCAACCCGCGGGTTCAGGTTGAACATACGATCACGGAAATGATTACCGGCATCGATATCGTCCAATCACAAATATTGATCGCCGAAGGAAACCGGCTGCACGAAGCTCCACTGGATATTCCCGCCCAGGAAAACATCCATACAATCGGATATGCGATACAATCAAGGGTAACAACAGAGGATCCTTTAAATAACTTCATGCCTGATACCGGAAAACTCATGGCCTACCGCTCAGGGGGCGGGTTTGGGGTCCGCTTGGATGCCGGGAACGGCTTTCAGGGAGCCGTCATAACCCCCTATTATGATTCGTTGCTTGTAAAGCTTTCGACACAAGCCCATACGTTCAAACAGGCTGCCTCGAAGATGGAAAGAAACTTGAAAGAATTCCGGATCCGCGGCATCAAAACGAATATCCCGTTTCTTGAAAATGTCGTAAAGCATGAGAAGTTTCTAACGGGAAAATACGATACATCGTTCATTGACACCACACCTGAGCTGTTTACTTTCCCTGTCCGTAAAGACCGGGGAACGAAGATGCTCAGCTATATTGGCAATATCACGGTAAATGGTTTCCCGGGCATCGAAAAAAAGAAAAAACCTGTTTTTGATCAGCCTGCCATCCCGAAAATCGACCATGAAGTGAAGGTGCAGGACGGCACGAAGCAAATTCTTGACAATAAGGGAGCCGAAGGACTTGCAGGATGGGTCAAAGAGCAGAAAGAAGTACTGCTGACAGATACGACTTTCCGTGACGCCCATCAATCTTTGCTGGCAACGAGGGTCCGCACAACGGATTTGCTGCATATTGCCGAGCCTACATCTAAACTTATGCCTAACCTGTTTTCCCTGGAAATGTGGGGAGGGGCAACGTTTGACGTGTCCTACCGCTTCTTGAAGGAAGATCCATGGGACAGGCTGTTATCGATGCGTGAAAAGGTCCCGAACGTATTATTTCAGATGCTTTTGCGCGCATCTAACGCGGTAGGCTACAAAAACTATCCGGACAATGTCATTCAAGAGTTCGTCGAAAAATCCGCCTATGCAGGTATTGATGTATTCCGTATCTTTGACAGTTTGAACTGGGTAAAGGGGATGGAGGTAGCCATCGATGCAGTCCGGCGTTCAGGGAAGCTTGCGGAAGCAGCGATTTGCTACACGGGTGACATCAATGATCCGGCCAGAGGAAAATATGACATCCAATATTATAAAAATCTCGCCAGGGAGCTGGAAAACCAAGGGGCGCACATCCTCGGCATAAAAGATATGGCCGGTTTATTAAAACCGGAAGCAGCCTACCGTTTAATTTCTGAACTGAAGGAAACAATCAATATTCCAATTCATCTGCACACACACGATACGAGCGGTAACGGTATTTATATGTATGCCAAGGCGATTGAAGCGGGAGTCGATATTGTAGATACGGCTTTAGGCTCCATGGCCGGATTGACGTCCCAGCCAAGCTCACAAACGCTGTATTATGCGCTTGAAGGAACATCCAGGCAACCCAAGGCCGATATTCATTCCCTTGAGCAGCTTTCCCATTACTGGGAAGGCGTCCGAAAATACTATAAAGATTTCGAAAGCGGTATGAATTCCCCTCACACGGAAGTATATAAGCACGAAATGCCGGGAGGGCAATACAGCAATCTGCAGCAGCAGGCAAAAGCGGTAGGTCTTGGCGAACGCTGGGGAGAGGTCAAGGAAATGTACGAGCGGGTAAATGCGATGTTCGGTGACATCGTAAAAGTGACCCCTTCTTCAAAAGTGGTCGGGGATATGGCTTTATTCATGGTCCAGAATGAATTAGATGAAGAGTCCGTGTTAACGAAAGGCAAATCGATCGATTTCCCTGACTCGGTGATCGAGTTATTTGAGGGATACTTAGGCCAGCCGTATGGCGGATTCCCAAAGGAGTTACAGACTGTTATCTTAAAGGGCAGAGCACCAATCACTGTGCGCCCTGGAGAACTTCTTGATAATGTCGACTTTTCGAGTTTGAAGGAAGAATTATTCAAAGAAATCGGGCGGCCTGTAACAAGCTTTGATGCATTGGCATACGCGCTTTATCCAAAAGTATTCTTAGACTATGAGAAAACCATCGAGCAATTTGGGAAGATTTCGAATCTTGATACGCCTACTTTCCATTACGGGATGAGACTGGGTGAGGAGATTGAAGTTGAAATCGAGACAGGGAAAACCCTGATAGTCAAATTGGTTTCAATCGGTCAGCCTCAGCCTAATGGGACAAGAGTTGTTTATTTTGAATTGAATGGACAGCCCCGTGAGGTGGAAGTGAAAGACGAAAGCATCAAGTCGAGCGTTCAGGCTAAAGTAAAGGCTGACTCGAAAAATCAATCCCATATTGGCGCGACCATGCCGGGAACGGTCATCAGGGTCGTTGCAGAAAAAGGGGAAAAGGTAAATCAAGGAGACCATTTAATCATTACCGAAGCGATGAAAATGGAGACGACTGTACAGGCGCCATTCTCGGGCACGGTGAAAGAGATACATGTTTCAAACGGTGAAGCGATCAGCACCGGTGATTTACTGATCGAAATCGAAAAATAATAAATTTGCCGAAGTAGACAATCAATAGATTTGAACATGAAAAAAATAGGCTGACTCCAAAGGTTTCAAGAGAATACCTTTGGGTCAGCCTATTTTTTACGCAATTATTTGGGGGTCTTTGTAATCAGTCTCGTTTCTTTTTAACGTCGCCGAATTTTTCTTGCTTCTGGATGATAATAGAAGCAGATAGCTCATCACACCGAAAAAGCAAGATATGAACAATGCATGACTTAACGCGATTAAGAGATTAAGCCGAGAAAAAATAATCAAAGCTCCGGCGATTACTTGGAGAGAGACAAGGATCAGCGATGCAACCCATCCCCAATACAAAACCTTTTGATGCTTATAATGCCTGGTAGCGATAATCGCCGCATAGAGAACCCAAATGAAAATGAGGCCGGCAGCGGCTCTGTGTCCCATTTGTATCCATTCATACAAGTTACCGGGAAGACCGGGACTGGAATTGACACAAAGAGGCCAATCTTTACAAACGAGGCTTGCGTTCGTATGCCTCACCAATGCTCCCGTATAAACGACGAGAAAAGAGTAAATCATAATTCCTTTAATATGGAATTTCATTCTCGTATCAACGATCAACTTCTCCGCCTCAAACTTCTTGTCTACTTCAAAAATGAGTAGTGTTAACAGAAGTACCGATGCAAAAGAAATTAAAGAAATTCCAAAATGCAAGGCAAGTACAAAATCAGATTGGCCCCAGATAACCGCAGCCGCTCCGATCAATCCCTGTGCTACCAAAAATAAAAAAGATAAAAGCGAAAGAAATTTCGTTTCTCTTATATGTCCGATCTTACGCCAAGACCAAACAGAAAGGATTAGAACCATCAAGCCGACAATGCCTGATACGAGACGGTGTGCAAATTCGATAATAAGTTCCGGGGTTATATCCGTTGGAACAAACTCGCCGTTGCATAAAGGCCATGACCTGCCGCAACCCATTCCTGAATCTGTTTTTGTGACAAGGGCTCCGCCAAGCAGGATAAAAAGCATGCCGATTGTAGTCAAAACTGCAAACCATTTCAATGCCCGATGCAAAGTGTTTTCACCTTCTTTGTTAAATTGCCAAATATAATATTTTCCGCGCAATAAAAACGCTCTATTTTCCTTCTAGATATTACACAACTTGTTGCTAATTGACAAGGTGTTTAACGTTAGGGTTCTAAGTTTTTATGATAAACGGTTTTTCTCTTAAATACACAAACCGGAATGATCACAACAGGGTACAGAAAGGTGATTATTAAGAAACCGCTTCACAAATAAGACAAAAATTATACGAAAAAAGTTCACAAAATCTCATTAAAGTGTGATTTAATATACAGGAGAAGGATAGTTTATGGCATCTATTATCTAATAAACACTATTCTTAGCATATTTAAGGGGAGCATCTTGGTTTAGCCGGTAAGGTTCTTAATGTTCTATCACACATGTTTACCGCTTTAATAGAAAAGCAGCCCAAAATGCTTTATAGTATAGATTGTATGGTTTAGTGGGGATTTTTGAAGGAGGAATAAATATGTCTAATCCAAGGGCTTTGTCTGAACCTGTCATTCAAGGCAGTAAAGCAAGCCTTCAAGCAGGCATACCGGAGACGACGGCCTGGAAAGATTTCATGGCATTAATCAAAGTCGGTATTGTCAATTCAAACATGATTACTACCTTCACAGGTTTGTGGTTGGCGCTGTATTTTTCTGAAGAGCATTTCTTTTCAAACCTTGATACGCTGTTTTTTACGCTTGCCGGGTCAGCACTTATTGTAGCGGGATCTTGCAGCTTAAATAATTATATTGATCGCGACATTGATCATCTCATGGAAAGAACGAAGAGTAGACCGACTGTCACGGGAAAGGCGAATCCAGCGAAGGTTCTTACATTAAGTTTGGTGCTGATTGCCTTAGGGACTGTTCTACTGGCATTAACAAACATTACAGCTGCAATCATCGGTCTCATCGGTGTTTTTACGTATGTTGTTCTGTATACGCTCGTTTCAAAGCGAAGATACGTCTCCAATACCATTGTAGGGAGTGTTTCGGGCGCAGTGCCGCCGCTTATCGGCTGGGCCGCTGTTGACCCTGATTTAAGCGTCATGGCATGGATGCTGTTTCTCATCATGTTTATCTGGCAGCCGCCTCATTTTTACGCAATCGCGATGAAACGCTGTGAAGAATACAGGGCGGCCGGCATTCCGATGCTTCCGGTTGTTAAAGGATTTAAAAGAACGAAAAGGTCGATGACTTTATGGGTGGCATGCTTGCTTCCTATACCAATCTTCCTGACACAACTTGGCATGCCGCTTGTTGTCCTCGCCACAATTTTGAATGTTGGATGGCTTATTCTTGCCATAAGTGGGTATAAAATGAAGGATGACTTGAAATGGGCAAAGCTGATGTTTGTTTATTCTTTGAATTATATGACGATTTTATATGTAGGAATGGTAATTGTTACGTTAATATAATTGCAATCTCTGAATGAAATAGCTGCCGTCTGTGCCGTTTGCCAAAATAGGCACAGACGTTCATCTTAGCAAGGGCGTTTTCGGAGCAATAATGCTTCGCATGGCCAGATTTATCGATACATATTAGATTGTTTATAAAATGAAATTGATTAGCAACCAGTATTCCTACTTAATTAAGGAATTCTTTCTTTTAATAGAAATTAATATAGAGAGAATTTTTCACAGCCAGCGACATTATTTGACTTGTGAGAAAATTTTTACGAAAGCGGGGTTTCTAAAGCTATGAAAAAAAGGCTGCACAAATGGCGTCTGCTATCATTGTTTGCAATGCTGGCGCTTGTATTAGCGGGTTGTGGAGAACCGTTCTTATCCACTTTGAAGCCTGCTGGAGAAGTGGCGCAAACTCAATATGACTTAATGATCCTAAGTACTTTGATTATGGTATTGGTCATTGTTGTGGTTGTTGTTATCTTCTTGTATGTAATTTTCCGTTTCCGCCGTAAAAAAGGCGACGAAAACAAAATACCAAAACAAATTGAAGGAAGCCACAAACTTGAACTTATCTGGACTGTTATCCCTATCCTTCTTTTGTTGGTTTTAGCAGTACCGACTATTGCCGCTACTTTTGATTTAGCTGACACTAAAGCTATGGAAAAGAAAGACAAAGACGGAAAAACAGAAGATGTACTTGTCATCAATGTACGTGCAAATCTTTACTGGTGGGAATTTGAATACCCGGACCTTGGGATTGTAACCAGCCAGGATTTAATAGTACCTACTGATGAAAAGGTTTACTTTAATTTAATTGCTTCTGATGTGAAGCACTCATTCTGGATTCCGTCTGCTGGCGGTAAGATGGATACGAATACTGAGGGTGAAAACCAGTTCTTCCTTGAATTCGACAGCAAAAAAGCTGCCGAGGTGCAAGACGTATTTTACGGTAAGTGTGCCGAGCTTTGCGGACCTTCCCATGCTTTGATGGATTTCAAGGTGAATACAAAATCCCGTGCTGAATTCGATCAATGGGCCGCCGATATGAAAGCTGTTAAAGAACCTGCGGCAGAAGGCGCTTTGGCTCAGCAAGGGGAAGAGGTTTTCAACCAAAGCTGTATCGGATGTCATGCTGTAACACCTAATGACAGCAGACCTGAACAGGCTCGCCAGGCTCCAAACCTTGCAACATTTGGTGAACGCGAACGTATTGCAGGGGTGTTGGACCATAACGAAGAGAACCTAAAAAATTGGATCAAAGACCCTGAAAAATACAAGCCAGGCAACACAATGACAGGTACTTATAAAGTGACTGACGAGCAAGTTGACGCACTGGCTGCTTATTTAATGGGCTTAAAAGTTGAAGAAAAATAAGAGATAGATTGATTGATTAGGGAGGTTTGATCGTGAGTACCCACGCTACGAAAAAAGGATTTGGCGCTACAATTTGGGATTATCTTACAACAGTAGACCATAAGAAAATCGCCATTCTTTATCTAATCGCAGGCGGATTTTTCTTTGTTGTCGGCGGCCTGGAAGCGATGTTCATTAGAATTCAGCTTGCAGTACCGAACAATGACTTTCTCAGTGCCGGATTGTTTAACGAAATGATTACGATGCATGGTACGACCATGATTTTCTTGGCGGCAATGCCTTTGGTTTTTGCCTTTATGAATGCGGTTGTTCCATTACAAATAGGGGCGCGCGACGTTGCGTTTCCATTTCTTAACTCACTGGGATTCTGGTTGTTTTTCTTTGGTGGGGTTTTCTTGAACCTATCATGGTTTTTAGGAGGGGCTCCAGATGCGGGCTGGACGAACTATGCATCCCTTGCGATGAGTTCCCCGGGCCACGGTGTCGATTTCTATATCCTGGGGCTTCAGATTTCAGGATTGGGTACATTAATAGCAGGCATTAACTTCCTGGCGACGATTATCAATATGCGTGCACCTGGGATGACTTATATGCGTATGCCATTATTTACTTGGTCAACATTTGTCGCATCCGCACTTATTTTGTTTGCCTTTCCGCCATTAACCGTAGGACTTGTTCTTGCGATGTTCGACCGTATGTTCGGTTCGAATTTCTTTGATGTGGCGGCAGGAGGTAATACGATTATCTGGGAGCATATGTTCTGGATATTCGGACATCCTGAAGTATATATTCTAATATTACCGGCCTTCGGTATTTTCTCAGAGATTTTTGCTACATTCTCTAGAAAAAGGCTTTTTGGTTATTCTTCCATGGTATTTGCAACGGTACTGATTGGTTTCTTAGGTTTCATGGTGTGGGCTCACCATATGTTTACGGTTGGTTTAGGTCCGATAGCCAATGCGATTTTCGCAGTAGCTACAATGGCAATTGCTGTCCCTACGGGTATAAAAATCTTTAACTGGCTCTTTACGATGTGGGGAGGAAGCGTGAAATTCACCACTCCGATGCTTTATGCCGTTTCCTTCATCCCGTCTTTCGTTGCCGGTGGTGTAACAGGAATCATGTTAGCTGCAGCGCCTGCGGATTATCAGTACCATGATTCTTATTTCGTGGTTGCGCATTTCCACTATGTTATTGTCGGTGGAGTCGTTCTAGGCTTATTGGCAGCAACACATTTCTACTGGCCAAAGATGTTTGGAACCTTGTTAAATGAAACATTAGGCAAAATCACTTTTTGGTTATTCCTAATCGGCTTCCATTTAACATTCTTTATCCAGCATTTCCTTGGGTTAATGGGTATGCCTCGCCGTGTATTCACTTTCCTTCCGGGACAGGGCTTGGAAACAGGTAACCTTGTGAGTTCGATAGGTGCAGCCTTTATGGGCGTTGCAGTCATCATATTGCTCATTAACATTATTATGACTTCGGTTAAGAATGTGAAGGTTGGAAATGATCCTTGGGGAGACGGACGTACTCTTGAATGGGCAATCGCTTCACCACCGCCGTTCTATAATTTCAAGCAGCTTCCGCTTGTCCGTGGTTTGGACGCTTACTGGGTAGAAAAGATGGATGGCAAAAAAGGGATGACTCCTGCGGAACCGCTAGGCGACATCCATATGCCGAATTCGTCCATTATCCCTTTTGTTATCTCATTCGGATTGTTCGTTGCGGCGTTCGGTGCGTTGTACAATACTGATAATAAAGACTGGACTCTACCGGTAATGATTATCGGATTACTTATTGCTTTTGGAGCAATGTTTGTTCGCTCAGTTAAAGATGACCATGGTTTCCATATTCATAAAGAAGATCTTTTAGAGGATGAAGATAAAGGAGGGAAGGCATAATGCAAGCAGAAGAAAAATTCACCGATGCTACATGGCCTGCTTCTCCCGAGAAGGCTACCCTCGAAGGAAAGAATAAATTTATAGGGTTTTGGTTATTTCTAGGAGGAGAGACCGTATTATTCGCATCCCTCTTTGCGACTTACCTTGCTTTAAAAGATAAAGTGCCAAACGGGGAGCATAAGCTCGCCCAAGACATGTTTGAGCTTCCGTTGACGTTTGTCATGACCATGCTGCTTTTAACGAGCTCTTTAACTAGCGTCTATGCCATGTATCATATGAAAAATAACCATTTCCAGAAGATGCAGGCATGGCTGTTAATCACTGTTTTGCTTGGTGCGGCCTTCCTTGGGCTGGAAGTGTATGAATTCAATCACTATGTCCATGAATTTCATCATACATTTACAAGCAGTGCATTTGGTTCCGCATTTTATACTTTAGTAGGTTTCCACGGAGCCCACGTTGCTTTTGGGCTAGTTTGGATCCTTACGCTGATGGTGCGAAATGCTAAACGTGGTTTAAACTTGTATAATGCACCAAAGTTCTATTTGGCCAGCCTTTATTGGCACTTTATTGACGTAGTATGGGTATTCATCTTTACTGTAGTATATTTAATGGGAATGGTGGGATAAACTGATGGCGAACAATCAATCAAATTCAGCTAACCCAAATGTGGATCTTAAATATCGACGCAAAAAAAATGCTGAGGAGATGAGACATCAGGTCGTCTCTTTCACCTTGATGATTCTCCTTACGCTTATCGCTTTTTTTGCGGTTGGGTATGATGGATTTTCACACTGGTTCATTAAACCTTTCATTTTGTTGCTTGCTGTAGTTCAGGTTATTTTCCAGCTATACTATTTTATGCATATGAAGCATAAAGGACATGATACAATTTCGTTGTTCCTCTACTCGGGATTATTGGTTGGGGCAATAACGGTGCTAACGTTTGTAACAATTATTTGGATTTAATCAGTAAGAAGAAAATCGGCTATCAGATAGCCGATTTTCTGTTTATTAAGAGGTTTCCATTTCAATTTATACATAAAACGCTTTGGATTGTCCCTTACAGCCGCCATCGGGTATAATGAAAACGATATAAACGTAAAAATTCAGAGGTGATATCTCATGTCAATCGATATTTTTGGCTTCCGAGCGTTATGGAGTCCTTACTACTTTGTCGCCCTGGTTTTGATAACTTTTGCTTATTTTTTACTGGTAACCAAGTTTCGAAACAAATTTGCAGGGAGTGAACGGTTAACAACGAGACAAAGTGCATTGTTTATAACTTTCATGGTTTCATTGTACGCAATAAAAGGATCGCCTTTGGATTTATTGGGACACATCATGTTTAGCGCCCATATGATTCAAATGGCTCTCTTATATTTGGTATTGCCTCCTTTGTTGATCCTAAGCATACCTAACTGGCTGTGGAGACAATTATTTTCCGTGAAATTTATTGATATGGTCTTTAAGGCTTTTACAAAGCCTTTGATAGGTCTGGTCATATTTAATGGAATGTTTTCTTTTTATCACATTCCTCTCATCTTCGACTTTGTCAAAACTGGTATGTGGATTCATGCATCTTATACAGTTGTGCTATTTTTTACGGCGATATTCATGTGGTTTCCACTCGTTAACCAGCTTCCTGAGAAGGAGAGCCTTTCCGGTTTATACAAGGTAGGCTATATTTTCGGGAACGGCATTTTGCTGACACCTGCATGTGCCTTGATTATTTTTGCGAGTAACCCGCTGTATACTACTTTCACCGATGCGACAGCCTGGGCACAGGCCATGGAATTATGTGTGCCCGCATCCGCTCTTTCCGGACTTAACTTAAGCGGTCCCGAGTTATTTAATGGGATGCCGCCCCTTGAGGATCAGCGGACCGGTGGAGTGCTAATGAAGATTATCCAGGAAATTGTATACGGCATTGTGTTAGGCTATGTATTCTTTGCATGGTATCGTAAGGAAAGCGGAGGACCTAATAAAATCGATCCGCTGCCGACGGAGATTCAAACGGCAGAATGAACTTCGTCTAATTCCCGCCTTAAAAGGCTCGTCAATCGACGAGTTTTCTATAAAGAAGGCTCTGTTAAACGATAATGTTGTTTTTGGGAAGGGAATCTGCGAGACTCCTGCGGAAAAACGGGCTGGCAAGACCCCGCAGCGAGGTACGAGTGAGGAGGCTTGCCAGTTCGTCCGCGGAAAGCGAGTAGATTCCATGACCATTTGAAAATCAACAATGGAATTTAACAGAGCCTTAAAGAAAAGAAAGTATATTATTTTCAACATGTATTGATGTCTAGCGTAAGCAGCCATGCCCCGACGCACAGGGCGTGACGGATTTTAGCTGACGGTCCTTATTTGGCCCTCCTTCGAGGTGCGCCTTATGCTGGTCGGAGGCCCACAGGATGTGGGGCAGAACGACGAAGACATAACGATGGCGGTCTAAGTTGTTCTTCATTACTTGAGGGTGCTTGCGCTTTTCTGATATGAATGGTGTGGAAAAATCAGGGGAATATTTGATCATTCTGTTAATAATAAAGAATTTCATTGTAATTTCTTTCTTCCTTATAATAAAATGGGGAGATGATATACATATAATAGAGAGGGCGTTCTAATCGATTATGTCTTTACCACTTCTTCCAACAATAAGTACAGCATTTATTGTATTAAGCGCGATAACTGTTGCGATCGGCTGGTATCAAATTAAGCAGCGAAAAATAGAGACGCACAAAAAAACGATGATTACGGCAGCTGTTTTTGCTTTGATTTTCTTTGTGATCTATGTTTCCCGGACCATATTTATCGGAAACACCTCCTTTGGCGGGCCGGACGATTTGAAAATCTATTACACTGTCTTTTTAGTCTTCCATATTACGTTGGCAACGACCGGGGCTGTATTTGGAATTGTCACTCTTTTGGCTGGATTCAAGAACAATTTAGTCAGGCACAGGAAGCTCGGACCGATCACAAGTGTCATCTGGTTTTTTACCGCTATTACAGGTGTCGCTGTTTATCTTTTGCTTTATGTATTTTATCACGGCGGGGAGACAACTTCAGTCATACGAGCTATCCTAGGTTATTAGGATCGAAGAAGCAGCGGATTTGGGAAAATCCCCTGCTTTTTTTTATGGATAGGAAAATATAAAACTTTCTGCCCGCACAATCGACGAGTTTTCTTTATATGAAAAAAAGCAAAATAAAAAACGCATGAATACTCATGCGCCTTTCGCGTTTCGCTTAAAGACCGGAAAATTGTTCAAGCTCTGCCTTTACTTCAGCGAGAATTTGTTCACATTGCTTAACAAGGGAAGCAGGGAAAGTTTCACCCTCTCCATATTCAACACCAAATGGATAATAATGTTTACCAAGAGTTGGTGTCATAAGTTCGATAACCGCTTTGTGTGCGCCGACATCGCCTTCAACCGCAAAGCCCTGGACACGAAGATAAAAGATGCCATCTTTCAATTCAAATTTACGATCATAGTTTACTCTTTCATAATCCCATTGTTCACCGCGAAATAAACCATGCTCCGGCATAACTTGATCAAGTCGGTTTAAATCGGCTGAAAAATTTTCAAAACGATAGTCTTCAAATTTCACGAATATACCCTCCTATTTTGCAAATCCCATGGAGAAGTAGTCCGAATGACTCCCTGAATCCTCCAAGTATGTTACATATAGATAAATTTCCCTCATATTTTATAATAGTACGAAATTATACAAGTTGCAATGAAAGTTTGATATATATAAATGCGATACAAACAATGATATAATTGATATGTAACATGATTAAGGAAAAAAATCAATATTTTTCTATATAGATTGAGAGAGGGGGAGTCTTCCTCTGCGGACATTTCTAAAGGTTATTGTGCTTTCAACTATTTTTTTCATCATCGGCATATACTTTAATGTTGGCCTGAATAACGATGAAAACTCGATTCTTTTTGGAGAAAAGGGGATTAAGCCGGAAAATCAGGAAGACATACAACAAAACGATAAGGAAGATGATGAAAACGCAGGGATACTTTCCGCAAAAGGTGGAATTGCAGCCTCTATCGGGAAAAAAACGTCTGAGGTTGAAAAAATATATGGGAAACCGGTTAGAATCGATCCATCCTCTTATGGCTATGACTGGTGGATTTACAACCACGATAAGAACAAATATTTTCAACTGGCGGTTGAAAACGGAAGAGTCGTTTCATCTTATGGAATCGGCAAGGATATAAATATAGCGCCATTCAAAATTGGACAGACAATTGATGAGATTTATTCAAGTGTATTTGTTGAGACATCGGTTGATATTGAATTGGAAGGCAGCTCTTATCGATTCGAACTGTCTGAAGAGGATATGAACATGAGACCTTTGATAAAGCTGGGGAAGGTATATGTCCAACTTTACTTAGATAAGTTTACAGGAAAGGTTTCCAGTGTGCGATTTCTTAATGAAGAAACCCTTCTCAAGCAGAGGCCGTATGAAATAACATACAGTGGCGAAATGCTCGAAGAAGAGCCTCTCAGCGATGAGGAATGGACGGAGATCGAAATCGGGAACAGACAGCAAATTTTTGATATTTCCAATATTATGAGGGACCGCTTTAATTTACGAAAATTGAAATGGGATGAACCAATGGCTGAGGTAGCTTACCTTCATAGCATGGATATGTCGGAAGGCAGCTTTTTTTCCCATACATCTCCAACAAAAGGTGAATTGAAGGACAGGCTCGAAAAAGGCGAGATAACATATACTCTCGCCGGGGAGAACATTGCAGCAAAGTATTCTGATGCCATTTCGGTCATGGAAGGCTGGATGAACAGCAAAGTACACCGGGAAGCGCTGCTAAACGAAGAATTTACTCATTTGGGCGTAGGCGTACATCAGAAATACTACACGCAAAACTTTATTGCTAAATCAGAATGAAAAAAGCAACCGTCACACTTTCGCTTGATAAGCATATGCTGGAATAGGTGTATGTCATGGTGTGAGGTGAACAATTGTGGCTCAAAAAAAAGTCCGTCCGTCGGTTGAGGAATTTAAGCGGTTTGTAAAGAAGCACCCGACGCTAAGACAGGAAGTTAAAAAGGGTAACTATTCCTGGCAAGAATTATTTGAGGAATGGCACATGTTAGGCGGCAACCATGAACAATGGGATGCGTATAAAGGGGAAATGGCGAAAGCTAAAGAATCCAATCAATCGAACGAAGTGAACAAGAGCGATTTTGTATCTGTCCTTCTACAATCCTTTAAAGATATGGATATGAATCAAATTCAGCAATATATTTCAAGTGCTAATCAGGCTCTCGGTGCCATTCAAGGTGTCATTTCTTCTTTTCAAGGGGATAAGCCGACAGAAGAGGTACCAGAAGTAGACGAAACGGTACGGAGACCACGGCCCAATCCATTTGCTTTTAGAAAAGATTAAAGGATTTTCTTCGGGAGGGACTATGAGACAGGATGTATTCGAGATAATAGAAGCCAACGAGGATTTGAAAATGTTTATCCGGCTCCAACCATACTGGTACAGGGAACTAATGAGAAATCCTTATCAACTGGAGAAAATGGAGACGGAAGCAACCTTTTTCTTTAAGAAATCCATTCAGCATCGAGTTACAAAGTTTTCAGATGGAGTACAAATGACCTACATGTTGCTTCATATGGTTCAAGCAATGAATTCTGAGCCTTAAGCTGATTTTTTTTCGATATGGCTAATCTCTGCTAAATTAGACGTAAGAGTAAAATGTTTCTCTTTGCAAATAATAATGGCAAAAGGAGGCAGAACTCATGAAATTGTTGATCAGCTTATGTGCCTTGTTTATGATCGTTTCAGCTTGTGGTCAAAAAATACCTGAACCGGAAAACGGGAGTAAGAAAATGGGGTTTATTGAACATCCTGCTGCTCAAGTTGCTTCGTTCAAGATAAAAAGTCTTGAAGAATTCGAAGTTAAACACTTTATAAAAGGCAACTCTCTCTATGTAGAATGCTTTTTGAAGAATTACGCCTTTTCTCAATCGTCCAAGAAACGAAGGGCTTCCACCCGCATGTTTTTGGACGGGAGAAAGATCAATGATTATCATACAGCTGCGTTTGTTGTAAAGGGAATACCGTCCGGCAAGCATGAAGTGAAATTGGAAATCTACGATGACAACGGAAAGCCGGCAGGATTGGTGAAAAAATTCATCGTTGAAATCCACTCTACCATCTAAGAAAAAGTTAGCATCTGTTTTTCAAAAATGATAAAATGATGGTGGAGGTGAGCTACTTCATGCTTGCTACTATGGAAAGTGTGTCGATTATTCAATTCGCCGATAAACTGGCAGAGATGGTATTACAATCTGATGCGGGAGATAATTACCTGCTAAGCTTATATAAAATGCAGAACGATCGGGAGGCCCAGCAAAAAATCCGCGCATTTGCTTCTCTTAAGGATCTTTATGAAGAGGTCCAGCGTTTCGGAAAGTATCATCCGGAATACAAACGGGTAAACCTTGAGATAAGAGAATTAAAACGGGCAATGGATCTTCATCCCACTATCGCAGATTTCAAGAGGGCAGAAACAGAAATCCAAGGTATCCTTGATGAAATTAGCAGTAAAATCGGACATGCTGTTTCTCCGAACATTAAAGTACCTTCCGGAAATCCGTTTTTCGACTCGCTTTCGAGCTGTAGTGGAGGATGTGGCTCCGGCGGTGGCTGCAGCTGCTCTGCATAATATAAGAGGAGTTAACGCCTGGTCCATGGACCAGGCGTTTTCTTATTTATCTTCAAATCTGATGCAGTCCAGACACAAATTCCCGCAGCAAAACATTTTGCGTTGAGGCACATAAAACCGGTGCCGAAAAACCATCATATTCCTCTCGGACCTGACGAAGACTGTCTCACTTTGCAGCTGCTTGCCACGCATCGATTTCGCCGAAGCTATTTTTATCGAAGCTATCACTTCATCCATTTCCGTAATATCGCTAAGCTGGACGTAAAGAAAGGGAATACCCGCTGACTTCTTATATGAAACGTCTTCAATTCCCTCATAAGCAGCCAGTTTATAGATAAATGAAGACCAAATGCTTTCCAAATCCATTGGCTTTACACCACCCATTCTCTAATCCAAAATATCTCTGCTTGAAAGAAAAGTTTAAGCTGTGCTACACTTAATAAAACACTTACGCTTATACGGGCATAATGCGGTCGGAGCGAAGTTTTTAAAAAGGGAGTTACATTATGTTTGGAGCGAGACAAGGAGTCATCGTATATTTACATACATTGAAGCAAGCGAAGATGCTCAGGAAATTCGGTAATATTCATTACGTTTCCAAAAAGCTGAAATATGTCGTTATTTATACGGACATGGAGGACGTGGAAACACTTTCTGAGAAACTAAGAAGCTATTCTTTCGTTAAAAAGGTGGAGCTTTCCTATAAGCCTTTTATAAAAATGGAGTATGAAAACTCCAAGCCTGACAAAGCGAAGGAATATGATTATAAGATGGGTATTTAAGAGGGAGGGGCCTGACTTACATAAGTCCAGGCCCTTTTTTCTTTAAAAGATAAAAAAGTATATAATTTTCAACATGTATTGATGTCTAGCGTAAGCAGCCATGCCTCGACGCACAGGACGTGCTAGTGCCGACGAAGACATAAGGATGTGGCGATTTTAGTCGTTCTTCTATACTTCCAGGGCGCTTCCGCTTTTCTTATTTTAAAGGTGCTAGATAACGGTTCACCCGTAATATTCCGATTAGATACTGATAATAGAGCTGTTTTTCCTTGAATGACACCGATGGCTTAACATCCAATTCGATGATGGGTTTATCCAGTTCACGTGCCAGCTGCTCAAAAAGTTCAGAGCGCTTATTCGGTGTGACCCGGGGATTCGGAATGCCCTCCCGGCAAATATACAAAGGCTGAAAATCGCCAGGGCTGGTTGGCTCAAGGACAATCACCGGAGATGTCAGTTCTTTTTCATTTATCAGAGTATGAAAAGAAAGCAGGCGGGCAACTCGATGACGGTTTGACTTGCCGATTTCAATCAGTTCATATATATCTGTATAACCTTCCCCTAATTCGATAAAACGCTGAATCAAAAAAATCTCTCCTTCTTTGTTAGATACTCCTACTTTATCATTTCCAAGATGCAAATAGAAAGTAAAGAAAACCGTCGAGTGACGAGCCGTAAGGTGGAGATTAGACGTAGTTAGGCCCACTACTGGATGTGGGTCACAAAGGCGGACGTGGCGCACTTAGCCTTTGTTCTGCAAAAAAAAGCCCCGCAGATTATTCTGCAGGGTCCTTCTACGTACCTTAAATAAGGCTAGAAGGCAAAGGGAGAGGAGAAACCGGAGGAAGAACTTATGGGGAAACGTAAGTCTTCTCCGCGGTTGGCAACAACACCTACGATAGTGATGTTGTTACTAGTATTATGGCCAAAATTATCCTTATTATTCAAAAACCGGCTACTTTTTTGTGCTCTATCTAAAAAGAAAAGGACTGCCTGGTAGCAGCATGAATATGTCCGGGTAACAGGAATATACGCTCCATTAGACGGTTATCAGGATTGTAGGGCGAAAAGTTTTTTAAAATGTTGGCTGCCTATATGGATTATGGTAGGATTATTGGGTAACAGAAATTTGTCAAAAAATGTGGTGAGAAATATGCGGGTCGTTTCCGGTTCATGCAAAGGTAGGCCTTTAAAATCAGTCCCGGGTACAGGAACCAGACCCACGACTGATAAAGTAAAGGAATCTGTGTTTAATATCATCGGACCTTACTTCGATGGAGGTGCCGTGCTCGACCTTTTCGCGGGGAGCGGAGGACTTGGAATCGAAGCGCTGAGCCGCGGAGTCGAAAACGCTATTTTTGTAGACAGGGAGCACCAGGCAATCCAAACCGTGAAAGCGAACCTAAAAGCGTGTGGATTTACGGAACAAGCAGAGGTATATAGAAATGACTCCGAACGAGCGCTAAAGGCAATCATAAAAAGAGAGCTCACTTTCCGGTTAATCATGCTGGATCCACCATATAAAAAACAGAGACTTGTTTCTTTGCTGGAGCAAATACATAACGCAAGGCTGCTTGACTTGCAGGGGTATATCGTTTGTGAACATGGCAGTGAGGATGTTCTTCCAGATAAAGTGGCTGATTTTAAAAAGATACGAAATGAAGTATATGGGACTATCGCCATATCGATTTATCAATGGGATCAGCTGGATTTTGAATAGAGGGGGTTTATGATGTCTAAGATCGCCGTTTGCCCGGGTAGTTTTGACCCGGTTACCTATGGTCACCTGGATATTATCCAAAGAGGTGCAAAGGTTTTCGATGAAGTATATGTAACCGTTTTAAACAATTCGTCCAAAAATTCGTTATTTACGGTAGAAGAGCGTTTAGCGTTGATTAAAGACGTAACGGCCCATATTCCCAATGTGAAAATAGATTCCTTTCAGGGATTGCTTGCGGACTATGCCAACCGTATTAATGCGGACGCGATCATTCGCGGACTTCGTGCGGTATCGGATTTTGAATATGAAATGCAGATCACTTCCATGAACAGATTGCTGAACGAAAAGGTGGAAACCTTTTTCATCATGACCAACAATCAATATTCTTTCTTAAGCTCAAGCATCGTTAAGGAAGTTGCCAAATACGGCGGCGATATATCTGAACTGGTACCGGAAAAAGTGAGGCAAGCATTGCTCGTAAAATACCAACAGCAAGAAGGTAAATGAAACAAAAAGGAGCACATCAAATAAGATGGGCTTCCTTTTTATTTTAAAAGATAAGTATAAATCTTCAACATGTTTTGATGTCGAGGGGCTGAACAGGGCGCTTGCGCTTTTCATAATCTGAAACATTTAATTTCTATTCGTGTAGATTCTTGAAGCGTAGATGAAAATGTACAACATTAAAGAGGCGATAGTGATGATCGGTCCGTATGACACGAGATATTCATAAATGTTTATATTCCAGCCGGAGTCCCATGGAGCAAACACTGGGTAGGAATTTGAATTGCGTTCCATCCAATCAATTCTTTCATATACGGGCTTCCACAGAAGCAGGGTAAAACCCGCAGAAAAAAAACCTTGCATCACTCTTGAAATAAAGAATGGAAGGAAACGGATGTCCGTTTCGGCCAGAATACTGGCAACCTGCGCCTGTATGCTGAGTCCGCTGAAGGCAAGAAGGAACGAAATCATCACAGCTTGCTCAAGCAGTGTTACACTTGGGATTTGGCTCGTCATTTGGGCGCCCATCGTCATTTCAAATATTCCGGAAATAAAAGGGACGCTTAAAGATTCAGGAAACTGAATGGCTGAAAGAATATATTTAATTCCCGCTGCCAGAATCTCGGTGACATTTAAATGATAAAGCATTTTATTGATCACTGAAAAAAGAATGATAAAACCACCGATCATCAATAAAGTATGGATGGAAGAAGTAACGGCGTCCCCTAGCTGTTTGCCTAAGGGCCTTTTTTCTTTTAACCTTGCCCGGTGCATTTCGGCGAGGGCTGCTCGAATCGAGACTGGCGTCGTTTTTTCAAATACGGTTACAGCTTCTGATTTTCCGTGAAACCTCATGATCAGGCCAACACAAATATTCCCTAGATAGTGGCACAGGGCTAGCATGATTCCTAAATGTTGATTATGGAAAAAGCCTACTGAGACAGCGCCAAAAATAAATAAAGGGTTTGCGGAGCTTGTGAAAGAAACGAGCCGCTCCGCTTCAATTTTTGTGATTTGTTTTTCCTGTCTCAATCTTGCGGTATACTTTGCTCCAGCAGGATTCCCCGAAGCCATGCCCATTGCCCAGACAAATCCGCCGACGCCGGGCACCCTGAATAAAGGTCTCATCAGTGGCTCCAACAAAATGCCGATGAATTTAACGACCCCGAACCCGATTAGTAATTCGGACAGGATAAAAAAAGGCAGTAAAGAAGGAAAAACAATTTCCCACCATATATTTAATCCCCTGATGGAAGCTTCAAAGGATTCTTCGGGCAAGGAGATGAGCGCTCCTGCCATCACTGTAACCGAGGCAGCAAGCAAAATTGATTTGATTTTAGATTTTAACAAGAACTAGTCCTCCTCATGAAAGGAATCTGCTGGGCATCTCTCTTCTTAAATGATAAAATGGGAATACTATGAATGAGTGGAGAATGTATATCGTACTTCAAGTGGCGGATTTAGCCGGCCTTGTCCTGTTATACACAATATGCTTATACAAAAGCACTTTAGACCATAAGATTGGAAGAGCGTTATTTAGGTAGGGAGGGATTCCGTTGCAGGAGCCGAAAATAGGGCTAGCACTCGGCTCTGGAGGAGCAAGGGGCTTTGCCCATTTAGGTGTCATCAAGGTTTTAATGGAAGAGGGAATCCCGGTCGATATGATTGCCGGAAGCAGCATGGGTGCCCTCGTAGGTACTTTTTTTGCGGCCGGAACGGATGATATAGAAAGGCTATATAAATTATCCCGTGTATTTAAAAGAAGATATTATTTGGACTTTACCGTACCTAAGATGGGTTTTATTTCTGGAAAGAGGGCAAAGGAACTCATCAGGGTTTTTACCTATGGGAAAAATCTCGAGGATCTTGATATTCCTGTAGCCGTCGTGGCCACGGATATTAAGGCTGGTGAAAAGGTCGTTTTTAAAGAAGGACCAACTGCCGATGCAGTAAGGGCGAGCATTTCGATACCGGGAATATTTGTCCCGGAAAAGATCGGAGGGCGCTTATTGGTTGACGGGGGAGTCGTTGACCGGGTGCCCGTTTCGGTCGCCAGGGAAATGGGTGCTGACATCATTATTGCTGTTGATGTCGCGCATGTGAAACAGGATCAGGAAATATCATCGATTTATGATGTGATCATGCAAAGCCTGGATATTATGCAGATGGAACTAGTGGAAAGCAGAAAAATTGCTTCTGATGTGATGATCCGCCCGCGTGTCGAGCAGTACAATTCTAAATCGTTTACAAACATTCTGGAGATTATTAGTATTGGAGAAGAAGAAGCTAGACGAAATATTAAGCAGATCAAAGAATCAATCGAGAAATGGAAGGAGTCTCACCGAGATGAGCCGTAAAACTTACATTCGCTCTTTCCTTATCGTTGTTGTCCTTCTCATTGCATCATCTTTCTACTATTTGCCTTACTACGTATCCAAACCCGGAATGGCAAAAAATTTGGAACCCCTTGTTGAAGTTGAGGGGGGCGATGATGCTTCCGGAAACTTTATGCTGACAACCGTAAGAATGGGCAAGGCGAATATCTATTCATATGCCATGGCGAAATTCAACAAATACCATGAGATTTATCCCGAGGCTGCGATTCGGGGTGAAGGTGAAACGGATAAGGAATTTAATGTCCGACAGCTTCACCTGATGGATGGATCCAAAAACAATGCGATTCAGATTGCTTATGAAAAAGCCGGGAAGCCGATATCGTTTGAATATTTGGGTGTGTACGTACTTAATGTGCTTAAAGGAATGCCGGCAGATGGAAAATTACAGCCGGGAGACCAGATTATAGAGGTGGACGATCTCAAATTCAAATCGTCTAAGCAGTTTATTGATTATGTAAGTGGAAAGAAAGCGGGCGACACCGTCACCCTTGTATATAAAAGAGAATCAGAAACGGAAACGGTGGTTTTGAAGCTTAAACAGTTTGAAGAGGATAACAAAAAGGTCGGAATCGGCATTTCTCTGGATGATGACAAAAAGGTGATTACAGATCCTGTTGTTTCTATGGATACCGATCAAATTGGCGGTCCATCCGCTGGCTTGATGTTTACCCTTGAAATATACAATCAGCTTACTGAAGGAGATATTACAAAAGGCTACCAGATAGCCGGTACAGGAACGATGTCCGAGGATGGGACGATCGGCCCGATCGGCGGCATCCAGCAAAAGATTGTCGCAGCTGATAAGGCCGGTGCTGATATTTTCTTTGCCCCAAATGAAAATGGCGCTGAGCGGTCCAACTATCGGGAGGTACTTATTGCGGCAAAGGATATAAAGACGGATATGGAAATTGTCCCTGTCGATACTGTAGATGATGCCTTGAAATATCTTGAGAAATTAAAGTAAAAGATTGAAGGACTAAAAAAGCCGCTCCTGGCGAATCTGAACTGTGACCTATAAAGTGGACAGTGTAAAAAAGCACCTAGTAATTTACGCTGTTAATAGATGGCTCCGGTATTGTACCGGAGTCATTTTATTTAGCGTCCATTGATAACGATAGTTATTGTATT
>NZ_CAKKNA010000008.1 GCF_918741275.1 Bacillus sp. CECT 9360
ACTAAATACAACAAAACCTTCCAAATAAAACATAGAGGAAGGTTATTTGGCATGAACATTTTTAGTATATCATGACGTTATTAATCTTTTTATTGAAAAATGTTGACAAACTATTAGCTGGTTTAGTAGAACAAACCTCAACATTTATGTTTACTAATATCCTCTATGATTAAAGGTAATTCGGCCAAATCATTAACGATAAAATTTGCTTCAACATTGGCAAAATAAAAAAGCACCCGTAATGAATGCTTTTAACCTTCACTATAACTTATAACTTAAAATTCTTTAGATGGATGTTCTATGACTTATTTGATTGTAAAAAATATTTCTCAAGTTTTAAACTTTTTATATCTGATTCTGAAGCATAAATCCTCGAACAACCTGATACATGTTTCATTATATTTTCTAGATCTTCAGCATTTTCAACCTCATCCCATTTAACGTGAAAATATTTACGTTCCTCTCTTTTCTTTTTCTTTTTAAATATATTCATTCATATCTCTCCAACTAAAAATGAAATGTCGTACCTTCCAAATGTTATTCTGAAACTAATTATACAATTTAAATAACGAACTTTCACTAAATATCAATATTACAATACCAAGAATGACTGGGCCTATCGCAAAAGGTTCCGTAAACATCACATACGAGTACCCATCATCAAATAGAACATGTACCCAATTGGCAAAGTTTATCGGGACCGAGGATTAGATAGACAAATGTTTGGAGATCCTCATATATTCCTCATCTCGTTCTTACTATTTCACAACAAACAGCTCCTATATGTGCAGAGTACCATATAATTCTTTTTGCCGTCAGGTCCTAACAACATTATTTGTGGGTGGATTTATCAAGCATGAAAATAATGGCTGTTTCTTTTCACGATGAAACGGGAATTTCATATAATAAGATTGTAGAGGAAGTGTACATTATATGAAGTCGCCGTCAAAAGCAGAAGCAAAAGATAAAATGAGAGAAGTGAAACCATGGGTGCGTCGTTTTGGTCGTTTAGGTTATATGGCTAAAGGTCTCGTGTACGGAATGATTGGGGTACTCGCAGCTTTAGCAGCATTCGGACCCGGAGGCGACATGACTGGGACATCTGGTGTTCTTCAATCAATCGCCGAAATGCCATTTGGTGAAGTTGCATTATGGATCATCGGAATTTGTTTAATCGGTTACATCTTATGGGATTTTATTAAAGCGATTAAGGATCCTGAAAATGAAGGAACAGATGCTAAAGGTCTGATTAGGAGAACTGGTTATTTCATCAGTGGAGTCATTTATACGAATTTAGCATTTGGTGCAATAAAATTAGCTAGTCACACGGGGGACGCTGGTGGTGGCAATTCTGAGAAAACGATTTCGGCTAAGTTAATGGAACAGCCATTTGGCGAATGGTTAGTTGGATTAGTAGGAGCAATTATTATTGGATATGGTGTTTACGAACTTTATAGTGGTGTAAAAGAGAAATTCATGTCTAAATTCAAAACCTATGAAATGAATGATAAGGAACGTAAAATCGCACGATTGTCAGGTAAACTAGGTCTGATTTCACGAGGGATTGTTCTATGTATGGTCGGATTTTTCTTCATTCGCACAGCATACACGCATAACCCCGATGAATCAAAAGGGCTTGGCGGTGCTTTAACAGAATTAGCAAGCCAACCATTCGGCCAGTTTTTACTGGCTATAGTGGCAGTTGGACTAATTTTATATGGCGTCTACCAAATTATTCGAGGACGCTATCAGCATATGAATTTTGGATATGATGGAAAATAGTATAGAGGTAAGTGATGATGGAGCTACCACGATTATGATTGTCGTGGTAGCCTTTTGTTGTTTAGAAATGCAATTTGGTGGGATTCGCCACATTATCGGTTTTTTAAAAGCTTTTTACTGGGTCTGTTTTATTATGCACTCCTTTAGATTTTGAGCTTTTTAAATTTTCATGGGAATTTAGAATGAATATTCGTATAAACCTCGCCTTTAGTGAAATCCACTTTTATTCCCCCTATAAAATAAAAATAGTGCCAACTTCTCTTTAATAGAAATCGGCACTTCGTTTATTCGCTATACGTTATCGTGTCGCTTGTGGCGGTTGGCATACGTCACATTTACGTTGGTTATTATTTTTAAATTTCGTAAATGTTTTTTCAAAGTTGCTACCACATGCACATTTAAATAGTAACTTTTGAGAAAAACCGTGATATTCCGTTGTTAGCAACTTACTTTCCGAATTGTTCTCAACAAATTTTTTAATTTTACCAATTGTCCATCTTTTATTCATTCTCTTACACCTCCATATTTTATCGCTATGCGGAGGCTTTTCTTGGCATCCGTTCAATTATAAGTAAAAGTCGTAAACATCCTAAGTTTCTCATTATAACATGAGCTGGCACTCAATTAAACAGATGAAGGCATCTTATTAAACTAATCTACCCCGTTACTTGAATAAGAAAAAGGATTTACCCCATACAACAAAAACCTACCCTTAAATCCACTCTTTTCCATGTTCACGAATGAATTTTATATCGTTTTGATAATGTTCAAGATGCCCTTCATCTATCATCTTTTGAAAAGCAATGTCACCTTCACTGGCTTTTCTTGTAATTGTTTTACATAACCCTTCTAATCGTAGCAATACCTTTTCCAAATAATCTTTTTCTATTCCCTCACCGTAAGATTCAAAAAACAGTCTAACTCTTTGTTTTAGACTGTTAGCATGCTGTAATGTATTATAATAAATTTTCTCACCTGTTTCAGAAAGATAAAATCTACTTAAGGGGACGCAAGTATAAAGAGTATAAGCTATGTCCCATAGTCTTGGACCAGTCCAGCAACATCAAAATCAATAATACCTATTGGTCTTTCATGATTAAAAATAATGTTGTATATTGCAAAATCATTATGGCATAGTACCTCAAATTGTTGGGGGGTGTTATCTATCAATTGCCAGCTATCATCAAATGAAAAATCACTCACAGAATCATGATAAAGACGGAGCATCTTCGCTATTTCTATTAAGACATCATCAGACCACATGCATTCTTTTAAAGGATAATTACCAGCTTCTCCTTCAATAAATGATAATATCTCTCTTCCTTTTTCATCAATACCTAAAAACTTTGGTGCATAACTGAAACCTTTGTTCTCCAAATGCTTTAATAGAGTATGAATTTTGGGACTATCTGGCTTTAATTCACGTCGCACAGTATCTCCCGAACGATAAACGTTAGAGACATTCCCTCCTGCTAGCATTTCTTCGTTTTCATGGTTTGACATCTAAATATTCCTCCTTATAAACCGTAAAACAAATCCTGTTTGTTCAACTAATCTGTCCCATTAGTTAAAATAGAAAAATAAACAGTATTACTTAACAGAGCCTATAATTAAGGACACTTTCATTTATGATGAGGGTCTATTATCGAATGTGGCTTGCATAAGTGTTGTATTTTCCCGTAATCAATACAACACTTAATGATGCATTATTAATAATTCATTGCCAAGGCTCTTTTTATTTTATAAAGAGTCAACAGCTTTCCTAGAAACAAGTTCGTTAGATAATATAAATTCATCCACTTTAACGTGAGTAAAACCTCTAAGATGTTCTTCCTTTATTACTTCTATAATTGTTTTTACATTTGGTGCGTATTGTTCAATAGAGGCTGCTAACAACATACTCTTCCCATCAACCAATAATGGATTATCAATTTTATCATCAGCAAAAATAATTACAGATTTGGCTTCCTTAATATTCGCCAAATCTATTGTATTCTCTGTAGCAGCATCACCAGCAACGAAATGAACTTTGTCGTGTTCAAAAGGCTCTTTATCCAATTCATCAATGATCACAACTTCAGAGTCCTTCGTAGATAGAATTCCCTTCACCGCATACTCTGCTTTCTTTGACCAACCAACAATTACAATATGATTTTTTCCCTTATATCTCAATTTACCTTCCCCTTTCAAACGTTTGAAAGTACCAAACGAATCAACGATTTTTCCTATTACAACTCCTAAGATACCGATCCCTATTATGTATAATGCCATGGCAAAAATCCGGCCGCCGACACTTGTTGGATAAAAATCTCCATAACCAACAGTAGTCATCGTTGTCATAACCCACCACAAAGAATCAAATAAACTTGGAAATGTATCGGGTTCTATTTTTTTCATTACAAAAGTGCTAACGGTTATAACTAAAATAGTCAAAACGAAAATAAATGTATTATTAACCTTACTTATCCTATTTACTAGCCTACGAAATATTAACAAAAACAATAACCTTCCTTCCATTAATTAATCTTTAAAATACCTCTCTATACAATTGAAATAGTAAATCAAATGTATAATCATACTGTTCAAGGTAATCGGCTACCCCGTCTTTGGATAGCAACCCGCTTGGATTTCCGTCCCATTTCCATCCAGGCAGAGTACTTTAGGATCGTGATGTAAATAAAATTAAGGAATCGTAACGATAACTCCAACATCCCAACCCTTTTTCCTTGATCAAGGATGACAAATCGTTTGCTAGTTTTTGGAAGGTTGGCATCCCATAGATAAACCAGCTTAACCCGCTCCAATAATAATCACATCGAAAATCATAATATTCCCTTTTTCATATGGGTATATATTCATACTCTCAAAGAAATCCCATCCCGTCTATTACTTTCATATGTCAAAGTAATTTCAGGAAATTAAATTGGAATTTCCTGAATCTGAATATAATGTAGACAAAAAGGGTTATTGGGAGGCTTAAATGGCTGAAAAACTCAAGGGGAGTGTATATTAGATTCAGATGATTTACCAAAAATGCGCCTGGTTGAAGAAAAAAATGTGAAAGAGCTTCAAAAATGGAACCTCAGTTATTTTATTAATGCAACTCGGTAGCCTAAATAGGTATACAATAATGAAAAAACAGCCAAGAATTTCTTGGCTGCTAGTCTAACGGTTACGTTGATCTTTATTCTTACTAACATTATCATTTGGAGAATCCCCAGTTCCATTCTTGCTCTTGCTATTAGGTGTTCCAAATATTTGATTATCTTTTGTCACTTTGGCTCCCTCTGAAAAATCATCCTTTTTTTTCATTCTTTTCATCTCCTGAATAAAGGTAGTCTATGGTTGGTGGTCAGTAGGATGGATTATCTAAATTCGACCAGTTATTCCGAAACTCCTACGATTGTCTTCCAACTTTAGGTTTACTCGCTAGTTTTGACTTCTTAGTACCCTTTTCAATCCAGCTTCATTAGTGCCTGTTGACATTAAAGGCTGTTCTACGAGATCTTGGGCTTTTTCTTTTTTGGTCATTCTATCTCCCCTTTCTAACTTTCATATTATTTGTTGGGAAGACAAGAACTATACAATATCTACATTTTTCGGGTACTGATTTATGATCGAAATCAGTTATTACGTTTGGATTAATATTTAATTATTCGTCATTAACTAAGCCATACTCATGTAAGTAAAGTCTGTATACTGTGGGCAAACTTTTCAGATTTACGCTTTTTTTTCAGAGATTCTTTGTTTTAATTGTTGAATAATCCTCTTCCAATCATGTTCGCGGTAACAGGCTTCCTTCCTATTTCACGTGCCCATATAGATAACTGTCCTATATGGTGTATTTCGTGAGCAATGACATGACGCATGATCTCTCCGTGCCTGAAGCTGACTGTTTCCCCATTGGAATCGGTTTCTGAGAGCGTCTGGGATTCCATTTCGCTTGTCCAAGATGTCACAAATGGCTCCACTTCCCTGTGAAATTGTCTTGAAAGATCTTTCACTTTTTCTAAGCTGGCATAAGCCTCAAACGGTGGCTCCTTAGGCTCAGGTTTCCCTTGCAAACCTAAAATCCAACTGTATTCAACATCCACGATATGAAACAGAGTGTATAGGATACTGCCGACCCCACCAACTCGTTTCTTTAATAATTCTTCTTCCGGTACGGATTCGCACCATGTAAACCAATCGTCACGAACTTGCCAGTTATATTGAAACAGTTTCAACATCACGACAGCCTCCAGCTTTATAATTGTTTAGCATTCCAAATCTCTTCGGCAAAAAGTTTATAAACCCTTTTTTTTAGAGTAAAAGAACTGAATACAATATATTAGGGCAGATTTCACAGTGTCGTTGAGAGCGCTGGCTTAGTCCGTACAATCTGGCCCTATTCTGAAAAGACGCATTCCTTATTAAAGAAATGCGCCTATTGTGAAAGACCATTGCTGATATTTTATATAAGAAAGTTCCCGTTAATTTATGTGTAAACCCTCACATCCTTTTATTGTAAAATTAAAACAAAAAAGCAATCAATTTCCCAAAAGGGTTGATGCTTACTTGTTTTAAAATTCATATTGCTCTTCTTTTTTTTCACGAATTTTTGTATAAGTTTCAGTTAACATAACAGTATCTTCTACTAAACGTTCAATTCGAAAGAGCACATCATCATTGACAATTTCTTTACGATGAAAGTCCTTTTCCTCGATAAATACATAAGTTTGAACAATCTGTGCTTTCATATAAGCTAAAATCGGCTTTAAATTTTGCTCGACTATTAAGTAGTGCTTTGGTGTGCCTGCTGTTACAAGCATACTCACGACTTTATCACGAAAAGCATTAACAGGCAGTAAATCAAAAATGTTTTTTAACGTCGCTGGAATGGATGCCTGGAAAATAGGTGTACCTATGATAATGGCATCCGCTTCCATAACGGTTTTTGTGATAAATCCTGTATCACCCTCATATTCCATGTAGTTTCGTCCATCACTAAATTGAACGTCATAATCAGCTAAGTCTATTAATGTTACTTCTGCGTCTGGATACTTTTCTTTGACTGTTTTTAATGTGTAGTCCATTGCAGCCCGTGTTTTAGAGCCTACGATCGAGCCAGAAATCCCAACGATTTTCATGATGATTGCCTCCTATTTTGTTCCAGTATATTTTCTTATGGCTGGTAAAATTTCAGTTCCGATAATTTCAATATTCTTTGCTAATCTATCAAATGGCATGCCTCCAAAATCCATTTGTGCTAGATAACGCTGATGACCGAATAGCTCATGCTGATACAGGATTTTTTCAATAATCTCCTGAGGACTACCGACATTTATGACACTGCGTTTATCTGCTGCCTGAGCGAATGCCTGTTTTGGAAAACCTTGTCCGTTTGTCAGCTTCATTCCTTCATTAATATAAGGATACATCGCTCTCATTGCTTCTTGTGTTGTTTCTGCAGCAAAGAAAAACCCTGTTGTCCCAACTGGCAGAGTGGCCGGGTCAAAACCGTTACTCTCGGCAACCTCCCGGTAAGCGTCAATGGAATGTTTAAAGATACTAGCAGGACCTCCCAGTGCAGCCAACATCATTGGGACTCCGGCATAACCAGCCTTCATCGCACTTGCACGCGTACCGCCAACCGCACGCCAAATAGGAAGTGATCCGTCTTTAGGTCGCGGAAGAATTTCAGCATTCCTTAACGGCTCACGGAAATTTCCGCTCCAATTAACTATTTCTTCTTCATTAAGCTTAAGTAATAAATCGAATTTTTCCTCAAATAACGCTTCATAATCACTTAGGTTATAGCCTAACAGTTCATATAGCCCAACACGGGATGCACGGCCAGCAATAATCTCTGCACGACCATCAGAGATCAAATCTATGGTCGCAAAATCCTCATACACGCGTACGGGATCTGATGTACTGATGATTGTTGAGGAACTTCCGATTTTAATTTTTTGTGTAGTTTGGGCAATGGCTGACAAAACGATCGCATGTGCCTGAGTGGTAAAATACTCCTGATGGCTTTCACCTACACTAAAAAAATCAATTCCTGCCTGGTCAGCAAGCTTAGCCAATTCAATGATTTCATTTATCCTTTGCTTCGCTGAAATGCGCTTTCCAGTGATCGGATTTGGGATATGATCTCCTAATGTATAAAGTCCAAATTCAAGACCCTTGCTTGGGTCGATTCGATATTTTTCCATATGATTCAACCATCCTGTAAATAAATTTGTTTTTCAACTAACAATGCTATTATTACTCACAATCCCCATTTAATAAAGTACGCACTTAAAAGTGGTATAGTATACAAAAGGATACTAACGGGGTGAATTAAGATGAAAATAGAACCGGAATTATGTCGTGTAGAAGATGCTCTAGGTATATTAGTTGGGAAATGGAAACCGATTATCATATTGCATTTATTGAAGGAAGGTACGCAAAGATTCAGCGAACTAAAAAGAAGTGTTCCTGGAATCACGCAGAAGATGCTGACAAATCAGTTACGAGAATTGGAAAATGAAGATATTATTCTGCGCGTAGTATATCCACAGGTTCCTCCTAAAGTTGAATATTCGATTACTGAATATGGTAGGAGCTTGGAACCCATTTTAGAAGCCATGCATGAATGGGGAACTAAGCACACATTGCACACAAGATGCAAAAATTGAATCAAACAAGCTTGTAACCTAAAAAAGGCTGCCTTTGATGACTGCCCTTTTTAATATAGAATTTTACCTATCTATAAGTGGAATCTATGAATGAAAGCTGCCTGAGCCACATATTTGTGCGTTATTCTTTAGTTCCACTTATATAGTTATTTATTGTGTCTTTTGAATAGCATAATGGATACAGAAGTAAACACAATGATCGTAAGGACAATCATCCATAAACTATATGTTGTACTAACAAGTTTATCGTTTAATTCATAGACTATACCGTACTGTTTCTTATATTCCAGTATTTGTTCTGGTGTCGCGTGTTTAAAAACAGTGCGAATGGAATCTGTCATGAATGTTTGTCTCAGCAGAACTGCCGTATGACTGACAGGAAAGTACATAATGATGTTTTGAACAAAATTAGGAACACTCCCAATAGGAATATAAACACCACATAAAAACCCAATGGCCGTTCCAACAATGGTACTCAGTGTTGAGAAAGCATTTTGCGTGTTAATAAAAAGGATCAAAAATAAGTTAATTGCACTAGATAAAGCAGCAGTAAGAATAATAATGCCCAAAACTTTTAAAAAGCTAGCAACACTCAATATTTCGCTACCTGATAAGACAAGGAATAGTTCACAGCCAAGGAAGGCGATCACTGAGAAAAAGAGGCCAATCAAAAATGAATGAATGACATAACTTAACTGGATCGTAGCTCTTGATAATGGTGCTGTTAAAAAATCATCCGTTTTTTTACTTTCTTTATCTTTAACCATGATGCCAAACGCACCTAACGTTGTCGTTACACCAGTAATAGATAATAATCCTGAGACCATCCACTCGTTTATCATTGCTTTAGATGCATCTGTTGTATCCATAATTTGTTCAATTGCATTGATTTGAGTTTGTCGTAAAAACACTGCATACAATATAATTAAAATGAACACTGACAATAGGGAAAGAAGTAATAATGTGCGATCGCGACGGTATATTTTGTTATTCCTACTAATTAAATAGAATAGAGATTTCACTGGACGATCCTCCTTTTTTCCTCAATAATATTAATAAAGACGTCATCCATGCTCCCTTTAATCACCTCAAAAGATTCTAATTTCCCCTCTAATTCTTTAAGAATGTCATATGCCTCTAAAGTAGATGTTACGCGAACGGTATAAATTGAATTTTTTAACGTGTACGATAATTCTTTCTCTCTTAACCAAATCTCCGGATTAAATGTATGGTTAAATAATAAATGCAAACGATCAGAAGCATATCTATCTTTTAATTGATGAGGTGTACCTTCCGCAATCAAACGTCCTTCCTTAATAACCACGACATTATCAGCCACCGCAGCTTCCTCCATATAATGTGTTGTTAAAAAAATGGTCATATTTGTTTCTTCTTGCAATCTCTTAATGGCATTCCAAACAAATAGTCTTGTTTGTGGATCTAGACCCGTTGTGGGTTCATCTAAGAATAATAGATGTGGTTTATGGATAATAGCACGTGCAATATCTGCTCGTCTTCTTTGACCACCAGATAAAGTATTGTATTTTTTAGCTTGAATATCATCTAGTTTTAAATATTCTGAAACAAAATGATAGTTTTCCTGAATTTGATTTTTGCTTAAATGATAATAGTGGCTACGGTTAATAATATTTTCATAAACTGTTAACCGTTCATCTAATACACTCTCTTGGAATACAACACCAATTTGTTTTCTTATATGATTGTTCCCGTTTCTTTCACCTAGTTCATAACCATCTATATAGACTCCCCCTGAAGTTTTTTTAAGCAGTGTACATAAGATATCAATTGTTGTCGATTTCCCCGCCCCATTTGTCCCGAGAAAAGCAAACAACTCCCCTTTTTTTACGGAAAACGATATTCCTTTTAGAGCTTCAAATCCAGCATATCTTTTCTGTAAGTTAGTTACTTTAATGATAACTTGTTGTTCTAGCATTCATTCCACCTCGATTGTGATAGGATTAGGCTCCCTATCGCCCTTTTAATTTTTCATTAATTCTCTCTACTTCTCGAACATTTACCCAATGAATAACACTAAATATCACAAGATAAATCGCTGACTGAATAGCAAGAAACACAATAAACGCGAATGGTTGGACCACTGGACTTTCATACCAATCACCGATTGCACCACAAACAAGCACAAGCATTAAAATAACGACATAATGGACGACTAGCTTAACTGCAATCGACCATCGCTCCGTGCGAAAAATAAGTGAAATCAATCCGCAACCAGCACCAAGAAAAATAGCTAATATGCACTCCAAAAGAAGTCGCTGCCCGTTAATCACTTTGGCGGGATTTAATACTAAAATGATTGTAATGATCATATACGAAGTACTTAAACCAATTAGTGCTCCTAAAAGTGCGGTCTGCACCACTTTTTTCATCATGCATCCCTCCCGATACCTAACCGCTTCTTCAACCCTTTTAAATACATTCGACTAACATGTGCTGTCGCCTCATTATCCATCACGAGCTGCATCATACCCGTTTTCTCTACCTTCATTGAGGAAATTTTCGACATATTAACAAGCGTCGATTTATTCACTCGCACAAAACTTTTCTCTAACAACGCCTCAAGCTCATATAACTTACGTTTTGACTCATATTCATGTTCATCTGTTTGAAAATAAACCTTCGCTCCTTCTGAATACACAAAGTAAATATCCTCAATCTTCAGCATATAAATTTCCTGCTGTAAATACCCATCAATGACATCCGTACCCGTAGACTTTAAGTACTTCATAAGCTGTTCTACTTGATCGCTATAGTTATTTGCATGAATATGCACTTCTGTCTCGGTATATTTTTCATCGATTATTAGCTTAATTTGCATACGCTCCCTCCGCTTCTTAAACAAAATATACCATGAAAATTGGAAAAGTTTACAATTAAACGGTAAGTGGTTAAAAACAAACGGTAAGTGACTGGAAACAGACCATAAAAATACATTTCACCCTTAATAAATAAGACAACTTGACTCCGCCCCTCTTTTAAAAACCATTTGATCACCTAAAGGTCTATCAATGCTTAGATAAAATGGTCCACAATCGGGCCCAATTGTGAAAAGATGCATTCCTTATTAAAGAAATGCACCTAACTGTAAATTGAAGTATATGATTAAAAAAACCTACCCAAAAAGATTTTTTTGGTAGGTTTTAAATGGGGCATTCTGTCAATATGCAGTCCAACCAGCATCCGCTGTAAAAACTGTTCCATTAACAAAACTTGATTCATCCGAAGCCAAGAACAGAGCAACGTTTGCGATATCTTCTGACTTACCGATTCGCGGGTTAACTCCCATTCCGGGTTGTGTGCGTCCTGCACCGAATTTATTAATGTTTGTCATAGAAGAACTGATATTCGTCTCAACTGCGCCTGGTGCAATTGCATTACAGCGAATGCCCTGCTTGGCATACATAAACCCTGTATTTTTTGTGAATCCAACCACTGCATGCTTAGAGGCTGTGTAAGCTGCACCTGCACGAGCTCCATATAATCCTCCAGCAGAAGCAACATTTACGATGACCCCTTTTTGCTTTTCTAAGAAGATTGGTAATGCTTTACGTGTAGCACGCATCACGCTCGTTGTATTGATAGCAAAGATTCGCTCCCATTGATCATCTTCTACATCGCCAGCAGGCTCAAAGTTATCCATAATTCCAGCGTTGTTTACCAGGATATCTAAAGTGCCATACTTACTTACAGCCGTATCGATTAAGTTTTGTATATCTTCCTCTTTTGCAACATTTGCCATTACAGCTATTGCTTCCCCGCCATTAGATTGGATTTCTTTTACAGTTGAATTAGCTGCATCTAAATTAATATCAGAAACTACTACATTAGCACCTTCCTTTGCATAAAGAATAGCAATTGCTTTCCCCATTCCTGAAGCTGCTCCAGTCACCACTGCCACATTGTTTTGAAGTCTCATTATACATCCCCTCCATATTTGATTCGTTTCACACTAATTTAATCAACAATTGTTCATTAACTAACATCTGATTATAGTATAATTAATGAAGTACAAACTATTCAATCAGCAAATTAAGCCTGATTTATCTAGTAATGAACACCTTACCCCTTTTCTATTTATTAATGCAGGTTCTTGCACAATGGAGGTTCTATATGAATAGTAAAACTAATAATATTGATAGAAGGATTTTTAAATCCAAACAGGCTTTAAAGGGTGCCATTATATCTTTAATGCAAAAGAAAGATTTCAAGAAGATCTCTATTACTGACATTGTACATTTAGCGGACCTGAACAGAGGGACATTTTATAAACATTATCAATATAAAGAGGAACTTTTGGAGGAAATCATTGATGATGTCATCACAGATTTGATTGCCGCTTACCGCGAACCGTATAACGGAAGTGATATTTTTGAGGTGAGTAAGTTAACATCTTCTACGATCAAAGTGTTTGAGCATGTTGAAAAACACTCAAACTTTTACACTTTAATCGTGCAATCGAATACTTTATCTGGTTTTCAAAATAAAATATCCAATGTACTAAAAGAGCTAACTCTTCAAGATTTAATAGATGATTTACCTAATCCAGAGATCAATCGAGAGTTACATGCTAGCTATCATGCTTATGCTATTTTGGGAATGATTATTGAATGGATCAATAACGGATTTTCATACAGGCCGAGCTATATGGCGGAACAATTATTAGTAATAATCAAGAATAGTAAGGCTAATGCTGTTTATAAACCAAATATACAATGATTAGCAGTCCCTACAATTCATGATTATGTTTAAACCTCCCTTTGGTCCTTTTACCGCCATTTTTTTCATGTCTTCCTTTGTTCATGTCCATTATCCTCCCCAGGTAAAAAAAGTCACCTCCGAACATAACTAACGTATGAAAGGTCAACAAGAAAAAAATGATGTATCGTATAAGACCAAATGAAGAAAAATTTTTTTCATACAACCCGATTATTGATTGGTTTTTTTAACAGTTGGTTCAAGCACAGTCAATGTATTACTTACCGTATTAAGATTAACAGTAGCACCTATTGGAATAGCAGCTTTATACACACCATGCCCTGTAGCAAGGTTGACCATCAAAGGTTTTCCTAGCGGGACTAACAATTCTTGAATTAAGTCTTCATACGTTGTCCGATAAGATACTAGACAATCCGTACATTGTCCCATGATAATTCCAAGACAATCTTGGAATTTCCCTGACATTATTAGTTGGGTAAAATAACGAAAAACCGTTGTAGAAGGTGCATGGATTTCTTCTAAAAAGAGTATTTTTCCTCGTGTATCAATTTCATATGGAGTACCAATGGTATTGACTAACGAAGTCATATTTCCACCCACTATTGGACCGGTTACATTTCCTGATACTAAACTCCAAACAGGCATATCCCCTGGATTTTGAATAACCCTAGGAGAAATTAGAGTAGAGCTCGCTTCAAAGAATTGATTTAAGTTGTAAGCAGTTGTGTCTATTTTAAAATCAACAAGCATTAGACTGTGGAACGTAATTAAATTGCTAAATTGATACAAAATATTTAGTAAAACTGTTATATCACTATAACCCGATAAAATTTTAGGGTTGTCTTTGATGACTGCATAATCTAAATAAGGAAGTATGGACTGAACCCCAGTCCCTCCTCTTGTTGGGAGTATCATTTTCACTCCCGGATTTCTGAACATATCCATTACATCCTCTGCCCTTTGCCTAGCAGGTGCAGCTACGACGCCCTCATAAGAATAAACATGGCTGCCAAAAACTATATTAAAGCCCATATCTCTTAAAGTTTGTACTCTGGCATTAATAATATTAGCATCAAGAGGACTTCCAGGGGTAACCAATCCTATCGTATCACCTCTTTGCAACATCGGTGGTCTTATCGCCATTTATTCCTCTCCCTATTTTCTTCAATTTTATTTTCTTGGCTCTACTGTGACAGTATTAGATCTCGCGATCATTCTTAGATCAAATACATGCAAACACCTTGCCGTATGGCTGTTCACACGCCTCAGATAATATGTTTTTCAATGCTTCTCAAACCCTGGTTTGACTTGGTACTCTTCCCATTCGAAACTGCAGAGTATGTTATGATATATATGAAAGATAACTTATTTTATCTACAAATAATTACTATTTCATGCGATTCTATAAGAACGCTAAAAAACCTTCCTTATTTTTTATTTGGAAGGTTTTGTTTAGTTAGTTTTCTTTCTTACCTAGGCTAGATCTTTGAAAGTTTCCTTGGCTTTTAACAGTGTCTATTTCCATTGAAAAAGTCACCGGTTTAAACCGTCAATTTCCCCAACTTCAGAAATAATCATAATAGCAGGGAATTTTCTCCGATACCAAGGATCGAGTGGATAACCTTATATTCTTCAATACCTTTCGTTACAGCATCTGTCTCATCTTTTAGCTTAAAAGATGTTTGTGCCTGCAAGAAGCATATTAATATACGTTATCAGGCTTAAGATCAAACTTTGATATAAGGTTTTTATAATTGGTTTTTTTGAGTTTCATCACTCTTTAACCGAACCTGATGTAAGTCCAGACACGATGCGCCGCTGAAACAAAAGCACCATGACGACAAGTGGCACCGTCACGACAACCGTAGCAGCGGCAATTTCACCATACGGAATGGAGTATTGCCCCTGAAACATGGAAATCCCAATCGGTACCGTCTTATATGCTTCATCGGTATTGATTGTCAGGGCAAACAGGAATTCATTCCAGGCGGCAATAAAAACAAGGATCGCGGTTGTAAAGATTCCAGGTACCGCGAGCGGTAAAATCACCTTCCAGTACGTCTGCATCATCGAAGCCCCGTCAATTTTGGCCGCTTCTTCCAGATCAAACGGAATTTTCCGAAAGAAAGCAACGAGGAGCCAGATTGATAACGGCAGCGCGATCGTTGTGTAAGGAATGATCAGCCCGAGATATGAATTGGTTAGACCGATGTTCTTCAGGAAGATGTAAATCGGGGAAATGATAGCGATCTGCGGGAACATCGTCACCGATAAGATGAGCCCGAGAATGACCGTTTTCCCTTTGAATCTCAATCTTGCAATCGCATATGCCGCAAATGATGCCACAAATACGGTATAAATCGTTGTAATCGAAGAAACGACGAAACTGTTCCATAAATATTTTAAAAACGGGTAATCCACAAATACGGAAACATAGCTATTAAGCGTAGGATCCTTTGTATATGGAGTAAAGGCCTTATCACCGAACAGTTCAGTTAATGGCTTAATGGAGCTGATAAGCATCCATAAAAAAGGAAACATGACTATGATGACAAAAGCTATGAGGAATAGATAAAACAATGGTCCCGCTTTTTTCTGCATCCTTTTCTCTCCTTCCTTATTTTCCGGAACTATCGTTCAACAGGTCTTTCCCTAAAAAACTAATGTAGATCATTGAGATAATCGCCACACAGATAAAGACAATTACTGAGAGTGCCGATCCTTCACCGAAATTTGTTTGGGAGAACATCACCTTATAGGCAAGGATCGAAATCGTTTCCGTTGAGTTAGCCGGTCCGCCACCTGTTAATACATAGATCAGGTCGAATACCCTGAAGGCATCAAGCGTCCGGAAAAGTAAGGCAACTAAGAGACTGGATTTTAATAATGGCAGGGTAATGGTCACAAATTGTTTCCACTTGCCAGCCCCGTCAATCGATGCGGCTTCATAAAGCGAGCCCGGTATCGTTTGCAGGCCGGCCAAAAGCAAAAGGGCCATATAAGGGGTTGTTTTCCAAACATCCGCAAAGATGACGGAGAAAAAGGCCCCGGTGTCTGTGGTCAGGAGCGTGGACATGCTGCTGACAAAGCCGATATCTTCAAATATTTTAGCGACAATCCCATTTTGGCCGTCATATAAAAATTTCCACATTAATGCGGAAACCGCTGTCGGGATGGCCCATGGTATCAAGATTGTCGCACGTATCAAGCCACGCCCGAGAAAAACCTTATTAATTAACAGCGCTATTCCAAGCCCTAAAACAAGTTCTACACCTACGGATATGACCGTGAACAGAACGGTATTGCCAATTGCCCTCCACATACGGCTGTCCGAAAAATTGTCCTGATAATGTTTAAGCCCGATAAAATTCGGATTAATGATAGAATCCGCTAACCCAGATGAAAGCCCCAACAGCTTTTCTTCCTGGCCCAGCTGTGTACTGGATGCCACTTGCCGCAATTCAGTGTTCACTTGTTTCATATCTTCCAGAACCGTTTGGGCTGTATCCTTGTCTAATTTAGCTAAGCTAAGCTCTGAACTAACTGGTTCGAAATTCATTAGCTTATCATTTACTTGTTCATACTGATTTTTTGCTCCATCTGAAGATTGAATTTTTTCATCTGTCTCATTTAATTTCTGTTTTATCTCTTGTAATTGTTCCGGGGCATTTCCGGCATTGATTTCATTATCAATTCCGCTGAGTAAAAAAGGGTAATTGTTCAAATAACGATCGAGGTCGATATGATAGCTTAAGTGAACTTCCGATTTAGTCGGGTTGTTCAGCCTTAAGTCGAAAAGGCTATAGTAAAAAGATTGCACTACCGGCCAGATGGCGACTACTAGTATTAAAATCAGAGCCGGCGCAATTAGTAGATAAGCAAACGAACTTTCGGACAGCTTGCGTTTTTCTTTCTTCGTCTTTCGCGGAACAACCTTCCTATTTGTCTCAGACCTTACACCGTTTTGTCCGGGTTGAATATCCAAAGCTTGCCCTCCTTTTTTCTAAAAAGTGGATTAGCCTTCACAGGATGAAGGCTAATCACAAATTTTTTCAAAACATTACTTCACAAGCTTTGCTTTGATTTCTTTATCCATGTTTTGTACGGCTTGTTCAACCGTCTGTTGTCCCGCTATAGCTTTGGATACTTCAATTTGGATGATCTCGGAAATTTCAGGATAGTTTGGCGCCACCGGACGTGACACTGCTGCATTCAGGCCGTCGACAAATCCTTTTTCCCCAAATGTCGGATTGGCTTCCAAGATTTCTTTGTCATTATAAAGATCTGTAATCGTTGGCGCATGCCCGCCATAGATCGCATCGATTTTCTGTCCTTCAGGCCCAGTCAAGAACTTCAGGAATTCCCATGCTTCTTTTGGATGCTTGGAAAATTTGCTGATTCCTGCCTGCCAGCCGCCCAGTGCCGCCGCAGATCCTTTATCCCCGGCAGGAAGCGGAGCGATTCCGACCTTGCCAACGATTTTCGACTTTTCTTTATCATTCGCGCTGGCGTATTCGTACGGCCAGTTCCGAAGAAAGACGGTTTGCCCTTCAATGAACGCTTGATCGGATTCAATTTCTGTAAAGTTCGTCACATTATCCGGAACGGCGTCGGACTTCGCTATTTCCACAAGCTTTTCCAGTCCTTTAATCGTTTCAGGGGAGTTGACGACGACGTTTCCGTTTTCATCAATGAATTTCCCGCCGTAGGAAGCAACGAATTCAATCACATTACAGACAAGCCCTTCATATTGCTTTGATTGCATCACATACCCGAACTTTGTGCCGCCTTCCCCTTTCTTCTCGCTGGCCGTTGCCAGCAATTCATCCCATGTCTTTGGAATCTCGTCTTCCTTTACAAGGTCTTTACGGTAAAACAGGAGACCGCCATCGATAAACTTCGGCATTGCCCATTGCTTACCATTGAACTGTGCCGCTCCTAATGCCCCTTGATTGTAACTGCTTAAATCAATGCCATCCTGCTGAAGAAAACGGTCCAGAGGCTGAACGTACCCTGCCTGGGCGAATTCCGCCGGCCAGATTACATCCATGGAAACAACATCAATTTCAGAGGATTCCGCGTTGAACGCTGTTACGTATGCATCATGCTGCTGCCCGGTGTCTGAAGGCATTTCCTGTAATTTAATATCAATATGAGGGTGTGCTTTCTCGAAGGCTTCGATTACTTTTGTTGTTCCTTTGGTAACATCCTTACCATTTGCGTAGACAATCGTAACCTTTTCGTCTTCTCCTGATTTTTCACCATCGCCCTTATCATCTGTGCTTGTTTCGCTCGAGCTGCATGCCGCTAAAATCATCGAAAGTGCCATGAAACCCGTTAATAACTTCCCTTTTTTTGCTTTCATTAGAAATCCCCCTGTTCCTTTTTGGTTTTATGTTGAATGGCGTAAGACCAGTTGTAACGGCAATTGAATATCCATATCGTTATGCGACAGATCGTTATTTATCGACTTCATCATCAATTTCATCGCTTGATTGCCTATTTCCTCTGCTGGCTGCATGATGGTTGTAATCCCCGGTTCGATTAAGCTAGCGATCGGTTGGTCATCAAAACCAATAACCGCAATATCCCGTGGTACAGATAAACCTTGGATTCGGGCCTCTTTGATAATCCCGGCAGCTACCTGGTCACTCCCTGTGAAAAAAGCGGTTGGCGGGTCTTCCATGGCCACTGAATTTTGGAAAACCGTTTGGCCATCTTTCAGATCATAGGCTCTTTTAAAAACCCAATCTCCTTTAAATGCTATGCCGAAATCTGATAGCGCTTTTTTATAACCATCATGACGGTCTTTGGTTAACTGGGTCATTTGCTCTCCGTAGCAATAACCGATTTTTAGATGGCCTTTTTCGATCAGATGGCGCGTGCCGATATAGCCTCCTTCATACTGATTTAGCCTGACCATTGGAACCTGCGATTGAAAAGAGTATTCGTTGCATAATACAATCGGACCGTATGAAATGTAGGCAGCGATCGTTTCCCAACTGTTTTCGATAGAAGTTAAGATAATGCCGTCTACTTGTTTTGATTTTAAATAATTCAGGAAATGGATTTCTTTTTGTTTACTGTTTTTTGTTTGACATACTAACAGCTGAAACTCATGTTTCGTTGCAATTGTGTCAATACCTTCAAGTAAGTAAGCAAAGAATGGGTTTGTAAGACGAGGAATCAATACACCGATTGTATGTGTTTTTTGACTTCGAAGCTTTTGGGCAGATGCATTGGGAATGTAATTCAGCGTTTCCATCGCTTTAAGGACAAGATTCTTCTTCTCTTCTGAGACGTATGGGTAATTATTAATTACCCTTGAAACCGTTGCTCTGGAAAGCCCTGCTTCCCTTGCTACATCTGCAATGGTCGCCAATCAACCTCCCCCCTTTTTAAAAACCTGAAATCGATTTCATGAAAACGGTTACAAAATTATCTTACTGGCAAACTAAGTGGAAGGCAAGACAAAAAATAAATAATTTGGAATTTTCTGATTTATTATTTCAAAATGCTATTTTTCCAAAGCATTTTCGTTTTTAAAGAGTCTTTGAAAAGTGTATAAAGGCCATTGTGGACATGCAGCTTGGATCCTTCCGTGGAAAACGATACTATATTATAGGAATGGGGAAACAATTACTTATTATTGTAACAACTTCTCCTCTATCCCCTCTTTTTGAAGGATTTCCTTCTGTTTCTCTCCAAGTAAGTCAAAATGGGAATAGCCATCGTTGCGATGGTCGATCCATTCTTTCTTAAGTCCGTATTTCTCTCCCCATTCCGCTAATCGTTCAAGATCGCGGCATCCGACCTTGGTGACGGTCTTGCAGTCGGGAAAGCGGTCATCCAGCCAATAATGAGTCAAGAATGCAATTTCCCCGTTGTCTATCTTCTGCTTCCATTCAGCAAGCTGTCTTCTGTTAATTCCAAATGCCATTCCTTCTCCCTCTTCTCTCAAAAAAAAATAGGGCGCTAGCTAAACGCCCACCAAAACAATCATTTATTTTTATTTTTTTCATACGCTTCATGCCATTCCGGAAAAAGGCGCTTTATCGAAATAGGACGGAAACTATCTTTCTTAACACAAACGTGCACAGACGTTCCGGTAACAGACACTTCTCCTGTTTCCTTCAGGATTTCGTATCCATACGTTATCCTCAGGCCGTCATATTTTTCAATCCATGTTTTGATGGTCACTGTTTCTCCGTACAGCACTGATCTTTTATAGGAGGCCTGAATGTCGATTACGGGTGCGATGACTCCATCGGCTTCCATTTCGGCGTATTTAAAGCCAAGGTCTTCAATCAGCTTTGTACGCCCGATCTCCATCCAGATGAAATAATTAGCATGGTAGACCACGCCCATCTGGTCTGTTTCCGCGTAGCGGACTTCGATCTTTTTTTCTGAAATATGCACTATAGTTCTCCTCTTTCCATCTTCCCGGCAGCTTTTTTTATATCTTCAGCTGAGATGACGGTTAAATCTTGCTGATTAAATGCAGCGCCAGGCTTCGACATTAATCTCATCGCCTGTACCTGGATCGCTTCATCAACCAGATTGGTCGCATACCGGCCATTTCCGCTAACCGTGTTCTCTTCAAGATAAGTTTTTAAATAAGACAAGGCGTCCCCCTCGATTGAATATTGAAAACGAGAGGCATATCTTTGGATAATTTCAATGAGCTCGTCATTTGAATAGTCTTTAAAATGAACAAATTTCTTGAATCTGGAACGAAGGCCCGGATTGCTTTCTAATAACAAATTCATTTCGTTTGGATATCCTGCCAGTATTACGATTAAGTTTTCATTATGCTTCGTCATTTCGTCGACGAGAGTATTTACGACTTCTTTCCCATAATCACCAGCCGAAGGGCTTAATAGCGAATAGGCTTCATCGATGAACAGCACACCGCCGAGCGCTTCGCGGATTTTTTTCTTCGTCTTGATTGCCGTTTGCCCGACATAACCGGCCACAAAGTCGGCGCGACTAGCAACGATAAGATGGCCGCGCTTCAGCATCCCCGTTTCCTTTAACAATTCCGAGTAAATATTTGCGACCGTCGTCTTCCCCGTCCCCGGATTTCCGGTAAATACGGAATGAAGTTGTACCGGTACCGCAGGCAGACCTTGATGGCGACGAATCTGTTGCATTTTGACAAAGGAAACGAGCGCTTTCACCTCATCTTTGATTTCCGATAATCCAACAAGCTTGTCCAATCTTTCTTCGGGAGGCACCTCAGGCCGTGTCTCGCTTATTTGAAAGTCCTCAGTCTTTAGCAGTGTGAAGGTGAGGATTTCTTCGTCTTCAAGGAGAGCATGAGCGCCTTTTTTGAAGATAGCATCCATGACGATTGAACGGACTGTACGGGCATTTCCGAATGTATCGTCCACCTTTTCTTTCTCAATGCGCGCTTCTAATTCTGTCGCCGCGCCATCGGATAGGATATAATCATTTTCAGCAGCGGTGCGCTCGGCTATCATGAGCAACTCCTCAGTTGTATAATCCGGCAAAAAAACGTGATTCGCATTGGGAAATCTGCTTCTTAAGCCCGGGTTGGCGTCCAAAAATTGGCGCATTTCTTCGGGATAGCCTGCCAATATGACCGCAAACTTGCCCGCATACTTTTGGCTCGTCATTAAAGAAACCAGCGTATCAATCGCTGTCTGCCCATAATCATTTCCCGACTGACCCTCTCTTTTCAAGCTATAAGCTTCATCGATGAACAAAACGCCGCCTAAGGCCCGCTCAACAATGCTTTTAACATTTTCCTCCGTTTGGCCAAGATACGCGCCAACGAGCTGGGAACGGTCGACCTCCAATACTTCATCATGCGGCAAAACACCGAGTTCGTGATAGATCCTGGCAAGCAGACGTGCAAGCGTAGTTTTTCCGGTTCCCGGATTCCCGGTAAGGACCATATTCAGGCTCTGCTCATCTCTCGATTGCAGTCCAAGTTCTTTCCGCTTCTTTTGGTACTGCAGAAAACGGTAAAAGTCATCAATCCGCGTCTTCACTTCCTTCATCCCGACCATCGAATGCAGCTGGGCAAGCGGACTCGCACTTTGGCTGCTGACATCGGCATCCTCGACATAAAAGAGGGAGTCCCATTCTGCTTTTAATTCCGCGATGCGATCCAGATAGCCCTTCATATCCTGAAAATGAGTCGATGTATGGAAAACACCCGATATCGACTCTTCGTATTCTCTGGAGGCCCTAAGCATTGCGATGAGCTCTATCTGGATTTCGAATAGATATTGGACGGCCTTATCATACTTTTCTGCCATTTCCTCATCGGAATAACGTTTAGCAGTAAGCTGGCCTTTCTTCAAATCCGCGATCTTTTCCTCAAGAAGGTCGATATTTTCTTCACATATATCGATATATTCTTCTGCTATTTTCTTCTTTGCGGTCCGGTTATCGGTTTCACGGATTAACGGAAAGAGTAATTTATCTAGTAATGTCCGGTTCTTCTTCCAATTTGAAGAGGCCAAAAGGCCGTTTGCTCTTTCGTTCGTGGGTTCGGCTTTCAGGGCTTCTTGAAGCCAAGAATCATATAATGAATCCTCACCATTGGTTTCCTTTCGCGATTCGGCAAGGATACTGAACAATTCACTCTTCATTCCCAGCGTCTCTAAATCTGTTTTAGGCACCTCTCCCAACTTCGCGATCATTCTCAATAATTCATTGGTTTTTTCTATATAACCATTTATCTCTAGCTCAGCCGCATACGCGTCGAGTTGTTCTTTAATAGTCAAATTTGTATGGGAATTCTCTTTAGATTTCATGTATTCAGTCCTCATCCATTCACACGTTTCCCCTTTATTTTATCATAAAACCATTATTAATCATGAAATCGTGTTTCATAAAAAAAGAAGAGCGGGAACATGAATCCGTTTCCCGCTCTTCTTTTCCTTCAATTATCATTCATTTCTGAAACCGTTTGTCCGGGCAGCTGCTTCATCCTTGATTTCACTGCGGAAAGCCTCAATGCTTTCTTCTCTTCTGTGGTTCTTTTCTTTAATCTGCTCGCGTTGTTCACCGGTTGCAAACTCAAGAGATTCATTCGCTTCCTCGATATTAACAGCGGTGTTTTGAACCATATCCTGCAGCTTTTCAACATTATCGGATCGGTCATCCGGATTTGGTTTGAAATTGGCCATGATCATACCTCCTCAAATGTGTGGTTCCCTCTTATTTTGCCTTGAATTTCTTCAAATAATAAAAGGAAAAATCTATTTTTGTTTACATAATAAAGTTATGTGAACATTTATTATTCACCTTTAGTTTGAATGACTTGAGGATGTTGACCTGACTTATCTCCCATTTGTTTTCCTTTATTGCCGCTGAATCCACGTGGCTGCGTACCTAGATGGCTTGGGACAAAATGTTTAGAGTCTTTCTTTGGATTTCCCATGTTATATCCCCTCCTATGCATAACTTCTGCAGAAAAGCGGATAAACATGTTTGTCAATTTTTGATAATCATTAATCTGCCTTCTTTAGATGTCTGTTTTCCAAGCGTTCTTCAATCTTTTCCATTAACTTTACATCCTTTAGCAATTCCTGCTTATTTTCATTGACCAGATCTTCAAAAGACCGTTTTCGTTTCTTCATGGCGTTCACCTTCCCAATTTCCTATTTTATTCATATCCTTGCCAAATTGACGTAAAATTATGACATTACCTTATAAAAATTTTTCCAATAAAAATAACGGCCCTGAGAAGGAGCCGCCATTTTCGTCACTTCATATTGCTTTCCATGATGGTTAAATTCATTTCGCCGACGTACTTATTTTTTATTTTACCGCTTTGATCTATAAAATAAGTCGTTGGCATAGCCAATATCTGATACGTATCATTAACTTTTTTCGGCTTGCTGTCTAAAAGGATCGGAAACGTCGCACCCACGCGGTCAGCAAAAGCTTTTACATCATTTTCGGGATCGATGTTGACTGCAAGCACTACCGTATCACTGCCTATATTTTGATAAAATTTTTCCATTTCGAGCATCTCTCTCTGACATGGCGTACACCAGGTAGCCCAGAAATTCAACATAACTTTTTTACCACGATAATCGGAGAGCTTAACCGTTTCTCCTTCAAGTGTCTTCAACTCAAAATCCGGCGCTTTGATGCCTACTCTAAGACCGCCTAGATTATCACTGCTGACTTCTTTTTCTTCCGGGTTCATGGCTTGTACAATCGCAACCGTTAATAAAATAATAAGCACGGCCGCGCCGATTACTTTTTTAATCATATATGGTCCTCCTAGCTTGATGCGATGAGTATTATGTAACCAGTTTATGTATATGGGTAAGAATAAGTGATAAGTACATCGATTTCCATGATAACAAGGATTCGTAAGCGAATAAAGGACTTCAGGAAATTCATTAAAAATAATATAGCATGTATTGACCCGACTTCAAAATCCGACCGTAAAAAAAAGAAAAGGCAAACCCCATAGAGTTTGCCTTTTCCAAAAAATTACGCTTTTAATTTGTTGCGCAATACCATTGGCAAGATTCCGCCGTGACGGTAGTAGTCAATCTCAACATCGCTGTCGAAACGGACAAGTACTTCAAATTCTTTCTTATTGCCCTTTTCGGAAGTCACTGTAACTTTGACGATATCACGCGGTTTTACGGTTTCATCGACGTGAACATCAATGGCTTCTTTACCAGTTAGGCCAAGTACTTCAGCGTTTTCGCCTTCTTTGAATTGAAGAGGAAGAACACCCATAAGTACAAGGTTAGAACGGTGGATACGCTCGAAGCTTTCTGCGATAACTGTTTTGATGCCAAGAAGGTTTGTGCCTTTGGCAGCCCAGTCACGAGAGCTTCCCATACCGTAATCTTTACCGGCTAGAACCGCAAGTCCAGTTCCGTCCGCTTTGTATTTCATGCATGCATCATAGATCGCCATCACTTCGCCAGTTGGCCAGTGAGTTGTAAAGCCGCCTTCTGTGCCAGGTGCGATTTGGTTACGGATACGGATGTTAGCGAACGTACCGCGCATCATGACTTCATGGTTACCACGGCGGGAACCGTATGAGTTGAAGTCACGTGGCTGAACACCATTTTCACGCAAGTATTTGCCCGCCGGAGTATCTTTACCGATTGCACCAGCCGGTGAAATGTGGTCAGTTGTTACGGAATCGCCGAACTTACCGACTACGCGTAAGCCTGAAAGGGCATTAACTGTACCAGCATCCGGAGTTAATCCTTCAAAGAAAGGAGGGTTTTGGATATAAGTTGATTGGTCATCAAACTGATAAAGCGCCTCATTGCTTGTTTGGATTTCATTCCAGCGTTGGTTGCTGTTGAATACTGTATCATATTCTTTACGGAACAAGTCAGGAGTTACTGTTTGTTTAACAGCTTCGTTGATTTCTTCATGTGTTGGCCAAATATCTTTAAAGAAAACATCGTTGCCGTCTTTATCCTTACCAAGTGCTTCTTTTTGAAAGTCAACATCTACAGTACCAGCAAGTGCATACGCAACTACTAATGGTGGAGATGCAAGATAGTTAGCCTTAACTAGCGGATGGATACGCCCTTCAAAGTTACGGTTACCGGAAAGGACCGATGTTACAAGAAGATCCGCTTCAGCAACAGCTGCTTCGATTTCTTCAGCCAATGGACCGGAGTTACCGATACATGTTGTACATCCGTAACCAACAAGGTTGAAACCTAGTTTTTCCATGTATGGAAGCAGCCCAGAATCGCGAAGATAACCAGTAACAACTTTGGAACCAGGAGCTAAAGATGTTTTTACATAATCAGGAACAGTAAGCCCTTTTTCCACTGCTTTCTTGGCAACAAGACCTGCGCCAAGCATTACATATGGGTTTGAAGTGTTTGTACAGCTTGTGATCGCAGCGATCGCGATAGCCCCTGTTTTCATACTTGTCTTGCGGCCGTCAGCGAATTTCACTGTCACTTCTTTATTGATTTCTTCAGGCTTCAAGCCGAATCCCTGGTTGCCCATAGGAGCATCGAGTGCATTCTTGAAGGATGTTTTCATTTGGGAAAGCGGAATCAAATCTTGCGGACGCTTAGGTCCTGAAAGGTTTGGTTCAATTTCAGAAAGGTTGATTTCAACCACATCTGTATAAGTTGGGTCTTCTTTATCCGCTGTGTAGAATAAACCGTTTTCTTTGCTGTACGTTTCAACAATCTTGATTTGCTCTTCATCACGGCCAGTTAGACGCAAGTAAGCGATTGCTTCACTATCAACCGGGAAGAATCCGCAAGTCGCGCCGTATTCAGGTGCCATGTTCGCGATTGTCGCACGGTCAGCAAGTGGAAGGTAACCTACGCCTGGTCCGAAGAATTCTACAAACTTGCCGACAACACCTTTTGCTCTTAGAACTTGAGTTACTTTCAAGGCAAGGTCCGTTGCAGTTGTTCCATTAGGAAGCTTGCCAGTCAACTTAACGCCGATAACTTCAGGAACCGGGAAATATGAAGGCTGTCCAAGCATACCTGCTTCCGCTTCAATACCGCCGACGCCCCAACCGAGAACACCGATACCGTTGATCATTGTCGTATGTGAATCTGTACCGAACAATGTGTCAGGGAATACTTCGTGATCGCCGTTTGGCGTTTCGATTGCGTGCACGACATTTGCAAGGTATTCCAGGTTGACCTGGTGAACGATACCAGTTGCAGGAGGAACGGCACGATAGTTATTGAATGATTTTTGAGCCCAGCTTAAGAATTGGTAACGTTCCGCGTTACGTTCGAATTCAAGATCCATATTTATTGCTAATGAATCCATAGTTCCTGCTTTATCTACCTGTACAGAGTGGTCAATAACAAGATCAACCGGAATATCAGGATTAATTTTATCCGGATCTCCGCCAAGAGCTGCCATTGCATTACGTAAAGAAGCAAGGTCTACCACCGCAGGCACACCTGTAAAGTCTTGCAGGATAATACGAGAAGGCTTGAATGGTACGTCAATTTCTTTTTGTTCGCTTGTACCCCATTTAGCAAGGTTTTCAACATGCTCTTTCGTGATTACTCGCCCGTCAACCTGGCGAAGCACAGCCTCAAGCAAAACCTTGATGGAATATGGCAAACGAGAAACCTTGCCTGCCCCCGCTTTTTCTAAAGCATCCAAACTGTAGTAGTTGTAGCGTTTTCCGTTAATCTCAAAGGAAGAACGCGCTTGGTACACATCATTTTTTGTCATTGATTTACTACCCCCTATTAAATTGTCAGAAAAATTTTGCACATAAGAAGTAAAACGTGGTGTGTGCTACCGCACAAAAAACCAAGTCTACTAAACTAAATATAAATAAAATCAAGCTTCTTGTCGAAAAGTTCGAATTTTCTCCCATCCTCACTTTTCTCACAATTTAATATTAATATAAGATTAGATATAAGTAAATAACAAGAAAGTTATTATATTTGATAAGTTTATCTTATACGCAAGCTTTCATCTGCTTTTATTTCCTTATTATATAAACGTTTTGATTTGCAGAGGCTCAAATTATTAATTTTTCAACATAGTATTTTAGCTGTTTCCTATCATTTTGTTTCTTATTTTTGTTACCTTTTGAATTCACCTTTAGGTATAATTATGAAAAATACAAAAAGGTTGGTGGTCAACATGTTCAAAAGACTTTTTGGGAAGGGCTATACATATTCTGACTTTTGGAATTGGTTTGAACAAAACTCTCAAGATTACTTTCATTTCAAAGAAGAGAATTACAATTCTCTCTTTAACAAACTTGATAAACAGTTATCTAAGATACATCGTGATTTAACATTTGAATTTAGTGCAGATCTTATTGATGGTAAGCGCGAGTTTATTATTAGTGCTGATGGTATTTTAGCCGCCTTTCCAGATGTAATAAAACTTGTTAAAGAAGCTCCAATGCATGAACATTTTAAAATCACTGCATTTCGCCAAAGAGGTGATGCCGCTAGTATTGAATATGATGACATCACCTTAGAACCAGATGACATTTTTTTTACCTTTACTAGAAATAGTGATACCATAGACATTTTTTTATATATTAATGGGTACACTAATGACGAAGATATTGATCATGAACAATGGGATGAAGCAGCCTTAATACTTTTAGATACCATTGCTGGTGAATATGATGTTGCAACTAAAATAGGCGATATAGACATCCTTCCTTATGAAGAAATCAATAATTTAAGACCAATTTCAGATCTACCTTCTCTATTAGATGAAAAAGTCTCCGGGGTAAGTTTATAGGACTTATCCCTTTTAATTCTGGAAAATCACTTAATTGCTGTATTGTGTTTCATTGTCTACGTAGTGTAATACTACAAATCTTCTTCTGTTTCAGATTTCAAGCAATCAAAGCAAATTTTATCAAGCCCACCAATTTTTAAAGCACTTCTTTTGTAATACTCTTCACCTTCACCTCTATCTGTAATAACCTCAACTGGCATTCGAAATAAAATATTCTTTTCTTCATTACAATAGGGACACTTTATCATCTACTCCTCCTTTTTTCATAATATAAGCTATTACGAAACTCCCTGCTTATTTTGTTTCCACTAATCCATGACTAGGCAATGGAAATTGGTTCAATAATTAATAACTTATAAAAATGAATAAACCAAAATTAATACCACATAATAACTCCTGAACATCCTTTTAAAAAGGAGCAATCTGATGAACTTGAATAAGACAATAAGGAGTGTAGTAATGGGAATCTTAAGTGGCAATCCTCAAGATGAACCAATGCATTACGGTGAAGTATATGCAACTTGGTCGCATCTTCTTATGAACAACGGAAAAATAGCTGGATACCAAACATTTATTAATCATTGTGGCGATGGTGATTTAAAAAAACTTCTGGAAGAATCTGTAGAAAAAGCAAAAGAAGAGAACGAACAACTAACTGAGTTGTTAAAGGCCAATGGTGTAGGACTTCCTCCAGCTCCCCCTGAAAGACCATTAGCAACATTAGAAGAAATCCCTGTTGGTGCCAGAATTACTGATCCAGAAATCAGTGCTTCACTCGCTCTGGATGTTTCAGGAGGATTATTGGCCTATAGTAGTACCATGGGTCAATGTATTCGAGAAGACATAGCAATGATGTACGGACAGTTTCATATGAATAAAGCACAATTTGGAGCAAAACTGTTAAGGCTTAGTAAGGATAAAGGATGGTTAATTCCCCCACCACTTCATGTTAGAGTACCAGACGAAAACTAACTAGACAGGGGCAATTCTTTTGAGTTGCCCGCGAATCTTATTACTCTTTTGTTCTCTGAAAAAAACTGAACTCACAATAGGCTAGATCATTGTACAAAGATAAAAATCCACCATATCTTATAAAGTGGAACGCGACGCCACATGATAACCTCTTATCCAGATGTAGTGAATGGACCGGATTTCATTCACTACATTTTTTTTACGTTGATATACCTTTTTTATAATTTTCATTCTTGTCCAAGAATGAATCTCCATTTCGCATACTATGAAGTACTCGTCTGCTATTTAATTCAGTCCTGGCTTATGCCAGGCTTTTTTTAAAACACATGTATCTTTATTTTTATTTTTTTGTCAATTACACCTCTGTCCATTTCAAAAAGCATTGAATCTCATAAACTGTATTAATGAATACGGGGCATGGGTGAGTATAGAGAATATGGCCATGGCAGTAGTTTTGCGCTACTCGTTGTTTTATTTATTCTGCTTGTCATTATTGGTGCTTCTTTCTGGGGCGGATATTAAAACCATCCCTGAATAAGTTTTGTTTTAAATTAGTCCAAAAAACATGTGAATTTCCTATCGTAGGAAGGGACTACGCTCGCAAAGTGCTTCCTTCTTCTCTTTTTTATGGAAACTTAATAATTCTTTTGTTGCCTGATTTTAATTACAATCAGAATAAATGGCTTATTGTTGTGGAACAGCTAAGTAAAAAGATTGAGATAAAATATGGATAAAATTAATCACTTCATAAGCCACCTGGAACATAATTATTTGCTCATAGCAATTGCGGCTATTTTGTTTTTCTTATTAAAAGCAGCTGCTGGGTACATTACTTACAACATTACGACAAAAAGTTTAAACAGATTGAAAACAAACTTGACGAATTAATTCGGAGATAGTCGAAAATATCTCGAATCCATATGCCTCTTTCTTTAAACAAAAGAAGTATAAAATGATGGATTCATACCATAATAAAATCAGGACCTGTAGCTCAAAGAACAGGAGCGACCAACAGTTTTATTTCGTAATCTGTTGAGTAGTTTGTGGGTTAAAGTCCCACCAGGTCCTCTTTATTTTTGAGAAACACAATACAAAATCAGTTATCTACCGTCCTTACATAATCCTTATTAACCATAGACTGAGATAGCCCACTCCGTTTAATATCTTAATGAAACACTCCACCGGTTTCCTATCCAATCCAAGCTTACCTAAATCACGAATCATAAGAATTACATTCCCACGAACTTTTCGTATTCCTATGAGTCTCTCAAATATAAATTTTGCTTCGTGTCATCCATGAATATCTTCTTATTAAGCTAATCCATTAAGTTGAAGGAATTAGATTAAATCTGGGATAATTAAAGTCCCTGATACCAAGAAACTTTTATATATCAAACTCACATTGTAAGTTGTTGAAAATGAGAGAATCTTATATAATATAGTAGCTAATAGCAATATAATGAGAGATCATTTTTTAAATAGATGGGGGAAAAGGGGAATTATTATGTCCAATGAGAAAGAGATCGTAAAACAGCTTACGCGGATTGCGGATGCCCAGGAGAATATAGCCACGCTCTCTAAAGCAGAAGAGAAAGATAAACCATCTGAATCAGATAATATCTCAGATGAAGAAAAAATGAAAAGGTTTATAGAATCTAATAAAGAAAAATAGAAAAATAAGCTAAACGCATATCTACTCCTTCTCCAGAGAAGGAGTTTTTTATTTGTTGAACATAGTGTGATTCGTCCATTTTTTCTCCATATAATTTTATATGTGCCTCTGTAGCGGCTTGAAGGGAAGAGCGCAGGAAAACATTAAAGCACCGGGTCGCAAGGCAAGGGTTTCAGAAGCACCGAAAAGCAAATAAGCTGAGGCAGGTGAAAGTCCGTAGGGAAGCGTGTTCTCCCCTAGCCTATGCTTAACATTTATGAGTGCGGGTTCAAATCCCGTTAGAGGCATTTTATGGCAATAAAAAATAAACCCGACTTTTAATAAAGCTAAAGGTCGGGTTTAGTAGTTATTTACTGAAAGCTACATTGATACATAAAACTAAAATGAATCAGTCGGTTTCTTAACACCGATTTTTGCCAATGCCTGCTTCAATGAGCTAAAAGTCGGGAGACCACTGAAGTCCAAGCCTAATTGGATAGCGGTTTGTGCTACTTCCGGGCGGACTCCGGAAATATAGGTTTTGATTCCTAATAAACCGAGTACTTCGGTCAACTTGAATAATTCATTCGCTACCATCATGTCTATGATTGGTACAGCGGATACATCGATGAAAATTTTGTTTATTTTGCTTTCCACACATTTTTGCGGCGTGATTTCAAGGATGGACCGGGCCCGATTTGTATCTATGTCCCCAACCAAAGGTAAAACTGCGACTTCTTCTAAAATAGGGATCAGCGGCGAGCCCAATTCATTGATTAATGTTTGCTGGTCCATTAGCCTGCTATGGTTAATATCATTATATTTCTTGGAAAACATATAATTCAGTTTATCAAAAGCAGTGTTATATGTAGCACTCCAACTAGTAATCTTCACTGTTGTTACAGATTCGTTATTTTCAAAAATAAATGTCTCAATAAACTCCCAAACAGTCTGCCTTGTCTTGCTAAGAGCCTCTAAAACCTCATGGATCGGAATATGGTTGTCGACTCTGCTTTGAGCAACGGTATTCGCCCATTTATCCAGGTAACTGATAAATACATCGCTATCTTCTAGAAAAGCAGTGGCAAGCGTTTTTATCGTCAAAGCATGCTGTTCATTTAACTCCTCTTCTATAACACGATTCGTATTATTATTATAAAAAGGGCCGGATAGCTCCCTCCTCTGACGGGACCATTTCTCGGTAATAAATTTTGTGTTTTCTACTATGTACTCATACAGTTGTTGATCTATAGAATTCAATGGACTTCCCCTCTTCACTCAGCTTTCTATATTTTCTATTATATATGATAGTGGGTAATTGCCACAAATTGATTGCATAAATATACTTCGCTGCTCACAAGCTAATTGTGGAGGTGTTGGATGATGGCAAAACGTAAAGCGAACCATGTGATTCCAGGCATGAATGCAGCAAGTGCCCAGGGAATTGGCGCAGGATATAATGAAGAGTTCTCCAACGAGCCCCTGACAGAAGAGCAGAAGCAAAACAATAAAAAACGCAAGAAAAATCAATAATTAATCTGGGCTGGTCTTGAATATCAAGGCCGCCTTTTTACTTTTCGCATTTCATTTATTGTTATAATGAACTCAAATCTTTTTTATTTGCGGAGGTTATCATGATTGTAAAAGGGTTTAGCCATGTGACCATTAATGTCTCATCCCTGGAGAAAGCCTTGGACTTTTACGGTGAGATGCTTGGAATGAAAATTGTCCATGAAGGCAATAAAGATGCCTATCTTGAATGGGGCGATGCTTGAGTTTGTCTTTTGGAAAGGCCTGAAAAAGCAGAACAGAGCGACAGCCTGGGTGTAGATCATGTGGCATTTTTCATTGACGAGGCTGAGTTCGATCAAGCTGCCCGGCATTTACAAAATAATGGGATTCGGATAATCCGTGGCCCTGAAAAGAGAGGTATCGGTTCATCCGTTTATTTTCGTGATCCTGACGGGACTCAGTTAGAATTACACACTTCTACCCTTGCTGAGCGAATGACCGTATGGAAATAAAAGAATCGACATAAGGGAGTTATCATCGCAACTCCCTTTTTATATTTATGTTAGATCATTCAGAGTCTTTTAAGATGTTCTTCAGTCCCTCTAAATATTGCTCTAATTGTTCCCGCTGATGCTCAGAAGCGTTTTCTAGGGCATTTTCGATTTGCTGGAAGGCTTCGTTAACTTCCTGTTTCAAATGTGATACTTGGACTCCATACTCAGCGTCGTCACGTACGATATCCGAATACACATCAACCGCTTCCTTTACGCCTTGTTGCGCGGCTTGAAATGCCTGCTGTTTGTTTTTGTGGTATGGCATGATACTCAACTCCTTAATGATTGTTTTGTTAGGATTTACATCTCACATAATTTTATGTACAACCACCAATCCCAACCAGAATATAATGAGACCATCCTACGCATCTTACTAATGTAAGCCAATATGTGCTTACAGTTTGAATGATGCTTCTTTGGCTAATGGAGGGGATCAGATTGAATAAAAACGATGCGAAGGATATACGCAACAATGCTGGCAAGGTACCACATTCCGGACAGCCTGAACCGCTAAGTGGATCCAAAAAAGTAAAAAACCGCAACCACAGCCGCCAAAAACATAACAGCAGTCACGATATGTAAAGTAAACTCGCCGATTGGAAAGCCTATTTAAGGCAAAGACAGCGGCGTGGTTGCACTTACTTTCCTAACAGCTAAAAAAAGCAGGAGTCCTATCATAGGACTTCCTGCTCCAATTAGATGTTTATCTTCTGGAGAACCGTTGCCATTTCATAAATTTCCTCGCTCGTTACTGTTCTCATATCAAACAAAAGCTCATCCTGCTTGATTCTTGTAATCACTGGCGGATTCGCCATTCGCAGTTTCTCGTGAAGATTATTTGCCGAGATAAGCTCGTGACTTATAGCTACGGCAAATGTCGGAATTTCTACCCCTGGCATCGTACCGCCGCCAATAGCGCTTGTTTCTTGGACAACTTCTGCCGCAAAGCCGCGTTCGCTCTCTTTTACAAGCTTTTCGAAAAGATTGGCTTTCTTCCGCAATACATCTTCACTTTGCATGATATCCCTGATCGTTGGAATGCTGTCTACCGCTGATTGCCCCTTCATATAATCCGCTAAAGTAGCCTCTAGTGCAGCAAGCGTCATTTTATCAACGCGAAGCACTCTTGCCAGCTGATGCTTTTTCAGGATGTCGATATATTTCTTTTTACCGGCAATGATCCCTGCCTGGGGCCCGCCGAGCAATTTATCCCCACTGAATGTGACTAAGTCTGACCCGGCTTCCATTACCGCTTTTACGATGGGCTCTTCCCCGATTCCCTCTTTTTCTAGGTCGTATAACACTCCGCTACCAAGATCTTCATAGAAAAGAACATGGTCATGCCTGGCTGCTAAATCAATCAACTCCGGTGCTTCCACCGTTTTGGTAAAGCCGATCATTTTAAAGTTGGATGTATGGACTTTCATCAATATAGCTGTCTCACCGGTAATCGCTTGCTCATAATCATGCAAATGCGTTTTATTGGTCGTACCGACTTCAACCAGGCTAGCCCCGCTTTCTTCCATGATCGATGAAACCCGAAAAGATCCGCCGATTTCCACCAACTGGCCGCGGGAAACAATCACTTCTTTTTGGTTAGCAAGCGCTCGGAGAACGAGAAACACAGCAGCAGCATTGTTATTCACGACCATCGCCGCTTCAGCTCCGGTAATTTCCATAATCCAGCTTTCGATATGGCTATGCCGCGAACCCCTCTCCCCATCTTCCAGCTTGTATTCGAGATTGGAATAATTTCTGGCGACATCCACTACATGCTGGATCGCTGCCTCACTTAACCGAGAACGGCCGAGATTTGTATGTATAACGGTACCCGTCGCGTTAATCACTCTGTTTAGTCGATAAGAAAATTTTTCGTCTATAGTTCGTCGAACACGATCAAACAGGCTCATCACAAAAGCAGCTGTACCCGGTTCAGCTTCTTTCCATTCCTCTTTTTGAATGAGCTGTCGTACCTCTTGCAGTGTTTCTTTTAAAATGGCCGTTAGCGTTTTTTCATTATATCCGTCATTATTTATCAAATCCAAAAACCGGTCATGCTTCTGCAGTTCATGTACCGGCGGGATCAATCGTAAAAGCTGTTGAACCACAGAGGGGTCCCTCCTATATTTTGATTTACCTATTATATCATTTTTCACGAAATGGTAAGAAATACATATAATGAAGCAAAGGTACGTGGAGGAATGGCAATGTCGAAGGATCATCGCGATGACAACAATGTAAAGGCGGGCCAATTTGACAAAATGATGGAAGAGTATTTCCTTGACCCAAATACGAATTTACTCGATCAGTACACCTATAGAGTGGATATATTTGAGTGCAATGAAGAATATGTCGTGGAAGCTTTGTTTGACGAAAAGAAGCCTGGAAAAATAAGGGTAAAAGCGAACGGCGAGAAACTGGTTATCACTGCCTTTGTTAAAACTAAGCCTGATCCAGTTGAAAAGCCTATCGAACGCACGGTTCCCTTTCCTTTTTCCATCAGCAGTAAAAAAATCACTGCCGCTTTCGGTAATGATATTTTAGAAATCAGGATATCCAAAAAAGACGACGTTTTTTCTTCGCAAAAGGAAATCATCATTCACTGTTAAAAAGGATGACCGTAATCATCCTTTTTCTATTGCATCGCTTCCATGGATGCTGCGATTTCCTGGTTTTTCGGGAACTTGCCCGTTTCTTTCTTTGAAAAAACTAAATTGCCGTTAATGGTTACTTCAAAAACCCCACCTGAAGATGGAATCATTTCCAGCTTTGTAATGTTTCCGCGATACTGGTTGAACAGTTCTTCTGCGAGACCCGCAGCTTTCGGAGCGTAGTTTCACATCATGCAGAATTCAATTTGCACCTCATATTTCATACAACACACCTCCCTGTAAGTCATTTTCATTGTTATTTTAGTATAAATCATTTCTTTAAACAAATTCGAAGCTTATCCATAGCGTATAAATGAAATAATGAATTATACTAGGAAAGATGGAGGTGGATGAACTGATGACAGAACATGAAAAGATCCGGCTTACAGCCATGTCAACCAAAGCTGGCTGAGGCTGTAAAATTGGTCCCGCGGACCTGGCGCAAGTTTTGCGTCTTTTACCAAAACAAAATCCAATTCCTGAACTGATTGTAGGCAACGAAACATCAGACGATGCAGGAGTTTATAAACTGACCGATGAAATCGCCCTCATCCAGACGGTGGACTTTTTTACGCCGATTGTCGATGATCCGTATATGTTCGGCCAGATCGCCGCTGCGAATTCCCTGAGCGACGTCTATGCCATGGGCGGTGAGCCTAAGACGGTGCTGAATATCGTCGGCTATCCAATCAAAAAACTCGGAGGCGAAATGCTTGCCGAAATCCTGAAGGGTGCGCAGGATAAAGTGGCAGAAGCAGGCGCTATCACTGCGGGCGGCCATTCGATTGATGACCAGGAACCGAAATTCGGTTTATCGGTTACCGGAATCGTCCATCCAGACAAGATTTGGAAAAACGTCGGCTCCAAACCAGGTGACCTGTTAGTATTGACTAAGCCGATCGGTGTCGGGATCTTGACTACCGGAATTAAGCGTAATGCCGTAACTGCGGAGCAGGAAAAAGCTGTTACCGAAACGATGGCCATGCTGAATAAGCTTGCGGCCGAAACGTTAAAGCCATTCCATCCTAATGCCGTGACTGATGTAACAGGATTCGGTTTATTGGGACATGCCAGTGAAATGGCCGGAGGCAGCGACGTTAGCTTTGACATTTTCAGCGATAAAGTCCCAGTATTGGATGGTGCCCGTAAGCTTGCGGCCGAAGGAATCATTCCGGGCGGCTCAAAATCCAATCATTCCTGGCTAGCCGGTAATGTTTTGTATCCGGAAAGCATGCCTTTAGAAGAACAATTAGTTTTATGTGATGCGATTACTTCCGGTGGTTTGCTTGTAAGCATCCCTGAGAACGAAGCTCACCAGTTTATCGCTCACCTGCATGAAGCGGGTCTGTCGAATGCAGCTATCGTGGGTACTGTATCGGAAAAACGAGAAAAAGCAATATACGTATTATAAAGAAAACTCGTCGATTGACGAGCCGTAAGGCGGAGATTAGACGAAGTTGCACTTATGCAGAAAGGAAGTTGATAACTTTCCTTTCTGCTAAGAGAAAAATCCGTTTGAGCGACTCAAACGGATTTTTTTATAGCCATATTCTGTTGTTTCCTTCGCGTCGGGTAAACCTTCCGCTGTCCAGTCTTTCAAGGAAAGGAATCATGTATTTTCGCGATAAGCCAAGAATCTCTTTAGCTTCTCCTACTTCAAAGGAAGTCCCTGTATGTTCCTTGAGCTTGTTGACGGCTTCCGTGAAAATATCACCGGAAAGATAGAATTTATCATCCAGTGGCACTAGCCAATTTTTTTCCTGAAGAAAGTGGGTTAATTCCGGTCTAATGGTTTCTGGAATGCCGGCATCCTGGAGATAATTTTCCAGATAACGCACTTGCAAGCCATCCTGCTTTATTGCCTCTAACATACCTTCCACCCGTTTGCTCCAATTTTTCGGAATATGGGGTGCAAAGTCAGCGGTGAAGAAAAATTGGCCAGCTCTTTTCCAAATGCCTTTTTCTTCACCGAGCGTTAACACAAATTCAAGCAGTACTTTTGGGGAAACAGCTTGAAGCCCTTGGATGACCTCTGCTTTGTTGATGCCCTTCCTCATTGGGTTTGCATGCTCATATTCCCTCAGCCGATCATATATTTCCTCAGTAAGGTTTTCGATTACCCGCTTGGTCGTGTACAGTCCCTGTCCATATTCGCTAAATTCCGGTTGATTCAATAATACCTGGATGATTTCTGCTTCAGGGAGGGAAGTACGCGTGATTAATTCATTAATGGATAACCCTTTTGATACCATCAAAGCTGAAACGATCCGCTCCTCCGGCTTACCTTCTTTTTTCCTGGCCAGCTCATCAATCGTCTTCATACCAAATCGGTATTTATCACCTCTTGGATCAATGACCCAGCCGCCGCCTATCGTTTCCTGCGGGCTTGGACGGCGCAGGATAAAACGGTCGCCCCTCTTTGTGACGATTTCTTCTTCCAGCCGAAGCTGACAGAGAATCTCTCCATGTTCTGAACCGGTTTCATTTCTGTCAAAAAAGACAATCCGCCCCATCACCTCGGAAGTGCCAATATGGCATTTAATCGGCATTCTTTGTTTGACGATATGCTCTAGATCACCGGCTGTTCTCAACGAAACATCCAAAGTTTTAGTGACGATGAAATGCTCCGAGGATACGAGGACATCTCCGCGTTCGATCTCCTCTTTTGCGACACCGGAAAGATTAACCGCTGCTCTCTGGCCTGCGAATGCTCGTTCAGCTGATTTATGATGGACCTGCAACTGGCGGGCTTTCGTATCAAGGTTTTTGGGAAGAATGAGCAAAGACTGACCCTCTTCCAGGGACCCTTCATAGACGGTTCCTCGGACAACGGTTCCTTGCCCTTTCACAGTAAACACCTGATCGATTGGAAGCCTAAACGGCCCTTTGGTATCCCTGGATTCCAGGGTTCCCAGTTCTGTGAGGATAAGCTGTCTCAGCTCTTCTATTCCTTTTTTCGATAAACTGTCCACCATAATTACCGGGGCATCTTGAAAGATGCTCTCTTCCAGCTCAAGCACAATCTCTTCCTTAACCAAGTCAATGAAGTCCGCTTCCACCTTGTCACTTTTCGAAATTGCGACAATCCCTCTTTTGATACCTAAAAAGTCCAAGATCTCCAAGTGTTCCTTCGTTTGCGGCATAACCCCTTCGTCAGCGGCAACCACAAGAACGACTAAATCAATCCCCGCCACTCCCGCGATCATTTGCCGAATAAATCGTTCATGACCCGGAACATCGATGACCGAAACCTGTATCTCTTCATTTTCATAAAGAGGTGCAAATCCCAGTTCAATCGATATTTGCCGTTCTTTTTCTTCTTTTAAGCGGTCGGTATCCACATTGGTCAGCGCTTTTGTAAGCGACGTCTTCCCATGGTCAATATGCCCGGCCATTCCGATTGTAAAATGCTTTTTCATCACGGACATCCTTTTTTTTACTGATATAGAAGAGCTCCGATTGCCCCGCTGTATTCCCCTTTTTCCAGAAAAAGCGGATGGCAGCCGAAAGCTGTTGTAGCCTCTGATAGCATCTGTTGAAGTGGTTTATTGCCAGCAACCGTTCCGCCGATATAGACGATATCCTTCACCTGGTGGATACTTGCTGCCTGCACGGCCAACAGCATGATCGTTTGGGCTATCATGCCGGTTAAAGCGGCAATGGCATCTTCTTTCTTAGCACTGCTCAAGCCTGAAGCTTTTCCGAAATTGCTTGCTGTAAAGTGTCCGGGAATGGGAGGTTCTAGTGGTGCATAGATGTCTTTCACTAGCAGGTCCATTTCAGAACGACTTCCCTTTTCTGCAAGGGAAACGATCTCCCTGAAATCATTCGTTCCTGACAACAAAAAAGCCAAGCCAAGAAATGTCCCGCCTCCAACGCCGGTTCCAATAATCCGTTCGGAAGAATTCTCTGTAAGTAAATGGAGCGATGTGCCCGTTCCAACATTCACAACAATACAGTTGTTCAATGAATGTTTAGCTTCCTGTTTCAACAGAAAAGCTGCCCCTTCCACAGTTGCTTCAAATTCATCGATTACCTTAGCAGGCAAAGCCAGTTTTTCCTGAACGCGCCCGCTTTTTCCTCCGGTGATACAAATTCTAGCTTCCGGGGCAATAATTGAGAGCCATTGGACAAGCGATGACAAATCATGATAGGAATAAATTTTCACATGTAGCTTTTCTTCTTCAAAATAAGCCAACTTGATAAGCGAACCGCCAGCATCTATCCCAATCCTTTTCACTGTCATCATGAGTCCCTCTCTTCATCTATTATAATTACTATGAATTGATTATAGCACCTTGACCACTGGTTTGAGGAACAATTGAACTTCGCCTTACACACCGAAAAATTGAAATTCAGTCGAGCTTCCTTTTTGTGTCGAGATCACTTCAAGCCGGGCATCAATCCGTTCCTTTAGCTCCGGTACGTGGGAGATGATCCCAACGAGCCTTCCACTGCTTTGGATATCCATTAATGCTTCAATTGCGTTATCCAGGGATTCGGGATCGAGCGTCCCAAATCCTTCATCAATGAACATCGTTTCAAGCGAAATGCCGCCCGCGTATTGTTGGACGACATCCGCTAGCCCGAGCGCCAGAGCGAGAGCAGCCTTAAAGCTCTCTCCTCCTGACAGGGTCTTCACATGGCGTTCCTGTCCGGTATACTGGTCGTAAACAGACAGTTCCAAGCCGCTTTGAATATTCATGCGGGTCGGGTCAATTTTTCGCAGAAGCTGATAGCGCCCGCTTGTCATTTTAAGCAGCCTTGTATTGGCTTCCTTTAAAATGTCATCAAGAAAGGCGGCCAAGACATACCGTTCGAATGTGATCTTGAAAGGGTTCTGCCCTTTTGATATTTCATGCAGATGTCCGATCATCGCATATTTCTCATCAAGCGATTTTTGTTCTACGATGATTTCTTCAATCTTGCCAGCGATTTCTGCATTTTTACTTTTCGCAGTGACTACCAGGTTTTGAAGATTTCTAACACCTTCCAAATCACTATCGACTTGCCGGAACTTACTTTGCAGCCCCTCTACATCCGGCTTCTCGACACCGTTTAATCTTAGTTCAAGATCATGGTACAGCCCAGTCACGCTATGAAATTTCTGTTCGTACTCACCAATGTGTTTTTCAAGCGAGTTGATTTCATTGTCACTTTTTTTAGATGAGGTGTATGCCTGGTAAGTATCAAATCCTTGCTTGGTCATATCTTCCTTGAAGCTATTCCGTTCTTTTTCCAGCTCCTCGTTCAGCTTCTCCAGTTGGTTTACGCTTGACTGTTGATTAGCCAAAACAGCTGACTCTGCTTCCTTGGATTTCTGAAGCTGCGCTTGGGATTTCTCCAAAGCATTCTGCAGCTTTTGATGGGCTGCCATTGCTTTATTTAACACAAGCTGGTAGGCCTCTTGAGTACGGATTTCTTCAGGGACAGATTCTTTCAAGCCTGTAAGCCTGGCGTTTTCCTCAATAAACTGCGCCTTCACGGTATCTTCGGTTTTTTTCAAGGTTTCCAGTGAAGACTTTGCTGTTGAAGATTTTTCTTTCAAGACGCTCAGCTTTTCATCTAGCTTGACCAGGGAGTCTTTTTTTGACTTTAAATCAGATAATTCTCGCGCCAGATCGTTTTTTTGCTGTTGGTGCTTGTTTTGGTAATCCTGAATCCTGGAAATATCAAAGTCTCTAAGGAAACCCTGAATTTCTTCGGTTTTTTCTGTAACCACCTTTTTTACTGTGTTACATTGGGAATCAGCCTGATAATATTGAGATTCTGCACTTCCTTTTTCTGTTTCCATCGCAGTAAGGGCAGCTTTTTGCTTGTTTAATGCCTCTTCGCTTGGCATATCAACGGGAGGATGCGCCGGTGATGTATGCTCATGCGAGCCGCAAACCGGACAGGGATGACCATGTTCAAGCATTGCTGCAAGCATCCCTGCCTGACTCTTCCGCCAGTCCAATTCGAGCTGACCCATCTTTTCTTTTTCGATTGAGAATCTTTGCTTGGCAGCCTCAAGACGCTCCTGCTTTTCCTTCACCGTTTCTTGCAGCCTAAGCATTTCTTGATTCGTTGCATTCACCTTACTTAACTTGTTTAATAGTTCTTCGTTTTTTTCCAGTTCTCTTTCTTTTTCCGCATATAAAACAGCTGCTTTCTCACTATTGTTCTTTTCAAGCAGCAGCCGCTCAGCCTCTTTTTCCATTTCGGTAAGATTGGCTTCAGTGAGTTCTCTCTTGTGGCTGCTTTCCTTCCATTGTCTTTCTAACAAGCTTGTCTTTTCGTTTATCGTTGAAAAAGTCTGCACCGCTTCACTCAGCTGTTGCAGGCGATGGATCTCGGATAATGCTTGATCCCTCTCTGGTGCTTTAGCAACTTCAGCTTCGTAGCTCTTTTCGTTCTGTGCCCTTTCAGTTGCCAAAGCAACTGCTTTCCCCTTCAATTCCACGAGCTCGCCCGTTACCAGTTTAACCTGTTTGCCGACTCTCAAGTATAACTGTTCCTGCTTTTCCAACACCGTTGCCTTTTGAGCAAGGGAAATCTGTGATTTGAATTGATCAATCTCTGTTTTCTTCTCTTCCAGCGCTGCCTTTTCCAGCTTCAATTTCTCCTGTTCAGCAAAGCGCTTCAGCAGCTCTTCCGCTTTGACGACTTCTGCTTGCACTTGATCTCTTGCCGCTTGTTTTTGTTTCATTTCCGCTTCAAGTCTAGTGATTTTCTCCTCACTGCGCTGGATTTCTTCTGCGAGTATCGGGAGCACCAATTGTTCATTGGGTTCATCGGCATTGATTGCAGTGATCAGTTCCTCGTTGTCGCCCGCCTGTATTTCCTTCATCAGATGGATCCTATCGTTTCGGCTTTTCTCGCTGAGTTTACGGAGTTCAGCCGCTTCTTCTTTTAACTTCTCTTCGATTCTTTTATACAATTCCGTATGGAATAGCTTCTGCAAAATTTGTTCTTTATCCTTGCTTTCCGAAGTGAGCAGTTTTCTGAATTCACCCTGCGGTATCATCAAAATTTGCCGGAACTGGTTGGCATCGATCTGCATGATTGTTTTTATTTTCTCGTCGACTTCCCGGACATTGGCGCCAAGCAGCTTTTTCTCTCCTGCAGCATCGATTTCATAGAGTTCAGCTTTAGAGGTCACGGTGACGTATCCTTCGCCAGTCTTTTTCTTTCTTTCCTGTTGGGGAGCCCGCCAAATCGAATAGGTTTTTCCGCGCAGGGTAAATTCAAGCGTCACTTCTGTAGACAGGTCATCGTCGGCAAACTGGCTTCGGAGCTCCTGTCCGTTCCGGTCTTCACCGCTTGCTTTCCCGTAAATCGCAAAGCTGATGCCATCGAAAATAGTCGTTTTCCCCGAGCCGGTCTTCCCGGAAATCACAAACATCGTCCGGTTGCCCAATGCCGTAAAATCAATCTTTTCCTTATTTGCATAGGGTCCAAAAGCTTGCATCGTCAATATAAGAGGTTTCATTTCACAGCTTCCTCCTTTTTGACAGCCTCAATAACCGAAGTCATGACATCGCGCTTTTGCCTATCAAACTGTCTTTCTGTCATTTCCTTATAAAACGTTTCAAAAAGGTCTAGCTCGGACTTCTTTTCATCCTTGATAGACGAAAAAGACTGCTTTCGTTTGAGGTCGATAAGATCCCATTTCCGTTCCAGATGAAGAACATTTGGATACACCTGGCGTAAACGGTTGATTGGATCGATCAATGAACCTTCATCCGTCAATGTGATCTTTAAATAATCCTCTATATTTTGAGACTGGTAGAACCCCGGATCCAGCAGCTCTTCCATGAAGCCTTCGATTTCGCGCATATCCTGCTTTGGCGATAGTGAGCGGTATGAAACATCGAAACTTCCATCCGCCTTCATATCCACAATCGAAATTGATTTTTTTTGCTTCGCCTCTGAAAATGAATATTTCAAAAGGGAGCCCGAATAATAGACGGTTGGGTTTTTAATCGCATCAGGACTATGCAAATGCCCAAGAGCCGTGTAATTGAAAGCATCAAAGCAATCATGCGAAACAACTCCGGATCCTCCTACAGAAAGAGCTCTCTCTGAATCCGACGTTTTCCCTCCAATTACAAAGGCATGTCCGACAAATACATTCGGCTCATTGTGGTTCAGCGTTTTTTCAATCTTTCCGGCAATGGCTTTCATCGCATCCTGGTGGGTGTGAATGCTGTCATCTTCAAGAAGCTGGCGAACAACGCCAGGCTCTGCATAAGGTACAAGATAAAAATTAACGCCATCGATATTCACCGGCTCAAAGCTGTTGGCCAGTTTCCCCTGCATATATAAGTGGCTGTGCCGGTACCACGAAGAACCGAAGGATAAGCGTTCGGCACTGTCGTGATTTCCAGAAATCGCCACAACCGGCGTCTTCATCTCTACATTTATCGTATATAAAATTTCATCGAGCAATTCTACTGCCTCAGTCGGCGGAACAGATCGATCATATAAATCCCCGGCAATCACCACCGCATCCGGCTTCTCTTCCTCTACGATTTCAATAAATTGTAGTAGTGCCTGCCTCTGGTCCGCCGTCATATGTACACCGTGGACGATTTTTCCCAAATGCCAATCGGCCGTATGGATAAACTTCATTTCTATCACTCCGCTCTATTCATCTCTTTAAGTATTATAACTCTTTCAATAAGACTCCGTACATATGTTCCAAGAATTGTTATAAAAAAAGACAGATCATATTCTGATCTGCCTTTAACTAAAAAGATGTTCATACGGTGTCATATTCACTTGTCTTTCGTTAAGCTTTTTCCGCAAAAACTTATGGTCACGTTTCGGGGTTGCCAAAATATAGCCCCTGATGACCAAATCTTCCGTGATTGCAGATACCTTTTCTTTCACGGCCAGTTCACCAATCTTACCGGCAATTTTCTGGCGGGCAATATCCCGGAACAATTCTGGAACAGGCTCCACCAGATCTTCCAGCAGTTCCTTCTGGTCCGCTTTCCATAAATGCCTGGTTTCCCCTACATAATATTCTTCCCAGTCCATATCGGATTTGCCATCTTCCTTAGGGAACCGCTTCAGAAACTTCCGGAACATGAAAAAGCCACCAATGGCAAACAGGGAAATCAATACGACTATCCAAAACAGGATAAACCACAAAAACCATCCGCTCAGCACGGCGTTCACCCCAATATAATATGTTTAATAGTTACGTTTATTATAGTCTTGATAGATTTCCTTTACAAGGGAATTATCGGGAGACATCTTATACTTGCGGGCACTATGGCTGAAATGATTCAACCCTAAAGGGTGAGGACAACCTTTTTTCAAGCGTGCATGTTGATATTTGTTTTTCTCGCTTATATAATAGGAAAGTCTGAATACAGTACGGGGCCGGAAGGGTAGCTGGTGCGCTCCTCGGTCTTCAAAACCGCCTGAGAGGCGCGTGTCGTCTCTGGTGGGTTCGATTCCCACACGGTCCCGCCAAAAAACCAATAACCCAAGGGTTAGATGGAATCTTTTTTAAAACATTAATGTCAATAATACTTAATTTCATCTACCGATTTTTTGTCGGTTTTTATGAATGCAAAACGAATGTGCCGAGAACAAAGGCTAGATTGGTAAAGTTAACTTTCAGTGAGTGACCATTGCTGAAATGTTTGAAAGGTTCCTTCACGTTTTAATAAAATAGATTAAAACAGCAAAGAAACCACTGAATAATCTCAGTGGTTTTTGTTTTGCAACAGGGTTTCATTATGAACCAGACCAAAACCAATGGTTGCAATTTCTTCCGTTTCCTGTTATGCTAATAAAGAATTATTTTTGTTCGGTGTAAAGGATTGTATAAGTTTGACTTTTCGTCTTGATGATCACTTTGGGCAAGGGTAGTATTACATTGTGCGTTTAACGCACTAGGAGGCAACAAAAATGGAACAAGGTTCAGTAAAATGGTTTAACGCAGAAAAAGGTTTTGGATTTATCGAACGTGAAAATGGAGACGACGTATTCGTACACTTCTCTGCTATCCAAAGTGAAGGTTTTAAATCATTAGACGAAGGTCAAAAAGTAACATTTGAAGTGGAACAAGGTCAACGCGGACCACAAGCTACAAATGTAGAAAAAGCTTAATCTTAAATGATATAAAAAAACAGGCTCTTCTAAAGGGCCTGTTTTTTTTATTTTTAACATAATATTCAATAAAAAACCCTACTCAACGTGCGAGCAGGGATCTGGTGCAAGGTATTGTAAAAAGATTTAAAGCTTCAAAGGTTTGTTTACACTATAACATACTGGTTCACAAATATGCTAATTTTATAAGGTAATTTATTATTCTTTTAGAATTCAGTTTTGTAATCAGTCTTTTTTATTCAATCATCTTTAAAGTACCTCCTTCATCATTGGGTCCATTCCTCCCCACTTTGTACATTTTAGTTAATGTGCATCTCCAAGTAAACAATCTGTTTGAAAAATTAAATACATTTTATAGTTAGGAAGTGAATTTAATGGAATATATCTGCTTGCAAGACTGGGAAATGAAAGGAGTCATATATTTTAAAAAGGGCAAAGCCTATAAAGGAAGAAACATTAATAATCCAAAAGCTACAGAAGGTTTTAAGCATGTAAAGATTACAGGCGAATACAATATGCGGATGAAATGTGAAACAGGTTGTGAATATTTTAAAATAGTATAAGTAATAATTTGAGTTTACTACCTATTTCAAAAAGGAATATTAAGTAATGTACCTAGTGTTCTCCCCCTTTTTCGAGCCTCTGCCGAACCATACGGTAGAGGTTTTTATTATTCATCAAGCCACTAAGTAAAAATTATTTAGTTACCTCCACTGGGAAGTATTATTAACTAACACACTTATCTCAACAGCTAACTCCTCATTATTCTTCATTCTTAAAGCACCATTCTTCTACATATCGTCATCAAATTATATTTTGGCTGTAAAGATCCACACCGATATTACCCTTTCACCATATTTTCTTTTGGACCCCTACTAATAAAACATTAGCAAAGGGGGATTCTAACAAAGATATTAGGCGTAACTTGCAGAGAAGACATTTGTTTTTCGGTTTTTTTGATGTATATTTGCGCATTTTTCAACCGATGACTAAATGGATTAGTGAACTAGTACGGCTTATCAGAATCAACTAATATTCATAAACTAAATGATTCTCAAGAGGGGTTACCCTAATATGAAAAATATGAATAAAGGAGCGGGAAACGGTGAAAGTAGTGGTTACGGGAGCAGCGGGTAAAATCGGCCGATGGACTGTAAGGACAATCTTAGAAGCCGGTCATGAAGTTATAGCTTCAGATCGAAAATTAAGAGAGGAATCTGCATCAAAACAGTTTATTCAAGCTGAATTACGTGATTATGGTCAGGTCTTTCAGCTTTTGAAAGGCAGTGACGCAGTGGTCCATTTAGGGAATATTCCTACCGACGTTCGGAATACATCCCAGGCTATATTTGAAAATAATATGCTCGTTAATTTTAATATCCTTGAAGCTTGTAAAGATCTTCAAATCCCTAAGCTTGTCTGGGCATCCAGTGAAACAGTTTTGGGATATCCTTTTGATCCAGAAGAGCTTAGTTACCTGCCTGTGGACGAAGAACACCCAACAATCGTTAAGTCTTCATACGCAATGGCGAAGCGGTTGACTGAAATCCTCTCAGAAATGTTTAACAAGCTTGCTAACACACAGGTGGTGGCGCTTCGCTTTGCCAATATGTATGAGCCGGATGAATATGAAAAAATTCCTATCATGCATTGGAGTGAAGAAGGACAAAGAGAAATCCAAAAGAAAAATGCATGGGCCTACTGCGACGTCCGTGATGCTGCCAGGGCCTGTCTTCTTGCAATAGAAAAGGATAATTTGGGATTTGAAATTTTCCATATAACGGCCCCGGATACAATTTTTCCAGAGACTAGTAAGGAGTTAGTGGATCGTTTTTTCCCAAATGTGACTTTAAAGAGACCCGTGGAAGGCCATGAGACTCTAATGTCGTTCGATAAGGCCAAGAAGATTCTTGGCTATGAACCGCGTCATACATGGCGTGATGTTCTAAATGACGATGGGAAAACCAAAGCATTGCCAGAGGACGAGCTTGCCTTATCAAAAACAAATATATAAAGTCTAAAAAAAGCAATGGGGGATCAACTATCCCCGATTGCTTTTTGAATATCATAATCGTTTACATCTATATCCATATCCATTTCGAGTGCCATCTTTGCTAATTGGTTCCCGATATATGGCCCCGTCGTCAAACCGGACGCACCAAGCCCATTTGCCACTATAATGCCATCCCAGCCTGGCAGAGAACCTATCACCGGAACAAAACCTGGTGTGAAGGGACGTAACCCAACTCGTGCTTCCAGAAAAGTGCTATTCGATAAACCAGGAGCCATTTCTAAGCCTTTATTCAGGAGTTCTTGTACACCACCTGCTGTGATCCGTGCATCATAACCGTCTGTATCATCTTCGTGAGTCGACCCTATTAAGATCCTCTGGTTATGAAACGCTAAAAGGTATTTATCAGAAGGCGTTATGACTACAGGCCACCCGTCTGTTTTATTTTCGTTCGGAACCTGTACATGCATAATTTGTCCTTTTTGGAAGCTTACTTTGAAATGAATGCCTAAAGGCTCCAATAACTGATTTGCCCATGCACCTGCACAAACAATTACCTCATCAGACGAATAGCTTTCATCACCGACTGTTACTCCTGTGACCCGGTTCGAATTAAATTGAAGCGTGGCATCCCCGGTTAAAAGGGTTGCCCCGTTTCTTTGTGCAGATCGCAATAACGCATCGCGCAGCGCACGGCCATCCACACGGGCGGCTCCGCTAATATGAACAGAATGGTGCCCTTCAGTTAGCAGAGGAAATAGATCACGGGTTTCTTTTTCAGCAAGCCGGGCAATCTCACCGATTTCTGGAGCATCAGGTTTTCGTGCTTGTAGACGGTTTTCCAAATTTCTAATTTTTTCTATGTCGTCATGAATACTGAGAGCACCCACTCGAGCATAACCCGTTTCTGTCTCCCCTTCGCTTTTAAGTTCTTCTATCAAAGCCGGGTAAAAGCGTGCCCCTGCCTTTGCTAGCTGGTACCAAGCCTGATTGCGCCGTTGTGATAGCCACGGGCAAATAATGCCTGCAGCTGCATCCGTAGCCTGTCCTTTATCTTTGCGATCTATAATCAGAACCTCAGCACCCATTTTTGCTAACTGATAGGCTGTCGATGCCCCAAGAATTCCAGCCCCAACTACTATAACCTTTTTCATAATCCGTACCCTTTCCAAAATCCATTATCTTATAAATTTCTATTATATATTATAACTAATAGTGCAGGAATATGATTAGCGCCAGTAAAATTAGACCGAAAAAAAGACCTCTCCCGAACGAATGAACTGACCCTAAACTTAACAATCAAAAAACACCCACTATGTCGTATAGTTCAACCATACCATAGAAGGGTGTATTTTTTATAGGAAGCATGCTGTTACACACTGGAACGAAAGAAAAGCTGAAAATCGAGGAACACTAGTCTGGATTTGTATGAATATGTTTTTTCGTGACATATGGGGAGGTCATGACCGAGAGAAGTGCTCCATAGTCCAGATTGAACGCGACTTCATCTCCTACTTTCAAATCTACTTTTTTTGCATCAAGAATAGTATGGTCACTGCTGGATCCAAGAATTTCAATATCTAATTTTGGCGTTAGTCCACCAACTAGCACATCCTGAATTCCAACTCCAAGGATGGCTCTTCTAATTTGGCCACGATCTTGCCATTTTGGAGAGATTCCAAATGCATTTCGGCCTAATTCTCCATCAGGTACGGATGATTTTATCTTTGATTCTATGACCTCAGATATGAATGTGAAGACGTCTGTAAATAATTCTGGTATTCTCTTACCACCAAGAGTTTCCCTTCCTAAAAATATGGATTCTCCTAATCTTAAATTGTTGATACTCCCTATCTCTGCAGCAGTCTTAAACCAATTGTAATTTGCTGAATTTCCCCCTGAAACATAGATAAGTGGTAAAGCAAATTTCTTCTCAACTTGGATAGCTAGTGAAGATAGAGATCTCATCTTCTCTTCAGTCGGTTTGACTCCTCCAAAGCAGGAGAAATTGGCTCCAATCCCAACAATTTTAATTCCCGGAAGTTTCAATGTTTCTTGAACATACCCATCGAGATCGAGTGGCCTGATACCTTCTCTTAAATCACCCATTTCGATCATGAGGATAATTTTATGCAGAGTTTTGTTTTTCGTCGCGGTTTCTGAAAGACTCTTAATAACCGCTATCTCGGTATTCATACTGATATCAGCATATTTTATAACTAAGTCGATTTCACTTAAAGCTGGTGTTCGTAATAAAACAAATTCTGCCTTAATCCCCGCATCACGCATTTTCTTAAGATTTATTAACTTTGAATCTGCCAAAATACGAATGCCCTTATTCACGAGAACTTTTGCAATCTCTGGCTGTCCGCAAATCACTTTTGTAACACCCATAATTCCAACTTTTTTTGAAGCATAGAAATTGAAGAGTTTTTCTGCATTGTGTGCAAGCTTTACTAGATTAATTTCAACCCTTGGTGTTATAAGATCAATCAATTCGTACGCACTTTATATTTTTTATTCCTTATTTCCGGGAATGCCTCAAAAATGCTAGAGACTAGCTTATCACTTCCATGCTTTAAAACATCGGTCGTTGGAAGTTTAAATTGGTCTTCATACTCCGTAACAACATCCACAACTTCTTCATCTGACATGTTTTCATGGTTGATGGTTATAGCAATTACCTTTGAGCTTGAAAAGCTTTCGACCAGTTCAATCTCACTTTTAATCGTTGGCATTTTCATAAAACTAAAATCTCCTAATTTCTTTCGTTTTGGAGGATGTTGAATGATAACCGCTCCAGGTCTTGAACCTCTTAAAATTCCACAGGAACTTATATACGCAGGATGACTTAAAGCTCCTTGACCTTCAACAATAATAATGTCGGGATTTTCATCGTTATAGGCTTTCATAATTTCATTTTCAATTTCACCAATCATAAATTGCAATGGCATCGCATCTATCGCCACCCCATATTTAGCTCCTTGAATAAGACCCGTTTGTCCCGTCGCCACAAAAGCTACCTTTAATCCCTGTTCTAATAAAGCGGTTTCAAGAATAACAGAGGTCGTTCTCTTGCCCACTGCGCTATCTGTTCCAAGAACCGCTACAATCGGGGTTTCAATGTCTAAAATTCTTCCTGAAAAAAGGTGTAAATCCTTACTTTGTGGTGGCTTTCTAATATCATGAATGGTAACTTCACATTGAATGGATTGATTTAAAAATTCCTCGTCTTCCGTAAAGAATTCATGAAGTGGATTGATGATATTCATCTTCAGTTCCATTGCTTTCATAATGATCTTTCTTTCATCTTTTTTTAAAAATGCTTCCGCAGGAGCAATTCCATAAATAAAATGATTGGGTAAAAAGGACAATTTTTCAATCGCTTGATCAAGGCTTTCAAATATCGGGATTCCATTTTTTTTGCCCTCAAGATATTCACCTGCATCCAGCCCAGCCTTCGTACTGTCAATTACTCCGGCAATCTGATATTTTCTTGAGCTTCTAATAAGTCCGTTTGCGGTCTTCCCGTCCATCGTTCCAAAATGATCTTCACAATAAATAATTGCCGTTTTTTTCATAATAACTCCCCATCCTAATTTTTTTGCATTCATGCAATCAGTCTAGAGGAAATTCTACATTTATAAACACAAAAAAACACCTTAACCAATTATAGAAGAAAGCAGGCTTACGGCCAGGACACTAATCATGTAAGGTGTTTTTTTAAAATATGAAATTTTTCCCATGCCTTGTCTTTCAGTATACCATTTTTTTATATAACAATCCACAAATACAATGAAACTGGCATATTCTTCTCTTGAAAGATAGAAGATAATAAATAAGGAAAGAAGCCATAAAAAAAGACTTCTTACCGTTCACATTATCCACAAATATCCAAAAGAAAACGATATAAAAAAGAGGCGTCTCTTTAAAGGCTTGATCTATGACCTTTTGAGACTCCCTCTGGTAGGCAATTATTTAACTAAAGATTTGGTTTATCACGAATCAAAGTTTTTGCCCTGCCTGACAGTTGCTTCACTAACATTTTCAGAGGTATTTAATGCCTTGTTAGGGCGGAGGGTTACCTGAATACCTGGCTGCTTATTCTCGTCTCGATTAACGAGTAAGAGAATTTTGCCTTCTTTTATATTTTCTACGTATTCATTTGCTTCTTTCTCAGATAAACCCATTCCAATCAATGCCCCAATTAGACGGCCGACACCTGCTCCGGCTGTCGCTCCCCCAAGAGTGGCAATTATAGGTCCAGCCGCAATAATTGGGCCTATTCCTGGGACGGCAAAAGCACCGATGCCGGCGAGCAGTCCTACGGCCGCACCGACAAACCCACCAGCGGCTGCTCCCGTGATTCCGGCTTTTTCCATTTTTGTTTCTGTTTCTTCCGCGATATATTCATTTTCCTTTCTGTTCTTGCTTATAAGCGAAATGTCATCGGAAGTATAGCCCTGATCTTTCAAATCGTTAATGGAACGGATTACCTCATCCACATTGTTATATACTCCAACTACTTTCTTTTCCATAGCTGAATACCTCCACTCAGTTAAGGTTTAGACGATGCATGTTTTCCCGTTGTGGCAGAGTGCCGGTTACTTGAAGCAATAATCATTCGTTATGAAAATAGATGGCTGGGAATTCATATGCTACAAGACGACTAAATGGAGAGCCTGGCACCACTATAGAAATCTGACAAGTTCACTACTGCCGGCTCCCCCAAAATGGTTATCAATTTACTAAATGATGTAATGAGTCCCTGTAAAGAACAATTTCAGATTATCGCCTTATGTTTCTCAAGATCAAACCTACTAGAAAAACGACAATGATTGCACCGATTAATGCCGGGAAAATATAAAAGCCACCAATGACAGGTCCAAAAGATCCCAATAGTGCTGAACCGAGCCAGGCCCCAACAAAACCAGCAATGATATTACCAATGATCCCACCTGGTACATCACGCCCAATAATCAAACCGCCAAGCCATCCGATAATCCCGCCAACAATCAACATCCAAATAAATTCCATTTACCTCTGCCCCTTTCTAGATTAAATTTGTAAAGAATAAAACCTAACGAGGTAGTGCAGGATAATGCTTTCTTAGAGATTATGCTGGAAAACCACCATTTGGCTTACAGTACAACCCTTTACATCTTATTCATCGTAGGATTCCTTTATTACAAATGTTTTTTGGGGACACAGTTCAAAATATTGGCACTAATGTAATCCAAAATAAAAGCGGACACATCGAAATGCATCCACTAAAGTTTCTTTTAGAGTACTCTAACCCTAATAATCTCAATTTATGGTTCTTCTTTTTTTGTTCGCCCAAAAGAATGATCATCATCCTGGTTTTTTGGCGGTCTATTTCCTAAAGAGGTTTTGTATTGTTTTCCATGCTATCGCTGGTTTCCATCGATGAATCCTGATCTTTTGAATCGCTGCTCGTTTTCGACGTGATGAAGGATTGTACGCCATTCTTGATTTTATCAACCGTGTCCGGCTTTACATACGATTGCACACTGTTCTTTATTTTATCTACTGTTTCAGGCTTTATATACGTTTGAACCCCGTCCTTTACTTTATTTACTGTCTCTGGAGAAACAAAGGTTTGAACCCGAGACTGGACTTTACCAATCGTTTCCGGCTTTGTATAGGATTGTATTCCCTTCACCACTTTTTCGCGTGATTCTTTATTTCGCATGAAATATGCGGTTGCTCCCAGTGCTATTGTGCCGATCACTTTGCTTTTAGTATTCATATTTGTTGCCTCCTTCAAATTAGTCACGAAATTCACTATTTCCTTTCGTGACTTCACTTAACATTTTATTTTTGAAATACACCGGCCGTATCCATTACAGCCTTTTCCTGAAGCTACAAACAGTATGGTCAATCTCATATATTCTGCATATTTAAAAACAGAATTGATAAGGATTCATTTAGTTTCAGGATGGACATCTAGATAAATTATTCAGCTATCCATGCATCTTTTGATTATAATAATGAACGCAGTATATTCCCCCTTCATCCACCATACGGGAATCTTCGATATCATATGGGTCCGGATGACCCGCTTTTATCAATACATCCTGGCATACTTTCTGCTGTTTCTTTTCTCTATACTTCATTGCTTTTTCCTTAAGAGTGTGAAAGGTGGTAATGATTTTTTCTTTATGGCTGTCCTTAGTCAAAAATGTAACTCCGGCAATTCCGACTCCGAAGAATACATAAGGTGTAACGTTTTTAACTCTTGTCATCGTTACCATCTCCTTAAATAAGGTTATGTCTGTTAAATACCCATTCAAAATGGTAAAACTGGGTAATTAGCCCAATTACTAATTCGTTTAGATAAATTCAAATGTATTGCCTATATTTATTGTAAATTCTAATAATTATTCCTCCGGCTATTTCCATTAATTATTCAGAAGTAATTTAAACAGGAGACCGAATTTTCATGACATACCCTCTAATACTTGTTCTCTAAAAATAGCCTGTCTAATATAATGTCCTAAGCAACGTGGAAGGCTGGCCTAACTTGCAATCAAGGTGATTATTGGAATGAATGATCAGAACATTGGGGAAAATGGTCTAAGTTGCATAATATCTAAAATGGGTGTGAAAGTGAAATAAGATGAATGTAATTTTCTTTGGAATAGAGCTGAACAAGAAAGTAAAAAGAGACAGAGCAACGGGTCTAGCTTCAGAACAGGCCTATTATTATCTGCTCGCCCTCTTTCCTCTGTTGATTCTGTTACTCTCCATTCTCCCTTATTTATCGATTGAATCATCGAGGGCACTGGAGATTATGAATACCTTTCTTCCTTCCGAAACAGCCACTGTCATTCATGACAATATCTTGGAGATATTCAGGAAGCAGCATGAAGGCTTGCTGACTTTTGGGATTATCGGGACGGTTTGGTCTGCCTCGAGTGGGATGGATGCCTTTATGCACTCGATGAATATTGCCTTTGATGTGGAGGAAACAAGGGGTTTCATTAAAACGAAATGCATTTCAATTTTACTAACCTTTTGCTTGATTTTTGCTTTTCTTATAGGATTGTTGCTCCTTATATTTGGAAATATGATTTTGTCAGCAGTAAGAGAAGTAATAACGATCCCTGATGGAGTGGTTGTAATTCTTCATATCATAAGATGGCTTGTTTCCGTGGCAGTTATCGCAGTGGTGATCAGTATTCTGTACCGTTTTGCCCCTAATAAAGCTTATCGCCTCAAACAAGTGATTCCCGGTGCATTTGCCGCCACGGTTGTCTGGCTGATCATAACTGTGGGCTTTTCTTATTATGTAAATCATTATGCCCATTACTCTGCGACATATGGAAGTTTAGGAGCGGTCATTGTACTTATGCTCTGGTTGTACTTTACCGGGCTTGCTTTAGTTCTAGGCGGAGAAGTGAACTCCCTGTTTTATAGGGGCTCCCATGGTCCGAAAAACACATTATCATTTGTGAAAAAATAGGTTTTTCTTAGGTAATAATGTCGAAATGTTTTGATATATTTTTAGTATACTATTGTTGCGAACGCACGTTCTAAATGTTAATATATAACTATAAACAAGACCTAGCCGTGTATCCGCACAGCTAGGCCAAATCTTTAAAATGTCACAAGGCAGGCTGTATCACCGAGCCTAAGAGAAGGTTGTATCGGTGAACCTAGCCAAATCGTTACAATTTATTGCTTCTTATTCTTTATTTCAGATCAGTCACATCTTCTGCTGATTGCGAAGCACAGAGTGCAAAATAGAGTAGCGGCTTCTTGAAAGTCTATCAGCATTTCTGATATTCGAAAGGGTTTCGTAAGACCTGGAACTTTCCATGCCTTTTCTTACCCTTGTCCATCAGAATCCCTAACTATTCTCTTTAAAGCAGGTTGTATCGCTGAGCCTAAAAGAAAGGTTGTATCAGTGAGCCTAGCCGGTATCGCGGTCCATTTGTTCAGCTTTACAAGTATGACGAAGCAATTTAGTTCGGAAAATCAACTGCACACATATACATCAAAGTTTTATATTTTGGGCCTGTCCGTTTCGGGAGAATCTGGGCAAGCCTTTTCTTTTTCACTTAAATATGTTTCAGAAAATTATTTCACATTATAATGAATAATCAAGCTGTATTTTTTATTTTCAACCATAAAAAAAAGACAGGGATCCTTCCCTGCCTCTGATACTTCTTAATCATTCATGAAAATTCATGCCGTCTGTCGTCGCTTGGACTACGCCTGCGCGGACGACAAAGTCACCGAAGTGCTCGCCTTCCTGCCGTTCTTTCGCATAGCGCGGTAAAAGCACGCGCAGTTCGTTCAAAATTTCTTCTTCACCGATATTTTCGCGGTGCATTTTGCTTAGGCGGCTGCCGTCAAAGGCTGCGCCGAGATACATATTGTATTTGCCGGGTCCCTTGCCGATAAAGCCGATTTCCCCAAGCGCATGGCGAGCACAGCCGTTCGGGCAGCCGGTCATGCGAATCGTAATTTCTTCGTTACGCAGGCCGTTTTCGTCAACAATGGCGTCTATTTTATCAATGAGAACCGGTAGATAGCGTTCTGCTTCCGCCATCGCAAGTCCGCAAGTCGGAAGCGCGACGCACGACATTGAGCTGCGGCGGAGTGCTGAATAATGCTTACCATCTGTCAAACCGTATTGTTCCATCAGTTCGCTAATCTTTTTCTTTGTCTGGCTTGATACATTGCCAATGATCAGGTTTTGATTTGCCGTCAGGCGGAAATCGCCGTTATGGATCTTGGCGATTTCACGCAAGCCGGTCTTCAGCTTGTAATCATCAAAGTCCGCGATGCGGCCGCCTTCGACAAACAGCGTAAAATGCCATTTGCCTTGAACGCCTTTTACCCAACCGTAGCGGTCACCGTTGCTTTCGAAATGATAGGCTCTCGCTTCATCCAGGCTCCAGCCGAGGCGATTTTCGAGTTCTGCCTTTACTGTTTCCAGCCCGAGCCGGTCAACTGTGTACTTGAACCGGGCATTACTGCGTTCGGAACGGTTTCCATAATCACGCTGAATCGTAATGACTTTTTCCGCTAATTCCAGAATCTGATCCGGCGTACAGAAGCCGATTACTTTGGAGAGCTGCGGGTACGTCGCTTTGTCACCATGCGACATGCCCATGCCGCCGCCAATTGCCACATTAAAACCGACAAGTTTGCTATCTTCAACAACAGCGATGAAGCCGAGATCCTGCGAGAAGACATCAATGTCGTTTGATGGCGGGACAGCGATACCAATCTTAAATTTTCGTGGCAAATAAATTGGTCCGTACATTGGTTCGATTTCTTCCACTTCCGGCGTCCCGGCCACTTTTTCTTCATCCAGCCAAATTTCGTGATACGCTCTTGTGCGTGGCAATAAATAATCACTCAATTTTTTCGACCATTCATATACTTCTGAATGGATTTCAGATTGATCCGGATTTGATGCGCACATAACATTCCGGTTCACATCGCCGCATGCCGCAATCGTATCCAACATGGACGCATGGATTTCCTGGATCGTTTTTTTCATATTCCATTTTAAAATGCCATGCATTTGAAATGTTTCTCGTGTAGTCAGTTTTAAGGTCCCGTTGCCGTACTTTTCGGCAAGCTCATCCATGACAAGCCATTGATCAGCTTTTGCTACACCGCCAGGCATACGGACGCGCAGCATGAACTGATAGGCAGGTTCAAGTTTTTGCTTTTGGCGCTCATTGCGGAGATCCCGATCGTCCTGCAAGTAGCTGCCGTGATGCTTCATCAGGCGATTATCATCATCGGGTATTCCGGCGCTGATCGGTTCCAGCATTACTTCCTTCAGTGTACCGCGTAAATAGTTACTTTCTTTTTTTATACGCTCAACGTCGCTGGGCGGGCCATCCGGCGCTTTTAAAATTGGGTTCACCATGTTGAAAAAACTCCTTTCAATCCAAACTCAGTATACATCGCGCTGGTATCGTTTTTGCTGTTGCATTTCACCTATATATTCTTCCGCTTTTTCACGGCTCAAGCCGCCTTCTTTTGCGATAATCTCAAGTAATGTGTTATGGACATCATGGGCCATGTTTTTCTCATCGCCGCAAATGTATAGCGCCGCTCCTTCTTGGAGCCACTCGAACAATTCCTTGCTGTGTTCAAGCATGCGATGCTGCACATACACCTTTTCATCCGTATCACGCGAAAATGCGACATCCATTTTCGTCAGTGCGCCATCTTTGATCCACTTCTGCCATTCGGTCTGGTAAAGGAAATCCGTCACGAAATGCTGGTCGCCGAAGAACAGCCATGACTTTCCTTCCGCCCCGGTTTCTTCGCGCTCCTGCATAAACGAGCGGAACGGCGCAATCCCTGTCCCCGGTCCAACCATGATGACCGGTGTATCCGGATTCTGTGGCAGCTTAAAGTTTTGGTTACTCTGAATATAAACCGGCAACGTATCCCCCGGTTGCAAACGCTCCGCGCATAGAATGGAGCAAACGCCACTACGATCGCGTCCATGTGTATTGTACCGCACGGAGCCGATTGTTAAATGCACTTCATCCGGATTTGCGGATAAGCTGCTCGCAATCGAGTAAAGTCGGGCCGGCATTTTCCGGAGAATGGAGATAAACTCTTGCGCCGATACACCCCACGGACCAAAATCACGGAGCAAATCAAGTATATCGCGCCCTTCAAGATACGCTTTTAATTTTTCTTTATTGTCCGGCGATAAAAGCTCGCGTAGATCTTCATTCGCTGAAAGCTGCACTGCCTGCTCAAGAAGCGGTTTTGTTAAAACGGTAATTTCAAAGTGAAAGGTGAGCGCTTCTTTAAGCGGTCGAACGTCTCCTTGTTTATTGACCGTTACAATTTCTTCAGGATCCCATTTCATTTCCTCAAGAAGCATGCCTACAAGAGCCGGATCGTTTTCCGGATATATGCCAAGGCTGTCTCCCGGTTCAAATGTGAGACCAGATCCTTCAAGCGACAACTCGAGGTGGCGCGTTTCTTTATTCGAACCGCGTCCGTTCAAATCTAAATTTTCAAGCACTTCCGCTTTAAACGGATTTGTTCTAGAATACACCGATTCACCCGCTTGAGTTGCTGAGACCGGAGCTGGAGCATTTCCACCCTGCGCTTCACCTAAGCCTCCAAGAACTCCTTCAAGCCATTCGGCCGCTGGCTCATCATAGTCAAGGTCGCAGTCAACGCGCGGATAAAGCCGAGTGCCACCGAGTTCTTCCAGCTTCTCATCAAATTCTTTTCCCGTCTGGCAGAAAAACTCATACGAACTGTCTCCCAGCGACAAAACAGAAAAGCGGAGATCTTCAAGCTTCGGCGCTCGTCTGCCATGAAGAAACTCATGGAAAGACAGCGCGGTATCTGGCGGGTCTCCTTCTCCATGTGTGCTAACAATGATAAGTATGTTTTGGACTTTCTTCAAATTATTTGGCTTAAAATCGCTCATCGATGAGACGGTTACTTGAAAACCACGTCCCTCAAGCATCTTGCCCGCATTTTTCGCAAGCCCTTGGGCGTTGCCGGTCTGTGATCCGAAAAGAATGGTCACTTCTTTTGAAATTGTCTGCCCAGTGCTCCCGGCAGGAAGTTCTGCCACCGGCGCTTCTGGTGTTCCCTGAACAGAAGCGGACTGGCTTGCTGCCAGATAGCCGCTCAGCCAGACTTTTTGTGATTCTGTCAAAGCTGGCAGAAGGCGATTAAGGAGCTCTGCCTGCTCCTGATTAAACGGACTGTTCATTACCTGAAGTTGCAACAATATCCACCTCACAAAGGACTATAAACTTTACATTCATTAATTATGTTATATCTCTATTATTCTTATAAATCAAGTCGGTTTTAAAGATATAAGCGATTAAAAAAGTTTCTATAAGAACTTTACCTGAAGACAAAGCATTAGTAAAATATATATAAATGATTACAGCTATTAAGATTTCTAATAATAAGGCGGGATTCTTTTGTACTATGATGCGTTAAAAACATTTGTGACCTTAGCAGAAGTTAAAAACTTTACAAAGACAGCCGAAATTCTTCTCATGTCCCAACCGAGTGTTAGTTTGCATATTAAAAATTTAGAAAAAGAATTCCAAACGCAATTATTTGTACGTTCTCCTAAAATCTTAAAAATCACCCCAACCGGTGAGATTTTATACGATCGTGCAAAGCAAATGATCACGATTTACGAACAGACTAGACAAGACATTCTCGAGCACCATAACTCCATAAAAGGCGAATTAAAGATAGGCGCAAGTTTTACAATCGGCGAGTATATTTTGCCTTCTTTACTTTACGACCTTCAGAAAGACTACCCTGAACTTGAACTTCAAGTTGTGATTGGAAATACTGAAGAAATCGTTCAAGCCGTCCGGTTGTTTCAAGTGGATATCGGCTTAATTGAAGGTCAAACAAATGAAAAGGAGCTTTCCGTCCACGCTTTTATGGAAGATGAGTTATTTATTGTTTCTTCAAACAATCATGAACTTGCTTGTAAAGATGAAGTGACGATTGCTGACCTGCAGAATCAAGCTTGGGTAACCAGAGAAGTTGGATCAGGTACCCGTGAATATCTTAACCACGTCATTCGTTCAAATGGTTTGAAAGTGAAATCATTTCTTACCATAAGCAGCAATCAAGGAATTAAAGAAACTATTATAAATGGTATGGGGCTATCTCTCCTCTCCCGTAGTGTCATTGAAAGAGACATACAGCATGGAAATCTCTCTATTATTCCGTTAAAAAATCAGTCCTTTAACAGAACGCTTTCTTATGTATATTCGCCGATTATGCAAGATAAAAAGAACGTGAAGACTTTTATAAGTGCATTGAACAAAAAGTGGCCTGACAGTAGGAATATAAACCAAAATTAAGCTTGTTATTTATTGTTCCAATTCCCTGTATAAGTCATTTAACAAGCACTGTTACAATCAAAAAGAGAGCGGAAATCCTTATACATATAGGATCTCCGCTCTTTCTGTATGAATGATCCAAACCGGGCTCAGGAGCGTGATAACTACCTCGTTACCGTAGCAGTCAAACTCAAAACTACCTGTATGTCTTTTGACTCGGAACTCCATAAACGTAAAAAAGCAAACCCTCAATAAATTTATTAATTGAGGGTTTGCTTTTCTACCTTGCAGGCATTTCCTTATATCCCTTACGCAACTGATACTTCAATACTTTCCCAGATGCGTTCCTTGGTAGTTGGTCTTGTTCATGGAAAACTCTCGGAATTTTGTAGCCAGCCAGTTCTTGCCGGCAAAATTGTTGTAACTCTTCAAGATTGACCTGTTTCCCTGGTTTCGATACGATGACAGCTGCTACTATCTCACCCCAAACCTCATGGGGAACTCCAATGACGGCTACTTCTAAAATATCTGGGTGTTTATAAAGGACCTGTTCGACTTCGGTTGAGTAGACGTTCTCCCCACCAGAAATGATCATGTCTTTTTTCCTATCCACTAGTGTAATATAACAGTCTTCGTCTATTGTGGCTAAGTCACCTGTATAGAGCCAGCCGTCCTTTAGGGCTTTTTTCGTTTCTTCCGGTTTTTTATAATATTCCTTCATGATCGTTTCACCGCGGATAATAAACTCCCCAACCTCCCCAGGCTTTACGGTATCTCCGTTTCCATCGACGACTCTCGCATCCGTTAAATGGGAGGCTCTACCGCTGGCTCCGAGCTTTATTTTATGATCTTCCGGCATTAAAAAGACTCCACCAGGACCGCCTTCTGTCAGTCCGCACATATTATAAAATTGATCGGTTCCAAACAGATCCATTGCCTGTTTTAGCAAGGCAACAGGCATAGGTGCCGCTCCATATCCACATCGCTTCACACTCGATAAATCATACTGATTCCTATCAGGAACCTGAAGCAAAAAGTTATACATTGTCGGAACAGCGAAAAACAGGCTTATCTTATAGTGGTTAATATCTTTTAAGGTTTGTACAGGGTTAAACTCTTGATGTACCACTTGTGTACAACCGAGTATAGTACCAGAGACCATAAATAAATTCAGTTGGGCTGAATGAAATAATGGTGCGATATGTAGCAATTGATCCTCAGTGCCCATCTTCATCGTCATAATGGTTCCAAGAGCAACGTGGAGAATACGATGATGATCCAGAACTACTCCTTTAGGTAAGCCCGTTGTACCAGATGTATAAAGGATTTCAGCATCATCAGATTCTAAGACACCGATATCGGGGTTTTGTGATATTGAACTACGAAACTCGGATAATAGTAATTGATGATCTTTTTTATCCGAACCGATCATGACTTGCAATCGAAGCTTTTCGATTCCTTCAGATGCTTTATTAATCGTCTCCGATAGATTGTCATCAGCAAAAACAATCATGGAATCAGAATCATTTAAAATATAACCTACTTCATGGGCCGTTAACCGAAAGTTAATGGGAACGGCAACCCCGCCAGCTTTCAAGATTCCATAATAAACAAAAGGAAATTGGTTAGAATTTTTCATCATGATGGCAATTTTGTCGCCTTTTTTTACGCCATAATTAATTAAAGCATTTGCAATATGATTCACTTCTCCATTGAACTCTGCATACGTATGCATCCCTTCGTTAAAGATAATTGCTGGTTTCCTCCCATTATTTCGTGCGTTTCGTTCTAATCCTTCAAACAAATTCACAGCTTTTTCCTCCCTTTCTTTCGTTATTATTTTTTAGCATTAATCATTATTCCGAATTATTTTGAAAGCGTTTTCAATAATAACTCTATAAAAAGAGAATCTGTGTAGAAACGAGCAGGTAATTAATTTACGAGCGATACAGAATTCTCTTCATACGACTGGAATTTACTGTCTTTCGTGAAATAACTCAACATTTTTTGGATGAAAATTTCATTTCTCCCATATTTCTATCCATCTGCCATCCGGATCAGAAATCCAAATAAATGTACCGTATTGACGTTTTTCAGGCTCCTTAAGAAGTGGAACTCCTATCTTTTGCAGATGAGCTAAACAATCCTCCATGTTTTCCACCTGGAAATTAAGCATTACTGCCTGTTCTTTCGGAAAATAGCTGCTCTCCTCTGTAAAGAATGAAAAGATGGTTTCATTGCCCTGTTCAGGTCTGATCACGGTACCATTCCAAGCATCCTCCATCGATATTCCGAAAACCTCGAAGTACCATTTTTTTAAAGCTTTAATGTTTTTCGTTCTCCAGAATATGCCTCCAAAACCCTTAATCTTCATTTTGTCCACCTCCTGACACTAATTCTAATATTCCATTGAAAAAGCGGCTCCACTCCCCATGCAGCTGCTGATGATTTAATGACAGTCCCAGTTGTAAAGAACATTAGAGAAATCCAATTTTAACAGGTCTTCTTCCTTGATGAAAAAGTTCGCCACCCCGGCATCACCCCACATGATATCCAAATCGTCGTCCGTATCAATCTGCAGAAGAGTAATCGTATGGTTTCTATACTTTTTTTCATCTTCCCTTGGGTCAACCTGGGTAAAAAAAGCATACCCGCCCATTTTATGGCCTTCATTTGATAGCTCCTCAGCATATACTTCCCAAAGAGTGATTTCTCCGTCTTCCCCTTCACCGACAACCTGCTCCAGGTCGATATCAACATTTTCAAAACGATAGTCAGCGACCGATACCGTTTCATAATCTTGTTCAAAGGATAATGCCGTTTCTTCTAATGGAAAATAGTCTTCATCAAAATCGTCCATATAGGAAAAATCGGTAACTAACAGATCATCATCAGTAAGAATTTCCGGGTGATACATGATTCTGTAGTTCTTTTGTTTCGTCGGATTATCAAAATCAAGACCGTACCCGTCGTCATCTATGGATAAGTAGAACTGTAACATGCCTTTTGGAGGAAAACTCTGCAATGTTGGCACCTCTTCGAAGTTGATTTGCGCTAAAAGTTTCATTGCCCGTCCTGATTCATCTTTTGGATGGTCCATTGTTTTAGGCAAATAAGGGGCACCTCCGAACTTGCTCTGTAATAAAGATGTATCTCCTTTGTTTCCTGTTATCCTGATGAAAGGCTTGACCTGTTTCTCGATCTCATTCCGATACGCTTCTAATTCTTTAGGCAATGCAATCTTCCTGTAATGATCCATGGAAACCTCCTCATTATTAGGTTAAACGATTCTATAACTCACGCTAGCCAAATGATCGATATATATTAACTAGATTCTCTACACAATTATTTTTTCCTTCCCCCAATTATTCGATTTATAAAAATACATGATTAATGCGGAAAAGAGTGCCTATTATTTCTTTCAACATGATTACTGTTCTTTATTTCTTTAGATTTATAAATAGTAGCTGATTTAAGCTATATAACTATTTATATTCGATATTGTTATTAACTCATTGGGAATATGTGTTGATTATTACTCGTATTATTAGGTGGAGGAAAATTAGATTGGACAAAATATATAGTTCTCCCTCTTGGTAAAATCCTGTAGAGCCTCGGATCTTATCAAAACTAAAGCCCAGGGATCCCCCTGGGCTTTAGTTTTTCGTCACTTACCTTCAGAACAACCTTCCGAATGATTCAGAACTTCCGAAACGTTTATGACAGCTTTAGAAAGCTTTCCTTTTTGTCAACTTGTTCATTTCAAAAAGATAGCCGAATGTAGCAATATGTATGATGATAAAAATATTCACATATTCTAACTATAGAGGCGCACCAAATTCATTTAAATAAGTTAACGAATTGCCACTAACCCAAATACCTTTTTCCAGACTTTCTGTTTCTTTTTTTAGGATACACGGCTAACAATAAGCAAAATCCAACCAGTACCATAAAAACGACCTTACTCCCTGACTCATCTTCTTTTTCGTTCATATTCGTACTTTTGACAACAGTAATCGTCGTATCAGATTTAAGAGGAATTAGTTTAATAACTTTGCCATCTTTTAAGATATTTAAATTACCGATAAAGTCCCCTTCTTTGAATCCTTGTTTTAAATCAATCGTTTCAATTTTTGTTTCATACTCAGGTTCTTCATCTTTTCCATAAGTAAGCACGAAATCTTCTGCAGCTAATAAAGATACTTTTTGACCTTCTACTTCCTTCGTATCCATAACTTGATCAGTCGTAATAATCTGCTTTGTAAGCAGCTTATCAAAGGCATAATTCCCCATAATCGCTATATCATTATATTCTTCAGCCCTTGAGGTTTTCATGACAACCGCTATGACAGTCTTTCCATCCTTTTGAAGGATTTCTACAAGTGTGTTTCGGGCTTTATTTGTAAACCCTGTTTTTCCGCCCAGGGCCAGTGGATTATCGTGAATTTCACTTCTATTCACAATTCTCACTTCACGTTGATTCGTGTGAATGACATCTTCCTTGGTTCCCATTGCTTGAATAACAGTAGGATATTTCATCGCTTCTTTGGTAATGAGAGCAATATCGTATGGTGTAGTTACATGACGGTCATCGTGCAAACCATTGGGAGTGACAAAATGACTGTTTACTGCTCCTATTTCCTTCGCTCTTTTATTCATTAATACAGCGAAGCCTTCTACGCTGCCAGCCACTTTTTCCGCAGCCGCATAAGTAACATCATTTGAACTTTTGATCATCATCGCATTTAAGGCATCTTCTTTAGAGAATTGTTCTCCTTCTTTCAGTAAAAATGCCTGATTACTGGGATCTTGTTTCACTGCAGTTGCTGATGCTGTAATTTTTTCATCTGCTTTTATGTTCTCATCTAATACGATAGCCGTTAACACTTTGGTAATACTGGCGGGATACCCTTGCTGGTTTGCCTTCTTATCATAAAGTATTTCACCGGTAGTCGCGTCAATTGCCACCCCAAATTCGCCTTTAATATCGGGCTGTACCGTTGCTGCTTCCGTTTCTGCGGGAGGAAGGGCAACGCCCAGCGATATTGAAATTCCTATAATTATTTTTACTAACTTCCTCATTTATGTACCCCCATAAATAAACAAAACTGAAAATTGTTGTTAGTGCAGGATTCATGCATTAAAAAAGACTCCCGCAGAAGAGAGAGTTTTTAAGTACCTAACATACGTAATCTCCATTTTCTTTGCCATACTTTTTATATTTGAGTTGTGAACATCCACTAATTCATTTAATGTTACCATGAAAATAGGTATTTCAGGAGGATGAATTTTCTGGTATTAATTTTCCGGAGTGGCTGCTAACAAGACAATCGCCGTAAACGATGCGATTATACAAAAATTATCATTCTCCGCCATCCTTTTTTCTCCAATAATCATATATCGCTTCTTTACAAATCTCATTTAGCTTTGCTTTATTCTTTCGCAGCCACTCAGCCTGGTCGATCGGCAGTTTTAATTTCAAGACCACCTTTTCATTGGGCATCTCAACTTTTCTAATATCCTGTATCGTGATGCCTTCACCTATTTTCGGAAAAGAATCGTTTTCATGTACGATGTTTATATTTTGATACTCTTCAATATCACCAAGTTCACAATACAAATGTAGTTGTGGCAACCCACCCGGCAAACTCTGCGGATGCATAATTGTATGTATCACTGCGCCGTCCTCTAGTTCGATCTCTAGTATTAAATTTTCCTCATGGCCATATTTGTTCAGAATAATTTCACTTACAATCATATCCAGTTCTAACATGCATCCTGCCGTTGACTGAAAAATATAAATCGCACTATTAAATATATAAATACGTTCACCATCGATTTTTACGGATTTAACCTTTGCCATCATTAAACCGCCCTAGATTGATTCCCTATGTTTTTTTAAGAAATTCATGCTTTCGCTGACACTTATAAAAGGATCTTTTCTACATTCGTCCTGTTCGACAATCCACCAGTCTACACCGGAGCTTTCTCCCAAAGCAAGTACAGAATAAATATCGACTCCCCCCGTCCCTAGTTCAGCAAAAAACTTCTCACCATCCGTAGTCATATCTTTCAAATGAACGACCGGTGTTCTTCCTTTGTATCGATTCATCCATTCCACAGGATTTTCTCCGGCATATGTCAGCCAGTAAATATCAAATTCAGCTTTCACCCATTTGGGATTGGTTTCGTCCAAAATCGTTTGCAATGCCGTACGTCCGTCGCCCAATCGTTCCAGTTCGAAATCATGATTGTGGTAACATAGAGAAATTCCTGCCCTATAGCATTTTTCGCCTGCTGCATTTAATGTGTGGATGAGGCTAACATAATCAGCTTCTGATCGCTCCTCAATATAAGGACAAACGACATAGTTGCTACCCAATATTTGCTGATCATGGATGACCTGTTCAATATCTGATGCCAGGTCATGAATGGGAACATGGCTGGACGCAGTGCGTAAACCGAACTCATCCATCCGTTTCCTTAATTCACCTGGATGAATGTCACCGTATCCTGCAAACTCCACTCCCTGGAATCCAAGTTCGGCTACTTTTTCCAAAGTCCCTACGAAGTCTTTGTTACTTTCGTCTCGAAGGGTATACATTTGTACGGCAATCGAAATTTGATTCATGACAGCAAGCTCCTTTTCCGGATTTGACCTATATAAAATAATTTTAACATGGATTATCGGTATAGCCGTTTAAGACCAAGTTTATTTTTAAAAAATAAAACTAAATGAATGGAAGTAATCTGGAAATCCTGCTATCATACAAATCAAGATTATTTTTAAAAATAGGCATTACAAACCGTAAATTCGGGTATGGTTCACTACTAATATATTTATTATCATACAGATCACTCTCAGAAAAAAGGTAAAACAACATTAAGTATCGAATTATTTTAAAACAATAGTATCTTTTTGACCCACTATATCGCATTTTTCATCACTTAGTTTTAATCCTCTAGATTTTCATTAATACATGGATATCCATTACTTCTTCTACACATGACTTTCAGCTATAACCATTAGTTTCCTTCTACTCTTGATTCATTGAAAACGAGCATTCTTAATTCTAATCTTCACTGTAAGTTTATCTTCAAGAAAGGTAGGTCTATTAAAAATGGCTGAAAACTATACAACGAGAGAGGAACGCCGCAAACAAAAAGAAACTCAAAAAAAACGAAAGAGCAACAAAGGCGGACTTATCAAACGGATTGCTCTTATTGTTTTGGCGTTCGGTATTATCGGTATAATTGCTGGCGGGGCAACGTTTGCCTATTTTATCAGTGATGCTCCCAGGCTGGATGAAAAACTGTTAAAAGACCCCGTCTCCTCAAAGATTTTTTATGGCGATGGCGAGCTTTTGACACGGGTCGAATTAGAAAAACGTGATTTTGTCGCTTATGAGGACATACCTAAACATGTGGAAGACGCCGTGCTCGCAACCGAGGATGTCCGTTTTTATGAACATCACGGGATAGATCCGCTCCGCCTCGGAAAAGCAGTGATGGCCAACTTCACGGACGGATTTGGTTCCCAGGGTGCCAGTACGCTGACCCAGCAAGTGGTAAAGCGTTCCTATTTGAGTGCAGATAAAACGGTGAAACGAAAAGTACAGGAAATGTGGCTTGCTTTCCAGCTTGAACAGAAATATACGAAAAAAGAAATTTTCGAAATGTATGTGAATAAAATTTTCTTTTCGGAACGTGCAAACGGTATTGCCACAGCTTCAAATGTCTATTACGGAAAAGAATTAAAGGATTTAAAGACGAATGAGATAGCGATGCTCGTCGGTTTGCCGCAAAGCCCCAACCGCTTTAATCCCTATGATAATCCAGAACAGGCCAAGGAAAGACGTGATGTCGTTCTTCATCTGATGAATAAACATGGTTTTATCAGTAAAGTGGAAATGGAAAACTCACAAAACGTGCCGATTGTCCAAGGACTTGTGAAAAAGGAAACAAAAAAGGATATGAGCCCGTATGACGCTTTCGTCGATACCGTGATTGAAGAAGTCGAGAGCATCGGCGATTACAATGTATATACCGATGGATTGGAGATCCATACGACACTTGACCGTGATGCGCAGGAATATATCTACAAAATGCTGAATACCGATGAAATCGTTAAGTATCCAAGTGAAAAGCTCCAGGCCGGCATTACGTTGCTGGATACTAAAACCGGCGAAATCCGGGCCATTGGCGGCGGCCGGAATACAAAGGTATCCCGTGGTTTTAATTACGCCGTCGATTCAAAACGCCAGCCCGGATCGACAATCAAGCCGATTCTTGATTACGGTCCAGCCGTTGAATATTTGAATTGGGGATCCTCTCATCCTATAAAAGATGAAGAATATCAGTATACCAATGGAGTCCCTTTAAATAATGCAGCCAACCGCTATTACGGGACGATGTCAATCCGCGAAGCGCTTGGCCGCTCTTTGAATATTCCTGCTGTGAAAACGATTCAGGCAGTGGGACTTGATAAAGCACGAAATTTCGCGGTAAATCTTGGCATTCCTTTGCCTAAACAAATCTATGAATCTTATGCAATCGGCGGTTTTGGTGACGGCTTTTCAACCATGCAGCTTGCGGGTGCCTACAGCGCCTTTGGAAATGGCGGTACGTATACGAAGCCTCATACAGTCAAAAAAATTGTGCTAAGAGACGGGACTGCTTTTAATAATCAAGTAGCTTCAAAAAGAGTGATGAAGGATTCAACCGCGTTCATCGTCTCCGATATGCTAAAGAGCGTTCTTAAAGAAAGCTACGGGACCGGACGTCTTGCAAATGTATCAGCGCTGCCTATTGCCGGCAAAACTGGTTCGTCGAATTTTGAGGAAAAAGTCAGGATACAGCACAATATCCCTGCGGAAGGAGTGCCAGATAGCTGGATGGCCGGGTATACAACGAATTACACTGTTGCCATCTGGGCTGGTTATGATCCCGAGGATGGCAAGAAAGAATATTTAGGAAAGGAATCCCAGACAATTCCTAAATATCTATTTAAGAATCTAATGGAATACGTATCAAAGGACGTAGCAACCGCGGACTTCAAAAAGCCAGACAGTGTAGTTGCCAGTTCCGGTGAGTATTATGTAAAAGGGCATCAGCCGGTCATGGTCGCCCAGAAAAATGATAAGCCAGTCAAAAAAAGAAGTGAACCGGTTTCAAAGCCAGAAGAAGCACCTAAAGCAACCAAAGAAGAAGAAGAAAAAGATGATAAAAAAGCCAATAAACCCGATATTAAACCTCCTGGACAAAAGAACGATCCAAATAAAGGCGATGGAAACAAAAATGATGATGACGATAGTGATGCAGGTGATGACGGTGATGGCTCAGATGAAGAGCCAGTTGAAGAGCCAGATGATAATCCACCAGATGAAGATTCACCGGATGATGGTCAAGATGACGACACGGATGGAGCCGGGACTATGGGCGAAAGCAGTGTTCCGCGGAACAAAGAAAAGCAACAGCCTCCTCCGGGACAAGGGAATGACAAGCCGAAGCAGTAAAAAGAATAAAGAAAACTCGCCGATTGACGAGTTTTCTTTATTTGTATTGAATCAGAGTGATAGCTGTTTTCGATGCTATATAAAATTAATAACCTAAAATTTTAACAAAATTCTTCGTTTATTTATTTGCCATGTTTTATATCTCTTTTTCAACATCTCCTAAAATCGTTTTTATTCTTTCGTTCATTTCAGTCTCACTTAAATATTCAAAAAAACCAATTTGATTTCCTCAAGGGTCGGTGAAGGTGCCCATTTGACTGGAACTTCTTCTCTTGAATAAATTTAAAAACTTTCTATGTTTAATTCTTTTATCATTCTATCCCTTTCTGCTTCTACATCAGTAACACCGAAACGTAACGGGCCGCTCCCCTCTGACGGCGTTCCTTCTGCGACTTGCAACCAGCTGCCTGGTATTAGCTCCCATTCTATGAATCCTTCATGAGGAATAAAATCCGGCTCTCTCTGAAGTAGTGTTTGATACCATTTTTGTCCTTCTTTTATATTGGCTCTGTTAAATTCCATTGTTGATTTTCAAATGGTCATGGAATCTACTCGCTTTCCGCGGACGAACTGTCAAGCCTCCTCACTCGTACCTCGCTGCGGGGTCTTGCCAGCCCGTTTTTCCGCAGGAGTCTCGCAGATTCCCTTCCCAAAAACAACATTATCGTTTAACAGAGCCTTTATATTAGAAACTCGAACTTGTATAGTTATTTCATAGATCATAATAAACACTCCTTATTGATTTATTAAATTCTATAAGCTCACTTAATTTCCTTTATTTGTTAGCCAGCAATGTTATTTTCTCAAAACAAACTCACCTTTTTCTGGTATAATTTAAACTTATATAGAAAAAGGTGATGATAATGAATTATATTATTGTGGATGTCGAGAGAAATAGCTTCAATTATGAAACGGACAAGCCCAGTGAGATAATTGAAATTGGCGCCGTTAAATTAAACCAAGATGGCGAAATGATAGACTCTTTTTCCTCGTTTATTAAACCTTCCTGTGCCCTTTCACGTTTCACCATTAAACTTACGCAAATCAATGAAGATATGATCAAAGACGCCCCGACTTTTAAAGAATGTTATCGCGATTTTGTTACCTTTTTAGGGGAAGATTATATTTTTGTCTCTTGGGGCAAAGAAGATTACCGTTTTTTTGAGGTCGATTGCATTCGAAACGATACAGATATCTTTATTCCCGCTAGCTTTATGGATATCCAGGAAGTGCTTATGTATGGTGTTCTCAAGACGTTCAATACACCAAGTCTTTCATCAGCACTTACGGCGTTAGAGATAGATGAAAACGCGAATTCCCACAGAGCACTTAGTGATGCTGAAAGTACGGCGAAAATTTTTATCGCATTAAACAATATGCTCGATATTCATTCGGTTCAAAAACCAAAGCGGGATGCTAAAGTACTTTATTTTATCGATGGGAATATCAATCGTTCTGGAAAAAAGAAATATGTGAAACTAATTAATTCTGTCATGAAAAAAACCGGAAATTTGCATCTTTCCTGGTTTGAATTTAAATCGCATCCTAAATGGGTCGAATTCAAAGACGATTTTCAAATCGACAGCGTACTTGAAAAAAATTATGAAAAACAGTTCGAGAAATACAAAACCAATATAATAAACAGCATTATACAAAAACAGGTGAAGTCCGTTTAATGACTTCACCTGTTTTTGAGTGTATTATTTTTGTTCGATAACCTTTATCAGCTCTCGTAAATAATCTGGCAGATCCGGCGGCCGTCTGCTTGATACAAGATGACCATCCACAACAACCGGCTCATCAAACCAGGTCGCACCCGCATTTTCCATATCATCTTTTATACCCGGTGTACTTGTCACCTTTTTCCCTTGTAATACTTTTGCTGATATTAAAACCCAGCCTGCATGGCAAATTTGCCCGATCGGCTTCTTGTTCTCTTCCATATGTTGCACAAGTGAGATAACCTCTGGGAAGCGTCTGATTTTATCAGGGGCCCAACCGCCCGGCACAAGAATAGCATCGTATTCTTCGGCATTTATATCGCCATAAGCAACATCAGATTCGGCCGGTACCCCGTATTTTCCGATATACTTTTCTTTCGCTTTCTCACCGGCAAGGTGAACAACTGCCCCCTCTTCCTGCAATCGTAAAATGGGATACCAAAGCTCAAGGTCTTCAAAGTCATGGTGAACAAGACTGACAATCTTTTTTCCTTTTAAACGCATGTAAGTTCCTCCTTCTGTTAAGTTTCAACTCAGACTTTTCGTTATGTTTCTATTCTACATTATTTAGCACTTACTATTGTGACATGCAAGATTAATGCCCTGACAAAAAATCTATCTTCGTAGTCTATTTCGAAATATGATACATTTAAAGAAGATACGTTTTGAAGGGGGCTTTTTTAATGACTAACAAGGATCTGCCGGCAAAGACATGTACCATTGACCGGCTCGTAACGATGGCGGAAGATGTTAATAAAGTAATCGAAGGCAAAAAAACCGCGACACGCCGAAATGGAAGATATGCTGATGTTGGCGAAGTCATGATATTAAAGGATAAAAAATACGTTGTAGACCGGGTCTACTCTCAATCTCTGGGCGAATTAACAGATGAACATGCAAGGCAGGAGGGTTATGACACAGTAGAGGCATATAAACAATCTATATTGTCCTATCATCCGGGAATGCCTTGGCTTCCTCACATGAAGGTTTGGGTGCATGAGTTCAGCCCGGTTAACGGTTAACAGGCAGAAGAGATGGATTATTTGTACCGCATCATCATATACATACATGTTCTCAGTGTGATCGCCTCAATTGGACCGTTTTTTATTTTATTGCCAGTTGTAAAAAAACTTAGGATGGCAACAGAAGCTGAAATGAATGCGTACCTGGAGACATTTCGGTTTGCCGTCCGATTTGCAAAGCATTCAGGTCATGTGCTGGTCGTTACAGGTATCTTGCTCGTTATCTCAGGTCCTTGGACTTGGAGTACTCCGTGGATTGTAACGACCCTAATTATCCTGTTTTGTTCATTGCTGTTTCTGGCTCGGGCGTTTTCGCCAACCCTCAGAAAGTTTCAAGAAGACGGCCAGAATAAAGAAGAGCTCGCTGCTAAACTAAATCGATCCATTTGGATTTACATCGTCCTATTATTGGCTATGCTTTGGTTTATGGTGGTTAAACCGGCTTTATGGTAAGAAAGTGCCTCAGCCTTATTCGATGAATGGCTGGGGTTCTTAAATTCCAATCTACACAAAAAAAGAGAGAGCACTACTGCTCCCTCCATTTACATTACTCAGCATCAAATACTTCTACTTTCTCCATGACATCACCGGTTTCCATTGCTTTAGCTGTTTCAAGGCCTGAAGTGACCTGTCCAAACACAGTATGAACTCCATTAAGATGTGGTTGAGGCGCATGTACAATGAAAAACTGACTAGAGCCTGTATCTTTGCCGGCATGGGCCATTGATAAGCTGCCAGCTTCATGCTTATGAGGATTGCCCTCAGTTTCACATTTAATAGTCGTACCGCTGCCACCCGCTCCTGTTCCGGTTGGATCGCCACCTTGGCTTACAAATCCAGGGATAATCCGATGAAAAATAACACCATTATAAAATCCTGAATTCGCTAATTTTTCGAAGTTCGCTACTGTATTAGGAGCTTCGTTAGGGAAAAGGTCAAACTCGATTCTTTCTCCATTTTGCATAAGTATGTATCCTTTTTTGGCCATGTAAAACATCTCCTTTTATTTGATAAACAGACCTTATAATAACACAAAACTGTATCTAAGTAATAACTTTTGCATTCATATTAATAACTTGATTCCAAAAGGTCTGCATTCAGAACCCCGTTCCGATTCATTCGCAACTTCCGAAGAGGTTCAGAACTGACTTCTGAATCATTCGAAGCCTTCCGAAGAGTTCGGAGCCAGGTTCCGAACAGATTTCGAACAGATTTCGAATGTACTTCTGAAACGTTCGCAACCTCCTCTTTACTTATAATAAATGCCCTGATATCGTAAGGCCGCTTTACGAGCCTTTTTGATTCATTTAATGGACTTTCGTGTTTATTCAATTATTACCAAAGGTATTCAACTTTGCCCATCTAAAAAAAGCCTTGGAGACTGGCTCCAAAGCTTTTCATGAAATTCTCACATTATTTTTTATGATTATCCGCATAGATGGCCATAGCGTCACGCATGAACCTCGCCAAGCCTTCACCAAATTTGTCGATGTTTTTCGTGAAGCGTTCATCATCCACGTACATTTGCCCCAATCCTTTGAAAGCATCGAGCGAGTAATTACCCATCTTGTTCAACAAGTCATACCACTCTTTAATTGCGGCCTGTGATTCTTGGGATTCAGGAGCGTCATTGCGAAGGGTCGCCAGTTTTCTATAAATTGCATTCATTTCCTGTGACATCGCTTCTTGTTCCGCTTTGGACATCTTCCCAATTTTGGCGTTCGAGCGGTCGACGGCTTCGTCTCCCCAACGTTCTCGCGCTTCTTGTTCATACGGATTATGGCTGAAGTCAAACCCTTCGAATTTTTCTTGATTTGTCATGATAATTTCTCCTTTCGAGTGTTGAATCGTCTTATCAATAGTCGTAATCATCTTTTCGAGCCGGTTGCGTTTTTCAAGCAACATTTGCCGGTGCAGCTCCATCGCCTCCTGTCGATTAAACGCGGGACTGCTGATGATTTCTTTTATTTTCTTTAAAGGGAAGCCAAGTTCTCTAAAAAATAAAATTTGCTGCAGCATTTCGAGATTTACATCTGAATAAAGCCGATATCCAGACTCAGTTGTCTCCTCAGGGGTTAATAACCCGATTTCATCATAATGATGCAGTGTGCGCACACTAATGCCAACTAAATCCGCAACTTCTTTCACTTTCAAAATTTACTCGCCTCCCCTTAATGATCACTTTAAAGTATCACGTAACGTCAGAGTCAATAAAAAAATATAATTTTTTTATAAAGCTTTTTACCATATAAAATCATATACTGGGCCTACTTAGCAACAGGGGAAATTCAATTACAATTCCGATAACTTGCATTCCTTTTATTATAGAATTTAATTCCATGCTATTTTTTGATAAAATAAAATATAAGATAAAAGTTTCTCTATAGTGAATTGTAAGATAATCTGGAGGTTTGCGACATGGAATTTGGCCAGCGTTTGAAAAAAGTGCGTAAGGAAAAGAATTTAACTTTAGAGGAACTTTCAAAGCGGAGCAATGTGAGCAAATCGATGTTATCTCAGATTGAGCGAGAGGAAAAAAACCCCACTATTCAAATAGCCGCTCAAATAGCGGCAGGATTAGGTGTAACGCTGTCTCAATTGTTGGGGGAACATAAGAAGCAAGAGGTTATCGTTATCCGGAAAAATCAAAGGCCATTTCAAAGAAACCAAGTATCAGGGTTTGAACGACATCTCCTGTCACCCTCGCTTTCTGGAAACGGAATCGAGTTTATTTTTCATGTTTTACCCCCACTAAAGGAGTCCGGGCCTCTTCCTTCTCAAAGACAAGGGATAGAGGAATACATATTTGTAGCACAAGGCAAACTGAAAATTGAGTTGGGCAGTGGTCAGGATGTCCATGTATTGAATGAAGGAGATTCAATATTCTTTGAAGCCGACACCGAAAGTCGTTTTGTAAATTTGAGCGATTATGACTGTCATTACTACCTGATTATTGATTCATATAAAGTATAGATCGGTTCCTGAGAGTTCAGAGATAAATTAAAAACGCTCCATGTTTAATTCTTATCCGCTTTACTGTAATTGATAATTGGCTACTCACAGCTTTCCCCTTCGTGCAGTCACGGAGTTCATAATATAAAAGCTGATGACTAACACGAGTACTGCGCATGTGAATAAAAATGTATGGATCGGATTCTCATGATATACGATAATTAAACGGATCAAAGCTGTAATACCAATATAAAGAAAGTAACGAATTGGAAAGTGATAATTCTCTTGAAAATATTTCACGATCATGGCAATGAATTCAAAATACAAGAAAAAAACAAGGATGCGTTCCAAATGCTCATAATGAACTTCGATTCCTTCATGGTTAAAAGCAAAATGAATGAAGTATCCAATTTCCTCACCAAGCAATATGCACAAAATAATTGCTTGTAGAATCAAGGCAGTATTAAGAGCATACTGAAGAATTACGGAAACTTGCACATTCAACGATTTCTTTTTATTTTTCAATCTCATAAAAATCCTCCAGACTTCCGATTACCATCCCCTTTATCCTACCCAGATGACTAAGAAAATAAGAAGACCTGCTGAAAATTGTCATTTTTACATAAGAAAAGCGCAAGCGTCCTGCAAGTAAAGAAGAACGACTAAGACCGCCACATCGTTATGTCTTCGTCGTTCTGACCCACATCCTGTGGACCTCCGACAAGCATAAGGCGCACCTCGTAGGAGGGCCAAGTAAGGACCATCAGCTAAAATCCGTCACGTCCTGTGACGAACGCTGACGTCACCACATCCTGTGGAATCCGGAGAGGGGCAGGAAGAACACCTGCCTCTTATGACCTCGAGGCCGACTAAAACCGCCACGTCCTGTGGCGACGTCGGCACTAGCACGTCCTGTGCGTCGGGGCTGGGCTGCTTACGCTAGACATCAATACATGTTGAAAATTATATAATTTCTTATCTTTTAAAGAAAACTCGCCGACTTGGCGAGCCTCAGGAGACGGAGTACTTATGCAGATAAGGAAGTATGTACTATAATATCAGCCAAAATAAAAACAGACCCGATATTCATCGGATCTGTTTTTAAAACGAGTAGTAATTATGCTTTTTGAACGTTAGAAGCTTGTGGTCCGCGTTGGCCTTGTTCTACTTCAAAAGTCACGTCCTGGCCTTCTTCAAGAGATTTGAATCCGTCGCCTTGAATAGCTGAGAAGTGTACGAATACATCGTCTCCACCTTCACGTTCGATGAAGCCAAAACCTTTTTCTGCGTTGAACCATTTTACTTTACCTTGTTCCATTTAAAATTGCCTCCCAGTGTGTAAACACACAATGTATTACTATCCTTGCTCTAAGTGATATGAAGACGGTAAAAAGCATTTACTATCGTTTATCCCGAACAAAAATAATTCTTTCTTAGAATAACAGCTTTTCCTGCAAGAAGCAAGTAAAATAGGGACTCTGGCTTGTTACATTATTATTACAGTTAAAGAAAACACGTCGATTGACGAACCTTTTAAGACGGAGATTAGACGAAGTTGCACTCATGCAGAAAGGAATGCTTATAATTTCTTTTCTACCAAAAAAAACTCTCCTTAAAAAGGAGAGCAAGCTTGTCGGATGTTTATATGTGTTTGAAATTCACATCGCTACACTCGTTTTTTAGTTTACGGTATTTCAAAAGCATCGAGATGCGCCATGGAATGATCATTGCGAACGCGAGCAGGAAGAACATTCCGCTCAGCTCCCCTAAATCAATGGATGAGCTCAACATTAATTTCGCTGCAATACGAATGATTAACAAACCAATCAAAATAAAGGCAAAAGCCTTCGAACGCCTTAAATATATTTGATCATCACGTACTTCAAAATTAGAAGTTTTGATTAGAAAGATCGAGAATATTAGACCTACAGTTACTGCTTCAAGCAATTCCAACGGAGTTACCCGAAAAACTGGAAACAAAAACATCAACGCTCCCGTACTCATAAAAAGAGGTGGTAAAATGATTTTCTTTGTGCTGACTGGCCGTGCAGAGGCTTTCATCCTAATGATCAGCGCCATGATTGCCATTAATATCGCAAAAGCTGATGAAATATATACCACCTATAACCATTCCTTAATCCATAAGGTAAATTTCTATCCCAATTATACCCTATCACAGTGCTAATAAAAAGATTTCTTAATCTTACTATATAAGTTGAATTAATGCGTAATCTTTAGTTCAACTTATATAGCAAATACTTCTCAAAGAAAAGTAAAACCGTTTAGCTATGCTAAACGGTCAATCAAGTACTCTGTTTATCGCTTCTAAGACAGTGTTTTCGTCAAAAGGCTTTACGATAAAATCCTTTGCTCCCGCTTCAATGGCTTCCACTACCATTTTCTGCTGGCCCATCGCCGAGCACATAACCACCTTAGCATTGGGAAACTCATGCTTAATCTCTCTTATCGCATCCAGCCCGTTCATGACCGGCATCGTGATATCCATCGTAACCAGATCTGGCTGTAATTTACGGAACTGCTCTACCGCTTCTTTTCCATTTGTTGCTTCACCGACAATTTCATGCTCCGCATTTTGCAAAATTGAAGAAAGGGTGACTCTCATAAATTTTGCATCATCGACAATCAGTATTCTCGCCATTTCCCAGTCCTCCTCGCACCAAACAATACTTAATTGAGAGATTTATCCTATAACTCTTTCAATTATTGTAAGAACGCTAGACGCATTTTTAAATATATCGGACTTAAGTCGTGATATCAAACAAAAGCGTAAGACAAATTTCGTGCTAATTCGCCTTTTAGCTGAGAAACACTTGGGAATACTGACATGCCTAAAATCCGGTAAAGCCTCCAGTAAGTTTCATGAAAACAGAAATGATCTTCTCCATCCAGCCAAAGAACAAAACGACACCCATCACAATCATCAAATACCCGCCAACTTTGACAATTTTATGACTGTATTTCTTAATCCATTTTAATTTACCGATAAAGAAGGAAAGGATAAAAAACGGGATGGCAAATCCCAATATATACGCGATCATATAAACAATCGAAGATTCCGGATTCGTGCTTGCCATAGCAACCACGGCACCAAGAATTGGCCCCATACACGGAGTCCATCCTGCAGCAAATGCCAGACCTATTAGCACCGAGCCGAAATATCCGCCTGGACGGTTTTTAAATTCGAAGCGTTTGTCCTGCATTAAGAATTTCGGTTGGAACACACCGATAATGACCAAACCGAAAAAGATAATAAGAAGAGCGCCGATCTGCCTGATTAAGTCTTGATAGTTTTCAAAAAACCGTCCTAACAGAGAGGCGCTGAAACCTAGGGCAATGAATATAATGGAAAAACCCAGTAGAAAAAACAATGTATGCAGCAAGCTTCGTCTCTGAAGCATTACATTTTCCGATTTAATATCTCCTACGCTCATACCGGTTATGTATGAAAGAAATGCCGGATAAAGCGGCAGACAACACGGGGAAATGAAGCTTAAAAACCCCGCCCCAAAAGCAAGAAAAACGTTCACATCATTCAAGTAAGCCAACTCCTATGCTTCTAAAATCTATCATTATTTTAACAAACCGCCTACGAAAAAGATATTGAATCATTTGTGATTATTCTTAAGCCTTGAAATGCAGCAGAAAAGTATTTGAATTAATTTCCATCAGCATTTATAATAATTTTGATATACCTACACTTCTACTATATCTATGCACCTTTTTATCATTCTATGAAGAAGTCCCACGGGAAAGGACAGGTTGTTGTGACAAAAGGCGAATTTCTTGCACAAATTGAAAAGAAAAGATTAGAGTTAGTCCAAATCGTTTCCAAGTACGGTTTATCATCTAGTGCAACTCTTAAAACAAGTCAGGAGCTAGATCAACTGCTCAACCAGTACGATTAAAAGAATTCTTGAAGCTATCGTAAGTCTATATTCGTCTTGCGCCATCTCTACCCCTAAATCCTAGATATCCTATCGGAAAACCCTTTTCTCTGCATTCTTCTATCTTTAACAACCGCAAAAAAAAGCAGTTAACTCACCAATGGGGAATTAATCTGCCTATTATCCATTCCTATCGTGCTCGATCATTTTTACTGTCTCTTATTACATTTCCTCACCAGTAGTTATTTTCCTTGAACTATTAAATCTCCTGCCGCTTTTCTTAAATGCGTTTTCAAAATCTTTCCGACGCCATTTCTGGGCAGTGCCTCTATAAATAATACCCTTCTCGGGGTCTTATTTTTGGCGAGATGTTGCTGGCAGTATTCAATGACTTCACTCTCGCTCAATTCAACACCGGGTTTTTTGACGATACACGCTACTACTTCTTCCCCCATGCTTTCATCCGGCAGTCCGACGACCGCCACTTCCGATACTTTTTCATGGGCATTCAAAACTTCCTCTACATCCCGTGGGTATACATTAAAGCCTCCCCGGATGATTAAATCTTTTTTTCGATCGACGATAAATAAGTAGCCCTCCTCGTCAATCTTTGCCAAATCCCCTGTATGAAGCCATGATTCTTTTAAGACTCGTTTTGACTCCTCTTCATTTTGAAAATAACCCGGTGTGACATTCTCTCCCCTGACTAAAAGCTCTCCAACCTGCCCGCGTGGAAGTTCTTTCCCCGATTCATCGATAATCTTTATTTCTACTCCTGGAATAGGTACTCCTACTGAACCAGGTTTATAAGCTAGATCCCTGCGGTGTGAGGTGACAACAGGTGCCGCCTCCGATAAGCCATACCCTTCAAATACATCCGCTTTGAACTTTTTCCTAAAAGCCTCCATCAAGGCTACTGGAAGTGGTGCGGATCCGGATCCCACAAATTCAAGGCTTGAGTAATCATATTGATCAGCCAACGGATAGGAAACGAGTGCGTGAATCATCGCGGGAACCCCAGAGAATGATTTTACTTGATACTTTTCTATCGCCGCTAATATTTCCTTTGGATCGAATTTTGGAAAAACAACGATTGAACTTCCTGTTAAAAAACAAATATTAGAGACAGTCAGGCCGAACACATGGGCCAGGGGCAGGACACCCAACGTCGTATTACGTTCCGTTTCATTATGCTTGAATGAATTCAAGGCATTGGAATACAAATTCTTATGTGTTAAACACACACCTTTTGGTCTGCCCGTCGTTCCAGATGTGTAAAGGATGACGGCGGTATCGTCCTCCTTTGCCTCCATCTCGTCCTCATAGCTTTCTTTTTCACTGGTTTTCATTAAATCATATAAATTGTATGCGCTTTCATTTCGTGAATCATCAACAGAAATGATATACGGCCGAATGGGTAAACCGTCAAGCGCTTCCCCTACTTTTTCTTTCATAAGTGATGATGTGATGATCGCTTTAGCTCCTGAGTTTAAGGCAATGTAATGAATTTCTTTTGGATGCAGGGTAAACATGACCGGCACGATAACCGCACCTGCCCTCACGATTCCCTGATAAGAAAAAATCACCTCGGGACAGTTAGGCATGCAGACCATAACCCGGTCACCACTTCGAATCCCAAGATCTTTTAAGCCTCTCGCAATCTGGTCCGCATAGGTTTTCGTTTCCGTATTGGTATACTGCTTTTCGTTGTAGTAAAGAAACGGATATTCACCAAAGTTTTCAATGTTCGTTTCCAGCAGCTGCTTAAGATTCATAGACCCCTCTCCTTTTCCCCGTTTATTTTGTTAAAGAAAGCTATGCCTCAAATTGATCTTTAAGCCCATACACTTTATGTGATTCCCTAGGGATCATCCACTCCCTCCGTTATTTTCTAACAACCTATTATTTAACCAGCCTGTAGAAAAGGATGGAATTTCGTGCTGATACCTCTACCTGGCCTCTGGACTCCATCAAGTCCAGGTGACCTTGGATTTGTGACAGGCCGAGAAAAACCGTACGATCTCGTAAGCGCGGAAATACTTCCATTGAAATTTCATAAATCGTTTTCGCGCCCTTTTGGAGTATTCCATGAATTTGGAGGCAGCGTATCTCTTGCTCTTCCAGACGTTTATCTATTAAGGAAACATGGTCTCCAAATGCCTCCCCATGACCTGGATAAATCGTCTTGATCGGCAACTCCTTGACTCTTTTTAGCGACTTCCGATATTGCAGCAAAGGTTTGGGGCGCTGATTTTCATTAGGAGAAGGCGGTTCCACGAAAGCGTTTATAGACATATTAGCGATTATATGGTCACCACCAATGGCATTCCTGCTTACAGGATCCCAAAAAAGCACATCTGTTTGACTGTGACCGGGAACATAAATCACTTCGAAGTCCACGCCGCCTATTGATAGGTTGTCTCCATCTCTTAAATAGTGAACATCCTTCCAATTCTCGGGTATGTATTCACGTATCGGTTGATGACTATGTAAATCTGCACCACATTGATGGACAAACTGATTAAAAAACTCCTCCACTCTACGCGATTCAGTTTCAGCTACTTCAATTATGAATTGTCCCTTCTCATGCACATATACAGGCAGACCTGCTTCTTCTTGTAAAAATGTGACCCCACCATTATGGTCCGTGTGCATATGAGTCAGGACAATTTGATCAAGATCACTGATACGGAATCCTTTCATTTCAATGCCGCTTTTTAACTGTCTGAAAGATTCCTGCCCCGGATTGCTGGCATCAACTAGTGTAGCGGTTTTTCCGGCGACTATAAAGGCGTTAACATAGCCATTTGCAAAAGGCGTTTCAACCGTGATCGGGATAATATTGGCCAACTCTTTTTCTCCTTTCTTTTGAAAACTGGCTATGTTAAAAAATCAGATTTTTCTGTCTATAGTATTCAATATTCTGTAGTGTCTTGGGAATTCCTGCTATAAATTTCATATCTCGCTATTATTCATAATCTCATGGATGAACGAAGATCCCCCACTGAATGAACGTTCATTTTTTCTGGTTACTATAAATATACGGGTCCTCCCATCCACTCATGCCATAAATTTTCTTAAACTGTATGGCAAAAGAAAAAAGCACTCATTGGTCACCTGAGTACTTGTCTGCTTTACTTTAACTGTTTATTTATCATTTCTACTTTGAAATTCATCTTCGAAATAAAAAGTAGATGGTTGTTCTTTTATTGTATAAGAATACTTTTTCATGTTCTTCACATACTGCCATTTATTGATTGTTACTAATTCATCCGTTGTTTTTATTCTTACGATATCTCCAATGTGGTATTTGTTTTTATCTGCCAACATTAGACTCCTTTCCAAATAAAAGTACGTTTTATGGTGCTTATTTCAGTCATCCAGTTTATCAAATATATTTATTCCGATGAGTAATTGAGTAGTTTGGTGTGGTATGAAATGAATATCGTGTAATTTTGGATCTAAGTAAGAAATCTCGACTCTTTTTTCAGGATTCCAACGTTCATGGTTTTGCGTAATTTGCTCAATTTTACGATCTAATTCCTTCTGGTTATTGGCGAAAGTGATTGTTGTCATTTCAGTCATTAATAAACACTCCTTTTACATCTATATTTAGACAAAAATGAACACCTTTCCTCTAGTCCACTTTTAGCAATTTTGTCCAAGGATTTAATTTTCTACTTCTATCTTACCATTATCTCCAAATTTAAGCTTATTATATGGTCCAATGTAAATAAAAGCACCCGATTATTCGGATGCATACTTAATGATTCCATATAAATAAACGGAGTATTCTCGCTGTACACATTCTCTTAATTTAATTTTTCCTTCTCTTTCTAATTCTTTCACCAATTCTTCAATCTGATGTTCATCATCCTCAGTAGCCTTTGCAATCTCCAATGAAAAAAAATTACCACGACTTGCATTCTGAAGCTTTTTTAATAACTTATCTTTATTCATTGGGTCATCCCCTTCTGTGTTACCTATAATGTTCTACATAAAGGAGTTGATTACCTGCTGCCATTAACAATTTCATCCTACAACTCTACCTTAATAATATCCTCAAGCTTACGCTGTTCAGCAGCGTTCCTTGACACCACATCTTATAACTCCAACAAAAAAACACCTTTTATGTAAATCATTCAGCAAAAAAAACGGTTTCGTTTTGGAAATTTGAAAAAACTATGCAACTATAGAGCAATGACTAGGAAAGATTAACCCACGATTATTTCAGACAGTTATTTCCTAGTCAACTTGCTCATTAATCGCTACCAATCAATCGCTTAAACTCATTATGACAAGCGTTCTCTACGCTTTTATTTCATTTGTTGTTTGTTCATGGTTGCCATCATTTGATTGATTTTCTTTTGGGATGGCTTCATCCCCATTTGCATCATCATCATTTTTAACATTTGTTCATTAATCGGCGGATTTTTCTTTAAGTAGCTCATCATATAACGGCGAGCAATGAAAAATCCTAGTGCTATCCCAGCGAGCAATGCCAGAACACCAACTAGAATTAACTGCCACATACTAATTTCCTCCTTCGTGTTGTCTATCAACAGTGTACTAGACCAAGGGATATTATACAATATTCATGCTGTAATTGTCCCTCTTTTACACAAACTTTCTTTCTTTAATAGGCTGTAACCAGCCGTAACGGTTATTTTCCAAATCCATGGCGAGAAAGTCGGAATCGTATTTTCGTATACACTCAAAAAAGGATGTTTCCGCTTCGAAGTCTCCCTTAGCCTGTAAAACCATATATTCACGATCGAGTTTTAGGGCCGCTCTACTTCTTCCATGACTCTTTTCTAAATAATATACCCCATCTTTGCAGGTGAAATCCTTCTTCTTCAAAGATTGGATTTCTAATATATTCACCAAAGCTTCGATAGGAACCGGTTTTGTGATATATTCGATTTGTTTTTGCAAAATACCTTTTTGTTTTCCGGATGAATTAATATACTCCAAAAACAAATTGAAAAATAATTTCTCTCTTCCATAATAGTGGTGTGCAAATTCATCCTCAATCAGATAAATTCGATAATTTCTCATGCCAGCTGCCTCCTGCACTCCTTTTTGCCATTATATATTGGAAAAATAAAAAGTTATGTTGTTTGATGGTGAAAATCCCTTCTATTTTTGTCGAAATACCAATTTTCTGAAATTTGCTGTTTGATTTTATTAGATTCTATACTAATTTGCTTGTTGAAGATTCTCGATTCAAGTTTTTCGACAGCTTGCAACCGAGGTTCATGCAAAAAAACCTGCCCGAAAATTAGGGCAGGTTTGGTAGTATTGAGTATTAATTCTGAAGCATCGCTTTAACACGTGCTACTACGTTTTCTACAGTGAAGCCGAATTCTTCCATGATTTTCGCTCCTGGTGCCGACGCGCCAAAATGGTTAATCGCAAGAATTTCGCCTTCATCCCCTGTATAACGATCCCAACCGAATGGTGTAGCCATTTCGATCCCCAATCGCTTTTTAACAGAAGGATTAATTACACTTTGCTTATACTCCTTGGATTGAGCTTCAAAACGATCCCATGAAGGCATGCTTACAACCGAAACAGCAATTCCTTCATTAGCCAAAGCCTTTTGAGCTTCTACTGCAAGATTGACTTCAGATCCACTCGCGAGCAGGAGCGCATCATCCTGGTCTTTACCTGATGAAGAAACAATGTACGCACCTTTTGATACGCCTTCATAAGCCAGTTCAGCTGTAGTGTTGAGTGTCGGCAGATTTTGGCGGGTTAATACCAAGGCCGTTGGTTTATCCGTTGATTCAAGTGCGAGCCTCCATGCAGCGGCTGTTTCATTTCCGTCAGCCGGACGGATCACACCAAGATTCGGCATGGCGCGAAGCGCAGGCAATTGTTCAATCGGTTCGTGTGTTGGGCCATCTTCCCCTACCGCGATACTGTCATGAGTGAATACGTAAGTGACAGGCAAGCCCATTAATGCTGCCAGACGGATAGCTGGACGCAGATAATCAGAGAAGACAAAGAATGTTCCTCCGAACACTTTGATGCCCCCATGAAGAGCCATACCGTTCAGTGCAGCGCCCATCGCGAATTCACGCACACCAAACCAAATGTTTCTGCCTTCATATTCACCAGGCATATAATCAGCGTAGCCTTTAAGCATTGTATTGTTTGAACCTGCCAGGTCAGCGGAACCTCCGATAAGGCTTGGCAGATTTTTGGCGATTGCATTAAGGACTTCACCGCTTGAAGCACGGGATGCAAGGCTTTTCCCTTCTTCATATACAGGAATCTCCTTATCCCAGCCATCTGCAAGCTCACCTTTTATTGCGGTCTCAAGCTGTGCCGCAAGCTCAGGATATGCCTTTTTATAATCATTGAAAAGGCTATTCCATTCTTCTTCCTTTTTATTTCCTTTTCCAACACAAGTCTCTTCGAAATGCTTGTACACTTCATCTGGCACATGGAAATCCTGTTCGAAGGTCCATTTATAGGCTTCCTTAGTAAGCTTACGTTCGTCCTCACCGAGCGGAGCGCCATGAACGGCTGATTTTCCTGATCGGTTTGGTGAACCAAAGCCGATAATGGTCTTGACTTCAATCAGTGTAGGGCGGTCATCAACAGTCTTCGCTTCTTCAATCGCTTTTGCGATTTCCTCTAAATCATTCCCGTCGTTTACCCGGATATACTGCCATCCGTAAGCTTTAAATCGACCTTCAACACTTTCACTGAAGGATTTATGGAGATCTCCATCTAATGAAATATCGTTGGAATCATATAAGACCACGAGTTTTCCAAGCTTAAGATGTGCCGCAAGTGAAGCAGCTTCAGCAGACACACCTTCCATTAGATCTCCGTCACCGCAAATCCCGTATGTAAAATGATCGACGACATTATAAGAATCACGGTTGTAAGCAGCAGCTAAATGACGCTCAGCCATTGCCATCCCGACTCCCATTGCAATTCCTTGTCCAAGGGGACCGGTTGTGGCATCAACTCCAGCCGTATGGCCATGTTCAGGATGCCCTGGAGTTTTACTTCCCCACTGGCGGAAATTCTTTATGTCATCCATGGATAAATCATATCCGGATAAATGCAATAAACTATAAAGAAGCATCGAACCATGACCGGCGGATAAAACAAAACGGTCTCTGTTAAACCAATCAGGATTCTTAGGATTATGGTTCATGTACCGTGTCCATAATGTATAAGCCATGGGAGCAGCCCCCATTGGCATCCCCGGATGGCCGGATTTAGCTTTTTCAATAGCATCAATCGATAAAGTACGAATGGTACTGATGGAAAGTGCATCAATCTTATCAAACATGCAAAAACATCCCTTCCTTGATAATTACTCTTATATTTTATAGGTAGCTCTATATAAAGACAACTATAATCCTTTTTGTTCCTCAAGATTTTTACATACTTGCTTCACAGACTTTTCTTATATTTAACCAAAAAAAGAGAATACATTCTTCATGCATTCTCTCGTGGTTATGGGCATAATGAAAATCATTAATGCAAATGTTTTTTATTTTTTTTGATTTCTTTTATTTTGTCCGGGGTAACATCGTTACCCTCGGGATCGATTATCGTTACATTTTCTAATGTATCTGCCATGGAATTCCTAAAGGTAGCTAAATACTCGCTTCGCAGCTTTGTTTGTTCCTTCGCTTCTTTCTCAGTCAGTCCGGCTTCTTTGGACTTCTTGGAAAGTTCGTTAATTCGGGCCATTTTTTCTTTCGACAGCATCATTTCGCTCCTTCCAACATTTTTGATACTGCCAATATTATATAAAATCAAGAAAAAAGACAAGTTCTAGGATTCGCCGTTAAGTTCACTTTTTTCGTACTCCAAGTATCTCCGATGAACGGTTGCCTTTGATACGGAATAACCAAATCCCCTTAGGGTAGCTGCTATTTCTTCAAAGGTCAGGCCGTTGGCTCTCAATCGGGCAATCTCTTCTACCGGGATCTTCTTCCGTTCTCTTCCTCCTGGGTTTCCCTGATTTTTAAGGTTTTTCTGCGGCTTATATCCATCATCAACCGCCCGAAGCATGCCTCTTTTGATTTTCAGATTATGCAGCTTTCTCTGATATTCCTCGACAATTCCGACTATTTTCAGAACCATTGAATCTGATTCGGATATCTCTATTTCTCCGTCATGTGACAATGAGTAAATTCTGGCACCATTCTTGAGGATCACATGAAAAAGCGCGATTTTGGCATTCCCGCGCCCCAATCTGGTTTCATCCTGAATCAATACAGCTTCAGTCTGCTTTTCCTTCAATAGATCAAGCATTTCAAAAATACCGTCTCTATTCAGTTCATAGCCGCTTGCCTGCTCTTTGATAACCGCTGCTACACCAAGCCCCATTTTGGCAGCGAGCTGCTTTAATTCAGCTTCCTGTCTTGCCAATGAGGTTTCCTGTGATTCTTTTTCAGTGCTTACCCGGCAATAAATAATAGCTTTCATTTTTTATCCAACCCTTTATCATTCGCTGGCTAACTGGTTAACATTTTCCGATTTTGCAATCGGAATGACAATTTCCTCTCCCGGTTTCAGGGACTCGGCTTGCAATTCATTGTGCTTTTCGATCCAATCAATGAATTGGCTTCTTGTCATATCGCCGTTTTCGTAACGCTCTGCCAACTCCCAGAGAGTTTCACCCGAAGACACCGTGACCGAAAGATAGTTCTCGACATTTTCTTTATCAGACTTCAAAGAAAAGAAAAGAGAGAATATAAATACGACGCTAAGAAGCAGAATGGTATAAGAGTGTTTTTGTAACAATGTTTTCATATATGTTTCCTCCATTATCGAATACTTGTTCGCTTTTGATACATTAAGTATAATACGAACATTTGTTTCAAGTCAACAAAAATATTCGAACTTATGTTTGTATTTTGTAGATGTACATGCTATAATGAAGCTAAGGAATTTGAGATGGGGTGGGTGAAAAATGACAAAGATATCTAAAAGGCAACAAGATATTCTAGGATTCATTAAAGAGGAAGTTCGCAAAAAAGGATATCCTCCTTCCGTGCGTGAAATAGGAGAAGCTGTCGGACTTGCGTCAAGTTCAACAGTCCATGGACATTTATCGAGATTGGAAAGCAAGGGCCTCATTAGAAGGGACCCGACGAAGCCGAGAGCCATCGAGATTTTGGAACTTGAAGAAGCTTCAGCTATACCGAAGAACGGTGTCATTAATGTACCTTTATTAGGTAAAGTTACAGCAGGTATTCCGATCACTGCGATTGAAAATATTGAAGAGTATTTTCCGCTTCCTGAAAACATGGCTCCTCAGGATGAGCAGATATTTATGCTGGAAATTATGGGGGAAAGTATGATTGAAGCTGGGATTTTGGATGGTGACTATGTAATCGTTAAACAGCAAAAAACCGCTAATAACGGGGATATAGTTGTTGCGATGACCGAAGATGATGAAGCAACTGTTAAGAGGTTCTTTAAAGAAAAAGATTATGTACGCCTCCAGCCGGAGAATTCAAATATGGACCCGATTATCCTTAGAAATGTATCGATCCTCGGGAAAGTTGTCGGCTTATACAGGACGATTCATTAAGGCACAAGTTGTCTTTACTCAAACCAAAACAAAAAGCCCAGAACGGGCTTTTTGTTTTGGTTTCACTCAGCTAATGCTACTGCGCATACAGTTCTTTGTAAGTAATCACCTTTAAGGCAAGGATTTCCTCTTCTGTCAGCTTGCTCTCCGCATCTTGCATCAGCTCTGCTCTGGAAATCGTTCCATCTTGGACCTTTTCCTGAATTTCCATTAAACCATTAATACCAAATTTATTGATTAGAACCCTAGTAGCCTCTTCTTTCGTTGTGAAAGGCAATTTGCTTTCGTCGACATTTTTGCCATCCTCTACAAATGCCATAAGCTCTGGGTCACTCTCGATGGCTTGTTTAATTTCATCCATTTCGCCGCTATTCTCAAGCTGATTCGAAACTTCATCAACCAACCTGTCAGACGCCATATTTGTACCGAAATAATAAAGTCCGACTCCTATAATGGCAAGGATAACCACAATAGAAAGTAAAATTTTTATAGCCTTCATATTTCCTCCTTAGATTTTGCTCACCTCTATCATACTACGTTTATATATATTTTTAAAATTCGATGTATGTTTACATAATATTATTATGATTTGTTTAAATGAATATCTTGATTCTCCCTTTATTTTTTCGGTTTGTTTAGGGCATTTTAGGAAGGGTATCATTTAAACAAAGTCTGCAAATAAGGAGGGGGATTTCCAGATGAGAACACTCAATACGATTGCCATGATATTGTTGATTGTCGGCGGGTTGAACTGGTTAATGGTTGGATTATTCCAATTTGATCTGGTTGCGTCAATCTTCGGCGGAGAGGACGCGATTCTTTCGCGTATCGTCTATGTTGTTGTCGGAATTTGCGCCCTGTATGCCTTAACCTTTATTAATTCCGTCGGAGAGCGGGATCTCGTTAAGTCAGAATGAATTATTGCCATTTGATTCAAAGCAAAACCGGCACGAAGCCCTGTGATCTGATCAAAAGAAACCAGTCCATCAACTTAGAATGGACTGGTTTCCTGCACGTTCTCTTCTATATTTTTTATTGTATTACTTCTGAGTGGCTTCCCACTCCGATCGCAAAATCCCCATCATGATTCCATCGTACATTTTCCCGTCGCGATGGACAGCTGCCCTTCTCCTGCCTTCATGTTGAAAGCCCGACTTCTCATAAACATGTATTCCTCGTTTGTTGTATTCAATCACATAAAGGCCCACACGGTTCAAATTCAGTTCATGAAAGGCAAAACGAAGAATAAGCTTTAAGGCATCCGTTCCAAAGCCCTTATTGCGGTATGTGGCTTCTCCGATCCCAATTGATAAAATCCCGGCACGATTATTCCATTCAATGCTGTGAATGACACCAAACCCAATTAATTCATCATCCTCAATCGTTCTTAAACGAAAATAGGCCTCATTCGGATCAGACTCGCCTTCATTTTCATATTGCTGTTTAGAGATTGGCAGAGCAATATCTGTATCCACATTACGGAGATATTCCGAATCCTCTCCCCACCTAGCCATTATGTCAGCGTCTCCCTCTCTTACCGCTGATAGTTTAACAAATTCCCCTTGAAAAAGATTTGAAGTAGTTACCGTCATGTTAGTCTCCTTTGAATATTATTACATATGCCGATCGCTAATCTTTTCTAGATGCGCTTCATTTATTCCTTCTTGTTTTCTATACAACCATCTCTGACATAATTTTTTTGGCTAAAATGATTGATAAATAACCCGCGCATTGTTATTATATAAAAGTTGCTATCATATTTTATAGGGAACTATACACTCCCTGTGAAACTTATAATGTCCCAGTAGCTCAGCAGGATAGAGCGACAGCCTCCTAAGCTGTAGGTCGTAGGTTCGATTCCTATCTGGGACGCTTATATGAAACAGTGAAAACCCCTTGTGTATCAAGGGGTTTTCTTATTTGCTCCGTTCATTAATATTCTCCACATAGACGATTAAAAATTATTTTTGGGGTCGGATTGGGGTCGGATTCAAAAAAGTAACTTAAATGCGCCTTCAATCTCCTTCAAGATTTTTCCCTGCTTGACTTACTATTGTCCTCAGATTGTTATTCTATATTAGAAAACTCTGTTAGATCTTCTCTGCTACCAATTAATACTAACATATCTCCTTTGTTTATGATTTCATCAGGAGAAGGAGATATAACGACATTTCCATCGCGAACTAAGGCAATAGCACTGACATTATATTTGGCGCGGATATCAATCTCCCTCAGACTTTTTTCCGCCATACTCTCAGGGATTATTATCTCCTCTATGTTGTATTCTGTTGAAAGTTCTATATAGTTCAACATATTTGGTGATAAAAGTTGATTAGCAACACGTTCACCCATATCTCTTTCTGGATAAATGATCCAATCAGCTCCTACTTTATCTAAAACTTTGCCGTGGTGTGTTCCTAGAGCCTTTGCTATTACTTTTTTAACTCCAAGTTCCTTTAACAGTAAGACTGTTAAAATACTTGATTGCATATCATTGCCAATCGCAACAATTACACGATCAAAATTACGGATGCCAACTGATTTAAGCGCGTCCTCTTCAGTCGAATCGGCAACAACCGCATGAGTAACGAATAATTCCGCATCTTCCACCCGTGCCTCATTGATATCAATGCCCAAGACTTGTTGCCCAGCTTCGTGTAATCTTCGTGCAACACTTATTCCAAATCTGCCCAATCCAATAACAGCATATTGACGTGTGGCCATTTATCAATTCCCTCCTAATATTTCAAATTAACCTAGCATAATTTTTCCTTTTGGATGATGGAAAGCATTAGGTTTTCTTCTCATAGATACAGCATACGCAAGGGTAAGCGGGCCTAATCGTCCTGCAAACATAGTAAAGATAATGAGTACCTTCCCAATAGGTGACAATTCAGGAGTTAATCCCATTGAAAGTCCAACCGTGCCAAACGCAGAGGTGGCTTCGAACAGGTACATGATGAAATTATGTCGTTCCCCTTCCGTTATTGTAAGCAACATGGTGATAAACATCACAAGAAACATTCCCATTGCGGCCACGGTAAGTGCCTTGAAAATAGTTTCCATAACTATTCGACGTCGGAACAACACCACATCTTCCTTCCCTTTAATTTGGGACCATAAGGTTGCTGAAAGAACAGCAAACGTTGTGATTTTAATGCCTCCTGCCGTCGAACCGGGACCAGCTCCAACATACATAAGGAAAATGATTAGAAATAAGGTTGATTGCGTTAAGTCCCCTATGGGTAGTGTATTGGCACCAGCAGTCCTCGGTGTGACCGCTTGGAATAAGGATCCCAATACCTTTCCTGTATAAGATAATGGCTCAAGAGTTTTTTCATTTCCAAATTCAAAAGTAAAAATCAAAATCGTGGCACCGAGCGTTAGAATCAGCGTCATTAGCAAAACGACCTTAGTATGCACTGAGACACGGCGGGTATCATGGTATTCATACAGTTCATTCATTACTATGAAACCAATTCCGCCTAAAGTAATAAGCGCACAGACGGTAAGTACTACGGTTGGATCGTCAACAAACGGGGTTAGGCTTCGGAATTCCCCGTTTAAATCGAACCCGGCATTATTGAAATTCGATATAGCGTGAAATATTCCCCAATAAATCGCTTTTCCAATAGGCATATCAAAAGAGAATCGAATAGCTAAGATAGTAGCACCCGTTAGCTCTATAATTGCAGTAAATATCAGCACTCTTTTTACTAACCTAACGATTCCGGCGAAGGAAACGTTATTCAAAGTCTCCTGGAGCAGTAATCTTTCTCTTAAAGATATCCGCTTACCCAAGAGGAAAAAGAAAAACGTAGCGAATGTCATAAATCCCAATCCACCAATCTGGATGAGGGTTAAGATGACTATTTCACCAAACGTGGTGAATGTATCCGCGGTATCCACTACGACTAGTCCTGTTACACATGTTGCCGATGTCGCGGTAAATAACGCATCTAAAAACACGAGACCATTTCCATCATGTGTTGCAATTGGAAGGGTTAGCAAACAGGCTCCTAGAAGGATCAAGGTCGCGAAGCCCAATACAAGGATTTTTGGAGGATCAAGGAAGTCTCTTATCTTTTTCATAGTTATCTCCTAACTGAAAGAAGTCTGTTGTGGATTTTCATCATTAAAGGTATCTTATGTAACATAAACTGTGGATTTTTCGATAAATGAAAGAAACGTTAATTCTTCAACGGCACTGCCAATCATAATATTCGGTGGATCCCCAATCATTGTAGCTGTTCCACCTATATTCGCTGCAAATATCTCAGCAATTAAATATGGAATCGGGTCAACTTTCAGTTGGGCAGTGATGCTAAGAGTTACTGGTACAACCAATAAAACAGTAGTAACAATATCTAAAAATGCAGAAGCAAACGCGGTTACTAAACTCAAAACTACAAGTATCCGGATGGGATATCCTCTTACTTTTTTTACAGACCAAATGGCTATGTACCCGAATACTCCTGTAAGAGAAGTAATATTTACAATAATCATCATTCCGATTAATAAACCCAAAGTATTAAAATCAATATGATGAAGTGCCTCTTCTTGATTAAGGACTCCAAAACAAATCATTAGTACGCCACCAGCCAACGCAATGATTGTCCGATTTTTTTTTCTGAAATGATGCATGCACAATGATAAAAATACTGAGAGCAATAAAAGCTTCCGACATGATATCCCTCCTGAACATGAACAATCTAAATTATTGTTTCACCCTTGATTTAGTTCCATTCACCCCATAAGACGCAAAAAGACCAATGCTTACTTTCCTCCTTATGCAGTGATGCAATAACTATCAAAGTTCCACAGGTGAACAATTCGATTCACCAAAATTGAACTTTAACTAGTCTGCAATAGACAAATACATAAATGGAGAAAAAGTACTCATTGGTCTACTTAACGCCCAGCAAGCTATAAAGCTCCCTTTGCGTTCTGTCTTCCAAGAAACCTTCTCATAATAGGCATAACAAAAAGACCTACGGAAATGACAGGCTGCTATTTTGCTGTATGAAAGCAACAAAAAAAGCCCCCTGTATAAGGCGGTCTTATGACCTCCTTCGCTTTAGTCGACGAAGTTAGCTGACGGGTAGGATGGCGAAAGAGTTTCTCATCCCTTCTGCGAATGCAGAATTAACCCCAAAAGATTGGGTCCTCCGTTCTCAATTGCTTGAGATTTGACCGATATCAAATTGATTTATGAGGATATTCTACGCCTGCCTTTCAAATATTGTAAAACAGTAAAAACAGCGGTTTTCACCCAAAATAAACCAAAATCATTCATTATGTTTATATTTTGATACAATTACTCAATATTACACTGTTTTATTAAATTTCTTATTTTTTTCTAAAGGTTTAAAATTATCATTGACAACAACTTTGATTCGGAATTATGATAAGTTCCATAAATCAGTAATGCAATGGAGGCATTATGTTAAATTCTAAAAAGAAACTTGAGGCTGAAATTAGTGCAGCTTTCATTAAGTTCCAGCGTGAATTAATAGGCCGGGGACCACAGGAGGCTAAAACTTATATTATTAGTGACATGCTGATCACTCGTTTCAAAGGAGTCCTCACAGTAGAAGAAAAGCATCTTGCTAATTGCGATACCGGGAGACAACTTGTAAAACAAATGCGTGAAGTCCTTCGTGAAATGTACAGCAAAGAATATGAAGATATTGTAGAACAATATACTGGATGTAAGGTTCTTTCATCTCATAGTGATATTAGCACAAAAACTGGGGAAAGAATTGAGGTCTTCATTGTTGATAAAGACCTAGAAAAATGTTTAGAAACTATCAAATAAATAATTTGTTAGATATAATGAAACAACTTTATCATTTATAAAGGAGTAATATATTAAGATAAGATATGAATATATTTTAATAGGTCGGGATATCATCCCTTTTGTAAGTTAACTATTTTGTAAGGGTGGACAATTATGGGGAATTCCTCTTGTAGATACGTAATTAACGCTATAGGAAAAAGTGGACAAATTTACTTAAACCATTTTGAAGATAAACATGCGCTAAATAAATGGATAGCAGATCATGAGGATAAATTAATTATGAATGAGTTAAAAGTAATTGATAGGAAAAAAAATCCGTTTTTAAATTGGTTTTTCAAATGATATAATTTCTTCGCATTTGTACGTCATTTTCAATTGAAAGGGCGTATTTTTATTTCATTTGTTACTCCTAACTAAAGCGCCAGATTGAAGAAACTCTAATGTTAAAGTGTATGTATGATATTCCTTTTCTGAGTCATTTCCTACTCAATGTAGAAATAAAACCACTAAACCATTTTTGGTTCCTGATTACTACATCCTCATATCTGCCTCGAACTTCAATGTATTCTTCTGTCAGGTAATTGCAATCGGCATGTAAGATTCCATTAAATATACCCTCCATGATTACTTGCTCACCTATTTTGAGTTCTTTCATGCAAACTGAACAATGTGGAATACCCATAGTCTCTCCCACCCTTTTAAGAAAGGATTCTTATGCTTTCCCACACTATTTCCTGTAATAAATTTCAAAAGTATTGTCTTTCCCTATATCATGTGTAACATTCCACCTTTCTGTCGGCAATTGTTAGGGAGTTAGTAGAACAATTGAGTATTTTTTTGCTTCGTATTAAAAAGGAACTTTGAAAGAAAAAACCGCCATAATCAGTCGATTTCTTTTTTTCCAATTTACGTAAAGTCCGCGGCCGCCCCTCTTCCTCCCAAGTAACGTGTCCCTTTCTTTTCAGGTTCTTCATGTACCCATGAATCGTAGAAGGCGATGCAATATTTAACTCTATACCGTGTCTGTATAACACTTAGCATAATGCTTCTACTCCTCCAAAACGCTACATATTTCTCTAGCGTACTTTCCTACTCTAATACTCATCTATGCTGCTCCATCATAAAAAATGCGCCTAGTTCTTAGTCCACTGTTTTAAAAAATATACTTATAGTTATATTTTCTAAAGAATTCATACTTTTTCTTCAAAATATAGTTGTTATTGATTATTTTTCCCCCGTCCGCTCAAAAGCATACTTTTAAATTCCGATGTAAAATAGGTAATACTAACTACAAAGGGTGATCATATATGCAGGAAGAAGTATTTTATAATGGCACTCCCTATATCGTAATTTATAAATATGATTCTGGTTTTTGGGAAATTCAAAAGAAACAAAACGGTATTCTGGATCAAATCATTTTGGTACACATGGATCAAGTAGAAAGTTAAATTTAATAAGATCTTAGCTTTTTGCTTCTTCATTTTTTGACGTAACTGCCTCATATTTTCGAGCATTCAAACACACAAAAGCCAGCAATTTGCTGGCTTTTGTGTGTTTGAATGCTTCAATTAGATAGCGAATTTTAAATAAACAATAATAAACTTAGCGCCATGACGACCATCCCGCCAATCAGCCCATAAATGGATAAATGGGCTTCGTCGTACTTTTGGGCAGCTGGGAGTAATTCGTCAAGGGAGATAAACACCATAATTCCCGCGACACCTGCAAAGATGATGCCGAACATTAAATCGTTCAGGTAAGGCATTAAGAAAAGATAGGCCACAATCGCACCGACTGGTTCGGATAATCCGGACAGGAAGGAAAGTTTAAACGCTTTTTTCTTGTCGCCAGTTGCAAAATAGATGGGTACGGATACGGCAATTCCCTCCGGAATATTATGGATGGCAATCGCTACAGCAATGGCAATGCCAAGGGCGGGATCCTGTAAAGCTGAAGTGAAAGTAGCAATTCCTTCAGGGAAGTTATGGATACCGATGGCTAGGGCTGTGAACGTCCCCATCTTTAATAAATCAGCCTCTTTGCCTCCATTTCCCGCCTTCTTCATATCCTCTACTTTCTTAAGTTCATGAGGGTTCCCTTGCTTAGGAATGAATTTGTCAATCATCGCAATTACAAGCATCCCGCCAAAAAAACCGGCAACCGTTAGCCAGTTTCCTACTACATCTCCTTTGGCAGCAGTAAGTGCGTCCTTTGCCTTAACAAAGATCTCAATCATGGATACATAGATCATGACACCCGCAGAAAACCCTAAGGAGATGGACAGGAATTTTGTATTTGTCCTCGATGTAAAAGACGCCAGAATGCTTCCAATTCCCGTGGCAAGACCTGCAAATAAAGTTAATCCAAATGCCAATAACAGATTTTCATCCAAAATATCTCTCCTCCTCTATAAACGTGAAACGTAAAATTTCATTTATCAGCTCTAATTACACATTATGCCCAACTCAATAAATGTTTCCTATGAGAAACATTTTACACCTAAGCAAACTAATTCACAATGTATTAGTTTCAGCTTAAGGCGATTCTATCCTGTGTGGTAAAAACACTTGATTTCATTATAATGTCCATATCGTTTTGATAATTTTCCTATTAAACAGTAAGGAAGAAATATTGGACATCTTTTTTACTACTTTCTCAAAGGCTCTGTTAAACGATAATGTTGTTTTTGGGAAGGGAATCTGCGAGACTCCTGCGGAAAAACGGGCTGGCAAGACCCCGCAGCGAGGTACGAGTGAGGAGGCTTGACAGTTCGTCCGCGGAAAGCGAGTAGATTCCATGACCATTTGAAAATCAACAATGGAATTTAACAGAGCCTTCTCAAAAAAAATACACCCACTTTTCAGTTAGGTGCAGCTTTCCTCATTTTTGTTTTTTGAACGTCTTCATTCCCCCAAACTTCATGGAGGGCGTCTCTAAATAACTGATCTAACGACTGGGTAGGATCTTCTAACTGTATATCTAATGATTTCGCATATTGTGTTAAATGTTCGATTTCCGTTTCTACAAATTGATTAATGCTATCTATCCTCGGTTCAAAATCTAACTCATCCCCCCTTTTCTTTCGCTCCAATAATTCTTGAATTTCTTTTTTTAATAAACCGTCCGGGACAATCTCCTCTAACAGAGATTGAAATTCCAACGGCGGGATCGTGTTAAATTTTTTGATCCATTTACATGCAAGAATTGGGCGAAGCACATAGAAATATTTTTTGATCTTTACTTGTTCATTTTGCAGATAGTCACGATAATTCCCCTTCGCCATATTCAAATAATGGTGAAGGCAAGCTGCTGGTTTATACACCTTATCGCTAAGCTGCTTCATTTCTTTAATAACGGAGAAGGCCTGATAATAGACAATTCCTGAATGGAGCCATTCCAACAGTGGAGGATTGGATTTTCTATACAGCCTCAATGCCTTTGTTAATTCCCAGCCATTTATATCTAACAAATCATTGATGGGCAGTTCAATGACATCTCTTTTTTGATCGATTGATAAATACCAATCCCTTAGATGGATGTAAATGAAGCGAACGTCATAATCACTATCCTTTGACGGGAATCCCCAGGCACGGCTTCCTGACTCGCATGCGTAGAGAACCTTAACATGATAAGTATTTTCAATCTTTTTCAATTCTTCCATGATCTTTACTTTCATACATATCTCTCCTATGCTTGTAAGGTCTTCTTCCGGCCCAGCCATTTCATTCATTGTAATGCAAATAGCCCCTGGACACCAATAGTGTCCAGGGGCTGAAATTCCGTTTTGTTGCCAAAACAGGGACTTAATTTATTCCCAAATCAATACATCGTCATATACTGCTCGCGCTCCCATGGATGTACTTGCGTGCGGAACATATCCCACTCAATCTCTTTCGCTTCGATAAAGTGTTCCAGCAAGTGGTCTCCAAGAGCAGAACAGATGACTTCGTTTGATTGTAAAACATCAAGGGCTGCGGCTAATGTTGCCGGAAGATCGCTGATACCTGCTTCTTCTCTTTCTTGTTTGTCCATCACATAGATGTTGCGGTCAATTGGTTTTGGCGGAGTCATTTTGTTCTTGATTCCATCCAGACCTGCTTTTAACAATACCGCAATTGCAAGGTACGGGTTAGCTGCAGGGTCCACGCTGCGGACTTCAACACGGGTGCTCACACCGCGGGAAGCCGGGATACGGATCAACGGGCTGCGGTTTTTAGCAGACCACGCTACGTAACATGGTGCTTCATAGCCAGGAACCAGGCGCTTGTAAGAATTCACAGTCGGATTCGTTACTGCTGTGAAAGCACGTGCATGTTTGATCGTACCTGCAATAAACTGCTCTGCTGTTTCACTAAGCTCTAATGTCCCATTGTTATCATAAAATGCATTCTCACTTCCTTTGAAAAGGGAAACGTTACAGTGCATTCCAGATCCGTTCACACCGAACAAAGGCTTTGGCATGAATGTTGCGTGCAAACCATGTTTGCGGGCAATTGTTTTAACGACTAGTTTGAAAGTCTGGATATTGTCACACGCAGTGACAGCATCTGCATACTTAAAATCAATTTCGTGCTGGCCCGGAGCAACCTCATGGTGGGAAGCTTCGATTTCAAAGCCCATTTCCTCAAGTTCAAGCACGATGTCGCGACGGCAGTTTTCGCCAAGGTCAGTCGGCGCAAGGTCGAAGTATCCGCCTCTATCATTTAACTCTAATGTCGGCTCTCCTTTTTCATCAAGCTTGAATAAGAAGAATTCAGGTTCTGGCCCAAGATTGAAGCTTGTAAAGCCTAGTTCCTTCGCTTCAGCCAGGATACGCTTAAGATTTGCGCGTGGGTCTCCTTCAAACGCAGTTCCGTCTGTGTTGTAGATATCACAGATTAATCGCGCCACTTTCCCCTTTTCAGATGTCCACGGGAAGATGACCCATGTATTTAAGTCAGGATATAAATACATATCAGACTCTTCAATTCGAACGAAGCCTTCAATTGAAGATCCGTCGAACATCATTTTGTTATCAAGTGCTTTTTCAAGCTGACTTACTGGGATTTCAACGTTTTTGATTGTGCCTAGGATGTCTGTGAATTGAAGGCGAATATATTTAACGTTTTCCTCCTTAGCCAAACGGGTAATGTCTTCACGAGTGTACTTTGCCATAGTGGATAATTCCTCCCCAAATTAGTTAAGTATATATTTGTTGAAGCTTACTAATGAAAGAAACGAGACATATCTCCTTGACGGAGCGATGCGCGGTTTTTACCGCCGTGCAAAAGTTCATTCCTTAGTAGCTTTCGCAGCTCGACATCACTTAAATCAGGTTTTTCTAGTTTTTTTTCAAAATTCTCAGAGACTGGTTCGAGCGATTCTTGTTTTACGGAGAAAAGCTTCTTAATCCCTGCAAGATTGACTCTTTGCTCGATCAGATCTTTAATTTCTAGGAGCCGGTCGATATCGTTTAATGAAAAAAGACGGCGGTTCCCTTCTGTTCGTTCAGGAGTTATCAATTGATGCTCTTCATAATATCGAATCTGGCGAGCTGTCAAATCTGTCAGCTGCATCACGATTCCGATTGAGAAAAGAGGCATCGAACGACGAATATTGTTGCCGCTCATCCGCAACGTCCTCCTTTTATTTTCTTATCCTGTTTTAACTATATCTCATGTTATGTTTGTTGTCAAATTAACGTTAGGTTTTATAACATAAATATTTTTAAATAAATGAGACAACTAGTTTCCTAGCTGTTTTATCTACATTTAGAATGTAATTAATTTTTTATCAATTAACGAATTCACCGCTGTAAGCACCGCTATTTTCACATGCGAATAGGTTAGCCCCCCTTGGACATATGCCACGTATGGAGCTCGCGTCGGTCCATCTGCCGTAAGTTCGATGCTCGCCCCTTGAATGAATGTCCCCGCCGCCATGATGACATCATCTTCGTAGCCCGGCATATAGCTAGGATACGGGGTAACATGGGAATTGACTGGAGAGGCGAACTGAACCGCCTGGCAGAAAGCGACCATCTTATCACGGTCATCAAATTGCACGGACTGAATCAAATCGGTTCTTTCGGCATACCACTTTGGATAGGTGTTCATCCCTAGTTTTTCGAGAAGCGCTGAAGTAAAGATGGCACCCTTCAAAGCTTGTCCGACGACATGGGGAGCAAGGAAAAAACCCTGATACATTTCCTGGAGGCTGTATAGGGAAGCACCCGCTTCTGCGCCAATTCCAGGTGAGGTCAATCTGAACGAGCATGCTTCGACATATTCTTTCTTCCCGACGATATAGCCGCCTGTCTTGGCCAGACCCCCGCCTGGATTTTTAATAAGCGACCCGGCTATTAAATCGGCCCCGACATGGCATGGTTCCAGCGTTTCAACGAATTCCCCATAACAATTGTCTACGAATACAACAATTTTGGGATTAATCTCCTTTACAAAAGCAATCATTTCCTTGATTTCAACAATCGTAAAGGATGGTCTTGTTGCATAGCCTTTAGAGCGCTGAATCCCGATCATTTTCGTTTTTGGTGTGATTGCTTTTTCCACAGCCTTATAATCTACTTTTCCTTCGTCAGTGAGTAACACGGTTCCGTATCCGATCTGGAATTCCTTTAACGAGCCGACCCCACTTCCGCGGATCCCGACAATTTCCTCAAGCGTATCATAGGGTTTGCCGGTTATGTATAAAAGCTCATCGCCCGGGCGCAAAATCCCGAACAGCGCGATGGAAATCGCATGCGTCCCCGAAATGATTTGCGGCCTGACAAGCCCCGCTTCCCCGCCGAGTACATCAGCATAGATCATCTCGAGCGTATCTCTGCCGATATCGTCGTATCCGTACCCAGTTGTTGGGATAAAATGAGAGTCGCTCACTTTATAGTTCTGGAAGCTCTGCAATACCCGGTATTGATTAGCTTCGATTCTCTCATCTATTTCTTTATGTAACGGTGCAATCATATCCTCGACGGAACTGGCGAGAACCTTTAATTGATCTCCGTTCGTTAAATTCTCGTACATCTTGTTTCTCCTTTTAATTGGTATATTTCTCTAGCTGTCCGGTTAAATGATGGTCAATTAAGGAAAAGCCCTTGCACTCATACTGTTCCTTTTCTTCGTCAAAGGATAATGAGCGCAAAATGGTTTCATTTTTCAGCTGGGACAGGAGCCTTCCTTCATTAGCGGGAAGGAAAACATGGTAAGCCTGCATTTCACTGATGACATTCTCTTCGACTTGCGCCAGAACCGCTTCAAGATCGTTTTCCTCAAAGGCACTGATCAACATTGATTTCTCGCTTGAGGCAGGCATGAAGTCTACGTGCTTCAAATCCTTCTTATTATATAACGTAAGCTGTGGAATGTGGGTCACGTCAAGGTCTGAAAGCAGTTCGCGAACCGTCCTTTCATGATTAAAATAATCGGGACTTGAAGAATCAACGACGTGAAGCAGGAGATCCGCTTCCCTTACCTCTTCAAGAGTGGACCTGAATGCCGCGATCAGTGTCGTAGGCAGGTCCTGGATGAATCCAACCGTATCCGTCAACAGGACGGTAAAACCGCTCGGAAGGATCGATTTTTTTGTCATTGGATCAAGGGTCGCAAACAGCAGGTTTTCTTCAAATGTTGCCGCCTCTGTCAAACGATTGAACAAGGTCGATTTCCCAGCATTCGTATAGCCTACGAGAGCTACCTGGAAGGTTTTGTTGCGTTTTCTTCTATCGCGATACCTTTCCCGGTGCTTGACTACAACATTCAGCTGATTCTTGAAATCATCAATCCGGCGGCGAATATGGCGTCTGTCGCTCTCAAGCTTCGTTTCCCCCGGCCCCCTAGTTCCGATTCCCGCTCCCAGTCTAGAGAGAGCGGTACCCTGCCCCATTAACCGCGGCAGTAAATACTGCAACTGGGCTAGTTCCACCTGAAGCTTTCCTTCCTTTGACTGGGCGCGCTGGGCAAAAATATCGAGAATAAGCTGGGTCCTGTCAATCACCCTCGCGTTGAAATGCTGGGAAAGATTCCGAATTTGACTTGGAGATAGTTCATCATTGAAGATTAGTAAATCAGGTTCGAGTTCCTCTTCAAGATTTTTCAGCTCTTCGACTTTTCCTTTTCCGATATATGTAGAGGGATGAACCCGGTCCCTTTTCTGGGTAACTGTAATCAATACTTCTCCATTTGCTGTTTTTGTAAGCGACGCAAGCTCATCCAATGAGTATTCATAGCGCAGGTCATCATCTGATGTTTGGCAGCCGACCAAAATGACGCTTTCTTTTTCCTTATGTTCCAAAAAACGCACCATCCTTTAGAGTTCTCTATCACACATGATACCAAATAAGGAGCGGTTTCCAAAATGATTCCTGTCTTGTTTTCCACATAAACTCCGACTAAAAGAAAAAGAGTTGAATCTTTTAGTAAACATGCTAGAATCAAATTTGGCTTGATAACTTTATTATATTACAACGGGGTATGGACAATGACGTGGGAAGTACTAACGATTATTGGTACAATTGCCTTCGCTGTCAGCGGAGCGATCGTCGCCATGGAAGAGGAATATGATATATTAGGAGTTTATATTTTGGGAATCGTTACGGCATTTGGCGGAGGAGCCTTACGGAATTTGCTGATTGGCGTACCTGTTTCAGCTCTTTGGAATCAGGGTCTTTACTTTACGATTGCCCTTTTATCGATTACGGCCGTGTTTCTTTTTCCAAATAATTTGCTTAGACATTGGAAGATATGGGGAAACTTTTCAGATGCGATCGGCCTTACGGCTTTTGCAATTCAGGGGTCTTTATATGCAATGAGCATGGAGCTGCCACTCAGCGCTGTCATCGTGGCGGCTGTTCTGACAGGAAGCGGAGGCGGCATTATCCGCGACTTGCTTGCTGGGAGAAAGCCGCTCGTTTTTAAGGAAGAAATCTATGCGGTCTGGGCGATATTGTGCGGACTTGCCGTCGGTATGGAAATAGCCACGGATGCCTGGCAGCTATATGCTTTGTTCATTCTCATTACAGCGATGCGCATCCTATCCTACACATATAAATGGAAGCTTCCACACAAACAGCTTAAAATCAACCATTAGAAAAAACGGCCAAAAGCCGTTTTTTCTTAACCTATATCTTGTCGGGCAAACGTCAAGATAGCTTCACGATCAAAACCAAGTACCCAGTTTCCATTCACATTGATTTGGGGCACTCCCATTTGACCGGTTTCCTGAATGAGCCGTTCGGCTGCCCCGTAATCCTCCTGAACGTTGACTTCCTCATAATCCAACCCTTGTTCTTCAAGAAAGTTTTTCGCCTGAACGCAATAAGGACATGTGTTGGTTGTATAAACGGTAATCTGATTGTCTTCCATTTTTAAACCTCCTTGGACAGCAATTTTTAGTCTTCTTCAAAAACTAAATCCTGGCTTCTTAGAGTGATCAAGTCGTTTCTTTCATAAGCATCTTCAATCAATAGCCTCATCGCCTGGGAGCGAATCGATTTTTCGATGATATTGCGGATATAGCGGCCATTCGAAAAGGACAAAGGCCCGATCACATTTTTCAGAAACGTGAGGTGATCCCTTAGCTTTCTCTCGGCATCCCTACTCATGACATACTCCCGTTCATCAAGCATCATTCCGGCAATCTCGAGGAGCTGGTCAATCGAGTAATCGGGAAAATCCACGACAATAGGAAAACGCGAGTATAATCCCGGATTAAGGGTCAGGAAGTGTTCCATCTCCCGGGAATAACCGGCTAATATCAGGATAAATTCGTGCTGTCTGTCCTCCATATGCTTAACGAGAGTATCGATGGCTTCTTTTCCAAAATCTTTCTCGCCTCCCCTGCCAAGGGAGTAAGCTTCGTCAATGAATAGAATTCCGCCGATTGCCTTTTTAATTAAATCGCGCGTTTTCTGTGCGGTGTGGCCGATATATTCCCCGACTAAATCCGCTCTTTCGGCTTCGATCAAATGCCCTTTAGAGAGAACATTCATCTTGAGAAATAGCTTACCTATGAGTCTTGCTACTGTTGTTTTACCCGTGCCCGGGTTTCCTTTAAACATCATATGCAAAGCTTGCCTGCCTGCCTTGAGGCCCTGGTCTTCACGCTTTTTGTTAATGTAGATCCACGCGTATATTTCTTTTATCATCCGTTTCATTTCTTCCATGCCGACAAGGGTTCCTAATTCCTCTTCGATTTCCTTTAAGGCGATGTGCTGGAGAGGAATTTCTTTCTCTTGAATTTCCCTTGGAAGATCTTTTTTGATAGTTCTGCTTTTTTGTCCGTGTAAAACCACATTAATTTGTCCGTTATTTTTCATACGGATCGGCTGTTCCAAAGCATCCACCTCTCCATTCAAAACAATCTGCTCTGTTTATAAGCCTGTATGGAGGCTATAGATTGACTACATAACTAGACATAAATTTTAAACTTCACGCAATTTTCTGACAAATATTTCATTATTTCTACAAAGGAAACCTTTGTGTTGTCATATCCTGCGCTTTCCCAAGAAATAATTCCTAAGTTTATGTATATTCAAAAAAGCCGGAAGTCAGTATACTTTGTTGAAAAAAGTATGGTGTGAAAAATTTGTATACTTACGGGATGATCTCTGGTTATATATTGGAAAGTGAATGTATGAAACTATTTGGAGGGATTCCATATTGTAAGGGCAGATAGAGAGGTTGCTTTCGGCAGTATTTTAACCTGCACTACCTGCAGAAGCGATGAAAAAAACAAATCTTCATTTAAAAAAACAGGCATGGCTTACTGAACTGCACCCCAATTGTTAGTTGTGTCTAACAATTGGGGTGCAGTTCATACTCATGCCTGTTTTTCGTCTTATTCTTTTGCCTCAAAATCAATTTGAACATTTCGCTGCGGCGCGAATGTAGAAATGGCGTGTTTGAAGACTAACTGCTGCTTCCCTTCTGTTTCAAAAAGAACCGTAAAGTTGTCAAAACCTTTAATCTGTCCCCTTATTTGAAAGCCGTTTAATAAAAACACGGTGACATACGTCCCATCTTTTCTTAATTGGTTTAAAAATTGATCTTGAATATTTACGGATTGCTTCATTCTAAATCCTCCTCTAATCTCTCTATTTGTTATTTATTCGCTTTTACCCAAGAGCTTTCCTGCAATAAAAACGGATATTTCCTCAAGTTTTTTTGGAAAATTTCCAACCTCTGTCATATCGAACCACGTAACGTCCATTTTATTGCGGAACCAGGTAAGCTGACGTTTTGCATACCTGCGTGAATTTTGCTTTAAGGAGTCCAGTGCCTCTTCCATGGTTTTCTTGCCATCAAAATAGTCATAAAGCTCTTTGTAGCCGATCGCCTGTATCGATTGACAGTTCCTTAATCCCTTATCGTAAAATGAACGGACTTCCTCAACCAGACCAAGCGAGGTCATCATCTCAACCCGCTGATTGATTCTTTCGTATAACTTCTCCCGTTCCATTGTCAGCCCGATTAACGCGGTATTATATTTCAATTCTGTTGGCTGCTCTGCCAGCTGCTCACTCATGGTTGCACCTGTGCAATGATGGATTTCAAGGGCACGGATGACACGTCGGACATTGTTAGGATGTATCCGCTCCGCACTTTCCGGATCAATGGACATCAGCTTTGCGTAAACAGGCGCTATTCCTTCTTCCTTAACCTGTCTTTCAAGCTTTTCCCTGTAGCCAGGGTCTGATGGCGCTTCAGAAAAGTGGTAATCATAAATGACAGATTGGATGTACAAACCGGTTCCACCGACGATGACGGGAAGTTTTCCTCTATTATGTATGTCCCGAATGATTGCATCCGCTTTTTCTTGAAATTCAGCGGCATTGAAGGGTTCATCTGGTTCCTTAATATCAATCAGATAATGAGGGATGCCTTCTTTTTCGGCTTCCGTAATCTTTGCGGTACCTATATCCATCTCCTTGTATACTTGCATGGAATCCCCGCTGATAATCTCACCATTGAACCTTTTTGCAAGCTCGATGCTCAGCTTGGTTTTCCCAACAGCTGTAGGGCCAATAATCACCAAAAGATTCGCCTTATTTATATTCAATACGTTCACTGCCTTATTTCTTTTTTTCCTATCTTACCATAATTTTCTCTAAAGCAGCTAAACTCTACTCATTATAAACAAAACCGAATCGTTTTATTCACCTGCTATTGGAAATAACTTTCACATACACACCCTTGGAAGATTTCTTCGAAGCTTCCTCGCCCATCATCTTAATCTTTCTTGATAGCGAAGATGATTTTACGAGCTTGCTTTCACACAATACGGAAGGATCTATAAGTCGAAGTTTGTTTTTGCGATGCAGATCATATTGATCGCTATCTTCCATAACCTTCACGTTTTCATGAATGGACTTGAGGATACTTTGGATTTGTTGATTATTGGATGTACTCAGCATGGATAATACCTCTTCATCAGTACCAAGCAGGTCGTCTTGAGTGATCATGCAATTCTCCAAAGCAAGTTTTAATGCTTTTGACAACTGATCATATCCATAAATATTTAGAGGATGCATGAAGAAATCGATCACTTCTTTATAATAAATTTCTGTAAACCATTCGGCAGCTTCGATCGTAGTTGGGTACATTTTCCCTTCGACTACATGTAAATGGCTTAAAAATTCATGGGCTTCATCAAGCGTAATTTTTCCATAATGATACATGTCTCGCAGTGTATAATCCACTCGATCCGTACATAATTCCGGTGCCGGCTGCTCCAGTAATGTCCACTGATCATCTTTGAAAAGGATTTCTTCATAATCGTACCCATGCTTATTCAGAATGCCGGGAATTTCAGATTTTCTCAGAAAGGAATGTACTATTTTTTCATGGTAGTCTTCTTCTTTATTATCAAAAACGAAGTCAACAACATGTGAAAAGGCAGTGTGCGATACGTCATGAAGCAATCCCGCAATCTGTTCCTCAAGGGAGCCCCCAAGTTTTTTTATTAATAGCATCACACCAATTGAGTGCTCATACCGTGTAACGCTCCATTTCGGATTAACTAAGAAACTTGCCCCTCCTTGATGTATTCCTTTCAATCTTTGAACTGACTGACTATTTACTAACTCTTCCAGTATTCCCTCAACTTGATGTTCTCCGTAAATCGGGTCTAGTAGAAACAAGGTGATTACCTCCAATGATAATGCTTTAGAAAAAGGACTATTTCCAAATTCTTCAGCTTAATCTTTTTCTCTCTAAATATGGTTATGATAAAATGGTATCGCATTATAGACTAAAAATCTATTAGGTGACTAAAACTCATATTTCCCAGATAGTAAAAAGCCTAAAATACTCGCTATACCGAGGTGTTTTAGGCTTCTTTACATCCATTATTCTAAGCTGATGATAAGTTTGAAAGATCGGATAGAGATTCTTTTTCGTCCATATTTCAATTATCAACTAGATAGTCTATACTTTTTATAGCTTTATATTTTGTTACTATTAACCATTGTGCTAGTAGTTTTTATCTTTGGAGGTATTCGCTGCTTTTATTCCGATTTTAACTATGTTATTTGCGTTAGCTCCCTTAGTATTTTCAGTTTGGTTTGCACTAAGGTTCCTGAAAATCCAAACTGAACAGAATGCCATCCTTAAAAAAATATCTGATAAAATGGATACGAAGAATAATCATGCTTCTTAGATTTTTTGAACGAAAGAGTTCTCCTCAACTCTTACTTTTATTGTTTAAACATAGTGGCAATCCCTATTAGCTACATAATCAAAAATCGAGGAATATTTAATCTAAAAGGTGGAAGAGCACATGGGCAGTTTCAATATTGGAGATATCATTTTTCAAATCATTTGTTTCATTGTATTGATTGGAATTGTTATTGCTATTTTCTTATTTATAAAATATCTAATTAAGAGAAAGCCCGATCATTCGGTACGAATCGAACAAAAACTTGATAGGGTCATAGACTTACTTGAGAAAGATAAAAAACACTAACATTAATACTGTTTTTAATAAGGGATTTTTGTATACGTTGTTGTTTTTGAGTGATAAAAATAGCGTACTAAATAAAGTACACAAAAATACCACTTTTCCCGTGTCCAATTTTTAGACTAATTCATTTATTTTCGAGTTTTCGGTTTTATAATCAACTTTGGCATATTTATTATCAAGTTTTCGGTTTTATTATCAACTTTGGCACATATATTATCAACTTAGCTCATATATCGATTTCTCGACAATATCTCTTATAATTCGACACACACAACCACATTTCTATTAGTAAAATGATTATAGAACATTGTTTATTTCCATTTAATGAAACCTATCACTCATTAAGAACGTATCAATATTAGGATTTCCATTTTTCAACTAACGAAGGCTCTTAGGGTATGCTAAATTACAAAAAAATCCAAAAGGGTGATGATTTTGAAAAAGTACTTCGTATTTATTATTAGTTTTATATTGCTCTATACGGTATTTCAAATACTTTCAGGTGCCATTATAACTGCTTTTTATACTCCAGATCTATATACAATAACGGGTAATCTTAGTCAAGAAGTAGTGTTAGGTGAGACTTCTTCAATACCATTACTTGTATCATTGCTTATTGCTACAACTGCCTATTTTCTCGCTCAAAAAGTATTTAAAACTGCAAAATAGTAAGTAGCTTTAGTTGAACAAGAAATTAAACAAAAGGACTTCAATTTGAAGTCCTTTTGTTTATAAATGATCTATCAACATTATTATTAAAAAGAGCCCATTCTAAGCTCTCCACTTACATCACCCGCTTAAACATCTTTTCCATTTCATAAATCGAGTAGGAAATGATGATCGGACGGCCGTGCGGGCAGGTGAAGGGGTCGGTTGTTTGCCGTAGCTTATCAAGCAGGGCCTGGATTTCATCGTTTCGCAAATGGTGGTTGGCTTTGATTGAGCCCTTGCAGCTCATGAGGATGGCAGCTTCTTCCCGGAGCTTCTTGATATCAACCTTTTTCATCGACAGAAGCTGTTCAATCATTTCCTCCATGACCTCCTGCTCGATGCCTTTCGGGAACCATTGCGGATGGGCCCTAACGATATAGGAATTGAGGCCAAACTCCTCGAGGTAGACTCCGACCTTCTCCAGCTCTTCTTTATATTCGTTGATTCTGATGCATTCATCTGTTGAATATTCAAGCGTGATCGGAACGAGCATTTCCTGGAGTTCGTTTTCCACCCGGCCCACTTTTTCAGAGAAGTATTCGTATTTGATTCGCTCCTGTGCCGCATGCTGATCAATGATATACAACCCTTTTTCGTTCTGCGCAAAAATATACGTTCCATGCATTTGGCCGATTGGATACATGGGCGGTACTCTTGTCGTGACATGACCGGAAACCGGAGTCTCTGCATGAACCGTACTAAAAGCGAACGGGTCCTCCTGTTTCACTACTGGTACAGTGATCGATGGTTGGAAATTCTGATTTTCCTTATCAGGTATGTCCGTATCCCTGCTACTATTGATCACTTGGGAATGTTCCAAATCCTGAACCTGAGGCTCCCTAACCAAATTCTCGATGAACCAGGAAGCTTGTTGTTCAGCGTCTGCCCGAACAGTACTCTCTTCCCTGACGACATGATCGAGTTCAAAGGATGCCTGTTCCGTCCTGGCTTGTTCTTTTCGGACAGCTCCCGCTCCGCTTGGAATCAGTTCACGCGTCTTAAACGAAGTTTTAATGGCCTCTGTGACAAGCTGGGTCAGTTCCTGCTCCTTGCTTATCCGCACTTCCAATTTAGACGGATGGACATTCACATCCACCAGGATCGGATCCATTTCGATGGAAAGCAAAGCAATCGGAAATCGTCCAATCGGAAGAAGTGTGTGATATCCATCTAAAATCGAATTAGTCAAAGCAAAATTTTTGATAAATCGTCCGTTAATCATCGTTGACATATAATTGCGTGATGTTCTTGTGATTTCGGGCAAAGCAATAAATCCTTTGACCGTATAATCAAGCGAGCTTCCCTCGACCGGCACCATTTTCTTCGCGATGTTGATTCCATAGATCGCGGCGAGCACTTGGCGTACATCGCCGTTTCCGTTCGTATGAAGCAGCTTTCTTTCATTATGCGTTAGCCTGAAGGATACCTCCGGGTGAGCAAGGGCAAGCCGATTAACCAAATCGGTGATTTTTCCAAGTTCCGTATGAATCGTTTTCATATATTTCAGCCGGGCCGGTGTATTGAAAAATAAATCCGATACAGTGATATCTGTCCCCTTGCGGCTTGAAGCCGGTTCGTGCTCTTTGATTCTACCGCCTTCAAGCTCAATCCTCGTCCCAGCATCTCCGGTGCTCGTTTTGAGCTCGAACCGCGAAACGGAAGCTATACTTGGCAACGCTTCTCCCCGAAATCCAAGGGTACGGATTCTGAATAAATCATTTTCGTCTTTAATCTTGCTCGTCGCATGCCGCAGAAAAGCCGTTTCGACATCTTCGGGCATGATTCCGTCGCCATTATCGATGATGCGGATTTTGGTCAGTCCGGCCTCCTCAATTTCAATTTCTACAATGGAGCTGTTGGCATCGATGGCATTTTCAACAAGCTCCTTTACAACCGAGGCTGGTCGTTCAACCACTTCTCCGGCTGCTATTTTATTGGATAATGCTTCATCAAGCTGAACAATTTTCCCCACGGTCTGTCGCCTCGCTTTACTTGCTTATTTCAACTTTTTTTGCAGTTTATATAAAAGATTCAGTGCATCAAGCGGTGTCAGCTCAAGCACCTCTAACCCCTTTAACTCATCGAGCACTTTTTTCTCTTTCGATGCAGGCGCTCTTCTATCAGGATTGGCGGTTTCTCCAAAGAATGACAGTTGGGAGTCGCTTGCTGCTGCAGCCGTCTCCACATTCTGGTGTAATGACTTCTGTTCTGTATATTCGGTTTGAGCCAATGGACTGGTTGAATCTGCATTTACAGTGACTCTATCCTTCTCTAGCTCAGTTAAAATGGCATTCGCCCGGTTGATTAACGACGTTGGCAATTCTGCAAGCTGGGCAACATGGATGCCGTAACTCTTATCGGCGGAGCCTTCCTTGATTTTATGAAGAAAAACGACGTTCCCGTTTTGCTCAACGGCACTGACATGGACATTTTGCAAGCAGGCGAGCTCATCCGCTAAAACAGTCAGCTCATGATAGTGAGTCGAGAAAAGTGTTTTAGCACCGATTTTTTCATGGATATGCTCGATGATCGCCTGAGCCAAAGCCATACCATCATAAGTGGAAGTCCCGCGTCCGATTTCATCGAACAGAATTAGGCTGTTTTCCGTGGCATTCACGATGGCGTTCTTTGCTTCGAGCATTTCGACCATGAACGTACTTTGGCCGGAAATTAAATCGTCCGCGGCCCCGATTCTTGTGAACACTTTATCGAAAATAGGCAGAACGGCTTCGCTTGCCGAAACAAAACAGCCAATTTGAGCGAGAATAGAAGTGAGTGCAATTTGGCGCATATAGGTGCTTTTTCCTGACATATTCGGACCGGTAATAAGCAGCATTTCCCGTTCGCTATCCATATCGCAATCATTCGGAACGTATTCCTGCGTTTGCAGCACTTTTTCGACAACCGGATGGCGCCCATCCTTTAAAACGATTTTTCGTTCATTAGAAAAGAGCGGTTTTACATAATGCCGCTCCTCACTGATGGTCGCAAAGCATTGCAGCACATCAAGCTCACTGACTGCCTTTGCGAGAGCTTGCAGTCGTGGAATGTGCGACTTCACCTGTTCACGGAGTTCCTGGAACAAATCATATTCAAGGCCGATGCTTTTTTCTTCTGCCTGGAGGATGAGTGCTTCTTTCTCCTTTAATTCAGGCGTGATGTAGCGTTCGGCGTTTGTGAGCGTCTGTTTCCGCTCGTATCTGCCCTCTTCAAGGAGGTGGAGATTCGCCCTTGTCACTTCGATATAATAGCCAAACACGCGGTTGTAGCCGATTTTCAATGACTTGATCCCTGTTCTGTCCCGCTCCTGGCGTTCCAGTTGGGCGATCCACGTTTTTCCGTTGCGGCTGGCATCCCGGTATGTATCCAGGTCGGGATGGTAACCATCTTGAATGATGTTCCCTTCTTTGACAGAAAGCGGCGGGTTTTCAATTAATGACTGTTCCAGCAAGTCAGTTACATCCATGCATGGATCGAGCTTTTCGGCTAATGCAGCCACATCCAAGGATGAGACGATCTCCCGAATTGTGGGAATTTGTTGCAGCGATCGTTTCAGTTGGATTAAATCCCGGGCATTCACATTTCCGAATGCGACCCGGCCTGCAAGCCTCTCTAAATCATATACCTCTTTCAAGCGTTCCCGAAGGTCCTGGCGCTCGAAATAATGGTTTTTCAATGTCTCGACAAGCAACTGTCTTTTTTCAATCGTTTTTTTATCAATCAGCGGCCTTTCGATCCACTGTTTTAATAGCCTTCCGCCCATCGCTGTTTTGGTTTCATCAAGCAACCAAAGCAGGGAACCTTTTTTTCCCTTTGAACGGATCGTTTCCGTCAGCTCGAGATTACGCTTGGAATAATAATCGATTTTCATATAGGAGTTTGTTTCATAAGGTTGAGCGGGTTGCAGGTGATCCAGGCTGCGTTTTTGCGTCCTGAACAGATAATGCAGCAGCTTGGAGACAGCGGCACGTTGCTTTTGCTCCTGCAACAATTTGAGCACAGATTCAAACTGCACATCTGCATCCACTGAATCTTCATAGGAAAGTGCAGCGACTCCCCGTTCCTTCATTTTCTGCTGCCAATCAGCAGGAAAGTCTTGAGCGATCACGACCTCTTTCGCCCCAAGAATGGAAAGCTCATTGTACAGGTCATCAAAGCTTCCCTCAAGGATGGTGACCTTGTTTTCGCCTGTTGATAAATCATTATAGGCAAGACCGAATGTTCCATCCGCAAAATCGGTAAGCGAGGCGATGAAATTATTCTCCTTTTCATCCAAGCCTTTGCCTTCCATCTTGGTACCTGGGGTAATCAGTTGGACCACCTCGCGCCGCACGACTCCTACTGCTTGTTTCGGATCCTCCGTCTGTTCACAAATCGCTACTTTATACCCTTTTTCTATTAAAGTATCAATATAGCCTGCTGCGGCATGATAGGGAATCCCGCACATCGGTATCCGTTCTTCACTGCCGCCTTCCCGGCTGGTCAGGGTAATTTCAAGCTCCTGTGAAGCATTTAAAGCATCCTCGAAGAACATTTCATAAAAATCGCCTAAACGAAAAAATAAAAAGGCATCCTGATACTCTGCCTTGATTTTTAAGTATTGTTGTATCATTGGTGTATATGCAGCCATAGTTTCCAAAACCTTTCTTGCAAAAATAAAATCTATGTAATTGGTATCCATTATAACATATTCAGAAGTATAGTTTCATGCCTGTTACTGCCCTTACCTTGGTGAAAGTAAAGTGCGGAACAAAATAATAAAGCCGGATGAAGACGGGTCTCATCCGGTGATTAAAAACATATTCGAGTCCATTCATTACCCGGTCCGGAGTTTAGGCTGCTCTCCAAATCGAAGCTAAGGTACTGTAAGCTTCTCACTCGTCTTCAAAATCAACAAGGAAATCTGGATTCAAATCTTCGAATTCATCATCCGAGTCGAGATCCCAGTCATCGTCATCGCATCCATCCGGATTAATGGCGACGCAAATCTTCGTTTCACCGACCACTTCTACAAAGAACTCTCTTTCCACATGTACCATGATTTTTTGGCCACATGGCGAGATGCTGGCTTCAATACAGTTCGGCTGTTGGACTGCTTTTGCGACGATATCTTCATCATCCTCGCAGTCTGGATCGCGGTACTTCAATGAAACAACATCTGAATATTGAACTTTTTCACATACAAGTTCAGTTTTTGTATTTTGTTGGGAAGAATACCAGACGTTAATCTCGAATGTCCCGCGGATTTCCACTTTCTTGCCGACTTTTTTTGCTTCGTACTTGTGGTTGATGATCCAGCAACCTAGAATGCTCGAAGGACGATGAGCCGGGCTAATGGTGTTTTGGGACTTTGTATATTTTCGTCCTTTCGCAACCACCGCTTTTGTAATTATCTCTCTGTACTGTGACATGCTAGCGAACCCTCCTCATACAGTTTCCATTCATCCTATGCGGGTTAAAAGTCTAGTGTGCGAATATTTTTATGTGAACGAAACTGAATTTGAATATCGTACTCTGCATTATTTTATGCTGACATTCCGGGATATGTGTCATGATTATGGGTTTGGTGCATGGAGTCTGATGATGGTCGAGTCGTAACCAAAGAAGGGAAACGCACATAATTTATAGTGTTTATTAAAATAAGGAGAGCTGCTATGTACCATTCCTATCCTAATGATCAGTCCTATCCGGCCTATCCTGGCTATAGCCGGGGCTGGGTCCAGGGCCCCCAACTATACCGATCTGAATATGCTCCAATCGATATTACATTGTTTTCCAGTTCTGTCCACACATTTCAATCATTAATGCAACAGAGCCGGATATTATTAGAAAGGCTGCGAGATCCTGCTTTCGAAAAACAGTTGATGGGGTTTGCGCAACAAGGTAAACAAAGCGAAGTCGATCGCTTAATCCGAGCAATCGGTCTACAAATCCCGGTTAAAACGACCTTTACTCCTTCAGAAATCAGCTTTTCACTAAGAGATCCAGTTTCGGAATGTTGCATTCTGACATTTGCGATCAGGTGGGGGAATTAGAAAAGCTGCCTGTCACTGTTAACTTAACAGGACAGGCAGCTTTTCTATTGTACATATCCTTAATGGGGCTCCCGGGTGATTAATGACTTCCCCGGCCAGCGCGGACTTTTGATCCTGATTCGCCGCTCAGCAAATTGCCGTCCGTCGCTTCAACAATCATGTCGGTTACTTTATTGGAAACTTGGGAAGCGACCATCTGCAGCAATTCGTTCACATCAACTTGAGATTGTTTGAACTCTTGAACAAGTGGAATCTCATCCAATTGTTTTTCAAGAGCATCAAGCTTTTCTTGAACCTGGTTATAAGCTTTTTCTTTTCCATAGTTTTGAAAATTCACAGCTTGTTTTTGCAAGCTCTTGATGCTGGCAATCATCTCGCGAACCTTTTGATTTTCATTGATTTGTGCCTCAGCCCGTTTAAAAAAATCAACTTCTTCTGTTTCCGCAATCATTTTTGCAAGTTCTTCCGCTTTTTCCAGGATGTTGTCTTTGGTATATTTTGTCATTGTTATTCCACCTCTACCGCTGCCGCTTCTTCAACCATTTCTCCGCTCAAAGACCATGTCTTGGTTTCCGTGATTTTCACCTTTACCAATTGGCCGATGGCAGATTTAGGCGCTTTGAAGTTTACCAGCTTATTTTTTCTAGTGTATCCAGCCAGTACATCCGGGTTCTTCTTGCTTTCGCCTTCAACAAGAACCTCTACAATCTGGCCATCCATCTCTTTCATTCTCTTCACAGAAAATTCATTCACGACTGCGTTTAGGCGCTGCAGGCGTTCTTTCTTCGCTTCCATCGGGACGTTATCCTGCATTTTTGCCGCCGGTGTTCCCTCACGTGGTGAATAAATGAATGTGTACGCAGCGTCGAAGCCAACTTCTCTATATAAAGACAATGTTTCCTCGAACTGTTCTTCCGTTTCATTCGGATACCCGACAATGATATCGGTTGTCAAAGCAACATCCGGCATCGCCGTTTTAATTTTTCTTACCAGCTCTAAATACTCCGTGCGGGAGTATTTGCGCGCCATAATTTTCAGAACGTCCGTGCTGCCGGATTGGACCGGAAGATGGATATGCTCGACCAGGTTTCCGCCTTTTGCCAGCACTTCGATTAAGTGGTCGTCAAAGTCGCGCGGATGGCTTGTTGTAAAGCGGATACGCGGGATATCGATTTGGCGGATTTCATCCATTAGATCGCCAAGTCCGTAGTTCAAATCATTTAGATCCTTGCCATAGGCATTCACATTTTGACCAAGCAGGGTTATTTCCTGGTATCCTTGTGCCGCAAGATGACGGACTTCCTGGATGATGTCCTCTGGACGGCGGCTGCGCTCCTTGCCGCGTGTATAAGGAACGATGCAATACGTACAGAATTTATCACAGCCGTACATGATGTTAACCCATGCTTTCGTTTTACCGTTACGGACCTTCGGAAGGTTTTCGATAACGTCCCCTTCTTTTGACCAAACCTCGATTACCATCTCTTTGGACATATAAGCGTCACCCAAGATGTGGGGCAGACGGTGAATATTATGTGTACCAAATATCATATCGACGAATGCATGCTTGGAAAGGATCCGGTTTACGACTGATTCTTCTTGTGACATACAGCCGCAGACGCCAAGCAGAAGGTCTGGCTTTTCTGTTTTAAGCGCCTTCAAATGACCCAGTTCGCCAAACACCTTGTTTTCCGCATTTTCACGGATGGCACAGGTGTTCAGCAGGATCACATTTGCATCTTCAACGGTTTCAGATGGCTCGTAACCGAGTGCCATAAAAATACCAGCCATAACTTCTGTATCATGTTCGTTCATTTGGCAGCCGTATGTACGAATGTAAAATTTACGTCCCTCGCCCATACCGCGGAACTCTTCCGGGATCGCAAAATCATCCTGGTAATTTACTTCTTCTTTGCCGCGTTTTTTTGCTTCCTTCAAGGAAGGCGGGACATATACGGCCTGAAAGTACTTACTGAAATCCTTTTCGGATTTTTTGTCCGCTGGTTTTTCAGCCTGCACTTGCTGTGATTCTAACCTTTGTTTTTCGTTCATCATGATCCCCTTTCTGAAACGTTGGATTCTAGGATCCAGCTCATTCCTATAACTTTGTTGCCTATTTATTTAATCTTTCGGTTTTTAAGCTATATACACATTATTATAGTATACGGCTTTTAACACGAAGAAACAAGACGGGATATCTGTTATCCCCACCTTGTTTCATGGAATTTATTGATATTATTTGAGAATCCCCAGATCTCTTCCAGCCTTTTCGAATGCATCCAGCGCCTGCTGCAATTCTTCTGTTGAATGCTGTGCAGTAACAATCGTCCGAACTCGGGCCAGCCCCTTGGCAACAGTCGGAAAGGCGATTCCCTGCGCAAAAACCCCATGTTCGAGCAGCTTATCGGAAAATTGATGCGCAAGCGCCTCAGCTCCTACGATGACCGGAGTAATCGGTGTATCGCTTTTCCCCGTGTTAAAGCCGAGCTCCTGCAGGCCTTGTTTGAGGAATCTCGTATTCTCCCAGAGCTTGTCAATTAACTCGGGCTCTTCGAGAAGGACATCTATCGCTTCGCTGCATGCCATCGTGACAGCAGGCGGGTGAGATGTGCTGAACAAGAATGGACGTCCCTTATGAATCAGGTAATCTATTAAAGTCTGCGAACTCGCGACATAGCCGCCGAGGACACCAATCGCTTTACTTAATGTACCAACCTGAATATGGACTCTCCCGTCCAATCGGAAATGATTGATAGTTCCCCGGCCATTTTCCCCAAGGACACCGGAGGCATGGGCATCATCAACCATTACGAGTGCATCATATTTTTCAGCGAGCTCGACTATCTCGGGCAGAGGGGCGATGTTTCCATCCATTGAGAACACTCCGTCCGTAACGATCAAACGCTTCCGGTAATTTTGCGTTTGCTTAAGCGCTTCCTCAAGAGATCTCATATCGACGTGTTTGAAAACTCTGCGCCCTGCTTTTGTAAGGCGGATGCCATCGATGATTGATGCATGGTTCAATTCATCGGAAATGACGATATCCTCAGAGGACAGAATCGCTGAAAGCACTCCTTGATTCGTGGTAAAACCTGATTGAAAAACAAGAGATGCCTCTGTGTGTTTAAATGTAGCGAGCTTTTTTTCCAGCTGGTCATGCATCGTTAACGTACCGGCGATTGTCCGAACCGAACCGGTCCCTGCTCCGTATTTTTCTACAGCCTCCAACGCGGCCCTGCGCAGGCGCGGATGCGAAGTCAGGCCGAGGTAGTTGTTTGAGGACAGCTGGATGACTTCTTTTCCATTGATGACGACCTTTGATCCTTGTTCGGATTCAAGTGGCACAAGCTTGCGGAATGTTCCCGCCTTTTTCATGCTATCTAATTCTTCCTGTAAATACTCAAAGCCTTTCACTGAAATCTCCTCCTTCAAATGTCTTCTCCTTGTTTTCAACGGACCATCCGTTTTTCTTTTCGGGATTAAGGCTGCAGGACAACTTTTCCACATTCCCCCTTAATCATTAATTCAAAGCCCTTTTCAAAGTCTTCAAGCGGGAAATGGTGGGTAATCATAGGCTTGACATCGACCTGGCCTGAAGCTAAAAGGCTCGATACCTGCTGCCAGGTTTTAAACATCTGCCTTCCGGTGATTCCGTGGACGTTGATCCCTTTGAAGACAATATCTTCGGTAATATTGATTTCGACAGGCTTGACAGGCAGGCTGAGGATCGATACCCTTCCCCCGTTTGTAACCATCTTGAAGCCTTGGTTGATAGCTTGAGGATGTCCGCTCATTTCACAGACAACATCTACACCGTTTCCACCTGTTAAGTCCTCGACTACTTTCAAAGGATCCTCCTTCATGGAATTAACAATCGTAGTCGCTCCCATTTGTTTGGCCAGATCAAGCCGATAATCATTTACATCGAACGCGATAACCAAGGCAGCGCCCGCCGCCTTTGCCACGCCGGCAGCCATGATGCCAATCGGACCGCATCCGATAATCGCTATCGTTTTACCGACCACTTCCCCGGACAGTACGGTATGGACGGCATTTCCCATCGGTTCTTGAATGGAGGCTACATCGTATGGCATTTCCTTCGGATTTTTCCACAGGTTACCCGCCGGCAATGCTACATATTCCGCAAAACAGCCTTGGGTATCTACCCCGATGATTTGTGTATGTTTGCAAATATGGTATTGTCCTGTTAAACATTGCGGACAGGTGCCACAGACAAGGTGGGTTTCCGCGGAAACAAAATCCCCAGCTGTCACACTGCTAACCTTCGAACCTACTTCAATAACCACGCCTGAGAATTCATGTCCGAAAACATAGGGCGGCTTGACCCTGCTTTGTGACCATTCATCCCACGTATAGATATGCACATCCGTTCCGCAGATAGAGGTTGCTTTCACTTTTATGAGCACTTCCTCATCGCTTATTTTTGGTATGTCCACCATTTGGAGTTCCGCGCCATAACCGCTGTGATGTTTTAAAAGCGCTTTCATTTTTCCGTTCAACATGTACACTCTCCCCTTTAGAGCATGCTGCGAATCCTATTATATTAATATTCTACCATCCTCTAAACTTGACTGTAAACCGCACTGTATTCCTGAAATGGACAAATGGTTTCAGACGGGAAATTTTTTGATTAAATATTGGAGCTTACATTGTGTTCACATATTTATTTAGGTATTGGGTAATCGTCTTATGCAGCTTGTCCGTAGCTGCATACAATATTTTGAACACTTAATTCATTCTGAGGGGAGTGACATTCATGGGTAAGGAAAAAAAGAAGCATAAAGAAGACGAATATAAAAAACGCAAACATGATTGCGATGATGACTGGGATTGGGAAGACTGGGACGATGATGAGGATTGTCGGGAAGATCAGCGTGATGAGGAAGATGAGAAAGATGATGACAAAGATGACAACAAACACGATGATGAACGGGATTCTTCCAATGAAGAAAACGAACGTTCAAGACGCAAGCGGTTTAGCTGGATCTAACTGCTAGTCTGGATAACGCAGTTAAAACTTTCATGCAAAAGGCCCGCTCATTATATGAGCCGGACCCTTTTTTTTGTTCATTTTATTCTTACATAAATTCAGCAACTAATTGATCAAAGCTTTCCTGGCTCAGCTTTAAGTCGGCTTTCGTTAGCGACTCTTCCGCATAACCCGAAATCATTTCCTGATAAGACTGGCGCTCGTTGTTTTGATAAATGATACCAGTGACAAGGCCATCATGCTCCATCACTGTTTGCATGGCCATTTCACGATTCGTGTGGTCATAGCCTTCGATTGTGCCAAGCTTTGTTAAGTTTTCTTTAAACCAGTCATACGTATTCACTTTGTTGTATGTGACACAAGGGCTGAATACATTGATTAAGGAAAACCCTTTATGCTGAATACCAGCTTCAATAATTGCTGTAAGATCTTTAAGGTCCGTTGAGAAGCTTTGCGCGACAAAGGTTGCTCCTGCAGATAATGCCAGCTCCATAGGAGAAATCGCCTGCTCGATCGAGCCCTGAGGTGTGGATTTCGTCTTAAATCCGGCAGCTGAACGCGGCGAAGTCTGTCCCTTCGTCAATCCATAAATCTGGTTGTCCATAACGATATATGTCACGTCAATATTTCGGCGGATCGCATGGATTGTATGGCCCATTCCGATTGCGAAACCGTCGCCGTCACCGCCTGAAGCAATAACTGTCAATTCCCGGTTGGCCATTTTTACCCCTTGGGCAATCGGAAGCGAACGGCCATGGATTCCATGGAAGCCGTACGATTTAATATAACCTGAAATACGTCCGGAACAGCCGATACCAGATACAATAGCAAGTCTCTCCGGTTCAAGACCAACATTGGCAGCCGCGCGCTGAATCGCTGCCTGTACCGAGAAGTCGCCGCAGCCGGGACACCAGTTCGGCTTTACGTTATTACGAAACTCTTTAAATGTGGCCATATTGGAACAACTCCTTACATTGTGTATGGATTTCATGCGGCAAGAACGGGTTACCGTCATATTTTAAGATATTCTTAATTTTCGTAACGTTGCCGACATTCATTTTCAATATATTCGCTAACTGTCCTGTCGCATTGTTTTCAATTACAACTACCCTCTTCGCTGATTGCACTAAAGGAAGCATTTCATCTGTCGGAAATGGATGAATTAAGCGGATATGTGCATGGTTCACTTTAATCCCATCTGCTTCTAACCGTTCCATTGCTTCTTCAATAATCCCGCGTGTAGAAATGAATCCAACAATCAAAAGATCGGCTTCTGCATGCGGCGTATTTTTATACACAGGTGTTTTAAAAGTAATGTTTTCGATTTTTCGCATCCGTTTATCCATTTGCGCAACCCGGTTCCCCGCTGATTCTGAAGGTTTACCGGTTTCATCGTGTTCCACACCTGTCACATGGAAGATGCCGTTTTTCGTTCCTGGTAACACACGTGGGGAAATGCCATTTTCGGTTACTTCATAGCGTTTGAAATATTCGCCGTTTTCTGCTTCAGGAAGCTCTTCGCTCACCAGTTTTCCACGTCTGATTTCAATTTTGCTGTAATCCAGCGGCTGAACAGTTTGTTTACCGAGCGATAACTGGAGGTCTGAAAGGACGATAACCGGGCATTGATATTCCTCAGCAAGGTTAAGCGCTTCCGCTGTATCATAAAACGCTTCTTCCACCGTGCTTGGGGCCATGACAATCTTCGGGATCTCACCGTGCGTCCCGTAAATCATCGCCATAAGGTCGGATTGCTCCTGCTTTGTTGGGAGGCCGGTAGATGGGCCGCCCCGCTGAGTATCAATAATCACAAGCGGTGTTTCGGTAATGCCAGAAAGCCCGATGGACTCCATCTTTAAGGAAAGACCCGGTCCCGCAGAAGCCGTAATCGCGCGGATTCCCGCATAGTTGGCTCCAATTGCCATCGTCGCTGCAGCTATTTCATCCTCTGTCTGGATAACCGTTCCGCCGACAGCAGGTAGCTTTTTAATTAAATATTCCATAATCTCTGAAGCAGGAGTGATTGGGTACGCTGCCATAAACCGGACTCCACCGGCAAGTGCGCCCAATGAAATCGCATCGTTTCCAATCATGAATAAGCGCTTCTGCCCATCCGCTTTTTCAAGCTGCATGGCACCTACCTTTTCCCCAAGCTTTTCCGTCATATAATCATAGCCTGCTTTAATGGCATCCATGTTTTTCTGGACGATTTGTTCGCCTTTTCGACCAAAGATTTCTTCGACGACTTCGTTGAAAACAGTGATGTCCAACCCAAGCACAGCGCTTGAGGCGCCTACAGCTACCATGTTTTTCATCAGAGACGTTCCAAGTTCAGTCGCCATTTCGGTAACTGGAACGGCATACATTGCTGCATCCGTATCCTCAGGACGGACAGGATTGAATTTGGAATCCGCAATGATGACTCCGCCTTCGTGAAGTTCCTTATAGTTTACATCGATTGTCTCCTGGTCAAACGCCACGAGAATATCCAAATCATCCGAGATCGAGCGCGTTTGCGTCGTGCTTACACGAATCTTATTGTTCGTGTGCCCTCCTTTAATACGAGATGAGAAATGACGGTATCCATACAAGTAGTAGCCCAATCTGTTCAGAGCAATACTGAAAATTTCTCCCGTACTTTCAATACCTTCCCCTTGTTGTCCTCCAACTTTCCACGAAAGTTGATTGATCATGCCCTTACACCCCTTTAGATCCGGTTAAAATAATAAACTCAAACTCTACTATAGCAATGCCTTCCCCTAATAAACTGAAACTTTTAATATGTATAAATATTCAATTATTTTATTATAGGAAAGGTGTACTAAACTGTTTCAATTCTAGACCTATAACCTAAAAAAATCAAGCCTTTGATAACAATAAATGCTAGTTTCGGTGATATTTTTTTGTATATTTAGATAATTCCGTTAAAAGTGATTATTGCTTCATTAGCCTGGGAATCTAGCAGCGAAATTACCGAATAGTACCCCTTTTATGAATTCGACAGGATAGTGTTTATACAGTTCATTGACCAAGTTCTGATAATCCCTGTAGGAAGACAGGCTATGCACTGTGTCATCAATGCCGTCAAAATCTGATCCTAGGCCGATTTGACTCCCGCCCCCGAGACTTGCGATATAGTCTATTTGATTCAGGACATCCGCTATATACGCAAACGGCTTTTTCGTTAAAAATCGAGGCATAAAGGTTACTCCTATCACCCCTTTTTTCTTGAGCAAGGCTTTGATTTGATCATCTTTAAGATTGCGAGGGTGGGGACAAATCCGAAAAGCATTCGAATGGGAGGCAATCGGATAGTCCGCTATCTCGATGACATCCCAGAACGCCTGTTCAGATAGATGTGAAACATCGCACCAGATGGCATGCCGGTTCAATGTTTTCACGACATTTTCGCCAAAACCGGTCAAACCGCCTCCACGTTTTTCAAGGGCACCGTCCGCAACCAAGTTAGCAAAGTTCCATGTCAATCCAACAGACGAAACGCCTAATCTGACCAATGTGTTTAACTTTACTAAATCATCTCCGATACAATCACAGCCCTCCAATGTTAGAACCACCCCGATTTGATCGTCCAAAAGACTCTCGATATCTTCTTTGGAGGTTACCAGTTTCATATTCGGCATCGTCAAAACTTTCTCATAGAAAATATCTACCATGTAAAGCGCCGCAATAAATCGCATATCTGGATGGATGGCCTCAGGGACATAAATCGCAAAACACTGAACCTTTCCTCCAGTTTCAGTAAGAGATTGATAAGTAATATGAAGTTTTTCACTGTCTAAAAAGGAGATGGTTGGGTCGATAAACATCTTCATCAAGACATCACAGTGGGCATCAAAGATTTTCATTTTTCTACTCCCTTTCATTCAAATAGATATATACACTATACATTCTTTTTTCCCGTAAAAAAAGAACCTGTTTGCTGATGCAAACAGGTGTCGGTTTTCATGACATTCGCTATCTGGGTTCGACAATGAGTTTAATCGCTGTTCTTTCTTCACCATCGATCTTAATATCTGTAAAGGCAGGAATACAAATCAAGTTCACTCCACTAGGTGCCACAAACCCTCTTGCGATTGCTACTGCCTTGACGGCCTGATTTAACGCACCGGCGCCGATCGCCTGGAGCTCCGCGGTGCCTCTTTCTCTTAGTACGCCCGCCAGTGCGCCTGCTACAGAATTAGGATTAGATTTTGCTGAAACCTTTAATATTTCCATCCCTAGTCCTCCTTGTTTTCCCCTTACCTGATTGGAATGGCATTCCATAGGTAAATACTTTCCATTGCTACTATATTCTGAGCAGAAACGTAGTATGACAAATAGTTATCTGGAAAGCCGGATTCCCACCAGCGTGCAAAGGACGGTCATGGGAGTGACGGAATGTTTTATAATTACTGATTTTCCGAAGCCCATTACGGTGCGACACTACCCTCTTTAGGGATGGGGTAACAGTGAGGTCAAATGCTTGAAAATCTCACGATCTTTTTTACACTCAAATTTTGCAGTATTAACCCTTAACTAATAAAATATAGATATGAACGAATACAGACTAACTAACGCTACCTTATCATTCATTACTTATCATTTTGTATTCTGTCCTCGATACATAAGAAAGATTTTTCTTGATTCGAAAGTAGAACAGAGATTTAAAGAAATGGTACATGAAATATGCGAAACTCTAAAAGTTGAGATGGGATACCCCAACCTTGCAGGCTGTTCAAAGCAGAAATGAATCGAGAACGCTTAAGTCACAAGAATTCCACCGTTAAATAGTAAGCTTTAGGGCTTGCGTCTTTACCGTGGGAGTCTCAAGTATAAAAAAGGTGATCATCATTGATTAAAATACGTTCTATTTTCTTGGACTGCCCTGTTTTTTCATCAATATCGATGATGGTCGCACTTAAAACGGTCCTGCCTTCCTTTGGGACCTCAAATCGAACCGGAAGGCTTGTTAGAAAGCGGTGGATGACCGCTTCTCTTTCCATTCCTAATACCCCGTCATAAGGGCCGGTCATGCCCACGTCCGACAGGTAAGCCGTGCCGTTCGGAAGGATCCGATTATCCGTTGTTTGGACATGCGTATGAGTGCCGACTACAGCCGAGACCTTGCCATCAAGAAACCACCCCATTGCTTGCTTTTCACTGGTTGCCTCACCATGGAAATCAACGAAAATAATCGGTGTTCGCTTTCTTGCCTCAGCGACAAGCTCTTCAGCCTTTACAAAAGGACAGTCGAGCGGGGGCATAAATGTGCGGGCCTGAAGATTGATGATGGCAATTTCAAACGTGTTCCATTTTAGAAATTTCAGCCCTTCCCCTGGTGTGCCTGCAGGAAAGTTTGCCGGACGCACCAGATACTTCGCGCTCTCAATAAACTCAAAAATATCCCGGTTATCCCATGCATGGTTGCCAAGCGTGACGGCCTGTGCTCCCCATTCAAGAAATTCACGGTATATATTTTCGGTGATGCCACGGCCTCCTGCTGCATTTTCACCGTTGACCACGGTGATATGGGGCCGGTACTTTTCTTTTATTTTCGGAAGGTACTCTTTCAACATATCCCTTCCCGGTGAACCAACTACATCTCCGACAAAAAGTAATTTCATAAAAAAATCCTTTCTATTTATCCAACATTTTTTATATGGACGAAAGGGCTCAGACCCTTTGGTTTTCTCATGTATTGTAACACAAATCATGATGGGCCGGAGTTGCTCTCTTTCACATTGGTCTATGCAATAAAAAAACGAAGTGGTGAGTCACCACTTCGCTTTACTTTGCGTATTCGACGGCCCTTGTTTCACGGATGACCGTTACTTTTATATGGCCTGGGTAATCCAGTTCTTCTTCAATGCGTTTACGGATATCCCTTGCAAGACGATGAGCACTTAGATCATCGATTTGTTCAGGTTTTACCATAATTCTTACTTCACGTCCGGCTTGAATGGCAAAGGATTTTTCAACGCCATCATACGATTCGGAAATCTCTTCAAGCTTCTCAAGTCTTCTGATATAGTTTTCGAGCGTTTCACTGCGCGCCCCTGGTCTTGCCGCGGACAATGCATCCGCAGCCGCGACTAGCACGGCAATGACTGAAGTAGGTTCTGTATCACCATGGTGGGAAGCAATGCTGTTGACGACAACAGGATGCTCTTTGTACTTGGTTCCGAGTTCGACCCCAATCTCCACATGGCTTCCTTCTACTTCATGGTCAATTGCTTTACCAATATCGTGAAGCAATCCGGCACGTCTTGCGAGCGTTTCGTCTTCTCCAAGCTCAGCGGCCAATAATCCGGATAATTGGGCAACCTCCACGGAATGCTTTAAAACGTTTTGGCCGTAACTTGTACGGAACTTCAAGCGGCCAAGAATTTTAATCAGATCCGGATGGAGCCCGTGAACACCTACCTCGAAAGTGGTTTGTTCACCTATTTCGCGGATATGTTCATCCACTTCACGTCTTGATTTATCAACCATCTCTTCGATGCGAGCCGGGTGAATCCGTCCATCTTGCACCAACTTCTCAAGTGCTAAACGAGCCGTTTCACGCCTGATAGGATCGAATCCGGAAAGAATGACGGCTTCCGGTGTATCATCAATGATCAAATCGATACCTGTAAGAGTTTCCAGTGTACGGATATTTCGTCCTTCACGTCCGATAATCCGGCCTTTCATCTCATCATTTGGCAGGTTCACCACAGAAACGGTTGTTTCTGCAACGTGATCAGCCGCGCAACGCTGTATCGCAAGGGAAAGCAATTCTTTCGCTTTCTTGTCAGATTCTTCTTTCGCACGATTCTCGCTTTCTTTAATCATGATTGCGGTATCATGGGCCAATTCTTTCTCAATACGGTCGATGATGATTGCTTTCGCTTCTTCACGAGTTAAGCCAGAAACACGCTCGAGTTCAGTCTGCTGCTTGCGAATCGTTTCTTCCACTTTGCTTTCCATCTCTTCAATATGCTGTTGTCTTTGGTTCAGAGAATCATCCTTTTTCTCCAAAAGGACTTCACGTTTGTCTAACGTTTCATCTTTACGGTCAAGGTTCTCTTCTTTTTGCAATAATCGATTTTCTTGTTTTTGCAATTCATTTCTTCGCTCACGCACTTCGCGTTCAGCATCAGAACGAATCTTATGAATTTCATCTTTTGCTTCCAATAGGGCTTCTTTTTTAGCAGCCTCCGCTTCACGTTTTGCATCCGCAAGGATATGTTCAGCCGAGTTTTTAGCCCCTGCTATTTTGTTTTGGGAAACATTCTTGCTTACAAAATAGCCAACAACTGCACCGACGATTAGGCCAAGCAAAATGGAGATGATTACTGTAATGGGTTCCATCATTTCACCTCCCCTTGCTATGAACTTGTTACTAAAAAGTAGGTCTGTCGGCATGTACATTGTACATAACTTCAATATACAGCACTTAACATTTCAAAAATTTTAGTTTGAAAAAATGTAAAATATACATACTAATTGTATAGGTGAGATTTTTTATTGTCAAGGGTTTGTCCTGCACACGGCTCCCTGAATTTTCAGGACATCGACAAGGGATGTTCCATGCTTAATTTTTCGTCCTATGAAAAAAGGACCGGCAGCACTATGACCGGTCCTACTTGGCTATATTATTTGAGTTCTAGTTCCTCTTGATCCTCTGCTTCTTCCAGCGCGACATGTTCGCCGTCAAGGTTGTAATGATCACGGATCTTTTGCATGATTTCCAGACGAAGGCTTTCATTTTCCTTTAAGAACAACTTTGCGTTTTCACGTCCCTGTCCGAGACGATCTTCGTTGTAAGAATACCATGAGCCGCTTTTTTGGACGATATCCAATTCAGAACCCATGTCAATGATTTCGCCTTCGCGCGAAATTCCTTCCCCATACATGATATCAACTTCTGCCTGGCGGAACGGAGGCGCCACCTTGTTTTTCACTACTTTAATCCTTGTCTTGTTACCGACTATATCGTTGCCCTGCTTCAATTGCTCGGCACGACGCACTTCAAGACGGACAGTGGAATAAAACTTCAATGCGCGTCCCCCGGTAGTAGTTTCCGGGTTTCCGAACATGATCCCTATCTTTTCACGAATCTGGTTGATGAAAACCGCGATTGTATTAGATTTGCTAATGGCACCGGAAAGCTTTCTAAGAGCCTGGGACATCAGTCTTGCCTGAAGGCCGACGTGAGAGTCCCCCATTTCTCCTTCAATCTCCGCTTTCGGCACCAAGGCTGCAACCGAGTCTATTACGAGAATATCTACTGCACCGCTTCGAACAAGGGCTTCGGCAATCTCTAGACCCTGCTCGCCTGTGTCCGGCTGGGATAGCAATAATTCATCGATATTGACTCCAAGTTTTTGGGCATATACCGGATCAAGAGCATGTTCGGCATCGATGAAGGCAGCTTGTCCGCCTTTTGCCTGAACCTCTGCTATGGCATGGAGCGCCACCGTGGTTTTACCTGAGCTTTCAGGTCCGTAGATTTCAATGATTCTCCCGCGCGGATATCCGCCCACTCCAAGAGCGACATCCAATGCCAGTGAACCGGATGAAATGGTGGAAATTCTTCTGTCCGTTTGCTCACCGAGCTTCATGATGGAACCTTTACCGAATTGCTTTTCAATTTGCTTTAATGCCATTTCTAACGCCGCTTGACGATCACTCACTTAAGTTCCTCCTCTATATTCAACTAATCGGTTTATCCGATTAAACAAAGACAAATTAATTGATTTTAAGCTGTCTCATCTCAAAACCTATTTCTACTATATACTTTTTTTTTCTGTTTGCCAAGAGAAAAATCGAACATCCATTCGTTTTTTTTAATTGCTATTTATTTATGAATCTCTCTTTTTCTTCCAGTGAAAGACCCTTTTTGATTGATAGGAATGATAATGAAATGAAAAATCCCAAAGTTATCTGTCTATTTCCTAACATAAAGAAAACTCGTCGATTGACGAGCCGTAAGGCGGAGATTAGACGTAGTTGCACTTATGCAGAAAACAAGACCGGTGTGAAACCGGCCCAGGTACATATTATTCAGATAATTGCCGGAGCAAGTAATGGCATCCGTATTTCACGCTTCGAATCCTGTTCGAGGTCCTGCTCCCCGAAAGATTCAACTGCTCTACAGCAGATGCGCCGTTACGGAACGCCATCCCGATAAATACAGTGCCGACGGGTTTGCCTTCCTGTTCATCGGGACCTGCTACCCCTGTAAAGCTGATACCGACATCGGCATCGAGCAGATTCCGGACGTTTTCCGCCATCTCCGCCGCGCAAGGACCACTGACAACGCCATGCTCGGAAATCGTTTTTTCACTGACTTGCAGCACATTCCTTTTCGCGTCATTTGTATAAGCGACGATGCCACCTTTAAAGACCTTGCCTGCCGCCGGAACGGATGTGAGCTGCTCTTGGAACATCCCGCCGGTCAAGCTTTCAGCACTGGCAATCGTTAATTTCCGAGTGGACAGTTCTTTCAAAAGTTCCTTAGTCAAGGAAGTGTCATTAATTCCATAACAATACTCCCCAACACGGCTTAAGATTTCTTTTTCCACAACGGCTATCATTTCGTCGCATTTTTCCCGTGAAGTGTGCTTGGCCGTAATCCTGAGTGTGACTTCACCATCCCCAGCAAGCGGCGCAATCGTCGGATTTGTTTGATTTTCAAGCATATCTTCAATCTTTGTTTCGAGAAGGGATTCACCAATCCCAAAAAAGCGCAGCACTTTGGATTCGATTCTCTCATGAGTTTTAAGCTTTTTCATAATGCTCTCATAACCGTAGCTTAAAAACATCGGTTGCATTTCCTTTGGCGGTCCCGGTAACAACATATAGGTAATTCCATTGATAGCAAGGACCATCCCGGGGGCCATTCCGTGATCATTGCGCAAAACCTCTGACCCTTCCAAAATAAGTGCCTGCTTCTTATTATTTTCCGTCATTTCGATTCCTGTTTTACTGAAAAAAGCTTCGATGGAATGTAAGGCCTCTTCATCGAAAACAAGCTCTCTGCCAAGATGGCGGGAAATCGTTTCTTTTGTCAGATCATCTTTAGTCGGGCCGAGTCCCCCGGTAAAGACAATTAAATCCGCACGGGATTCGGCCGTTTCAAGCACGGATTCCAATCTCTTATCATTGTCCCCCACAACCGTATGATAAAAAACATTGACTCCCATTTCGGCGAATTGCTGTGAGAGAAATTTTGCGTTCGTATTCACAATTTGTCCAAGCAGCAGTTCCGATCCTACCGCGATAATTTCAGCATTCATCTCCTAAAGACCCACCATTCGTTATTTGGAATTTTTAAAAACTTCTTTGTTTTTCGCAAAGTAATCCCATCCAGACCAGATCGTAAAGAACAAAGCAATCCACAGTGCGATATTGGCAAATGGAACTGAGATTAAAGAAAACGGTAAATTATGAAGAAGCAAAGCTGAAATGGCGACAATTTGGGCCCAGGTTTTGATTTTCCCCAAATTGTTCGCAGCCACAACTTCACCGGTACCGGCAAGAACGAGACGCAATCCCGTCACTGCAAATTCCCGGCTGATGATGGCGATGACGATCCATGATTGATTGTAAACTAGATCTAGGTCGACCAATACAATTAAAGCGGCTGAAACGAGAAGCTTATCGGCCAGCGGATCCAGGAATTTCCCGAGATTGGTGACAAGATTCAACTTACGTGCGTAATATCCGTCAATCCAATCCGTCGTTGAGGCGACAATGAATAGCAATGCCCCCCAGAAATGGGCTACTGGAAGGGAACTACCCGCTATTGTCCATTCTCCCCAGTTGAACGGAACGAGCATGATGATTAAAAACAAAGGAATTAATAGAATTCTTAATACAGTTATTTTATTAGGCAGATTCACGAACGATTCCTCCAAAAATTCGTACAGAGATGTACGATAATTAAAATCAAATAAGAGAAAAAATAGTCACCATAAAGATGACTACCTAAGATGATTATTGAACTTTAGTAAATTGAATGGTTACGTTCTGCGTAACCGATTGTGCAGGTGAAATGGCGTACGCCAGTTTTTCGTCATTTACAAAGATTTCGGTATCGGCCGCATTTCCTACAACAATAACTGCCCCGGTTTCATTCGTAAAGTCGATTTCCTGGATTTGGTCCTTTTTAAGGGTGCCTTGGAAGATGGATTTGCCGCTTCCATTTTGGATATTTACCCATGTTTCCCCTATAGATGAAACCTTTAATTTGAATTCTTTAGCATTTTTTAACTCATATGTGCTGTTTTTACCGCTTGAACTTACAGATGTAAGTTCTTGTTTCATTTCTTCAGGTTCTGCCTCTTCTACTGTTGGTGCTGCTGGTTCTTCTTTTTTCTCTTCTTCAGTTGCTGCAGAATCTTCATGCTTGTTCTCATCATTTAGAGGAGAGTCATTGCTTTCATCATAGTTTACCTCTTCATTAGCAGTCTCATTCTCATTATCAGTCTTATTGTCTGATGTACTTACATAATTTGAAACTAACAGATATATTAATATGGCTGCCAGGATGACGAAAATGATACCAAGTATTTTGGGTAATGAAGCCATAAATTTAGAGTCTTCTGTCTTAACGGTACTTTTGGATTGCACTCTGGATAGCTGATCCGGAAGCTCCTCATTATATACAACCGGAACATCGCTTTTGTACTGGTCAAAGATCTCCTCAGAATCCAAACCGACAGCCTCGCAGTATTGCTTGATAAATGCGCGCACGTAAAACTTCCCAGGCATCATATCATAATTGCCTTCTTCAATGCCCGTCAAATACCGCTTCTGTATTTTTGTCACATTTTGTAAATCATCCAAGCTCATGCCCTTTGCCACGCGGGCTTCTTTAAGTCTAGTACCTAATTCAGTCAAATAAAACACCTTCCATTTTAAAAATCAAAAGAACCAAAGTCCGATGATGAAAATTGATTATTTTGTTCGACAACTTCATATGTAATCTCTTCATCGGGGTTGGTTCTAAGTTCAATAATATAATCAAAATCATCCATCGTATATTCCGTGTTTTGTACAAAGACGTCCGGATGTTCGACTACCTTGACAGAATTCAACCTCATAATTTCGCGAACGAGCTGCCAGTGGCGTTCGTTTGCCCTCTGTGTAGAAACAATTCCGTCGAGGATAAATAGGTTATCTTCGCTATATTCATCTTCAATCAACTGGCTGCGTATCGTTTGTTTAAGCAATGTCGAGGAAACAAACAGCCATCTTTTATTGGCACAAACGCTAGCGGCAACAATCGACTCTGTCTTACCGACCCTGGGCATGCCGCGGATCCCGATTAATTTGTGGCCTTCCTGCTTGAACAGCTCAGCCATGAAATCCACTAAAAGGCCAAGTTCATTCCTGACGAATCTGAATGTCTTCTTATCGTCAGCGTCCCGTTGGATGTATCGGCCATGGCGTACCGCCAGGCGATCACGAAGCTTAGGTTCACGAAGTTTAATTAGTTTGATCGTATCCATCGTGCGTAGGATGGATTCAAACCTTTCAATGTTCCTGCTGTCTTTTGTTAGCAGCAGAAGCCCCCGCCGCCCTTGATCGACACCATTTATCGTCACTATATTTATTGAAAGCATACCTAATAAGGAAGAGATATCGCCTAATAATCCCGGGCGGTTTTTTTGAATTTCATATTCAAAATACCACTCTTTCTTTTCCACCTAACCACTCCTTAAGCGACAGAATACGACATTTTTTGTATAAAAGAAAATTACACACTAGGCAGGCAGGTATGTATTAGCTCATTTCTGTTTTCTAAATTCTATAATATAGCATTTTATAGGAAGTTAAAAGGAGTAATCTTTAAAAAATTACACCTTTTTCTATTTTTTTGGTGCTTAAATGGAAAAGACCCCATCCAATAAAATGGAAGAGGTCTTAGCACCTGCTAAAATAATGATTATTTTGAACCGTTATTTTCGACTAATTTCACCATGACGCTTGCGATCGCATGTTTTTCTTCATCAGAAGCCACAGACCAAAGGTCAGACAGCACTCTTTCCTGGTCATTTTTCGGATCGACTTGATTAGCAAGGTAATCGCCGATTTCAAACGCTAAATCATTAACGGAGCTTCCAGAAAGACCTTGGTGCTCTCCCTGATGGAGCCTGTCACCTAAAAAATTCTTCCACTGATCCCAATTATCCAATACAGACATTGCTTATCATCCTTTCCTTCATAGTGTTACACCCATATTTTGTGAAGGAAAAGCGCTATTTATACAATAATTTTTACTTTCCAATGGAAGTTTATGTATACCAGCCGCCATTGACGCCAATAATCTGACCCGTGATATAGGAAGCTTTATCAGATAATAAGTAGGCCACTGCATCCGCAACTTCCTCGGGAACCCCGACGCGTCCCATTGGGATATCAGCTTTAAGCAGTTCGAGTTCGGCTTTTGTAAAGGACTCCAGCATGGCGGTGGAAATGGCCCCTGGAGAAACCCCATTAACACGGATTCCACTTAAAGACAGCTCTTTTCCGAGCGCCTTGATGAAGGCATTTTGGCCTCCTTTAACCATCGAATAAAGAACCTCAAAAGATGCCCCTGTATCTCCCCAAATAGAAGTAACCGCCACAATCGCACTATTGGACCGAGAGTTTAGCTTAGACAGAAGTTCCTTCGTTAACATAAAAGGAGAGGTAATGTGCAGCTGGACCATTTGATCCACGATCTTCTCATCCATATCTGTAACCAGTCCGTAATAGCTATTGCCGCTGTTCAAGACAATCGATTGCAACGAAAAGATGTTTTGAGACAGCTTTTCGTATCCGTCTTTTTCGCCCAAATCAGCTTGAATTGGAATCAGTTCGATATCATATGGTTCGAGCTCTGACATCAGCTGCTCAATTGCTTTTTGATTTTGGTTGTAATGCAAATATAAAGAATAATTCTCCTGCGCAAGCTTTATCGCTATCGCTCTTCCAATTCCCCCACTTGCTCCCGTAATAAGGGCAAAACGTTTTTCCACTAGATTGCTCCCCCTTATCCTCTGTTTGGCTATGTTAACCATTATAGCAAAACCTTGCCTTGAATCCGGCAAGGTTTTGTATTTCGTATTATTTCGGCAAGATCTGGCAGACGGTCATTCGCTCTTCGTCTATTAACTGCTCGGCTGCCTGTTTCACATCTTTGAATGTAATGTTCTCAAGTACCGGGACTACATCAAACAGATCCATATCATTGAACGCATAGCGTGTAAATTGATTGGCAATATACTCTGGAGAGTTCAAGGCGCGAAGGAAGCTGCCGATTCTTTTCTTGATTGTTCGGTTCACACTTTCTTCGCTAATTCCTGTCCCTGATTTTGCTTTCAGCAAAATGTCCTTTAATCTATCCGTTAACTCCCTAGGACGGGTTGAATCCCCGCCGATGAGAGCAAAACCGAAGCCCTGCTCCTGAGTGAAGTCATAGGAGAAGGATTGATCGATATAGCCCTCCGAATACAACTCTTCGTAGAGATCTGAGGTCTTACCAAACAGAACCTCAAGCAGTACATTTGCGGTTAATTCGGTTTTCAAGAGCGCTGCTCCTGAAACATGAACATCCACCGCCTTTAGGCCAAGCATTACTTTTGGTGTTTGCACATTCATGTGGAGGACTTGGCTTTTCTTGGCCACACCAGTTGGTTCATCCTCAAAATGTCTTGCGATCTCAGGTTGCTCACTGTATTCCTTGTTCTCTTGATTTTTTCTTATTAACTCGATTGTCTGCTCGGGGTCTACCGGACCGACAATAAACAAGAGCATATTGCTCGGATGATAAAACGTTTCGTAGCATTCGTAAAGCATATCCTTGGTGATTTTCGCAATCGAATCCACCGTGCCGGCAATATCGATTTTTACAGGGTGATGCTCATACATATTCTGGATGCAGCCGAAGTAAAGCCTCCAGTCCGCATTGTCGTCGTACATATTGATTTCCTGGCCGATAATTCCTTTCTCTTTTTCAACCGTCTTTTCGGAAAAATAAGGCTCCTGTACGAAATCAATTAATGTTGTCAGGTTTTTCTGGAAATCAAAAGTACTTGAGAAAAGATACGCAGTCCTAGTAAAGGATGTGAAGGCATTAGCTGAAGCCCCCTGTTTGCTGAATTGCTGGAACACATCGCCATCTTCTTTCTCGAACAATTTATGCTCCAAAAAGTGGGCGATCCCATCCGGAACCTTTACGAAATCTTGCTTTTTCAGCGGCTTAAAATGATTGTCGACCGAACCATATTTGGTCGTGAACGTTGCGTATGATTTGTTAAAGCCTTTTTTAGGCAATATGTAAACCTGTAAGCCGTTATCCATCTTTTCGTGAAACAATTCTTCCTGAAGCTGGTCAAACGTGATTTTCTCCATTATGCCTGCACCTCCGTGCCAGTCAGGAAATAAATCGTGTCACATTCGATCTTTTGCGCCACTTTAACAATTTCCTCTTTGGTGGTTTTTTCTGTTTTTTCAAGCCATTCATCGAGCGGGATGTTCATACCGGATATCACATTATGATATAGTATTTCCACTAAACCGCGTGCGACATCGGCGGTCTCTAAAATCTGGTTCTTTACTACGGCTTTTGTCTGGGCGAGGTCCTCTTCTGTGAAATTGCCCTGCTTCATTTCTTTCATTTGCTCTCTAATGATTTCGACCGCCTGCCCGTAATTTTTATTCTCAATGCCTGACATGACGATCAGCAAGCCTTTATGGCTTTCGATCCGAGAAGAAGCATAATAAGCAAGGCTCGCTTTCTCACGTACATTGATGAAAAGTTTGGAATGGGAGAATCCGCCGAAAATGCCGTTGAAAAGCTGAAGCGCATAATAGTCCTCATCTCCGTACAAGACGTTGGTACGATAGCCCACGTTCAATTTCCCTTGCTTTACATCCTGCTTTTCGACCACTTCTTTCTCTTTTTCCACTTTTTTCTGAACAGGCTTTATTCTCTTCGGATTTCTTTCCTTAAGACTTACGTATTTATCCGCCAACTCTTCGACTTCATGTTCATTGAGGTCGCCGATGACATAGAAGTCGATCTCATCTTCGGAAAGGGCTTTTTTATAATAAGTGTATAGAAGCTCTGGAGTAATCTTATCTAAATCTGCCTCGAACCCAATCGTTTCGAGAGCATAGGGTTCATTTTTGCACATTTCCTCAACAAGTCGTTTCGTGGAATAGCGCATTTTATCATCATATACTGATTGGATCCGCTGTTTTAAAGACCGTTTCTCCTTTAACACCGTATCCGCTTCAAAAGCTTCTCCATCCGTTTTAGGATGAAACACCACCTCCATCAGCAGTTCAAAGCCTTTTGCCAATAAAGGGGCAGAGTTAGATAGAAATTTTTCATTGGCGATTTCCATTGCAAAACTGATAATTTGATATTCACCTTTTTTAGCCACGTCAACATCAAGGCTTGCTCCGTATAACTCAGCAAGATAGGAGCGCAACTCTGTAGATGTTGGATGCGTTTCAGTCGTGCTCTGCAAAACGTAAGGGAGCAGTGACCTATAGGTGACTGTGTCAGTAGTTAAGGGTGCCTTCATTTTTAATACCAATGTATTGGTTTTATACTTTTCGGTTTTCACGATATGTAAATTATAGCCCGGTTTCTTTTTTACAATGTCCGAAGTAATCGCCATTCAGTTGTCCTCCTTGTAAAAATACGTAATATCATTAGCCCTATTGTTTGTAGAACGGAAACCTTTTAAACATATACGTTCGATAAACTCATGACTTGGATAAAATTCTTTCTCATACAAATATACAAGGTAATGGAAATTTCATGCAAGCTGTACGACCTGTTTCAAAAAATAATCTATTAACATAATATTGTTATGATTTATTCAAAAAGAAATGAAAAAGCTGCCTGCATATCGCAGACAGCTTTACATGAATACACCTATTATCTTTTCCCTTTAATATACGGATGGCCGGATGCCTTCGGAGCATCTGCTCTTCCGATAAATCCTGCAAGTGCAATAATCGTCAGAATGTAAGGAGCAATCAATAAATACACGGGCGGGATCTCGCTAAAGAATGGCAGTTGCGCTCCAACAATGCTCAAGCTTTGCGCCAGACCGAAGAACAGCCCGGCACCCATTGCGCCTATTGGATGCCATTTACCGAAAATCATCGCGGCAATCGCCATGAACCCCTGGCCGTTGATGGTTGAATGGCTGAAATCGAGGGTTACAGTCAATGCATGGACAGCGCCGCCGATACCGCCAAGCGCACCTGATAAAATAACACCTACATAGCGCATTTTATAAACATTGATTCCCATTGTATCGGCCGCCATCGGATGTTCCCCGACGGAGCGCAAACGCAATCCAAACGGAGTCTTGTAAATGATGTACCAAACCAGGATCGCAAGTAGAATCGCGATATAGGAAATATAATATCCATTCGAAAAGAAAATCGGACCGATTACCGGAATATCACTTAAAATCGGGATATCTATTTTATCGAATGTTTGTTTAATGATATCTGTTTGTCCTTTGTCATAAATTTTCTTGACAAGGAATAAAGACAATCCTACTGCCAACAGGTTAATGGCCACACCGCTGACCGTTTGATCGGCGCGGAATGTAATCGAAGCCAAAGCGTGAAGCAAGGAGAATATCATCGCCGCAACCATAGCGACAAGAATGGACACCCACGGGGTCAGTGCTCCTAACTGTTCCGCGAAAGTTAAGTTGAAAACGATACTGACAAATGCCCCGATCACCATTAATCCTTCCAGACCGATGTTTACAACCCCGGAGCGTTCAGAAAAAACGCCGCCGAGAGCAGTGAAAATAAGTGGTGCCGCAAGGGCAATCATCGATGGGACGATAATTTGCAAAATCTGATAGAAGTCCACCTATTTCGCCCCCTTTTTAGAAATACGTGAAATAATCCAGCGAATAAAATAACCTGAAGCTACAAAGAAAATAATCAAAGCAATGACAATATCAACAATTTCGTTTGGAACGCCAGCTTCCAGAGGCATATTCAAGGCACCATTCTTCAATCCGCCGAATAATATCGCCGCAAGCACGACCCCGATCGCTGTGTTTGCTCCGAGAAGAGCGACTGCGATACCATCGAAGCCGACGCCGGTAAACCCGCCTTTGATTGCGGCATACCCAAACGTACCAAGCCCTTCCATAGCCCCCGCAAGTCCTGCGAATGTGCCTGAAATGACCATGGAAAGAATGATGTTTCGATTAACACTCATTCCCGCATACTCAGAAGCATGCTGGTTGAAACCGACAGCTTTTAACTCAAAGCCGGTAGTCGTTTTCTCAAGAATGAACCACATGATGATCGCACAAATGATCGCGATAATGATTCCCCAGTGCATACGGGACAGGTCAGTCATATTCTCAAATGTTATAGAACGCAATGAAGCCGTTTCGGCGATATTCTCTGTTTTATCTTGTTTATCAGACAAAACATTGATAATAAGATAGTTTGTAATATGCAAAGCTGTATAGTTAAGCATGATCGTTACGATAACTTCATGAACCCTGAATTTCGCCTTTAGCAACCCAGGGATAAAAGCCCATAGGGCCCCGGCAACTGCACCGGCAAGTACGGCAAGCGGTAAATGGATAATTTTAGGCAGATCGAATTCAATACCTACCCAGACGGCAGCCAGCCAGCCGACGATCAATTGGCCTTCAACCCCGATATTGAAAAGGCCTGTTCTGAACGCAAACGCAACGGCAAGGCCCGCAAAGATATAGGGAGTGATTTGACGGACCGTTTCACCCATATAAAATTCATCCCCGAATATCCCGGCAAGCATTGCGGAATATCCGCTTACAGGATCATAACCGCTTACAAGCATGATAATCGCCCCTGCTATCAATCCAAGCAATACCGAAATAACAGGAATCGATAAGTTCAATAATTTTTTAGCCATTTGTCGTTCCACCTGCTTCCATCCTCTTACTGCCTGCCATTAGGAGTCCCAGTTCCTGTTCTGTCGTTTCTTTTGGATTCACAATGGCAACTATCTCCCCTTCATAGATAACGGCAATGCGGTCACTGACGTTCATGATTTCATCCAGCTCGAATGAAACGAGCAATACCGCCTTTCCATGATCACGCTGTTCAAGCAGGCGTTTGTGAATATATTCAATGGCCCCGACATCGAGCCCCCGGGTCGGCTGTGCCGCTATCAGCAAATCGGGATCGCGGTCTACTTCACGGCCGATAATCGCTTTTTGCTGGTTACCACCTGATAAAGCACGGGCAGGCGTATACTCACTCGGTGTTCTTACATCAAATTCACTAATTAACGTCCTAGCTTTTTCATAAATCTTCCGGTAGTTTAAAACGCCGCTTCGGGAATTTGGTTTCTTGTAATAAGTCTGTAATACCATATTTTCACCGATTGTATAGTCCAGAACCAAACCGTGCTTGTGACGGTCTTGTGGAATATGGCCTACACCGGATTCGGCAATTTTTCGCGGCGTTTTATTCTTGATTTCGGTTCCATTGATTTTAATGGAGCCGTCATCTGCTTTCCGAAGTCCTGTAAGGGCTTCAATCAATTCAGACTGTCCGTTGCCGTCAACCCCGGCAATTCCGACAATCTCACCGGCCCTGACTGTGAGATTTAGTCCCTTAACAGCCTGTACTCCGCGTGAATCATTCACTGTCAGGTCTTTTACTTCCAACACATCAGCAGCGGGATTAGCCTCCGATTTCTCCGTTTTAAAGACAACGTCGCGGCCGACCATCAAGCTTGCAAGAGCATCCGGGTTCGTTTCACTGACATTTACGGTCCCGATTCCCTGTCCTTTTCGGATGACAGTCACACGATCACACACTTCCATGATCTCCTTTAATTTATGGGTGATCAAGATGATTGATTTACCCTCTTTTACAAGCGTATCCATAATTGTGATGAGTTCTTTGATTTCCTGGGGTGTTAATACCGCAGTCGGTTCGTCAAAAATTAAAATTTCCGCTCCCCGATAGAGAGTTTTCAGGATTTCGACTCTTTGCTGCATCCCAACGGAAATATCTTCAATTCTCGCATCTGGATCGACCCTTAACCCGTAACGCTCTGAAAGCTCACGGACTTCCTTATTGGCCGCTTTAAGATCAATCTTTCCATTTTTTGAAGGTTCTTTGCCGAGAATGATATTTTCCGTTACTGTAAAAGGATCGACCAGCATAAAGTGCTGATGCACCATCCCGATGCCCAATTCATTGGCAATATTCGGGTCGGTAATCTTAACGGGTTTCCCATTTACACGGATTTCCCCTTTCTCTGGCTGGTACAAGCCGAATAGAACATTCATCAAGGTCGATTTCCCTGCCCCGTTTTCGCCGAGGAGCGCATGGATCTCCCCTTTCTTCACCTGCAGCGTCACATTATCATTCGCAACGATGCCGGGAAATTCCTTTCGAATATTAAGCATTTCAATAACATATTCCACTTATGATCAACTCCTAAAAAGTGAGTGGGTGTTCGAATGGCATTTATCCTTTAATTTTGAAAAAACCAAAGGAAAAACTACAAAGCGATTTTCATAGTTTTTCACTTGCTTTCTTCAAGTATATACACTGGTTTAAACGGATAAAAAGGAGGAATAAGTGGCAGAAACTGCCCAGATTATTCCTCCTATGATTATTAATCTCGCATTAAGTATTAGAATTTCATAGCTTTAAGCTCATCGCGAGTAGCAGGTACTTTTATTTCACCTGATTTGATCTTTTCAGTCCACTCATCGACTGCTTTCATTGCATCCTCAGAAACGTTTTCTTTGTGTTCAGCAATGGATACCCCATTTTCTTCAAGACCGTATTCGATTACTTCTCCACCAGGGAAATCGCCGGCTTTCGCTTTATCAGCTAGGTCTTTAACTGCGATATCAACACGCTTAACCATTGAGGTTAATGTTACGTTGTATTGCTGTCCGTCTGCTTCTACATTTCCTTCTTCAAACTGGTCACGGTCAACTCCGATTACCCAGATATTGCTCTTAGGATCTTTCTTTTTCAATTCTTTAGCGGCAGCGAATACGCCATTACCAGTTCCGCCGGAAGCATGATAGATTACATCAATTCCTGAAGAATACATGCTGGATGCAATTGCTTGTCCTTTATCAGCAGCTCCGAAGCTTCCTGCATATTGAACTTTTACATCAGCGTCAGGTTTAACAGATTTAACACCAGCGATGAAACCTGCTTCAAATTTATTGATTAGGGATCCATCGACACCGCCGACGAAACCGATCTTATTTGATTTAGTCGTGTGGGCAGCGATAACGCCGACAAGGAATGAACCTTGCTGCTCAGTGAAGGTGATGCTGGCTACGTTTGGCTTTTCAACCACGGAGTCAACAATTGCGAAATTTGAATCTTTACGCTGGTCAGCCACTTTGCCAAGAGGCTCTGCAAGTAAATAACCAATACCATAAATCAAGTCAAAATCATTACGAACCAATGTATTTAAGTTGGTTGCATAGTCTGCATCAGATTTGGATTGGACGTAATTATAACCGTCTTTTCCTTTTTCCAAGTCGTTTTCTTTACCGAATTCCTGAAGACCTTCCCATGCAGATTGGTTGAACGACTTATCATCAACGCCGCCGATGTCCGTAACCATACCAACCGTGAACTTATCTTTTTCTTTTTCTGTTTCACCATTGCTTCCAGACTCTTCATCATTGCCACATGCACCTAGGATTGTTCCTGCAGCTAGGACCAAAGACAGCGCCAAACCAAATTTACGCTTTTTCAAGATTGTACCCCCTAAAGTATTAGTTGATTAGTCAGAAATGTAATGAAAGAGAAATGATTGCGTTTTCATGGCGAAATAAAAATTTTAGATTCTTTTTCGCAGCACATGAAAACTGAACATGTCAGCCTTGAAATAATTGACCGAATAAAGCACTGGCTCGTCTTTTTCATCAAAATGCATTTGCTTTAATACTAGGAGAGCAGCTTCAGGATCACACTCCAAAATCGGAGAAACTTTTTCGTGATAGCCGATCGGTTCGATTTGCGCGACCGCATAGGCTATTCTTCGATCCGCTTCCTTCTCTAAAATATCAAAGATGGATTCATCTTCGTGAGAAAATGTTTCCGGCAGGATATGTTCAGGGATTTTATCCACACAATATACGACCGGTTCCCCATTTGCTGTCCGCACTCTTTCTAATAAAACAATTCCTTCATCCAATGAATAAGAAAAACGGCGAATGTCTTCATCAGTCGGCTCCTCGGTCCTCGAACTTAAGAAGATTGTTCCGGGTTTCATGCCCGCCTGCTTAATCATATTTGTGACACTGTTAAGCTGTTCGATTCCTGAAGTGAACATCGGCTGAGTATTTACAAAGGTACCCACTCCATGACGGCGGATTATGACATTCTCCTCTTCAAGAATACGCAATGCTTCCCGTAAAGTGGCTCTGCTCACTCCAAGCATTTTTGCTAAATCAAACTCAGAGGGAAGCTTTTCTTTTTCTTTGTAAATCCCGTTCTCAATGTCCTGTTTGAGGTGATCGATGACTTGTAAATACAAATGCCGATTATCTGACTTTATGGACATGCAGCTTCCTCCAACCATTTCTTAAGACATCAGACCTCTGATGTTCAATCATTCCTACTAATCGAAAATACTATATCATTTTTTGATGTATAAATAAATAGAGTTTTGAAATTTGTAGGAAAAAAGAATTGTGATGTATAACAGATTTATATTTATTCATAGTTATATTCTACCAGTTTTCTCTTTCTGTTCGACATTATAGAATTTTTTTGTGCTGATACTATCAAGGGCATCTTTATTCTTTGGGTCTCTTATAAAACATTGCTGATAAATATTATTTTTGGTTCAATGCCTGTGAAAGCTCGGTTTCACACGCATTGAACCAAAATCAACAGAGATAGTTAACAAAGCTTTTTCTTTTGCTGCAGTTTTTGGGTATAATAACACTAGGATGACGCCTGGAAAGGATGATGAAATGATTACCATCACAAGTTATAGTGTGGATTTACTGAAGGATTCATTTGGCATATTGACCGGAGAGAGATATGAATTTCTTCTTGATATCGATGTGCCGGAAGATGATGAATTATTTTCGGAAAAGGGATTATACATACGAGTTCTCTATACTGTAGAAGAACATAGAAGTGTAATTGTTAAGTATGATATCATCGAAAAAGAAACCGATAATATCATGGACTTTGAGCTTGAAGAGGAAGAGGAAGCCATTATTGATTCATTTTGTAAAGAACATCTGAATGATGTCTCTGAATTAGACTGATCATTGATCAAAAAAACAGACCCCGGAATCTGATCCGTGGTCTGTTTTGCTTTTAAGAGGAATGGGCTTCATTCTCCGGATCCTTCGAAACAAGGACCGTTCTTGGTTTGCTTCCTTCATAAGGACCGACGACTCCCCTTGCTTCCATTTCGTCGATAAGCCTTGCTGCACGGGTGTACCCGATCCTGAATCTCCTTTGTAGCATGGAAACGGATGCGGTCTGCATCTCAATGATCAGCTGAACGGCTTCGTCATAAAGAGCATCAGCAACCTCGCCAACAGCTTCACTCGTTTCATCCGGGATCATCTCTTCGTTGTACTGTGCTTTTTGCTGGGAAATGACATATTCAACGACTTCCTCTACTTCCCGATCCGATAAAAACGCACCCTGGACCCGGACAGGCTTTGATGAGCCGGCCGGCAGGAAGAGCATGTCGCCGCGGCCTAAAAGTTTTTCAGCGCCGCCCATATCCAGGATCGTTCTTGAGTCTGTCGCTGAAGATACGCTAAATGCAATCCGGGATGGAATATTCGCTTTAATGACACCCGTGATGACATCGACGGAAGGCCTTTGTGTCGCAATAATTAAGTGGATCCCCGCAGCCCGCGCCATTTGCGCCAGTCTGGTTATGGCATCCTCGACGTCATTCGATGCCACCATCATCAAGTCGGCCAGCTCATCGACAATGACGACGATATATGGCAAAAGCGGTTGTTTGTCGTCCTCCTCGATATTATGACGATACACATGGTCGTTGTATCCTTCGATATTGCGTGTCCCTGTGTGCGAGAACAGCTCATATCTCCGTTCCATTTCACTGACTACCTTCTTCAGTGCCTGCGAAGCTTTTTTCGGATTCGTTACAACAGGCGCGAGCAAGTGTGGAATCCCGTTGTAAACATTCAGCTCAACCATTTTCGGATCAATCATCATCATTTTCACTTCATGGGGCTTGGCCCGCATCAAGATGCTGGTAATGATTCCGTTTATACAGACGGACTTACCGCTTCCCGTTGCACCCGCTACAAGCAGGTGAGGCATTTTATTCAGCTCGGCAAACACAGCCTCTCCGGAAATATTGCGTCCAAGTCCAATTTGGAGCTTCTCCTCCGGCTTATCAAATTCTTTTGCTTCCAGAACCTCACGTAAGGATACCATGGCAATTTCCGAATTCGGCACTTCAATCCCGATTGCTGACTTACCTGGTATTGGTGCTTCGATTCTGATATCTTTTGCGGCCAATGCTAAAGCCAAATCATCAGCTAAGCTGACAATGCGGCTTACCTTTACCCCGACATCGGGATGGACTTCATACTTTGTTACCGCTGGTCCGAGATGAACCTGGGTAACTTTTGCTTTTACACCGAAGCTATGGAATGTACGCTCAAGCTTTGCGGCATTTTCATTAATCAACTGATATTCACCGCTTTGATCGGTTTTTCTTGGCTGACTAAGCAATGTAAGAGCGGGAAGGACATATTCTTTGTTTTCCACTTCCGTAAAGCTGATAGATGGTGTATTATCTTCCGCTTCCTCTTCAGCAATAGTGGGACTGTCCGATTTCTTTCCAGTTTCTCCACCCTCGTTTTTTGTCCCGAGTGATGCCGTTTCATCCGGATCCGTTCCCCCGTAGGCGGTATCGGCAAAATTGGAGATCAATCTGGTCTCAGGGGGTTGCAGCGGCAATTCTTCCGCCTGTATCTTTTGCGTTTCCGCTGCTTCGGCTTCCTTAAGCAATACCGCTTCCTTTTTTACCTTCTTTTTCTCCCGTTTTCCTTGTTTCCAGCTTTTCATGTCATTCAAAAATGCTTCCCATTGACCTGCAAAAAATCGGCCGCTTGAAAGAATGAACCTGCCCAGCTTATCACCGACCGTTTTGCCGGTTAGAAGTACAAAGCCCGACACGATCAATAGAAAACCAATAATTTTAGAACCCGCTTCATCGAACAAAAAGTAGGAAACCGCGAACATTAACGCACCTATCATCCCACCGCCCAGGTCAGTTGTACTGCTCTCGCCTCTTACTTCCATCCAGAATAATTCCCAAGTATTCGCGATCACACTGGGCTTATTGAACGGTCCTCCTTCAGAAAGCAGCTCAAATAGCTTCACATGGCTCAGCAGCAGAATGCTTAATACAATAAAATAAATACCTACAAGCTGTCTTTTAAGAAATAGTGGGATTTCCCGTTTTATCATCAGATAAAAGCTGACCAATACAAAGCCCGCCAGCAAAAGGATATACCATTCCCCCATAAAAAAACGCAAAAGGTAAACAATCGAATGCCCGACCGCCCCAAGCTCGGCAAGCGCAATAGCGGCAAGTCCAAGCATGATCAGCCCTGTGAGTTCAAACTTTAATGTCGATTTTAATTTATCCGCACTTCTTGATTTCCTTCGTTTCTTCTTTGCCATTTTTTATCACCTGTATTTTCATGCAATCTATGTATTATTAGAAAAGCGGAAGCCCCTGCAAAAGGAACATCGACTAAGACCGCCATGTCCTCATGTCTTCGTCGGCGCAAGTCACGTTCTGTACGTTGTAGCTAAACAACAACCCAAGTTAAGAAAATGATACTTTCTTTAATTTTGTAATGAAGAAAGCAGCCAACTGGCTGCTTGATCAATGTAGTATTAGTATACCATATCTCAATAAACTTGGACGATCTTTCTAGTTTCTGAATGCTAATAACGGATAGTCGCTCCCGGCTGAATTGTTTGATCCAAATAATGGGCAGGGTCTGTGCTTATGATTCGGTCGACACGGTAGCCATTTTCTTCCTGTTTTTCTGCCAAAAGCTGCACTCCATTATAGTTGACAGCAACATATCTGGCAAAGGTCTCCTCATCAGTAGGAAAGATTTGATCATGCGGTGTCATGGTGTAAAGAATCATTGGACAAATCCTTCCTGATGTGTGACTTGGACATTCGCTCTGTTTTGATCAACCATCTCATAAAGCTTTTTCATGGCTTGCCCTACCCCGCCAACTTCATCGATCAATCCTGATTGGACAGCATCCGTCCCTACTACATTTGTGCCGATATCTCTCGTAAGGTTGCCTACTGCAAACATCAGCTCTTTGAACTTTTCTTCTGATACGTTTGAATGCTTCGTAACGAAATTAACAACGCGATCCTGCATCTTATCCAAGTATTCAAACGTTTGTGGTACACCGATTACAAGTCCGGTTAACCGGATAGGGTGAATCGTCATTGTCGCTGTTTCGGCAATGAAGGAATAATCGCAAGAAACCGCAATTGGGACACCGATGGAATGGCCTCCTCCGAGCACAATAGACACGGTCGGTTTGGATAGTGATGCGAGCATTTCAGATATGGCCAGCCCCGCTTCTACATCTCCTCCGACTGTATTTAAAATCACCAGCAGTCCTTCAATATTCGGATTCTGTTCGATCGCAACAATCTGCGGGATGACATGCTCATATTTCGTTGTTTTATTTTGCGGCGGAAGCTGCATATGCCCCTCTACCTGGCCGATGATGGTTAAGCAGTGTATCGATGAATCGGGTGTCATCTGCGGTACAGTCGTTTGTCCGAGCTGCTGGATCTTTTCCAACAAAGGTGACATCTTCCCCGGCTGATCTCCCCCTGGTTGGTTCGGCATCGGCTGATTTGGCACGATCGGTTGGTTCGGCATCGGCTGATTTGGTACCACCGGCTGGTTTGGCATTGGTTGATTCGGTACTGGTCCTCTTTCCATTTAACAATCCCCTTTCTCTTTCTTATGAGGTTATTATTATCTGGAAGGAGCAGCTTCATTCCCATAAAGAAAACTCGTCGATTGACGAGCCGTAATACCGAGATTAGACGTAGCTGCACTAATGCAGGAAGGAAAGTATAAATTTTCCTTTCTGCTGAAAAATCCCGGCCTTGCATTTTCGCAAGCCGGGAGCAAATATATATATAAGTTGAATTTATAAATTTAAGCTGTCGAACAATGTATTTTTGGCTCATTCATGTGAAACTGGGTTTCACATGCCTTTCAGCGAAGCTGAAAGGTTGCTCCAACTGCATAGGCCAAGAGAAAACTCGCTTTCTCCTCGGTCTATGCAGTTGGAGCTTAAATGAGCCAAAACAACTTATATAATTGTCGAAAGGCGTTAAATTTCCATAATGATAGGCAGAATCATCGGGCGACGTTTTGTTTTTTCAAATAAATATTGATTTAGCGAATCGCGGATATCCTGCTTCAAGGTGGACCAATCGAACACTTGTCTCGATGCTGCTTTTTTGACGATTTCCGTAACGATTCCTGCCGATTCGGTCATTAGCTTTTCAGATTCCCGGATATAAACAAACCCGCGTGAAATGATTTCCGGTCCGGCGGCAATTGTTTTGTCGCGACGATTCAACGTTACAACCACAATCAAAATGCCGTCCTGTGATAACAATCGGCGGTCCCTCAATACGATATTGCCGACATCACCGACTCCGCTGCCGTCAATGAGGATATTCCCTGCCGAAACCTTGCCGGAAAGACGGATTTTATCCGGATTGACCTCAATCACGTCGCCTTTTTCGGCAATTATAATATTCTCTTTAGAAAGTCCTGAGGCTATGCCGACCTTAGCGTGTGCATGAAGCTGGCGGTATTCTCCATGGACGGGAATCAAATACTTCGGTTTGATCAGATTGATCATCATTTTCAGCTCTTCCTGGCTGCCGTGCCCGGAAACATGGACCCGATTGGGCCCTGAAACAACGTTGGCACCAGCCCTGTAAAGCAAATCAATTGTTTTATATAAAATGACTTCTCCGCTCTTAAGAGGCGAGGCGGCAATCAAAACAGTATCGCCGGCTTTAATATTGACCTGTTTATGCGTTTGCTTCGCCATTTTTTGCAAGGCGGCAATGGGTTCGCCCTGATGCCCTGTGGAAAGGATGACAATCTTGTTATCCGGAAAATCGCTGATTTCCGTAATCGGAATGATCATTTCTTCGTCAACCTTTAAATACCCCGCTTTTAATGCTGTCTCATAAACACGCTTTAGGCTCTTGCCGTCTACGGCCAATTTTCTGCCGCTGAATGCCGCAGCATTAAAAACATGTTGGATACGATTAATATTCGAGGCAAAGCAGGTAACGATGATTCGCCCGTTAGCATTGTAAAATGCATCGCCCATATCCTTCGCAACGAGCGCTTCAGAAGGAGTATAACCCGGTTTTTCGGCTCCGGTGCTGTCAGATAGCAGACAAAGCACGTCTCCTTCCCCTATTTTGGCCATCTCCCCAATATCAGGCTTGTACAAATCTGCAGCAGCCTGATCGAATTTGAAATCACCGGTATAGACGATCGCCCCTTCAGAGGTATGGATAACAATTCCTACCGAATCAGGAATACTATGGTTCGTTTTAAAGAAAGAGACGTCAGCGTTCGGGAACTTTAATCTGGAATGAGACTCCACTTCAATGAATTCTGCATTTCCCTTAAAGTCATCTTCGAGCAATTTTGCTTTTGCCAGCCCGATTGTCAGCTTGGTTCCGTATACAGGAACACGCAAATACTTCATAACATATGTCAGTGCGCCCATATGATCTTCATGGCCATGGCTTAAAAATATACCCTGAAGCCGTTCTTTATTTTCGATTAGATAAGTAATATCCGGGATGACCGCATCTATCCCCAACATCTCTTCTTCCGGAAACATCAGGCCTGCATCCAGCAGAAAGATATCGCCATACACTTCTGCAACATACATGTTTTTCCCGAGTTCACCTTGTCCCCCAAGAGGAATGATTCTTATGCCTTTATTCTGTTCTTTTGTCAATGGTATTTCCTCCTTAGAAAAATCCGTTCAAAACTCCAATTGATTTCATTATACCTGATGCTAAAAAAACATGACAACTTATTCAATTTTCAAGATCTTTTATTTCGTTAGAATCAGCTATTTTCAATACCATTTTTCCCGTGTTCCGCTCTAATCAATTTCTTTATCACAATACTTATCCCCCTTCGGCTCGCTCCTAGCTAGTAAAAGTATAATGGCAACAGGCGAGTATTGGGAAGGAGTATTTTTAATTTTCAGCCTTCTTTTATAAGCATCTAAAAAGCCAATCATCGAATGATTGGCTCTTAGTGTTATTTAATTAGCTCATTTAGTGTGACTCTTTCTTGCTCTGTAAGCGGAATGAGCGGCAATCTGACAGATCCTACATCCATTCCTTTCAATTGCAAGGCTGTTTTTACTGGAGCGGGGTTTGGCGCTGCAAACAGCCCTTCCATGACCGGCAATAAGCTTTGGTGAAGCTTTGCCGCTTCTTTATGGTTGCCTTGCAGGAATTGATCGATCATTGCCTGCATTTCTTTGCCGATGACGTGTGAGGCGACCGATACGACTCCAACTCCGCCGATGGATAGCACAGGAAGCGTAATTCCGTCATCACCGCTGTAAAGCAAAAAGTCCTCATCAGTGCCTGCAACGATTTCCGTCATCGCATTTAAATTCCCACTTGCTTCTTTAACAGCGACAATATTAGGGATCTGCGAGAGCCTGATAACTGTTCCTGGTTCGATATTAACCGTCGATCTTCCCGGAATGTTGTAAATCATAACTGGGAGGTCAGTGCTTTCAGCAATCGCCTTAAAATGCTGATACAGCCCTTCCTGACTTGGCTTGTTATAATACGGAGCTACGAGCATAATGGCATCCGCACCGCTTTGTTCAGCCTTCTTCGTCAGCTCGATGGAAGCATACGTATTGTTGCTGCCAGTACCCATTGTGATAGGAACCCGCTTTTCAACAACTTTAACAACATGACGGAGCAGGGCCATTTTTTCTTCTGTAGATAAGGTCGGTGATTCGCCTGTTGTTCCGGCAAGCACGAGTGAATCCGTGCCGTTTTCGATTAAGTAATTCACCAGCTGGGTCGTTTTCGTAAAATCAATATTTCCCTTTTTGTCAAAAGGAGTAACCATCGCGGTTGAAACTCTTCCAAAATATACCATATCAAACACCTCTTGATTTATTAGACAATCATTAATCCGTTATGCGGTGATCCACCGCTTCTATATGCAGCTCAAAGGTATTGTGCAGAGAATTCACTGCTTCCACTAGGTCATCTTCTTTTACAAGGACCCAGATCGTTGTATGGCTGTCCGCCGATTGAAGAATACCGATCCCTTTCTCAGAAAGCGCGGTAACGATTTTCGCTGCCACACCGGGAACACCATTGATTCCTGCACCTACTACTGATACCTTGGCGCAATTTTTTTGAATCGCAGGTTCATACCCGAGACTCTTCAGGATTTCTATCGCGCGTGCAGTCATTTCATCGGTTACGGTGTAAATGGCCGCATTAGGCGAAATGTTGATGAAGTCAACGGATATGGACGCATTTGCCATAGCCTGGAATACTTCCGCTTGAAGATCGTACTGGTCCTTTTTTGCGGTCACTTTAATCTGAGTGATTTGTGAAACATGGGCTATTCCAGTAACTAAGCGTTCACGAATGTCGCTGCCTTGGTTATCCCTGTTAATCGTCGTTACAAGCGTGCCCAGCTCATCTGTATAAGTTGAACGGATTCTGATCGGTACTTTTGCCTGCATGGCGATTTCTACGGCACGCGGGTGGATGACTTTTGCCCCCTGATAGGCCATGTTGCACACCTCATTGTAGGTAACTACTGAAAGCGGACGAGCGTTCTCTGCAATCCTTGGGTCTGCAGTCATGATACCGTCCACATCCGTGTAGATATCAACCCATTCGGCCTTGAGGGCCGCCCCAAGGGCAGCTGCGGATGTGTCGCTGCCTCCGCGGCCAATCGTGGTAACATCGCCATTTTTCGCGGCTCCCTGAAAGCCGGCCACAACGACTACTTCCTGGTTTTCAAGCTCTTTCAAGATACGCTCGCTTTTCATTTCTATTATTTTTGCACTTGTATGCTCTCCATTAGTCCGGAATCCGGCCTGTGCTCCTGTATACGCGGTTGCTTTTATCCCATTCACAAGCAACATATTTGTAAAAACGACAGTAGAAATGGTTTCTCCTACCGATAAAAGCAAGTCCTGCTCTCTTTTCGAAATTTTGCTGTCAGACCCGTTTACAAGCGAGTACAGCGTATCTGTCGAGTAAGGTTCGCCTTTTCTGCCCATGGCCGATACGACGACTACCACTTTGAAGCCATCACTTATTGCTTTTTTGATATGCCTTAATGCGTGCGATCTGCTTTCTTCATCCCGAACCGAAGTTCCACCGAATTTCTGAACGATGATTTTCATAGAAACACCTCAAATATAAGTCAGCGACGAATCGCTGACCATGCTTTTCCTGTAGTATTTATTTTACTGAGACTAATCCTAATTTTAACAGGCTTTCGGCGATTTGTACTGAATTCCATGCTGCCCCTTTGAGGAGGTTATCGGAAACAACCCATAAATGAAAGCCTTTATCTTGATCCAGGTCTTTCCGGATTCTACCCACAAAAACGTCATTTTTACCAACTGCATCTGCAGGCATCGGATAAACCTGGTTTTCCGGATCATCCTGCAAGACAACGCCTGGTGCCGTTTTTAGCAGCTCTTTAAGCTGTACTGCGGTGACTCGTTCGCTTTCTACTTCAATATAGACCGATTCTGAGTGTCCGGTAACGACAGGCAGACGGACGCACGTAGCCGCAACGGGAAGCTCCGGCATATGCATGATCTTCTTCGTTTCATTAATCATCTTCATTTCTTCAAAGGTGAACCCGTTGTCTTGGAATTTATCAATTTGCGGAATCACGTTAAAGGCAATCTGGTAATGCTTTTTGTCGCCTTTAACCGGTAAAACGGACGCCTCGGGTGCTTCTTCGTTCAAAATGGCCTGAGACTGGCCTTTCAATTCTGCGATAGCAGCGGCCCCGGCACCTGAAACGGCCTGATAAGTCGACACGACCACTTTATCGAGGCCGTATTTTTTTCTGATCGGCTCGAGAGCCACGACCATTTGTATCGTAGAACAGTTCGGGTTGGCGATGATGCCATTGTGCAGCTTCAGGTCTTCCTCATTCACTTCAGGAACCACAAGCGGGGTATTCTCGTCCATGCGGAAAGCGCTCGTATTATCGATCACAATAGCTCCGCGCTTTACCGCTTCGGGAGCAAACTCCTTTGATATGCTGCCTCCTGCGCTGAATAAAGCAATATCAATTCCCTCAAAGCTTTCTGGCTTTGCTTCCTGGACTTCGATTTCTTCGCCTTTAAATGATATCTTTTTCCCCGCTGAACGTGCCGAAGATAACAGGGTTAATTTCTTTATCGGCAAATCTCGCTTTTCTAGCGTTGCGATCATTTGCTGGCCTACCGCACCGGTTGCTCCTAAAACCGCGACATTCAATCCGGATAATTGTGTCATCAAAAACATTCCCCTTTTCAAAAAACCATACAGATTTATAATCTATCGTTTACGTATTTTTTACTATACTTTCAAGAATATCATATATCTTATCATATTAGAATGTGAAAGAATCAAACTTTTGTGTTAAAAATTTCTGCAAAAGGCTGTATGGTTTTTTAGGAGAAAGGAAAGCCTGCACCATCTATCTGCATAAGTACAACGGCATCTGATCGCCGCCTTCAGAACGCTTGCCAATCGGTGGGTTTTCTTTACTGTCTTTTTCTTTAGGAGGGGTCTTTGTATCTCTCGACGAGAACAGGCTGGATCTGCTCACCCTTAAGCGCGTGAACGATCGTCTCCCTTACCATGCCCATCCTTGCCACCATGGAGTTTGGTTTCTTATCCGGATCATCCTGACCATATGGCACAAAATAAACATCTTTTGCAGCCATTAGTCTCATCAGATTAACTCCGTTTAAGCCAAGAGCATCATTTGTTGAAATCCCGAGAACAACCGGACGGTGGTTTCGCATGGTTGCTTTAGCGGCCATCAATACAGGGGAGTCAGTCAATGCATTGGCCATCTTGCTCAATGAATTACCGGTTAACGGGGCAATTACCATGCAGGCAAGTGGCATTTTAGGACCAAGAGGCTCTGCTTTAACCATCGTATCGATTACGTGATGGCCTGTTAGCTTTTCGATTCTATCGATCCAGTCCTCGCCCTTGCCAAATCTTGTTTCTGTATTTTTTACCGTTGCAGTGACGATTGGAATCACCTCGACGCCTTCGTTTACCAATTTCTCGATTTCCGGAAAAACGATATCATAGGTGCAATGGGAACCAGTAAGTCCAAAGCCGATTCTCTTCCCTTTCAAAGTCATGACGTTTACCCCTTTCTTTTTTTCATATCTTCTCTAATGAGCTGTGCAAGTACATTGGCTAATATCTTCCCTGCTGTTTTGGGAGCGACAATCCCAGGTAGTCCCGGGGCGAGCAGGGCCTTGATTCCCCTTTTTTCCGCGTAACGGAAGTCAGTGCCCCCCGGTTTTGAAGCAAGATCGATTAAAAGCGTATGGACGGGCATGTTCGCCAGTACTGATGCGGTTACAATTTGTACCGGGATTGTATTTATGCATATATCCACGTCTCTAACCGCTTTGGAGAGCTCATCCAGATGGAAAGGGTCCATCGCCATTTCAGTTATTCTGGCGAGGTCCTCGCTCTTTCTTGCGCCAACCTTTACCTTTGCGCCTATCGCTTGGAACGTCCTGGCAACACTCATTCCTGTCCGGCCGAAACCAAGAACGACCACATTTGAACCATGGATGGTAAAGTCAGTATGCTGGATGGCCATCATGATGGTCCCTTCTACAGTAGGGATGGAATTATAAATCGCCACATCATCTCTTTCAAAGAGTTGAACGAGCCGCCGTTTTGTTTTTTTGATAATTGCATTTAAATAATCATTGCTGATTCCGGAATAAACCGTACAATGTGTTGGGGTTTTTGAAAGGATTTCCTCAGTGATGTATACTTCTTCATTGGAAAAGATTGTTTCAACCTTTCCTTCAGTATTTGTACCCGGAACCGGCAAAATGATCGTGTCAATATCAGATAAATTGAGTTCACTCAACTTTTCTTTTATAGCGCCTGAAAAGGAGTGGTCCAGCTGTTCAAAGCCTACCAATGATAGTTTGGCATCAAGCTCTGTGAGTTTGCGGACTACCTCCAGCTGGCGAGCGTCTCCGCCTATCACCGCAATATGCATGCCTGTCAGCATTAAGCTGTCACCTTCTTTTATTGAGAGATATCAAAATTCAGGTTTTTACCTTCACATCTTATGTTTTTTTCACGGGATAGGTGAATTGTTTCAGGTTTTCGATTTACTTTTGGACAGTATCTCGATTAGATTAAGAAGATAAATGCATAAAAAAAACGCCTCCGAAAAGGCGGTTCAGGTGGTTGCTGATTAGATTTATCCCTTTTTTATGGTTATTAATCCGGGAATTTTATTTTTTGCGGCAATTCCTGCTCGGAATACGGTTGATGTTCCGGTATATCGATTATAATCATATCTGTTCCGATTTTTTTTATATGCTTCCATGGGACACGGATTTCATTTCCATTCCGCTTCAGCCCGAACCATTTCACAGACGGGATAATCAGCGCTGTAATCTGACCGCTTTCATTTATTTCAAGATCTGTCTGCCCGAGAACGCCAAGGCGCTCCGCTCTTTTCACATCAACGATTTCTTTTCCGCTAAGTTCACTAAGTCTCAAATCAAAGTCCTCCTCCTCTTTTATCTTTACTAATCTATATCCTTAAATTCAATGGATTAGAAGTACATTCGTCATACAAAAGAAGTAGGTGAACTTAGAAAAGCGCAAGCGCCCTGGAAGTAAGGAAGAACGACTAAGACCACCACATCGTTATGTCTTCGTCGTTCTGACCCACATCCTGTGGGCCTCCGACAGGCATAAGACGAACCGCGAGGAGGCGTTCCTAAAGTGAAACAGCGATTTGGCTTATGACCCGAGGGGCTGGGCGCTGTAGCTAGACATCTGTCAAAGTTAAAAAGTTATACTATCTCTTATCTTCAAAAAAAGACCTCGCTTTCCTAAACAGGAGAGCAAGATCCTTTTATTATTTTTTCCAATCATCCAGCGGGCTGATTAAGGAAGAAGAGTAGTTATCTGAAAAAATTTGATTGGCAAGCGTATTGACGCTATCCTCCGTAACTTCATCAATCATTTCGACGATTTCGTCGAGTGATTTATGCTTTTCAAGCAACAACTCATTTTTGCCGTTCCTGCTCATCCGGCTGTTCGTGCTTTCCAAGCTGAGCATTAAGCTTCCTTTAAGCTGTTCTTTGCTGTTTCTCAGTTCTTTCTCGGTGATTCCCTCTCGTTTGAGGGTCGTCAGCGTTTCCTGGATCGTTTCATACAGGCTATCGAGCTGGTTCGCACCCGTGCCTCCATAAATCGTAACCAATCCGCTGTCCTGATAACCGGAATGGTAAGAGTATACGGAATAAGCGAGGCCTCGCTGTTCCCTGACTTCTTGGAATAGGCGGCTGCTCATGCTCCCACCGAGGATATTGTTGAGCACGATCAAGCTATACACGTCTTGATGGCCAATTTGCAGCCCTTCAAAACCAAGACATAAATGCGCCTGTTCTGTTTCTTTCTTCCGGGAAAGCTTGTTTTGATGAAAGCCCGGTTTGATAAGCTTAGCATTTTTATTGCTTCCGCCCTCATAGGAACCGAAGTAGCCTTCTACTTCTTTAATCAGACTATCGTCCACATTGCCGGCAATCGAAATGATTACCTTGTCTGGGGTATACATATCGTGTACATATTTTTTCAGTGATTCGCTATTAAACGTATTAAGCGTTTCTTCGGTACCTAAAATCGGAAATCCGAGGGGATGCTTTTCATACACTGCCTGGCTCAATAAATCATGAACGATATCATCGGGAGTGTCTTCATACATTTTAATTTCTTCATAGACAACATTCTTTTCTTTCTGTAACTCTTCTTCATCAAAAGTAGAGTTAAAGAACATATCCGAGAGGATTTCCAAGGCGTAGCTCGCGTGGTTGTCAAGGACCTTCGCGTAATAGCAAGTATACTCCTTTGAAGTAAATGCATTAACCTGGCCTCCAATGCTATCGAAAGACTCCGCGATTTCCCGAGCATTGCGATTGGCCGTGCCTTTAAAAAACATATGTTCTAAAAAATGCGATATTCCATTAAGCTCCGGCGTTTCATTGCGTGATCCCGTTTTTATCCAAATCCCGATAGCTGCCGAACGAACCGTTGGAATATTCTCAAGTACAATCCGAGCTCCATTTTGGCAAGTATATTTCTTAATCAATTAACATTCCTCCTAGTTCTTTGCTGAGGTATAGCGAAATTTAATGAACGATTCTTGTTTCTTCAAGTGCTTCCGATACCGTCACAATATGAAGATTTTTCTTTTTTATTTCCTTAATCAGCGTTTCTAAAGAATTGGCCGAGGATTCCGTAGGATGCATTAAAACGAATGCTCCCGGATGTACCTTTGAAAGTACCCGGTTCGTCAATACATCAGGACTTGGCTTTTGCCAGTCGATTGTATCAACGCTCCACATAATCGTTCCCATCCCTAATGAATCAGCTATTTCTACCGTTTCATCCCGATAACTGCCGCTCGGCGGCGCAAACCATTTTGGTTTTTCTTTCGCTTCTGTAACAGCCATAATGACTTCACTCGTTTTCTGTATTTCACTTTTAGAAGCTGAAGAGGAAAGTGTTTTCATATCGGGATGTGAGTAGGAGTGGTTGCCGATTTCATGGCCCCCTTCCGCAATCATTTTGGCGAGCATCGGATTATTTTTGGCCCATCTGCCTTCAAGAAAAAAAGTCGCTTTTACGTTCGTTTTTTTCAAGGTAGTAAGCATCCCCTGCAAATATTCATTTCCCCAAGCTACATTTACTAAAAGAGATACAACCGGTTTCTCCGGGTGTGCTCGATAAATCGGCGCCGGCTCGAGATCGCTTAGATGAGTTTCAGGTGAAACCTGTTTGTATATCAGTTTCTTCTCATCGAATCCACCGGACTTTTTCATGGCATGGTACGAAGCCTCAATATCGACTTTTACCCCATTATAACCCGGGACCCCTTTCCAGATCGGGTCGATTTTGGCATCGCTGGGGGGTGCTTCATATCGGCTTGCCTTATTGTCTATTTCCAAATAAAGAGTATCCTTTTGAGCCGATACGGAAGCTGCCTCTTCTTTTAGCACGATCAAATAATGATTTGTATAAGGATTTTGCACTAATAACCATGATATACCTGCAATGGCACTTATCGCAACTATCTGCTTCCATTTATTATTCATTTTTCCTGCCTCCTTCATACAAAATCTATGAAGGAAGTGGACAAGGTAGAACATAAGGCATATGTAGAAAGCATAAAAAGGCATGCGTAACCGCATGCCGATTCATTCTGTCTTTATCAGCCTTGAGAATTGTTGGCTGCCTCTTTTTGCTCTTTCAAAACAGCTTTGCGGGACAGGTTGACTCTGCCTTGTTTGTCGATTTCCGTAACCTTTACAAGGACTTCGTCGCCAATCGCCACGACATCCTCAACCTTGCCAACTCTTTCCTCGGCAAGCTCGGAAATATGGACAAGGCCATCCTTGCCATTGAAGATTTCCACGAACGCGCCAAATTTCTCGATGCGTTTTACTTTACCAAGATACATTTGCCCGACTTCAACATCACGAACGATATCTTCGATGATTTTCTTCGCTTTTTGATTCATTTCTTCATTTATGGAAGAAATGAAAACAGATCCATCTTGCTCGATATCGATTTTTACGCCAGTTTCTTCAATGATTTTGTTAATTTGCTTCCCGCTTGGTCCGATCACATCACGGATCTTATCAGGATTGATTGTCATTGTGAGAATTTTTGGAGCATATTGGCTCAACTCTACACGGGGCTGTTCCAAGGTTGCCATCATCGAGTCAAGGATGTGCATACGTCCTCTTTTTGCCTGTTGAAGAGCTTCTTCAAGTATTTCTCTCGAAAGACCTTCAATCTTAATATCCATTTGGAGAGCGGTAACGCCCTTGGCAGTCCCGGCCACTTTGAAGTCCATGTCGCCGAGATGGTCTTCCATGCCCTGGATATCAGTCAGGATGGTATAGTATTCACCAGACTTAACTAAACCCATGGCAATACCGGCAACCGGCGCCTTAATCGGCACACCCGCATCCATCATCGCAAGCGTACTTGCGCAAATGCTGGCCTGTGAAGTAGAACCATTTGATTCAAGTACTTCTGATACCAGTCTTACTGTGTAAGGGAAGTCCTTTTCAGCTGGAAGGACTGGTTCGAGCGCTCGTTCGCCCAAAGCACCATGCCCGATTTCACGGCGGCCCGGCCCTCTCATCGGCCCTGTTTCACCAACGCTGAATTGCGGGAAATTGTAATGATGCATAAACCGCTTCGATTCTTCCGTTCCGAGCCCGTCCAAAATTTGCACATCGCCCATCGCGCCTAGCGTGCAAATCGAAAGTGCCTGAGTCTGGCCGCGGGTGAATAAACCGGAACCATGTGTGCGTGGCAGCAAACCTACCTCGGAAGAAAGCGGTCTGATTTCATCCGGGTTACGACCGTCCGGACGTACTTTTTCTTCCGTGATAAGACGACGCACTTCCGCTTTAACGAGCCTGCTTAAAATTTCTTTCACTTGCTTTATTGTATGTTCATCTGCTTCTTTTTCTTCAAACTGGGCAATCACGCGATCTCTGACTTCTTTAATCGCATCTTCCCGCGCATGCTTTTCCTGAACTTGTACGGCCTTATTAATGTCATCTTCACAGAGTGATTTAACTTGCGCTTCGATCTCCGCATCCACTTCATAAAGAGCGATAGTCGTTTTTTCTTTACCAACTTCCGCGATAATTTTTTCCTGGAATTCGATCAATTTCTTGATTTCTTCATGGCCAAACATGATTGCTTCGAGCATTACTTCTTCCGTAACTTCATTGGCACCGGCCTCAACCATGTTAATGGCATCCTTCGTGCCGGCAACCGTTAAATTGATATCGCTTTGCTCCAGCTGCTCGACAGTCGGGTTGATAACAAATTCATTGTTCACCCGGCCGACGACAACGCCGGCAATCGGTCCTTCAAATGGAATGTCAGAAACCGTAAGTGCAAGTGAAGATCCGAACATGGCCGCCATTTCAGTTGAGCAATCCTGATCCACGCTCATCACGATGCTAATAACCTGGACTTCGTTACGAAATCCTTCCGCAAATAGCGGACGGATTGGACGGTCGATCAACCTGCTTGCCAAGATGGCTTTCTCGCTAGGTCTGCCTTCACGTTTAATAAAGCCGCCGGGAATCTTCCCTACAGCATATAATCTTTCCTCATAATTCACCGTCAGAGGAAAAAAGCTTAAAGGCTTTGGTTCTTTTGAAGCTGTTGCTGTACTTAAAACAGCACTATCCCCATATCTTACAAGAACCGCGCCGTTAGCTTGCTTGGCCAACTGGCCGACCTCAACAGTCAGGCTTCTGCCGGCCCAGTCGAATGAATAAGTTTTCTTTTCCTGTGCCATTCTTTGATAAACCCCTCTCTACTTCTTCGCTTTCGGGGCCTGGTATTACACCTGAACCCTTTTGATCCAACGATTATATATGTCAATGTTGTTAAAAACAATTAATAAACAAGCTATCCCTATTATGCACGAAAAAAACAAGTGTTAACAGCGCTAAGGGATTGATTATGTAACAAACGGCTGTCTATGACAGAATATAAAGCTAACAAAAAAGCGGGAAATTTCCCGCTTTCTTGAAAGATTATCGACGCAAACCTAATTTAGTGATAAGTTCACGGTAACGAGTAACATCTTTATTACGTAGGTACGTCAATAGATTACGACGCTTACCTACCATTTTAAGTAGACCGCGACGTGAGTGGTGGTCTTTCTTATGAACACGCAAATGGTCGTTCAAATTGTTGATATCTTCTGTGAGGACAGCAATCTGAACTTCTGGTGATCCAGTGTCAGCGTCATGAGTTTTGTACTCATTGATTAGTTCGTTTTTACGTTCTTGCGTAATAGCCATCCGTTTCACCTCCTAAGATTTCGTTAAAATCCCCAATTACCGAGCCAGCGTCGGAGACTCGACCAGCCAAGTAACGGTTATTTTCATACAATTAATAGAATACATTGTTTTGCGGTTGATTGCAAGTGTAAACAAAAGGTTTATTAACGCAAACTCGCTGATTGACAAGTCTTATAAGGCGACTATCAGGTCCAGTTGCATCAAGACAGATAGGAAAGCTTCTTCTTTCCTAGCCGCCAAAATAAGCCTGTGCATCTGTTTTATCCGCGTCAATCTGCTTGATGAGCTCTTCAATTCCATTGAATTTCTTCTCGCTTCTCAACCGTTTATGCCATTCTATTTCGACTTCTTCATCATATATCTCTCCGCTGAACGACAAAATATGGACTTCAACCGAAGGATGTTCCGGGCGTTTTTCATGGAACGTCGGTTTATAACCGACGTTGCAAACCCCATCATACCACTTGTCCTGTATGCTAATGCGTACAGCGTAGACCCCTGTGGATGGGAATAGATAATTGTCGCTCACTTGTATGTTGGCGGTCGGAAAACCGAGCTGACGCCCTCTCTTTTCACCGTGTATAACAATTCCGCGCGTCGTATAAAAGCGGCCAGACAGCCGATGAAATTCGGTGAAGTCTCCATTTTCAAAGATTTTCCGAACTCTTGTTGAACTGACCTTTTCATCTTCTAACGTTTGCTTTTCAACGATTGTCTGAGTAAAACGGCCTCCGGAATGAAACGGGAGAGTTTCCATCGTTCCCTTGCCGTATCGGCCATATGTGTAATCAAAGCCAGCCACAATATGGCGGACATTGAGCTTGATTAAATAATCGTCGACAAATTCCTGAGGATACAGAGAGGCGAATTCCTCTGTAAAATGAATGATGAATAAGTAATCCACACCTAAATCGGCTATGTATCCTGTTTTATCCTGTATGGGAGTAATATAGCGTACATGTTGCACATTCTTACCCAAAACAGCAGAAGGATGAGGGTCGAATGTCATGACAGCCGAACTCATTCCTCTGCTTTTCGCTGTATCGACAGCGGTATGAATCACTTTTTGATGCCCTTTATGCACACCGTCGAAGAAACCGAGTGCTATCACGAGGGGTGGGAAATCCTCGCTGTTAAAATGGTGAGGATGCTCAATTGCGATCACTTTCACGGTCTATTCTCCTCTTTCTACCGGAAAACTTATATTTAACCCTGTATTAGAACCTTTACAGGCTTGATTAGATTTTCTTTATTCGAATGAATTTGATAAATGGCTAACGCCTTTTGCCTAGCATCAACCATCACAAAAGGAATACCTTTCCCAACCGGCAAATCGGCCGGCTGCTCCATAACGGCGCCATTTTCCACTTTCTTTGCTACTTTATCATTTATATGGTATTTGGGCAAATGTAAAAGCCCTCTTTCTAATGGCAAAAACAGCTCCTCTTGCTGCCCCGCAGCCATCAGTTCTTCCACTTCCTCAAGGGTTTTGCAGTCATCCCTTGTAAAACCCGCAGACTCAATCCGTGAAAGATCAGACATATGCGCCGGGAAACCGAGCATTTCCCCTATCATGACAGCAAGCGTTCTGATGTAAGTTCCCTTGCTGCAGCTGACCCTAAACCGAAACGAGATCGTTTCACCTGTAAATTCCTGCCGATCATCGAGCAAAACAAGTTCATGGATGGACACCTTCCTTGTCGGCCGTTCTATGATAAGACCAGCTCTTGCATATTCATAAAGCTTCTTGCCATTTACCTTTACTGCCGAATACATCGGCGGGGTCTGTTCGATTTCTCCAGTTAAAGAAGATAGGATTTGAAGGATACGTTCCCTCTTGATCGGGCTAGAGATCCCTTTCTCTTCTACCTTTTCTCCGCTGGCATCCTCGGTAGTTGTCGAGTAACCAATTGTCACTTCACCCTCATAGGCTTTGCCTGCTTCTGTTATGTATTCGGCTATTTTCGTAGCCCGGCCGATGCAAATCGGCAAAACACCGGTTACATCGGGATCCAGCGTCCCGGTGTGTCCGACCTTTTTTGTTTTGAGAATCTTTCTAAGTTTAAATACGCAGTCATGCGACGTCATGCCTTTAGGCTTCCACAATGGCAATATCCCTTCCAAGCCTTCCACCTCTTTACTTGTTTACTTTTCGGTCAAAAAAAAGATAGACAACGAATGTCTATCTTCTGATGCTATTCCTCGTCCTTTTGAGAAGGTTTCTCTTCCGCATGGATCTGATGAATGAGTGTGTCAATTTTATTTCCGTAAGAAATGGATTCATCAAATTCAAACGCAAGTTCGGGAGTTTTGCGAAGGCGGATTCTTTGTCCAATTTCAGAACGGATAAATCCTTTTGCCTTGGCAAGACCCTTAAGCGTGTTTTCTCTTTGCTCTTCATCGCCAAGCACCGATATATAGACGGTAGCTTGTTGAAGATCGCCGGTAACCGCAACATCCGTTACCGTTACGAAGCCGATCCGGGGATCCTTAATCTTGCGGCCGATGATCTCACTCAGCTCTTTTTTCATTTGTTCGCCAACACGATTCGCACGAAGGCTCATACAATCACCTCGCTAGCTTATAGCCATTCTATATCTGTTATTGTGCGTTCCAGTTCAGGAAATGAATCTAGAAATTGCAGGGCATTTTGCAATTCTCTCTCAGTAGCCTTACGGGAAGACGTCACGGTGACAATGGCAATTTTTGTTCGTTGCCAAACATCCTGATGCCCGGTTTCCGCCACTGAGATATTGAACTTTTGTTTAAGTCGTGTCATTACACGCTGGAGCACGGCTCGCTTTTCCTTTAAAGAGTGGGCTTCATGTATCATGCATTCACATTCGGCAGAGCCGATGATCACTTACGTTCCACTTCTTCCATGACAAATGCTTCGATCACGTCGCCTTCTTTGATATCATTGAAGTTTTTAATCGTAATCCCGCACTCGTAGTTTTGAGCTACTTCTTTCGCATCATCTTTAAAACGTTTCAATGCGTCGAGTTCGCCTTCAAAGATCACGACACCCTGACGGATCAAGCGCACGCCGCTGTCCCGAGTAATTTTTCCGTCGGTAACATATGAACCGGCAATCGTACCCACCTTGGACACTTTGAAAGTTGTACGCACTTCAGCCTGGCCGATGATTTTTTCTTCGAATTCAGGATCAAGCATGCCTTTCATCGCCGCTTCAATTTCTTCGATTACCTTGTAAATAATCCGGTGTAGTCGAACATCGACGTTTTCAGATTCGGCCGCACGTTTTGCATTTACATCAGGACGTACGTTAAATCCGATGACAATTGCGTTAGAAGCAGTTGCCAGGATGATATCGGATTCAGTTATGGCACCGACACCGGTGTGGATAATTTTAATCTTAGCCCCTTCAACTTCAATTTTCCGAAGGGATGCGGCAAGTGCTTCGGCAGAACCCTGAACATCTGCTTTTAAAATGATGTTTAGTTCTTTCATTTCCCCTTGTTGCATTTGTTCAAACAATGTATCCAATGTTACACGGGATTTCTCGCTGCGTTGAGATACAAGCTGTATCTGTGTACGTGCTTCGCCAACCTGGCGGGCTGTTTTTTCGTCTTCGAATACGATAAAACGATCACCGGCCTGCGGCACTTCGCTCAATCCTGTAATTTCTACAGGAGTAGACGGACCTGCATCCTTAACCCTGCGCCCTAAATCGTTCACCATGGCCCGAACGCGTCCGAAAGAATTACCGACAACAATCGGATCGCCGATTTTCAAGGTACCAGTTTGGACAAGAAGGGTTGCTACTGAACCGCGCCCCTTGTCAAGCTGGGCTTCAATAACCGTTCCGATTGCTCTGCGGTTTGGATTTGCTTTGAATTCTTCTACCTCGCTGACGAGCAGAATCATTTCAAGAAGACTATCGATCCCTTCACCGTTTTTGGCAGAAATCGGGGCAAAGATTGTATCGCCGCCCCAGGCTTCCGCTACAAGGCCATGTTCAGAAAGCTCCTGCATAACACGGTCCGGATTGGCACCTGGCTTATCCATTTTGTTTACCGCTACAATGATTGGAACCTCCGCGGCTTTAGCATGGTTGATCGCTTCGACCGTTTGAGGCATCACCCCATCATCTGCTGCTACGACAAGGATTGTAATATCTGTAACCTTTGCACCGCGAGCACGCATGGTCGTAAAGGCTGCGTGGCCCGGTGTATCCAGGAAGGTTATTTTCTTATCATTAACAACTACCTGATAAGCACCGATATGCTGAGTGATACCGCCCGCTTCACCTTCTGTAACTTTCGTGTTGCGGATGGAGTCGAGCAATGTAGTTTTGCCATGGTCAACATGCCCCATGATGGTCACAACAGATGGACGTTCGATTAAATCTGCCTCGTTATCTTCAGTCACCAGTGATTCTAAATCAGTTAAATCAACCGGGATAATTTCTTCGACTTCCACATTATACTCAGTTCCAATCAGCTCGATTGCATCTTTTTCCAAATATTGGTTAATCGTTGCCATGACGCCTAACATAAAGAGCTTTTTAATGATTTCAGAAGGTTCGCGGTGAAGCTTCTTCGCGAGTTCCGCAACGGTCAGGGATTCTGTAAATGTAATCTTGGAAGGAAGCTCTCTTTCTTTTCTTTTTTGAACCGGTGCAGGTGATTGCTGCTGAGGTTTTTGTCTGTTATTTCTATTACGGTTGTTTTGGTTATTGTTTTTGCCTTTAAAAACCTTCGATTCTTTTTTCTGGTTTTCCTGGACGGTTTTCTTGCCGACAACAGGTTTAGGTATTGGTTTCTTCTGAATCTTTTCTGTCTTTTTCACAACGTTTGTATTTTCATCAGCCTCGGCCTCATACTTTTCAACTGTAGGGGACTGTTTTGGCGTTGTAACCGCACCCGCGGCTTGTTTTTTCTCTTCTTTTGGCTTAAAGCCCTCATTTAACTTTTCAACGGTTGTATCATCTAATGCTGCCATATGGTTGGATACCTCAATGTTCATTTCTTTAAGTTTATTGATAACGTCCTTACTTGGAACGTTCTTTTGTTTTGCATATTCATAAACACGCAATTTGGTCATACGTTCACCCCCGTAAAATTTAATCGAGCAACGTCTGGAGTTTTCGTGCAAAACCTTCATCAAGCACGGCGACTGTCACTCTCGCTTCCTTGCCAATCGCCTGCCCAAGCATTGACCTATTTTCCACTCTTTTTATGGGCACTTTATAAAAGCTGCACTTATCAGAGATTTTTTTTTCTGTATTTGCAGAAGCATCTGAAGCTAGCAACACGAGCTTCGCCTTACCGCTTCTAACCTCTTTTATGACTAATTCTTCTCCGGAAATTAGCTTACGCGCCCGATTGGCCAAACCTAATAGAGACATCCATTGCTGCTGTGTCATTTAGTCGAATGGTTCTCCTTTTCGGCTAATTCCAGTAACTGTTCATAGAGGGAAGGATCGATTGTCGCGCCTAAGTGATTGCTTAGGACATTCTTTTTCTTTGCAAGCTCGATTGTTTCCCGGTCCAGTGTCAAATAGGCCCCGCGTCCTGACTTTTTTCCGGTCGGATCAATGCTGATTTCCCCATCTTTGGAGCGGACGATCCTGATTAGCTCTTTCTTCGACTTCATCTCGCCAGATGCGACACATTTGCGCATCGGTATTTTCTTGCGACTGTTCATCATCGGTCACCTCTTACTTACTCGTTATCCTCAGAATAATCATCGTCTTCTTCTCCATAGCTGTCTCTGTTTAAAAGAAATTCCTGTTCGCTGGCTGGATAAATCCCCGCCTCGCGAGCATCCGTTTCACTCTTAATATCAATTTTCCAGCCTGTTAATTTGGCTGCAAGACGGGCATTTTGTCCGCGTTTACCAATCGCAAGGGAAAGCTGATAATCGGGAACGATTACCGTCGTCGCTTTTTCTTCCTCCTTGACGATTACTTCAAGCACCTTTGAAGGACTTAACGCGTTTCCGACAAATATGACCGGGTCTTCTGACCATTTTACGATATCGATCTTTTCGCCTTTAAGTTCGTTGACGATAGCCTGGACACGCTGGCCTTTTTGACCGACACATGAGCCTACCGGATCAACTTCATCGTTATCGGAATGGACGGAAATTTTGGAACGGTCGCCCGCCTCCCGGGCCACTGATTTAATTTCTACCGTTCCGTCAAAAATTTCCGGAACCTCGATTTCAAACAGTCGCTTCAGCAGACCTGGATGTGTTCGGGACACGAAAACTTGAGGTCCTTTTGAGGTTTTTTCAACCTTTGTAAGAAATACCTTAATCCGGTCGTGCGGCTTATATTTCTCGTTAGGCATTTGCTCATTGATTGGTAGCAAAGCTTCGATTTTTCCAAGCGATACATAAATGAAGCGGGAATCTTGGCGCTGAACGATCCCGGTCATGATGTCTTCTTCACGATCGATGAATTCAGAGTAAATGATTCCGCGCTCAGCTTCACGTACTCGCTGGGTCACAACCTGTTTGGCGGTTTGCGCAGCGATACGACCGAAGTCCTTAGGCGTCACTTCCATTTCTACAACGTCTTCGAGTTGGTAATTCGGATTGATTTTCTTTGCTTCTTCAACAGAAATCTCAAGCCGGGTGTCGAATACCTCCTCTACAACATCCTTTCTTGCAAACACTCTCATCGAACCTTTTTCAAGGTTTAAGTCGATGCGTACGTTTTGGGCTTGATTAAAGTTGCGGCGATATGCAGAAATAAGTGCAGCTTCGATTGCATCGATTAAAATATCCCTGGAGATTCCCTTTTCTCTTTCCAAAACGTTGAGAGCATCCATTAACTCACTAGCCATGGTTGATCCCCCTTCATGTTAAATTTTCCTTATGTTTTAAGAAAAAGTGACCGCGAGTCTCGCTTTCGCTACTTTTTCATATGGAATCACGACTGTTTTCTTTCTGGTTTTGATGGTCACTTCCAATGTGACTTCATTCCCGTCAAAACCGGTAAGAATGCCTTCAAATTCTTTTTCATCCAAAATGGGTTCATATGTCTTTATGTACACATTTTTCCCTATAGCTTTTTGAAAATCCTTTTCTTTTTTCAGTGGCCGTTCAGCACCTGGTGATGATACCTCGAGAAAATAATTTTGTGGAATTGGATCGAGCTCATCAAGCTTCTCGCTAAGCTTTTCGCTAACTTGGCCGCAATCTTCAATGTCAACGCCGCCTTCTTTATCTATATAGACACGGAGAAACCAGCTTTTTCCTTCCTTTGCATACTCCACTTCAACTAATTCCAGCCCTGATTCATCCAGAATCGGGGTAACCAGTTCTTCTACAACCTCAGTTACCTTTTTGCTCATATGCTTCCTCCATACATCATCGAAGTTCGTTCTTTGTAATGGATTCTTGAAAAAATAGTCAATTACAACACGAAAGAGTGGGTTTCCCCACTCTTGCCATTGGTTTATCTCAGCATTTCCAATAAAAATATACCATAATCGCGATTTTATTGCAAATGTCCATCAAGCTTTGCAAGCCTTGGTGCTGATGCTTGAAGAAAAAATACCGCAACACGCTTTGTGGTATTTAAAATAGCGAAAGCTGATTTTGATCCGGTAACTCTTCAAGGCAACCTTGCTTATCGAGATACTCGAGAATCGTTTTAGATACTTTGCCACGCTGCTGCAAATCTTCCTTGGAGAGGAATTCTCTTTCCTCGCGGGACCGGACGATATTAAGCGCTACGTTTGTGCCAAGTCCAGGAATCGAGTTGAACGGCGGAATCAAGGAATCACCTTCAATAATAAATTCTGAGGCATGCGATTTATACAAGTCGATTTTCTTGAAGGAAAAATTCCTTTCGCACATTTCAAGTGCTAGCTCGAGCACGGTTAAAGTGTTTTTTTCCTTCGTCGACGCGTCCAGGCCTTTGGCGTTAATTTCGTCGATTTTCGAACGAATAGCCTGGGAGCCCCGAGCCATCGCCTCTATTTCAAAATCCTCAGCTCTCACCGTGAAGTAGGCCGCGTAATAGAGAAGCGGAAGATGGACCTTGAAATAAGCGATCCGGACCGCCATTAGTACGTAAGCGGCAGCATGAGCTTTAGGGAACATATATTTAATCTTCTTGCAGGAATCGATATACCATTCTGGAACTTCGTTTTTCCGCATTTCTGCTTCGAATTCTTCTGTTAGTCCCTTTCCTTTACGTACTGATTCCATGATTTTAAACGCAAGGGAAGGTTCGAGCCCTTGATATATCAAGTAGACCATGATATCATCCCGGCAGCCGATAACCTCGCTCAAAGTACAGATACTATTGTGTATCAATTCCTGGGCATTCCCGAGCCAAACATCGGTGCCGTGGGAAAGACCGGATATCTGAACCAGTTCCGAGAAGGTGGTCGGTTTTGTGTCTTCAAGCATTTGACGAACAAAACGGGTGCCGAATTCAGGGATGCCGAGGGTCCCGGTTTTACACATAATCTGCTCTTCGGTAACACCTAGCGATTCGGTGCCTGAGAATATCTTCATGACCTCGGGATCATCGGTCGGGATGGTCTTCGGGTCAATGCCGCTTAAATCCTGAAGCATCCTGATCACGGTCGGATCATCATGCCCGAGGATATCCAGTTTTAATAAATTGTCATGGATTGAATGGAAGTCAAAGTGCGTCGTTTTCCATTCAGACGTTTTATCATCCGCCGGAAATTGGATCGGTGAAAAGTCATAAATTTCCATATAATCCGGCACGACGATTATGCCCCCCGGGTGCTGCCCGGTTGTTCTTTTCACGCCAGTACAACCTGCAACTAACCTATCTACTTCAGCGCCCCTAAAATGGAGATTATTATCAGAGGCATATCCTTTCACGTATCCATAAGCAGTCTTTTCAGCAACCGTACCGATTGTCCCGGCTCTGAATACATTGTCTTCTCCAAATAGCTCTTTTGTGTAGTTATGGGCTTTTGGCTGATATTCACCAGAAAAGTTCAAATCGATATCGGGTACCTTATCCCCTTTAAAGCCAAGGAATGTTTCAAACGGAATGTCATGTCCGTCTTTTTTGTATCTGCTGCCACAATTCGGACAATCCTTATCCGGGAGGTCGAACCCTGAACCGACAGAGCCGTCATCAAAGAATTCCGATTGTTTGCAGCTTGGGCAAACATAATGCGGCGGCAGGGGATTGACCTCAGTAATTTCCGTCATGGTCGCAACCAGGGAGGATCCTACCGAACCACGGGAACCAACCAGATAGCCGTCATCCAGTGATCTTTTTACAAGTTTGTGGGAAATCAGGTAAATAACCGCGAATCCGTGGCCGATAATACTTTTTAACTCTTTCTCCAGGCGGGCTTCGACGATTTCCGGAAGTTCTTCCCCGTAAATCCGTCGGGCCATGTTGTAACTCATTTCACGCATCTCATCATCTGCGCCTTCAATTTTAGGCGTATAAAGATCGTCCTTAATCGGTTTAATCGCCTCAATGCTATCAGCAATTTTATTGGAGTTTACGACAACGATTTCCTTAGCCTTTTCGTCTCCTAGGAAGGAGAAGCCCTGCAGCATTTCATCCGTTGTGCGGAAATGGACATCCGGAAGCTTGTGGCGGTTTAATGGATTGGCGCCTCCTTGCGAATTTACAAGGATTTTCCGATAAATCTTGTCGTTTGGTTCTAGATAATGAACATTTCCGGTAGCGACCACCAGCTTATCAAGATTCTCGCCAAGTTTAATGATATTGGAGAGAATGCCTTCCAATGATTTCTCATCACGGACATACTCCATTTCAATCATATGTTGATAGACCTCTTTCGGATGAACTTCAAGATAATCATAGAATTCAGCGATATCAACGACTTCCTCAAAGGGCTTTTGCATCATTCCCTCAAATACTTCACCCTTGTCACAGCCGGAACCGACCAAGATTCCTTCCCGATGCTTCTGCAGCACTGAACGGGGGATACGCGGTACCCGGTAAAAATAATTAAGATGTGAGATTGAGACCAGCTTAAAAAGGTTCTTCAAGCCTGTATCATTTTGGACAAGCAAGGTGCAATGATAAGGACGGGAGCGCTGATACGCGTTTCCTTCACCCATATGTTCATTCAACTGATCATGATAAATAATGCCTTTTTCATCCGTATCCTTTAACATTTTCATGAGCAGATAGCCGGTGGCCTCTGCATCATAAATCGCCCTATGGTGCTGGGTCAATTCTATATCAAACTTTTTCGCCAACGTATTGAGGCGGTGGTTCTTAAATTCAGGGTATAAAAACCGTCCCAGTTCCAACGTATCAATAACAGGGTTGGCAGCTTTCGGATGTCCGATTTTTTTATAGCCGACATTCAAAAATCCCATATCAAAGCTGGCATTGTGGGCGACCAACACCTCATCCTCAGCCCAGACCCGGAACTTTTCTAACACCTCTCCCACTTCCGGAGCGTTCTGGACCAATTCATCGGTGATCCCCGTCAACTCAATCGTGGTCGCGGATAAGGGATGATGCGGGTTGGCAAAGGACTCAAAGCGGTCAATGATTTCTCCGTCGCGCATTTTCACTGCCGCAAGCTCAATAATCGTATCGTAAACCGCAGAGAGACCCGTTGTTTCTACGTCAAATACGACATATGTAGCCTCTTCCAGCACACGGTGAGCATCATTATAAACGATTGGGACACCGTCATCGACAAGGTTAACTTCTACGCCAAAGATGATTTTTATATCATTTTTCTTCCCAGCGCTAAACGCTTCGGGAAAGGATTGAACGCCGCCATGGTCTGTAATCGCGACCGCTTGATGTCCCCATTTCTTTGCCTGCGCGACAAGGGCTGCCACAGGAGTTACCGCATCCATCTGGCTCATTGGTGTGTGCATATGCAGTTCGACACGTTTTTCATCCGCAGGTGCGTGGTCAATTCTGCCCGCTTTCGATATTTCATTAATATCGTTTGCAATCATGACTAAATCACGGACAAACGTATCATTCTGGATGCTTCCCTGCGCACGGACCCACATTCCTTTTTTCACCCGGTCAAGTATTTTGGCATCCTCTTTATCACGCGAGAACATCTTTACTAATAAAGAGCTCGTATAATCCGTTACCTTGAAGGTTAAAAGAGTGCGTCCGCTGCGAAGCTCCCTTGTCTCGGCATCAAAAACGAAGCCTTCTATCGCAATGCGGCGTTCTTCATCGACAATTTGCTCTATACTCCTGAAATCCGCATCATTTTTAATCGTATATCCGATTTTGACTGGCCCGGAGTTTCCACTGTCATCACCAGATTTATCACTGGCTTTTTTCTGCATTTCCGTAATCGCCGTTAATGCTTTAGCTTCATCTTCTTTCTGCTTCTCCTCGAGGAACTGCTTATAATCATCCTCCGAAGCAGAAACCTCCGCATCAAGAGATAAAGCCGGAAAACCGAACTTTTGATAGATATTTGAGATAAGTGCCGAATATTTTTGTTTCAACTGGCCAGCTTCCGCATCATTGCGGGCATTTACGATCAAACGGTGGCCAACAACCTTGGGTTCCTGTTCGTTCAACAGGGTTAGCAACGACGGGGAGATTCCATCCAGTTCTCCAATGCAATTCTTCCAATATTCCTTAATTAACTCTTCCGTTACTTGCGGATTGCTTACATTCAGGCTAAAAGAAACCTTGGCAATATGCGCAAAGGTGCTTGCGATTTGCGTAGATAGTCTTGTTTGGACACTGCAGGGAATCAGTTCATTAAGCTTAAAGACAAAATGCCAGCTTTTTGACTCCCTTTCAATCGAAAGCTTTTCTATTTCGGCTTGATAAAAATATTTCACGAAGACATCTTCTGTAAGTCCTAGTTGCTGGAGCAAGAGTTGAAATCTTTCTCTTCCACTATTGAGATTCTGTTCCATTCCCGCTCTCTCCTTTTCTTTGAAATCCGAATCTATCACTCATAAAAAGACAAAATTCGCCATATGTTTAAAAAAATATTTCAGACGTAATTATATCATAACTATCTCATCCGCTAGCGAGAAATTTTAAATTAGAAAAGCGTAAGCGCCCCGCAAGTAAGGAACATCTACTAAAAAACATGTCTTACGTCGATGCCAGTCCATTATTAAAGGAAGAACAACTAAGACCGTCATGTCCTTATGTCTTCGTCGGCGCAAGTCACGTCCTGTACGTCGTAGCTGGACATCTTTCAAAGTTAAATAAAGATACACTTTAACAATAAAGAAAACTCACCGATTGGCGAGCTTTTTTAGGCGTAGTTGCCGTATCCAAGATAGAAAAGTACAAGCTAACTATCTACCAAAAGAAAGAGGCATCATCCTCGAGACTGATACCTTCTTGCTGATTGGGAGCAGACTGGCTGCTATTCGTATTTCAAAAATTCATTAAGCTTACCGGCCAGTTCAGATTGATGTACTTCATGAACTTCACCGGTTTTACGGATTTTGACTTCGACGATTCCTTCGCCGGCTTTTTTACCGACCGTGACTCTTATAGGAATACCGATCAAATCCGAGTCTGCAAACTTCACGCCAGGACGCTCTTGCCGGTCATCCATTAACACTTCGTAGCCTTGCTTACGGATAGAAGCATACAAATCTTCGGCAAGAATAGCCTGCGACTCGTCCTTCATATTAACCGGGATGACATGGACCTGATAAGGAGCTAGATTTTCAGGCCAGAGGAGACCGTTTTCGTCATTGAATTGCTCCGCTACAGCTGCAAGCGTTCGGGATACCCCGATTCCGTAACAGCCCATTATCATCGGACGAGCGCGCCCGTTTTCATCAAGGATAGTCGCATTCATCGCTTCACTGTATCTTGTGCCTAACTTGAATACATGTCCAACTTCAATGCCTTTGGCAAATTGGATCGTTCCGTTTCCATCGGGAGACGGGTCACCTTCTAAAATAAAACGCAGATCAGTATATGTTACTTCTTTAAAATCACGGGCAGGATTGACATTGGTATAATGATAATCTTCTTCATTCGCTCCGCACACACCGTTCACAACCGCTTCGATCGCGTGATCGGCTATGATTTCAACATCAGCCGAAACACCGATTGGTCCAAGTGATCCAATGGTACAGCCAAGAATTCCCTTTGTTTCATCGGGCTCAGCCAGCTCAACCAGTGTCGCGCCGAAGTGGTTTTTCACTTTAATATCATTCACTTCATGGTCGCCCCGCACTAAAACCAGCACAAATTTATCATCCACTTTAAATAAAAGGGATTTGATGCAGTCCTTTGCCTCAACTTTCAAATAGGCAGTAACATCCTCGATTGATTTTTTTGCGACGGTTTGGACCTTCTCCAGTGCTTTTTCAGCTTCGGAGCTTTTTTGATAGGTTGCCAGGACCGGCGCCATTTCAATATTGGCCGCATAGTCAGAGGAATCCGAATAGGCGATGGTATCTTCGCCAACGTCGGATAATACCATAAATTCATGCGTGTCTTTTCCACCCATTGCCCCGGAATCGGCGATTACCGCCCTGAAATTCAAGCCGCAGCGGCGGAAAATGTTTGAATAAGCCGTAAACAGCTTTTGATAGACTTCATCAAGGCTTTCAGGATTCGCATGAAAAGAGTAAGCATCCTTCATAATAAATTCGCGGCCGCGCAGTAGTCCGAAACGCGGGCGCTTTTCATCACGAAATTTCGTTTGGATTTGATAAAGGGCCAAAGGCAGCCGCTTATACGATTTCACTTCATCCCGGATAAGGCTTGTGATGACTTCCTCATGTGTCGGGCCCATGGCAAACTCGCGATCATGTCGATCCTTCAATCTCATTAATTCGGGACCATACGAATACCAGCGTCCTGATTCCTGCCAGAGCTCGGCTTGCTGAAGGGCAGGCATGAGCAGTTCAACTGCACCGGCATCATCCATTTCTTCCCGGACAACCGCTTCAATTTTTTGCAGTACTTTTTTTCCAAGCGGCATAAAGCTGTATACCCCGCTTGAATTTTGCCTCATAAATCCCGCTCTTAATAAAAGCTGATGGCTTTTGACTTCAGCATCAGCCGGAACTTCCCTTAGTGTCGGGATCAGCGTCATACTTTGCTTCATCTTATGCACCTCTTCTATATCCTGTTTTTCACACTATAACTGCAGAAAACTCAAGCAGAGAATATCCATTCTCTGCTGTTCTGGTTGATCATCTGTTCAATTAGAGAAAAAAGCGTTGAATGTCGTTCCATGTTACAACAATCATGAGCAACATCAGTAACGCAAATCCAATGAAATGGACGAGTCCTTCTTTTTGCCGGTCGATCGGCTTGCCTCTCAACGCTTCGAAAAGGAAGAATAGCAGGCGACCGCCGTCAAGCGCCGGTATCGGGAGCAGGTTCATGATGCCAAGATTTATGCTTAAGGCACCCGCCCAACCCATCAGATAGAAAAACCCGGATTTCGCCACTTCCCCGGTCGCATTATAAATGCCGACAGGACCTGATAACGCGTCAATCGTAAATTGCCCGGTCACGAGCTGGCCAAGGATGATAAAAATCTGCTTTGTGACAAAATAGGTTTGTGTAAAACCATATTCCACTGCTTTTAATGGCGACTTTTCAACCGGCTGGTACACACCGATCCGTCCGATTTTCTTGCCATCTGCCGTAAACTCTTTGGGAGTCACGGGAATTTCCAATGTTTGACCATCCCGCTCCACGACAAACTCAATTTCCTGGCCAGGACTTTTTTGGATGCTTTCTGTGACATCCTGCCACGAGGAAACCTCATTGCCGTCAATCGATTGGATATAATCCCCCTTCTTCAATCCAGAAGAAGCGGCTGCCCCGTCAGCGGTCAATTCTCCTAATCGTGCCTCGTCCACGCCAACCCCCTGGAATAGCCCAACAAGCAAAAAAATCACAAATGCGAGCACAAAGTTCATCATTGGACCGGCAAAGATCGTCATCGTCCGGTGTCCCAATGATTTGGAAGCGAACTGGCGATCATAAGGAGCTATTTGCGTTTCGATGCCATCTTCAACGCTAACAGCTTCATGATGGATGGGGAAAGTTTTTAACGTCTCCTCTTCGCCTTCCTCGTATCCTTTAATTGTCAGATCATGCTCTAAATCAGCGCTTTCCACTTCAATGATCCGGATATCCGGATATTTTTCCTTATTGTTCAAAACCAGCTTTTCTACTACACCGTCCTTGTTGAAGATTAGTCCAAGACGGTATCCCGGTTTAATTTCGAGCATTTCAGGATCTTCCCCGGCCATGCGGACATACCCACCAATGGGGAGTAACCTGATTGTATATAATGTTTCTTTCTTTTTAAACGTAAAAACCTTAGGTCCCATGCCGATCGCAAATTCCCGGCATAATATCCCGGCGCGTTTTGCGAATATGAGATGCCCAAGTTCATGGAAAAAAACCAAAGCTCCAAAAATAATGATGAAGGAAATCGCTGTCTCCACTGTTTGCACTGCTAATCACCTCTATTTCAATAATGTTGTCACAAATTGACGTGTCTCCAAATCAATCTCTTGAATTACCTGTAAGTCCGGGGCAGAAATGGCTGTATGATTAGTGAGTGCTTTTTCGATTAAAGCCTCGATTTCCAAAAATGAAATTTTGCCTTCCAGGAATCCGGCAACAGCAGCCTCATTCGCGGCATTTAAAACAGTCGGCATCGTTCCGCCTGTCTTCCCCGCTTCGTAAGCATATTGCAAACAGGGGAACCTATTAAAATCCATTTCGGCAAAATGAAGCTTACCGACTTCGGCCAGATTAAGCCGATTTGATGCCGTTAAAGGCAGACGGTCGGGATAAGTCAGCGCATATTGGATAGGTACTCTCATATCGGGAGTCCCAAGCTGTGCCATTACGCTTGAGTCGTGGAATTCAACCATTGAATGTATGATGCTCTCCTTATGGAGTAGCACATCAATCTTTTCATATGGCAGTCCAAATAGCCAGTGGGCTTCTATCACTTCGAGCCCTTTATTCATCATGGATGCAGAATCAATCGTTATCTTCGCTCCCATCGACCAATTCGGATGATTCAAAGCTTCTTCAACGGAAACATCCTTCAATTCATCCCTGGTACGATCCCTGAAGCTGCCTCCCGATGCCGTGATGATCAGCCGTTCCATATTCTTTTCCTGCTCACCCTGAAGCGCCTGGAAAATAGCAGAGTGCTCGCTGTCCACCGGCAATAGCCTTACTCCTGCGTTCTTGGCTTCTTCTGTAACGAGATGACCCGCCGTTACAAGGGTCTCCTTATTGGCAATCGCGATATCTTTTTTAGCCTTTATTGCCTGGAGCGTCGGATTCAGGCCAATACTGCCAATCACCGCATTAACGAGAATGTCTGCCTTATCATACACCGCCGCTTCCATAAGTCCTTCATCACCGTAAGTAAATCTGATGTCTTTTGAAAAATATTCATTTTTTAATGTTTCATAATCGTCCCGCGTTTGCATGGAAACCAGCTCTGGCTGGAACTCCTCGATGTACTGTCTTATTCGCTCGATGTTTTTCCCCGCGGACATGGCCACGATTTTGAACTGACCGGGATGCTCCCTTACCACATCCACAGTCTGCCGGCCGATAGAACCGGTAGCGCCCAACAGGCTAATATATTTCAACTTTGTCAACTCCTATCAGAAAAGCGGAAGCGCCCTCAAGTATGGAAGAACGACTAAGAACCCCACGTCGTTATGTCTTACGTCGATGCCCGCCCGTCCTCGGCAAGTAATACTTCATTCTTACTTATCATGCAATCAAATGCAAGAAATGTAGGATCGGCAAAATAAAAATCAAGCTGTCGAGCCTGTCTAAAATTCCGCCATGGCCCGGTAAAAGTTTACCGGCATCCTTTACACCATAATGTCTTTTGTAAGCTGATTGAACAAGATCCCCTAATTGCCCGAAAATAGCAATCACGATGCTTACAAACATCAGCCTAAAGAAAGTGAGATCGATGTTGCCAAGCAGGTGGAACAGCAGCCCGACAATTACGGCGCTTGCAATGCCTCCCAAAAAGCCTTCAACTGTTTTATTCGGGCTGATTTCAGGCCAAAGCTTCCTTTTACCGAGAGATCGTCCGACAAAATAAGCTCCGGAGTCGGTTGCCCATATCGTAAACAGGCAAAAGAATATATAGACAAGACCCACTTCACGTGTTTCATACATATAAAAGAAGCCCATTCCTACGTAAAGAACGGAAAGTAACAAAAATCCAGCATCGTCAAATGTAAATTTGTTTTTCGTGATGACAGTACTGATTAAATATAAAATGACACCCCACAGCACCAGATGTGTTTTGTCGTAAGCGATTCTCTCCAAAAAACCGTCATACTCCCCAGGTAAGAGAAGCAACCAAAGCAAAATGAATGATAAAATTGATGCAAAAGAAAATAAAGCGCTCTTTTTCATTCTGATTAATTCAAATAACCCAATTGTAGCCATCACATAAACCAAAATCAGAAATGGCAGCCCGCCTAAAGTGACGATCGGCAAAAATATAGCCGCTGCTATTATTGCAGTTATGATACGTTCTTTCATTAGTAAATTATCCTCGCCTTCTTAACTAGACACCACCGTATCTTCTTGATCGGTTCTGATAAGCTTCGATGGCTTCCAATAAATGTTCTTCGCTGAAATCAGGCCAAAGGACATCAGTAAACCAAAATTCGGAATAGGCCACCTGCCAAAGCATGAAATTGCTCAACCTCATTTCCCCGCTTGTACGGATAAGCAAATCGGGATCGGCTATTTGACTAGTCATTAAATAATTAGAAAATAACTCCTCGGTTATATTTTCCCCTATTATACCATTTTTAGTGTCGGATACTACCTTGTTAACGGCCGTAATGATTTCAGCCCGGCTTCCATAGTTAAGCGCAAAATTCAGGATCATTCCATCATTAGCCTTTGTGTCCTCCATTGCTTTATCCACTGCCTTGCGAGTATGATCAGGCAAGGCTGTCCTGTCCCCTATCATTTTCACCTGTACATTTTCCGCCACAAGCTCAGGCAGAAAAGTCCCAAGGAATTCCTGGGGCAATTTCATCAAATATTCCACTTCGCTTTTAGGCCGTTTCCAATTTTCTGTAGAAAAAGCATACACGGTAAGAGTCCCTACACCCAGTTCATTGGCCAGCCTTGTTATCTTCCGGACAACCTTCATCCCCTCATGATGGCCAGCGACACGCGGAAGAGCCCTTTTCTTCGCCCAGCGTCCGTTGCCGTCCATGATAATCGCGATATGCCGAGGAACTTCACTATCCTCCACATACTTCATTCTATTAGTCACATCCGGAGAAGCAGCTTTTCTAAACAGACGCTTCCAAAATGAATACATACGTTTGTCCCCCAATAGGTAGGTTGTACTCTATACCTAACGAATCAATTCCTTGCTTTATGTAGATGAATATTGAAAGAGAACCTATTCTATAATATCAAAAAATCCGCACTTCTCCTATATTATTATGAAAAGCCAAGCTATTATAGAAGATTAAAGCCTTTAAAAAGAATAAAAAAAGCAGGCCAAAGCATGGATGTACAGGCGATGTTTTTTGAGTCCAGATAAAAACCAGCAATGATTTTTATCGGCTTGGACTCGTTACAAAACCTGAGAGCATCTACACTTTTGGCCGGCCCTTTTCGTCAACCTTACCCGCGATTTGGCCTGAAATAATCAGATTGACCGGAGATTTATATATCCAATATTTCTTTTTCTTTTTCTTTGGTAATGTCGTCGATTTTGCTGATGTAACTGTCTGTTATTTTTTGAATATCATCCGAGTAGCCGCGCTGGTCATCCTCAGTAATCTCACTGTTTTTCTCGAGCTTTTTCAAATCGTCATTAGCATCGCGGCGGACGTTGCGGATGGCAACTTTCGCTTCTTCCGATTCTTTTTTGACGACCTTCACCAATTCTTTCCGGCGCTCTTCTGTTAAGGCCGGGATCGCAATCCGGATAATGGAACCGTCACTTGAAGGATTCAAGCCTAAGTCGGATTTCAAAATCGCTTTTTCAATATCACCTAAAATCGTTTTGTCATACGGCTGGATCACGAGTAACCGGGCTTCCGGAACCGAAACTCCCGCTAACTGGTTAATCGGTGTTGGAGCGCCGTAATAATCCACAGATATTTTATCCAGCAACGATGCATTGGCTCTTCCTGCACGAATGCTGGCTAACTCACGGGTATAAGCGCCAATTGCTTTGTCCATTCTATCTTTCGCATTTGATATAACAGTTTTTGGCATGATTATTTCCCCCTTACAATCGTTCCAAGCTTTTCGCCTGAAACGGCTCGTTTAATGTTTCCTTTTTCCATGATAGAAAAGACAATCAACGGGATATCATTATCCATACAAAGCGAAGAAGCGGTTGAATCCATGACTTCCAGACCTTCTTTTAAAACATCAAGATAGGAAAGCTCGTCATATTTCTTTGCGTTCTTATCCTTTGACGGATCAGCACTGTACACTCCGTCCACGTTGTTCTTGGCCATCAGGATCACATCCGCTTCGATTTCGGCAGCTCTTAGTGCGGCTGTCGTATCCGTCGAAAAGTAAGGATTCCCAGTTCCGGCAGCAAAAATCACCACACGTTTTTTTTCTAGATGTCTGATCGCGCGGCGTCTGATATATGGTTCTGCTACTTGTCTCATATCGATTGAACTCTGAACGCGCGTCTCAATTCCAAGCTGTTCCAAGCTGTCCTGCAGAGCAAGGGAATTCATCACCGTCGCAAGCATGCCCATGTAGTCCGCATTGGCGCGGTCCATCCCCATTTCACTTCCGATTTTTCCGCGCCAGATATTTCCGCCTCCCACTACCACAGCCACTTCCACATCTAGCTCGGCAACCTCTTTAACTTGTTCAGCTATCGATTTAATTACAGAAGGGTTGATGCCAAATCCTTCGGCACCGGCTAACGCTTCACCGCTTAGCTTTAATACGACCCGTTTATATATCGCGCTCATGAGAACCTCCACTATGTAATCTTTTTGATCTTTTAAAAAATAGGGAACACAGATTGTGTTCCCTATTAATACTAATCAGGTGATTGCCTGTATCAATTAGTTTTTATTAACCTGGCTCATCACTTCTTCTGCGAAGTTATCCTGACGTTTTTCGATGCCTTCTCCAACTTCAAATCTTACAAAATTCTTGATTGTAGCGCCTTTGGATTTTACGAACTCTCCGACTTTTTGATCAGGATTTTTAACGAAAGACTGGTCAACTACGCAGATCTCTTCATAAAATTTTCCAATCCGGCCTTCTACCATTTTCGCGACGATCTTTTCAGGCTTGCCTTCATTCAACGCCTGTTGAGTAAGGACTTCACGCTCACGCTCGATCTCATCAGAAGAAACTTGGTCGCGGGAAACGTATTTCGGCTTTATTGCCGCGATATGCATGGAAACATCTTTAGCAGCATCTGCATCCGTTGTTCCTTCAAGAACTGTCAATACGCCAATTCTTCCACCCATATGAAGATAAGCGCCAAATGCGTCGCTGTCACCTTTAGTCAATACTTCAAAGCGGCGAAGCGTTAACTTTTCACCAATTTTAGAAATAGCAGCGTTGATATATTCTTCAACCTTTGTACCATTATCCATCGTCTGTTGCAGAGCTTCTTCAGCAGAAGCAGGTTTTTTAGCCAACAAGTGGGCAGCAAGTTCCTTAACTAACAGTTGGAAGCCTTCGTTCTTAGCAACGAAATCTGTTTCAGAGTTTACTTCAAGAATAACCGCTTCGTTTCCTTCAACAAGGATATAAGCTGAACCTTCAGCTGCAACGCGGTCAGCTTTTTTGGCAGCTTTCGCGATTCCTTTTTCACGAAGGTAGTCAATCGCTTTTTCCATATCGCCATCAGTTTCTGTAAGTGCCTTTTTGCAATCCATCATGCCGGCACCCGTTTTTTCACGCAGTTCTTTTACCATTTGTGCAGTAATTGCCATCTTTTAAATCCTCCTCATAGTTATGTAGCTTATATAATTATAATCTTTCACACATTGGCAGAATCTAAGCCCAATTTACAGGAAATCTCCTGAAATATCCGTTACATGCTAAGAAAAGCGCAAGCGCCCTGCAAGTAATGAACGTCGACTAATACCTGCCACATCGTTATGTCTTACGTCGACGCCAGCCCATCCTGGGCAAGTCCGACAAGCATAAAAGACGCACCCGTAGGAGGGCCCAGTAAGGACCCTCAGCTAAAATCCGTCACGTCCTGTGCGTCGGGGCTGGGCTGCTTACGCTAGACATCCATACATGTTGAAAATTTTATACTTTTTCTTATCTTTTAAAGAAAACTCGCCGGTTGGCAAACCTTTTAAGGTAAGCCAAAGGCGTAGTTGCACTTATGCAGATAAGGAAAGTTTATACTTTCCCATCCGCCAAAAAAAGGTGATAAAAGGCCTTATCCTCTTATCACCTTTTTGCTAATTAAGCAGTCGTTGTTTCTGTTTCTGTCTCAGCTTCCATTTCAACAGCAGCTGTTTCTTCGCCTTGCTTAGCTTCCAAGATAGCGTCAGCCATTTTGCCTGTTAATAATTTAACAGCACGGATTGCGTCATCGTTTGCAGGAATGATTACATCGATTTCGTCTGGATCACAGTTTGTGTCGACGATTCCTACTAGCGGGATGTTTAATTTGTGAGCTTCTGCTACCGCGATGCGCTCTTTGCGAGGGTCAATCACAAATATTGCGTCTGGAAGACCCTTCATATTTTTAATGCCGCCCAAGAATTTTTCAAGGCGTTCTAATTCTTTTTTAAGTTGAATGACTTCTTTTTTAGGAAGCACTTCAAATGTGCCGTTTTCTTCCATCTTCTCGATTTCTTTAAGACGGGTGATACGCTTTTGGATGGTTTCAAAGTTTGTTAAAGTTCCACCTAACCAGCGTTGGTTTACATAGTACATACCAGAACGGATCGCTTCATCTCTAACAGACTCCTGCGCTTGTTTTTTCGTACCAACGAAAAGGACAGTTCCTCCGTTAGCAGCCACTTCTTTAACGAATTTGTAAGCTTCTTCAACCTTTTTCACAGTCTTTTGAAGGTCGATGATATAGATGCCGTTACGCTCAGTGAAGATGTACTTCTTCATTTTTGGGTTCCAACGGCGGGTTTGGTGTCCGAAATGCACACCAGCTTCAAGCAATTGCTTCATAGAAATTACTGACATTTTGTTTCCTCCTAATTGGTTTGTTTAGCCTCCGTCCCGATCATTTTCAAACAGAAACTGTAAAAACAGCACCATCTGCCTGAATTACGAAACGTGTGTAATAACACCATGAAATAATATAGCATATACAGGTGTTACAATCAAGCAATTTCCAACACTTAAATCCGGAATTTTAATAAAAGCTCGATTTCAGTTTTCCCTCTGTTTAACTTTTTGGCAATCTCTTCTGTTGTCAAGCCTTGATCATACATCTCAAAAATGTCCTGAGGTAGCGATTGAGAACTGTTGTTTACAGATTTATTCAGAGTTTCCTTGAAATTGCTTTTACGTGTTTCTTCCATAAGCTCTGATTGACCTGGACTGTCACCATGGGCAGTGATGTCAATCATGTCTGGCCTTTCGGTTAAGCCGGCAGGTTCATACCCTGTCGATTTTTCTGTTTCGGCAAGAGGTTTCTGGTTTTTGTATGCTAAAACTGCCGCGTTCTTAGAAACTTTCCCCAACGCTTGAGGATTTAATTTTTCAGTTGCAGGGGGTGTGGAAGATGGCAACTGCTCTGTAGTGGCTGATGGTCTAAACGTAGCATGGGTCGCGGTTTCGTTATTTGCCGCCTGTTTTTCCTTAAGATCAGGCCTGTGAAGTTTCTCGAGGAGCAATTCATTTTCTTCTTTCATTTCCATTACGAAAGCGCTCATTAATTCCTCGATTTCAGCCATTGTTTCTTTTTGGTTTCTTTCAGCCGCCATCAAACGATTTTGGCGTAGAAATAGGATAATGACAGCAAAGATCGTGAGGATATTCAATAAAAAAAGGATAAAGATGATAAATGCATTCATATTAGACCTCTTATCCGGAATAGTCTATGCTTATTCCTTTATAAGGATGTTGATATTTTTTTTGTCTTGCATCCATTGTTTTTTTCTTTCTAGGTTGCCGCTGGTTTCCTTCTTGACCGGCACCCTCGCCATCCTTATGTAATGACAGTTTTTCTTTTTGTTCTTGCTTTATGACTGCTGTTCTTTTCTTTTCATCATCTTTGTGAACCTCATTAGCAGCATGATGGTGGGCAAGTTGATCCTTCTGTTGCCATTGCTCTTGGATCTTGCCGGCATCATGCGTTCGAGGCAGCGCGACTTGCAGCTCTATCGCTTTTAAACTCATAGGAAACTCCTGCCTTTACAGTGGAATTGAAGTAATTTCACCTTGATTCAGGAAGATCTTTACAGAGGATATTGGGTTGTGAATTAACTTCGAATATTTAGAAAAATGGATTTGGTTGTTTGGATACAGTTGCCCCTTCACCTTTAAATAGGAATGGGTACCAGGATTATCTTTTTCATGAAGCTCAGCCAATTCCAATTCCAGGTTATCAAGCTGGCTTTTAAGCGCAAAATACGTTGCTTGCTGCCTTTGCAGCATTTCTTGTTCTTTGCCTTCCGCATTGCCCTTTGCTGCCAATACCATCTTCAGTTTTTCTTTTAGCGCTTCAAGTTTTTTTAGGGAGTCTTTCAATTTGAATATCTCGCCCTGTACCTGACGTTCTTTTTCAACGTTTTCCGCAAAGCTACCAATAAATAAATCAGCCCGTGCGAAATGTTGATTGCCGATTTCACCCACTTCGATTACTTCACCAGCGGAAAGCTTCCCGCCGATAATATTTTCGCCTTTGATTCTCCTGCCTGCCGTAACTGAGCTGTTCATAATAAAGGTCTCTGTTACAATATCATTTCCGGCTTCCACATTTGCCTGGTTCAGATAACGTGTATTTAGGTTGACTCCTGCCTTGACGCTTCCTTTTAACTGCCCAGCAATACCACCTCTTATATGAATGGAACCACCAGCCTCAATAACCGATGCTTCGACAATTCCATATATCCGAATATCGCCACCCGCTTTGATCTGATAACCTGGCGGAACATTGCCGTGAATCGTGACGTTACCGATAAAATCAACGTTTCCTGTTTTCATATCGATATCGCCTTTGACCTCGAAGTTAGGAAATACATTGATTGAATTAGAGGTGACACTGATTTGACCATCCGTTGTCGCAAAAAATTGATCATTTTGAAACAAAATGTTTTTTCCTGGTTTCAATCTTAGCTGGCGACCATCCCGGGCAGGAAGTATATTCCCGTAGACATCTTTTCCGGTAGTTCCCGGAGTGGGAGAGCTGATGCTGGCCAGCAATTGGCCATCTTTCACCGAAGGAATGGTCAGTATATTGCGAAAATCAAACTTTTCACCACTAGCATTCTTTTGTTCTTCATGGATTTCATTCTGCAAATAAGCGTCCTCCCCATTTAGCGGGGGGATTCCTTCCGCTACTGTTACCGGATACTCCACGCTATATGGATTTTCGCAAATTTGTTGAATCACACCGTTTTTATAGCCAAACACGATTTTCCTTTCCTTAAGGAGGCCCAGCAGTGTGTCTTGATCCCAGGCAGTGTCGTCTGTTACATCAGGATTTATCGTCAAGGTAGCAGACAACCGATTTTTGGATACATTGATATCAAAGAGGCGATTCATCGTAAACACCATCCCAATTTATTCTTTAATATTTTGCACCTGCAAAGTGGTTCGTAACTTAAAAATGGCTCTAGAATGAATCTGGGATATTCTCGATGTTGATAAACTCATTACCTGGCCAATTTCTGTTAATGTCAATTCTTCTTTGTAAAATAACTGAAGTACCAACTGCTCTTTTTCATTTAAGGTTTCAATGACCCGGGACAATTCTTCATATAATTCTTCCTTCATGAGGCTATCCTCCGGAAGAAGAGCCCTCTCGTCCTTAACATGGAAGTTCGTTCCTTCTTTATCTTCCTTTTCCTGTGGAGACTCGTCCATGGAAAGGACATTCGCAAAAAAGTTTTCATTCAAAGCTGAATACACTTCATCTTCCGATATATGCAGGAATTCAGCAATTTCCCCGGGTGTTACGTTTCGCATATGCTTTTGTTCAAGTTCTTCAATGGCCGCTTCTATTTTTTTTGCTTTTTCCCGGGCGCTGCGCGGCAGCCAATCCTCTTTTCTCAAGCCATCAAGGATGGCCCCACGAATACGGAATGATGCATATGTATCGAACTTTAAATCCCGTTTCGGATCAAATCTTTCCAATGCATCGAATAATCCCATCATCCCGAGACTTCTGATATCATCGCGGTTTACATTCTTGGGCAGGTTAACAGATATTCTTTGGACATGATAGGAAACGAGGGGCATATATTTTTTCACCAAAATGTCCCCTGCCCCGGGATCACGGCAGTCAATCCAATTCTTCCAATGCAGCTGCTCTTCTCCAGTAGTCAGTTGAGACATGGGTTACCTCCTAGCTTGCGGAAAATACTTTTCTATGAGACCGAATATTATATATCTATAACGCTTTTATTAACCGTTCTGATATTCAACATATTTGTTTTTGGATTGAACTCGATTGTTCTTCCGCTGTTTCCCCCAACATCTTCCGATACAATTTGAATCCGCAGTTCGTCGAGGGTAGTGCGCACCGCCTCTACATTGCGCGGCCCGATCCTCATCAGATCGCTTCCGTTTGAAAACTGAAACATCTGGGCGCCCCCAGCCATTTTTGCCTGCATCGATGATAGCCTTGCCCCTTTATTTACCAGTAGGTTAACCAATTCATAGAGTGCGGTGTCTGCATATTTCGCTAGATTCATTGGGCTGCCCTTTGAAAGGGTGGAATCCGGAAGCATAATATGAGCCATGCCAGCTATCTCTTTCATTTGATCGAAAACCACAACCCCCACACATGAGCCGAGTCCCGAAGTCCTGATCGTGTCAGGCGCCCGGACTATGTTCATATCAGCAATACCGACTTTGACGATGTTCATTAAATCAGTCATCCTGAGTTAACTCCTAAAGAGGCAAAGATCGTTTCAAACGACTCTGGATCCGGCAGCAGGAAAAAATGTCCGTTGACACTGTTTGTATCTTGTCCAACCTCGGAAAGTGCCGTATCAATGACAATCGCATAATCACTTACCTGTGAAAGTTCCAGTAAGCCGTAGCTGATTGTTGCGCCTGCCATGTCGTAGCTTAGAGCTGGTACAGACGGATATAGATGAAGTCCGGTAAAGTCAGATAAAGCTGAGAGATAGGACCCGGACAGGATATTTCCAAGTTCCTTAAGCGCAGACATGGACAGCTCTGAAAACGGTGGCATCTCAAAGGAAAAATCTTTTTCATCCGTCATTTGGTGTATAAAGTACTTAGCCTGATGGGGGGACAGAACAAAAAGGATATTTCCCGGAGCATCTCCTTCAATTCTGAGGAAAACGCTCAATACAATCGTTTCCGCACCGCCCGCCAACTCCATCATTTCATCGAAGGATACGATCCGCACACTCGGCACTTTCATATCAATCTTTTTAGACAACAGTTTGGATAGCGCCGTAGCCGCATTGCCGGCCCCAATATTTCCGATTTCCTTTAAAATATCAAGATGGACAGCTGAGATTTTTTCGGTGAACGACATGTGTTTATCCTTCTATACTTAGAGATTTTATTAAATCTTCAGGATTCAATATCTTTTCAAGATCGACTAAAATCATCAGTCTTTTTTCTATTTTTGCCACCCCGGAAATATACTCTGCTTCCACAGTTCCGACGACTTCAGGCTGCGGCTCTATATTCGAAGACGGTATATCAATTACGTCGTTCGCGCCATCCACGATCAAGCCCACTTCCATATCATCCAATGACACAATAATGATTCTGGTATCTTCCGTATACTCTACTTGTTCAATGTCAAAGCGTACCCGTAAATCGATAATGGGCGTCACGATACCTCGTAGATTGATGACCCCTTTTACAAATGGCGCCGTTCGTGGAACCCGCGTAATATGAAGGCCTTTTTCAATAGCTCGAACAAGATGGACGGGAATCGCGTATTCTTTATCTTTAATTTGAAAAACAATGACTTTTATTACTTCTACATCTGTTTGGATAGACATAATGTTATCCCCCTATTTAACTGTTAATTTTTCTCAGAACTCTCTCATTGTAAAAGTGAGAATGCAGCACATATTTGGACCGCACTCTCACAAATCGAAGTTATTTAATCAAAGCGTTGCAATCGACAATCAAAGCAACCTGGCCATCGCCAAGGATCGTCGCTCCCGATATCGCGAATGCGGAGTTCAGATAATTCCCGAGTGATTTAAGCACAATTTCTTGCTGCCCGATAAACGAGTCGACAACCAGCCCGGCCATTTTATCTCCTTTACGGACGATAATGACTGAAAAGAACTCATCATCTTCTTCGACAACAGGTACCTCGAAGATATCTTTTAAAAATATCAGTGGTAACACATTGCCACGGAAGTCGATTACCTGTTGATCATGCCCGTTCATAATCTCTTCTTTTCTGATGATGGCCGTTTCGATAATTGATGAAAGCGGTACAGCAAATTTTTCCTTTTGAATTTCAACTAGCATGACCGATATAATCGAAAGCGTGAGCGGCAGCTGGATTAAGAAAACAGAGCCATTGCCTTCGGTGGAATCTATCGATACCGTCCCGCCGAGTGATTCAATCGTATTTTTTACTACATCCAGACCGACACCGCGACCGGAAATATCGGAAATCGTTGCCGCGGTTGAAAAACCGGATGCGAATATTAATTCATAGACTTGCTTATCCGTTAGGGTTGCCGCGGTTTGTTCAGAAATAATTCCGTTACTCAACGCTTTCTTCAACACGTTGTCCCGCTTGATGCCTGCACCGTCATCCGTGATTTCAATAAACACATTGTTTCCGCTGTGATAGGCTTTGAGAACGACAGTCCCCTCTTCATTCTTGCCGCTGGCCAAACGAACTTCCGGTGTTTCCACGCCGTGGTCAAGCGCATTTCTTAACAAGTGGACAAGTGGATCCCCAATTTCATCAATAACGGTTCGGTCCAGTTCCGTTTCCGCGCCGATAATTTCAAGATTGATTTTTTTATTAAGGTCTCTGGCAAGCGTGCGTACCATTTTAGGGAATCGGTTGAATACCGTCTCGACCGGCACCATTCTCATGTTTAAGATAATATTTTGCAAATCACCGGTAATACGCGACATTCTTTCTACGGTTTCGTCCAGTTCCTGGTTATTTAATTCCCCTGAGATTTGCTCAAGCCTGCCGCGGTCGATAACAAGCTCTTCAAACAGATTCATCAAAATATCCAGACGTTCGATATTGACGCGAATCGTTTTGCTGCTCGCTTGCTTGCCTGATGGTTTTTTCTTTGTTTCTGCATCCTGGTCTACCTGTTTTTCTGCAACATCTACAGAGGCAATTGTATTCATACTTACTTCTTCACTTGCCTGGACTCTTAAAGTCTCGAAATCAATTGTGCTGACTTCTACCTTCTGCACTTCAGATACCTTCATAACCTTCTTCTGAACATCTTCTTTGGAATCCTTCGTTATCACAGTGACCGTGAACTCATGATCAAACTGTTCTTCCTCCAGCAGATCCGCGGTTGGGGAAGATTTAACGACCTCACCGATACTCTCAAGAACTTCGAAAACCATGAATACGCGTGCTGCCTTGAGCAAACAATCTTCACTGAGCTCAACGGTAATTTCGTAGCTTTCAAATCCCTGTCCCTTCGATTGCTCGAGAACCGTCAATTCAAACTCATCGTACGTGCTCTTTACCCTTGTCTCAATGACAGGAGCAATTGAAGCAGCTACCTCTTGACTAGCGGATGCGCTAAGCGGTGATTGCCCCTTTTCGATAAGCTGCAATTGCTCAACAACGCGCGAAACGTCTCTCTTTCCGTCTCCGCCTTCTGCAATCGAGGTAACCATCGCTTCCAGATCGTCTACCGCTTGAAAAATCACATCGAAAATTTCTGAATTCAAGACGATTTTTTGATTGCGGGTTTCATCTAAAACATTTTCCATTTTATGCGTCAGATTAGCCAAATCTTCGTATCCCATTGTGGCTGACATCCCTTTTAACGTATGGGCTGACCGGAAGATTTCATTGACAATCGTAAGGTCACTTGGATTTTTCTCAAGCTCCAATAGTTGCTCGCTGCATGTTTGGAGATGTTCTTTGCTTTCATCTATAAAAACTTCTAAATATTGATCCATATCCATAGAAATCCACTCCCCTTCAATTAACAAAATGTAACAATGGCCTTTGCTATCTTATCTATATCCTCAACGGAATCCACTAAGCTGGTGGCAATGGCGGCTTTAGGCATCCCGAAAACGATCGATGTTTCTTGGGATTCAGCTATTGCCTTTACTTCTCCCTTGTTCTTCAGCTGAATCAGTCCTTTAGATCCATCGCTGCCCATACCTGTCATGACGACGGCAACTTTATTAAATTCCGGAAATTCACTGACTGACTCGAATAAAACATCAACCGACGGGCGATGGCCGCCTCTAGGCTCGGATTTATCAAGCGAAACAGCAAGGTTCATACCTATCTTTTTCACTTTCAAATGATAGCCCCCCGGAGCTATATAAGCGGTACCAATATGTAAAACTTCGCCTTCTTCAGCCTCTTTCACGGTTATGGCCGACAATCCATTAAGCCTGTCTGCGAGCGATTTCGTAAACCCCGCAGGCATATGCTGGACAATTAAAACCGGTGCATCCAAATTTCCCGGCAGCCTTGTCAAAACAGCTTGCAATGCGCGTGGACCACCTGTAGACGTACCGATGACAATGAGTTTCTTTTTGCTAGAATTCCAATTTTTGAAATTATTGGATTTCTTCGTTTCTGCTTCTATTTTACTATATATGTTTCTATCTGACACAGAATTTTCGACATTTATATAACTTTTTTGCAGACGATGAACGCTTATCTTGCTGGCCGCGATGATTTTTTCTATCAGCACCTGTTTGATTTTATGCAAGTCCAAAGAAATGGATCCTGATGGTTTCGCTACAAAATCAAAAGCCCCCATGTTCATGGCTGTAAATGTACTATCCGTCCCTTCCCGGGTTGTGCTTGATAGCATGATGACGGGGGTCGGGAATTTTTCCATAATAATCTTCAGTGCCTCGAGCCCATTCATAACGGGCATTTCCACATCAAGTGTGATAACGTCAGGTTTATGCTCCTCGATTTTCTTGAGCGCTTCCTCCCCATTCCGGGCGGTTCCTATTACTTCAATCCTGTCTTCTTCCGACAGGAATTCAGTAATCAGCTTTCTCATAAATGCAGAATCTTCGACAATGAGTACTTTTATTTTTTCCATTTGAAGGGCCCCCCTACCTTCCCACAAAATAACTTTTTAATTTCCCTAGAAAGTGGCTTTTTTTCAAGGAAAGATTATCCTTAAACTCGCCAGCTTCATATCTTGCTACAATATCTAATAATGACTTGGATACAATTGATTCAGAGTTATATAGTACAAATGGAATTTGATTCGTGACGGCCTTTGATACTGATTTATCATCCGGTAAAAAGCCTAACGGGATAATTTCTTTCTGTAAAAATTTATGAAGCGCGTTTTGAATCCGTTTCACCGTTTCCTGGCCTTCCATATCCGAAAGAACCCTGTTGCAGACAAGGAAGAATGGTAGCTCCTGATTGATAGAATTCAAATATTTCATGGCAGAATAAGCATCCATCACCGCCGTCGGTTCCGGAGTCGTAATGACAATGAGATCGTCTACGCACAACATAAACTTAGTAGAATCGTCATTTATGCCTGCACCCATATCGAAAATAATATAATCATAGTCACCGAGAAGGCCATTGAATTCCTCGAGAAAGCGGTCAAACAGCTGCTCTTCAAGCTCAAACAGTTTGGTCAAACCTGTTCCCCCGGCGATTACAGAGACATTTTCAGGGCCGGACGAGATGATTTCCTTGAGCGTCTTTCCGTATTCAAAAAAGTCAATGATGCTCATTCCGGATATATTCCCCATCAAGATATCGATATTACCCATGCCAATATCCATATCGAAAAGGAGTACGCTATGTCCTTTTTTGGATAAGGTGATCGCGAAATTTAACGAAAAATTTGATTTTCCGACGCCGCCCTTTCCGCTAATGACGGCAATGGTCCTGGCGACAGAGCGAAGATTTTGTTGTTTTAGCCGATTTCGTAGATTTTCTGCTTGATCCATCATCATTTTTGTACTCCAATAACCGTTTTTGTAATCAGAGAAGGGCTCGCCTTTTCGATATCATCCGGAACGTTTTGCCCATTTGTGATATAGGCAGCGCCGATTCCATGTTTGACAATAAAGTTGAGCATGGTTCCAAAGCTTGACGTTTCATCGGCTTTTGTGAAAATCAGCTGTTTAATCGGAATAATCGAAAATTGCTCGAATATTTCTTCCATGTCGTTTTGTTTAGCGGTCAAGGACAGAACGAGGAAAGTTTCCATTTCTCGGTCAAAATCAATGATCGTTTTCAAATCACGAACATATTCCTGATTTCTGAAGTTTCTCCCGGCCGTATCAATAAATACTAAATCATAGTGTGCGAACTTTTCCGCCGCATTTTTAAAATCTTCAAGATTATAGGCCACTTCAATCGGAACATTTAAAATCTTCGCATATGTTTGCAGCTGGTCAATTGCCGCGATTCTATATGTATCTGTCGTTATAAAGGCCACCTTTTTGTTTTGCTTGATCATGCTTTCGGCGGCAACCTTTGCCAGAGTAGTGGTTTTACCAACACCGGTCGGCCCGACAATATTAATATATTTTTTTTGAAAAGGCTTTTCATGATGAGGCACTTTTTCGAGTTTTCCCATCAATTCTGCTTCCAGCCAACCTCTTACCTCTGGAGTGGAAGCAGCATCTTTATGGGAAAACCATTTTCCAAGCAAGGCATCCATTACTTCTACCCTTAACTGGTAATCAATTTCCTGTTTTTCCATCAGTGCATACATTTCTTTTAAAGGACCCGGGTATTTCGCATAAATATCCGTACCTTCATGATTGATTCCTTTTAATAGCTCCTTCAGCTCTGAAAGTTCTTTTAAGATTTCCCCTGAAGGAGGTCCTGCGCTTTGTGATGAACGATTCAGATTCACATCGGCCTGTGGCTGTCTTTTCTGCTTTTGTTTCTGTACAGGAGGATTTTGTCGGGCGACCGGTTCGACGGCAGCGACGATTTCAATGCTCCGCTTTTTGAACATACCTAGAAATCCGCCTGAATAGATGGGTTTAGAACTAAGAATGACAGCTTCGTTCCCTAGCTCGCCGCGAATTTGTTTCATCGCTTCAGTCATTGAGGATGCCACATATTTCTTCACTTTCATTCTACGTTCACCACCCCTATACTTTGTACTTCCACATTGGATTCCAATTCATTATAGGAAAGAATCGGGACTTGCGGAAAATATCGTTCCGTCAATTGCCTTACATACATGCGAACGGCCGGAGAACATAACACGATCGGCGTTTGTTCCATTAGTGCCAGCTCTTCAAGTTTGGAAGCGATGGCTTCGAGGATGGATTGGGAATCATTTGGATCGAGTGATAAATAGTTCCCCTGCTCCGTTTGCTGGACTGCGTCGGCAATCAGCTTTTCCACCTTCCCGGATAAAGTAACGACCTTTAAGCTGTCATCGCCGACCGCAAATCCATTCGTTATTTGCCTCGCTAAATTCTGGCGTACATATTCGGTCAGCAGGTCGCTATCTGTTGATAGTCTTCCATAATCAGCCAGCGTTTCAAAAATGACCGGCAAATTGCGGATCGATACTTTCTCTTTTAATAATTTGGCGAGTACTTTTTGGATTTCACCGATCGTTAAAGGATTTGGCGTCACTTCTTCTACAAGAATCGGCGCCGATTCCTTCAAATGATCGATAAGCTGTTTCGTTTCCTGTCTTCCCAGCAATTCATGGGCGTTCGCCTTGATGATTTCCGTTATATGTGTAGAAACGACACTTGGGGGATCGACTACCGTGTAGCCCATCATTTCTGCTTGTTCCTTCATTTCTTCTGAAATCCATTTTGCCGGCAGGCCGAAGGAAGGTTCAACCGTATCGATTCCTTCGATCGAATCATCTTCAATGCCCGGGCTCATGGCAAGAAAATGATCAAGCAACAGCTCACCCCTTGCCATTTCATTTCCTTTTATCTTCAAACGGTATTCATTTGGATTCAGCTGAATATTGTCCCTGATGCGGACGACCGGGATAACAAGGCCCATTTCGATGGCCAGCTGCCTGCGAATCATCACAACGCGGTCCAGGAGGTCACCACCTTGATTAGCGTCCGCGAGCGGAATCAGGCCATAGCCAAATTCAAATTCGATTGGATCAACGCTTAAGAGATTTACGACACTTTCCGGACTCTTCATTTCATCTGTTTCAATTTCTTCTTCCATATCCTGAAGCTCCTGCGGATCTGATTTCGGTGTTCTGGAAATCATATATCCGCTGACCGCAAGTAAACCGGCAATCGGGATCGTCAATACATCTGTAATAGGGGTAAATAGACCAAGAAAGAGAATCGTGCCTGCCGTTACATAAAGCATGGTCGGAAACCTGAATAGCTGTTCCGTGATATCCGATCCAAGATTTCCCTGTGACGCTGCGCGGGTAACCACAATACCAGTCGCCGTCGATATCAACAACGCCGGAACCTGGCTGACAATGCCATCTCCAACAGTCAGTAAAGAAAAGTGGGAAGCGGCTTCTGAAAAACTCATATCCTGCTGCAGCATGCCAATAATCATTCCAAAAATTAAGTTGATCAAGACGATGATGATGCCTGCAATCGCGTCACCTTTGACAAATTTGCTGGCTCCGTCCATGGAACCATAGAAGTCGGCTTCCCTGCCTACTTTTTCACGCCGTTCACGGGCTTCGACTTCCGAAATCATTCCGGCATTCAAGTCCGCATCGATGCTCATCTGTTTCCCTGGCATCGCATCCAGCGTAAAACGTGCCGCAACCTCGGAAACACGCTCGGAACCTTTTGTAATGACAATAAATTGGATAATAATCAAAATTAAGAAAACGACCATACCAACGATGATATTGCCGCCAACCACAAATGTTCCAAAGGTATGCACGACCCCGCCCGCGTCGCCATGGGTCAGGATCGAACGAGTTGTTGAAACATTCAAACCAAGCCTGAAAAGGGTCAAAAGCAGTAATAGTGAAGGGAAAATGGAAAACTCAAGCGGCTCTTTCATATTCATCGTCGTCAAAAGAACCAAAAGAGCAAGAGCAATATTTATTAAAATCAAAATACTCAACAGCCATGTCGGCAATGGAATAATCAACATGGCAACAATCGCAATTACACTTATTAACACCGTTAAATCTCTTGCTGACATTTTCCTCTCTCCTTATCTGCTTTTAACATGGAACTATATCTTGCCTTTTGTTTTATAAACAAACGCCAATATTTCGGCGACTGCCTTAAAAAAATCTTCTGGTATCGCCTGCCCAATTTCAGTCTGGTCATAAAGTGCCCGGGCAAGCGGCCGATTCTCCATCAAAACAACATCGTTTTCCTTCGCGACGTACTTAATCTTTTGGGCAACAAAATCGACACCTTTGGCAATCACATACGGCGCATCAAGTTTACCCTCGTCATACTTTAAAGCGATCGCGTAATGCGTTGGATTGGTAATGACGACGTCGGCCTTGGGAACTTCCTGCATCATTCGCTGCATCGCCATTTCCCTTTGTTTTTGTTTGATCTTTGATTTGATCAACGGGTCGCCCTCTATATTTTTATATTCATCTTTAATATCCTGTTTGGACATCCGAATATTTTTTTCATAGTCATATTTTTGGTACATATAATCAAGCAGTGATAAAAAAAGTAATGCGGCGGAAGCGTATAATCCTACCTTTACCGTAATATCCGCCAGTATCGAAAGCGCAGCTTCGGCTGACTTCTGTGAAAGAGTCATAATTTCATCCATTCGCTGCCAGATGACTAGAAAAGCCACAAGGCCCACGAAAGAAATCTTCAGGATCGATTTTAACAATTCTACAATCGCCCTCATTGAGAAAATCCGTTTAAAACCCTTTATCGGGTCTATTTTATCAAGCTTGAATTGAATGGCTTCTGTCGAAAACAGAAAGCCGATTTGTAAAAAATTTGCCGCGATTCCGGCAATGAGAGCAACCCCCATCACAGGTATCATAACAATCGCAGTTTTCTGTAGCATATCGATAAATAAAGGCATGACCGTTTCTTCACTTAACGTTGTAAGCATTGGATCCTGAAATGATTCAATAAATAAACCGATGATTGCTTCTTTCATATATGGGCCGGTTACGATGAACAGCATAAACACCGCAAGCAGTACAATCGCTGTGTTAACGTCCTGGCTTTTGGCCACCTGGCCTTTTTTTCTAGAATCCTGGCGTTTTTTGGGAGTAGCCTTTTCTGTTTTTTCACCGGAGAAAAATTGCAAATCAAGCTCTAACCATTTCATTTTCAACTTCCTCCGATCAACTCCATTAACCCTCTCATTGTCACAATCAAGTATTCAAACAGCTGCTGTACAACGACCATCATCATGGCCATGACAACAATGAGGACAATAAAGCTGACAATAATTTTAACCGGCAATCCGACAACAAAAATATTAAATTGCGGTACGGTTCTCGCAACAATTCCAAGCGCGACATCGACTAAAAACAAACTGCCCACGACCGGTATCGACATTTGAAAGGCGATGATAAATGACTGGTTAAAAGCTTTGACAATGTATTCAAGTAGGTTATTATCACCAAAAGGAATCCACGCCTGATCAATGGGAATGAATCGGTAGCTGTAAAAAATTCCATCAAGCAGCAGATGATGACCGTCCGCTCCGAGTAAAAACAAGAGGGAAATCGTGTACAAGTACTGCCCCATCAACGGGTTTTGAACCCCTGTCTGCGGATCGATTACGCTCGCAATCGCGAAACCGCTTTGAAAATCTATGAACGCTCCGGCTATCTGAACCGCAGACAATATCATGAAGGCAACAAACCCGATCAATAACCCAATGAGGGCTTCTTTGATAATCAACATGAAATAAGTCGCGTCAATCTCAAAAACCGGTGCTTCGATGGTGTAATACATAATCCATGCAAGAAAAAAACTAAGACCGATACGATGGGTTGTCGGAATGGTCCGATACGAAAAAATCGGCATTGTCACAAAAAAAGAAACAACCCGGACAAATATTAATAAAAAAGCCGGAAACTGCGGAATAATATCTTGCATGATTTAACCTACAAATCTATTTAGATTGCTAAAAATTTCATTGGCATACGACAGCATATGGGATAACATCCATGGTCCAAGCAGGATAATCCCAAGCAAAACAGCGACAATTTTCGGAACAAACGCAAGCGTCTGCTCTTGAATTTGCGTCGTCGCTTGAAAAATACTGATGATTAGCCCGACGACCAGCGCAATTAGCAACAAGGGTCCGCAAACTATCAATATCGTATATATGCCACGCTCAGCCACTTGAATAACATAATCAGGACTCATTTACATTCACCCGCTTAAAAACTCTGTAATAATGACTTCACAACGAGATACCATCCATCAACCAAAACGAATAACAGTATTTTGAAAGGCAGTGATATCATGACAGGAGGCAGCATCATCATCCCCATTGACATGAGAACACTGGCAACGATCATATCGATGACCAAAAATGGAATAAAAATCATAAAGCCAATTTGAAACGCTGTTTTAATCTCACTTATAGCAAAAGCAGGAACCAGTGCGGTCAACGGAATATCCTCAATGCTTTCAGGTCTATCCATTTGCGCATAATCAAGGAATAGAGCGAGATCCTTCTGCCGCGTATGCGCGCTCATAAATTCCTTGAAAGGCAACGCAGCAAGCTCATAGGCCTCGTCCAATTCAATCTTTTCCTCGAATAAAGGAGTCAGTGCCGCTTCATTCACTTCCTGAAAAGTAGGGGCCATGACAAAAAACGTCAGAAAGAGTGAAAGCCCGATAATCACCTGATTCGGCGGCATTTGCTGCGTGGCAAGTGATGTCCTTACAAACCCCAGCACAATCACGATTCTTGTAAAACAGGTCATCAATATCAAAATACTTGGAGCGAGTGATAAAACAGTCAGCAGTAAAAACATTTTAACTGAAGTGGAGACATTGGACGGATCACTGTTGCTAAAGAACTCCATAAATTCGTTCATTTCCTGTCCCTCTCCTCTTCATCCAGCTTTTTTACCACCTTTTTCCTGTCTTTTGATAGTTCTTCAAGCTGTTTTTTAAACTGTGAGGAGAAGCCTGTAGAATTTGCATCAGAAACAATGAACTTCTGCTTAAGTTTTGTTATGAAATCGCCCGGCTGAATCATTTGCTCCATTTTCTCATTGTAATTCTGAAGCAGTTCCCCGTACTCTTCTTCATTGTCGATTTCTTTTAACAGCTGAATGGTCTCACCTACCCCGACGACCAAAATGGAGTTGCCCACTTTAATTAGCTGGACGGAACGGTTTGAGCCAAGACTTGTGCCTCCGATATTTTCAATGAAATTGGCTTTCTGATAGGAGCGGCTTTTCTTGTTGATGAACCTGAGAGCTATATAAAGAAGAGCAACTACAAAGATAGTTGCAAAAACCATGCGCGCGAAATCCCAAAAGGAGAGCTCCGTACTCCCGGAGCTTGCCGCTTCTTTTTCACTTTCAGGTTCTTTATCCGCGGGTTTGTCAGGTTGTTCATATGAATCCTTTACACTTCCCTTGACGCCTTCTGCCTGGACGACAAGTCCGGCAGAACCAAACAGGACGACTGCTAAAACCAGCAGAATCTGAAACCATTTTTTAATTGAAAACAAGTTGCTGACACCCTCTTAATCTATTAACTTAATGTTTTGCTGATCGCTTCGAGCACGCGGTCTGCCTGGAACGGTTTAACAATGAAATCCTTTGCCCCTGCCTGGATAGCATCGATAACCATCGCTTGCTGTCCCATCGCGGAGCACATGATCACCTTAGCGTTAGGGTTAATTTTCTGGATTTCCTTTAAAGCTGTTATCCCATCCATTTCAGGCATGGTAATATCCATCGTAACCAAATCAGGTTGGGCTTCTTTATACATTTCAACTGCCTGAGCACCGTCAGCGGCCTCTCCTATAACATCAAAACCATTCTTAGATAAAATATCCTTTATCATCATACGCATGAATGCTGCATCATCAACGATTAATACTCTGTGTGCCATAGTGAGTCCCCCAAATTATCTTAGTTTTTTTAATCTATCAGTCTGACTGACAATATCTGTTACACGCACGCCAAAGTTTTCATCAATGACGACTACTTCACCTTGGGCGATCAAACGATTGTTAACCAGTATGTCAACGGGTTCACCGGCAAGTTTATCCAGTTCAATGATCGATCCTGAGGATAGCTCAAGTATCTCCTTCACCGAACGGCTCGTCCTGCCCAATTCCACCGTTACATGGAGTGGTATATCCATGAGCATATTCAAATTTTTCGTTTCCGATTCCTGGAGCTGATATGGCTCAAAATTGGAAAAGCTTGCGGGCTGGATATTTACCTGCTGCCCCGGCAGTGTATAATTGGTACCAAAATGCTGCGGTGCGCTTTGGTATGTCGCTTGCTGCGGTGCACTTTGATATTCCGCTTGCTGAGATGGCATTTGATGCCCCGCATGAACAGGCTGTTCAAATTCTCCTTGGTGTTGATTGTCTTCCGTTTGGTCATATCCACTTGCTGGCAGTTCATGTGTTTCTTGTTCAACCTCTGCTGGTTGAGACATTTCGTTTATGTCTGTTGGATTCATTAATTCATTGACGAGACTTTTTGCAAATTCTAGAGGCAATAATTGCATGATGTTGGAATCAATAAGTTCCCCGACCTTCAACCGAAATGATATCTTTGCCAGTATAATTTTATTAGATTCCTCGCCTTGGTCTTCTTCCATGTTTAATGAATCAACAGTTGGTGGAGAAATATCTACCTTCTTTTTAAAAATAGTCGACATCGAAGTAGCGGCAGATCCCATCATTTGATTCATTGCTTCTTGAACTGCACTTATCTGAATTTCCCCAAGCAGGTCCGCTGGATTCAACCCATCACCACCGAGCATTAAGTCTGCAATGATTGCGGCATCACTCTGCTGGATGACAAGCAGATTATGTCCCGTGAACCCTTCTGTATAGTTCACTTGAATCGCAACATAAGGATGCGGGAATTCATTTTGAATTTTGCTTTTGTCGATTACGGAAACAGTCGGTGTCGTAATATCCACCTTTTGATTTAATAACGTTGACAAAGCGGTTGCAGAGCTTCCGAATGAGATATTACCAATTTCACCGAGTGCATCCTGTTCCATTGAAGATAAATATTCTTCAACAAGGGGAGAATCAGCTTCATCTCCTGCAGTATCATCGTCATTGCCTTTTAAAAGTGCATCTATTTCATCCTGAGAAAGCATTTCATCACTTACCATCTTCGTCTCCCCCCTTCAAAGTTTCGAGAATTTGGACGGCTATTTTTTTGCCTGCCTGGCCCGGCTGTGCGATATATTTCGGCACATCCCCAACCCTGACTTTTAACGGTACATCAATTCCTTGGTTTAACTCAATTACATCTCCGAAATCAAGCTGGAGAAAATCATGGATGGATATGTCTGTTGTGCCTAATTCCGTTATGATGGGCAGATAGGCTTTCTTGACTCTTTTTTCTAAAGATTCAATCTCCTCATGGCTTCTTTCTTTTTTGGATGCCTGCATCCAATAGCGAACGGAAAGCTTTGGGATGATAGGCTCTAACACAACATGAGGAATACAGATATTGATCATCCCGGATGTCTCCCCGATCACGGTATTGAGTGAAATGACCACGACGGTTTCGTTTGGCGAAACCATTTGCAGAAATTGAGGATTCACCTCAAAATCCGTAAGAATTGGGTCGATTTCAGCGACTGTGGCCCAGGCCTCCTGAAGATTTTCAATTCCTTTTTCAAACAAGTTAGACATGATTTTCGTTTCGATTTCCGTTAAGTTTTCTACCTTATTTTCGCTGACGCCTCTTCCGCCAAGAACCCTGTCCATCATCGCATATGCGATGTTAGGGTTGACCTCCATTAAAATTCGGCCATCGAGTGGCGGAACTTCGAAAACATTCAAGACCGTCATCTTTGGTATCGAACGGATAAATTCTTCATAAGGAATTTGGTCGGCAGATGCTACCGTAATCTGGACATACGTCCTCAGCTGGGCTGAAAAATATGTAGTCAGTAGCCGTGCGAAGTTTTCATGGATCCTTGTTAAGCTGCGGATTTGATCTTTTGAAAAGCGCAGCGCTCTTTTAAAATCGTAAACTTTTACCTTTTTCTCGGACTCTTCTTTTTTGAGCTCGTCTGCATCCGCCTCCCCGGTAGAAAGAGCGGACAGCAGAGCATCAATTTCATTTTGTGACAATACTTCAGCCAATAGCCATCACCTCCACAATTCCTTTCTCTCAAATGGTGTTACTGCAAGATGTCGTATTTATTGTAGGATGGAGGAGGTAATATAAACCTTTTCAACTTGTCCTTCCTGCATCAACTGGTTTACATCCGCCTCGATTGTGTCCTGGAATTTTTCCTTGCCGGCTTTTCCTTTTAATTCATCGGACTTCGTTTCAGAAAGCTCGGTAATGATGATATTCTTTACCTGAAAGCTTCTTTTTTCGAGCTCTTCCTTCGCTTTTTCGTTATCTGTCTGGACTGTAAATGAAATTTTGATGAAATCACCGCTGGCAAGATTTGTGGTGATTTCAGGAATTTCCACGGATGATTTCACAATTTCATCGGCTGATGGCTCTTTATTGGCAACAACCTCACCTGAAAACTTTGTCACTACGACGATCGCGATTACTCCAACAAGAGTGATGGCGACCAGCATGATCAACATGATTGTTAATAATTTATTTTTCATGATTATTCCCCTCCCCAACATCACGAAGTCCGAGAACATTTATCTTACGGTAAAAAGTAATAATAGATTGGATGATTTCTTCCTCTTTTTCACTCACGACTATTTTCTTCCCACCGGTAAAGGTGATCGTCGTATCAGGAAGAGATTCTACCGTTTCAATGTACAAGGCATTGATTGTAAAAGTTTTCCCGTTTAATTTCGTAACTTTTATCAATAATTATCAGGAGCCAAGGCGGAAAACCGCTATTGGCTCCTTCCCTCCCTTATCGTTTTAGATTGACAAGCTCTTGCAGGATCTCATCCGATGTCGTAATGATTCGAGTGTTAGACTGGAATGCCCGCTGGGCGACAATCATTTCTGTGAATTCCTCGGAAAGGTCGACATTGGACATTTCCAGCTGGGATGATTCTACATCTCCAAATCCTGCAGTGGTTCCAAATCCGGTAACAGGCGGTCCGGAATTGATCGTATTCTGAAAAAGGTTGCTGCCTGATTTTTGCAATCCGCCGGTATTCGCGAATTTCGCGAGCTGGATTTGGCCCGCTGTCCTCAGAATTCCTCCATCCATAAAGGTGATCGTTCCGTTTTTACTGATGCTCATATCTGTTGCTGTAGTAGGGATATTTATGATTGCTGGGAAAATAACTCCCGCAGTAGGTGTAGCCGCTCGAGTATCCCCTAATACATACAGGCCGTCCCCTGTTACTAAATTCCCTGTGCTATCCAGATAAAAGTTCCCAGCCCTTGTATAGCTCTGGTTTGTAGTGTCACCGACAATGAAATAACCATCCCCTGATATAGCCGTATCCAACACCCGGCCTGTATTTTGCATGCTGCCTGTTGTATGCAGTGTATCGATCGTTGCCAATTGCGAACCCAACCCCACCTGCTTAGGATTGACACCGCCTCTGACTCCAGCATTTGGAGCACTTGCGCCAGCAAGGTCCTGGCTTATTAAATCTTTAAAAACGACCCGGCCTTTTTTGAAACCGTAAGTATTAACGTTTGCGATATTGTTACCGATAACATCTAATTTTGTCTGGAAGTTTTTCATTCCACTGATTCCTGAGTACATTGAACGTAACATATTGTTTTCTCCCTTCGATATCGCTGCTTCAATCAATCTGCAGCTAAAGGCCCCCTTTTCAGGTCCAGCCTTATTAATTTAATAGTATGGTTCCGTTGATATTAGTAAAGATTTGTGATGAAGCTTCATCACGATCCATCGCTGTGATGACTGTATTGTTTTTGGCGCTCACAACGAGTGCGGCGTCTTGCGTGAGTACGAGAGTTTCTCTGACACCCATTTTCTTCGCTTCTTGAACCTTTTCCTCAATTCTTGTCCAGGTGTTTTCATCGATATTTATGTTTCGCTGATTTAACCGCAATTGAGCATGCTTGCTTACGACCAGTTTATCCGATTTTTCAATGACAGCTGATTGTAAGACAGAAGCAAATCCATGCGCCACCTGTTTTTGCGGCTTAATGTTCTTTGAAGTCAATTGAATGGGGTTGCTGGTTATCGGCCGAAAAACTGGCTTTTCCATTTTCCCACTCCTTATGGTGTCGCGATTTTAGTAATCTGATTGGATGTAATCTTTGTCGCATTTGCATCATCCAATTCAAACTGTGTTTTGCCATCCTTCATTTGGACAGATTTGACGATTGCTGATAGCTCCTCTTTGGCTTCATTTAACCAGGTTACTCTCTTCCCGATCAGCTCGCTTGATGCAAGTAGATTATTGCTGATCCCAGGCTGATTGACCTGTGAAATGTTCCCGGGCTCCAGTTTCGTTCCATCCTCCAAAAGGAAATAAACGTTTCCATCCTTGAATTGAATCGAAGTAATAGTTCCCGTTCCTTCCTCAATCGTCGGCTGGCCATCCGGATCCTCGCTCGGCACCGCTTTATGCCAAGTTACATCTTTCCCGACAAATTGGTTATAAGCGATCTGAGAGCTCTGCTGCTGCATTTCCACAAACTTGTCCATGCTTTTTCCCATATTCGTCATCTGCTCTAATGATGAAAAAGTGGCCATTTGTGCGATGAAATCCTTGTCCTGCATCGGATTCATCGGATCCTGGTTTTGCAGCTGAGTCATCAATATTTTCAGAAAATCATCTTTCCCTAAAATATCGTTTCCTGTTTTACGCTGCTGACTTTGATAATCGGATAAGTAAAGAGATGGATTGATCGTATTCATTGTTTTCACCTACACTTTCATACTGAGCAATGCTGCTTCAAGATCTGCAGTAAACTCTGCTTCTGGTTCTTCTTGCTGATTATTGTTGTTTTGCTGTTTCTGTTCCTTTGTGTGCTGCTGTGATCCATCAGACTCTCTTTGTAAAAATCTCTCCTGTGTAAAGGAATTCATAGTCTGCAAAACTTCAATCTTCTCGATTTGCAAATTCTGTCCGTTAAAGGCGTGTTTCAATCCTTGAATTTGTCCTTCGATCAATTCCTTCGCTTTAGCGGTGGTTGCCATAATATTCGCAACAAGCCCCGAATCCTTTTGGATGATTTCGATTCTTAAAGAGCCGAGATGTTCCGGGTTAAGTTTGATGAGCAGCTTTTGCATGCCGTTTCCGCTTGTAAAATTGGCTTTGCTTAAGATATTTTGAAAAGCTTTAATGAATTGCTCCTGATTAACCGGTTGACCAGCTTTTTCCACTGTTAGAACAAGTTGTTCAAGCTTGGAAACCTGAAAATGGACCGGCTGTGATTGAGAAACGTCCATTTGTTTCAACGGAAGATTCTCTTTTGCCATACTTTTTGTGTCAGAAACGTTTTTTTGGTTTAAGTCCTCGGTTAAACGGGTGTACACATTTTTGAGTATATTCGTGCTTTCACCCTTAGGACCACCTTGTTTGAGAGCATTCGTCTCTTCACCATTCACATCGCCCTGTTTTTGAGTGTTCGCGTCTTGGCTATTGGCCCCACCCAACTTGAAAGCATTCGTTTCTTGGCCATTCATACTGCCTAGTTTGGAAACGGGTATGTTCTGGTCATTCCCACCGGCCAATTCTTTCACGAAAGAAGTTCTGCTGCTTAATTTAAGCTCATCGCTTCCCAACAGCTTTTGAACCTTGCCGGAAATCGTCTCTAGCAAACTCTTTAATTCCGAATTCATTGCTGCTTCTTTAGCGGTCATATCTTTATACTCTGCTAAAAGCACTTGGATTTTGGCGAATTTCAAGACGTTCGACGCACTTTGAAGATCGACTTTTTGAAGCTGTTCCCCATTCAGGCTGGCGATTGCTTGAACGATTGAGAGAATATCCACAAATCCCATCGAAAATAGAGGATTTACGTCTTCTTCAATTGTTCCGCTATCTTCTGAAGCTTTTAGTTGATCAGCTTCTTTTAATGAAGAAACTAGCTTTTCTATGCTCCCCGCATTCAACTGACCTGTTTCTTTTAAGGCAATTACCAGCTTTTCAAGCGACTCTAGATTCAGACCGCTTTGTAACAAGCTTTCCAAAATAGGGTGAGATTCAAGCGGCGTCTCTTCCAGCAATATATCTCTTCCTAATTCTGGGCCACCCTCCAAATCAACTAAACTGCTTATCTGTAAAAACTGAGCCAGTTCCTGCAGTAAGGCGGTTTCTTCGTTTGAGAGCTCCTGTTGGCCATTGATCTGATCACCTTTGACAGCGGCCGATAGAGCGGTTAGCACTGCACCAAAGCCAGTGATATTCCCTGTATCAGCGGGGGAGCGACTTCCCGAAGAAATGCCTGAAAGCGTCTGTAATGGAATTACTAGTCCTGCGTTCACGTTTTTCACCTCCTTTCAAATATGCAGATGTCACTCTGCCTGCGAGTTGTTCTGTTCGGTGTTAACCGTAAGCTTTTTGGTTAGCCGGGCTGCATCTTCCGGGGTCATTTGTTCCATGATCGATGCAAGGGTATCGGCTTTGATATTGGACAATATTCGAACCGCTTCATCATCCCCAAGCTCGGTAATGATCGGGGCTGATTTTTTCGCTGACATCATTTCATAGGTTCGGATAATATCCTTGAAAGCCAATTTATCTTCGTCCCTGGCGATCCTTAATTCTTCAATTTCCTTTTCGAGCTGTTCTTTTTCCAATTCACTGCGCTGAATCGCTTCATCACGGCCGTCGATAAGATCCTCAAGCTTGGACGTTTCTTCTTCTCGATCCTGGATCTTCGCTTCCAATTCCCCAATCTGCTTTTCAAGCTGAACGGACGTTTGCGCTTTTTCTTTTTCTTTATTCGATTCAGCGATAAAAGGGATTTTCTCTTCTGCCACTTTACCAACATCAATTCCGGCAACGGACAGGACAATCCAAACGATGGCGATTGTAAATAACGTCGGGATGAGTACGACAAATACAAACCATTGAAACTTGTTATGTCTTTTTTCTTCGTTTTCAATTGTTGGTTTATCCATTAGCTTCACCTAGTTATCCTTGCTTAAAAATTGCTGTATCGAGATTTCATCCATGTTCTTGTTCTCTATATCCTTAAGAGCTTCCATGAATCTTTGAAAATCTCTTTCCCTGATTTTTTCATATTTTTTTACTTCAATGTTCTTTTCCATAAGCTTTTCCTGCTGAAGTGTCATTTTGTAGCGCTCTTCGATTACCGCTTTTTGATAGTGATCGATGATTTTTTCAAGATTGTCCATAAAAAGCTGATGATGGCGAATGTCCTGTACCGAAAGTCCCTTCCCCAGTTTTTCTTGATGAAACTGCAATAGGTCTTCCTTCTTTTTCAAGAGCTTATAGAGTTTCTCCGCCGCCTCTTCAAATCGCTTGAGCGCCTCATTATATTTCGAAAAAGCGTCATTCTTCTCTTTTTCTTTAACGGTGAGAATCTTTTCAAACTTGTATTGGTAGATCATGGGACTATTCACCTTTTTCCATCAATTCGATAAGAGTCGTTACACTTTCGTCCTTCAACATCTTTTCATGTGTTCCTTGCTTTAAGAACGAGATGATCTGCGGGTGCATCGTAATGGATTCATCTATTTCAGCCGACGATCCCCGTTTATACGCGCCAATGTTGATTAGATCTTCTGATTCTATATAAGTCGACAGCGTAGCTCTTAGTTTTTCCGCAGCTCTTTTATGCTTGTCGTCGATGATATTAGTCATAACCCTGCTGATGCTTTTGAGGACATTAATTGCTGGGAATTGACCTTTATTCGCAAGCTGTCTGTCCAGGATAAAGTGACCATCCAGGATGCCGCGGACTGCATCGGCAATCGGTTCGTTCATATCATCGCCATCCACTAAAACGGTATAAAAGGCTGTAATGGTGCCAGCTTGGTTGGTTCCGGTCCGTTCAAGCAGCCGTGGCAGGATTGAAAACACGGATGGTGTGTATCCTTTCGTTGTCGGGGGCTCTCCTACCGCCAGTCCGATTTCCCGCTGAGCCATTGCCACCCGTGTTACCGAATCCATCATGAGCATCACATTCATACCTTTGTCTCGAAAGTATTCGGCAATCGCTGTAGCGGTTAATGCGCCTTTTATCCTCATTAATGCTGGCTGATCAGAAGTGGCGACAACAACGATCGATTTTGCGAGGCCCTCGGGACCAAGATCTTTCTCAATGAATTCCCGGACTTCCCTGCCTCGTTCCCCAATCAAGCCAATGACATTCAAATCGGCCGTAGTATTCCTGGCAACCATGCCGAGAAGTGTGCTTTTCCCTACTCCGCTCCCCGCAAAAATACCGACACGCTGGCCTTTGCCAACTGTGAGCAGGCTGTCGATCATTCGTACACCGACATCAATCGGTTCATCAATCGGCGGCCTCTGCATCGGATTGGGAGGATCCTGCTCCGTTGAAACGGAAGCAAGGCCCTTAGGGAGCGGCGATCCATCCAGCGGATTGCCCATTGAATCGATCACTTTACCTATCAACCCTGTCCCAACCTTAATATCAAGAGAGCGTGATGTTGCTTCGACAAGGCATCCCGGTGAGATTTCGCTTACGGCTGTGTATGGCATGAGAATCACGGTTTCGTCCCTGAAGCCAACAACCTCTGCGAGAATTTGTTTTTTCTTTCCGGTGTGTATATAACATACATCCCCGACAGAACTCTCAGGCCCCTGCGACTCGATCATCAATCCGACAACCCTTTTTACTCTTCCGTATTTTTTTAAGGTTTCCAAGTCCTCGATCAGGGGCAATAGTTCCGCTGCCTTCATCTCTTACTCTCCTTCCAGCAAATCAAAAAGTTTCTGTTTGATTTCTGCCAGTTGACTGTCTACGCCCGCGTCAATTCGACCATGTGTCGATTCGATGATACAGTCGTTTTCTCCCAAATCTTGATCCGGATAAATATAAAATTCCGTCTCTTTCGGGAATAAGGAAATCAGTTCTTCCTTCTGGGTAAGAATATATTCATAATGGATCGGATTTACGTGGAGCTGCAGTTCCCGATGATCTCTCGTCTTTTTTACTGCTTGCCTTACGATAGACAGATACACTCCCTCTGATTCTTGCAATTTGGTGCCGATAATCTGTTCAGCTACCTTTATGCCGAGCTCCAAAATCGTTCCTTCGGATGCTTCGATATTCGTTTGATAGTCATTCTTTGAAGCAATGACGATTTCTTTGGCATGGTCAATGGACGCCGCGCATTCGTCATAGCCCTTCTGGTTGCCAAACTCCATTCCTTCATTGAAACCGTGCTCGCGAGCTTCCTGAATCAATTGCGGTTTCTCCACTTGTTCAAAATGCTCACGAGCCGCTTTGGCCTGCTCCAGAATTGATTCAGCTTGTTGCCTTGCATCTCGAATGATTGCTTCAGCTTCTGAATAGGCCTCGTCGAGTATTTTTCTTGTGTCGATTTCATGGATGACCAGGTTCGTTTCCGGATATGCGTCCTTGAAAAGAAAATCGAAGCTGCGGATTTTAATTTGTTTTTCACGATTCTCGACCGCATTTGCATTTGGTGACTTGATAATCCTAGACAATGATATCATCTCCTCCGCCTCGAGCGATTACGATTTCACCTGCTTCTTCCAAGCGACGTATCACGGCAACGATACGGGATTGTGCTTCTTCCACATCTCGAAGTCGGACAGGACCCATGTATTCCATTTCTTCTTCGAATGTATCTACCATCCGTTTAGACATATTCTTAAAGACAATTTCCTTGACCTCATCGCTGGCAACTTTAAGCGCCAGTCTAAGGTCATCATTTTCAGAGTCACGGATGACCCGCTGAATCGCCCTTCCGTCAAGAGTGACGATATCTTCAAAGACAAACATCCGTTTTTTGATTTCTTCCGCCAATTCAGGATCCTGAATCTCCAAGGCATCGAGGATTGTCCTTTCAGTCGCGCGGTCAACGCCATTTAATACATCAACGACTGCTTCAATTCCCCCGGTTTGGGTGTAATCATGGGTTACAGTGGCAGAAAGCTTTCTCTCCAATATCTGTTCCACTTCATTAATGATCTCCGGAGATGTGCTGTCCATAATTGCGATTCTCCTAGCGATATCAGCCTGAACTTCCTGCGGCAATTCTGAAAGGATCTGCCCAGACTGTTCAGGGTCCAGGTATGATAAAATCAAAGCGATTGTTTGCGGATGTTCATTCTGAATAAAATTCAAAATTTGTGACGGATCAGCTTTTCGGGCAAAATCAAAGGGTCTGACCTGCAAGGATGAAGTCAGGCGGTTAATAATCGCTGAAGCCTGATCTGTACCAAGAGCCTTTTCTAATACCTGCTTGGCATAACCAATTCCGCCTTGGGTAATAAAATCCTGGGCAAGCGCAATGTTGTGAAACTCTTCAAAAATCTCTTCCTTTTCTGTGGAGTCTACTTTTCTGACCCCAGAGATTTCTAATGTAAGCCTTTCAATCTCTTCCTCTGAAAGATGCTTGTAAACAGATGCAGAGACGTCCGGACCAAGGGAAATGAGTAGGATGGCCGCTTTTTGTTTCCCTGTAAGTCCGCCTTTTTTCTTTCTGTCTGTCAACTTCATTTCCTCCTAGTCTTCCGCTATCCAGCTTCGCAGCAATTTCGCAAATTCGTCCGGTTTTTCTTTTGCCATTTTTTCCAGCTGCTTTCGCTTCAGACTGGATTCCGTTTCTTGTTCTTCAGTTAAATCCTGAACTTGAATGATTTCTTCTTCAATGATTTCTTCTTCATATTCATCTCTTCTTCTAGAACGGATAAATAAGACGATAAGCACGATGATTACAAGCGCCAAAACTCCGCCCACGATATATACCCAAAGCGGCAGGGCCGATTCTTGTTGCTGGTCGAATTCGACTTTACCGTTAAATGGTTGTACAGAGACAGCGATCTTCTGGTTTATCTGTTCTTCCGTCAATTCCTCGTTAACTTCATCTTTAGTAATCGTTGTCCGTACGATTGTGCTTAGTACCTGTTCAATGTCATCAATACTTTCCTGTGGAAGGGAGGCAGGATCATCCGGTGTTGGAGGTTCAACCATAACCTGTATTCCCAGATCATTGACTTTATACGGACTTTCGACAATCTGCTTTTTTATTCTGTTTACTTCATTATTGATGGTCTCTTCGACCCGTTCATAATCCCCGTTGCCATCCGTTCCTGCCTGGTATGTGCCGCCAAGTGCATCGGCAGGATCTTCAGCCTGTGGATTGCCACCGACCGGATTGCCTGTGCCGGTGTATGTTTCATTTATTCGTTGTGCAGATATAGCTATGCCTTCCATGTTTTCTTCGTCGACAGGCGTTACAAGATTTTCTTCTCTGTTTTCCTGAGTGAAGTCCACGTCAGCTGTAACCGAAACAACAACCTTTTCTCTGCCCATCAATGTGCCGAGCATATTTTGCACTTGCCTTTGTATATCGCGTTCAATTTCCTTTTTAATCTCATGCTGTGAAGCAAATGAGGCACCCGATTCAGAATTATTTTTATTTTCTAAGTCAAAATACTCAAAATCTTGGTTCATAATGACGATATTATCAGTAGGCAGATTAGGGATGCTTTTTGAGACAAGGTGATATAGTGATTTAATCTGGCCTTCTTCAAACTGATAACCAGGTTTTGTATTTAACACGATTGACGCTGACGCTTCTTCAGCGGTATCACTGACGAAAACTCCTTTTTCGGGGAGAGTGATCATGACATTCGCATCATTCACTCCCTCTATTCCTTTAATAAGAGAGCCCAGCTCCGTCTGCATCGCATCCAATTTAAGAACACCGAATTCATTTTCCGTCATACCAATTCCGGCATTTTGCCCAAAGAAAGAATAATCAATGCTTCCTGACTTCGGGATCCCCTCTGCCGCAAGCTCCACCTTCAGCGTATCAACACTTTCCTCAGGCACTTTTATCGTCTTGCCTTCATCGGCGATTTCAGATTGTATTCCCCTGCCATCAAGATTCTCTTTAATGCTGCCGGTTTCCGATGGTGACAAGTCGCTGTATAAAGGAACCATTGTAGTTCTAGATGCCAGGAAAGAAGCCAACATGATAATTAATACGATAAGAACGGCTAATCCGATTATTAGAAACTGGACTGCTCTGCTTCGGCTTCCCCAAAAACCCGTAATTTTGTTCTTTATGTTTACTAACGCTTCATTCATCCTAATCCCCCGGTTAATCTATCAAATTTCATCATTTTCTTAATCATCTATCTGAGGTTTTTTAAGATGAAACCTAAATGCTCATTCTCATCATTTCCTGATATGCTTCGACTACTTTATTCCGAACCTCTAAAGCTGCCGACATCGTTATACTCGACTTCTGGGACGCAATCATTACCTGATGTAAATCGACATTCTCGCCTCTTGCCATCCTTTCGGTCACTTGATCAGAGGCGCCTTGTGCTTCATTTACTTTATTAATAGATTCCTTTAATGCGGACGCAAAACTTTGCTGAGCTTCGTATGGTGTATTTGGAAGGGTCTGTGCACCCTCAGTATTTGTCTTAAAAACCCCGTTTACTGGAGTAAAGGTAATTCCTTGCATATTATCCATCTCCTATCTATCCTATCTGCCTATTTCAAGCGCCTTCATCATCATGCCCTTAGATGCATTAAAAACGGTAACGTTCGCTTCATAGGAACGAGTAGCACTCATTAAGTCCACCATTTCCCTCAAGGGGTCTACATTTGGCATTTGTACATAGCCTTCCGCGTTGGCATCTGGATGCTCCGGATCGTATATCAGTTTAAATGGTGTAGACTCGTCTTCCTCTATCCTAGACACTCTTACACCATTGCCGACAGTGTTTGATCCTTTTCTGCCAATAGCTGTATGTAGAAAGTTAGAAAAACTGCCTTCGTTAGGCTGCAGAACAACTGACTTTCTCCGGTATGGCTCCCATGTATCAGGACCAACCATTCTTGCTCTCGATGAATCGGCGTTCGCCATGTTTGAAGAAATGACATCCATTCTAAGGCGTTGCGCTGTTAAAGCAGACGCTGTTGTGTTCATGCCCGTAAACATGCCCATTACTTACCACCCCTTATCACGTTCTGCATGGATTGAAACTTCCCGCTTATCCTGTCAGTTACCGCATTATAATAGATTTGGTTTGTAGCCAGATCACTCATTTCCTGGTCAACATCCACACTGTTTCCGTTATTGTTATACTGCATATTGTTTTTTGTAATCAGTCCTGATTGAGTAGTAGACGCGATCTTAAAGTCATAATGTCTGTTATCTGTCCGATATGCGTTGATGGATGACTCGAGCTCATTTTGGAATGAGCTATTAAACTTTACGTCTTTCGCTTTATAATGTGGTGTATCAGCGTTGGCAATGTTTTGTGAAATAACTTTCTGTTTTGTACTCGAATAATTCAAAGCATTTTCAAGTGACTGGATCGTACCCGAAAATAGACTCATATAACCGTTCACCCCTTATAAGCAATGAAAAATATTACATATAACTCAACTTGTAACTTAATGAACATAATCTAGTAACCATTGTAATAAATACCAAACACTCTGTCTATGCAGTCTCGACAAAACTCCCTGTGCCAAAAGTCCTATTTTTGTCGATTCCTGTCAGTTTTTACCCTACAAGGATTATAATACTATTTCTCCTTCTAAAAACAAGTCAAAATACGTTAAAAATCGGGAAACTTTCTAAGGAGTAACAATACACTTCATTTTTTTTTCAAATATATAAGTCTATAGACCTATATATACGGAAAATATTCGTTATAGGTGAACCTTTTAAGCACAATTAGCCGTAGTCGTAAGAAAAGCGCAAGCGCCGTCTAAATAAGGAAGAACGACTAAGACCCACGTCTTTATGTCTTCGTCGGCGCAAGTCACGTCCTGTACGTCGTAGCTAGAAATGTGTCAAAGTTAAAAAAGTTATTATTTTTCCAAAAAAAAAGACAGTCCCTAATAGTACAGGGACTGTCTTCTACTGATTATTAATTGTTTTTCAGCTTTTCCAATTCAAGGAGAAACTTATCATTAAGAACCTTGATATACGTACCTTTCATACCCAATGAGCGAGATTCAATGACACCGGCACTTTCCAGTTTTCTCAAGGCATTGACGATTACTGAGCGGGTAATTCCGACTCTGTCCGCAATTTTTGAAGCAACAAGGAGACCTTCGTTACCTTTTAATTCTTCAAAAATATGTTCAATTGCCTCAAGTTCACTGTATGAAAGTGAACTGATCGCCATTTGCACCACTGCCTTGCTTCTAGCTTGTTCCTCAATTTCTTCCGATTTCTCACGAAGGATTTCCATCCCAACTACTGTTGCGCCGTATTCTGCAAGAATCAGATCATCATCATGAAACTTTTCCTGTAGACGGGCCAGGATTAATGTACCGAGGCGTTCGCCCCCGCCAATAATCGGCACGACCGTTGTCAGTCCGCTTGCGAACAATTCCTTATTCTCAATCGGAAACGCTGTGTACTCACTATTAATGTCGAGATTTGAAGATGTTTCCTGTACATTGAACAGGTTTTTCGTATACTCTTCCGGGAATTGTCTGTCTTCTAGCATTTGAACCATACGTTCATTTTCAATTTGCTGGTTGATAGCAAATCCCAAAAGCTTTCCACGTCTGGACACTACAAAAACATTTGATTCAATTACATCAGTAAGGCTTTCTGCCATTTCTTTAAAATTGACTGGTTTGCCGGCAGTGTTTTGAAGCATGGCGTTAATCTTTCTTGTTTTTCCTAATAAATCCATTACAAAATTTCCTCCTAATAAAACTTAAGTACTATATTATTTTAGCAAATAATTATGGAAGCGACAGTTACAAAATAAACTGGCTTAGGTCTTTGTTTCTCGAAATCGATCCAAGCTTTTCTTCCACATATTGTGGTGTAATTGTAATTTTTTCCATTGTAATATCAGGCGCCTCAAAGGATAAATCCTCCAGCAGCCTCTCCATAATCGTATGCAATCTTCTTGCGCCGATGTTATCTGTATTCTGATTCACTTCGAAAGCAACTTCGGCAATCTTATTAATAGCATCGTCAGAAAATTCAATTTCTATACCTTCTGTTTCCAACAATGCCACATATTGCTTTAATAAGGCATTGTCCGGTTCATGCAAAATACGGACAAAGTCTTCGACGGTCAGTTTTTTTAGTTCCACCCTGATCGGGAACCTTCCCTGCAATTCAGGGATTAAATCGGAAGGCTTCGCCATATGGAATGCCCCGGCTGCCATAAATAAAACATGGTCAGTTTTAACTGAGCCATACTTGGTTACGACCGTCGACCCTTCGACGATTGGGAGGATGTCACGTTGAACGCCTTCTCTTGAAACATCAGCCGACGAGCCTCCTGATTGTTTGCTGGCGATTTTATCAATTTCATCGATAAAGATGATGCCAGTTTGTTCTGCGCGGAGAACCGCTTCCTGGGTCACTTCATCCATATCGATGAGCTTGGATGCTTCTTCATTCGTAAGCACTGTCCGGGCTTCGCTAACCTTCAATTTACGCTTTTTCTTTTTCTTCGGCATCAAACTGCCTAAAGCATCCTGCATATTCATACCCATCTGCTCCATGCCAGAACCCTGGAGCATATCGAACATGGACGGCTGCTGTTCCTCCACCTCAACAGTGATAACCTCATTCTCCAATTCGCCCTTTAACAGCTTATCTTCCACGATCCTTCTTCTTTGTTTCAAATTTAATTCTTCATCGTTGCTCGTGTCATTTTCCGCCTGCCCGTTATTGCCTCCACCAAAAAGTACTTCTAACGGATTCTTGAAATTATTCTGTTTCTTTGCCGAGGGAACGAGAAGCTCTACAAGTCTCTTATTAGCATTTTGGTCAGCGAGTTCCATGACGCTCGCTTTCTTTTCCTCCTTGACTAATCGGCCGGATGTTTCGACAAGGTCGCGTACCATGGATTCCACATCTCTTCCCACATATCCGACCTCGGTAAATTTCGTAGCTTCCACCTTAACGAAAGGCGCTCCTACCAATTTAGCCAGGCGCCGCGCGATCTCGGTCTTACCAACGCCGGTTGGGCCGATCATCAAAATATTCTTCGGTACCACTTCATCCCGAAGCCGGTCATCCAGCAAACTGCGGCGGTAGCGATTGCGCAGCGCAACCGCAACTGCGCGCTTTGCATCATTCTGCCCTACAATATATTGATCCAGCTTCTCGACAATCTGTCTTGGAGTTAGATTAGTTTTATTGCCTTGCATACCTGCCACTCCTTTCGTTTACAACTCTTCTACGATAATATTCGTATTTGTATACACACAAATCTCGGCTGCTATTTGAAGTGATGCCTGTGCAATTTCTTTTGCGGTTAAGTGGTCGCCTGAAAAACGCTTCAAGGCCCTTCCGGCTGAAAGTGCATAGTTGCCGCCTGAACCGATTGCAAGAATACCATCATCCGGTTCAATGACTTCGCCCGTGCCGGAAACTAGCAACAAATCTTCTTTATTCATGACGATGAGCATCGCTTCTAGCTTTCGGAGTACAGTGTCACTGCGCCACTGTTTCGCCAGTTCTACGGCCGCGCGCTGTAAATTACCGTTATACTCTTCCAATTTAGCTTCAAATAATTCAAATAGTGTAAACGCGTCAGCAACAGACCCGGCAAAACCAGCAAGCACATTTCCATTAAAGATCCTTCTTACCTTTCTTGCTGTGTGTTTCATCACAACAGCGTTGCCCAATGTCACCTGTCCGTCCCCGGACATGGCGTATTCACCCTTATGATGGACCGCGAAAATAGTCGTTGCATGGAAATTACTCATAAAAGTCTCCTTTCAGAAGCGATTATGCCCGAGGATGTGAGGCATTATATACTTTACGCAGCTGCTCCTTCGTTACATGAGTATAAATCTGCGTGGAAGAAATGTTAGAATGGCCTAACAATTCCTGGACTGTCCGTAAATCAGCTCCGTTGTTTAATAAGTGTGTAGCAAAGGAATGGCGGAGCATATGCGGATGCAAGCTGCCATCGCCAGTTGCCTTTTTAATCAATCCATTTAATATATAACGGACTCCTCTTGGGGTTAAAGCGTCACCGCGAAAGTTGACGAACAGTTGAGAATGAGACTTGTTCTTGCCATCCAGCAGTTGCCCCCTGCTTTCCTTTATGTAAATCTGGATAGCTTGTTTGGCAAAATTGCCTAATGGTACGTAACGATCCTTTTTTCCTTTACCGTGAACTAGAATCATCCCAAGGGAAAAATCGATATCCTGCATCTGAATAGCACAGCATTCGCTGACCCGGATACCCGTGGCATAAAGAAGTTCTAACAAGGCGGAATCCCTTAAACCGAGCGGTGTATCCTTGTTGAGCGAAGAAAACAGGGTGCCCAGTTCCTCCTCGTACATGAACCTTGGAAGCATTTGGTCCTTTTTGGGCAGTGAAACGAGGGCAAAAGGATTCTCCGTTACAAGAACTTCCCGCATCATAAATTTATAAAAACTTCGCAGACACGATGTCTTTCTGGCAATTGAACGCTTCGAAAGATTATCGTCATACAACTTTGTAAGGTATAATCTGGCGTCAAAATACTCAACCGCCTGCAAATTGTCGATTCCTTGTTCAGACATGAACATGAGAAATTCATTTATATCTCGCGTATAATGGTCGATTGTATATGGTGAGCAGTTTTTTTCAATTTGTAAGTATTCGATAAAAGACTGTAGGGAAGAGTTCTCAATAGTCATTATATTCACCCCCCAAAGGCTTTTAAATAGTATCACACTTTAAAACCCCAAGCAAATCATTTTACAAATTCTTCGCAAAATTCCGAATTGTTTCTAGCGCACGGTCGGCATACATTTCATTGCGCTCCATCTTACCTTTAATTTTCACTTCTAACTCAGGAAATAAACCGAAATTAGCATTCATAGGCTGAAAAGTTTTCGCATTCGTCGATGTGATATAACGAGCCATGCTTCCCATTGCCGTTTCCGCGGGAAAGCTTACCGGGTCGTGGCCCTGTGCTACTTTTGCCGCGTTAATTCCCGCAATCAAGCCGGATGCCGCGGATTCAACATATCCCTCTACACCAGTCATCTGTCCCGCGAAAAACAAATCATCGCGGTTCTTGAACTGATAGGTTGGGCGCAAAACCTTAGGGGAGTTAATAAAAGTATTGCGGTGCATTACGCCGTAACGAACGATTTCAGCATTCTCAAGACCAGGAATTAACTGAAGCACTTCCTTTTGAGGCCCCCATTTTAAATGTGTTTGAAAACCGACAATATTATATAAAGTCCCTGCTGCGTCATCCTGTCTTAGTTGCACGACGGCAAATGGTCTTTTTCCTGTTTTCGGATCTTCTAGACCTACTGGCTTGAGCGGTCCGAACAGCATCGTCTTTTTGCCTCTGGATGCCATGACTTCAATCGGCATGCAGCCTTCGAAGAAGATTTCTTTTTCAAATTCCTTCAAAGGAACCGTTTCCGCTGCGATAAGCGCTTCATAAAAACGGTTGAACTCTTCTTCTGTCATCGGACAGTTCAGATAAGCAGCTTCTCCCTTATCGTATCGGGATTTCAGATAAACTTTGTCCATGTCTATGCTGTCTTTTTCGAGAATGGGTGCCGCTGCGTCATAAAAGTATAGATACTCTTCCTCCATGATTTCCTGCAGTTTTTTGGAAAGGGCCTGGCTTGTCAGCGGACCGGTTGCAATGACAGTCGGACCTTCCGGTATTTCGGTGACTTCTTCGTTAACGACGGTCACGTTTGGATGATTTTTCACCAATTCGGTCACTCTGCCGGCAAACTCATGGCGATCCACGGCAAGCGCGCCTCCTGCCGGGACCGAAGAGGCATCTGCGGATGATATGATCACAGAGTCAAGCAGACGCATTTCTTCCTTTAATACACCTACCGCATTCGTGAGTGTATTGGCACGGAGTGAGTTGCTGCAAACAAGTTCAGCGAATTTATCCGTATGATGGGCAGGTGTTTGTTTCACCGGACGCATTTCATACAACTTTACCTTCAATCCGCTTTTAACAATCTGCCAGGCCGCTTCGCTGCCGGCGAGTCCTGCTCCAATTACGTTCACTGTTGTTTCTTTCATTTTACGAACCTCCCTGTAAACATATGATAAAACTTATTGGTTTACAAATTTATTTTACTCTCATGATTGTTTCGTACGAGATTCCCTCTATGATCTTCTCAGCAAAGAGAAATTAAGCTGAATTAAGCAGTTTGTCCACTGCACATTTTACAATACGTTTTATAAAGTTAAAAGTTTCGTGATTATAAGAAAAGCGCAAGCGCCCTTGCAAGTAAGGAAGAACGACTAAGACCGCCACGTCCTGTGCGTCGTAGCTGGACATCTATCAAAGTTAAAAAAGTTATACTTTCTTTTCTGCGAAGCCAAAAAGGTGAGCGGATGCTCACCTTTCGTCAACTTTGCGATGTTTCTTTGTAATCACAATGCATACATTGGACCTGTACACCTTTTTTCAGCTTCTTCTCTACCAGAGTACCCGCACATTTAGGACACGGACGCGCGAGGGGCTTATCCCATGAAATGAATTCACAGCTCGGGTAACGGTCACAACCGTAAAAAATCCGTCGCTTTTTGCTTTTTCTTTCGATGATGTTGCCTTCTTTACAATTCGGACATTTCACACCGATTTCTTTAACGATCGGCTTCGTATTCCGGCAGTCGGGGAAATTGCTGCATGCCATGAATTTACCGTAACGGCCCATTTTAAATACCATTGGGTTGCCGCAATTCTCACAATCCTCACCGGCCGGTTCATCCTTGATTTCTACTTTTTCCATTTCTGCTTCGGCTTTTACTAGATGAGTCTCGAAATCTCTGTAGAAGTTATCAATCACCTTGATCCACTCTACATTTCCTTCTTCAACATTATCAAATTCCTGTTCCATTTTAGCTGTAAATTCCAGATCAAGAATGTCAGGGAAAAATTCAAGGATCAATTCCAGGACAATCTCCCCCATCTCTGTCGGGACAAAGCGTTTATTATCGAGAGCTACATAGCCTCTTTTCTGGATTGTATCCAATGTAGGGGCATAGGTAGACGGACGGCCGATTCCAAGCTCTTCAAGCGTCTTTACAAGACGGGCTTCTGTATAGCGTGGAGGCGGCTGTGTGAAATGCTGCTTTGGTTCGATGTCCTTAACGACGACCTTTTCACCAACCGCTATATCCGGCAGCATATTCTCTTTTTCTTCTACGTTATCGTCTGACCCTTCCACATATACCTTCATAAACCCGGGGAATTTCACCTTGGAACCGTTGGCACGGAAAATGACTTCTCCATTTTTAAGGTCGATGCTCATCGTGTCCATTACCGCAGAAGCCATCTGGCTTGCGACAAACCGTTCCCAGATTAATTTATACAGTCTGAATTGGTCTTTTGATAGATATTCCTTTACCGATCCCGGGTCCCGCAATGTGCTAGTAGGCCGGACCGCTTCATGGGCATCCTGGGAATTACTTTGTTTTTTTTCTTTTCTTTCCTCATCCGGGATGAACTCCCTCCCGTATGCGTTCTTGATATAGCCGGCTGCTTCAGCCTTGGCAACTTCCGAAATGCGGGTTGAGTCGGTTCTCATATACGTAATCAGACCGACTGTTCCTTCCTTGCCGATCGCGATTCCCTCGTACAGCTGCTGCGCGAGCATCATTGTCTTCCTGGCTCGGAAGTTTAGTTTCCTAGCTGCTTCCTGCTGCAGGGATGAAGTCGTAAACGGTACGGCGGGATGTCGCTTTCTTTCTTTTTTGGAAACAGCGGCGATCTCAAACTCGTTGCCGTTTACTGCTCCGAGAACCTTTTTGGTGTCATCTTCCGAATGAAGCTCAACACGATCACCATTCATGCTGAAAAAAGAACCTTCAAACTGGTCTTTCCTTTTTATAAAGTCCGCTTTGATTGTCCAATATTCCTCTGGTATGAATTTCTTAATTTCCTTTTCACGGTCAATGATCATCCTTACGGCTACCGATTGTACCCGGCCCGCACTCAATCCTTTTTTGACTTTTTTCCATAAAAGCGGAGAAATGTTGTAGCCAACCAAACGGTCCAATACCCGTCTCGCCTGCTGGGCATCCACGAGATCCATGTTAATCGGCCTTGGCGTTTTAAAGGATTCCTTAATCGCATCCTTTGTAATCTCGTTAAAAACGACCCGGCAATCGGATGTAACATCCACATTAAGGCTATGGGCTAGATGCCAGGCTATCGCTTCCCCTTCTCTATCGGGGTCAGCCGCCAGGTAAATCTTTTTTGCTTTTTTCGCGGCTGTTTTTAATTCCTTCAATACCGGGCCCTTGCCGCGTATCGTTATATACTTCGGGTCAAAGTTATGTTCGACATCAACGCCCATCTGACTCTTCGGCAAATCGCGAATATGTCCCATTGATGCCTTCACTTTATATTTTTTTCCGAGATAGCGCTCTATTGTTTTTGCCTTTGCGGGTGATTCCACAATCACTAAGTAATCTGACATTCAAATAATCCTCCTCACGAGGTGATATAAATCTTCACTATTATTAGTCGTAATAAATCCATTTGTCAATGCTTTATAACATTTATCGTCTATTTCAACATTTTTATTTAAAAATTTCAACTAATTTGAGAAAGAATGATCAAATAGTTTTTTCTATATAATTAATGATTTAATGATTTAATTTTGGCTCATTCATGTGAAACCAGAGTTTCAC
>NZ_CAKKNA010000009.1 GCF_918741275.1 Bacillus sp. CECT 9360
GCCTCACGGAAGTTAAGCTCGAGCGCCGATGGTAGTTGGGGTGAGTCAAGGACCTTCTGCTAAACCCGCCACATCCATGTGGCAACGCAGAAGTCAGCACATCCTGTGCAAGTCCTGTGAGAGTAGGACGTCGCCAAGCGAGCGAAAGATCAGTCGAATAGACTGATCTTTTTTCGTGTTTTCAAACCGAAGGATAGTTAAGAAGTTCAAAGTATGATTGGAGGTAAGTAAAGAAAGTTAAGCCCTGGATGGGGAGGAGCAGGGAGGTCTAGGAAACGAGATTAAGAACGAAGGCTAAGAACGAACGCAACGTCCTGTTGCAACGCCTTCATGACCTATCCTGTAGGCCTCGGAGAAGTCAGCACATCCTCGAAAAGCTATCGCTTTCCTTCGTGCGCTGCATCGCTGCCTCAGCGTTCCTTGTCCTGTGCAAGTCCTGTAAGAGTAGGACGTCGCCAAGCAAGGAGAAGACCAGCCGGCATGACTGGTCTTTTTTCTTTTTGCGCTGCAAAAAAATTAGTTTATGGGCATTTCGTTAAATCATTAAAAATAACATTTAGATTGATGAAGGTTATCATCGGGATTTCTATATAAGAGACAACTCATGAACGCCAACTGTCACCGAGCAAAAGATTGACCAACTAATGAGATTGATTTTTCTTCGACGCTAAACTCAACGGGGATTTCTTTCCTTCCCGGTCTTCAAATCCCTCACCTTTACAGGATCTTCAGGTGCAGGCACCAACTGGCTAGCAGGAGCTTTCTGATTCTTTTCTACCCAATCTACAAGCAAATCAAATGATTGATGTGCATAAGGCAGTAGCGGCTGCAATTGAGCCCTAGGATCCGTTTGTTTATTCCACACTAGGCTATCGACATGATTGCCGTTTTCAATTGTGTATAATCGGTGATATGTTTCCTTTCCTGCTTTCTTCACTAACTTTTCATATCCTTTTGCATGTATGTCCGGAAAGATTAATGAATCCATAGAGCCTGTAAAGCTGATTAGGGGTACATTGATGTCTCCCGTATTAGCTACTTTTTGAATGTTGCGTTTGTAATTTTTCGAACGGGTTTTGTAGTCTTTAAAGATGTAATCGTATGTGCGGTCTCTTTGGCCAGAAGACGTGAAGTTCAGGTAATTTCTCCAGTGTATTCTTCCAGGAGCAGACGGGTCAAAATGATCGCGATATATATTTAATGTCACGAACCAGTATACTTGGTCATGATAAAGCCATAAGTTTTCAGACCCTTCCGGAAGTCCAGCTTTATACATTTGTTTTATCGCATTGTCCCTTTCTTTTCCCTCTCCATAAATCGCTTTTTCCGCATTATTTACAACCGTCGCTAGTGAGCTGATTAAATTGGGGTCTTTTTCTGTCCAAAGCACACCTTCCCAATCGACGCCTCCATCAAAAAGGTGTGGTTCCCCTGTCTTTTTTTGGCCGTCATGCTCGAGGGCATAGCGGACGACATACCCGCCGTTTGATATTCCCATCGCATACGTAGGAACTTTATGGTTTTTCTTTATTAAATGGCTTGCAGGATTAGATTTGTCGGATGAACGGATGAGTTTGTCAGGGTGATGCTTGATTAGATAACTTTGGGCTGCTCTTGTGATTTGGCGGAAGCGGAAATTCCACTCTGGCACACTGTCATCTTCATTAACCAGAGCATTTTTGACCTTGGCCAAAGGGTCATTTAGATCAGATTCTCCTTGTGTGCCTTTGTCGATAGCCGCAAATGCATAGCCTTTTTCTAGGACAAAATCGCTGAATAACAGGTCCGTTGAAGTTTCATTTCTGGTGGCTGGAATTCCTGAGACAACCAGTTTTCCGTTCCAATCCTCGGGTATACGAATTATAAATTGGGCATCCTCGAAGTTTCCATTAATCTGCTTGCCCTTAATTTCCGCCGGCTTATACATCTGGTGCCAGCCGGAAGCATTTGCTGCATTTCCCCAGTTATATGGTGCCAGGCCCAGGTTGCCAAACAGTACAGCTTGTTCATATTGCTTTGGATTTTTAGTAGTCAGCCAGTTGTTATCTTTCCCATCAAAATAGGTGGTGGTGAGATTATGCGCCCCGGGAATATGTTCCTTGACTTCTGAAGCTTGAGTTTCAGATATTCCAGGGGTGAAAGGATTAACAGTGAAGAGAAGAGAAGATGTTAAAGTAAGCGCTATTAATTTTCTTTTCATAATTTTGTCCTCCTTTTTAAAATTCCCCTAACAGGGTTTATCGTTTATACATGCATTTTTTATACCAAATGGGAAGCTGAAAGCGAAAAAAGTCAATTAAATTGAAGCAGGAGGAGCTTTAAGTTGATATCCGCAGTGAGACTTACAATTTTTCCTATCTTAAAAGGAGACGGTTGCGATTAGAAAACTTATTGTTTATTCCGCAAAACCGGAAATTTCCGTTTTTGCGAATTGAAATAGAAGCTTCTACTTTCCGGATTTACGGAAAAGAGTAACTTTCTTTATTAAGCTCCAGTGTTTTTCTCGTTTTCCAGCATTAAAAAAGTTGGCATGCAACTTGCATTGATATATAGTAACCGCTTTTTAATTTTAAAAAAGAGGAAATGAACAGAAAGGATACTATTAAAAAGTTTGGTAAGCAGAGGGATTATGCATGAATTTTTATATTTTTACTTTTGGAAACGCTTACTATAAATGAATTGAGGGGGATTGTTATGGATCTTATTGTTATTCTTTTGTCGCTTGGTTTGCTTATGTTTGTAGCCTACAGAGGCTTTTCGGTCATTTTATTTGCACCGATTTGTGCTTTGTTTGCGGTTTTATTAACGAGTCCGGATTATGTGCTTCCTTTCTTTTCAAATGTGTTCATGGAAAAAATGGTCGGGTTTATCAAGCTTTATTTTCCGGTCTTTTTGCTTGGGGCAATTTTTGGGAAAGTCGTGGAAATGTCAGGAATTGCTGAATCGATTGCGAAAACGATCATCAAGTGGGTCGGCGCAAAAAGAGCGATTTTGGCGATTGTCTTATTAGGCGCTATTCTTACATACAGCGGCGTCAGCTTGTTTGTTGTTGTGTTTGCGATTTATCCGTTCGCGGCTAATTTGTTTAGAGAAGCTAATATCCCGAAGCGCCTGATACCGGGCACGATTGCCTTGGGTGCTTTTACATTTACAATGGACGCTCTGCCTGGTACGCCGCAAATTCAAAATGTCATCCCAACGACATTTTTTAAAACAGACATATACGCGGCACCGATTCTCGGCACAATTGGCGGCATTATCATCCTGGCAGTCGGCCTGCTGTACCTGGAGTCGCGAAAGAAGAAAGCCGAGAGAGAAGGAGAAGGGTATTTTGGATTTGAGAATTCGGCAGCCGCTGCAGAGTTGCAAGCTGAAGTAAGCAATGAGCCGGAACAAGTGATGACCCCCGGTTCTCAAGGTTTAGGCCGCCAAATTCTTGCCTTTATTCCGCTTGTACTAGTAGCCGTTATGAATAAAGTTTTCACTGTATCCATCCCTAGATGGTATCCAGAGGGATTCGACTTCGAAAGCATTGGCTTACCTTTATTCGGAAAGATTGAAACATCAGCAGTCCTGGCGATTTGGTCCGTTGAAATGGCCCTTGCCATTGGTATAATCGCCTCTATCCTTTATGACTGGAATAAAGTGAAGACAAATTTCCAAAACGGACTCAATCTTAGTATTAGCGGCGCGCTGCTTGCGGTAATGAATACTGGGGCGGAATATGGCTTTGGTGGCGTCATTTCTTCATTGCCGGGATTTGCTGTTGTCAGCAAAGGGATTTCGGAAACATTCACCAATCCGCTTGTGAATGGCGCTGTCACTACAACGACACTGGCAGGGATTACAGGTTCAGCATCAGGCGGCATGGGGATTGCTTTAAGCGCGATGGCCGATAAGTACGCCGCGGCTATAACTCAGTATAATATCCCGCCGGAAGTCATGCATCGTGTTATATCGATGGCCTCAGGGGGAATGGACACACTGCCCCATAACGGTGCTGTTATCACACTTCTGGCTGTCACCGGGCTTACGCACCGCCAGTCATATAGGGATATTTTCGCAATCACGATTTTGAAAACGGTAACAGTGTTCGTTATCATTGGTCTATACAGCCTGACAGGACTTGTTTAAAAGACGTATATATGGAAAGGGGGTTCACGTATGACCAGGGGAAAGATTTTTGATTCATTTACATCTGCAATAGAGGATATCCAGGATGGAGCCACACTCATCGTCGGCGGTTTTGGCTTATGCGGAATCCCTGAGAAATCAATCATGGCCCTCCGGGATCGCGGCGTGAAGAATTTGACCGTTGTCAGCAATAACTGCGGTGTTGATGATTGGGGACTGGGGCTTCTGCTTCAATCCCATCAAATTAAGAAAATGATTTCTTCCTATGTCGGTGAAAATAAAAATTTTGAACGTCAGTATTTAAGCGGCGACATTGAAGTGGAACTGACACCCCAAGGAACTCTGGCGGAACGGATTAGGGCAGGAGGAGCAGGCATACCGGGATTTTACACCGCGACAGGCGTCGGCACCCTGGTAGCTGAAAACAAAGAACACAAGGAATTTAATGGGCGCACTTATATTTTGGAAGAAGGAATTACAGGTGACTTTGCACTGGTCAAGGCATGGAAAGCAGATACGCTTGGCAATCTTGTTTTTCGCAAAACCTCGCGTAATTTCAATCCGATCGCAGCCACGGCAGGCAAAATTACCATTGCCGAAGTGGAGGAAATAGTCGAGGCCGGCGAGCTCGATCCGGATGAAATTCATACACCCGGCATTTATGTGCAACGTGTGCTGCAGGGAACGAATTACGAAAAGAGAATCGAGCGCAGAACCGTGTTGCAGGCATGAAGGGGAGGAATTTAAATGACTGATACCAGGAGACTGATCATAAAAAGAGCAGTACAAGAGATTGAAAATGGAATGAATGTAAACCTGGGAATTGGAATGCCGACTTTAATCGCCAATGAAATTCCGTCCGATGTTCGTGTCTTACTGCAATCAGAGAATGGATTGCTTGGCATTGGACCCTATCCGGTCGCAGGAAAAGAAGACCCGGATGAAATCAATGCAGGGAAAGAGACGGTTACTGCGGTTTCTGGAGCTTCTTATTTTGATAGTGCTGAATCGTTCGCGATGATTCGCGGCGGGCATATTGACCTGGCGATTCTAGGAGGCATGGAAGTATCGGAAACCGGTGATTTAGCCAATTGGATGATACCCGGAAAGATGGTGAAAGGCATGGGCGGTGCAATGGATTTAGTAAACGGGGCCAAACGAATTGTTGTCATCATGGAGCATGTAAATAAGCATGGCGAGCCAAAGGTAAAAAAAGAATGTTCGCTTCCGCTTACCGGCAGTCAGGTCGTTCACACGTTAATAACTGATCTAGCAGTCTTTGATTTTACGTCCTCCGGGATGCTTTTAAAGGAAACAGTAAACGGATCGACAATTGAGGAAATTAAAGAAAAGACAGAAGCAGCGTTTACGGTAAGCGAAAGCCTTGCCTATGCCATGAAATAGAACATGATAAGGGAGAAATGAATGTGGGACCATTATTAAAAGAAAAAGTAGCCCTCATTACGGGAGCAGGCAGCGGTATCGGCCTGGAGGTATCAAAAGCATTTGCCATGGAAGGTGCGAAGGTCATCATAACGGACTTAAACGAAGAAGCCGCAAAAATGACAGCGAACAGCCTGGTGGAAGCTGGTTTTGAAGCAATGGGACTTGGTTTTGACGTCACAAACGAGGAACAATTGAAAGCTGCGTTGTGTCACACGGTGCAAGAGTTCGGAAAAATTGATATCTTGGTTAATAACGCAGGTCTGCAATATGTTTCGCCGATCGAGGAATTTCCCACCGATAAATTTGAACTGATGATCAAAATCATGCTGACCGCTCCATTTATGGCTATCAAGCATGTTTTTCCGATCATGAAAAAACAAGGAGCCGGTCGGATTATTAATATGGCTTCCATTAATGGGTTGATTGGGTTTGCCGCCAAGGCTGCTTACAATTCAGCCAAGCACGGCGTAATTGGGTTGACGAAGGTTGCAGCCCTGGAAGGAGCGGCTGATGGCATAACTGTGAATGCCCTTTGCCCAGGTTATGTTGATACCCCGCTTGTACGCAATCAACTGAAGGATTTGGCGGCCACAAGGAAAGTACCGCTTGAAAGTGTCCTGGAAGAAGTGATCTATCCACTGGTGCCGCAAAGAAGGCTGCTGGCAGTTTCTGAAATCGCTGATTATGCAATTTTTCTGGCCAGCGATAAGGCAAAGGGAGTCACCGGCCAGGCAGTTGTTCTCGATGGAGGATACACGGTCCAGTAATAATGGGATGTTCCTTTCTAATTGAATAATAAGTAGCAGATTTTTCTTTATGTAAGCGATTCCTTCTCATAGTTTGATATAATACAATTACTTATTAATATAAGGCTATGTTAATTCATGCTGTTCATAAAACGATTTTGGCTCATTCGTGTAAAGCCATTGCTTCACACGCCTTTCAGCCTTTGCTGTAAGGCAGAGGACTAAAGGAGCCAAAAATCAACAGAGTTATTTAACATTGCCTATTATAAAGAGAAGGATGAAACCAATATGGGGAAAGGAATTGATATTCTCCCAATTGAATGGATCAAAGAGCTTATCCATCTTGTTGCCGAGAGATTGGTAGTCGTTGATCGGGACGGAATTATCAGCTATATGGACAGTGCATACTTGGACTTCTTGGGAATCACGGATGAACAGGCGATTGGAAGACCGGTCCAGGAGGTCATTGAAAACTCGCGGATGCATATTGTTGCAAAGACGGGTATTGCTGAACTATCGGCGGTCCAGCCTATAAAGGGCAGTGAAATGATTGCCAACCGCTATCCGATTTATGTGAAAAATCAGTTAGTCGGAGCTGCGGGCACCGTGATGTTCCGCAACCCCCAGGAATGGATCGAGTATTCCAAACGGATTCAGCCTTTGTTGGAGGAACTGCAATATTATAAGAAGAAGCTTGAAAAAGAACTGCAAAGCAAATACAAATTCACCGATTTGGTAGGAATCAATCCAAAGTTTATCGAGGCCAAGCGACTGGCTGAAAGAGGGTCGCGCAGCCAGTCCTCAATCCTGCTGATTGGGGAATCTGGTACAGGAAAAGAGTTATTTGCTCATTCCATCCATCAAAACAGCGCCCGCTCCATTTTTCCGTTTATCCGTGTGAATTGTGCTTCGATCCCAGAGCACCTGTTGGAATCCGAGTTATTTGGCTATGAAAGCGGAGCATTTACAGGGGCCAAAAAAGGCGGGAAAAAGGGGAAATTTGAGCAGGGTCATATGGGTACGATATTTTTGGATGAAATTGGGGATATGCCTCTCCCTATGCAAAGCAAGCTTTTGCGGGTGCTGCAGGAAAAAGAAATTGAACGGATTGGCGGCAATACCCCCAAAACAGTGGACGTCAGAATTATCGCTGCTACCCATCGAGATCTGGAAATTATGGTGGAAGAAGGGAAATTTCGTAAAGACTTATATTATCGGTTAAATGTATTGAAGGTTGAAATCCCTCCTTTACGTGAACGACCGGAAGATATTTTAGCGGTTTCTAAGATATTATTAAAGAAGCTGGAACGAAAATTTAGTATTCAGGAAATACAGTTGTCTGAAGTGGTTATTGAATGTCTTAAGCATCATTCATGGCCCGGTAATGTGAGGGAATTGGAGAATGTATTGGAAAGGGCACTAAATATTTTAGATGGAGATATAATCCAATTGGAGCACCTGCCGTTATACATGCAGGATCAAGAGATCTATAGAATCCCCGGGCACATGCACTTGATTAAGTGCCCAAATTTATCTCTTAATGAACCGGTTCAGCCGCTTAGGGATATCATAGCTTCTGTTGAAAGAGAAGCAATATTAAAGGCCATTCAACAAGCCGAGGGCAATAAAGTAAAAGCAGCAAGCATATTAGGAATCGGGAAGACAAGCTTTTATGACAAATGCAAGCTTCATGATATTCAATAAAATTTTTATGTTCCAAAAAAAATCAGTCCTTTCTTAGACTGATTTTTTTTGTCAATCACATAAAAAGCGGAACAGTTTTTTTGGCACTCACTAAATTATCCGATAGTTTTTGCCCTATGATATACTACAGGTATAATCAGCCAATTTTGGCTTGCGCGGGAGGATTTTACATGGGATTGACTGATCGTGAAGTACAGGTGTGGAACGAGATTAGCGAGTGGGAACAAAAGCTGTTTGAATATGAACCGACAGATTTTGTTTCGCTTTATGATAAGTGGCTGGAGCAGGGAGTTTCCTTGCTTCCTGAAGAGACACAAAAGGAATTTTTCGAAAAGCTGGATAACTTGTTATTTCATTTGCATGCAATGGTGCAAAGCTCTCAGATACAAATGGATGCTCGCGAGCGGATTTTAGGAACCGCGCGTGTTTTTCATCAGGATATTTCGGCCATTTCCGATTTGAAAGCATTGACGATTGATCAGTTGAATTATATAGCGGAACAGCATATTGCGAGGCACAGGCTATATTCTTTTGCACAAGGTGGCGCGACCGGCTCAGGCGGTTATCTTCTGCTTGGTAGTGACCTGCCGGCAATCGCTGTTATTAATGTTAGAGTGGTACAGCTCATTGCGATGTCTTATGGTTATGAAGTGAATACCCCGTTCGAAATGATGATAGCCCTTAAGGTATTTAATATTGGCATGATGCCGAAGCGACTGCAAGGAGCTGCTTGGGAAGAACTTATTAACGAAACAAAGAATGCAGAGGATGATTATTTTTACGAAGGCAGCGACGAACTAGTGAATATATCTTCGCTCGATCTACCGCTCAAACAACTTTTAAAAGCTATGGCGATTACTGTTTTTCGTGAAAAACGTATTCAAGGTGTCCCGTTGATTTCTATGATCATCGGTGCTGGATCGAATTATCAATTGACCAGAAAAGTGAGCGAGTTTGCCCAAAAATATTATCAGTATCGATATTTGCATGACAAAAGAGAGGGACAGGAATGAGTGTCACCGAGCATAAAAAAGAAGCGCCGAAGCAAATTCGCTGTATGGTTATTACCGTTAGTGATACACGAACAAAGGCTACAGACAAAAGTGGAAAGCAGATGATGGATCTCTTAGGTAGTAACGGACATGAATTGATTGAATATGAGATTGTAAAAGATGAACGTAAAGTAATCGAAGAGGCTATCCTTAAAGGAGCTGGAAATCCTGAGGTTGATGTCATTTTGACCAATGGCGGAACGGGGATTGCCAAGCGGGATGTGACGATTGAAACGGTTAAAGGTCTTCTGGATAAAGAAATTCCTGGCTTCGGTGAGCTATTCCGCATGCTGAGCTATCAGGAGGATATCGGTTCAGCGGCGATTTTATCAAGGGCGATAGCAGGAGTGGTAAATAATAAAGCCATATTCTCCACTCCCGGGTCTACGGGTGCAGTAAGGCTTGCAATGGACAAGCTGATCTTGCCGGAAATAGGACATGTTGTAAGAGAACTGAATAAGGATGCATAATTAAAAGGCTTGGACATTTCCGAGCCTTTTAATTATGCATCTTTTCAGTCATATCCTGATTCACCCGGTACCAGAGCCACAGGTCATTGATTGTGGATGCAAGGTCGGCGATTTCTGAATTGAGCTGGCAGGAAAACGAGAAATCATATTCATCGGAAAGCTGTGCCTGCTTTCTATTTATGAGTTGCTCCAATTCTTTAATCCGGTCCGGGATGCCGCCGCGTATGTTTTCCCATAACAGCAGCACTTCCTGCTGTTCAGCCTCGCTGTATTCCTTCCATCCTTTCGTGAATACTGGAACAGAGATTCCGAGCCGTTTATCGAATGAAAAAATCTTCTTCATAACGTTTCTCCTCACACTTACATAATAATGTTAATGTGCTATATCTTTTTCTAGTTCATTATTCATTATAGCAAACTTAAAAAAACATTAAAAATACCTTGCATTTCCATAGAAAAGCTGATAAGTTTATAAATAATTAATTGAATAAAAATAATATAACATGAATTTTTATTCATGCAGGGGAGGACGAACTAACATGACAAATCAAAAAGTTGTTTTAGCTTATTCTGGGGGGTTAGATACTTCCGTTGCGATAAAGTGGTTGCAGGAAAAAGGGTATGATGTGGTAGCATGCTGCTTAGATGTTGGCGAAGGAAAGGATTTAGATTTTATTAAGGAAAAGGCGTTGAAGGTAGGCGCAATTAAATCCTATGTAATAGATGCAAAAGAAGAGTTCGCCAATGAATTTGCTTTACCGGCTTTGCAGGCTCATGCATTATATGAAGGAAAATATCCGCTTGTCTCGGCGCTATCACGCCCGCTGATCGCTAAAAAGCTGGTCGAAGTAGCTGAGACGGAAAACGCGGTTGCCGTAGCACACGGTTGTACGGGTAAAGGAAATGATCAGGTTCGTTTTGAAGTATCCATTCAGGCTCTAAACCCAAACTTAAAAGTGCTGGCTCCCGTACGCGAATGGAATTGGTCGCGTGAGGATGAAATTCAGTATGCGCTGGATAATGAGATTCCAATTCCTATTAATTTAGACAGCCCATATTCGATTGACCAGAACCTATGGGGGCGTTCCAACGAATGCGGTATTCTTGAAGACCCATGGGCAGCACCACCGGAGGAAGCTTATGAGCTAACTACCAGTCTGGAACAAACGCCGGATACACCGGATATCATTGAAATTGGCTTTGAAAATGGTGTTCCGGTGTCACTGAATAACACTTCTTATACACTGTCTAATTTGATTCTTGAACTAAATTTGCTGGCTGGCAAGCATGGTGTAGGCCGGATCGACCATGTCGAAAACAGATTGGTCGGAATCAAATCCCGTGAGGTGTATGAGTGCCCGGGAGCAATAACGCTAATAAAAGCGCATAAAGAGCTTGAAGATATTACACTTGTAAAAGAAGTTGCCCACTTCAAACCGGTCATTGAAAAGAAATTAACGGAACTCATTTATGAGGGGCTTTGGTTCTCCCCATTAAGGGGTGCATTACTTGCTTTTTTAAAGCAGACACAGCAAACTGTCACCGGGACGGTTCGTGTAAAATTGTTCAAAGGTCACGCAATTGTGGAAGGTAGAAAATCTGAGTATTCCTTATATGATGAAAAGCTAGCGACATATACCGCCAGTGATGAATTTGATCATAGCGCTGCAGTCGGTTTCATTTCCCTTTGGGGCCTTCCGACGAAGGTATCCAGCATCGTAAACCAAAAGAAGGTGACCGTGTGAGCAAACTGTGGGGCGGCAGATTTACAAAGTCTGCCGAAGAGTGGGTAGATGAATTTGGGGCTTCCATATCTTTCGATCAGGAGCTTGTTATGGAGGATATCCAAGGAAGCCTCGCGCATGTAACGATGCTAAAAAAATGTGGGATCCTGCCGGCAAGTGATGCCGAACAAATCATCGAAGGATTGAACGTTTTAAAGGAAAAAGCATTCAATGGCGAGCTGTCTTTTTCGGTTGAGATGGAGGACATCCATCTCAACCTTGAGAGCATGCTGATTGCCGAAATCGGACCGGTGGGCGGAAAGCTTCATACTGGACGGAGCCGGAATGACCAGGTTGCAACTGATATGCATTTATATTTACGCAGCCAAACGGAAGATGTACTCCAACTAATAAATAATCTGCAGGAATCGATCCTGAATCAAGCAGAAAAACATGTGGAAACGCTTATTCCAGGGTATACCCATCTGCAACGGGCCCAGCCTATTTCGTTTGCGCATCATGTGATGGCCTATTTCTGGATGCTTGAGCGGGATAAGGAACGATTTACGGAAGGCCTAAAAAGAATAAATATTTCTCCGCTTGGCGCAGGTGCGCTTGCCGGTACGACATTTCCGATTGACAGGGAGTACACGGCCGGACTGCTGGGCTTTGAAGGGATTTATGAAAATAGCCTTGATGCTGTTAGTGATCGTGATTTTATCCTTGAATTTTTAAGCAACAGCTCCACGCTCATGATGCACCTGTCGCGTTTCAGTGAAGAAATCATTCTTTGGTCAAGCCAGGAATTTCAATTCATCGAACTCGATGATGCATTCTCGACGGGAAGCAGCATTATGCCGCAAAAGAAAAATCCGGATATGGCCGAATTGATCCGCGGGAAAACAGGTCGTGTATATGGAAACCTGACTGGCATGCTAACTGTATTGAAGGGATTGCCGCTCGCCTATAATAAAGACATGCAAGAGGATAAGGAAGGCATGTTCGATACTGTAAAAACGGTGATAGGATCCTTAAAAATATTCGAAGGCATGATTTCGACCATGAAAGTAAGGACTGAAGTGATGGAAAGGGCTACAAAATCCGATTTTTCCAATGCGACAGAGCTTGCGGATTATCTTGCCGGCAAAGGCATGCCATTTAGAGAAGCCCATGAAGTAGTCGGGAAGCTTGTCCTCCATTGTGTACAAAAAAATTGTTATCTGGCTGATTTGCCGATGGAGCATTTTAAAGCCGCTTCGCACTTATTCGAGGATGATATTTATACAGCTTTAGATCCGTATCAGGCAGTGAAGCGGCGCAACAGCGCAGGCGGAACTGGTTTTGAGCAGATTAAGCTGGCGATTTCGAAAGGGAAAAAACTTGTGGCAGAATACAAACAGCCCGCTCACCAATAAGGTGAACGGGCTGTTTTTTATTCCGGTTCTTTTTCTGATCGGATGACCAATACGTCACAGGTTGCGTGCCGGGTGACATAATCAGATACGCTTCCAAGCATAAGGCGTTCAATTGCGTTGAGCCCGGTAGCCCCGCAGATGATTAAGTCTGTTTCGTGTTTTTTGGGCAAGTCTTTTGCAATTTTAATCTTGGGGCTTCCAAGTTCAATCTCTACTTTCAAATCTTTGATCCCGGCTTCTGCTGCTTCCGCTTTATATCTGTCCATTAATTCTCCTGCAAAGCTCTCAGTCCGGTCTCTTATTGTTAAGTCATACGCTTCGATGGTAGGAAAGTTTCGTGTATCAATCACATGTGCTAACACTATCTGCGAATCATTTCTTTTGGAGATTTCAAGAGCTTTTTTAAAAGCCCGATCCGCTTCTTGGGAGCCATCCACAGCTACTAGGATTTTTTTATAGGTTAGTGTCATAATACTTCTCCTCCTTCTACTATAAATATACAATATTTTCTTGCTGAACTTTCAGGATACTTATAACAATTTAGTGAAGTTTAAAATTATATCCCGGTTTATATGCACAAAAGATTGGAGATAGCATAATAGTAGGAGAAGCAAATATTGTGGAGCGGATTCGGAGGTAAAGATAATGAGAATTGGAATTCCGAGGGAAATCAAAAACAATGAGAATCGAGTATCTTTGGCCCCGTCTGGAGTGGTGAACCTTGTTAATTCAGGGCATGAGGTCTTTATTGAAACTGGTGCGGGTTTAGGCTCGGGATTCACGGACCAGGACTATTCGGCAGCAGGGGCGGAAATGGTTGAGTCTGCCAAAGAGGCATGGTCACAGGATATGGTTATGAAGGTGAAGGAACCCATACCAGAGGAATACGGTTATTTTGCGGAAGGACAAATCCTTTTTACTTATCTCCATCTAGCTCCTGAAGAGGCATTGACAAAAGCGCTTATCGAGAATAAAGTGACTGCTATCGCCTATGAAACAGTCCAGCTTCCGAACCGGTCTCTACCACTGTTGACACCAATGAGCGAAGTCGCCGGAAGGATGTCCCCGCAAATCGGCGCCCAGTTTCTTGAAAAGGTTTATGGAGGAAAAGGCATTCTCCTTTCTGGGGTGCCGGGTGTCCGCAGAGGGAAGGTGTCGATAATCGGCGGGGGGATTGCGGGAACGAATGCAGCCAAAATTGCAGTCGGTCTTGGGGCAAATGTGACGATGCTTGACGTCAATCCAGACAGGCTGCGTCAGCTTGATGATATTTTCGGAAATGATCTAACGGTGATGATGTCCAATCCATATAATATTGCTGAATCTGTGAGAAACTCGGATTTGGTGATCGGCGCGGTTCTAATCCCTGGTGCCAAGGCGCCCAAGCTTGTAACTGAACAAATGATCAAGGACATGTCACCGGGATCTGTCGTCGTTGATATTGCGATCGACCAGGGAGGTATTTTCGAAACGACTGATAAAATCACGACACATGATAACCCGACATATGAAAAACACAATGTCATTCATTATGCGGTCGCCAATATGCCAGGAGCTGTACCGAGAACGTCAACCATTGCCTTGACGAATGTTACGGTCCCTTATGCCATTCAGATTGCAAATAAAGGAGTAAAACAGGCATGCCTGGAAAACGAAGCTCTTTTACTGGGCTGCAATACGGCGGCCGGGCATGTCACTTATAAAGCGGTTGCCGAGGCGCATGGCATGGAGTATAAGGACGCGAGGCAAATAATTGAAGAAATGAGTGGATAAAGCTGAAGGCAGTCACTAGGGTAGCTGCCTTTTCATTTAACTTATGATTTGAAGTGTTTTTGGATATTTCGTCAGTACTTCATAACCGTTTTCCGTGATGAATAAATCATCCTCAATCCGAACACCGGCAACATCAGGCACATAGATGCCCGGCTCGATCGTGAAAACCATCCCTGGCTGTAAAAGTAACGGATTTGTTTCCGTCAATGATGGATATTCATGGACACCGATTCCTAGTCCGTGGCCAAGACGGTGAGGGAAATATTGGCCATAGCCTTTATCAGCAATGATTTTTCTCGCAGTTAAATCGATGCTGGAGCAAGCGGTGCCAACAACACTTGCAGAAACTGCGGCTTCCTGTGCTTTTAACACCGTTTCATAGATGTCATGCTGCTTGTCAGTGATATCTCCATAAGCTATCGTTCTTGTAATATCTGAGCAATAGCCTTCATAGACCACTCCAAGGTCAAATAAAACCAAATCTCCGCGCTGTATCTTCGTCATCCCTGGTGTTCCATGGGGAGAAGCGGCGTTCTTCCCTGTCAGAACCATCGTCGAAAAAGACATTTGACTAATACCCGCTTTTTTTAATTCAAATTCAATGGCGGCGAGGATTTCCATTTCTGTTTTTCCTTCGCTGATTTCATTTGCGCCCACTTCGATGGCAAAGTCAGCGAGACGGCAAGCTTCCCGGATCTTCGTCATTTCTTTATCTGTTTTGATCATGCGCAGCTGTCGCAGCTTTTCTTCGGCTGAAACAAATTCTGGGACTGAAAAAGTTTCGTTCACTTTTTCATATCGTTCGACATTCATATGTTCTTTCTCAATAGCGATTCTTTTTATGGAGATGCCCCGGTTTGCAACCGAGCTCTTTATTTGTTCCCATGGGTCTTCGATGTCACTATAGCCTATGATTTCAGGATCCCAACCGGTTTTCTTTGCCTCCTCGACCTCCATTTTCGGGACGACAAGGAATGGCTCGGCATCAGGGAAGACTGCCAATGCAAGCAATCTCTCATGGGGGTCACTTAAAAAACCGCTAAGATAGAACACATTTTCAGGAGCCGTGATCAGTGCGGCGTCAATCGTATTTTGCCTTAACCAATCTTTTACTGATTCGATTCGTTGATTCATATAGATCCCTCCGCTTTTAACTACTAATTTGACGATAACAATAAGAAAATGGATTGTAAACTGTTAGATACTTTTGAAAAAGGGTAAACAAGAAGGTGAATCTATTTTTTCAAAAGGATTACTGGCATTTATCTAGAAAAAGATATATGGATACAAATCGAGAGGAGAATGAATATGAAGGTTTCCTATCATGGACATGCGGTTATCAAGATTGAGACAAATGGCAAAACGATTTTATTTGATCCATTTATTAACGGAAATGAATTAACCGATTTAAAGGTGGAAGATGTGAAGGCGGATGTCATTATTCTGACTCATGGACATGGTGATCATCTTGGGGATACAGTGGAAATTGCAAAAAAGAATAATTCATTGGTAATCGGCACAGCTGAGATGGCAGCATACATAGGCTTTCAAGGTATAGAAAAAACACATGGAATGCATATTGGCGGTTCGTATGAATTTGACTTCGGCAAGGTGAAGCTTACACCCGCCTTCCATGGCAGCGGGTTTATCACGGATGATAAGCAAATCATTTATTTAGGAATGCCTGCAGGTGTCCTTTTCTCGGCAGAAGGAAAGACAGTTTATCACGCAGGTGATACGGCCCTCTATTCCGATATGAAGCTAATCGGGGAAAGGCATCCGATTGATCTTGCCTTTTTGCCAATCGGCGATAATTTTACAATGGGCCCTGAAGATGCGGCGCTCGCGGCAAAATTTTTGAACCCGAAACAGGTCGTCCCGATACACTATAATACATTCCCTCCTATCAAGCAGGATCCTCATAAGTATGTTGAAATGCTTGGTCGCGGCATCGGGAAGGTCTTGCAAGCAGGAGATTACATTGATTTGTAAAAAAAAAAACGGACAGCCAGGTTCACACAACTGGCTGTTTTTTACTGAACGTGTCTTTTTTTTGCCAGACAAGCATAAAATGTACCGCAGGATTATTAGTGATTGGGGGGACGATCATTGAAACAAAGGCTGTTGCTTTGCTTGCTATTAATAGGCGTCATGCTTTATTATGCGGTGCCAAGACTTACGCTAACAGGCTCAGGACTGGAAAGTATTTTTGCTGCAAGCTGGCTGCTTTTTGCCTTGTTTGCGGTTGCAGGGAACCTGACAGGAATGCTTTACGCTCCTAAAAAACGAAAGAGAGCTGAAACTGGGCAAATGCGCCAAAGAATGCGTGCTTATTAATAGTTGATTTGAATAGCATCTTCTTTCACTCTATAATGAAGAAAAAGGTAATCCGTGAAAAGGGTGAAGAGATTGGAAACGAAGCATGAACAAATTTTAAAACATATAGATGGGCTACCGGTTGGCGAAAAAATATCCGTACGCCAGATTGCAAAGGCCTTAACTGTGAGTGAAGGAACCGCATACCGCGCGATTAAGGATGCGGAGAATAAAGGATATGTGTCTACCATTGAAAGGGTAGGAACGATCAGGATCGAACAGAAGAAAAAAGAAAATATCGAAAAGCTCACGTTTGCTGAGGTTGTTAATATAGTGGACGGTCAGGTGTTAGGCGGACGTGCCGGCCTTCATAAAACGTTAAACAAATTTGTCATCGGAGCCATGAAGCTTGAGGCCATGATGAGATACACAGGGCCGGGAAATTTGTTGATAGTCGGGAACCGGACACAAGCCCACGAACAGGCATTAAAGGCCGGAGCCGCTGTTTTAATCACCGGCGGTTTCGATACGGAGGAGCAGGTCAAGAAGCTGGCCGATGAGCTTCAGATGCCGGTCATTACCACCAGCTACGACACGTTTACTGTGGCAACCATGATCAACCGCGCAATTTACGATCAGTTGATCAAAAAAGAAATCTTGCTAGTGGAGGATATCCTGACACCGATACATGAAACGACCTTCCTGAAAACTACTGACCCTATCTCAGTCTATCTTGAATACAATAAGGAAACCAAGCACAGCCGTTTCCCTGTCGTCGATGAAAACATGAAGATACAGGGGATGGTCACCTCCAAGGACATTATGAGCCAGGATGAAAATATTCTCATAGAAAAAGTGATGACAAAAAGCCCGATGACGGTAGGCGCTAAGACGAGTGTGGCATCAAGCGCGCATATGATGGTATGGGAAGGCATTGAGTTGATCCCGGTTGTCAATGACAATCATATGCTGCAAGGCATTATTAGCCGTCAGGATGTCTTAAAGGCGATGCAAATGAGCCAAAGACAGCCCCAGGTTGGGGAAACGATTGATGACATTATTACAGGCCAGCTTTCCAAGAGTGAAGGCAACGCAAAAGGGGAAGAAATATACCGGTACGAAGTGACCCCGCAGATGACTAATCATCTCGGTACCATCTCTTACGGCGTATTTACAACGATTGTCACCGAAACCGCCAACAGGGTTCTCAGAGGATTCAAGCGCGGAGACCTTGTGGTTGAGAATACGACAATCTATTTTATTAAACCGGTACAGATCGATAGCATGCTTCAAATCGTTCCAAAGGTATTGGAAGTCGGCAGAAAGTTCGGAAAAGTCGATGTTGAGGTTTACAATCAAGGAAAGCTTGTCGGAAAAGCGATGATGACCTGTCAGCTCCTTGATCGCCCATAATTAGTAAAAGAAAAAGGATAATCATCCAGGAGTTTTTCCTAAGTGATTATCCTTTATTGTTTTTTAAAACATTGTTGTTGTGACCAAAAATCGACAGAAACATTTATTAGGAGTTCTTTGCAACCTGCTCCGATTCTTCAATGGCATGAGGCAGATAGAACTTGTACGCTCTAAAACCGCCATAAATGCTCAGTCCCCCAATTAGGAGAAAGATCACGGCAACAAAGTAAGTCATTTTAGACTGATATAAAAAAAGCTGATTCACTCCGAATAGAGCCACAAAAAAACCTAAAGAAATGGAAGATTTTGCGGAAAGCCACTTCTTTTCCATCGGAAGACGGGTCCTGAAAAATTTCACTTTATAAAAAATATAGAACATCAACGAAATGACAATTAAAATAGCAAGGATTAACATGATGAATAGCCCCCATTATACGATAATACTATTTTATTGTAACGGGAATTTTAGCAGAAAGCCACCATTAAAGAAGGCAACCACTTTCCATTCTTTTCTTTTTTTGTTTAAATAGACTTATAAGATAGGTTGCGAAGGAGATAATTTGATGAAAGCTGAAATTTTAAAAGAAATAGAGCGATATGAAACGATAATTATCCATCGGCACGTCCGTCCTGACCCGGATGCTTATGGCTCCCAATGCGGACTCGGGGAAATCCTGAGAACCTCGTTTCCAGAGAAGAGCATTTATTTGGTTGGAAAAGAAGAGGAATCACTCAACTATTTAAAAAGACTTGATACCATTTCGGATGATACATACAAAGGTGCATTGGTTATCGTTTGTGATACAGCCAATACAGAACGCGTTTGTGACCAGCGCTATAATTCAGGCGACAAATTGATTAAAATTGATCATCATCCAAATGAGGATCGATACGGAGATATGTTATGGGTGGATACGGATGCGAGTTCAACAAGCGAAATGATTTACGAATTTTACTTATACGGAAAAGATAAGGGCTTGAAGTTGAGCGACGATGCGGCGAAGTTATTGTTTGCGGGGATTGTCGGGGACACGGGCCGGTTTTTATTTGCGAGCACAACCGAAAAGACGTTCAGTTACGCCGGCGAGTTGATCCACTATAATTTCTCGCGGACGGAATTGTTTAATGATATGTACGACGTAAATGAAAACGTAACCCGTTTAAACGGATACGTCCTGCAAAACTTTGAAATATTCGAAAACGGCACGGGGAAAATGGTAATAACCAAGGACATTTTGCGTGAATTCGATACGACGCCAGCAGAGGCTTCTTTGCTTGTGAGCTCTTTGGGCGCGGTAAAAGGATTGAAGGCTTGGGCTTTCTTTATCGAGGAAGAAAAGGAAATCCGTGTCCGTCTCCGTTCGAAAGGCCCTGTCATTAACGGAATTGCCAGAAAGTATAATGGCGGCGGTCATCCGATGGCTGCCGGCGCATCCATCCATTCATGGGACACCGTGGATGAGGTGTTAAAAGATTTGGCGGAAGTGTGCCGTTAAACCATGAAAAGGAAGGGTCTGTGCACTTCGGCAGACCCTGATTAAGTTAGGGGAAGTTGGGAAATCTGGAACCGGCTACAAAACGGGGATTTCCGCAACAAAAAATAGAGTTGGCAACAAAAACAAAATTTCGGCAACGAAAGTTCCTGTTCCGGCAACAAAACCAGTCAAACCGGCAACAAAACGGGAATTTCCGCAACAAAAAATAGAGTTGGCAACAAAAACAGAATTTCGGCAACGAAAGTTCCTGTTCCGGCAACAAAACTGGTCAAACAGGCAACAAAACGAGGATTTCCGCAACAAAAAAAGGGCCCGGCAACAAAAACAAAATTCCGGCAACAAAAGTTCCTGTTCCGGCAACAAAACTGGTCAAACAGGCAACAAAACGGGAATTTCCGCAACAAAAAAAGGGCCCGGCAACAAAAACAGAATTTCGGCAACGAAAGTTCCTGTTCCGGCAACAAAACCAGTCAAACCGGCAACAAAACGGGAATTTCCGCAACAAAAAAAGGGCCCGGCAACAAAAACAGAATTTCGGCAACGAAAGTTCCTGTTCCGGCAACAAAGCCAGTCAAACCGGCAACAAAAACGAGGATTTCCGCAACAAAAAAAGGGCCCGGCAACAAAAACAGAATTCCGGCAACAAAACGGAATTCCCCGCAACGAAATCCGGAACCCGCTCCAACAACAAAATTATTCAGAGCCGAACTAGCCGGACTTCGATATACATGTTCGTATAGAAAAGGATTTCCGCGACCACTAATTTGTAGCGTTTTTTATTGATTTCGACAATCTTATTTTCGATCGATTTCTTCAACAAGGATTTTCCGTTATATATCGTTTCTACATCTTTAGTAAGCAGAGAAGCCAAATCATCATGGATGGCGTCCTCAGCTTCAGCTATGCTTAAATGGTCTAACTTAAACGTTTTTCCGTTTAAAATAGTTACTTCGATTTCCTGGATTTTCAGCTTTTTTTCCACTTCTTCATTTAACTTCTGATAGTCTTTTTCCCAAATTGCATTCCTGTCCGTAAGATTTCCGATCAATTTCCGCTGAGTATTAATCCTTTCAAACTGGTTTTCCTGCTGTACCCCAAACATGTATAGAAAAACAACCCAACTGATGATACAACCAATTGCGACTCCGGCAAAAAAACGCTGCCATCCGGGTTTTTGATGATAAGGAGGGATCCTCATTGGGAAATGTGCTCCTGGGTCAGCCAATAAATCAGCAGTGCTCCGGTTTTAGCGCCTCCCAACGCTGCGAGAATCCACAAAAATTGCTTAATAATATCCTTGGTCTCTCCATTAAAGAGCCCGCGTTCAAACGAATAGACCGTGTCAAATGTACCACCAATTGCCGCGATAATCGCCCATATTCTTAAGCTGTCTGATAACCTGTACATTATGGTAAGCGGCGCCTGACCGGTAAAGAAGGCACCAAGCCCGCCTAAAAGCGACCCGCCAAGCAGCACCCCGAGGGAAATGAAATAGGTGTTTATAAAAGCAGGGAAAAATGCTTCCTTCATTTCTATCATCCTTTAGTCTCCCAGAATAATTAGTCTATGGTTATGTATATGGACAATCCTCTGCCCATATGAGTATTTGAGAAAGTTCTCAGGATGAGAACATATTTTCTTTTTTGGGGATAAGGCTCTATAATGAAACCAAGAAAGCCTTGTAAAGGTGTGAAAAAAAGATGTTTACTCATTTACATATACAAAGCGCGTATAGCTTATTATCAAGTACCGTTAAAATAGACGAGCTGGTGTCGCAAGCGAAGGCTAATGGGTTCTCCAGTCTTGCCTTAACCGACAGGAATGTCATGTATGGTTCGGTTTACTTTTATAAAGAATGTTTGAAGCAGGGGATTAAGCCAATTATCGGCTTAATTGCCGACGTACTGGATAATCAGGATAATCCCTATCCGCTTATCTTATTGGCCAAGAATAATAAAGGCTATCAGAACCTTTTGAAAATCAGCAGCGCGATTCAGACAAAGTCCCGTACCGGGCTTCCTGTAAAATGGCTTAAAGCTTATTCCGAAGGACTCATTTGCATTTCACCAGGGGCAGACGGCAGAATTGAAACATATCTGTCAGAAGGCCTTTTTGAGCAGGCACAAGAAACGGCTCTTTTCTATCAAAGTATATTCGGAAAAGAATCTTTTTATCTATCGATGCAGCGCCTTGAAAAAGAACCGGCAGAACTCGTGGAGCACCTATCCGAAGTAACGGGAATACCTGGAGTAGCTACGAATCCTGTTTTTTACTTAAACAAGGAAGATGCGCTCGCCAAAGACGTGCTCACAGCAGTAAAAAACGGAGAGAAATTAACGGATGAAAAACAAATCGAACCAGTTTCAGGTGAGCATTATTTGAAAAGCGGAAAAGAAATGGCCGAAGCATTCAGAGAATTGCCTGAAATGCTTGCGAATACATTAAAAATAGCGGCGCAATGTGAGGTTGTGATCCCATTTAACCAATCATTACTGCCGAAGTATCCAGTTGAAAACAACATGACAGCCGATGAAATGCTGGTGGAAGTTTGCATGGAAGGGTTGAAAAAAAGATACCAAAATCCATCCGAGGCCTATGAAGAAAGGCTGCACTATGAACTTTCTATCATAAACAAAATGAAGTTCAGTGATTATTTCCTTATCGTCTGGGATTTTATGAAATTTGCAAGGCAAAACCAGATCCTGACCGGTCCGGGCCGGGGTTCTGCCGCGGGATCCATGGTTGCGTATGTTCTGCAGATTACAGATGTCGACCCGATTGAGCACAATTTGTTGTTTGAGCGATTTTTGAATCCGGAACGTATCAGCATGCCGGATATTGATATCGATTTTCCTGATAACCGGAGAGAGGAAGTCATTTCATATGTTGCCTCGAAATACGGGGAGCTCCATGTGGCCCAAATCATTACATTCGGTACCTTCGCTGCGAAAGCGGCTATACGGGATACGGGGCGGGTTTTCGGTCTAACCCCATCGGTGCAGGAAAGATTGTCAAAAATGATTCCAACGAAGCTAGGGACTACACTAAAGGATGCTTATAAAGAATCCAAACCATTCAGGGACTTTATGAATGAAAGTGAAACGAATAAATTGCTGTACGAAATTGCATTGAAAATTGAAGGTCTGCCACGACATACCTCGACGCATGCGGCCGGAGTTGTCATCAGCGACATGCCGCTGACGGATATCATCGCGATACAAGAAGGGCATGAAGGGATTCATCTTACTCAATTTCCGATGGATCTTCTTGAAGAACTGGGACTGCTGAAGATGGATTTTCTCGGTCTGCGAAACTTGACGTTATTAGACAATATGCTCACAGCTATCCAAAAAGGCACCGGCCAAAAAATCGATATTACAGGCATCCCTTACGACGATGAAAAAACATTCAAGCTCTTAAGTAAAGGGGATACAACGGGAATATTCCAGCTGGAATCAGAGGGCATCAGGAAAGTGATTATGAAACTTACCCCAACGCGTTTTGAAGACATCGTCGCGGTCAATGCGTTATACCGTCCCGGCCCGATGGAAAACATCCCTCTGTTTATCGAACGTAAGCATGGGATTAAGCCGATAGACTATGTGCACCCCGAGTTGCAGCCAATTCTTGAAGATACCTACGGGGTTATTGTCTATCAGGAGCAAATTATGCAAATCGCCTCCAAAATGGCAGGCTTCACGCTTGGTGAAGCAGACTTGCTTCGCCGCGCCGTTTCCAAGAAAAAGAAAGAAATCCTTGATGAGGAGAGAGCGCACTTCGTCGAAGGGGCAGTGAAGCAGGGATATGAAACGGAAATAGCACATGTTGTCTACGACAGCATCGTCCGTTTCGCCAATTATGGATTTAACCGCAGCCATGCGGTCGCATATAGTTTTATCGCCTACCAACTGGCCTATTTAAAAGCCCATTTTCCGAAGCCTTTCATGGCCGCTCTCATGACTTCTGTCATTGGAAATGAAGATAAGATTTCACAATATGTGAGGGAAGCAAAGAATAAGGAAATTCCTGTCCTGCCGCCTTCAATAAATAAAAGCGTATATTCGTTCCATGTTGAAAGTGAAGGCATCCGGTTCAGCCTTGGTGCGATAAAAGGAGTTGGCGGTGCGGTCCTAAGAGAAATTTTTCAGGCAAGAAGGCAAAAGAAATTTGAGGATTTTTTTGATTTCTGCCTGCGGGTTTCAGGGAAGATTGTGAACAGGAAAATTTTAGAGGTACTTATCCATTCAGGAGCCTTTGATGATTTTGGCGAGGACCGGGCAACACTCGTTGCAAGTATTGATGTAGCCTTAAGCCACGCTGAACTGGTTAAGCCGGATGGCAACAATCAATTTGATCTGTTTGAAAGCAATGAATTTTCACTCAAACCTAAATATATGAAAGTAAAGCCGATGGATATGGAGAATAAGCTCTCTCAGGAGAAAAGTGTACTCGGTCTCTATTTATCGAATCATCCGGTTACTTCTTATCTGTCCATATTTCAGCATTTCGGCACGGTTTCAATAGACCAGGCGCTTCTGACAAGTGAAAAGAAGGTCCTTTTGGGTGTGTACATCACTGCTTTCAAGAGCATCCGTACGAAGAAGGGTGAAGTGATGGCTTTCATGACAATCAGTGATGAAAGCGGTGATCTGGAGGCGGTCGTTTTTCCGAATGTCTATAAAAATCAGATCTCGCTCTTCCAAAAAGGAATGATCTTAATGCTTAAAGGCACCTTGGAGGAACGCGAAGGCAAAAAGCAATTGATTGTTCAGGAAGCATTTCCACCCGATGATTTAAAGAGAATGATGGAAGAAGAGAGTTCCCGCCTTTTTATAAAAATAGAAAAGGAGAAGCAGACGGCTGCTTCTTTGCAGAAGATTAAACAAGTGTTATCACAACATAATGGAACAACAAAAGTCATGCTTTATTATGAAAGTGAGGACCGATATGTACAGCTTTCCATGTGGGACTGGATAACACCATCAGCTGCGCTTTTGCAAAAACTGAAGAAAATCGCAGGAGAGGAAAACGTCGTATTAAAGGAAGAATAGCTGTTTACAACATTGGGAGTTATGTTATATTGTAAGAAGGCTTTGTGGTCTGACCACTTTATTCGTTATATAATTTTTGTACTCGAACCTAAGTTTAGGGAGTGAAGGAATTGTCATTAAGAGAAGAAGCATTGCATATGCACCGAATGAATAGTGGAAAACTTGAGACTGTTTCGAAGGTTCCTGTCCGGAATGCGGAAGATTTAAGCTTGGCCTATTCACCGGGAGTGGCTGAGCCCTGTAAGGAAATCTATGATAAACCGGAAACGGTTTATGATTATACAATGAAGGGCAATACTGTTGCAGTGGTTTCCGACGGAACAGCTGTCCTCGGACTCGGAAACATCGGACCTGAAGCGGCGCTGCCGGTTATGGAAGGAAAAGCTGTCCTATTTAAAAGCTTTGCGGGTGTGGATGCTTTCCCAATCTGCCTGAAAACGACGGATGTGGAAAAGATTATTGAAACGGTCAAGCTGCTGGAACCTACATTCGGCGGGATAAACCTGGAGGACATTGCGGCTCCAAACTGCTTCGTTATTGAAGAACGATTAAAAAAGGAAACCAATATTCCTGTTTTTCATGATGATCAGCATGGGACAGCGATCGTTACGGTTGCGGGTCTTGTTAATGCCCTGCGGATCGTCGGCAAGTCGATGTCCGAAATCAAAGTGGTTGCCAGCGGTGCAGGCGCTGCGGGTATTGCAATCATTAAGCTTCTCTACAATTACGGGGTAAGAGATATTATAATGTGCGATTCTAAGGGGGCAATCTTTGAAGGGCGTACATATGGTATGAATGAAATTAAAGATCAAATCGCAAAGGTTACGAACAGGGACAATCTGGAAGGAAGCCTTAAAGATGTCATTAAGGGAGCGGATGTGTTTGTCGGTGTATCGGTCGCCGGAGCATTGACAAAAGAAATGGTAGCATCGATGAATGTCGATCCGATTATTTTCGCAATGGCCAATCCCGATCCGGAAATCATGCCGGAGGATGCAAAGGCTGCAGGCGCGAAAGTGGTTGGCACAGGTCGATCCGATTTCCCGAACCAGGTGAACAATGTGCTTGCCTTTCCTGGGATTTTCCGGGGCGCGCTGGATGTGCGTGCGACTCATATCAATGAAAAGATGAAGGTTGCCGCAGTCAAAGCGATTGCAAGCTTAATAACTGAGGATGAGCTTCACGCGGACTATGTCATCCCTGGTCCATTCGATGAAAGAGTGGCCCCAGAGGTTGCGGCTGCTGTAGCCAAAGCAGCAATGGAAACCGGTGTAGCGAGATTGAAGGTCGATCCTGAAGATGTCAAAGAGAAGACAAGAAAGCTAGCGATTATCGGGAAAAGCGAGTGATGGATATTTGAACAGTTCGAATCCATCATCCAAAATTTATTTAGATATTGTTGAGAAACTCAGGAAAATGATTGAAGAAGACGGCCTTCTCCCCGGAGATAAAATATCGTCCGAACGGGAATTGTCGGAACGTCTGAACGTCGGGCGTTCTTCTGTCCGTGAAGCGCTGCGTGCCTTGGAACTGTTGGGCCTTATTGAAACACGCAGAGGTGAAGGGACATTTATCAAGGACTTTCAAGAGCACAGGCTTGTCGAGCTGCTGGGAACTTTTTTTCTGCAAAATCCGAAAATAATAGCCGACCTTAATGAAACGAAGCGGCTTATTGAAATAGATTGTTTGAGGATTATCATTCAGTCTTCATCGCAAGCTGATTTGGAGGCACTGTTGCATTGGGCTGAGCAGAACAACTTCGATGATGATGTACTCTTCGAAAGAATCGCAGAATTGAACCGCAACAAGCTGATTGAAAGAATTTGGCGCATTGTGAACAGCTATTCAAGAGCCTCACTCAATGACAGGCAGGAAGCCGGACGTGAAACATACATTCATTTAATCAAGTCCATACTTGAGCGGAATGAACCAAAAACAATCCAAATCTATTTACAAGATATTAGAAGAATGTCGAAAGAAAATTGACATAGTTTTACACGATTTTTATCAGCTTTCTGTTACAGTCAAGGACAAGCGTCAACAGAAATGAGAATGAGCGGCAAAGGGAGGACCCATCTTGCTTAAAGAGCTGTTTACAAAGTCGAAAAAGAAAAAATACGCAACGATTCCTACAGATCGGGATAAACAGGATGTACCCGAAGGAATCATGACCAAATGCCCGAATTGCAAAAAGATCATGTTTACAAAAGAATTGGTGAAGAATGAAAAAGTCTGCTTGCATTGCGGCCATCATCTCACCATGACTGCTTATGAAAGAATAGAGAGCCTTTTTGAATCTGGCAGCTTTACCGAATTAGATACAGACCTTCTTACTGCAAATCCGCTAGATTTTCCAGAATACATGGAAAAAATCGAAAAGGACCGGGAAAAATCCGGTTTAAATGAAGCGGTAGTGAGCGGAGTTGGGAAGATAAGCGAGCATGAAGTAGCAGCTGCCATCATGGATTCCCGTTTCCGGATGGGAAGCATGGGCTCAGTAGTCGGGGAGAAAATAACACGAGCTATTGAAAAGGCAGGAGAATTAGGGATTCCGTTTCTAATTTTTACAGCCTCTGGAGGTGCCCGGATGCAGGAAGGTGTATTAAGTCTTATGCAGATGGCTAAGACCAGTGCTGCCCTGAAAATGTTTAGTGATGACGGCGGCCTGATTATTTCGATCATGACTCATCCTACCACAGGCGGGGTCTCGGCGAGCTTTGCGTCATTAGGTGACATTAATTTAGCCGAGCCGGGGGCGTTAATTGGTTTTGCCGGCAGAAGAATTATCGAACAGACGATAAGGGAAGAGCTCCCGGATGATTTCCAAACAGCTGAGTTTTTAATGAAGCACGGCCAATTGGATGCGGTTGTCTCCCGATTGGAAATGAAGGAAAAACTGGAAAATATATTATCGATTCATGCTCCGGGTGGTGAATGGAAATGATCGGAGAATTAGAATTTGAACGTCCAATTATAGATCTTCGTAAAAAAATCGATGAATTACGGGAAATCACGGAAGATGCTGATGTCGATTTATCAGCTGAAATAGAAAAACTCGAAAAGCGCCTTGAAAAGCTTGAGGTGGACATCTATGAAAATATGAAACCGTGGGACAGGGTGCAGGTAGCGAGACACCCGGCGCGTCCGACCACCCTTGACTATATATCCAATCTATTCACCGATTTCTTCGAGCTGCACGGTGATCGATATTATGGAGATGACGAGGCCATTGTTGGAGGTATTGCAAAGTTTGAAGGCTATCCGGTAACAGTTATCGGCCATCAAAGAGGCAAGGATACAAAAGAAAATCTGCGACGGAACTTTGGAATGCCCCATCCTGAAGGATATAGAAAAGCATTGCGCTTGATGAAGCAAGCGGAAAAATTTCATCGCCCGATTATTTGTTTTATTGACACAAAAGGGGCTTATCCGGGAAAGGCCGCAGAAGAACGTGGACAAAGTGAAGCAATCGCGAAAAACTTATTCGAAATGGCGGGGCTTAAAGTACCGGTTATTTGCATTGTCATTGGAGAAGGCGGAAGCGGTGGTGCCCTCGCACTTGGAGTCGGCGACCGGATCCATATGCTTGAGAACTCCACGTATTCAGTCATTTCACCTGAAGGGGCTGCTGCCTTACTATGGAAAGATGCCTCACAGGCGAAGCGTGCCGCGGAAACAATGAAAATCACAGCTCCTGATTTAAAAGAGCTCGGCGTCGTCGATGAAATCATTCCTGAGGAAAAGGGTGGAGCTCATCGGAATGTGAAAAAACAGGCTGATGCCATACGTGCCGTTCTTAAGCAGTCCATGACCGAGCTGCTTCCCCTGAACGAAGCGGAGCTTATCAATAAAAGATATTTAAAATACAAACAAATCGGGAAATACTCGTTAAATAAAGAAATCTTAAGGGTAAAGTAAAACGTGTTGCCGATAGGCGCGCGTTTTTTTCTTAAAGGCTCTGTTAAACGATAATGTTGTTTTTGGGAAGGGAATCTGCGAGACTCCTCGAAAATGCATACGCATTTTCTCGTGCGGTGTCTATTCAAGGATGATGAATCAACGTCCTGCGGAAAAACGGGCTGGCAAGACCCCGCAGCGAGGTACGAGTGAGGAGGCTTGACAGTTCGTCCGCGGAAAGCGAGTAGATTCCATGACCATTTGAAAATCAACAATGGAATTTAACAGAGCCTTCTTAAAATATTTAGAAAAGATAGTTTCTTTACAAATTTGTGATGAAAACGGTTAATTGGGAAATTTTATGGATAATGGACAGGTAAATAGGTTTACGAATGTAAGCAACTATTCTAGAATTAAAGCGCAAAGAAAAAAAATAATAGATAAGGCAAGCATGTAACAAATAATGTAGGGAAAATATGGTCATATTAAAGAAGTGAAAATCGAATGATTACTAATCAATTAATCGTGTTAAAATTTATTGCTGTTGCATGTTATGATGAGGTGATTTTTAAATGAAAAGAATAGGTGTACTTACAAGCGGAGGGGATTCACCGGGAATGAATGCGGCGATCCGTGCTGTAGTCCGTAAGGCGATCTTCCATGAAATTGAAGTATATGGAATCTATCACGGTTATCAGGGATTGATTGAAGGAGAAATCAAGAAACTTGAACTCGGTTCAGTCGGTGACATTATTCACAGAGGCGGGACCATGCTTTATTCTGCCCGTTGCCTGGAATTCAAAACAGAAGAAGGTCAACTGAAGGGAATCGAACAATTAAACAAGCATGGAATCGAAGGGCTAGTCATTATTGGTGGAGACGGTTCTTATCGGGGCGCGAAAGCTCTGACAGAGAGAGGATATCCATGCGTCGGTGTACCGGGAACCATCGATAACGACATTCCGGGTACTGAATTTACCATCGGCTTTGATACAGCGTTAAACACTGTTATCGACGCGATCGACAAAATTCGCGATACAGCGACATCACATGAAAGAACCTATTTAATAGAGGTTATGGGGCGTAACGCTGGCGATATCGCTCTTTGGGCGGGACTTGCCGGTGGCGCTGAAACAATTCTCGTTCCAGAATACGTTTCCAGCATGGACGAAATTACAGTTAAGTTAAAACGGGGACATGAACGCGGAAAAAAGCATAGTATCATCATCGTAGCTGAGGGAGTGGGCAGCGCAGTTGATTTTTCTAAGAAAATAGAAAAAGCAACCGGGTTTGAAACTCGTGTTACAGTGCTTGGACATGTTCAGCGCGGGGGATCTCCTACTGCTTCCGACCGTGTTCTTGCAAGCAGGTTAGGTGCGCTTGCGGTGGAGCTATTAATCGAAGGCAAAGGTGGCAGGGCGGTTGGTATCGAAAAAAACCGGCTGGTTGATTATGATATCATTGAAGCGCTTGCCATGCCTCATAATATTGATAAAAAAATGTATGACCTTTCCTCAGAATTGTCTATCTAAATAAATAAGAGAATAGTCTTTAGCGAAATATCAGGAGGTAATAGAACATGCGCAAGACAAAAATCGTATGTACGATTGGCCCTGCAAGTGAAAGCATGGACAAATTGACGCAACTAATCGAAGCAGGAATGAATGTTTCCAGATTGAATTTTTCACATGGCAGCCATGAAGAACATGGCAAAAGGATCGTCTCCATTCGTGAGGCAGTGGAAAGAACCGGAAAACAAGTGGCTATCCTCTTGGATACAAAAGGCCCTGAAATCCGTACGAATGATATGGAAAATGGCGCAATAGAGCTTAGTACGGGCGCGAATGTCGCAGTATCCATGACAGAAGTTCTTGGGACTTCTGAGAAGTTTTCGATCACATATGGAGAACTGATTGATGATGTTCATATCGGCTCGAAAATTTTATTGGACGACGGTTTGATTGGGCTTGAAGTGACAGGCATCGATCAAAACCATAAGGAAATCATGACAAAAGTGCTAAATAGCGGGACACTTAAAAATAAAAAAGGCGTCAATGTTCCTGGAGTATCCATTAAGCTGCCAGGAATCACTGAAAAGGATGCGCAGGACATCGTTTTTGGTATCGAACAAGGGGTTGATTTCATTGCCGCCTCTTTCGTACGTCGTGCATCTGACGTGCTGGAAATCCGTGAGCTTCTTGTTAACCATAATGCGGCACATATCCAAATCATTCCGAAGATCGAAAACCAGGAGGGTGTCGACAATATTGATGAAATCCTCGAAGTATCCGACGGTCTGATGGTGGCACGTGGTGATTTAGGGGTGGAGATTCCCGCCGAGGAAGTACCACTCGTACAAAAACAATTGATTAAAAAATGCAATACGCTTGGAAAGCCTGTTATTACGGCTACTCAAATGCTTGATTCTATGCAACGGAACCCCCGCCCTACCCGGGCAGAGGCAAGTGATGTAGCCAATGCTATTTTCGATGGAACAGATGCAATCATGTTATCCGGTGAAACAGCGGCGGGATCTTATCCGGTTGAAGCTGTTCAAACAATGCATAATATCGCTTCCCGCGCTGAAAGTGCCTTGAGCCATAAAGATATCTTAGCCATTAGAAGCAAAGATAATGAACACAATGTGACAAACGCAATAGGTCAATCGGTTGCCCATACCGCTTTAAATCTTGATGTCGCGGCGATCATCACTCCGACAGAGAGCGGCCATACGGCGAGAATGATATCAAAGTACCGGCCTGAAGCTCCGATCATCGCTGTTACTTCCAAGGAACATGTATCGCGACGTCTTGCTTTGGTCTGGGGTGTATACCCCCAAATCGGACAACAAGCCAAGTCAACTGATGAAATGCTACAATCGGCCATCGATACAAGCTTAAACTCAGATCTTGTTAAACACGGGGATCTTGTGGTTATCACTGCAGGCGTTCCAATTGGGGAAGCGGGGACAACGAACATTATGAAAATCCATTTGCTTGGCGATATTCTTTTAAAAGCACAGGGTGTAGGGAGAAAATCTGCTAAAGGACATGTTGTCGTCGCGAAAACAGCAGCTGAAGCTAATGAACAAGTGACTGAAGGCTCAGTGCTTGTCACAATCGCTTCTGACAGAGATATGATGCCTGCGATTGAAAAATGCTCGGCCCTTATTACAGAAGAAGGCGGCTTAACAAGTCACGCGGCTGTTGTCGGCATTAATTTAGGAATACCGGTAATCGTAGGTGCTGACGATGCAACTTCCACGTTGAAGGATGGACAAAGTATTACCGTTGACGCGAGCCGGGGGATTATCTATAACGGACACACAAGCGTCTTGTAAAGCGAAATAAACAAAAATAAAAAGGATGGTTCATAAAGGCTCTTTATCGGATAGCTTGCAAAAGCTGTTAAAGATTCGGGTCTGAAGATGAGCCATCTTTTTTTTGTAGGCAGGAAAGTATAAAACCTTCCTACCTACATAAGTGTAACTACGCCTAATCTCCACCTTAGGGCTCGCAAATCGGCGAGACAGAGACAATAACGAAAGTTAGATTGAAGACGGCGAATGCTGTATAATAATAGGTAAAGGCATCTACTAATTTTTGCTCTGTTGGAGGAATGCAGATGAAGTATTTTTTTCTTTTAATAATCGCAATGCCGGCTCTTGAAATAGCTGTGTTGCTATTATCGGGGCAAACGATCGGTGTTTGGCCTACCATACTTCTTATTATCTTAACAGGGGTAATCGGGACATATCTGGCAAAACAGCAAGGCCTGGAAACGATAAAAAAGGCCCAGGAGCAAATGAGATACGGCCAGCTCCCTGGAGATGCTCTGCTTGATGGAATATGCGTGCTTGTCGGAGGAACTCTTCTATTAACACCGGGATTTGTTTCAGATCTTCTTGGGCTCATCCTGCTTCTGCCACCCACCAGGAAAGTAATCAAGCCTTTGATTTTGAAGATGATAAAAAACATGATCGATAAAAAGAAAATAACCATTATAAGATAGAGAGACCTGGCTGACCTTAGCCAGGTTTTTTTTGTTTTTTTACAAATTGGTGCTTAAGAACCTTGAGACGAAAGCACATTAGAATGTAAAAAAAAATAATTATTTAAAATTGATAGAAAATTAGTGACAAACCTAAAAACGTTGTTATATAATACAAACAAGATATTTGAAAACTGTATTATAACAAATGAATATAAGGAGTGTGACTGCAGATTACCGGCGTTTTCGAGTTCTAAACAAAAATAAAAAACAGGAGGAAACAAATGATGAGACAAGAAAGAGCTAAAAGATTAGAAGAGAATTGGAAAAGTGACGAACGCTGGAATGGCATTTCAAGACCATATAGTGCAGAGGATGTTATTCGCTTAAGAGGCTCTATCGATATTGAACATACATTAGCTCAGCGTGGCTCTGAAAAGCTTTGGAACTCGATTCATACAGAAGATTTCGTCAATGCTCTTGGAGCGCTAACTGGAAATCAAGCGATGCAGCAGGTGAAAGCAGGATTAAAAGCCATTTACTTAAGCGGTTGGCAAGTTGCGGCTGATGCCAACCTTTCAGGTCAAATGTATCCGGACCAAAGCTTATATCCGGCTAACAGTGTTCCTCAGGTTGTTAAACGCATTAACCAGGCCCTTCAACGTGCGGATCAGATTCATTACAGTGAAGGAAATGAAGAGATTGATTGGTTTGCCCCAATCGTCGCTGATGCTGAAGCCGGATTTGGCGGACAGCTGAATGTTTTTGAATTAATGAAAGGCATGATCGAAGCTGGGGCTGCAGGTGTTCACTTTGAAGATCAGCTTTCCTCAGAGAAAAAATGCGGTCATTTAGGTGGTAAAGTACTTCTTCCAACGCAAACAGCTGTAAAGAACTTAATTGCTGCGCGTTTTGCTGCTGATGTCATGGGAGTGCCTACAGTGTTGGTTGCGCGTACGGACGCGGATGCTGCAGATTTGATTACAAGTGATATTGACCCTGTAGATGCGCAGTTCATTACTGGAGAGCGTACGACTGAAGGATTCTACAGAACAAAAGCCGGATTGGATCAAGCCATCGCTAGAGGTCTTGCTTATGCTCCATACGCAGATTTAATTTGGTGTGAAACGTCCGAGCCAAATCTTGAACAAGCACGCCGTTTTGCTGAAGCTATCCATGAAAAATTCCCTGGCAAGCTGCTTGCTTATAACTGTTCTCCATCCTTCAACTGGAAGGCAAAGCTTGATGACGAAACGATTGCTAGTTTCCAAAGAGAGCTTGGCAAGCTAGGATACAAGTTCCAGTTTGTAACTCTTGCAGGATTCCATGCCCTTAACCACGGAATGTTTGAATTGGCACGTAAATATAAAGATCACGGTATGGCTGCTTACTCTGAATTGCAGCAAGCAGAATTTGCGAGTGAAGAATTTGGCTACACAGCTACAAGGCATCAACGTGAAGTCGGTACAGGCTACTTTGATGAAGTTGCCCAGGTTATAACTGGTGGAACATCTTCGACAACTGCCTTGAAAGGTTCAACAGAAGCCGAACAATTCAACACCGTGAAAGCATAATAAGAAAAGCGCAAGCGCCCTGCAAGTAAAGAAGAACGACTAAGACCGCCACATCGTTATGTCTTCGTCGTTCTGACCCACATCCTGTGGGCCTCCGACAAGCATAAGGCGCACCTCGTAGGAGGGCCAAGTAAGGGCCCTCAGCTAAAATCCGTCACGTCCTGTGACGAACGCTGACGTCACCACATCCTGTGGAAGTCCGGAGATGGGCAGGAAGAACACCTGCCTCTTATGACCTCGAGGAACTGGGCTGCTTACGCTAGACATCAATACATGTTGAAAATTTTATACTTGCTCTTTCTTTAATTAAAAAAAGATGCCGGACACCATCCAGTTTTTGGATGGTGTCCGGCATCTTTGCCTATTGAACGGGGTCGCTCTTCATTATAAAAGCCCAGATATCTTTGAATACATTCGCGCGTTGTAATGTATTGATAATGACAAGCACGACCGGACCGACCATCAACCCAAGAAAGCCAATGAGTTTAAAGCCGACAAAAAGGGCGACAAGTGTGGCCAGCGGGTCAAGTCCTATACTGGAGGATAAGACTTTGGGCTCCAGTAATTGGCGCTGGACAATAACTACGACATATAATACCCCAAGGCCGATCGCCAGGCTCATATCTCCTGTAACCGCCGCATAGACAATCCAAGGCACAAACACGGCGCCTGTCCCAAGATAGGGAAGGATGTCCACAAGGCCGAGAACTAATGCAATCGTTATCGCATAATCAACCCTCAGGATAAGCAAGCCGATTAGAACGGTAATCATTGTAAGGGAAATCAGCGTGAATTGAGCCCGGATAAATCCGAATAAAGCCTTTTTCAAATCTTCAATCACACGTTTGAAGCTCAGGAATACCTTATCCGGTAGCAGTTTGCCGCTTAATCTGGAAAGTCGGTTCCAGTCCTTGCTGATAAAAAAGGTTGCAAGTAAAGAGAAAATGAGCACAGTTGCCGCGTTAGGAAACCAGCCAATGATCGCGGGTATATTCTGGAAGAAATCTTGAATGAAGCCGCTTGCTGTGGAACCAATTTGCTGGCCGACATTTTGAATATTCGTCATGATCGTATCCTGTTGCTGAACATCCAGGTTATTGAACAGGGTGGCAATCCTGTTATAAAAAGGCAGAATTTGTCCCGCAATAAATTCCTCGATGAAATCAATGAGCGTCTCAATTTGTTCAGGAACAACCTTGCCCAGATAATCAGCTCCTGAAACAATTTCTGCAACCAGCAGCGTAATTAACCCCGCAAAAACCGAGAGAATCAAAAGCAGGGAAACAAATACAGCAAGTCCTCTTGGCATTTTCGTTTTGTCTACCAAAAAGTTTACGAGTGGATTCATGAAAAAAGCAATGATGATGGCAATGATGAATGGATATGTATACTTAGATAAGTAGAAAAGGGTAACGAGACTAAGTATGATAATTCCTAAGACAAAAATAGATCGGAGAATCCGATTTATATATACAGAATTCAAAGCGTTCCCTCCCAAAGGGTGTTTTTTTAATTGTACCTACGCATGATAAAAAATGAAAGTTTCATTTCTTAATAAAAATTATTCATTTTGGGCTGTTTAATTTACTAATTTTGGTTCTTTTATTATGCTGATATAGAAATTACAACACGTCAGGAGAATGTGAATGAGTGGAGCAGTTCTTTTTTTACTTCTGTTGGGGATCATCGGATTAGTCGCAAAAAACACATCGCTTATGATTGCGGCTGGTACGCTTCTGCTCCTTAGGTTCGTCGGGCTGGATACGAAGGTCTTTCCTTATTTAGCCTCCAAGGGCATTAATATCGGTGTAACGATTATAACGATTGCTGTCTTGGTTCCGATTGCAAACGGTTCTATCGGGTTTAAGGAATTAGGGGACGCGATTAAATCCCCCTATGCCTGGATTGCCCTCGCTTCCGGAATCGCGGTAGCTTTAATTGCAAAAAGCGGTTTATCATTACTTGCCTCCGACCCGCATATTACAGCCGCTCTTGTTTTCGGTACGATTCTTGCGGTAGCCTTGTTTAAGGGTGTGGCGGTTGGGCCGTTGATTGGAGCTGGTATCGCCTATTTATGCATGCAACTGTTTAATTTTTTTAAATGAATGAAACCATGGTTGAGTAACTGGACTTATTTTTTCTGTATTTTTCTAATAAAATAATAATTTTTTCACATTTTAAGACCTTTTCATTCACAAAAATCAGATAATTGTTTATAATAGGCTTGTAACAATCCTGCGAGGATAAGTACCTTATTCATAGTCAATATAGATACAATCATCTTTTTTACATTTAAGAAGTGAGACTGCGCAGGAGTTTTGGCAATATAACTTAAGGGTAAAAATGAGAGACGCAATAGCAGACATATAGTATATAAAGTTTGTTGCTTAATCTTATATATCTCTATTGACAACGCTTTCATGTAGAAAGGAATTTTTCTTTAATTACATAGTGGCCACGATTCTTAGGCCATCTTGGAAGCGCTCTATTTTTAAACAAAAGGGCAAAAGGGGAATATTTAAGAAAAGGAGAGATTTTGTATGTCAGTAACAAAAGGACTAGAAGGTATAGTTGCAACAACTTCATCCATCAGCTCAATCATCGATGATACATTAACGTACGCGGGATATGATATTGATGATCTTGCTGAAAACGCAACATTCGAGGAAGTAATCTATTTATTATGGCACCGCACCCTTCCAAACAGTGGCCAGTTAGCAAATCTTACGAAACAGCTGGCTGAGAATGCAAGTCTTCCTGACGAAGTGCTTGAGCAATTTAAAACATATCCAATCGGCAAAGTACATCCGATGGCAGCGCTTCGCTCATCTATTTCGCTGCTCGGTCTGTACGATGATGAAGCGGATGAAATGAATGAAGAAGCCAACTATCGTAAGGCCGTCCGTTTGCAGGCGAAAATTCCTTCAATCGTAACAGCGTTTGCGCGTGTGAGAAAAGGCCTTGAGCCGGTAGCCCCGCGCACTGACCTTAGCTTCGCAGCGAACTTCTTATACATGTTAAGCGGAAAAGAACCAACCGCAATCGAAGAAGAGGCATTCAATAAAGCTTTGGTCCTTCACGCAGATCATGAACTAAATGCTTCAACCTTTACGGCACGTGTTTGCGTCGCTACATTATCCGATATTTATTCAGGTGTCACCGCGGCGATCGGCGCTTTGAAGGGACCGTTGCATGGCGGCGCTAATGAAGCGGTCATGAAGATGCTTACGGAAATCGGTTCTCTGGAAAACGTAGATTCGTATATTACTAACAAACTAGACAACAAGGAAAAAATCATGGGCTTCGGTCATCGTGTTTACCGAAAAGGGGACCCGCGTGCGAAGCATTTAAAAGAAATGTCCAAGAAATTAACGGAACTTACCGGCCAGCCACAGTATTATGACATGTCTGTGAAAATCGAGGACTTGGTAACTTCTCAAAAAAACCTTCCGCCAAATGTGGATTTCTATTCAGCTTCTGTATACCATAGCCTAGGCGTTGACCATGATCTGTTCACGCCAATATTCGCTGTGAGCCGTACATCGGGCTGGTTGGCACACATTTTGGAACAATATGAAAATAATCGCTTAATCCGTCCACGTGCTGATTATACAGGGCCGGGAATGCAAAAATACGTTACAATAGAAAAAAGATAAACGTTTTTGTTTTTTAATTTGGCGATTATATAGTAAATTTATAATTGTGAGATAAGAGGTTAGCTGGCCCCTAATGGGCCACTAACCTTTGAATTTGAATTGGAGGTCACGTGAATGACACAAGGTGAAAAAATTAGAGTAGAGAACGGTACTTTGAATGTACCAAATAATCCAGTCATTCCTTTCATTGAAGGGGACGGCATCGGTCCAGACATTTGGGCGGCAGCATCACGCGTTTTGGAAGCATCAGTAGACAAGGCTTACAACGGCGAAAAGAAAATCGTCTGGAAAGAAGTTCTTGCAGGAGAAAAGGCATTCAAGCAAACTGGCGAATGGCTTCCGGCAGAAACTTTGGATGCTATCCGTGAGTACTTCATTGCGATCAAAGGCCCGCTTACAACACCAATCGGCGGCGGAATCCGTTCATTGAATGTGGCGCTGCGCCAAGAACTTGATCTATTTGTCTGTTTGCGTCCTGTACGTTATTTTGATGGAGTTCCTTCTCCGGTTAAGCGTCCTGAAGATACGGACATGGTTATCTTCCGTGAAAATACGGAAGACATTTATGCAGGTATTGAATATGCTAAAGGCTCTGATGAAGTGAAGAAGTTAATCAATTTCCTTCAAAACGAACTGGGCGTTAATAAAATCCGTTTCCCTGAAACTTCTGGTATCGGCATTAAGCCAGTTTCTGAAGAAGGTACACAACGCCTTGTACGCGCGGCAATCAACTATGCGATCAAAGAAGGACGCAAATCAGTGACTCTGGTACATAAAGGCAATATCATGAAGTACACTGAAGGTGCCTTTAAGAGCTGGGGCTATGAATTAGCGGAAAAAGAATTCGGGGATAAAGTATTCACTTGGGGACAATACGATCGCATCAGTGAAGAACAAGGTGCTGAGGCAGCTAACAAAGCTCAGGCTAATGCTGAAGCTGAGGGCAAAATCATTATTAAGGATTCCATTGCAGATATCTTCTTACAGCAAATCCTTACACGTCCAAAAGAATTTGATGTAGTAGCAACAATGAACTTGAACGGCGACTACATTTCCGACGCTCTTGCTGCACAGGTTGGCGGTATTGGTATCGCTCCTGGAGCAAACATCAACTATGAAACTGGACATGCTATTTTTGAAGCAACCCATGGAACTGCTCCAAAATATGCAGGCCAAGATAAAGTAAACCCGTCTTCTGTTCTCCTTTCAGGTGTATTGATGCTTGAGCACCTTGGCTGGACTGAAGCGGCTAAAATGATTATGAACTCAGTGGAGAAAACAATTTCTTCTAAGGTTGTAACGTACGACTTTGCGCGTCTGATGGAAGGCGCTAGAGAAGTTAAATGCTCTGAGTTCGCTGACGAATTGATTAAAAATCTTTAATTAATAATTGGATCTCTATGAAAGCTGAGTCCTAGGGCATTCATAGGGATTTCTCTATTAATTATTGTTTGAATTTTTAAAATAAGGGCTCTGTTATAAAGTATTGTTGATAAATATCATCCTTACATAATCGATCCGAGGAGGAACTGACATGTCCCTGAAACGTAAAAAAATTTCGGTTATTGGTAGCGGATTTACTGGTGCGACAACTGCATTTTTATTAGCTCAAAAAGAACTTGGCGATGTCGTATTGGTCGATATTCCGCAAATGGAAAACCCGACGAAAGGCAAGGCGCTTGATATGCTTGAAGCCGGTCCTGTCCAAGGTTTTGACGCTAATATCACCGGTACGTCAAACTACGAAGATACTGCGGATTCAGATATCGTCATTATCACTGCTGGGATTGCCCGTAAACCAGGCATGAGTCGTGACGACCTGGTACAAACAAACCAAAAAGTCATGAAATCGGTTACACAACAAATCGTAAAATATTCACCAAACAGCTATATTATCGTTCTTACTAACCCGGTTGACGCAATGACATATACTGTATTTAAAGAATCCGGCTTCCCTAAAAACCGTGTAATCGGCCAATCTGGAGTTCTCGATACTGCTCGCTTCCGTACATTCGTAGCCCAGGAGCTGAACCTTTCAGTTAAGGACGTTACCGGCTTCGTTTTAGGCGGACACGGCGATGACATGGTGCCGCTTGTGCGCTATTCTTACGCGGGAGGCATTCCATTGGAAACGCTTATTCCAAAGGATCGCCTGGATGCGATCGTTGAACGCACACGTAAAGGCGGCGGTGAAATCGTTAACCTTCTAGGAAACGGCAGTGCTTACTACGCTCCTGCTGCTTCACTAGTTGAAATGGCGGAAGCAATCCTTAAGGACCAGCGCCGCGTCATTCCTTCTATCGCTTACCTTGAAGGAGAATACGGGTATGATGGCATTTACCTTGGTGTCCCTGCAGTATTGGGTGCCGGCGGTATCGAACAAATCATCGAGCTTGAATTGCAAGAAGATGAGAAAGCAGCACTTGCTAAATCAGCCGAATCAGTGAAAAGTGTCATGAAGGTATTACAATAATTGCTAAAATGCTTGAGCAAGACACAAGCCACATTGTAAAAGTTTCATATTTCCATTACATTTAAGAAGAGGATGTCCTTTGGGCACCCTCTTTTTTCCAAATTACAAATTAGTTGAATCAATTTTTCGGAGGCGATTATTCATGCTCTTAAAAAAAAGAAAGCTCGGCAGGAAGATTGATGAAATTACTATCGGAGAAAAATTGACCCTTACTGAGAAAATGGAAGACAAAGATCTTTTACTATATCTCGGCTTGACCAATGACGCGAACCCTCTTTATATCCAGCATGACTATGCTTCCCAAACATCCTACAAAAAACCGATTGTTCCGAATATTATGCTGCTTGGAATTATCACATCCGCTGTTTCAAAATATTTGCCGGGTCCGGGCAGCCATATTCTCTCACAAGCCATTGAATTTCCAAGACCGGTTTACCATTCAAGTACCGTGATATTCCTTTTCGAGGTAATCGAAGTAAACGTAGAAAATGAGGTTGTAGGAATCGAAGTATCCGGCATAAACGATGACAAAGAAATCGTTTTAAAAGGCAATATTAACGTTTGTCCGCCAAAACAGACTGTTTCGTTGGATGGCAGCATTCTCGATAATTTTTAACAGCTAAGCCCTGGTAAAAGATTTCCGACAGGGTTTTCAGCATGACCCCTCGGAGGACATTGTTTGAAAAAGTTTTCCTTATTCTTTTTTTTTCATTATAATAAAAGTGGATGAAGGCTCAGATTGGTATTGGGGTACTATTTATTCAGGAGGAAGCCATGTCTAAAAAAATTCTCGTTGTAGATGATGAAAAATCAATCCTGACTTTGCTGCAATATAATTTGGAGCAGGCGGGCTATTCCGTTATAACCGCAATGGATGGGGAAGAAGGCAAAAACCTTGCGATAGAGAAGAATCCTGATTTAATCGTTTTGGATTTAATGCTTCCAAAGCTGGACGGTATCGAGGTGTGTAAGCAGCTTCGTCAACAGAAAATGATGGTGCCGATACTTATGCTGACCGCAAAAGATGACGAATTTGATAAAGTTCTCGGCCTTGAGCTTGGCGCGGATGATTATATGACAAAGCCATTCAGCCCTCGCGAGGTGGTCGCACGCATTAAGGCGATTTTTAGACGTTCACAAATTCAGGCTGAAATGAAGGGAAGCGAGCTTGGCGACGGTGAATTGTTGAAGTACGGCGGCTTAAGCATTTATCCAGATCGTTACGAGGCATATTTTGAAGAGAACCTGCTTGAGTTGACGCCAAAGGAGTTCGAATTGCTGCTGTACCTTGCCAAACATAAGGGCAGAGTGTTGACGAGAGACCAGTTGTTAAGTGCCGTCTGGAACTATGACTTTGCCGGTGATACACGCATTGTTGATGTGCATATCTCGCATCTTCGTGAAAAAATTGAAAATAATTCAAAAAAACCTCTGTATATCAAAACGATTCGCGGACTGGGCTATAAGCTTGAGGAGCCGAAAACGGAATGACAAAATTCAGGGCCAGGCTTCTTTTTGCTTTAATCAGCCTTATCACCGTCGTTCTGTTAGCAGCCGGCCTGCTAATGGGCCACTTATTTAAAAGCTATTATATAAATACATTTAATGAAAGAATCCAAAAAGAAACAGTCTTTATTTCTAATTACATAAAAGAACAAGGTGGAATTACTGCTTTTTTAAGAGACGGCCCGAAAGCTGGACTCCATGCATTACTGGATTCCAATTTCACTATATTATCAGCTAACGGTACAGTGCTGTATGATTCGAATGTTAATAAAAGGAACAATCGGGAAAGCCATTCAGTGATCCTGAATCAAATTGTCATGCATAAAGACTCCGATACAGAAGGTTATGAAGTGCTGGAGGGGTCCCTGGGGTCCCCTGATCTGCATTATTATTGGAAATCAGTCGAAAGTGACAATGAAGTGGAAGGGTATGTTGTCCTTGGCAATGAAATGGATGTCATCAAACAGGTAAATCGGCAAATGTGGTGGATATTAGCCGCCAGCCTTGGTGCGTCATTGATTGTCATCATCATGATCGTAAGTCGGATTGCTACTAGATATACCCGGCCAATCGAGGCTGCAACGACAACAGCGATCGAATTGGCAAAAGGAAACTATCGTGCGCGGACGTATGAGGAGCGATCCCATGAAGCTGCGATGCTCAGCACATCACTCAATATTCTCGCAAGGAATCTTCAGGAAATGGAGATTGCCAGGGAAATGCAACAGGATCGGCTTGAAACATTGATAGAGAATATCGGGAGCAGTGTCCTGCTTATTGACAACAAAGGGTATGTGACACTGATCAATCGTGAATATAAGGAACTGTTTAACGTGGAAGCCGCTGATTTTCTTTACAGGGTGTATTATGAAGTGATCGAGCACAAGGAGATCATTCGCATAATAGAAGAGATCTTTATGACCGAAAAAAGCATGAAGCGCCAGCTGCTTATCCCATTAGAGATCGACAGGAAGCATTTCGAGGTATACGGCGCACCCATTATCGGAAACCAGAATGAATGGAAAGGCATTCTCATCGTATTTCACGACATAACAGAGTTAAAGAAGCTGGAGCAAATGCGAAAAGATTTTGTCGCCAATGTATCCCATGAGTTAAAGACCCCGATCACTTCAATAAAAGGGTTCTCGGAGACATTACTTGATGGAGCGATGAAGGATGAGGAAGCGCTGCAGAATTTCTTGTCGATTATTTTAAAGGAAAGTGACCGGCTTCAGGCGTTGATACAAGAATTATTGGACTTATCTAAGATTGAACAACAGGAATTTGTCCTCAATCTCGAGTTCTTGAATTTGTGTCAATTGCTTCAAGAAACACATGCCATCCTTCAGGGGAAAGCGGTTAAAAAAAATATTTCTCTTATCCTGCATGCGCCGGAACACCCTGTGAGGATAAAGGGTGATTCTTCCCGGGTCAAGCAAATATTCATTAACTTAATTACGAACGCACTAAACTATACAGGCAATGGCGGAAAAGTAGACATTACAATAACGGAGGTAAAGCATGCGGTGAAGGTGGCTGTACAAGATAGCGGCATCGGCATCGAGAAAAAAGAACTCCCCCGTATTTTTGAACGCTTTTACAGAGTGGATAAAGCAAGAAGTAGAAACTCGGGCGGCACAGGCCTTGGGCTTGCGATTGTAAAGCATATTGTTGAAGCCCATAAAGGGAAAATCACGGTGAACAGCGAGCCTGGAAAGGGTACGACTTTCACGGTATTTTTTAATAAGAAAGCATAATATATGAATATTTAATCTGGATGAAGAGGCTGGAGAGAATTTACAGTATTTTTACAAAACATTCAATTCTCCTTAATATCATAAGCTTACAATTACTTATGAAAACCCCTTCATCCAAGGAGTTGGAAAAGGTGAGGACAAGACCCCGTCCTCGCCTTTTTCCGTTCGTAAAAGAAAAAATGTTAACCTATTTAAAGTAAAGCCGTTATTTTTCTTTCCTTACATTCTCATGGTAGAATGTAAGGAAGAAAATAACGGCTATTTATGTTGTCATAGATTGAGTTCATATAGATGGCAAGGGGGATTTTGATTTGGGTAAGAAAATCGTTCTGATAGATGGGAATAGCATTGCATACCGTGCTTTTTTTGCGTTGCCGCTCCTTAATAATGATAAAGGCATCCACACGAATTCGGTATACGGCTTTACGATGATGCTTAACAGAATACTGGATGAAGAGAAACCGACACATATGCTTGTAGCTTTTGACGCCGGGAAAACGACATTCCGGCATGCCTCATTTAAAGAGTATAAAGGAGGCCGTCAAAAGACTCCGCCTGAGCTGTCTGAACAGTTCCCGTTCATAAGGGAATTATTAGATCATTTCGGTATTTCCCGGTATGAACTGGAAAACTATGAGGCGGACGACATTATCGGCACCCTTTCGTTGCAGGCAGAAAAAGAAGGCTATGAAGTCAAGGTTATTTCAGGTGATAAGGATTTGACCCAGCTCTCTTCGCCGACGACGACTGTGAACATTACCAGAAAAGGGATTACAGATATTGAAGAATATACACCAGAGCATATTCATGAGAAATACGGGATAGGACCGAATCAGATTATCGATCTGAAAGGCCTGATGGGAGATGCGTCAGATAATATCCCCGGAATTCCTGGTGTCGGGGAGAAGACGGCACTAAAGCTTCTCCACCAATTTGGGACGGTCGAAAAGCTTTTGGAATCGATCGATGAAGTCACCGGCAATAAACTGAAAGAAAAAATAGAAGAACATAAAGAGTCGGCAGTATTAAGCAAGCAGCTTGCGACGATTTCAAGGGAAGTACCATTGGAAATAACACTCGAAGACACGGTCTATCATGGTATGGATACAGAGAAGGTAGTTTCTTTTTACAAGGATCTTGGTTTCCGCTCTTTACTTGATAAGATGGATGAAGCAGGAGAGCCTGTGGAAGAAATTGACCAGGAAGATATTTCGTTTGAAATAGTGAAAGAAGTCACTTCCGGTCTGTTTGCGGATGAGAGTGCTTTATATATTGAGATATTGGAAGATAATTATTATCGTGCCGACATTATTGGCGTTGCCATTTCTAACGACCAAGGAAACTTTTATATTCCGGCAAAAATGGCATTCGCGTCAGAGGAATTTAAAGAATGGGCCCGTGATGAAACGAAAAGGAAAGCGGTGTACGATGCAAAGCGTTCTATCGTTGCTTTGAGAAGAAGGGAAATCGAAATCAAGGGAATCGATTTTGATATTTTCCTCGCTTCCTATATATTGAACCCCTCGGAATCCGTTGAAGATGTGGCGGCGATAACGAAATCGCAGCAAGGGATACAGCTTCAGTCCGATGAGGCATTTTATGGAAAGGGAGCGAAGCGTTCGGTTCCGGATGAGGCACAACTCGGTGAACATCTAGCACGGAAATCGCAGGCTATCTTTAAGTTGAAAGAGCCAATGATTGTGTCGTTGGAGGAAAATGAACAGTACAAACTATTTACTGAATTGGAGATGCCGCTGGCGATTATTTTGGCAGAAATGGAGATTCAAGGGGTAAAAGTGGACGTTGGGCGCCTTAAGGATATGGGCTCAGAACTGGTAACACGGCTTAAATTAATCGAGGAGAAGATTCATCAATTGGCGGGTGAGGCGTTCAATATTAATTCTCCAAAACAGCTCGGCGTTATTTTATTTGAAAAGCTGGGGCTCCCTCCCGTAAAGAAGACGAAGACAGGGTATTCAACATCTGCTGACGTCCTTGAAAAGCTTGAAAGCGAGCATGAGATCGTAAGAGAAATCCTCCATTACCGCCAGCTCGGTAAACTGCAGTCCACTTACATTGAAGGCTTGCTGAAGGTGGTCGATGAAGAAACATGCAAAGTCCATACTCGGTTTAATCAAGCGCTTACGGCAACAGGACGATTAAGCTCTACCGACCCAAACCTGCAAAACATCCCAATCCGGCTTGAGGAAGGAAGAAAAATCAGACAGGCATTTATTCCTTCTGAAAAGGATTGGCTCATTTTTGCGGCTGATTATTCACAAATCGAGCTTAGAGTACTGGCTCATATTGCAAAGGACGAAGGATTGATCGAGGCTTTCAGGAATGATATGGATATCCATACGAAAACGGCCATGGATGTTTTCCATGTTTCGGAAGCCGAAGTCAATTCCAACATGCGCCGCCATGCCAAAGCGGTAAACTTCGGGATTGTGTACGGTATCAGTGACTATGGTTTATCCCAGAGCCTGAACATTAGCAGAAAAGAAGCAGGAGAATTTATCGAGCAGTATTTAAAGAGCTTCCCTGGGGTTCAGGATTATATGAAAGATAGCATCCATGAAACGAAGCAAAAAGGTTATTCGATGACGCTTCTGCAAAGACGGAGATACATTCCCGAGATTACGAGCCGCAATTTCAATTTGCGCAGCTTTGCGGAAAGAACCGCAATGAACACGCCGATTCAGGGAAGTGCCGCTGATGTTATCAAGCTGGCGATGATTAATATGAGCGAACGGCTGAAGGAAGAAAACATGAAAGCACGGCTATTGCTTCAGGTTCATGATGAACTGATTATCGAAGCGCCGCCCGAAGAGTTGGAAATGTTAATGAAAATTGTTCCAGAAGAAATGGAGAGAGCGCTTGAACTAGAGGTGCCATTAAAAGTAGAGTACGCATACGGCCCGACATGGTTTGACGCAAAATAGAAAAACGGATGCGCCTCGCAAACAAGGAACATCGACTAAAATCTGCCACGTCGTGTGGCAAACGTCGATGCCAGCCCTTCCTGGGCAAGTCCGACAAGCATAAGACTGGCCCTGGAAGAAGGTGTTTTTTACCTTCTGTAAGGGACAGACTTATGACCTCGAGGAGCTAGGCGCAGGAGTTAGACAATATAGAACGGCGACTAAAAGCGCCACGTCGTTATGTCTTCGTCGCCATGACCCACATCGTGTGGGCTTATTATAATTGGAGGTGGGAATATGCCTGAGCTGCCGGAAGTGGAAACGATAAGAAGAACGTTGGAACAACTGGTGATTGGAAAGACGATACAAGAGGTTTCGATATTTTGGCCTAAAATTATTAAGACTCCAGAACAGGCAGAACAGTTTCAGGATGCTCTAAAGGGAGAGACAATCCGCGAAATTGGACGGCGCGGCAAGTTTTTAATCTTTTATCTTGATCATTATGCAATGGTTTCACACTTGCGGATGGAAGGGAAATACGGTGTATTTGCTCATGAAGAGATTTATGACAAGCATACACATGTAATCTTTTCATTTACCGATGGGACGGAACTCCGCTACCGGGATGTCCGCAAATTCGGGACGATGCATTTATTTGCTAAGGGAGAGGAACAAACGAATCTCCCATTGCTGCACCTTGGACCTGAACCTATGTCAGCTGAATTTACCGTCGAACATTTGACGGAAAAGCTTTCAAAAACAAACCGCAAAATTAAACCTGTGCTGCTTGATCAAACGGTAGTGGTAGGAATCGGCAACATCTATGTGGATGAATCTTTGTTTCGTTCCGGCATACATCCGGAACGGATTGCCACTTCATTAACGACTGCAGAAATTAAGAGTCTGCACAAAGAAATAATAGATACCTTATCGGAAGCGGTTGAAAAAGGCGGCAGCACCATCCGATCCTATGTGAATTCCCAGGGACAGATTGGCATGTTTCAGCTTGAACTGCTTGTATACGGACGCAAGGGAGAGGAATGCAAACGCTGCGGCACTCCGCTTGAGAAGCAAGTTGTCGGCGGAAGAGGGACGACCTTTTGCCCTTCCTGCCAACTCAGGTCATAAATAAAAGCGAGAGGGAGGGGGCCCCCCACCTTTTCGGGCATTGGCCTAATTACTTTACACATAGAATTTACTCCTTCCATATACTATCCTAGCGATTCGGAATGCTGGGGAGGACTTTAAGATGTGGTTACAGCTTTTGTTTCTGGCTTTTGCCGTAAGCCTTGATGGGTTCAGTGTCGGCCTGACATTCGGAATGAGAAAGATGAGAATCCCCTTTAAATCGATCGCCGTGATTGCATGTTGCTCTGCTTTGAGTTTAGGAATCGCGATGATGATCGGGGAATTTATCGGGCAATTTGTCTCCACGGCCGCTGCGGAAAAAACCGGCGGAATCATTTTAATCATGTTAGGTTTTTGGATTCTATTTCAGTATTTTAGGCCAGAAAAGTCAATGGAGGATCAATTTGCCGAAAAAACGATTTTTAACTATGAAATAAAGTCACTAGGTGTAGTCATTAACATCCTACAGAAACCGTTAACTGCGGATTTTGATAAATCGGGTACGATCAATGGAGTCGAAGCGCTCGTATTAGGTTTTGCGCTGTCACTCGACGCTTTTGGAGCCGGTATAGGCGCGGCAATGATGGGAATTTCATCTTTCATTTTATCAATATGCATCGCCATCATGAGTTCATTATTTATTTTTGCTGGACTTCAGAGTGGAAAAATTCTATCCTCGAGCAAAATCGTTCAAAAATTGTCTTTTCTTCCAGGATTTTTACTAATTATCATTGGATTTATGAAAATTTGAAGAAAATGGAGAAGAACCAGTATGAGACAGGTAATAGGGATAACCGGGGGTATTGCGAGCGGAAAAAGCAGTGTCAGCCAGTTCATTAAAGATGAACTGGGATTCACGATCATTGATGCTGATATTGCCTCGAGAGAAGTGGTGGAACCGGGGGAAGAAGCGTACAAACAAATTGTTGAATCATTCGGTCCGCAGATTTTGCATGATAATCAGACGATTGACCGCGCGAAATTGGGGGCGGTCATCTTTAACGACACAGAGAAAAGACTCCTGTTAAATAGTATCGTGCATCCGGCGGTGCGAAAAAGAATGATTGCCGGGAAGGATGCAGCCATCACACGGGGAGAGAATACCGTATTCATGGATATCCCTCTGTTATTCGAAAGCAAACTGACCTCGATGGTCGATAAAACGCTATTAATTTATGTGGATGAGCATGTACAATTACAGCGGTTGATGAGAAGAAATGATTATTCTAAAGCAGAGGCGTTGGCAAGGATTACATCACAAATGCCGCTTGCGGATAAGAAGCCGTTAGCTGACGCCGTCATCGATAACAACGGAAGCTTAGAGGAAACAAAGAGGCAGGTAAGGCAAATACTGCGTAGCTGGAATGTGAACATAAAAGAAGATTGAAGGGAGAAGCATTTTTGTTTCTTCCTTTTTCTTTTATAATGGCTCTGTTAAACGATAATGTTGTTTTTGGGAAGGGAATCTGCGAGACTCCTGCGGAAAAACGGGCTGGCAAGACCCCGCAGCGAGGTACGAGTGAGGAGGCTTGCCAGTTCGTCCGCGGAAAGCGAGTAGATTCCATGACCATTTGAAAATCAACAATGGAATTTAACAGAGCCTTTATAATAAAAAGTTTTAAAAAATAAACGTTTTTATCATCACAATTAAGTCCCAATATGTTATACTAATTCCATATTAACTAATAAACAGTATAACACTTATTCGGGAGGGACCGAAAAATGAAGGCACGAATAGCAATCAATGGATTTGGAAGAATCGGAAGGATGGTTTTCCGAAAAGCAATCTTGGAGGATAATCTGGATATTGTAGCAATTAATGCAAGCTATCCTGCTGAAACATTAGCTCACTTACTTAAATATGATACGAATCATGGTAAATTTGAAGGTGAAGTGATCCCTGAAGACGGTGCCATCGTTGTAAATGGCCATCGCGTTCAGTTAATTAGCATGCGTGATCCTAAGCAGTTGCCTTGGAAAGAAATGAATATAGATATCGTTATCGAAGCTACAGGTAAATTTAATGATAGGGATAAAGCAGCCCAACATTTAGATGCAGGTGCCAGAAAAGTGATTTTGACTGCACCGGGCAAAAATGAAGACGTTACCATTGTAATGGGTGTGAATGAAGAAATGCTGGATCCTGAAAACCATTTCGTTATTTCCAATGCTTCCTGTACGACAAATTGCCTGGCACCGGTAGCAAAAGTGCTGGACGATCAGTTCGGCATTGAAAACGGATTAATGACAACGATTCATGCGTATACAAATGACCAAAACAATATCGATAATCCACATAAAGACTTGCGCCGCGCACGTGCATGCGGACAAAGCATCATTCCGACGACCACAGGGGCGGCAAAAGCACTATCGCTTGTGCTGCCACAATTAAAGGGTAAACTGCATGGTATGGCACTGCGCGTTCCAACCCCAAATGTTTCCCTGGTTGATCTAGTTGTCGACTTGAAACAGGAAGTAACGATCGATCAAATCAATCAAGCATTTCAAAACGCTTCGAACAGTTCCTTAAAAGGTGTGCTTGAATATACGACCGAGCCGCTCGTATCGATTGATTTCAACACAAACCCGCATTCCGCGATCATCGATGGCCTCTCGACAATGGTGATTGATGAAAGAAAAGTGAAGGTACTAGCCTGGTATGACAATGAATGGGGCTATTCATGCAGAGTTGTCGACCTGGTGAATTATGTTGCCATAGAAATGATGGCTAAAACAGAAATGAAAGTTGGATAGAATAAACATCCCTTCCTAACTTTTTTACAAAGCTCACTACATCCAGTAGTGGGCTTTTCCACGTTAACGTTTTTAATAAATCAAACCTATAAAAAAATTTATCAGATATGTTGCAAAAAAAAATCAAACGAAGTATACTATGATTCGTGAACTCGGATAACGTAGTTTCATAATGGCTACTTAAAGGGTTAGGACCTCTTTGGACTAACTTTCCCCCGTGGTAGTCTATTAAGGTACAGATACTTAATCATGCTAAGGGGGAACATAAACATGGAAACAATGGGAAGACATGTAATTTCTGAACTTTGGGGTTGTGACTTCGAAAAATTAAATGATATTGAATTAATTGAAAGAACGTTTGTAGATGCTGCATTGAAATCCGGTGCAGAGGTTCGCGAGGTAGCTTTCCATAAATTTGCTCCACAAGGAGTAAGTGGCGTAGTGATAATTTCTGAGTCCCATTTGACGATTCACAGCTTTCCGGAACACGGATACGCAAGTATTGATGTGTACACATGCGGAGATTTAGATCCAAACATTGCTGCTGATTATATTGCACAAGCCTTAAACGCCGAAACACGTGAGAACATTGAGCTTCCACGCGGCATGGGTCCTGTCCAAGTAAATAAAAGCAAAGTGAATGCGTTGTAAGAAAACGAAACTCTAAGAGATGCGGAAGTTACCGCATCTCTTTTTTGATTTTTATCCTTGTACTGACGGATTGTTTTTAATAAGATTAGTATATAAAACCTATTGTACACGGAGCTGATAATTATGAAATGCCCGTCTTGTCAATATAACGGAACACGGGTATTGGATTCCCGGCCGGTTGATGAAAGCCGCTCGATCCGCCGTCGGAGAGAATGCGAAGTATGTGGATACCGTTTTACAACGTTTGAGAAGGTAGAGGAAATTCCTCTCATTGTGGTAAAGAAAGAAGGGACTCGTGAAGAGTTCAGCAGGGATAAAATATTACGCGGCTTGATTAGAGCATGTGAAAAACGTCCTGTTCCTTTAACGCAATTAGAAGAAATCACGAATTATGTAGAAAAAGAGCTGCGAAGCCAGGGCACTTCTGAAGTGAAAAGCGTTGACATCGGTGAAATGGTCATGGACAAGCTCGCGGAAGTGGATGAAGTCGCGTACGTTCGCTTTGCCTCCGTTTACCGCCAGTTTAAAGATATAAATGTATTTATTGATGAATTAAAGGATCTTATTAGTAAGGAAAAAAAGTAGAGCTGAAGACTTTTTGCTTTAGCTCTTTTTTTAGCACGGCGAAAGGTTTGAATGCAGATGTCAAAGTACTGGCAAGAACTCGTTCCTGTTGACCGGTATATCGTATCGTCAGCGGGTATGCTCCATGATTATGACCGAAAAGTATTAACACTCTTGTATCAACCTTTAATAGGGCCGGTATGCATCAGTTTATACATCACCCTTTGGAGTGAATTGGAACAAAACCGTCTTTGGTCCCAGTCCTCCTTGCATTATAATCTGATGAATACAATGGACCTGAAGCTAAGGGATATATATGAGGCCAGAAAAAAGCTTGAAGGTATCGGGCTATTGAATGTTTATAAAAAGAAGACCGATGAAGAAAATGAGTTTGTTTATGAATTGAACCCGCCGCTTTCTCCCGAACAGTTTTTTACCGATGGGATGTTGAATATTTATCTATATAAAAAAGTGGGAAAAGAACGATTCGGCAAGCTGAAGCAATTTTTCTGTGATGATCTTGTTTCAATAGCTGATTACCAGCCTGTGACAAAGTCATTTACGGAGGTTTTCACGTCCGACCACCAGGATTCTTTATATGTTTCAGATGAAACGGTGGTAGAGCTAAAACCTGAAGCCAACTCCAAATTTATCGGAAGAAGCGGGGAAAAGGCACTTTCAGGATTTGAAGATACATTCGATTTTGACTTGCTGTTTGCCGGGATAAAAAAATCGCTTGTCCCAAAAAGGGCCTTTACGTCCAAGGTTAGGGAAACGATATCCAAGCTTGCTTTCCTATATGGGATTGACGTATTTCAAATGCAAAACCTGGTCATCGGAGCTGTTAATGCGGAAAATGAAATTGATGAGGAAGAACTGCGCAAAGCAGCCCGCGATTGGTATCAAATCGAATACCATCGTGATATGCCCTCGCTTTCCGACCGCGTCCAGCCAGCGATTTACCAAAGCCAGACGGATGAACCGAAAACGAAGGAAGAGATATATATCCACCACCTAGACACAGTGTCACCGCGTGAACGACTTATCCAGCTTTCAGGAGGCGGAGAACCATCTAAATCGGACCTTCAGATTATTGAAGGAGTCATGCTTAATCAAAATCTCAATCCAGGAGTCATTAATGTACTTATTGACTATGTCATGATTAAGACGGATATGAAGCTGACGAAAGGATACGTAGAGAAAATCGCAGGTCACTGGGCGCGTAAAAAAGTAATTACCGTAAAAGAAGCGATGGAGCTTGCCAAAAGCGAACATCGGCAATACCAGTCATGGGCCCAAGGGAAAAAAGAAAGCAAGGCTGGTGCAAGGAAAACGATCCGGACGGAAATTGTTCCGGACTGGATGAAGGATGATCAGGTTGAACCAACCCAGGATATTGCGGAAGATAAAGGACTGGAAGAACGAAAGCGGCAGATGGAAGAACGGCTGAAAAAGCTGAAGAGCAAGGGGTGAATCGGGTATGCAAAGGATAAGCGATGCATTAAACAAGTTGGCAAATAATGTAGAATTCCGACAAAGATACGACCATTTAAAAAATGAAATATTAAATGATGAAGAAATCAGGCTTTTCTTAAATGAAAACAGTTCACGCATTACAACGGAAATGATTGAAAAAAGCTTGGTGAAGCTATATGAGTTTTCTTCACAAAGCAATAAATGCGAAAAATGTCCCAGTCTCGATGGCTGCATCAATATGATGCAGGGATTCCATCCAAAGCTTGTGGTTCATGGGAATGCGATTGACCTTCATTATGAACCATGCCAGCGGAAGGTTATCTACGATGAAAAAAGAAGACACGAAAAACTGATTCAGAGCCTTTATGTACCAAAGGATATTTTATCTGCTTCTCTGGAGGATTTTTTTCATACAGGATCAGCTGGAGGCCGCATGGAGGCGGCTGAAAAAGCTACAACCTTTGTCGAGGAGTATAGTTCCGGCAAGAAGCAAAAGGGGCTTTATTTGCATGGAAGCTTCGGGGTTGGCAAATCATATTTGCTTGGCGCGCTTGCCAATGAGCTTGCCGATAGACGAATTTCTTCGTTAATCGTATATGTCCCGGACTTTTTAAGAGAAATCAAGGCATCGATCGGCGATAACACCTTAAATGAAAAAATCGAAATGACGAAAAAGGCCCCCGTTCTCATGCTCGATGACTTTGGTGCAGAAACGATGAGCAGCTGGGCGAGGGATGAAGTGATTGGTCCGATTCTCCAGTTCCGCATGCTTGAAAATCTGCCTACTTTCTTCACATCCAATTTTGATTTTGATGGTCTGCAGAATCACCTGACCTTCTCTCAGCGCGGTGAAAAAGAAGAAGTGAAGGCAGCGCGAATCATGGAACGAATCAAATATCTCGCTGAACCGCTGCAGCTTACGGGGGAAAACAGAAGACAATAAGCCTAATTTAGTATCTCGCTCACTTATTTCATGAATAACCAAAATGAACACCGTTTGGGTCGCCAAGCGGTGTTCATTTTCGTTGTAAGAAATTTAGCTGAAGCTCGTTTATCTTTGGATATAGATAGATTCTTATTAGGAGGTGGGTTATAAATATAAAATAAAGTATTAAATGAATTCTATTTAATGTAGTTGATTGTAAAATGTTATAATTAGGAAAAGTTAATTAATTTGTGTGGAATGGAGGAGTTCCCACTGATAAATAAGACAAGAATATTCATTAGCTCAGCTTTTGAGGAAGACCTCAAGAATCCTCGGAAAATTATTAAAGAACACTTGGAAGAGAGTGGGCATGAAGTCCCTATCTTTGAACATGGGGATTTTGGGTCATGGGAAAAGAATACATTGCAGCAGTGCTTGGATGTAGTTAAATCGAGTGACGTGTTCGTTCTTCTTATCAACAAAAAGGCTGGTGCAGGTACTTTGTTGCCGGGTAATGTTACTCCTACTTACTTAGAATATAAAGCGGCCTTATTGGAGAGGAAACACATACTTGTTTTCGTTTCACCAGAGGTAAATAGAAATTTTATGTCTTTGAGATTGGATTTAAAAAACGTTTATGATCAATATATTAGGGACAACCCCCGCGCTCCGAATTCACCGTTTGACCCTTTTAAAGAATGGGTAGAGGATGAGATGAAGCAGGGTGGGGTAACTAAAAGACTCCTTGAAATCGCTGACCCCTTTGTTTGGGCTTTTCTCTATGACATTTACAGTAAAAGAAATTGGCTTTATGATTTTGATATTTCTCGGTCTGCAGAGAATGCAAAGAATATATCTGCGATGCTGAGTACATCGTTGCGATCGGTGGTCGGATTAATATCTGAAAGAGAACAATTAGAACAACTGAAGAGGAACGCTTCCCATTTGTTAAAATACGCAGATTACACTTTAACAATGCTTAATGAAAAGAATTTAATTACGAATGGTTATTACAACAATTGGTCAAACTTCTTAGAACAAGGAATTTCTTTTTTAGACAAGCATAAGACATTATTCAAGCTCCTGAGTTCAACCCCTCCGTTGTTAATACTATCACAGGCTGTTTTGCTGCTTCACTTTATGCATACAATGAACAAAATGGAAATATACTATCACTCATTGGAACAGCAGGTAATATTACAGCCCAAGAAGTATTCCAGCTGGAGGAAAATGATGTCTTTGTGGTCGATGCTTTCAATCAACAAGTAAGAATCATCGCATATAGGGAAGACAAAAAACTCTTTATATAACCGAATCTATTGGAGAATCGGTGCTTTGCCTTCATTTCTCATTAAAAAATGAATGGACACAAGATCAGGTTCGAGCATATGTAGAAGAGATAGAATATGCTATAATAACTGAACATGAATATTTCTTTGAATTTTTAAAATTGCTAATAGGAGGGAGAACATGAGCAAAGAACTCGTAAATTACAAAAGCTCTGGCGCAGTAGTTGTTAAGCGTTCTCCGGCAGTTAGTGGAAAAGGGCAGTTAGCTGGTTCAACTTTAGCAAAAAGTAAAACCTCAAGTGCTTTTCACAGATCTATGTCTGCAAACATTAGGTCAATAAATAAAGCGCTAAAAGAATCAGAAAAGATATTACCACGCACACATAACAATGTTAAGAGTAAAAATGCATAATTACTAAGTTCATTTTAAATTAAATCTAAGAACCTGTTTTGAATTAATTTTTCAATCAGGTTTTTTCTCTGCCTTTCTTTAACATAAATTCTATGTTAGAAAAGAGTAACGAAGACATAAAACCCATCTTTAACCATACCTATAAGAATTACCAATAACAACTCTTCTAAACCGCCTGCTTATCCCATATATATGAAAGCAGGACAGGGTTTAGGGGGGGTTTGGTTGGTACGAATTCATTTTCAATCAGAAACAGAAGCATTAAAACTTCTTGAATACGTTTCCGTCCATCCTTTAGGGACGGAACTGAATGAATACATACATTTTCAGCCGGGCATCGGGCTATTTGTCACCATTAAAGATACATATATGAAAAAGTTACTGCTATTATTAAGCGATGTTTTTTATACTTTTTTGTTGGAAGAAAAATTACTAAGCGGGATTGAAACAATCTTGCGGCATAAATTTTTTTACCGGGAGCGCGAAGAAATCGACGCAATTAGCGAGATTGCCAGTTCGATAATTGAAGCAGAACAAAAGTATATCGCTTTTACAGCGGAAAAAAAAATTATTAGGGAAGGTCTTCAATATTTTCTCGCTGATAAAATCTCTTTTTCCTTCGATTCCTTTGCAACATTCCGTTTAAAATCGTTCTATGATTCTCTCGTCGTTTATGTGGAAAGTGCTATCGATGAATATAAGCTTGAGCAGGATTACCAGAGTTTCATTCAAACTCTGCGCGATCTTCTTTATGAGCGGGAATCGGAAATGGAAGTTGTTCATTTACTCCATGACAATGGCTTTCGCTTTTTTGATGAAAACTTCAAAGAGCTGGATAAATACGAAATCTTTAAAATGATTGATAAGAAATTGCTTATTGAGAATCGGATATATATTGATTCAAAAGTATTGGCACCGCTTATTTCCATTGCACCTAAGCGTCTTAATCTTTATACAGATGAAACGGATGATGATCTAATTGAAACGATTACGAAAATTTTTGAAGAAAGATCGGTAATCTTGCCAGTCCTCTCATTTTTTATAAGAAGACCTTGATTTTCTATTCATAACGAATTATAATTTCCTACATACTACATATTATTCAAAGGTTTTGATGAGGACACGGGTATTCTAAAACCGGTTTACAGAGAGGGAAGACACGGCTGGAAGCTTCCTAATACGGTTAGAAGACTTACCGCCTCTAAACTTCAGCTATGAAAGCGGTTCGCGAGTATTGGCTGACGGGAAGCTGCCGTTATTAGTCACGAGTGTCATTTGCCTAAAATCAAGCAAATGAAACGAGGGTGGAACCGCGGGTTAACATATACACTTTAAGCTCGTCCCTGTTTTTATACAGGGGCGGGCTTTTTCTATTTTCCAAGCCCCTGTGGAAAGAAACAAACAAAACGAAGGAGTGAAACGGTATGTCTGAAATGATCAAAGTGACTTTTCCTGACGGAGCGGCAAAGGAGTTCAAGAAAGGCACGACAACTGAAGATATTGCGGCATCGATCAGTCCCGGCTTAAAGAAAAAATCGATTGCCGGAAAATTCAACGGACAACCTTATGATTTACGGCGTCCAATTGAAGAAGATGGTTTGATAGAAATCATTACCCAAGACGGCGAGGAAGCATTAGAAATTCTTCGTCATAGTTCAGCGCATTTAATGGCCCAGGCGATCAAGCGCCTATATAAAGCTGCTAAATTCGGAGTGGGACCTGTGATTGAAGGCGGCTTTTACTATGATATCGATCTAGAAGAATCGCTGACTCCTGAAGACCTTCCGAAGATTGAGAAAGAAATGAAAAAGATCATTAATGAAAATCTTGAAGTTATCCGTGTTGAAGTGAGCCGTGATGAAGCGGAGAGACGCTTCAAGGAAATCGGGGATGAATACAAGCTTGAATTGATCGAGGCAATCCCTGCTGATGAGCAGGTAACGATTTATGAGCAGGGCGAATTCTTTGACCTATGCCGCGGTATCCATGTGCCAACAACCGGGAAGATCAAGGAATTCAAATTATTAAGCATCGCCGGTGCATACTGGAGAGGCGACAGCAAAAACAAAATGCTCCAGCGGATTTACGGAACAGCATTCTTCAAGAAGGAGGACCTTGAAAACCACCTTCACTTGCTTGAAGAAGCTAAAGAACGTGACCACCGCAAGCTTGGTAAAGAGCTTAGCCTGTTTACCAATTCTCAGATGGTAGGTCAGGGACTTCCACTATGGCTGCCAAAAGGAGCGACCATCCGCCGCGTAATTGAGCGCTATATCGTGGATAAAGAAGAACGTCTTGGATATAACCATGTGTACACTCCGATTATGGGAAGCGTCGATTTATATAAAACATCCGGCCACTGGGATCACTACCAAGAAGACATGTTCCCAGTGATGGAAATGGACAATGAACAGCTTGTGCTCCGTCCAATGAACTGTCCGCATCATATGATGATTTATAAAAACAGCATCCACAGCTACCGTGAACTGCCAATTCGGATTGCCGAGCTTGGAACGCAGCATCGCTATGAAATGTCAGGCGCGCTTTCAGGCTTGCAGCGCGTACGTGGGATGACTTTAAATGATGCCCATATCTTCGTCCGCCCTGATCAAATTAAGGACGAATTCAAGCGTGTCGTAAACCTTGTTCTCGAGGTTTATAAAGATTTTAACTTTAACGATTATTCTTTCCGTTTGTCCTACCGTGATCCTGAGGATACTGAAAAATACTATGATGACGATGCGATGTGGGAAAAAGCACAAAACATGCTGAAGGAAGCGATGGATGAACTTGGCCTTAATTATTTCGAGGCAGAAGGCGAAGCGGCATTTTATGGACCAAAGCTTGACGTGCAGGTCCGCACTGCTCTAGGGAAAGACGAAACTCTTTCCACTGTCCAGCTTGACTTCTTATTGCCTGAACGCTTTGACCTGACTTATGTTGGAGAAGACGGCAAGCAGCATCGACCGGTTGTTATCCACCGCGGAGTTGTTTCGACTATGGAACGCTTTGTCGCCTTCTTAATTGAGGAATATAAAGGAGCATTTCCGACATGGCTTGCGCCTATACAGCTTCAAGTGATCCCTGTATCACCCGAGGTTCACTCGGATTATGCAAAGGAAATACAAGAAAAGCTACTAGCGGAAGGCTTCCGTGTCGACCTCGATCAGCGCGATGAAAAAATCGGCTATAAGATCCGCGAAGCCCAGATGCAGAAGATTCCTTATATGCTTGTTGTCGGCGATAACGAAAGCAAAGAAGGCAGCGTAAACGTCCGCAAATACGGTGAACAAAAATCGGAAACCGTTGCGTTTGAAGATTTTATCAAATCACTTAATGATGAAGTAAAACGTTAATCCTAGAAAGGAGGCACCTGGAGCAGGGTGTCTCCTTTTGCACATAGGAGGGGCTAGAATGATTATTAGAAAAGCAGTACCCGATGAAGCGGAAAACCTGTTAAAGCTTCTCAATTCGGTGGATGGATCCAATTTCATGCTCTATGGTCCTGGAGAGAGAAAGACATCTATTGAAGAGCAAAGTGATCGGATCAAAAGATTGAATGACGACGAACGTTCAGAAGCATTCGTCGCTGATCATAATGGCGAGTTGGATGGCTACCTGCTCATCATCGGAAACATGCCGCAAAGAATCAGGCATACCATCTATCTTGTGGTTGGCGTGTCGGAACGTTCAAGAGGCAAAGGGATTGGAACCATGCTATTTGAAGCCATGGAGAAGTGGGCGAAGCAGCATAAGATCCATCGCATGGAGCTCACGGTATTGGCCCATAATCTCGCGGCACTTTCCCTCTACCGAAAGATGGGTTTTGAAATCGAAGGGACAAAGAGGGATTCTCTCTATATGGATGGTAAGTATGTGGATGAATATTATATGTCTAAGTTACTATTAAGGGACCCCAACCCAACAGGCATCGCTCGTAAATTTTGAAAATCGCACGCAAAGAAAAATAATCGCTCACAAATTAGAGTACCGTTCATAAATCCGAAAACAACACCGCAGACATTTATTCATACAAAAGGTTCCTTCAAGAAGGCATGGAAGTTATCACCTTCACAAAGAATCTTCCAAAACATATTGCAAAGTTCACAAATGTTTGTTAAGATTATTTTTGTTGTCAAAACAAGTATTGAATTTGACATATCATCTGTGTTTATGGTATATTATCTTAGGTAAATTGAATACGTGTTTATAGGAAAAGAAGAAGCACCCGCTTCTCACCTGGCCCGACGCATTATGTGCAGTTAGCAGGTTCATGATTTGATTATCTGAATTTATTCTGATTATTCTATCTGTGTGGGTGTTTAGACGACATCCACACTTTTTTATTGTGAAAAATCGAATGAGCAGATCATGGTGAGAAAGTTTGAATGATGGTACTAGAGATATTTTCTTAACGTTGTATTCGCTAAATAACCTTGGAGGTGGCTAACTATTAGCAAAGACATGATGGTAAACGAGGGTATTCGAGCCCGCGAACTTCGTTTGATTGACCAAAACGGCGAACAGCTGGGAATTAAAACGAAAACCGAAGCACTTGAAATTGCTACTCGTGTAAACCTTGATTTAGTAGTAGTTGCTGCGAACGCAAAGCCTCCGGTAGCCCGTATCATGGACTACGGAAAATTCCGTTTTGAGCAGCAAAAGAAAGATAAAGAATCCCGCAAGAATCAAAAGATCATCAGCTTGAAAGAGGTTCGCTTGAGCCCGACCATTGATGAACATGATTTCAATACAAAGCTTCGCAATGGAATCAAGTTTCTTGAAAAAGGGGATAAAGTGAAAGCTTCCATCCGCTTTAAGGGCCGTGCGATTACGCATAAAGAAATCGGCCAGCGCGTATTAGACCGTTTCTCAGCAGCTTGCAAGGAAGTAGCTACGATTGAAACCCATCCAAAAATGGATGGTCGAAGCATGTTCTTAATTTTAGCACCGAAAAACGAAAAGTAATTGTAATGAGGAGGAATACCTTATGCCTAAAATGAAAACTCACCGCGGATCTGCAAAGCGTTTCAAGAAAACTGGATCCGGCAAGCTTAAGCGTTCTAACGCTTATACTAGCCACTTATTTGCTAACAAATCTACTAAGCAAAAGCGTAAGCTTCGCAAAGCTAGCCTTGTAAGCAAAGGTGACTTCAAACGCATTCGCCACATGTTAGACAATATCAAGTAATCGACTTCATCGATTTATATAGGAGGGAAATAACATGCCACGTGTAAAAGGCGGTACTGTTACTCGCAAACGTCGTAAAAAGGTTCTTAAATTAGCAAAAGGTTATTATGGTTCAAAACATACATTATACAAAGTTGCTAACCAGCAAGTAATGAAATCTTTAATGTATGCATTCCGCGATCGTCGCCAGAAGAAGCGCGACTTCCGCAAACTATGGATCACTCGTATCAACGCAGCTGCACGCATTAACGGTCTTTCTTACAGCCGTTTAATGCATGGTTTGAAGCTAGCTGGTATCGAAGTTAACCGTAAAATGCTTGCTGACCTTGCAATCGCTGACGAGCAGGCATTTGCCCAATTGGCAACTGCAGCGAAGCAGCAATTAGGAAAATAAGATGATCAAAAAAGCCATTCTCCTTGTCGAGGATGGCTTTTTACATACCAGAGGGGAGAAAAACGATGGAGCTTACCACATTTGCCATGCTCTATTTCCTTGTCATCAACTGCATTGCGTTGATGACTATGAAAAATGACAAAAGAAAGGCCGTGAAACAGCAATATCGAATTAGCGAGAAAACACTTTGGCTGCTCGCCTTCATTGGCGGGGGAACAGGTGCGACTGCCGGCATGTTCTTATTCCGACATAAAACGAAGCATCTTTCATTTAGAATCGGCTTCCAGTTATTAATGATCATCCAGCTCGTCCTACTGATATCCATCATAATGAAATAGTCATATATGTCACCCTTCCTGTGTATGCTTGTAATAGTCTCGTGCACCGGCATCATAGAGGAGGAAAATCATGAATGAAGAGCTTTCGCTAATCCTAGGATATATCGGGACAACAAGTACCTTTGCGCCATTTGTATTCATCATCTTTCATCTGTTGAGGCAGTTTTTATTCATTCCGGTCGTGGTCGTCTGCATCTCGGGAGGTATCTTGTTCGGTCCGGCGGTGGGTACCCTCTATTCAATTATCGGCCTTACCTTATCCAGCCTTTTCTTTTACACGGTAATCCACAGGTTTCCGAAAACCATGGAGCGGCTGTTGCGCATGAAAAGCAAACTGTTTGGACACCGTCACCTGAATATCCGGCAAATCTCCGTGCTCCGGCTCATCCCCTTTATCCACTATCATTTACTGTCACTTTGTTTGATGGAGAAAAAGCAAGGATTTAAAAATTTCGCCTATTACTCTTTTTTATCAAACATTCCCCTAGCCTTCTTTTATACCGTGTTCGGAAGCTACATTTCTGAATTCAGTCCATTCATGATTCTTATTCTATTGCTGTCGTTAACTGTTCTCCTTTATCTATTGAGAGAAAAATACGTGGTCATTACCTGGAAAGAATTCTTTCAGAGCGAGAATTAATCTTGCAAAATAAAAACGCTTGGATTGCTATGTCCAAGCGTTTCTGTATGCTTATTTACTTGAGTCTTGCAAAAAGCTTGTCGAGTAATATTTGTTGAACGCTGTTGGGTTTGTGGATTGTTTGTTATTTTTCCTGAAATAGGAATGGCACCTCTTTTTTGTGGAATGTAAAGGTTACCCAACCAATACCCCAAAAAGGAGATGCCGTACAAAAATGGTAACCTTTTATTCTTATATAGTCAATTTCATTGCTGCGTTAGAACTTGGATTTTCCAAACCACAAACCCAACATGTACTGACATTTATTCATGGAATCATTTTGACAGATGGGGTTAAAACTGTCTCCAACATCCGGAGATCTACCCATGAAACAAGTGACCTGAGCTGTATGACACGGTTTTTAAATGAATCCCCCTGGTGCCCTAATCGTGCAAATCGGCGACGCATCCAGTTTATGATGAATAAAATCAAAAAAATCCGGGCTAAGCAAGGTGATACAAGCCCCATCAGGTTCTTGATCGTTGACGACACTCAGGCTAAAAAGGATCAAACCACCGGTAAGATGGAAGGATTGGATTATCATTTTTCCCACTCCGACGGAAAGAGTGTATGGTCACATTGTATTGTAACCGCCCATGTTGTAAGAGAAGAAAGCAGCAACAAGAGACGGAAATGCCGTCTTTTGTTGCTGCTTTCTTTTTTAAAATTAAGAAATCCTCGATATACATCGGACAGGTAGTTCATTTTAGGAAATAATCTTGCTCATCTCTTTTTATACTAAGAGGGGTTTTTGAAAACCATGTAAGGATTTCTTACATATTGGTGGAATTGTTTCTGTACTTCTTTTAAATTGTAGATAACAAACAATCACATAGTAAAAGCTTAACTACATGATACTTCTTGTTTATAAGATTATTAGTTGGACGAATAGGAGGTAAAAATGAATTTTGAAGAGATTACAGTTGAGAAAATCCCGAAAAGCATCGTTGCACAAATACGGAAAAGTCTTATTGATGGAGAACTTAAGCCTGGACAGTCTCTACCGTCAGAAGTGCAGTTAGCTAAATTGTTTGGAGTAAGTAGAAGTTCCATTAGGGACGCTATGCAAATATTAGAAAGTACAGGAATCATAAATAGACGTAAAAGAGGAGGAACAACCATTCGTCAGATTACCATTGAGGATATGGCGAATATCTATCATCCAAAGTCGGAAAAGGAAAATCTCTTTGACTTACTAGAAACACGTGAAATTTTAGAAATCGCGTTGGTTCGATTAGCTGCACAAAGAGCTAGTGGAAAAGATATTGAAGAAATAGAAAAATTAATTACATGGATGGAGGAGAAACCAAAAGAAGCTGCAGAAGCTGATATTGCTTTTCATTTAGCATTAGCACGAGTCAGTCAAAATGAAGTCATGCTAAATATCATAAAATCACTGAAACAAATCATGAATAGACTACAAGAAAAAACCATCTATTACCCTGGAAGATTAGAAAAGATCATCATAGAACATAAGCAGATTGTATCTGCCATAAAAGATAAAGATGAAAAATTAGCTCAGGAATATATGAAAAATCATCTTTCTCAAATAAAGGAACTTGTTAAAAATATTTAAGTCAGACTATATGACTTAAATAAAATATCCCGCTTCATTAATAAGTCAGACAATATGTCTTTTGAATGAGCACATTAATGAGTAATTCAATATGTCTTATTAGCTTTGGTAAAAAAATGTAGAAAGGTGGTCTTAAAGTGCAATTAACAATAAAAGGAGTAAATAAAGGATTTGGGAATAAAGAGGTATTAAAAAATATCAATCTTAAAGTCAAGCCACATGAGATTGTTTGTATCCTTGGCCATAGTGGTTGTGGAAAGTCAACGCTACTAAATCTAATAGCTGGATTTCTAAAGGCAGATACAGGATCACTAACAGTTGATGGAGAAGCGATAACGGGTCCATCGAAATCCCGGGGTGTTGTTTTTCAGGACCATGCTTTGTTCCCTTGGTATAACGTTTTAACAAATATTTCTTTTGGACTAACGGTACAAGGTATGCCTAAACCTGAAGCAATGGAAAAAGCAAACGTATATTTACAAATGGTAGGTTTACAAGAATACGCAAATCATTATCCAGATGAACTTTCCGGAGGGATGAAACAGCGTGTTGGGATCGCTAGGGCATTAGCCAGTGGACCTGACATTTTATTAATGGACGAACCATTCGGAGCACTGGATATTCTTACGCGTGATACGATGCGAAAAGAATTGCTTCGCATCTGTCAAGAACTTCGCCCGATGGTCATTTTTGTTACACATAGTATAAGTGAAGCTATTCACCTAGGAGATAGGGTAGTAGTCATGAAAGATGGTGAAATATCGTCTGTATTTGAAGTAGGTATTGAACATCCAAGAATGTATGATCATCCGCGTTTTACTCAATTAATGACAGAAATTGAACAGGTTCTTATGGGGGAAGAAGAATTAAGTCAAGTAATACGTGACTAGGAGGAATTTATATGAAAAATACATCGACAATAGATATAGCACCGGTGCAGCTGGGTGCATTAATAAAGAAAAAAATAGATTATCGGGCACTATCGCAGAATATCTTACCGATTGTCCTATTTTTTATTGTGTGGGAGCTTATTGGTAGAGCAAATCAAGAATTGAACTGGTTTAACCCGCTTTTTCTGCCACCGCCAACATTAATCCTTATGGATGGATTGGCTCTTGCACAAACAGGCATGATTACTAGCAGCATCATATCAAGTACGTCGCGAATTTTAGTAGGTTTCACTTTAGGGTGTGTAATAGCGGTAGTCATGGGTGTAATTATGAGTCGGTATACATTTGTCGAAACCTGGATTGCACCAATTATTAATTTAATAGGCCCTATACCTGCCTTGGCACTTCTCCCGCTTTTCATCATATGGTTTGGAATTGGGGAATTTCCAAAAATTCTACTTATTGCTTGGTCAACATTCATCCCGGTATTAATTTATACACTTGATGGCCTGAAATCTGTGAACTCCACACTCATTCGTTCAGCTCTTAGTCTTGGAGCAAACCAGAAACAAATTTTTACTAGAGTGATTCTCCCTTCGGCAATTCCAAACATTCTTGTAGGGATTGAGGTTAGCTTAGGGCTTTCCTTCTCGGCACTAGTTGTTTCAGAGATGATGGGAGCTGAAAATGGTCTTGGTTACATCATTGTTGATGCTCGAAATTACTTTAAAATCTCCAACATGTTTGTAGCCATTATATTAATCGGATTAGAGTACAGCTTGTTAGCTTATATGTTAAAGAAATTGAAAAATAGAATCCTATTCTGGAGAAAAGGGGGGGCTAGCGCAGCCATTGAAAAATGAAAAGTAGGAGTATGAATATTACAAAAAACGGGGGGAATAAAATGAAAATACTAAAATTAGAAGTTCTCATAGCAACAATACTTGCCATTCTACTAACAGCTTGTGGAAGTAATAATGAAGCCACTTCAACGACAGCAGATAGCACTAAAGATAGCGATAAACCTGAAATGGAACAATTAACATTGATGGGAGTGCGCGATGCTCAGATTTCGGCTGCGCAAATCATTGCTGAAAAGAATGGTTATTTTGAAGAAGAAGGAATAAAAGTAACTAACCATCTTATTGAAAATGGTCCTGAAATGGGATCAATGATAGCTGGAGGAAGTGCCCCGATAAGTCTTATGTCCAATTTCTTGGCGATCACCATGAAGGCTTCAGATGTTCCTATTAAAGTTGTCGCTGTATTAGACCAAATGGCTGGTACGCAAGCTATGGTCGGTGCACCAGGTTTAAAATTAGAAAGCGCGAAGGATTTGGAAGGGTTAAAGATCGGCATGCCAAATGGAGCTGAAGTTTACTACGCGATTAAAAGTATGGGCGAAGAACTAGACGTTGATGTCAGTAAAATCAAATATATCAATATCGGTCCAAGTGACGGTCTTTCTGCATTGCAAAGAGGTGATATTGATGCATTAGCGGCATGGGAACCATTTATTACAAAAGGAACTCAAGCTGGTGGGGAATTTATCTTAAGCGGTAGAGAAAGTAACTTGCCTGATAAACAAGGAGAGGTTAATTGGTTGAGTGTACATTCAACCCTAATGGCTACGGAAGACTTTTTAGAAAAGAATCCAAATACGATCAAAGCACTGATTCGTGCACTGAAAAAAGGTACCGATTTTATCAATAATAACAGGGAAGAAGCAGTGAAAATTTTATCTCCGGAATTACGCTTATCTGAAAGTGAACTAACCGAAATTATGAATCGAAACGTATACTCCATGGACGTAGACAATACGTACTGGAAAGAAAGTAATAGCGAAGGAATTATGGATTATTTCCTTAGCGTGGGCAACATCCCGAAAAAACCTGAAGTTGAGTCTTACCATGATTTTAGCCTCCTGAAAGAAGTCTATCCGGAATTGATTACAGCTGATATGGAATAAGGAGCGTCAATCGCTCCTTTTTCCAAATAAAAATCTACTAAAAAGGAGAGTTTACATGAATATCAACAAAACAAGATTACAAGAACTATTTGAAGTGGTATCCCAATATGGAAAAATTGGGGAAACAGGTCTTTGTCGCCCTGCTCTTTCCGACATTGAAAAAGAAACCTTTTCCGTTGTTTCCAGGTGGATGAAAGAAGCTGGCATGACCGTTCGAATTGATAATTTTGGAAATCTGATTGGGCGTTTGGAAGGGAAGAACCCCGAGGCACCCGTGTTAATGATCGGTTCTCATCTTGACTCACAACCATACGGCGGGCGATTTGATGGAACATCTGGGGTATTGGCTGGTGTTGAAGTAGCTATGACGATGGCAGATAAAGGAATTGTGCCCGATGTTCCTATTGAAGTAATCGCATTTTGCGACGAGGAAAGCTGGAGATTCAAAAAGGGAGTCTTTGGCTCAAGGGGAATTGTAGGAAAGTTTGAGCAAGGGGAGCTTGATCGAATAGATAAGGATGGAATTACCCGCAGACAAGCGTTAATCGATTTTGGCTGTGATCCAGACAATTTAGAAGAGTCTGTTTATCCTTCTGGATCAATCGGTGCATTTCTTGAGCTGCATATTGAACAGGGGCCTTCTCTGGATGTTCAAAATAAACCAGTGGGCATTGTGACAGGAATCGCAGGACCATTATGGTTTACCGTTAAACTAGAAGGTTTTGCCGGCCATGCTGGTTCTGTACCGATGGACTTGCGTAAGGATGCATTGCTGGGTGCCGCAAAGATGATTGGGGAAATCAATACAATTGTCAGGCAGGAAAAGGGACTCCCTACGGTTGCCACTATTGGCAGTTTGCGAGTATTTCCGGATTCTCCAAATATCATTCCTGAAAAAGTAGAGTTCACGATTGATTTGCGCGATGTCAATTTATCACGAAGAAATCGATTTGAACAGCAAATACGCACAATGATTGAAGAAGTTGCGACTGATTATAAGCTTACAGCTGAAATCCAAGAGGATACAAACTTAGCGCCGGTAGATTGTGCGGAGTGGATCCAGGAAATCATCGCCGAAGAAAGTAAGACGTTGAATCTGGATTGTCCGAAAATGATGAGTGGGCCTTTCCATGATGCAATGGTGATGGCAAACGCCTGTGATATCGGCATGATTTTTGTGAGATGTAAAGATGGAATCAGTCATAATCCTGCTGAGTTAGCTAGTTATGAAGATTTGGCGATTGGAACCGAGTTGCTCTATAAAACGGCCTTACAAGTATCCTCAAAAATAAAAAATAAATCTTTATCTCAGGTTGAACATTTCTAAATAAGGGATTTGAAGGGATGATTGGATGACGGTTTTAATTACAGGCGGTTCTGGCTTTGTTGGAATCAATATTATTGAACGACTTCTGGATGAAAACATACATGTTGTCAATTATGCGACACTCCCGGTCCCAAAAGAGGCAATGGATTCATTACAAGGGAGAAAAGGCAACTATCATTACGTAAAAGGAAATATTTTAGATACAAAATTATTAGATTCTACTAATGAAAAGTATGATATTAAAACAATTATTCATGCAGCTGCCATAACACCTGATCTTGAACGAGAAAGAAATTCTAGTAGAACCATAACCAATGTCAACTATATGGGAACCGTTGAAGTTTTAGAATCTGCACACCGGCATGGGATCGAGAAGTTTATTTATATCAGTTCTTGTACCGTATACGGCGAGACTGGGTTTAAAGATGAGGTTTTATCAGAGTCCGAGTCCATTCCATTACCGAGAACGTTATATGAGATTACGAAGTTTGCTGGGGAAAGAACAGCTTTAAGATATAAAACACTGTTTGGAATGCCGGTTTGTGTTGTTCGGCTAGGGTATGTTTTTGGACCATGGGAGTACTATACGGGTATTAGACAAACCCTATCCGTGCCTTTTCAAGTAACTCGAAATGCGCTATTAAATGAAGAAGCTCTCTTACCCCGTCCAGGTTTAAGGGATTGGGTCTATAGCAAGGATGTCGCTAACTCTATTTTTGAACTATTACGATCGCAAGAATTGACGTATGACCTATACAATATCGGTTCAGGCCAAACGTGGAGCGTAGAAGACTGGTGCCAGCTGCTGCAAAAACAGTTTCTTGATTTTAAGTATAAAGTGGTTGGAAATTTCGAAGAGGCGAATATCGACTTTTTCGATCCTGAAGATATTCATGAATTATCAGTAGAACGATTAAAGTCAAATGTAGGGTATAATCCAAAATATGGAATCGAAGAATCCTTTCAAGATTACATGGATTGGATAAAGCAAATTCCATTATTTTGGACCGATCCTGTTCGAAACAAAATGAAAGCAACAAACTTTACATAATTAATGGGGAAAATTGGAGGGAAGAGTATATGAGTTTACTAATTAAAAATGGAACGATTGTAACAGCTGTCGATGAATTTATTGGTGACGTATTAATAGAGGGAGAAAAAATCGTTGCTGTAGGAAAGAATCTATCTGTTAGTGCCAATCAAGTCGTGGATGCATCGGGGAAATACGTCTTACCCGGCGGAGTTGATCAACATGTTCACTATTCATTCGATTATAAAGGGGAACGAGTTAGGGGATTCGATACTTCCAATGCAGCCATTGTAGGTGGAACGACAACGGTAATAGAATTCGTGAACCAAGAGTTTGGAAAAGGGATTGCAGAAACCATTTTTGATTACGAGAAAAAGGAAGTTTCAGACGTAGCGATGGTGGATTATTCCTTCCACGGAGTAGTTTGTGAACCATCAGAAAAACTATTTGAAGAAATTCCGACTTTACCAGAAAAAGGGCTACCAACGATTAAATTATTCATGGCGTACAAAGGACTCCCATTCCATAGTGACGATGAAGCCATTTTTAAAGCACTCAAGGCGGCTAAAGATGCCGGAGTAACCGTTATGGTTCACGCCGAAAATGCAGATGTGATTGAAACTCTTCAAAAGGAATACCTTTCTAAAGGATTAACGGATCCATATTATCATGCTCTTTCAAGACCACCTTTGGTTGAAGTCGAAGCTACACAACGAGTCATTCACTTAGCTTCCTTAGCTAAAGCACCTGTCTATATTGTTCATGTCACAGCGAAAGAGGTAATGGAAACAATACGATCATCCTACAACAAAGGAATACCTGTTTATGGAGAAACCTGTACTCATTACCTAATGCTTGATAAAGAGGACTTAGCAAAACCGAACTTCGAAGGCGCCAAGTATGTATGCTCACCAGCCCTTAGAACAGAAGAGGATCGAAATGCCCTTTGGGAAGCCATTAACAAAGGTTGGTTAAATGCGGTAAGCTCCGATCATTGCGGATTTAACTGGGAAACCCAAAAACATATGGGAATTGAGGATTTTACCAATATACCAAATGGATCCCCAGGTGTCGAAAATCGTTTAGGAATTCTATGGACCTACGGCGTAAACAAAGGCAGAATCTCAAGACAGCGCCTAGTAGACTTATTTGCAACAACTCCTGCTAGAATCAATGGAATCTCACATCGTAAAGGACATATAGGCGTTGGAATGGATGCAGATATTGTTATTTACGCTCCCAATCATAAATCTATTATCTCAAATGTAACCAGCTTACAAGGGGTTGATTTTAATATATATGAAGGTTTTGAGCAAGAAGGGAAAGTAGATAAAGTCTTTCTTCGAGGAAATCTGATGGTCGATGATGGAAAGTTTGTCGGCAATCAAGGTGAAGGTAGCTTCATTCCTGGAAAACCTTTTGGGTTATGTTATGAAGAATATACCAAAGAAAATCAATTAGAGCCGACCAGCATAGGTTAATAACTGCCTTGAAATTCAATAAGGCATAATTTCATCAAGGTATGAAATGGCCGCCGCAAAAAAATAATATGAGGGATTTTGGATATACGGGGACTGAAATAGTCCTCTTTTTATTTGCCCCGCAGAAATTCCGTTTTAAGCCCTGGGGAATGGTGTTTTGTAGAGAGAACATGAGATTGCTGGGGTCAAATTTATTTCCGCTATTCCTTTTTTATGGAAAGTGGAGAGGGAACCTTTTCCTAGCACAGATTCCGGACAAAAGGAGTACCAGTTTGGGCGAATAATCACTTACAGTCCATCTTTTCAAAGAGCGACAAGGATTGCCTCACAATCTGATGCAAGTGTATTAAAATTGGGGGAAACGGGTTCGGGTAAGGAAGTGCTGGCACAGACGATTCATGAAAAAGTCACTGGAGTGGCGGTCCGTTTGTTGCCATCAATGCCGGGGCTATCCCAAGAGAATTGATTGGCCAGTGAATTATTCGGTTACATAGAACGGGCTTTTACTGGCTCTAGAAAAGGAGAAAGTCCAGGCAAATTCGAAGCGGCAGAGGGCGGAACTTTATTCCTCGACGAAATTGGGAAGATGCCATTGGAACTTCAGGTGAGCCTGCTTCGTGTATTATACCGGAAGATGAATCAATGGAAGATTGAAAAAGTCCCTTGTAAGGATTTTCGGTGAAGAAAACCAAAGCCAGCCAGTCGAAAGCAATTGGTGGCGAGTAACAGGAACTCCATGTCAATTTCATGTGAATGGCACCCATATAAGAAAAAACATTTAGGTGGTTTCCTAAATGTTTTTCTTAAGGCTATTTTTTTGGCACTTCATCAATCGAATTATACTTTCTTAGAATTTTTTGATCCTGATCTAATAAGAAGACTTGATTCTTAGCGTTGACATGGGCTGAATGCCAGTATTTTGGCGAATAGGACAACACCGTACCCGACGATTTACTATAGAATGCATTTCGTGTAAAAATAAAATTTCTGCCAAGATATATGACTGGAATATTAAAACGGTTTTGGACAGCATCCCTATTATCCCTTGGTGTGTAAAATTTAGAGTAATAGAACCCTTTTTCGTCGAAAAACATCGCTGCATCACCATTGTTTCCATTATTGAAGAGAATTTTGGCGTTTTCCAATTCAGACAGAGGACTCTCGCATTCATAGATCTTGTATTTCCCCTTATCCTTCACGGTGACGGAGCGAAGGTTCGGTTCTTCGATATACCTGTCTGCGAATTCTGACATGGAGACACGAACTCCTTGAACACAGATTTTTCGATTGGACTTGACAGCGGCAATGGCATGAAATCCTTTGGCGTTACAGGCATCAATCATTTTCCTGCTCGAGTACTAGCTGTCCATCAGCACATACACTTGTTCATCTTCGTTGGCAGGAAAGGCATTCACGATTTCGATTGCTAGGCCATTCTTGCTTTTAAACGCAAGGCCGTGTTCCTGACAGTAGCCCTCCCGGAAATAAGGGCGGAAATCCCAGGCGAAGGAGAATCCTTCTGACACAACATGGGCGGTCACGAGACAATGCGACCAAACGCTTTTCCCTTCGGAATGGGAAAAGTGAAAATCCAGCCCTTCCATTTTTCTTGTGGAATGATCTTTATGACAGCCGGAATCATCGATAATGAGAAACAGAATGGGTCTCGTATCTCCTGCTTTCTGACGGGCCCGACGGATCAGGCTGATGACACGATCCATTCGTCTCCGCTGAGCCCGGTTGACACATCAGGGTGATTCCTTTAGAAACCGGGTCATACAGCTGAGGTCACGGCTCTTTCCAGTATGTTCGCGAATTTCTGTGATCGTCTTTCGCCCTTCGCACAAAACGATGCTATGCATGATCGAAATAATGTGATTGAGTTGCGGTTTTGATAGGCACAGATTTAGGGAAAAAACGAACTTGACGATAGCCGAATAGAAAGATACCATGACCTTAAAGACATCTCCTTTTTTGTGATTTGGTTTGGGGTAGTAACCTTCCAATTCCACAATTAAAGGGATGTCATTCTTATTTTTATCAACTTTTCAAAACAAGTCATAAACCGTCAATTTTCACGACAATATTTTTGCAAGAGTCAAGTTATTTACACTTTGTTAAGGTGATTTTTCCACTCTATTTTCGCGCTTGGATAGTGTTGGTTGATTGCGGATTCTATTTTCAATCGGTCTTCCTCATCCAGTTCATGAAGAGCTGAGGAATCTTTTAGCCAAATGAAGATAGAAACGACCTCGGAGGAATGATTCGGAGTACCTAAATACTTCTCTCCTTCAAAGAAGACGCCTCGATAGGTAAGCAGGAAATTCTTCCGGGCATTTGAGATTTCATCGAGAAAATAAAATTTCCCTTGTGCCTGGGCAAGCTTGAGCTTGCGTTTGGGGTTTATAAAATACCTGATAGCAAAGTATACTAAAAAAATAATGAAAGCGAAAATGAACAATCTCATTAATAAGATCATGGGCACACCTTCTTATTTATATTCGTTATTTTCTATATACGTTCCTCTTTTCAATTAGTTTCAATTATTTGATATAATTTCAGGGAGAGAAAATATAGAGAGTAGTGATGATATGGATACAGCTAAACTATTTGAAATGCAGGCTGCGCTAGACCTGTATATTGAATCAGGGCATGATTTGGGCGACGAAGACTTGGTGGACAGAAAAATTCTGGCTCTTTTAGTGGAGCTCGGTGAATTGGCGAACGAAACAAGATGTTTTAAATTTTGGAGTTTGAAAGGACCATCCACCCTGGAAACAATTTTAGAGGAATATGTCGATGGAATTCACTTTATCCTGTCGCTTGGTAACGAAGGAGGCTTTCAGCAAACGGTCTCGAAAATATCATCAAACGGCGGTAGCAGGACGGATTTAACCGCCCAGTTTTTGACTTTGTATGAGGTGATTACAGCCTATCGCGCAAAGCAAAAGCCGGAAACGTATCAGAAGGTGTTTACTGAGTATCTGAATCTTGGAGAATTGCTTGGCTTTACGGCAAACGATGTAGAAACGGCCTATTTAGAAAAAAATAAGGTCAATTACGAAAGGCAAAGACAGGGGTATTAATATTCATTGTGTATAATAATAGTAATGGAATATATATAAGGAGGCATTTTGGTGACGAACTTAGATGAGACGTTAAAGATGTTGAAAGATCTTACGGATGCCAAGGGAATTCCCGGCAATGAGAGCGAAGTAAGAGAGGTCATGAAAGAATACATAACACCTTATGCGGATGAAATGACTACAGATGGCCTAGGAAGCTTAATCGCAAAAAAGAGCGGGCAGGAAAACGGCCCAAAAATTGTCGTCACCGGACATCTCGATGAAGTTGGCTTTATGGTGACTCAGATTGACGATAAAGGATTTTTGCGTTTTCAGCCTGTGGGCGGCTGGTGGTCTCAGGTTATGCTTGCACAACGCGTGACAATTGTTACTAGAAAAGGCGATATCACCGGTATCATCGGCTCCAAGCCGCCTCATATCCTTACAGCGGAAGCCAGAAAAAAACCGGTGGAAATCAAGGATATGTTTATCGATATCGGTGCAACGAACATGGAAGAAGCTGAGGATTGGGGAATTCGTCCGGGAGACATGGTCGTACCTTATTTTGAATTTACGGTCATGAATAACGAAAAGATGCTGTTGGCAAAAGCATGGGATAACCGTATTGGCTGTGCGATTGCCATTGACGTATTAAAACAATTGCAAGAAACCAATCATCCAAACGTCGTGTATGGTGTCGGGGCCGTACAAGAAGAAGTGGGACTTCGCGGGGCACGTACTTCCACCTTTAAAATCCAGCCTGACATCGGTTTGGCGGTGGATGTCGGTGTTGCGGGGGATACGCCGGGTGTTTCGGAGCGCGAGGCCCAAGGGAAAATGGGCAAGGGTCCGCAAATCGTCATTTATGATGCATCCATGGTATCACACAAAGGTTTGAGAGATTTTGTAACGGACACAGCGGATGAACATAATATCCCCTATCAGTACGAGGCCATGCCGGGTGGCGGAACAGATGCTGGCTCGATTCATGTAACAGCGAATGGTGTACCGTCACTTTCCATCACGATTCCGACAAGATACATCCATTCTAACGCTGCCATGCTCCACCGCGATGATTATGAGAACACCATTAAATTGATCGTGGAAGTCATTAAAAAGCTTGATCGTGAAACGGTAGATAAGATTACGTTTGAATAATTTTTACAAAATGGGCCTCTTAACTAATAGGCCCATTTTTAATGCGTATAGATAATCAGGAAATGATTATTATCGTCTTTTCCCCGTTTAAGAGAACACGAGAAGGGTATATTCTATACATAACACTAAACATTACGCTAACCCGATGAAGGAGGAGCTTAAATATGGAAAAGACAGTATATGGAGTTTTTGAATCAAGCCATGAGGTTATGCAAGCTATTAATGCTCTTAAGGCGAAAGGTTACGACGGAGATGATATTACCGTTGTCGCGGACAAGGAAGAGAAACTGGAATTTGCCGATTATAACCAAACTGCAGATGTGAAAACCGCAACCACTACAACAGAAGAGGACTCGTTCATGGATAAGGTGATGAGATTCTTGATGAATGAAGGAACGACAAACCTTGAGGACAGGCTGGGAGATTACGGCTTCTCGGATACTGAAGCTTCGGAATATGTGAATGACGTGGAAAACGGCAAGATTTTAGTCCTGCTAGATTCTGATAAAGACCGGGCTGTCCGGGAGAGCTTTTATTCGGACCATCCTTCTCCACCGATTTTTGAAACGGAAGGAATGACCGGAATTGATACGTCCGGACTAACGAATAATCCAGACCCTAACTTGTTCCCTGATGGAACAGCGGCAATTAAGGAGACAACTGGTGACCTGGCAGGAAAAGAAGGTACGCAATTAGATGAAGACGGGAATCCGATCGTCTATGATGAGCAATTGAAAAATAGAATCGATACAGACAAGTTGTAAAAGAAAAGCAATAGCCACAAGCGGCTATTGCTTTTTTAAAGCATCTTCCAGGGTTTGGAGCATCTCAGTTCTTTCTTGTTCGGATGCATGCTGCCAGATTACTTCAAATAAAACGCCAAGACCGGGAAGCATTTTTTCTTCGCCGTTTTGGATCGCATCAACAATCGTATCTTCAAGCTGTTCCTGGGAATTGCCCGAAACGTTGTCAATAATAGCAGTTCGAAGATTTAAGTTCATCGTCTTTCCTCCTATAAAATCATGATTGACTCATATGACTATCATTTCACGATTCGGCGTGTATTATGTATCTGGATTACGTTATAATAGGGAAATCAGTGAAGGAATGAAGGAGAGTCCACCGTTGAAGTATATTGAAAGTGCTAAAAACCCAAAGGTTAAGCAATGGAAAAAGCTTTTAACGAAAAAAGAACGTGATAAAGCAGGTAGATTTTTAGTCGAAGGCTTCCATCTCGTCGAAGAAGCGTTAAACGAAGGCAATCTTGTCCTGGAGGTCATTGTAAGTGAGGATGCAGAATTGCCCGTGCATTTCAAGCTTGAAGGCATAGAAGTGATTAATGCGGCCAATGATGTCCTGAAAGCCATTTCCGATACCGAGACACCCCAAGGGATTGCAGCAGTTTGTGAACAAAGAAACGTAACCTTTGAAGACATTAATCCGGAAAAGGTGCTGATTATTGACGCGGTTCAGGATCCCGGCAATATCGGCACGATGATCCGGACGGCGGATGCCGCCGGTATAGATGCTGTAATCCTCGGAGAAGGATGTGCAGATCCTTACAACCCAAAGGTGATCCGTTCAACACAGGGCAGCTTGTTTCACATACCGGTGATAAAAGGAAATCTAGACGATATGATTGACCAGCTAAAAAACAGGGACATCCCGGTGTATGGCACGGCGCTCGAGAATTCGGTGCCTTTTGAAAATGTGAAAAAAGCTCAATCATATGCTTTGCTTGTGGGCAATGAAGGGCAGGGTGTAAATATTGACCTGCTTACTAAAACGACACAAAATCTGTATATCCCGATTTACGGAAAAAGTGAATCATTGAATGTAGCGATAGCGGCCGGAATTTTACTGTATCACCTCCGGAAATAGGAACTATGGCAGCGAGTTCATTCATATAAGTACTAAAGTCAAATTGAAAACATAATGAAAATATACTATAATAAAACATACATTTTAATAAAAGAAAGACGTTGACAGAGAAGAGTAGCTTAAGATATCCGTTACAGGAAAAAAATGCCCCGACTGCAAGCATTTTTACGGCGCTGTTTAAGTGAATTCACCTCTCGAGTCGGCATCGGGATGATTGCGCGGCAATCGAAAGATGCATCGGTGAAAAACCGTTATCGAAAATGAAGTGGGCACAGTTATTAAAAGAAAAGAAAGATTACTTTTCAATTTTGAAAGTTGTCTAGCTCCAGCGCCTAGCCCCTCGAGGTCTCCCTACAGAAGGCAGAGAACGCCTTCCTGCGGGATATGTCGGGGCTGACCAAGGCGCTTGCGCTTTTCTGTGTGCCAATAAGGGTGGTACCGCGATACATATACCTCGTCCCTTTTTAGGGGACGGGTTTTTTTGGTAGAAAGGAAGTATAAACTTTCATTTCTGCATAAAGGCAACTACGTCTCTGCCTTCGCCTTAAAAGGCTCGTCAATCGACGAGTTTTCTTTATGTTCACTAAAAATAATTTCAAGGAGGAATTAACATGCAGGAACGTCTACATGAACTGCAGGAAGAAGCGCTGGAAAAGGTTGCGGCGGCTTCTGATTTAAAAGCTTTGAATGATATTCGTGTTGCTTACTTAGGAAAAAAGGGTCCGATTACCGAGGTGCTCCGTGGAATGGGCAAGCTTTCCGCAGAAGAACGTCCAAAAATTGGTGCCTTGGCAAACGAAGTTCGTGAGGCAATTGCGGCTAAAATCGGGGAAAAACAAAACGCTCTTGAAGCGGCGGCAGTCAATGAAAAGCTTGCAACAGAAAAGATTGATGTCACATTGCCGGGTCGTCCGGTCAAAAAAGGAAACCATCATCCGCTGACAAGAATCGTCGAGGAAATCGAAGACTTATTCATCGGGATGGGTTATACAGTCGCTGAAGGCCCTGAAGTGGAAACAGATTACTACAACTTCGAAGCCCTCAATCTGCCAAAAGGCCATCCGGCACGTGATATGCAGGATTCCTTTTATATTACGGAAGAGATCTTAATGCGGACCCACACATCTCCTGTACAGGCAAGGACTATGGGAATGCATGAAGGCAAAGGGCCGGTTAAAATCATCTGTCCTGGTAAGGTATACCGCCGTGATAATGATGATGCGACACATTCCCATCAATTTATGCAGATTGAGGGATTGTTGGTCGATGAAAACATCCGCATGAGCGACCTTAAGGGAACGCTCGAAGTGTTTGCGAAGAAAATGTTCGGCCAGGACCGGGACATTCGGCTTCGTCCAAGCTTCTTCCCATTCACTGAACCATCTGTCGAGATGGATATATCTTGTAAAATCTGCGGCGGATCAGGCTGCAATGTTTGTAAAGGTACGGGCTGGATCGAAATTCTAGGCGCAGGCATGGTTCATCCAAATGTTCTTGAAATGGCAGGATTTGATTCTAAGAAATATTCAGGATTTGCTTTCGGTATGGGCGCGGAACGTATTGCGATGCTGAAATATGGTGTGGATGATATCCGTCATTTCTATACAGACGACATTCGTTTCTTGAAACAATTCCATCGTCACGAATAAACGATAAAACAAAAACGTAATTTCCTTAAGGAGGACCAACCATGTTTGTTTCCTATAAATGGCTGCAGGATTATGTGGATCTTTCCGGCATTACTGCGGATGAGCTTGCCGAAAAGATTACCAAAAGCGGCATTGAAGTCGAAGGGGTAGAAAAGAAAAGTGAAGGCTTGAAAGGTGTCGTCATCGGCCACGTTTTGGAACGGGAACAGCACCCGAATGCTGATAAATTAAATAAATGCCTTGTCGATATCGGCGAGGAAAACCCTGTGCAAATCATCTGTGGCGCACCGAACGTAGATAAAGGCCAAAAAGTAGCAGTGGCAACGGTCGGCGCTGTCCTTCCGGGCAACTTTAAAATCAAAAAAGCAAAGCTGCGCGGCGAAGAATCTCACGGAATGATCTGTTCGCTTCAGGAGCTCGGAATCGAAGCAAAGCTGGTGGCAAAAGAATTTTCTACGGGCATTTATGTGTTCCCGAATGATGCGACAGTCGGCGAGAATGCGTTCGAATACCTTGGCTTGAATGATGAGGTGCTTGAACTCAGCTTGACACCGAACCGGTCTGATTGCTTAAGTATGCTTGGCGTAGCATTTGAAGTTGCCGCGATTCTCGGGCGTGAAGTGAAGTGGCCTGAAATCAATTCTTCTGAGGCTAACGAGAAAGCTTCAGACTATTTGAGCTTAAAAGTGGTCGCGAAAGAAGATAACCCGCTGTATGTAGCAAAAGTGATTAAAAATGTGAAAATCGGACCTTCGCCGCTATGGATGCAAGCGCGTCTCATGGCAAGTGGAATCCGACCGCACAATAATATTGTCGATATCACGAACTATATTTTGCTGGAATACGGACAGCCGCTCCATGCGTTTGATTATGAGCGCATCGGTACGAAGGAAATTGTTGTCCGCAGGGCAAACGACCAAGAGAAAATCACGACACTAGACGATGCGGAAAGAACATTGTTCCAGGATCATTTAGTCATCACAAATGGCAAAGAACCGATCGCTTTAGCCGGCGTCATGGGCGGAGCCAATTCAGAGGTTGGCAGCGATACGACAACCGTTGTTCTGGAAGCAGCTTATTTCTCCGGAGCGGTTGTAAGAAAAGCTTCTAAAGATCACGGACTGCGCAGTGAAGCGAGCGCACGCTTTGAAAAGGGTGTTGATCCGAATCGAGTCCGCCAGGCAGCCGAACGCGCAGCTGAATTAATGGCCCGATACGGAGGCGGTACGGTTCTAGCGGGTGCTGCAGAAGTGGATACATTGACAATCGAACCTGCCGTTGTCTCTGTCACCCTTGATAAAATCAATGCGCTTCTTGGAACAGAGCTTGTGGTTTCAGAGGTTGAGAATATATTCAAAAGATTACAATTCGAGGTAAGTTTGGAACAGGACGAATTTACAGTAACTGTTCCAACCCGTCGCGGCGATATTACCATAGATGCAGACCTGGTCGAGGAAGTGGCCCGTTTATACGGCTATGATAACCTTCCAACAACGCTACCAATTGGGGCTGCCATACCGGGAAAGCTGACAGCATATCAGCAAAAACGCCGCCAGGTACGTAAGGTGCTCGAAGGCGCTGGCCTTTACCAGGCAGTCACCTATTCATTAACTAGTAAAGAAAAAGCATCCCAATTTGCTTTGGAAAAACAAGAATCGATCAGCCTTGCGATGCCGATGAGTGAAGAGCGCAGCCAGCTCCGCTTAAGCATCGTTCCACAGCTTTTGGAAGTGCTGAAATATAATATTGCCCGCCAGAGCGAATCGGTTGCGCTTTATGAAATCGGCTCAGTATTCTTGAAAAGAGATGGAGCAGATCTGCCTGAGGAAAGAGAGCATTTGGCAGGGGCTATAACCGGTCTATGGGAGTCCCACCTGTGGCAGGGCGAAAAAAAACCGGTAGACTTTTTCGTGGCCAAAGGTGTGTTAGAGACTGTTTTTGGTACACTGGGACTGACAGATAAAATCGTATATCGACAGGCAGAGATCGAGGGTATGCATCCGGGGCGTACAGCTGAGCTTCTGCTGGATGATGAAGTGATTGGCTTCATCGGCCAAGTTCATCCGATCGTCCAAAAAGAACTCGACTTGAAAGAGACATATGCATTCGAGCTTTCATTCAAAGCGCTTGGTGAAGCGGAAACAGAGCCAATCCAGTATGAAACGATTCCCCGGTTTCCATCGATTACCCGGGATATCGCCCTTGTGGTAGACAAGGAAACAGTTGTCGGAGACATCCAGAAGATGATAACAGAAGCCGGCGGCAAGTTATTGAAAGAAGTGGGCGTTTTCGATTTATATGAAGGAGAACGCATGGAACCGGGCAAGAAGTCGATTGCCTATTCTCTCAAATACTTTGATCCGGAGCGTACACTCACAGATGAAGAGGTAACAAAAGCTCATGATCGAGTGTTGCAGGCTGTGAAGGAAAAAGCGGGAGCGGAATTACGCGGTTAAACCAAAAGGTGACAGGAATCATCCATTTTATGGATGGTTTCTGTCACCTTTATATTTTTTCTGATAAATCGCCTTCGCTTTTTCCGTATTCGCAAAGTGTACCTTCGTAAATTCATTCAACGCTGAAATCCCTTTTTCATGGATCAGCCGGGCTGCAGCCTCATCGACAGCCGGGCCAGCACCTTTTGGAATCGTGAATCCAGCTTTTTCACTTAATGTTTCGAAATGCTTTACAAATGCATATCGGGCCAGAATGGAAGCGGCGGCAACGCCGACATGAATCCCCTCGGCTTTTGTGCTTAAATATATGGAGTCTGACTTGAACAGCTCCTGGCCTTTTAAATAGTTGAAAAAAATATCCGGCTGGGCAAATTGGTCGATCAGTACAGCTTCAGGTACTTCAGGAGAAATCTTATCGATCACATGTTTAATAGCTTGATTATGCAGCAATGCTTTCAACTTTCCCTGGGACATTCCTTTTGCCTGCATCGTATTGTATTTGAGGTTATCGCAGACAAGCAAACTGAAGGGAACGACATGCTTGATTTGGGTAGCAATCTCGATAATCTGTTTGTCTTTTAAATTCTTGGAATCCTTTACGCCGAGCTCCTTCAATAAAGGGATATGCTCTTTCTTTGCATAAACCGCTACCACGGTCATCGGGCCAAAATAGTCCCCCGTCCCCACTTCATCAGAGCCAACAACAGAAAGCTCTCCAATATTGGCAGGGGGTGAGTAGCGGTGCGTTTTCACCGAGGAAACCTTAACCTTATTCGCGGAAGAGGCTGGAGCAGACCATTTCCCGGCTTCTACAACGGATGCAGCCCCTTGGAACAGCACTTTACCTGATTTATAAGCGGTAATCATACAATTTGCTGGTTTCGCGGCAAATACGCTTCCGGGCGGCTTTTTTTCTACTAGACTGGCAGCATAATGCTTTTTCATCTCTTCGATTTTACTAGAGCTAAGAACTAATACGACGTTTGACATATACGGCAAAACTCCTTTCTTATCTAATCGAAATTTGCGAAAGTTTAAAAAAAGTTGCTAATGATATCCTCGCTCTTTCACGTCGAAAAGGTTCATGGTATGATATAGAATAGGATTGTTTAGATTGGGGGCATATCATCTTGTCAGGCGATAGAAAAAATAAAATTACAGTAGATATATTTGGACAACAATATACCATCCTGGGTGAAGAAAGCCCCAGTCATATCCGCCTTGTCGCATCCATGGTTGATGATAAAATGCGAGATATTAGCTCCATGAATCCAAAGCTGGATACTAGCAAGCTGGCTGTTCTGACAGCGGTGAATGCCATGCATGATTATTTGAAACTAAAAGATAAGATCGACCAGCTAGAACTTGAATTAAAGAATACAAAGGACTGAGTACATGCTTGACTTGGCAATTATAGCCATCCTTGTGATCGGATTTCTGATCGGATTAAGGCGAGGCTTCATTCTTCAATTGATTCACCTGACCGGCTTTGTAGTCGCATTCATTGCCGCTTATGTATATTACGATGAACTGGCACCGAAGCTGAAGCTGTGGGTTCCATACCCAACATTTGGCGATTCTTCGGCCGTCGAAACCTTTTTTGACGGTACCGGTCTTGATATGGCCTATTATAATGCCATCGCATTCGCTATCATCTTCTTTGCGGCGAAAATCCTTTGGCAATTGATTGGCTCAATGCTCGATTTCATCGCCCACCTGCCGATATTGAAACAACTGAATCGATGGGGCGGCGGCATATTGGGCTTCTTGGAAGTATATCTTATCATGTTTATTGTATTATACATAGCCGCCCTCGTGCCACTTGGTTCGATTCAAGGAGCAATGAACAATTCGTTCCTGGCAGAGGGAATGGTAAAAAATACACCGTTTCTATCGGAAATGGTAAAAGAACTGTGGTTCGAATACATGGAGCCTCCATCCTAAGTAAAAGATGCAGGGCCACTCTCTATTATCTGGCAGAAAGTTAAAATCATGCCGGATACAGATAGAGAGCGGCCTTGTTTTATTGGGGATACAGACTGAAACTTTATGATGAATTAAACGTATTAGAAATGATGGAAATAAAATACCAAATAGCAGGTGAATACAATGTCTGTAAATAAAAAAGATGTTATTAAATTACTTGAACAGATTGCGATCTATATGGAATTAAAGGGGGAGAACCCTTTTAAGGTTTCTGCCTTCCGAAAGGCAGCTGCAGCCCTCGAAACGGATGAAAGAAGCCTGCCTTCTATTGATGATTTTACCGCGTTAAATGGAATCGGCAAAGGAACGGCCGCTGTGATAGAAGAGTATATCAGTGAAGGAAAGTCTACTGTTTTAGAAGAACTGCAGGAAGAAGTGCCAAGAGGACTTATCCCGCTCCTGCAGCTTCAAGGTCTTGGCGGAAAGAAAATCGCCAAGCTCCATAAAGAGTTATACGTTAACGATGTCCACGATTTAAAACTTGCCTGTGAAGAAGGGAAGGTAAGGGATCTAGCGGGGTTTGGCAAAAAAACGGAAGAAAAGATCCTTGCCGCGATTGAGGAAGCAGGCTCAAGGCCGGATAGGCTTCCGCTTGCATTCATGATGCCAATCGCTGAAGATATTGAGGCACGACTTGAAAACATGGATAATATTATCCGATATTCAAGAGCAGGAAGCATCAGGCGGATGAGAGAAACGATAAAGGATCTTGATTTTATTATATCAACAAACAATCCGGCATCAGTAAAAGAGCAATTGCTCGCTCTTTCCGACGTTAAACAGGTGATTGCTGCGGGAGAGACGAAAGTGTCTGTCACCCTTGGGCTTCAGTACGATGTCTCAGTGGACTTTCGTATGGTGGAAGACAAAGAATTTATTACAACCCTTCATCATTTCACCGGTTCTAAGGATCACAATGTCCGAATGCGGCAGCTTGCCAAAGAAAAAGGAGAGAAAATCAGTGAATACGGTGTGGAGGTGGCTGAAACAGGTGAGGTGTTGACCTTCGATAAAGAAGAAGATTTCTTTGCTCATTTTGGCCTGCCGTTTATTCCCCCTGAAGTTCGTGAAGATGGTACAGAGGTGGAACATTTCCATGAAGCCGGAAAATTGATTTCCTTGGCGGACATCCATGGGGATTTGCATATGCATACTACCTGGAGCGACGGCGCTCATTCGATTGAAGAGATGATCGACGCCTGCAGAGCCAAAGGGTATAAATACATGGCCATCACCGATCATTCCCAATATTTAAAGGTAGCTAACGGACTCAGTGCCGAAAGATTGCGTGAACAAAAGAAAATCATTCATGAGCTGAATCATAAATATGACGATATTACGATTCTGTCCGGAATTGAGATGGACATCCTTCCTGACGGTTCGCTTGATTACGATGATGAGTTATTGGCTGAACTGGACATCGTTATCGCTTCGATACACTCCAGCTTCTCTCAGCCGAAGGAAACGATCATGAAACGGTTAAAAAATGCTTTGGATAATCCAAATGTCGATATTATTGCCCATCCAACGGGAAGAATAATCGGGAAACGCACAGGGTACGAAGTGGATATGGACATGCTAATCGAGCTGGCGAGAGAGACGAATACGGCGCTTGAGCTGAACGCCAATCCTAATCGCTTGGACCTGGCCGCTCCTAATTTAAGAAAGGCCCAGGAAGCAGGTGTGTCTATCGTCATCAATACGGATGCCCACAGCATAGATATGCTCGAACATATGAAAGTCGGCGTCTCGGCGGCTATTAAGGGCTGGATTAAACATGATTCTGTCTTGAATGCCAAAGATACAGACGCCCTGCTTACCTTTTTAAAGAGAAACGATGCATGATTACTAACTGTTAGGAGGAACTTCACTCCATGCATGATAAAGTGTTAAAAACATTGGAGTTCGATAAAATTAAAGAACATCTTTTAGCGTTCACTTCCTCAGGAATTGGGAGGGAGAAGGCGGAGCAATTAAAGCCTTCTTCTGATCTTGAAGAGGTTATTAAGTGGCAGGATGAAACGGATGAAGCAGCAAAGGTCATTCGCATGAAAGGAAATGTGCCACTCGGCGGGATATTTGATATTCGCCCTCATGCAAAGAGAGCGCAGATTGGCGGGATGCTAAACCCTCAGGAATTGATGGAAATCGCAAGCACGATTCGCGCAGGCCGGATTCTCACCCGTTTTTTTGAAGAGATGGGGGAAGAAGAACATGAACTGGACTTGATCAATGAATATATAAGCGACCTTGTTCCGCTGCAAGAGCTTCAGCAAACGATCACTGAGTGTATAGGCGAGCATGGTGAAGTACTTGACTCGGCAAGTGAAAAGCTGAGAACATTGCGCAATCAATTGAGAACGAATGAAAGACGGGTGCGCGAAAAACTGGAAAGCATGATCCGTTCTTCCAATGCCCAGAAAATGCTTTCTGACGCGATTATAACGATTCGTAATGACCGCTTTGTCATCCCTGTCAAACAGGAATACCGAAGTAGCTACGGCGGCATCATCCATGATCAATCATCATCAGGACAAACATTGTTCATTGAACCACAGGTCATTGTCGAGTTGAACAATGTCCTTCAGGAAACCCGAGTAAAAGAGCAGCAGGAAATCGAGCGGATTTTGATAGAATTGTCAGCGGCTGTCGCCGGACATACCCATGAGCTTCTCCAAAATGTAAAAGTGCTCGCACAACTGGATTTTATCTTTGCAAAAGCAAAATACGCAAAAGACATCAAGGCTTCTAAGCCTGCCATGAACAACGAAGGCAGGGTGAAGCTGTTTAAAGCCAAACACCCGCTCATACCGGCGGGTGTAGTCGTCCCTAATGATATTTATCTCGGCGAAGAGTTTACGACGATTGTCATCACAGGTCCTAACACTGGCGGTAAGACGGTTACACTTAAAACGATCGGTCTCTGTACGTTAATGGCACAGGCCGGTCTTCAAATACCCGCGCTCGATGGGTCGGAAACAGCTGTTTTTCAATCTGTTTTTGCTGATATCGGAGATGAGCAATCGATTGAGCAAAGCTTGAGTACGTTTTCGTCTCATATGGTAAACATTGTGGAAATCCTAAAAGCTGCCGATCATGACAGCCTTGTCTTATTTGATGAACTGGGTGCAGGAACGGATCCTCAGGAAGGAGCCGCGCTTGCCATTTCCATTCTCGATGAAGTATACAGCCGGGGAGCACGAGTTATTGCCACCACCCATTATCCTGAGTTAAAGGCATATGGATATGACCGTTCGGGCGTAAGTAATGCCAGTGTCGAATTTGATGTGGAATCGCTAAGGCCAACCTACAAATTATTGATTGGTGTACCAGGGCGAAGCAATGCATTTGAGATTTCCAAACGGCTGGGTCTGAACGATGCTGTCATCGAAAATGCGCGCAGCCATATTGGGGCCGATACAAACAAAGTGGAAAACATGATCGCTTCCTTGGAAGAAAGCAGACGCCAGGCTGAACAGGACAGACTCGAGGCCGGCGATTATTTGAAACAGGCCGAAAAACTTCATAAGGATCTTCAAAAGCAGACGATGGATTCTTATGAAGAAAGAGATGCCATGATGGAAAAAGCCGCGGATAAAGCGGCTAAGCTCGTGGAAAAGGCGAAGGAAGAAGCGGAAGAAGTCATCTCCGATTTACGCAGGATGCGGCTACAACAAAATGCACAAGTAAAAGAACACGAATTGATCGATGCAAGAAAACGGCTGGAAGAGTCTGCCCCAGCGGTGAAAAAATCAAAGAAAATCCAGAATGTGAAAAGCGACCGTACACTAAAGCCGGGTGATGAAGTAAAGGTCATCTCTTTCAATCAAAAAGGTCACCTGATCGAGAAGGTTTCCAACAATGAATGGCAGGTTCAAATGGGGATTATGAAAATGAAAGTAAAAGAAACTGATTTGGAATTCACAGCCAGTCCGAAGCCAAAACAGACCAAGCATCTTGCTACGGTCAGAGGAAAGGATTATCATGTCAGCCTTGAGCTTGATTTGCGCGGCGAACGTTACGAAAATGCCCTTTCAAGGGTTGAAAAATATATTGATGACGCTTTATTGGCCGCTTATCCCCGTGTATCGATCATCCATGGCAAAGGAACAGGAGCGTTAAGGCAAGGTGTCCAGGAATATTTGAAAAATCACCGTGCAGTAAAACGGGTACGATTTGGTGAAGCAGGTGAAGGCGGTTCAGGGGTAACGATTGTTGAATTCAAATAAGCCTCAGATCCGGGGGAGTTTAAAATTATGGCGAATTTTTGGGAAAATGAGTATGTTTATATAGCAGCCTATTACAGTGTCGTGGTTTTATGCATTTTTGTATTTTTAGCGGTATTTGAGCTGGTAACGAAATATAAAAACTGGGAAGAAATCAAAAAGGGAAACCTGTCAGTTGCCATGGCCACCGGCGGAAAAATATTTGGAATCTCAAATATATTCCGTCATTCAATATTGCAGCATGATTCCTTATTGACAATGATTGGCTGGGGAGTATACGGATTCTTCCTGTTGCTGGTGGGATACTTTTTGTTTGAATTTTTAACTCCCGGCTTTAAGATTGATGAAGAGATAGAAAAGGATAATCGAGCGATAGGGTTGATATCGATGATTATTTCCATCGGATTATCCTATGTAATTGGCGCGGGCATTTCGTAATAAAGGGGAGATTTTTTTATGGAGAAACTCGCTAAAGTCTTGCTGGTGGTGTGCGGCGTTTTTATTTTGCTGGGAATTATATATCTATTGTAATATAGACATACTGAAACAGTCTGCGTTAATGGCAGGCTGTTTCTCTACAAGTAAGAGTATAATTCTTTTAATTTTGACAGGAGCCTAGCAACAAACATATAAGACTTGACTTGCACCGGCGTCACCACTTGATGTGGCAGATTTTATCGGGTATATATGGCGATTCTCTTGCAGGGCCCTTCCGGTTTTCTATATTTGTCACAGAAAGTCCGTTATATTATAATGTAATTGAAATGTTTGAATTTTTACAAAATTGTTAAGGGGAGGGGTAAGATGAATAACAGACCATGGCAGGGATTATATCCTGCAGAAATTCCGACAACTTTGACTTATGAAGAAAAACCTTTGCAGTCTTTCTTAAAAGACTCAAGCTTGGAGTTTCCAGATAAAGTGTCCATCCACTTTATGGGTAAGGAGCTAACTTTTAAAGAGGTGTATGAGTCTTCATTGAAGTTTGCGGCCTATTTGAAAGAGCTTGGCATAAAAAAAGGAGACAGGGTTGCGATCATGCTTCCGAACATACCACCGGCTGTCATCAGTTATTTTGGAATCTTAATGGCTGGCGGAATCGTCGTGCAGACGAACCCGACATACACGGAACGCGAGCTCGAATATCAAATGAAGGATTCAGGCGCAAAAGCTATTGTAACAATGGATCTATTATTTCCACGGGTGACCAATGTGGTCCAGGCTACAGACATTGAGCATGTAATTGTAACCGCTATCAAAGATTATTTGCCATTTCCGAAAAACCTCATTTATCCATTTATACAGAAGAAGGAGTATGGCATTGTCGTAAACGTCGAGCATGAAGGAAATAACCACTTGTTAAAGGAAATACTGAAAAGTGATGTTCCGGAAGAAATAAATATACCGATAGATATTGAAAATGACTTGGCCTTGCTGCAATATACGGGAGGAACAACTGGATTTCCAAAAGGTGTCATGCTTACCCATAAAAATCTCTTAACGAATGCACAAATGAGTGAAGCATGGCTCTACAAGTCCAAAAGAGGAGAAGAAAGCATCCTTGGGATTTTACCTTTCTTCCACGTTTATGGAATGACAACTGTCATGATCTCTGCTATTCTTCAAGCACAAAAAATGATACTATTACCAAAGTTCGATCCCACTACCACTCTGAAAACGATTCACAAACAGCGTCCAACCATATTCCCTGGGGCCCCGACGATCTATATCGGGTTGCTGAACCACCCTGATCTTGCAAAATACGATCTATCATCGATTGACGCATGTGTCAGCGGATCTGCGCCGCTTCCGGTTGAAATCCAGGACAGATTCGAAAAGGCAACAGGAGGGAAATTGGTGGAAGGATACGGGCTTTCGGAGACATCTCCTGTTACGCACGCGAACTTTGTATGGGATGAGCCGCGAGTAAAGGGAAGCATTGGTGTACCATGGCCTGACACGGATGCTGCGATTTTATCATTGGAAACCGGAGAACCGGTCGAGACTAGTGAAATTGGGGAAATTGCGATAAAAGGACCTCAAGTCATGAAGGGATATTGGAATCGTCCAGAAGATACAGAGGCAACCTTTAAAAATGGCTGGTTTTTAACCGGCGATCTTGGATATATGGATGAAAAAGGATTCTTTTATGTCGTAGATCGTAAAAAGGATACAATCATCGCAGGCGGATTCAACATTTACCCGCGAGAGATTGAAGAAGTGCTATATGAGCATGAAGCAATTCAAGAGCTCGTCGTTGCGGGAGTGCCGGATCCATACCGAGGAGAAACGGTCAAAGCTTACATCGTCTTAAAAGAAGGCGCAACTGTCACGGAGGAAGAGTTAAATGAATTTGCGAGAAAGCACCTTGCTTCCTATAAGGTTCCAAGAAAATATGAATTCAGGAATGAACTTCCCAAAACAACAGTTGGTAAAATTTTAAGAAGAGCCCTTGTCGAAGAAGAAACAAAGAAAATATCGGACGATGCCAAACAAGCTTAATATACGGAAAAATTTTAAAAACAGAATCCGGACAATTTACGATTATTTCAGGTAAAATAGGTTTGTATTCTTACAAAGATATTTTTAGTTATTCTTTAAACAGTTTTTCTTGACAGCAAAGGGACACCATTCTATTATGAGAATATGAATGATGATTCATTCATTTTCTCTGGAAGGGGAAGTCCTGTGAACAGAAACAAACCGAAATACAAACAAATCATTGATGCCGCCGTTATCGCCATCGCTGAAAACGGCTATCATCAAGCCCAGGTTTCCAAGATTGCCAAACAAGCTGGAGTGGCTGACGGAACCATATACCTTTATTTCAAAAACAAAGAGGATATCTTAATATCACTATTCCATGAGAAATTGGGGTATCTTGTTGAACAAATTGAAGAAGAAATTAAAGGAAAACCGAATGCTGCGGAGAAACTGTTAGTATTGATTAAAAGACATTTTCAAATACTTTCAGACGACTCTCATCTCGCGATTGTCACCCAGCTTGAATTGCGGCAGTCCAACAAGGAACTAAGATTGCGGATTAATAGTGTTTTGCGTGGATATTTGAAACTCATTGACCAAATTATCCTCGAAGGCAAAGAAAGCGGGGAGTTCTCCGCGGATCTCAATAACAGGCTGGCACGGCAGATGATTTTTGGCACAATTGATGAGACCGCTACAACTTGGGTTATGAATGAGCAAAAGTATGCATTGCCGAAGCTCGCGAAGTCGGTACATCAGTTATTGATAGGCGGATGCGGCTGCAAAATGTAATACGGGCAAGGGGATGCGAAAGCATCCCACCATATTAAACACCTATCTACATAGCAAGTGGCTTTTTTATTATGATGAGAGGATGTGAGCAAATGGAATTCTTAAGCTATACAATTGAGAATGGGGTTGCTTTTGTTACCATTCAAAGACCGCCTGCAAATGCCCTATCTTCATCCATTATCAAAGAATTGTCGTCCCTGTTTGCCGAGATGGAAACGAATGAAGAGGTCAGGGTGGTTTTGCTGCACGGCGAAGGTAAATTCTTCTCCGCGGGAGCAGATATTAAGGAATTCACTACGGTTAGCAGCGGAGAGGGTTTTTCAAGCTTAGCAACTGATGGACAGAAAACGTTCGAAAAAATTGAAAACTACCCTAAACCGGTTATCGCCGCCATACACGGAGCTGCGTTAGGCGGAGGATTGGAACTTGCGATGGCTTGTCATATCCGGCTAGTGACTGAAAAAGCTAAACTTGGGCTTCCTGAATTGCAGCTGGGGCTCGTGCCTGGTTTTGCGGGGACACAGCGTCTCCCCCGTTATGTAGGAGCTGCAAAAGCAGCGGAAATGTTGTTTACCAGTGAACCGATTTCGGGTAAAGAGGCGGCAGAGTACGGGCTTGCCAACCATGCCTATGCAGAGGAAGAGTTAATGCCGAAGGCCAGGGAGCTGGCATTCAAGATTGCGAAAAAGAGTCCGATTGCCCTTAAAGCGGCTATTGAACTATTAAACTATTCGAAACACGAGAATTATTATAAAGGTGTACAGAAAGAAGCGGAAAGCTTCGGAACTGTATTTGTATCTGAAGATGCAAAAGAAGGAATCAGTGCCTTCATTGAAAAAAGAGAGCCTGTTTTTAAAGGAAAGTAAAAGCTCCTTATTAAAATTGTATAAACAGACTGCCTTGGTCGGTTCCTGGATGATCAGGAGACCTGAGTGCATTCTTTTATTAATAATTATCACAATCTTCAAAACCTAATATATCGGGAGGTACTATCGTGAATATTTATGTAATCTTGAAAAGAACCTTTGATACAGAAGAAAAAATTACTCTTTCAAATGGCAAAATCAATGAAGATGGAGCAGAATTTATCATTAATCCTTACGACGAGTACGCTGTCGAGGAAGCGATTCAAGTACGCGATGCTCAAGAAGGAGAAGTAACCGTTGTCACTGTCGGCAATGAAGAAGCCGAAAAGCAGTTGCGCACAGCTTTGGCAATGGGTGCTGATAAGGCGGTGTTGATCAACACCGAAGATGACATCGAGAATGGCGATCAATTTACGACAGCCAAAATATTAGCTGAGTATCTGAAAGATAAAGAAGCTGATCTCATTATAGGTGGAAACGTTGCGATTGACGGAGGTTCTGGACAAGTTGGCCCACGTGTTGCCGAAATCTTGAATATTCCTTATATCACAACGATTACCAAGCTTGAAATAAACGGTGGGAATGTAAGCGTTACACGCGATGTTGAAGGAGACTCAGAAGTGATCGAAACTTCGCTTCCATTGCTTGTAACAGCCCAACAAGGGTTGAATGAGCCGCGCTATCCTTCTTTACCGGGAATCATGAAAGCGAAGAAGAAGCCGCTTGAGGAATTGGAATTGGATGATTTAGATCTGGATGAAGATGATGTGGAAGCCAAAACAAAAACGCTTGAAGTTTTCCTTCCTCCTCAAAAAGAAGCAGGAAAAGTGCTAAGCGGTGAAATCAACGAGCAAGTGTCCGAGCTTGTAAAATTACTTCGCACGGAAGCGAAAGTAATCTAATTAACGTTGGAAAATGATAGCTGCATGAAGGGCAGCGTTTGTATATAACATGATATCTAAAAAATAAGCAGGAGGTTTTTATAATGGCTAGAAAAGTTCTCGTATTGGGAGAAACACGTGACGGATCGCTAAGAAACGTATCATTTGAAGCTATTGGAGCTGCCAAGCTTGCTGCTGAAGGCGGAGAAGTAGTAGGTGTGTTAGTGGGGGACACTGTCAGTGCATTTGGAAATGAATTAATTGCATACGGCGCTGACCGGGTCATCACTGTTGAAGATGAAAAATTAAAGCAATATACTTCTGATGGATATTCCCAGGCATTGCTTGCTGTAATTGACGCAGAAAGCCCAGAAGGAATTTTCTTCGGCCATACATCGCTAGGAAAAGACCTTGCGCCAAGAATTGCGAGTAAACTAAATTCAGGTCTAGTATCAGACGTTACTTCCATTGAGGAAACAGGCGGAAACCTTGTATTTACTCGCCCGATTTATTCAGGGAAAGCATTTGAAAAGAAAATCGTGACAGAGGGCCTTGTGTTTGCGACAATTCGTCCAAATAACATCGAGCCGCTTGCAAAAGACGAATCCCGTTCAGGCGATGTTTCTTCCTTATCAGTGGAAATCAAGGATCTGCGTACAATCATTAAAGATGTAGTCCGCAAAGCCAGCGTTGGTGTAGACCTTTCAGAAGCGAAAGTAATCATAGCGGGCGGTCGCGGCGTGAAGAGCGAAGAAGGCTTTGAACCGTTAAAAGAACTTGCTCAAGTCCTTGGCGGAGCCGTAGGTGCTTCCCGTGGTGCGTGTGACGCTGACTATTGCGATTACTCTCTGCAAATCGGTCAGACAGGTAAAGTCGTTACTCCTGATCTTTATATTGCGGCCGGTATCTCAGGTGCAATCCAGCATTTAGCGGGTATGTCCAACTCTAAAGTAATTGTTGCAATTAACAAAGACCCAGAAGCCAACATCTTCAAAGTTGCTGATTACGGAATCGTTGGAGACCTATTTGAAGTTATTCCGATGCTGACCGAAGAATTCAAGAAGCTTAAGGTTAACTCATAACAAAAAAGGCATTTGCCAGTGGCAAATGCCTTCAGTTTAGACTGTATGGATAGTGAATATTCACGGTCCGTACAGGGTATGTTAGCAATGAGCAAATAAATAGCATGGTTGAAGATAACAATGATATACTGTGTGTAGTTTCAACTTAGTATTTTTTAGGGAGGCTATTATTATGGCTATTGTAAATGCAACAGATCAATCCTTTACAACTGAAACAGGAGAAGGTCTTGTTCTTGCAGATTTTTGGGCTCCATGGTGCGGTCCTTGTAAAATGATTGCTCCCGTCCTTCAAGAACTAGATTCTGAAATGGGCGATAAAGTAAAGATTGTTAAAGTCGATGTTGATGAAAACCAGGAAACAGCTGGCAAATTCGGCGTTATGAGCATTCCTACACTTCTTCTTTTCAAAAATGGCGAAGTAGTGGATAAAGTTGTCGGCTTCCAGCCGAAAGAAGCTCTTGCTGAATTGGTTTCAAAACACGCTTAAGGAATATCCCAAAAAACTTCAAGCTTTATGCTTGAAGTTTTTTTGTGCGAACTAAGTATAACTTTTATAATTTTATAAATGTCTAACTACTTGGAATTAATTCAGACTCAGGATTTATTATCCGAACTGAGGTATTTGTTATCCAAACTCAGATTTTATCAGAATTACTTTGTCCAAGGGACGCGGTCGATTTTCGACGGAGTTAGCTGAAATTTTGACTTTGTAGCGAGACTGGATTTTTGTAGTCGGAATATTGATTTTGTAGCTAGTTTTCATCATTTAGTAGCGGGAATACCGACTTTTGTAGCCGGAAATTCATTTTTGTAGCGAGCCTGAATTTTTGTAGCCGGAATTCTTATTTTGTAGCGAGTTTGCATCATTTAGTAGCGAGAATACAGTCTTTTGTAGCCGGAAATTCATTTTTGTAGCGAGCCTGGATTTTTGTAGCCGGAATATTGATTTTGTAGCGAGTTTGCATCATTTAGTAGCGAGAATGCAGACTTTTGTAGCCGGAATTTCATTTTTGTAGCGAACCAGAACATCAATGATTCCAGGATTTGTTAAATAATAGAAATCTTATATTCAAAGGGATCCTGCCACATATATGACAGGATCCCTATACCGAATTACATCCTCTACAGGAGACCCAACGCGAGTAACGATAGGGAGATAACGGTCGGAAACGTTGTATCTTTCAGCGAACTTTTCTTTTCTGTGTATTACGTCTCTGTCTTCGCCTTAAAAGGCTCGTCAATCGACGAGTTTTCTTTTTGGCAGATAAGGAGACACTACCTTATGAACCGCAACAAATGAAGGCATTCAAGCGCATTTTATAGTATATTTGAGTAGAGTATATTCACGGTTTGAATTTTTAATATAGATAATGGAGCTGATGGGAGATAGGGGGAAGTACATGAATCAGCACATCAAAGATAAATTGACATTATTACCTGATCAACCCGGCTGCTATATAATGAAGGACCGCCAGGGAACGATCATTTACGTAGGAAAAGCTAAGATTTTAAAAAACCGGGTAAGATCCTATTTCACAGGCTCCCATGATGGTAAGACATTCAGGCTCGTCAATGAAATAGAGGATTTTGAATATATTGTGACTTCGTCGGACATGGAAGCGCTTATACTTGAGCTGAACCTGATTAAGAAGCACAGCCCGAAATACAATGTCATGCTTAAGGACGATAAAACCTATCCATTCATCAAGCTCACGGCGGAACGCCATCCACGCTTGATCACGACAAGAAAAGTGAAGAAAGACCGCGGTAAGTATTTTGGACCATATCCGAACGTTTTGGCGGCCAATGAAACGAAAAAGCTGCTTGACCGGATCTATCCTTTACGAAAATGCAATACACTCCCTGACCGCGTCTGCCTTTATTACCATCTCGGACAATGCCTGGCACCTTGTGTTTATGAGGTCGAGGAACAAGAATATAAAAAAATGACCGATGACATCACCCGCTTTCTGAATGGTGGCTATAAGGATGTCAAAAAAGAATTGACGGAGAAAATGTATGCAGCGGCTGAAGAAATGGACTTTGAAAGAGCCAAAGAATTCCGCGACAAAATCACCAGTATTGAAGTGACGATGGAAAAGCAAAAAATGATGACTAATGATTTTACGGACAGGGATGTATTCGGATTTGCGTTTGATAAGGGATGGATGTGTGTACAGGTCTTTTTTATCAGGCAGGGGAAATTGATCGAGCGTGATGTTTCCTTATTTCCGATCTACGATGAACCTGAGCAGGAACTCCTGACCTATTTAGGCCAATTTTATTCAATGGTCAACCACTTCAAGCCGAAGGAGATTCTTCTACCAGAATCGATTGATGCGGGACTTGCTGAAGGGTTGCTGCAGGTAAAAATCATACATCCGAAAATAGGCCAGAAAAAGGAACTGTTAAAACTGGCGAACAAAAATGCCAGCATCGCCCTTCAAGAAAAATTCGCCCTCATCGAACGCGATGAAGATCGGACCATCAAAGCTGTGGAAAGCCTTGGTCAACAACTCGGGATTTATACCCCGCATCGGATCGAAGCGTTTGATAATTCGAATATCCAGGGAACGAATCCGGTATCCGCTCTTGTCGTTTTCATCGACGGAAAATCGGATAAGCGGGAATACCGTAAATATAATATAAAATCTGTACAGGGCCCTGATGATTATGAATCGATGCGCGAGGTCGTTAGAAGAAGGTATACCAGGGTATTGAAAGAAGGCCTTCCGTTGCCCGATCTCATTATTATTGACGGAGGCAAAGGACATGTCGAAGGGGTCAGGGACATTCTTGAAAACGAGCTTGGACTCGATATCCCGCTTGCGGGCCTTGTAAAGGATGAGAAACACCGGACATCCGAGCTGTTGATCGGCAATCCGCTTGAAATAGTTCCGCTTGACAGGAGGAGCCAGGAATTTTATTTGCTCCAAAGAATCCAGGATGAAGTGCATCGTTTCGCGATTACATTTCATCGCCAAATCCGTGGGAAGAATGCTTTTCAATCCCTTCTCGATGATATTGAGGGAGTTGGGGAAAAGCGCAGGAAACAATTGCTGAAGTATTTCGGTTCTGTTAAAAAAATGAAAGAAGCAAGCGTGGAAGAGGTTATCCAGGCGGGCATACCAAAGAAAGTAGCAGAGGAAATTGTAAGAAGATTGCAGGAATGATATTGCTCCTACACTGTTCCTATGCTATAATCAATACTAATTTCATAACATTAAAACTTTACTGTTTTAAAGTGCTGATAGAGGTGCGAGATTCATTAGTAAGAACTTGGAGAAGTATGAGCTTCTTTGATGGGTTCTGAAAGGGGAAATCGCCGAAGCCAGACAGGACTCATACCTGTTTGCAGGCTGGTCTGCCATTGAATAAATGGCAGATTGTCAAGATTTTTTCTTGGGGAGCTATCTCACTGTGTCCAGCGTAATACGTTCTTACGTTCATCACAGCAATGAGATATTTCTCATTGCTTTTTTTATTTCAAAAATCAGAGAGGGTGCAGCATGGTGGGATTGATCGTTCAGAAGTTTGGCGGCACGTCAGTGGGAGATATTGAAAGAATACATAATGTCGCCACAAGAGTCATTGAAGAAGTGGAGCAGGGCAATGAAGTAGTGGTTGCTGTGTCGGCAATGGGTAAGACAACAGATAAATTAGTGGAAATGGCGAAGGAAATCTCTTCTGCTCCGAGTAAACGGGAAATGGATATGCTGCTGACGACAGGTGAGCAGGTTACGATCGGCCTGCTCACAATGGCATTACTGCAAAAAGGCCATGAAGCCATTTCCTTCACCGGGTGGCAGGCAGGAATCAAGACAGAACCTGTTCACGGGAATGCAAGAATCATGGATATTGACACTTCAAGGATAAAAAAACAGCTTGAGCTTGGAAAGATTGTGGTTGTCGCCGGCTTTCAGGGGATGACAGAAAGTGGAGAAATCGCTACATTGGGCAGAGGTGGATCAGATACGACCGCTGTCGCTCTTGCGGCAGCGTTAAATGCCGACCGTTGTGATATATATACAGATGTGACGGGTGTGTTTACAACCGACCCACGCTATATCAAAGATGCCAGAAAGCTTCAATCTGTCTCATATGATGAGATGCTAGAGTTAGCCAATTTAGGGGCGGGAGTTCTGCATCCAAGGGCTGTAGAATTTGCGAAAAACTATCAAATCCCGCTTGAAGTGCGCTCAAGCATTGAAAAAGAAACGGGCACGTTAATCGAGGAGGAAGCAACGATGGAACAAAACCTAATTGTCAGGGGCATTGCGTTTGAGGATGGAATTACCAGGGTAACGATCTTCGGGCTACCGAGTACTCGCGGTACTTTGTCTGGTATTTTTACGTTACTTGCTAAAAATCATATAAATGTAGATATCATTATCCAGAGCATCACGGAAGAACAAACTACTAACCTATCTTTTTCAATTAAAACGGTTGACCTTGAAGATACACTGAATGTCCTCGAAAAGAGCAAGGAGACTCTTGGATTTGACAGAGTGGAAACGGAAAGCGGGCTTGCGAAGGTGTCCATTGTAGGATCCGGGATGGTATCCAATCCGGGAGTTGCGGCAGAAATGTTTGAAGTATTGGCTGATTCAGGGATGCAAATAAGGATGGTGAGCACCTCTGAAATCAAGGTCTCAACGGTGATTAACGCGGGGCATATGGTTAAAGCGGTAGAAGCATTGCACGTCGCTTTTAAACTTGACGAAAGGGCAGCTGTCAAAGCATAAGGCAGTCTAACGGCCGGCCCCACACAACTAATCGCAATTAATAAGTTGTGAAGGGGTCTGGCATTGATAAACATGTATTAAACGTATGAGTCCCTTTTATCCCATTTAACAGTAAAGATTACTTTTTTAGCACGACGCTTAGGCTCTTCTATGGCTTCTGTAATAAATTTCTTTTTAAGGCTAATTTGTTCTGCGAGAAATCCCGCTTCAAGCTGGAAGTGGCAATGTTCATCTACATCAAAACGTCTGGCAACAGTATCACCGGTCAGGACTAGCTCCATTTCATCTTTTGATTCTTTCAATACCTCAAGATGACCCCAGCCGGCACTCTGAAAGAAAGCAATGATTTCATTTTTTTCAGTAAGAGGAAATCTTCTCGCCATTCTTTTCCCAGCCCAATAGAGGATTTGTGGGGAATCCTTGCCGAGGATGTCATTCAGTAAAATTTCTCTCACTAGTTCATAGCCGAATGCGGGGAATTGGGATTGGTCATTTTCTTTTCTCTCTAGTAGTAAATCAGTAGTATCTTTTTTCATCGCTGTCCCCTTTCTCTGTACCTACATTATATACTTTTTTTGTAGGTTATCAGTATTTTTTTAATAAGATTATAGATATTTTAAAAATCACGATACATTATAGTAAAATATCTATAAATATAGTTAGGAAAAAAAGAGAAGGAAAGGCATTATTCTTTAACTTTAAATATTTTAAATATTTCTATTTTGGAAAAAGATTTGTGTATCCGTTTTCTTGACGCGTCTAAAAGTGAAGAGTAAAATGGACATGTCACATAATTGTAAGAAATGTAGAATCATATTTTTCTTTCAATTAAACAAACAGTAAATGAAATGTGATTTAACAGAAAGATGATGTAATTATTTAAGGGGGGGCACTTTGTGGCAGGAAATCGTGAGTTTGCCAATCGCAGACTGCATTCTTTACTGGGGGTTATTCCAGTTGGTCTGTTTTTGATCCAGCATCTGTTTGTCAACAGCTTCGCAACAAGAGGAGAAGAGGCGTTTAACAGCGCATCTGATTTTATGGGTGGGTTGCCAGCCCGTATCTGGCTTGAGATTTTTATTATTTATTTACCGTTAGCGTATCATGCTATTTACGGTGTCTATATCGCCTTTACAGCGAAAAATAATGTTGGCAGATATGGATATTTCCGAAACTGGATGTTCATGCTCCAGCGTGTGACTGGTATCATAACATTTATTTTTGTAGTGTGGCATGTTTGGGAAACAAGAGTCCAAGCAGCATTTGGGGCTCATGTGGACTTTAATATGATGGAGAGTATCCTTTCCAGCCCGTTTATGCTGGCGTTCTACATCATCGGTGTCATTTCCACCACATTCCATTTTGCAAATGGGTTATGGTCATTCGCAGTAAGTTGGGGAATTACAGTTTCTCCGAAGTCACAAAGAATCTCTACATATGTAACAATAGCAGTCTTTGCTGTGCTTTCTTATGTGGGAGTTAGCGCTATTCTAGCATTCGTTTAATGAAATAATAGAGATGATATTTTTCAAAGCTTGCGAAAGCTTTGAGATTGGATTAAGAGGGAGTGAGCAAGGTTGAGTAAAGGTAAAATTATCGTCGTCGGCGGTGGTTTGGCCGGCTTAATGGCTACCATCAAAGTCGCAGAGGCTGGACAACAGGTTGATTTATTTTCATTGGTTCCGGTAAAACGTTCTCACTCTGTTTGTGCTCAGGGCGGAATTAACGGAGCGGTTAATACAAAAGGTGAAGGCGATTCACCTTATATCCACTTTGATGATACGATTTATGGAGGAGACTTCCTCGCTAACCAGCCTCCTGTTCAGGCAATGTGCGAGGCGGCACCATCCATTATTCATATGTTTGACCGTATGGGGGTTATGTTCAACCGTACACCGGAAGGTCTGCTTGATTTCCGCCGCTTTGGGGGAACCCAGCATCACCGTACAGCATTTGCCGGAGCAACAACAGGACAGCAGCTCTTATACGCATTGGACGAGCAAGTCCGCCGTTATGAAGTAGCAGGGCTTGTAACGAAATACGAAGGCTGGGAATTCCTTGGCTCTGTCATCGATGATGAAGAGATTTGCCGCGGGATCGTTGGACAAAACTTGACTTCCATGGAAATTAAATCCTTCCCTGGCGACGCCGTGATCATGGCAAGCGGCGGACCTGGAATCATTTTCGGGAAATCGACGAATTCCATCATTAACACAGGTTCAGCAGCATCCATCGTTTATCAGCAAGGGGTCCACTATGCGAACGGTGAATTCATCCAAATCCATCCGACTGCACTGCCTGGCGACGACAAACTCCGCTTAATGAGTGAATCTGCCCGTGGTGAAGGTGGACGTGTCTGGACATATAAAGACGGGAAGCCATGGTACTTCCTTGAAGAGAAATATCCAGCGTACGGTAATCTTGTACCGCGTGATATCGCTACACGTGAAATTTTCGATGTTTGCGTAAGCCAAAAGCTTGGCATCAATGGCGAAAACATGGTTTACCTTGACCTTTCCCATAAAGATCCGAAAGAGCTTGATATTAAGCTTGGCGGCATTATTGAAATCTATGAAAAATTCATGGGTGATGATCCTCGCAAAGTTCCTATGAAAATCTTCCCTGCTGTTCACTATTCAATGGGCGGTCTTTGGGTAGATTATGACCAGATGACCAATATCAAAGGGTTATTTGCAGCCGGTGAAGCTGATTACTCTCAGCACGGTGCAAACCGTTTAGGCGCTAATTCGCTTCTTTCCGCTATATACGGCGGTATGGTGGCTGGACCTAATGCTGTTAAGTATATTAATGGCTTGGAGAAAACCTCGGATGCAGTTTCTTCAACTGTTTATGACAATCACGCAAAACAGCAAGAAGAAAAGTGGAATCACATCATGAACTTGAATGGTACAGAAAATGCGTACGTTCTCCACAAAGAATTAGGAGAATGGATGACAGATAACGTGACGGTAGTGCGTTATAATGACAAGCTGCTTAAAACAGATCAGAAAATCCAGGAGCTTTTGGAGCGTTATCAAAACATTAATATTAACGATACGGCTAAGTGGAGCAATCAGGGAGCGACCTTCACGAGACAGCTTCAAAATATGCTTCAACTGGCACGAGTAATTACAATTGGTGCTTATAACCGTAACGAAAGCCGCGGAGCTCACTATAAACCGGAATTCCCGGACCGTAATGATGAAGAGTTCATGAAGACTACGATGGCTACGTTTACAGGACACAACTCTGCACCTTCGTTCCACTACGAAGAGATTGATGTATCACTTATTGAACCTCGTAAACGTGATTATTCAAAGAAAAAGGGGGAGTAAGGAATGGCTGAGACTATGACTAAAACAGTACGTTTTGTAATTTCACGGCAAGATACACCTGAGTCAGCCCCTTATACAGAGGAATTCGAGTTAGCATACCGTCCAAATATGAATGTTATTTCAGCGTTGATGGAAATTCGCCGTAACCCTGTTACTGTAAATGGACAGGAAACAACGCCAATTACATGGGATATGAACTGTTTGGAAGAAGTCTGCGGCGCTTGCTCCATGGTCATTAACGGGAAGCCAAGACAATCATGTACAGCGCTAGTCGACAAATTGGAGCAGCCAATCCGGCTTGAGCCAATGCGTACATTCCCTGTGGTCCGTGACCTTCAGGTAGATCGCAGCCGGATGTTCGATTCATTAAAGAAAGTAAAAGCCTGGATCCCGATCGACGGCACATACAATCTTGGACCAGGACCTCGTATGCCGGAAGGAAAGCGTCAATGGGCATATGAATTGTCCAAATGCATGACTTGCGGTGTTTGTCTAGAAGCTTGTCCGAACGTTAACAGCGATTCTGATTTCATCGGACCTGCTCCACTTTCACAGGTGCGTCTATTCAATGCCCATCCTACTGGGGAAATGAACAAGGCAGAACGCTTGAACACAATCATGGGTGATGGAGGACTGGCCAACTGCGGGAATTCCCAAAACTGTGTGCAGTCTTGCCCGAAAGGCATTCCATTGACAACATCGATCGCAGCACTAAACCGTGACACCACACTTCAATCCTTCCGTAACTTCTTCGGAAGCGACCAAGTGTAAAAAAAAGAGCCGCCTACTAGAGGATTTTACTCTGGTAGGCGGTTTTTTTGTTTTTGGCTCTGTTAAATTCCATTGTTGATTTTCAAATGGTCATGGAATCTACTCGCTTTCCGCGGACGAACTGGCAAGCCTCCTCACTCGTACCTCGCTGCGGGGTCTTGCCAGCCCGTTTTTCCGCAGGAGTCTCGCAGATTCCCTTCCCAAAAACAACATTATCGTTTAACAGAGCCTTGTTTTTAATAGAAGATACGCACATATTTGTGATTTGAACTGACGGTTTTATTATCCAAACTAGAAATTTATTATCCGAACCAGCAATTCATTATCCAAATCCTTTTTAAGCAGTGACAGGTGTACCAACAAGAAGTTATAGATACATAGTCATTATCTCAGCGTAGGAATAATGTATCATTTTTGTCGCTTTACAATTTTTCTACCAAAATCTTATATTTTTTCAACGAAAACGTATTATAGTTAGATTTGTCAAAATATCGCAAATAAGCTGATATTTTACACGTCAAAGGAAAAACTATTTTCAAGGAGGAAAAGGGAATGAACAAAAGGATTCATCGTAAGCTTGTCTTCATCATAGCTATTGTAGCCTTAGTTTTTTCGAATGCTGCTCCTTTTATGACAGTACAAGCTGAAGAAACAGGTACCTTAACTGTGCAGGAAGCAATCACGAAGACTGGACCTGCTACTGTTGAAGGGTATATTGTCGGCTATGCTACAGGAACCAAATCCTATGACTATGAAGCACCTTTTTCAGGAGAGACAAATATCATTATCGCCGATTCTACTGATGAGCGGGATAATGCGAAAGTGATGCCAGTTCAGCTTCCAACCTCCTATAGAGCTCAATTTGGATTGGTCAGCAACCCGGCGGCTCTTGGAAAGAAAATAAAAATAACGGGGAATATCGAACCCTATTTCACAGTCCCCGGCATTAAAGCTGTAACAGCAATAAATTTCACAGATGGAGCTCCAGAGCCGGAACCTCCAGTTCCTGCACCCGGTCCAAAGATTTATGAAATCCAGGGTGAATCCCATAATTCAACATTCAATGGACAAGCTGTCGAAGGCGTCCGGGGTGTTGTTACCCATGTAACCGACAGCAATAACTTCTACGTTCAGGATGTCGAAGGAGATAATAATCCAAAAACATCCGATGCCTTGATGGTATATAAGAAAGCGCATGGTGTCCGTAAGGGAGATCTTGTTTCCGTAAACGGAACGGTCAAGGAGTGGGTCCTTGACGGATACGCTGAAAAACTGGAAACAGATCTGGCCATGACAGAAATTAACTCGACTGTCGTGTCAGTACTCGGGTCCAACCAGTCGCTCCCGGGACCTGTCGTAATCGGCAAGGATCGCCCTGTGCCGACACAAGTGATCGACAACGATAGCTTCGGACAATTTGATCCGGAGGAAGATGGAATCGATTTTTATGAAAGCCTTGAAGGCATGAGGATTGCTTTAGAAAATCCAATGGTGACCGCTCCGCAAAAATACGGGGAAGTTCCTGTGATTATCAATAAGGAAGAGGGGAAAACCTACACAAAATTCAACAGTCCTCTTTTGAACGAAACCAATTCTAATCCGGAACGATTCCATCTATTAATTAACAGGGATTTTGTTGCCAAAGCGGGAGACCAATTTAACGGTACTGTAACCGGTGTTGTCGGTTATGGTTACAGCAACTATAAAATCCTTGCCGATACAGCTTCCCTTCCGGCATTAACGGAAAGTGAAAAGCCGGTAGAGAAAGTGGCATTTGCGAAAGATCCGGATAAAGTAACGATCGCTTCCTACAATGTGGAGAATTTTTCTGCTGCAACTCCTGACAGCAAAGTAGCTCGCATTGCGGAATCTTTTATTAATGATTTGAACGCTCCTGATATTATCGGCCTTGTTGAGGTCCAGGATAATAACGGCGAAACGAATGACGGAAATACCGATGCCGCGCAAAGCTATCAAAAACTGATTGATAAAGTGAAGGAGCTCGGTGGCCCTGCATACAGCTTTACCGATATTGCCCCTAAAAATAATCAGGATGGCGGTGCACCGGGCGGGAATATCCGTGTTGGATATCTGTATAATCCTGACCGCGTTTCTTTGAAGGACGCTCCAAAAGGAACGACGACAGAAGCGGTGGCATACGAAAATAATGCACTGACCGTGAACCCTGGACGCATTGAACCAGCTAATCCTTTATTTCAGGATACGAGAAAATCACTTGCTGCCCAATTCGTCTTTAAAGGACAGGATGTAATCGTCATCGCCAACCATTTGAATTCAAAAGGCGGGGACGACCCATTGTTTGGCCGAGTTCAGCCTCCGGTCCTAGAGAGCGAGCAGAAACGTATCGAACTGGCTAAAATCGTAAACAACTTCGTAAAAGGCATCACGGAAAAAAATCCGGATGCTAACGTAGTCGTACTTGGCGATATCAATGACTTTGAATTTACAAATACGCTTAAGGCATTAAAAGGCGATGTACTTACCAACTTAGTTGAAACATTGCCTGTAAATGAGCGTTTTTCCTATAATTATCAAGGAAACGCGCAGACACTTGACCATATGCTTGTAACCAAATCATTAACCGAAAAACATAAATTTGATATAGTCAATATCAATTCACCATATATGGACGTTCATGGACGGGCGAGCGACCATGATCCATTGGTAGGACAATTTGATTTAACACCGACACCTAAAGAATTTGATTTGACCGTTATGCATACAAACGACACACATGCTCATCTGGATAAAATGCCAAGACGGTTTACGGCTATCAACCAAATCCGCAGCGAAGCAAAGAATTCCTTGCTTGTGGATGCGGGCGATGTATTCTCAGGTACACTATATTTCACTAAATACCTAGGACAGGCAGACCTTGAATTCATGAACAAAATCGGTTATGATGCGATGACTTTTGGGAACCATGAATTCGATAAATCTTCTGATGTACTTGCAGACTTTGTAAGCAAGGCACAATTCCCGTTTGTCAGCGCCAATATTGATTTTTCCAAAGATCCTGCACTCCAAAGCTTAGCGGAAGGCTCGATTGGCAATCCGGCACAGTCAGGAAAAATCTACCCGGCAGCCGTAAAGGAAACGGGCGGTGAAGAGGTAGGGATAATCGGCTTAACGACAGAGGATACAACGTTCCTGGCGAATCCGGGAGAAAATATTGTTTTCGAAAATGCAACGGAAAAGGCACGCGCGACCATTTCTGAATTAAAAGAACAGGGAGTTAACAAAATTATCGTCCTTTCACACCTCGGTTACAATGTAGACCAGAAGCTGGCCGATGAAGTAGAAGGAATCGACGTAATTGTCGGCGGACATACTCATACGAAGCTTGCACAGCCGGATGTGTTCAACGCTGACGGAGAACCGACACTGGTTGTTCAGACAGGAGAATATGGAAACTTCCTTGGCAGATTGGATGCTACGTTTGATGAAGCCGGAAAACTAACCAAGTGGAACGGTCAATTGATCGACCTTGTTCAGAAAAATGAAGCGGGTGAATATGTCTATGCTGAAGATGAGTGGGCAAAAAACCGTCTCGCAGAGCTAGGAGCTCCGATCGAGGAAATGAAAAAGCAGGTGGTGGGGTCGACAACAGTGGCGCTTGATGGTGAGCGTGCCAATGTGAGAACAAAGGAAACCAACCTAGGGAATCTAGTGGCGGATGCGATGCTTGCCAAAGCGAAAGAAAGCGTGAACGCAACGATTGCGATGCAAAATGGTGGAGGAATCCGTGCTTCCATCAATGAAGGTGACATTACTCTAGATGAAGTACTTACAGTTATGCCGTTTGGAAATACACTTGTAACTATTGATCTTACAGGTCAGGAAGTGATCCAGGCTTTGGAACACAGTGTTTCTTCTGTGGAAACCGGAGCTGGGCAATTCATGCAGGTTGCCGGAATCCAATTCAAGTATGATCCTTCATTGCCTGCGGGTGAGCGAGTGTATGGAGTGAAAGTAAAAGAAGGAACTGGATTCGTGCCTATTGACGTAAATAAATTATATACAGTCGCTACCAATGCGTTCGTTGCAGATGGCGGGGACGGGTATACCATGTTTAAGAAGGCGAAAGACGAAGGCCGGATTACCGAATTATTTGTTGTGGACTACGAAGTCTTGAACAGTCATCTGGCTAACAACAGTCCGGTTTCACCTGAGGTGGAAGGGCGGATTTTGACGGGTTCTAAAGCGGATGATGGGACAACTCCAGAAAAACCAGGGGAGCCAATTAAAGATTGTCCTGAAAAACCTGAAAAACCTGAAAAACCAGACAAACCTGGAAAACCGGAAAAAGATAATAACGGTAATAAAGACAATAAAGACAATAAAGATAATAAAGACAAAAAAGACAAAAAAGACAAAAAGAATCCTCCGAAGGGGAAAGCATGCGGTAAACAGCATGCAGCTTAATTATAACTAATTGAATAAAGGCAGAAGAGATCGATATCTCTTCTGCCTTTATTTTTGTTTTACTAGACTTCCTCAAGCTCTGAAACTGAGACATTTGAACGTTCTTTTAAAGCACCACCTCTTAAATAAACAGTTGCCGTTTTTCCATCCTCATTCAAATTATCGATCCAAACGGAAGTTCCCTTGTATCTGACATCGATATCAGCTGAAGATGACAATATTTGTTTTACACGTCCAGCATCCATTACCACTCACTCCCTTCAGGTTTTTCTCCCTTTAGTTTTTGAATGTTGCCTCTTTTTATGCCAAAATCCTTTTCTAATTGTCGAAAGTTTAATAAAATGAATGAATAACCATTCATTTTATTAAAAAGGAGTTAACTTTATGAGCAGAATTTCATACATCAGCAATATGGAAGAATGGGCATCATCTTTTCATTTTAAGCATGAAGTAAATGTGCGCTTTTCAGAAACAGATATGTTTGGCCATTTGAACAACACGGTACCGTTTACTTATTTTGAAGAAGCAAGAATTGAATACTTCAAAACACTCGGATTTATGCAGGACTGGGTGAAAGATAAAGGTGAAGCCATACCGGTCGTAGCAGATTTACAATGTGATTTCCTAAAACAAATTTTCTTTAATGACAAGCTTTTTATCCAAGTAAAGCCTGAAAAGATCGGCAATTCATCGGTTGATATCCATTACATGGGCCGAAAAGATGATGGGACGGTTTGTTTAACAGGAAGGGGAACCATCGTACAAATATCCAAAGCAACCGGAAAACCGATTCCATGGTCAGAGGAAGCAAAAAGATTAATGCACGTTCAGGAAGCAGGGGAGCGGTCTTTATAATAGCTAGAATGGCAACTAAAAAAAGGTTTGAAATGCCTGATAAATATGTAGTGTACCGCTTGCAAACAAGATTCTTTTGGAGAAAGAGTACAACATCAGAAAAATTACATTCCCTTTAGGGAAAACAGTCACTCACTTGGCCTCGCCAACATACTATATGATGACTAAATAGACACCCATTCCGGGTTTATGCTGGTGAAGGCAAGGAGGGTTACAATACTTGAAGGAGAACGATTTCACTCATAAGCCATTACTCACCAAAAGAGAAAGAGAAGTATTTGAGTTATTAGTACAGGACAAAACAACGAAGGAAATAGCAGGTGATTTGTTTATCAGCGAAAAAACGGTGCGAAACCATATTTCGAATGCTATGCAAAAGCTTGGAGTTAAAGGGCGTTCACAGGCAGTAGTAGAGCTCCTTCGAATGGGAGAACTAAAGCTTTGATGTATTAACCGCTTTCAATTTATCTTTTTATCATAGATTTGGCTGAAGAAATCAACGGGGATACGTCACGGTATGGAGAGCAGTATTCTGACAGGTGGATAAAAGAAAGGACGTAGTAAGTCCTTTTTTACTCATCTGCAGATTACTGCTTTATTTTTTTTGGCCATAATAAAGTACACTCCCAATGAATGCATCTTGAAATTTAAACGATTTTAATAGAAAATAAGTAAGATAAATTGTTTTATATACGATGTGATTTTGGGGAGCTGTGTTAGAATGAATAAAAATATCGAGCATGTTGCTGAAATAGAAAAGGAATTGAGGTATGTGTCTTCCCTGATCAAACAAAAGGGACGGGAGATTTTAAGCAACTATAAAATTACCCCTCCACAATTCGTGGCGCTTCAATTCCTCTTTGAAGATGGCGATATGACGATTGGTGAGCTTTCGACGAAAATGTTCCTTGCTTTCAGCACAACGACAGATCTAATTGATCGCATGGAAAGAAATGAGCTAGTCATGCGCGTGAAGGATGAGAAAGATCGAAGGGTCGTCCGGATCCACCTGTTGGAAGAAGGCGGTCGGATTATCGATGAAGTTATAAAGCAGCGGCAGCATTATTTATCCGATGTATTGAGTAATTTTTCCGACACAGAAATAGCTTCCCTCAATGAAAACCTGGCTAAATTACATCAAGAAATGAGAGAAGAATGAGGCGAGATTTTTGAAGCAACCGATTGGCATTATAGATTCAGGAGTCGGCGGTCTGACAGTGGCGAAAGAAGTTATCCGGCAGCTGCCTAACGAGAATATCGTATATTTAGGCGATACTGCCCGATGCCCATATGGACCGCGTCCGCTAGATGAAGTAAAAAGATTTACGTGGCAGATGACAGAGTATTTATTAAAGCATAATATTAAAATGCTAATTATTGCTTGTAATACAGCTACCGCTGCTGTGCTTGAAGAGATAAAACAAGAATTGGACATTCCTGTATTGGGCGTCATTCACCCTGGAGCGAGAGCCGCGTTAAAAGCGTCCAAGAGATTGCAGATTGGGGTAATCGGAACCATTGGCACAGTAAAAAGCCAGGCATACGATCAAGCTCTGAAATCGATTAATAAGTGGGTCAGGGTAGACAGCTTGGCCTGTCCGAAATTCGTACCGATTGTAGAAAGCGGCGAATTTGAAGGACGGATTGTAAAAAAGGTTATCGCAGAAACACTTAAGCCCTTAAAAGAAAAAAACATCGATACATTGATATTGGGATGTACCCACTATCCGCTTCTTGGCACCGAAATCAGCAACTATATGGGAAGCGGGATCAAGGTGATTTCATCTGGAGATGAAACCGCGCGTGAAGCTAGTGTTATCCTCCATCACAATGAGATGATGAATAAAAGCAATGAAAAGGCGGACCATCGATTTTTCACAACCGGTTCGAGAGATATTTTTCAGCGCATTGCATCGTCGTGGCTTGGCGAAAGCGTCACTTCAGTTCAAACGATAAAGATTAATCAGTAAGGCTTCCACTGGAGGTCTTTTTTTATATGTTCAAAACTTTATTTCCAAAATCGGTCTAAATCGGTTGCGGGCTCGTATAAATAGTAGTACAAACTGTCCTGGGAGGGATTATGATGTCTAAGGTTTCTAAAGCAACAGTTGTCTCGGCGATCCTGGCCTCTTCAGTATTACTATCAGGCTGCGGGCTCTTGGGAGGCGAAAAAAGCAGCAAAATTGATCCGCCTAAAGAAGTGTCATACGAAAATGATGCCTCAGCACTTGAGGAATCTGAAGGCGAAGAGAAAACAGAAGCTACAAAAGAGGCTGGAAAGCAAGCGGTCAAAACAGAGCTATATCTGATTGATAAAAACGGATATGTTGTCCCACAAACAATAGAGCTCCCAAATTCACAAGGCGTTGCCAAACAGGCGCTGGAACATCTGGTAGCTAATGGCCCGGTCAGCAATATCCTGCCGAATGGATTCCGCCCGGTCCTGCCCGCTGATACCGAGGTGGACGTAAATATTGAAAAAGGGGTCGCAGTTGCGGATTTCTCTCCTGAATTTAAGAATTATAAAAAAGAAGATGAATTGAAGATTCTCCAGGCAATCACCTGGACACTGACCCAATTTGATTCAGTTAAGTCAGTGAAGTTGCAAATCAACGGACACGAGCTGAAAGAAATGCCGGTGAACGGTACGCCAATCGATGAAAAACTGTCCCGCGCCCAAGGCATCAATCTAGATACGAGCGATGTCACGGATATTACGAATACTAAACCATTAACGGTTTACTATGTCGGTGAAGAGAAAGGCAGCAATTATTATGTGCCAGTGACAAAGCGGGTTAGTGAAACAAATGAGGATAATGTCGCAGCTGTGATTGAAGAGCTTATTAAAGGTCCTTCCTATTCGTTTAATTTGATGTCTGATTTTGTCCGGGATGTCGAATTGCTTGAATCACCAAAGCTGGCCGACAAAAAAGTGATCCTGAATTTCAATGAGTCTATTCTTGCAAGCTTTAAGGAAAAGAAAATTTCAAAAACGATGCTTGACGCCCTGGTGCTGTCTTTAACGGAACAAAAAGGAATCGAAAGTGTTGAATTGCAGGTAAAAGGAAGTGCCAAGCTGCTAGATGAAGAAGGAAAGCCCATGACTGAACCCGTCACGCGTCCTGAAAAAGTCAATACCGGTAGTTATTAAAAAACGTTTTTTGATATACTATAAATAGTTTAGCAAGGAGGCATGCGGTATAAGCTGCCTTCTTTTATATTTGATACAAAACAGAGGTAAGAATAACCAAGGAGGAACACACTATGCGCTTCGATGGAAGATCGAGCAATGAATTAAGGCCGATACATATTGAGACGAACTATTTAAAGCATCCAGAGGGCTCTGTCTTAATTACAGTAGGAGATACAAAAGTCATCTGTACCGCAAGCATTGAAGATCGTGTGCCGCCCTTTATGCGGGGCCAGGGCAAAGGATGGATCACTGCCGAGTATTCCATGCTGCCGCGCGCGACCAATCAGCGGACAATCAGAGAAGCTGCCAAGGGAAAGATCACGGGCCGGACAATGGAAATTCAGCGCTTGATCGGCAGGGCACTACGGGCGATTGTTGACTTGGAAGCGATAGGCGAAAAAACGATCTGGCTGGATTGCGATGTGATTCAAGCGGATGGGGGAACCCGGACCGCTTCCATCACAGGTGCTTTCGTCGCCATGACACTCGCTTTAAATAAGCTTCATGATGACAAAAAAATCACCACCTTCCCGATTAAAAACTACCTCGCCGCTACAAGTGTCGGCAAAGTGAAGGAACACGGCATCGTGCTTGATTTGAACTATGTCGAGGATTCCGCAGCGCTTGTCGACATGAACGTGATTATGACCGGAAGCGGAGAATTTGTGGAATTGCAGGGGACGGGAGAGGAAGCTACTTTTTCCTATACTGAACTGCAGGAATTGCTCGCCAGCGCGCAAAGCGGGATGCAGCAATTATTTGAAATCCAAAGAGAGGCCCTCGGTAGTATCGCTGATAAAATACCGAAAGGCGACAGCTGAGATGAAAAACGTCATTATCGCAACGAAAAATAAAGGCAAAGCAATGGAATTTGAAAGCCTTTTTCAGCCAAAGGGCTATAAGGTTTTAACACTTTTGGATGTAGAAGATTCAATCGATGTCGAAGAGACCGGGGAAACCTTTGAAGAAAATGCGATTCTAAAAGCAGAAGCGATCGCGAAAGAATTTGGCCGTATAGTCATTGGGGATGACTCTGGATTAATTGTAGATGCGCTTGATGGGAGGCCGGGGGTCTATTCGGCCAGATATGCAGGCGAAGAGAAAGATGATGCCGCCAATACAGCCAAAGTACTGGGTGAGCTCGAAGGGATACCTGAATCGGAAAGGACAGCACGGTTTTATTGCGCCTTGGCTTTATCATCCCCGCACCAGCCGACTATCACTGTTTCCGGAAGCGTTGAAGGCATTATTGCAAAGCAGCCTTCAGGTGAAAACGGGTTTGGCTATGACCCGGTTTTTTACGTAAAAGAAAAGGGTAGGACAATGGCCGAACTCAGCAGCGATGAAAAAAATGCAATCAGCCACAGAGCTAATGCTTTAAAAGCGCTTGAAGAGAAGCTGGTTGAATTTCTCGAAAGGGAAGAGGGAGAGTAATGAAGGTGTTAATTATGAGTGACAGTCACGGACTGACTCATGAGATCAACTTGATTAAGGAACGTCACGGGCATGAAGTGGACGCTATGATTCACTGCGGCGATTCGGAGCTGCCGATGCGTGCTACGGAAATGAAGGGTTTTCTAACGGTAAGAGGCAACTGTGATTATGATGAAGCCTACCCCGACGAACGTCTTGAAGAGATCGGCGGACTGCATTTTTTCGTTGCACACGGACATCTTTACAATGTCAAGATGACCTTAATGAACCTGGCATACAAAAGCGAAGAAACCAATGCAGATATCGTCTGCTTCGGTCACTCGCATATAGCGGGATCGGAAATGGTGGATGGCACGCTTTTCATTAATCCGGGAAGCATCAGGCTGCCTAGAGAGATCAGGGATAAAACGTATGTCATTCTGGAGCATGTGAATCAGGAAACAAAGGTAACGTTCTTTAATCTAGCAGGAAATGAAATAAAGAATCTAAGCCGGACTTATCAATTAGGATGACATTTAGTATAAACGGCAGGGAGTGAAAATTCTTCCTGTCTTTTATGAAAAGAGATATTGACTTTGAAATTCTATAGCACTATAATGGTAATTGTCGTTGAGAATTGACGATGCTAAGTTTCGAAGCATATTTTAATGAAAAATTTTTATTATGTCCCAGTAGCTCAGCTGGATAGAGCAACGCCCTTCTAAGGCGTCGGTCGGGAGTTCGAATCTCTCCTGGGACGCTACCAAATGAACCCAAAAGCGTCATGTATTAACCTTCTTCTACGCTAAATGATACGGTCAGTTTATCGGTCAAATACCGAACTGGCTTGATTTATCAGCGTATTAGAAGGTTTTTATTTTGACGAAGTAAAGGAATTAGCAATCTTTAAGACGGATTTGTCGAATATTTCGAAGGTCCAAGCGAAGAAGGGGCAGAAAAACGGACGATAAACGATTAACCATAACGGAACTGGTTCGCCTGACCGTGACGAGAAAAGAATGTTTGAACTATTCGTCAAGTCTAAGCTGCTGGACGAGCTGGAGCGTAATTAAATGCGAGGCTCCTGTGGGGGCTTCATTAAAAAAATGCATACGAATGTATAAAAGGCGCATATAATACTCAAAATAGGGAAAAGGGTAACTAAGGAGCAGAAAAGCAGTTGTTTTTCAAAGCTAACATGTAGTAAACTTAAATAACCATATGTTGGTATATGAAACTTAGCTACCACACAATTGTTTGGTGGTGTAAATGTGATTGGCGATAAGGAGGAAGATGAAATGGCTACCAGTACAGATAAATTGTATGAGCGTTTCACCCTTAACGAAGATGAAGTTGATAAAATTATTGCGACTCCACGCACGAAAATTCCAGAAGTAAACGTTTTTAATGATATTATGCTTTCAAAGAAAGAGAGAATAGCTCATGCAGCGAATATTCTTAAAAGACGAAAATGCAAATCATAAGCTTGTCTAGTTTACTGGAAGTACCTACTGAAGAGGTCGAGGTTAACGAGTACCTCTCCTCTTTTTTGTGTGAAAAAAATAAGGATGTGGAGTCATTCTTACATAATAATGCAATAGAAAACGAAAAGCGATCATTTACTAGAACGTTCATAGTAATTGATGAAGAAAAGCAGGACGAGATTATAGGTTATTTCACCTTATTAGTAAAAGAATTTTCATTTTTAAATGGTGTATCCGGAACAAAGAGGAAAATACTTACTAATAATAAAAGAGCTGAGGTATTTAACTCTCTACTAATAGCTCAATTAGGTAGATCAGATAATTATAAAGGGGTTATTGCGGGAGAGGAAATTTTAAACTTTGCCTTACATCACTGTGAAATAATTTATAATTTAGTTGCATTGTCTATAGTATGCGTTGAGTTTGATCCTATTGATAGATTAATTGAATTTTATGAATCACAGGATTTTACGATTTTACAACAAAATCCTGAAACTCATAAATTGTTAGCTTATATAAAACTATGAAGTTGATTCTTTTTAGCCAATTAAAGTTTTGGTTAATTTTTATTTTTTATGATTACGAAAGAGTGTTAGAAATCCAGATTAAGCGGTCTTCAGTTTTAGTATCTAAGAGCAGTGATAGAGCTATTCCGTTAATAGGATTTTCCTCTACAAGAAAAGATACAAAAATGTCTAACAAAGAAATAACAATATCAACAGTTTCAAGATTGTCGTTCATCTTTAAACGCCCCTCTGTTAATAGCTTATTTATTCTGACCGCAACGGGTTCGTTCTTTTGTCGCTTAACTCAAATAAATCATTTGTGAAATATTTCACAAATTGTTCATAGACTTTTGAAAATAATTGTTATACACTTATAACCGTAAACAACTTAGCGATAGTGTTTAACTCATCTTTTCATTTTTTTTAATTAAACTTGTGAAATTATTCACAATATAAACTAACAACATCTTAGGAGGTCATTTTTTATGAAAGTAGCCGTAATTGGTTGTACACATGCTGGAACAGCGGCAGTTACGAATATAGCATCACTTTATCCTAAAGCGGAAATCACTGTATACGAAAAAAATGATACAGTTAGCTTTTTATCATGTGGAATCGCCTTATATGTCGGAGGAGTCGTCGATGACGCACAAAAATTATTCTACTCTTCTCCTGAGCAATTAGAAAATCTTGGTGCAAAAATGAACCTGAAACATGAAGTGCTTTCCGTTGATACAGAAAAGAAAACATTGCGTGCACGTAACCTGGTAACTAACGAGGAAGTATTTGATACGTTTGATAAGCTTGTTATGACAACCGGATCATGGCCAATCATCCCGAATCTCGAAGGCAGAGAACTTGAGAATGTTGTCATGTGCAAAAACTATGCCCATGCCAACGCGATCATTGAGAAAGCAAAGGACGCTCAAAATGTCGTCGTTGTCGGGGCAGGTTATATCGGAATCGAATTGGTCGAAGCTTTTGAAATGAATGAAAAAAATGTGACCCTTATCGATACTACCGAGAGAGTGTTGAATAAGTATTTAGACAGCGAATATACCGAAGTCATTGAAAAGGATCTCCAAGAACGGGGAGTCCGGCTTGCTTTAGGACAAACGGTTACTAGATTTGAAGGTTCCAATGGAAAAGTAACGAAAGTGCTGACAACTGAAGGTGAGTATGAAGCAGATCTGGTGATCATGTGTATCGGCTTCCGACCTAACACGGATTTATTAAAAGGCCAGGTGGAGATGCTGTCCAATGGCGCCATTATCGTGGATGAGTATATGAGAACAACTAAGCCGGATGTTTTTGCGGCGGGAGATAGCTGTGCGATCCACTATAATCCAACCGGAAAACATGCTTATATTCCACTGGCAACGAATGCAGTCCGGATGGGAACGCTTGTGGCGAAAAACCTTGTGAAGCCTTCCCCTCGATATATGGGTACCCAGGGAACTTCGGGAATTAAAATTTATGATAATAATATTGCGACAACGGGGCTTACTGAAGCATCCGCCGAAAGCATGGGTATGAATGTGAAAAGTGTAACAATCACAGACAACTACCGTCCAGAATTTATGCCGGATTTCGAGCAGGTTACCTTAAAGGTAGTGTATGAAGAAGAAACAGACAGAATTCTTGGAGCTCAGATTATGTCAAAAGCTGATCTTACACAATCCATAAATACCTTATCTGTCTGCATCCAGAATAAGATGACCATCGAGCAGCTGGGATTCGTCGACTTCTTCTTCCAGCCGCATTATAACAAACCATGGAATTTCTTGAATCAGGCAGGTTTACAGGCCCTGTGATGGAAAAACAGTAGAACGATAGTAAAAACGCTTGGATGTCAGGCGTTTTTACTATCTTTTTTTGAATAATGATCTCAGCCGAAAAAAGTGGGATCATATCTTGTCCGGCCTGCATACTTTAAAAGAAGGATAATCTTTTAAAAAAGATTAATAGAGACATGCCTATAAAAAGGAGGACACATGAAAAGTGATATTCTAATATTATTGTGCGGGTTTCTAAGCTCATTACTTTTATTTCTCGGAAGTATTGGCATAACTTTTGAATGGTTTGAGAGTTTAAACGCTTTTTTTATTCTTATTTCAGCGGCCTCAGCTTTGATCTTGAATTTGTATGCGGTTTATAAAAATACGTATGTCTTAACCAAGAAGGCTCGGAAGCAAAAAGAATCCTTAAAGAAACAAGGATTGATAAAGAAGTGAAACGCCCGTTTTTTGAAACGTCAAAAAAATTTTGTATTTAAAAAACCTTATAACCATGCACGTGTAAGCGTATACAATTTCTGCGACTAATTTGAATAGTCAAATAATTCTAAAAAAAATGTTGACGTGCAAATGAAATGAGCGTAATATAATCCACAAATAACAGGAAAATATTCAACTTCAGAATTGTTCAACACATTCATAACGCTGAAGTGAGGACTGTATCGCAGACAATTACTTTAGCCTTTTAAAGCTTTTTATCATTAAAGAAAAATAAGTGAATAGGTAATCGCATTGATGAGGATAAGTAGTTTTTTGTAAACCGCATTCACAGAGAGCCGGGTAGCTGAGAACCGGCAGTGCCACAAAAAACGAACTCCCCTCGGAGCTTCAGCTTGAACGTCAACCAGTAAAGCTGAACGGGTGTACCAGTACCCGTTATCAAAAACAGAATGGCGACAGTCATTCAAAAGTGCGCGCAGGATCGGTCCAGCGCGAATAAGGGTGGTACCGTGGATAGGCCGTTAAAACCTTTTCACCCCTTAGCTTGCTAATAGCGGGCTTATTTGGGTGGAGAGGTTTTTTGTTGTTGTTAAAAGAGTCCTTGAGAGTGATTTAGGTTATGAGAGGAGGAATTTTTCATTATGACTGATAAGGCAGTAGTGGCGGAAAGAAAAGGTGAAAAAGTGAAGAAAAGCGGTGCGGAGTTTTTAATTGACGCATTAAAAAGACAAAATGTTGAAGTCATTTTTGGATATCCGGGAGGCGCTGTACTCCCTATTTACGACACGCTGTATGATTCAGGTGTATTTCATGTATTGTCAAGACATGAACAGGGATCCATCCACGCGGCGGAAGGATATGCGAGGATAACAGGAAAACCGGGAGTGGTAATCGCAACTTCGGGGCCTGGGGCAACCAACATCGTAACCGGACTCACGGACGCAATGATTGATTCTATCCCGCTCGTTGTGCTTACTGGCCAGGTTGCTACAAGTGTAATTGGCTCAGACGCTTTTCAGGAAGCCGATATACTTGGGATCACAACCCCGATTACCAAGCATAATTATCAGGTAAGAAAGCCGGAAGATCTTCCAAGAATTATAAAAGAAGCATTCTATATTGCTTCGACTGGACGACCTGGACCGGTTTTGATAGATATTCCGAAGGACGTGGCTGTGCTGTCTGGAGAAGCAGAGGAAGATCCGGCGATGGATTTACCAGGCTACCAGCCTACGATGCAGCCGAATTACCTCCAGATCAGAAAGCTGGTTGAAGCAGTAAGTGGCGCGAAGAAACCGGTGATTTTAGCAGGAGCCGGTGTCCTTCATGCAAAGGCATCTGAAGAGTTAAGGAAATATGCAGAACAGCAGGAAATCCCGGTCGTTCATACCCTTCTCGGTCTTGGCGGTTTTCCGGCTGACCATCCATTGTTTGTTGGGATGGGGGGCATGCATGGGGTATATGCAGCGAATATGGCCTTGCACGAATGTGATTTATTAATCAATGTCGGCGCAAGATTTGACGACCGACTTACAGGGAATCTTGCCTCATTTGCTCCTGATGCTACCGTTGCCCATATCGATATTGACCCTGCTGAAATCGGCAAAAATATACCAACGAAAATTCCGGTAGTAGGAGATGCCAAAGAAGCACTGAATCAATTAATCTCCCAAAATGGGAAGCTTCCTGAAGCAGCCGCTTGGAACCAAAAGGTAAATGACTGGAAGGGAAATTATCCTTTATTTTATGAAGATAACAGCAGTGAGTTGAAGCCACAGAAAGTGGTTGAAATGCTTCATAAAAAAACAAATGGTGACGCGATTGTCGTGACCGATGTCGGACAGCATCAAATGTGGGCAGCGCAATATTACACATTTAACAAACCTCACGCCTGGGTAACGTCGGGCGGACTCGGGACGATGGGCTTTTGCGTTCCGGCGGCAATCGGTGCACAACTCGCTGAACCTGATGCGACAGTGGCAGCGATTGTAGGAGATGGCGGCTTTCAAATGACCAGCCAGGAGCTGGGTGTTATCGCCGAATTGAATCTTCCTATCAAGATCATCATTTTAAATAACCATTCTCTTGGAATGGTTAGACAATGGCAGGAGATTTTTTATAAAGGCCGGTACTCTCACAGCTTACTCCAGAATCAGCCATCATTTGTAAAATTGGCAGAGGCGTATGGCATCCAAGCATACAAAGTCACAACACTCGAGGAAGCCGAAGAGAAAATGAATGAAGCTTTGTCGATGAATGGACCGATTTTACTCGATATGCATGTAACTCCAGGAGAAAACGTCTATCCGATGATTGCTCCGGGCAAAGGGCATCATGAAATGGAAGGGGTAGTAAAGAAATGAAAGGAATCCTTACGCTGACGGTAAACAACAGGCCGGGAGTTCTTAACAGAATCACCAACCTGTTTTCGAAAAGGAATTATAATATCGAAAGCATTACAGTTGGACATTCAGAGCAAGAAGGGGTTTCTAGAATTACTGTAGTCGTTCAGGTGGACGATGAAAAAGTAATCGAACAAATGACGAAACAGCTAAATAAGCAGATCGATGTATTAAAGGTGATGGATATCAGCAATCAATCCATTGTAGCCAGGGAACTTGCCTTAATAAAAGTGTTAACCACATCTCAAAACCGGGCTGAAATCTATGGTTTGATAGAACCTTTCCGGGCTTCTGTCATTGATGTCAGCAAGGATAGTCTAACGATTCAGATCACTGGTGAATCAGATAAAATTGAAGCTTTTATCGAATTATTAAATCCTTACGGAATTAAGGAACTGGCTAGAACAGGTACAACCGCATTCCCGCGCGGAACCCAGCGCAGCGGCGGCAGTAAAAGTCTATTAATCGTGTAAGTAATCTAATTTATATACTAGGGAGATGCAAAACTATGACAAAGGTTTATTACAATGCAGATGGAAACGAAGCTTATTTTGAAAACAAAACGGTAGCAGTAGTCGGGTATGGCTCCCAAGGCCACGCTCATGCACAAAACCTCCGGGACAGCGGCGTTAGAGTGATTGTTGGTTTAAGAAAAGGTAAGTCCTGGGATAATGCTGAGCAAGATGGTTTCGAGGTATATCCAGTACGCGCAGCTGCTGACCAAGCAGACGTCATCATGATTTTATTGCCGGATGAAATGCAGCCGAAAGTATATAAAGAAGAAATCGAGCCTGTCTTAAGATCCGGCCAAGCATTAATGTTTGCCCATGGTTTTAATGTCCATTTCCATCAAATTGTTCCGCCGGCAGATGTGGATGTCCTTCTCGTAGCGCCTAAGGGTCCTGGTCATCTCGTGCGCAGGACATATGAACAAGGTGCGGGTGTACCGGCACTATTTGCCATCCAGCAGGACGTAACCGGTGGAGCTCAGGAACTGGCTTTGTCATATGCAAAAGGAATCGGCGCGTTACGCGCAGGTGCATTGGAAACAACCTTCAAGGAAGAAACTGAAACAGATTTATTCGGAGAGCAGGCTGTTCTATGCGGAGGATTGACTTCCCTTGTGAAAGCCGGTTTTGAAACCTTAACAGAAGCAGGATACAAGCCAGAGGTTGCCTACTTTGAATGCTTGCACGAATTGAAACTAATCGTTGACCTTATGTATGAAGGCGGTCTTGAAGGGATGCGCTATTCAATTTCAGATACAGCGCAATGGGGAGATTTTGTATCGGGCCCGCGTATTGTAAATGAAAATGTAAAAGATGAGATGAAAAAGGTATTAAAAGATATTCAAGATGGTGAATTCGCTAAAGGATGGATTCTTGAAAATCAAGCGAACCGCCCGGTATTTAACGCAATCAACGAAAAAGAAAAAGAACATCCAATCGAAACGGTTGGCCGCGAACTAAGAAAAATGATGCCTTTCGTACAACAACAACAAAAGAAGAAAGAAGTGGTGGCAGTTGCGAAAGATTAATATTTTCGATACTACGCTGAGAGATGGAGAACAATCGGCTGGCATCAATCTTAATTTTTCCGAAAAATTAGAAATCGCGTATCAGCTGGAAAGACTGGGTGTTGATATTATCGAAGCGGGTTTTCCGGCTGCGTCAAAGGGTGATTCAAATTCCGTCCGGGAAATTGCCACTAAGATTCGAAACAGTTCGGTTACAGGGCTGGCGCGTTGTATTCAAAGTGATATGGATGCGGCCTGGGAAGCTTTAAAGGTAGGGGCGGAACCAAGAATTCATATCTTTCTGGCAACATCGCCGATCCATCGGGAATATAAGCTTAAGCTTTCAAAAGAACAAGTGATCGAAAAAGCAGTTGCATCTGTTAAATATGTGGCTGAGCGCTTTCCAATCGTGCAATGGTCAGCGGAAGACGCAAGCCGTACTGAACTGGACTATCTGGCTGAAATTGTAGAAGCAGTGATTCGAGCGGGAGCGAAAGTCATTAATATCCCTGACACGGTAGGTTACGGAACGCCGGTTGAATACGGCAGCATTTTTAAATATTTAAGAGAACATGTTCCTTCTATTGATAAGGTTCATCTTTCCGCTCATTGCCACGATGACCTAGGTATGGCAACGGCCAATTCCCTGGCGGCAATCGAAGCGGGCGCCACGCAAATTGAAGGAACAATCAATGGCATCGGTGAAAGAGCAGGCAATGTCGCTCTTGAAGAGGTGGCCATCGCTCTTCATACACGAGCAGACTTTTATCATGCGGAAACTAGATTGCAGTTAAATGAAATTAAGAGAACGAGTGACTTGATCAGTAAGTTAACCGGTGTTTCCGTACCGCCAAATAAAGCAGTCGTCGGACAAAATGCTTTTGCCCATGAATCAGGGATTCACCAGGATGGCGTGTTAAAGGAAAAAACCACTTATGAAATCATTTCTCCTGAGCTTGTCGGCATTTCGACCAATGCCATGGTTCTGGGAAAACATTCAGGACGCCACGCGTTTAAAAGCAGGCTCGAGGCGCTCAATTTAGATGTGACAGATGAAGAAATGAACCGTTTGTTCGTTCAATTTAAAGAGTTGGCTGATAAGAAAAAAGAAATGACGGATGATGATTTGGCTGCCCTTGTCTTAGAAGAGAAGCTGTCAAAAGACAACCATTTCTTTGAATTGTTATCGATGCAAATTTCCTATGGAACAAACCAGGTCCCAACAGCAACCGTTACATTAAAGGGAAGCGAGAATGAAACGATCCAGGAAGCGGCAACCGGAGCCGGCAGCATTGAAGCCCTCTATAACACTCTTGAAAGATGTGTCGGGGACAAAGTGAATCTCTTGGATTACCGGATTCAATCTGTCGGCGCCGGCAGAGACGCGCTGGCCCAGGTTTTCGTGAAAATGAAGTACCGAGACACGGAAACAAGCGGACGCGGACTTGCGCAGGATGTGCTTGAAGCATCAGCTAAAGCCTATTTAAATGCTGTGAATCGGGTCGTTTATTTGAGTGATAAAACAACCGTTTTACAATAACTAAAATGAAAGGAGAAGATTCATATGAGAAGGACAATTACTGTCTTGCCCGGTGACGGCATTGGAAAAGAAGTAACAAGGGGTGCGGTTGAGATTCTGGAAGCTATCTCGGAAAGATATGGCCATCAATTCCAATTTCAATATGGAGAAATTGGCGGTGGAGCCATTGACAATACAGGTTCACCGCTTCCGGATCAAACGGTAGAAATTTGCAAGAGCGGTGATGCGGTCCTCCTTGGTGCTGTTGGAGGTCCAAAATGGGATAACCAGCCTTCTCATTTAAGGCCGGAAAGAGGTCTGCTTAAGATTCGCAAGGAATTGAACCTTTACGCTAATCTGCGGCCTATCAGTTATTATTCCAGTCTTTCCGAGTCTTCTCCGTTAAGAAAAGAAATCATTGAAGAAGTAGATTTTGTGATTGTAAGGGAACTGACTGGCGGCTTGTATTTTGGCAAGCCAAGCGAAAGAACGACGCACGAAGGAAAAGAAGCGGTAGTCGATACGTTGTTTTATCAAAAAGATGAAATGAAAAGAATTATCGAATGTGCTTTTGAGCTAGCTAGTAAACGAAGAAAGAAAGTAACATCGGTTGATAAAGCCAATGTGCTGGAATCAAGCAGGCTATGGCGCGAGACAGCGGAAGAAATAGCGAAACAGTATCCTGATATTGAGCTTGAGCATATGCTTGTAGACAATGCAGCGATGCAGCTGATCCGCAATCCTAAACAGTTCGATGTAATGGTCACTGAAAATATGTTCGGCGACATCCTAAGCGATGAAGCATCAGTTCTAACCGGGTCTCTGGGAATGTTACCTTCAGCCTCCCTTTCGATTGAAGGCCCGAATCTTTATGAACCAATTCATGGATCAGCTCCTGATATTGCGGGCAAAAACATTGCGAACCCTATTGCGATGATTCTATCGGCGGCTTCGATGCTCCGCCTATCCTTTGGATTAGAAGTAGAAGCCGACGCAATTGAAAGAGCGGTAAATGACACATTGGATACCGGTGCCCGAACAAGCGATATCGCGGGGGACCAGACAAGAAATCTTTCAACTAAAGAAATGATTGCCGAGATTAAGGAGGCAATCCTGGATCAGGGTGCTATCTCTCATATTATGGGGGCCTATGCTTAATCACACTTTAAAGCAAGCACGGCCTAATCAGTTAGGCCGTGCTTTTTTACAATTGGCTCTGTTAAACGATAATGTTGTTTTTGGGAAGGGAATCTGCGAGACTCCTGCGGAAAAACGGGCTGGCAAGACCCCGCAGCGAGGTACGAGTGAGGAGGCTTGCCAGTTCGTCCGCGGAAAGCGAGTAGATTCCATGACCATTTGAAAATCAACAATGGAATTTAACAGAGCCTTACAATTAAAGAAAGTATAACTTTTTTAATTTTATAAAATGTCCAGTTGCGTGTGATTTATTATCCAAACTCGAGATTTAATATCCAAATCCAAATTTTATTATCCGAACTCAGAATTACGTTTGCCACAGGACGTGGTCGATTTTAGTCGAAGTTCCTTATTTACAAAGGCATTGCGCTTTTCTTAACTAAAGGGGGCACGAGAACCGTGAAGAAGTCAATCATCGAAAAATTATGGGATCGCCATGTTGTCGTTCAAGAAGAAAATAAACCCGACTTGTTATATATAGATTTACATTATATTCATGAGGTAACCTCACCGCAGGCCTTTGAAGGATTACGCCTAAAGGGGCGAAAAGTAAGAAGGCCCGATAAAACATTTGCGACGATGGATCATAATGTACCGACAATCAACCGCTACTTTATTAGTGACCCGATTGCCAAGAAGCAATTAAACGCACTAGAGCAGAACTGCAAGGAATTCAATATTTCATTGGCTGACCTTGATAGCCCGGATCAAGGAATCGTGCATGTCATCGGTCCTGAGTTAGGCTTGACAAAACCAGGGATGACAATCGTCTGTGGAGACAGCCATACTTCCACTCACGGGGCTTTTGGTACCATAGCTTTTGGGATTGGAACAAGTGAAGTCGAGCATGTTTTTGCGACACAAACACTATGGCAAACAAAACCGAAAACGCTCAAGCTCGAGATAAATGGAGAGCTAGGCACCGGGGTCACTGCCAAAGACGTGATCCTTTATGTGATTTCGAAGTACGGAGTCAACTTCGGGAGTGGCCATATCGTTGAATATTGCGGTGACGTTATCCGGAATATGTCAATGGAGGAAAGAATGACAGTGTGCAATATGTCCATTGAAGGCGGAGCCCGGGCTGGTCTTGTCAGTCCTGATGAAACCACCTATTCCTATTTAAAAGGAAGAAAACATGCGCCTGCACCGGATGAATTCGAGAAATATGTTGAAGATTGGAACAGCCTGGTCAGCGATGAAGGGGCTGTCTATGATAAAGAGATCGTGATTGACGGAAGCGAAATTTCTCCGATGGTCAGCTGGGGGACAAACCCTGGAATGGCGAGCCCGGTCGATGGAAATGTACCGCAGCAAGGTGCAGCAGACAGGTCTTTACAAAGGGCTCTTGAATATATGGGATTGACGGGAGGGATGGCGATTACCAATATCCCCGTGCAACATGTGTTCATCGGTTCTTGTACGAATTCCCGGATAGAAGATCTAAGGCAGGCTGCCGGTATCGTAAAGGGAAAAAAGGTATTTGATGGAGTCAAGGCAATGGTAGTCCCCGGCTCGCAAAACGTTAAAAAGAAAGCCGAGGAAGAAGGGCTGGACAAGGTGTTTATCGAAGCGGGGTTCGAATGGAGGGAATCAGGCTGTAGTGCCTGCCTGGGTATGAATCCTGATATTGTACCGGCGGGTGAGCATTGTGCATCCACATCAAACCGGAATTTCGAAGGCAGACAGGGGAGCGGAGCACGAACACATCTTGTGAGTCCAATGATGGCCGCCGCCGCCGCATTGCACGGCAAATTTGTCGATATTCGTGAAAAGGTCGAACTAGCTTATTAAACGAGATTAGGAGGTGCTGATACACATGAAACCTATTTCAGTGTATAAAGGTAAAGCGGCAGTATTGGACAGAGATAATGTAGATACAGACCAAATTATCCCAAAGCAATTTTTAAAGCGGATTGAACGGACTGGTTTCGGTGAGTTTTTGTTTTATGATTGGCGCTTTGATGAGGCAGGGAATGAACGGAAAGATTTTGAACTGAACCAGCCCCAAAATAAAGGGGCGGGAATAATGCTTGCGGGTGAAAATTTCGGCTGTGGTTCGTCAAGGGAGCATGCCCCATGGTCGCTTCAGGACTATGGATTTGATATTGTCATAGCCCCTTCATTCGCTGACATTTTTCAAAATAATTGCTTGAAGAATGGGATGCTTCCCGTTGCTTTAGAGAAGGATCAAGTTTCTTATTTAATGGAGAAAGCAGCTAATCCGGGATATGAATTAACAATCGACCTGCCTAAACAGACGGTAAGTGACAACGAAGATTTTACAGCTTCCTTCAATATTCACCCTTATTGGAAGGAAATGCTCATCAACGGTTGGGATGAAATCTCGATCACGCTTCAATATGACTCCCAGATCGCTGAGTTTGAAAATAAAGAAAACCCCGTTTCTACTATATAAAAGGTGACAGAATACAGACTGCACAATTATGTGCAGTCTGTTTTAATGTTAATTTTGTATTTCCACCCATTACATGCTAAACTGATTTTCATTAAAAAGGAAAAAAATGAGGCGGAGTTACCGATGAGCGGAAAAGACAAACCAACTAATAAAGATAATATCATCCTTTTTCCGAATCTTGCTGGACGGCTGGTGGATAAAGGATTGGATCAGCTTGCGAAAAAGGATTTTAGACAGGCGGCTGATTTGTTTACCCAAGCAAGAGAGCTTGAGCCGGAAGATCCGGATTTGAACGTCGGGCTGGTCGTTTCTCTTGTGGAATTGGGTTATTATTCAGAAGCAAAGGAGTTGTGCAAGGAGCTGCTGAATAAAGGGATAGGTGATTATTTCCAGGTTGTAAATATATATTTGATGGTACTTCTTCAATTAAATGAGCATGACGAAATGGCTTCAACAATCAAGGTGCTACTTGAAGATAACCACATTCCCTTTGACAAGGTCGAACATTTTGAAAAAATGCTTCAATTCAGCCAGCGTGTTACTGAAGAAAAACAAAACCAAGAAATAATCAGGGAAGAAAAAATCCACCATGATATTGAGAAAGACGGCTTGTTTGAGGACAAAACGGAGAGTGAGATTTTAGTAACGATTACAAGGCTTACTGAAGCTAATATCCGGCCGTATGTACCCGATATCAAGCGATTCCTGCTTGATGAACAAGCGAATCCATTTTACAAGACACTGCTGATTAATATTTTGAAAGAGCAGGAATACGAAAAGGAAATAGATGTCTTCAAGTTTGATGAAACGGTAAAGTTAATCCCTACCGATCTTGGCGATGTGCTTGAAAGCAAATTCATAGTCGGAGTCACGAAACTTGTCGAGGAGCGCCTTGGACAGAAAAACCCAACTCTATTTGAGATGGTTAAAAGCTTGATTGAAAGACATAATTTTATCTTGTATCCGAATGATCCCACAAAAGGTCGTTTTGAAGAATGGGCAGCTGCTTACCAAATGCTTGCGGAAGAATACCAGGGCATCAATCCAGATGAAGAGGATAATCAAGCGGACGCCGATTCAGTCAGGCAGATTGTCGTCTTTTTAAAGCGGATTGATCAAATTTCTTTCCCGATAATTTAAGGTATTGTTATTGAAACGAAGGAAACCTGTGTTATAATGGAATGGCTGTAAAATATACAATTTAATCGGGTATAATTGAAGGATGACTTGTTTTAGATTTTTCATCCTCATGAAGTATATAGATTTTTGGAGGGAAACACATGTCTGTAAAATGGGAAAAGTTAGAAGGGAACCAAGGGGTTCTTACAGTTGAAGTAGAAGCGGCTAAAGTAAGCGAAGGCTTGGACGCTGCATTTAAAAAGGTTGTTAAACAGGTAAATGTACCTGGTTTCCGTAAAGGCAAAATGCCGCGCCAAATGTTCGAGAAACGATTCGGTGTGGAATCTTTATATCAGGACGCTCTTGATATCATGCTTCCAGATGCGTATGCAAATGCTGTAGAAGAAGCAGGAATCAACCCGGTTGATAACCCGGAAATCGATGTTGAGCAAATGGAAAAAGGACAGGACCTAATTTTCAAGGCGACTGTTACGGTGAAGCCGGAAGTTAAATTAGGCGAGTACAAAGGTCTCGAAGTTGAGAAATTCGAGGCTGAAGTTACAGACGAAGATGTAGAAAACGAATTGAAAAGTCAGCAGGAGCGTCATGCTGAGCTTGTAATTAGAGAAGAAGGAACGGCTGAAAATGGCGATACAGTCGTAATTGATTTCGAAGGATCCGTTGATGGGGAACTATTCGAAGGCGGAACGGCTGAAAACCATTCCCTTGATCTTGGTTCAAACTCTTTCATCCCTGGTTTCGAAGAACAATTAGTTGGTCTTGAAACAGGAGCGGAAAAGGATGTTGAAGTAACATTCCCTGAAGAATATCATGCTGCTGAGCTTGCTGGTAAAAACGCGGTATTCAAAGTGAAGATTCACGAAATCAAAACGAAACAGCTTCCTGAATTGGATGATGAGTTCGCGAAAGATGTCGATGAAGAAGTAGAGACACTTGCTGAACTTAGAGAAAAATTAAAGAAAAACCTTGAACACGATAAGAAGCATCAGCAAGAACACCTAATTCAGGATACGGTTGTAGAAAAAGCAGCTGCAAATGCTGAAATCGATCTTCCGGAAATTATGATTTCCAACGAAGTAGGCCGTATGATGGATGAATTCGAACAGCGCCTGCAAGGTCAAGGTATGAACCTCGAATTGTACTATCAGTTCTCTGGACAGGATAAAGAAGCGCTTCAAGGACAAATGAAGGAAGAGGCGGAAGGCCGTGTGCGTACAAGCCTTACTTTAGAAGCGATTGCAGATGCTGAAAACCTCGAAGCTACTGAAGAAGACGTAAATGAAGAAGTAGAAAAAATGGCTGGAATGTACAACATGGATGCTGAAACAATCAAGCAAGCTCTCGGAAGCATGGACGGAGTAAAATCCGACTTGAGAATCCGTAAAGCGATTGAATTCCTTGTTGAAAACAGCAAGACGGTAGAATCAAAATAATCATACGTCATATAATATGGGACAAGGCGCGAGTGATCGTGCCTTGTTTTCATACATAACTGTTTATTGACGGATAGATAGAAAAGTAAAGCCTCTGTCTTCCATCGCCTTGAATCGGTCAATTTTTTTTTAATATAGCGGCAATTGCTGTCGATGATTTCCTAATTGATTTTTTCTGCATTTCAGTGTAGATTTATTTTAATAAAGCATATACATATTTAATACCTCCCTTCCTTTTTTTATTTGAAAGGTTTGGGATTGCCGGTAAAGGGCAAAATACATATTAACGAATTTTTTCTTGTAATTATGGGACAACTTACATGGAGTCAGGCATTTTTGTTACAAAACTGCCAAGAACGTGCTACAATGCAATTCATACCTTCAAAAAATGGAAGGATAAATTTTTCTTTACCGAATTATTACCTTCTTGAAGATAAGTTGGAAGAGTTTAAAAGGGGTGAAGTTCATGTTTAAATTTAATGATGAAAAAGGACAGCTGAAGTGCTCTTTTTGTGGTAAAACCCAGGAACAAGTGCGTAAACTAGTAGCTGGCCCTGGTGTATATATTTGCGATGAGTGTATTGAACTTTGCACGGAAATCGTAGAAGAGGAACTTGGAACGGAAGAAGAAGTTGAATTTAAGGATGTACCGAAGCCAAAAGAAATTCGCGAAATTCTTGATGATTATGTAATCGGTCAGGAACAAGCTAAGAAATCTTTGGCGGTTGCTGTTTATAATCACTATAAGCGTATTAATTCCAACAACAAAGTCGACGATGTCGAGCTTGCCAAGAGTAATATTTGTTTAATCGGACCGACTGGGAGCGGTAAAACCCTTCTTGCTCAGACACTTGCGCGTTTATTGAATGTTCCATTCGCGATTGCGGATGCCACTTCTTTAACAGAGGCGGGATATGTAGGGGAAGATGTGGAGAATATCCTGTTGAAATTGATTCAGGCTGCTGATTACGATGTCGAGAAGGCTGAAAAAGGGATTATTTATATCGATGAAATTGATAAAGTAGCCCGTAAATCAGAAAATCCTTCTATCACGCGTGATGTATCCGGTGAAGGTGTACAACAGGCATTATTGAAAATTCTTGAAGGAACTGTCGCCAGCGTTCCGCCTCAGGGAGGACGCAAGCACCCGCATCAGGAATTTATTCAAATCGATACGACCAATATCTTGTTCATCTGCGGCGGAGCATTCGATGGCATTGAGCCAATCATCAAACGCCGTTTAGGACAAAAGGTTATTGGCTTTGGCTCGGATGCAAAGAAAGATGATGTGAAGGAAAAAGAATTATTATCAAAAATTCTTCCTGAAGACATGTTGCGTTTTGGTTTGATTCCGGAATTCATCGGCCGCCTTCCAGTTATTTCTACACTTGAACAATTGGATGAAGCTGCATTGATTGAAATTCTGACAAAACCAAAAAATGCGCTTGTTAAGCAGTATCAAAAGATGCTCGAGCTTGATAATGTCGAGCTTGAATTTGAAAAAGAAGCACTGGTTGAGATCGCAAAGAAAGCAATCGAACGCAAGACAGGTGCCCGCGGACTTCGTTCCATCATTGAAGGCAATATGCTGGAAGTGATGTTTGATTTGCCTTCACGTGATGATATTGAAAAGTGTGTCATCACAGCTGAAACGATCACCGACAACAAACCACCAAAATTCGTCTTGACTGACGGTACGACTGTAAAAGGCAAGGAAAAGAAAACTTCAGCGTGATAACTAAATAGTGAAAGAAAGCTGCCGATAAATTCGGCAGCTTTTTTTATGGAAGAAAGATGAAATATCGGCTACATAATCATAAATTGTCGCTACAAAAGGAGAAATGTCCGCTACAAAAACGGTCCTCGGCTACAAAATGTAAATTCCCGCTACAAAAGATGAAGTATCGGCTACAAACCAACTGGATTTGGCTACAATATTACAAATTGTCGCTACAAAAAAAGGTCAGGCTACAAAAAGTAAACCTTCCTTTCTTTCTAAATGCAACTCCGCCTTACGGCTCGAGCCAATCGGCGAATTTTCTTAATAAGCGTAAGTCACGACGTAACAGGACGCTTCCGCTTGTCTTACAGAAACGGTAGAAATTAGCATCCACTAATCGTATTACAGAACCCTAAATATTAGAGTAATTCCCTCCTGCCACGGAGATACTAGCAATATTACTACAAGGGTATCCAGGAGGGAATGCGATGAGCTGGACAGGTATAGCATTGTTTATCCAATTGTTTTTTGGGGTTGTAATTGGGTTATATTTTTTAAATCTGCTAAAGGGGCAACGAACCCAGAAAGTGACCATCGATCGAGAATCTAAAAAGGAAATGGAGGTCTTAAGGAAGATGCGTTCGATTTCATTATCGGAACCTCTTTCAGAGAAGGTGAGACCTGCTTTTTTTTCAGACATCGTCGGTCAGGAAGATGGAATCAAAGCGTTAAAAGCAGCCTTGTGTGGGCCGAACCCACAGCATGTGTTGATTTACGGTCCTCCTGGTGTGGGAAAAACAGCGGCAGCCCGGCTCGTGCTCGAGGAAGCCAAAAAGAATTCAAAATCCCCCTTTAAACTTTCATCGGTTTTTGTGGAGATTGATGCAACAACGGCAAGATTCGACGAGAGAGGAATAGCCGACCCGCTGATCGGCTCCGTTCATGACCCGATTTATCAGGGAGCTGGAGCGATGGGACAGGCGGGGATTCCCCAGCCAAAACAGGGAGCCGTTAGCAATGCCCATGGCGGTGTATTATTCATAGATGAGATAGGTGAACTTCACTCGATCCAAATGAACAAACTGTTAAAGGTGCTCGAAGACCGCAAAGTATTCATGGAGAGCGCTTATTATCAAGAAGACAACACAAATATCCCGATGCATATTCATGATATTTTTAAAAATGGATTTCCAGCAGACTTTCGGATGATCGGGGCAACGACAAGAACGCCAAATGAAATTCCTCCGGCGATTAGATCGCGTTGCATGGAAGTATTTTTCCGTGAATTGGACCGGGAGGAAATCATCCAGATTGCCAAAGGGGCAACAGAAAAAGTGAAAGTAGCGATAAGTGACAAAGGGCTGGAAACGATTTCTGAATATGCCCGAAACGGCAGGGAAGCGGTCAATATGGTACAAATATTGGCGGGAATTGCGATAACGGAGGAAAGGCCCTACATCAAGGATGAAGATATTGAATGGATTGCTCATAGCAGTCAATTAACCCCAAGGTTTGACCGGAGAATTGGTTTAAAACCAAAGGTGGGTTTGGTGAATGGATTGGCGGTCCACGGACCGAACAGCGGGTCCTTGCTTGAAATAGAGGTGACCGTCATACCGGCATTAGAGAAAGGCAGCATAAACATTACCGGGATTGTTGAAGAAGAAAGCATCGGCGGAGGCGGAAAATCGATTCGGAGAAAAAGCATGGCTAAAGGATCTATCGAAAATGTCATCACTGTCCTTCGATCAATGGGGGTGCCCGCCGATCAATTCGACATTCATGTTAACTTTCCGGGCGGGGTACCAATTGACGGACCATCAGCCGGGATTGCGATGGCTACGGGTATCTATTCAGCGATATACAAAATCCCCGTTGATCACTTTGTAGCCATGACCGGAGAAATCAGCATACATGGGCATGTTAAACCAATCGGCGGGGTTGTTCCCAAAGTAAGGGCGGCAAAGCTTGCCGGCGCGAAGAAGATCATTATCCCGCAGGAAAACATGCAATCGATTCTCCATGCTATCGAAGGAATCGAAATCATTCAGGTGACGAACATTAAAGAAGTATTTGAAAAGGCTTTGAAAAAAGATGTTATACCTGAGCAAATTATGCCTGAATTAAGTGCGAAGAAAGAAAGTGTATAAAAGATATGCCTCGGTTTCCCCCTGAACCGGGGTTTCTTTTGAAGGATCCTTTTTCTTAAGTAAGTTTTATCACGTGCGTTTCGCCGTTTTATTGTACATAATAGAGGGAAGAAAGGTAGTATATCAAAGATTAGACACTGCATTATAAATAAGATAGAATTGTTAAAAGGCTAAGCAGCATTGGTGAATAAACGCTAAATGATGCAATAAATGAGTGGAGGTGTCATGCTATGGCTGATAATGAAATCATCGTCCCCCTCCTGCCGCTTAGAGGATTGCTTGTATATCCGACTATGGTTTTGCACTTGGATGTCGGACGTGAGAAGTCTGTACAAGCTCTGGAAAAAGCTATGGTAGAAGACCATCTTATCTTTTTAACGACACAAAAAGATATATCACTGGATGAACCTGGTGAAGATGACATATATAGAACGGGTACACTTACGAAGGTTAAGCAGATGCTGAAACTTCCAAATGGAACGATTCGTGTTCTCGTCGAAGGATTAAACCGAGCACAGGTAGTCTCTTTTTATGACAATGATACCCATTTTTCCGCGAAGCTCGAAGTGTATGAAGACAGCCCGGAAAAGGAAATAGAACATCAGGCACTGATGAGAACGCTGCTCGAATATTTTGAACAGTATATTAAAATGTCAAAGAAGATATCCACAGAGACATTTTCCTCGACGTCTGATATTGAAGAACCAGGCAGATTGGCTGATATTATCGCTTCGCATCTTCCGTTAAAGCTGAAGGAGAAGCAGGAAATCCTTGAGACCATCGATGTGAAAAAGCGTTTAAGCCGCATAATCGAAATCATCAATAATGAAAAAGAAGTACTGAACTTAGAGAAGAAAATTGGACAGCGCGTCAAACGTTCGATGGAAAGAACCCAAAAAGAATACTACTTGCGTGAACAAATGAAAGCCATCCAAAAAGAACTAGGCGATAAAGAAGGCAAGACAGGTGAGGTAGCCCAGCTCACTGAAAAGATTGATGAAGCCGGAATGCCTGACCATGTAAAAGAAGCGGCATTCAAGGAATTGGACCGGTATGAAAAGGTCCCAGCAAGCTCGGCTGAGAGCTCTGTCATCCGTAACTATATTGACTGGCTGATCTCCATTCCTTGGTCCGAGGCGACTAAGGATGACTTGAATATCCATAAAGCCGAGAAAATTCTGGACCGTGAACACCATGGTTTAGAGAAAGTAAAAGAACGGGTGCTTGAATATTTAGCGGTTCAGCAGCTAACCAATTCATTAAAGGGACCGATCCTTTGCTTGGCCGGACCTCCCGGTGTCGGTAAAACAAGTCTCGCAAAATCGATCGCGACTTCTTTAAACCGTAACTTCGTAAGAGTTTCTCTTGGCGGTGTCCGGGATGAATCCGAGATTCGCGGGCACAGACGTACATATGTCGGTGCCATGCCGGGCAGAATCATTCAAGGCATGAAGAAAGCAGGCACAGTCAATCCAGTCTTCCTGTTGGATGAAATTGATAAGATGTCCAACGATTTCAGGGGAGATCCTTCATCAGCCATGCTTGAGGTGCTCGATCCGGAACAAAACAACAATTTCAGTGATCATTATATTGAAGAGACGTATGACCTCTCAAAGGTTATGTTCATTGCGACGGCCAATAATCTTGCGACCATCCCGGGACCTCTTCGCGACCGGATGGAAATTATTCAGATTGCCGGCTACACGGAAATTGAGAAGCTACATATTGCCAAAGATCATTTGCTTGCCCGCCAGTTGAAAGAACACGGTCTGCAAAAATCACAGCTGCAAATCCGTGATGACGCATTAATGAGCATTATCCGCTACTACACCAGGGAAGCCGGTGTCAGGAGCCTTGAACGCCAGCTTGCCGGCATCTGCCGCAAAACAGCGAAAATCATGGTTTCAGGTGAGAAAAAGCGTGTCGTCATCAATGAAAACAATATTGTCGATTTTCTTGGCAAACCTATTTTCCGGTACGGCCAGGCCGAGCTCGAGGATCAAGTTGGCGTCGCAACAGGATTGGCTTACACCACTGTCGGCGGAGATACGCTGCAAATCGAGGTTTCCTTATCCCCGGGAAAAGGAAAGCTTGTACTGACTGGAAAACTCGGTGACGTGATGAAGGAATCGGCACAGGCCGCTTTCAGCTATGTACGATCAAAGACTGAAGAATTAAACATCGATCCAAACTTCCATGAAAAACAAGATATCCATATTCATGTTCCAGAGGGCGCTGTACCGAAGGATGGTCCTTCAGCCGGTATAACGATGGCTACCGCCCTCATTTCTGCCCTGACAGGACGTCCAATCCGTAGGGAGGTAGGCATGACCGGGGAAATTACGCTCCGAGGGCGCGTGCTTCCAATCGGTGGGCTGAAGGAAAAGTCGTTAAGTGCGCACCGCGCAGGCTTAACGAAGATTATCCTACCAAAGGACAATGAAAAAGATATTGACGATATTCCGGAAAGTGTTCGGAATGAATTGGAGTTTGTTCTTGTTTCCCATGTTGATGAAGTGCTTGAGCATGCATTGGCAGGTGGCAAAGAATGAAGGTAACTAGTGCGGATATTGTCATCAGTGCCGTAAAACCTGAGCAATATCCTCCTCAGCCGCTGCCGGAATTCGCTCTTGCAGGACGCTCAAACGTCGGGAAATCCAGCTTTATCAACAAAATGATAAACCGGAAAAGCCTGGCGAGAACCTCATCGAAACCGGGCAAGACCCAGACACTAAATTTTTACATCATTAATGAAGAACTGCATTTCGTCGATGTTCCCGGTTACGGGTATGCGAAGGTTTCGAAAACAGAGCGGGCGGCATGGGGACGAATGATTGAAACCTATTTCACGTCCCGTGATCAGCTTCGCGCAGCCCTGTTAATTGTTGATTTACGCCATCCCCCTTCCAAGGACGATGTCATGATGTACGATTTCCTGAAGCATCATGGGCTCCCTTGTATCGTAGTTGCCACTAAAGCGGATAAGATTCCGAAAGGCAAATGGCAAAAGCATTTAAAGGTAGTCAGGGAAACGCTTGATGTGGATCCGGATGATCAATTGATCGTATTTTCCGGCGAAACCGGGCAAGGTAAAGAACAGGCGTGGGGCGCTTTAAAATCGTTTATGTAAGGCAGGGGGAAATTTCTAACGGGTTCGGTTGAAGGGGAGAAAACTTCAATTTACAACCTAATTCGCATTGGTTTTAACAGACATTTTGACATTAAAATAGCATTAAAAATAGCAACTGACTAATTCAGTTGCTATTTTTTAGTCTCAATTTTTTAATTTACACTTTAATTCATTACAGTTTTTAACTGTTTGTTTTGTTTTTTTAAGAAGAGCCAAACAATACCGAGTGCGCTAAATAAAGCAAAAAATAAAATAGGTAACTGATAAAAAGTCCAAGTGTTTGGAGCATAATAATTTAATTGATGATGTTCTTCTATTATATTTTCATATGAAGTTTTATATTCATATTGAACAATCCAATGTCCATTTGCCATTATAACAGTTCCCAAATCATAATCACTTGGCATAATTTGTTCTTTATTTTCAATCACTTGATTGTTCCCAATTACAATCGCTGCATTTTTATATTCTATTGGGAAATGTGTCATAGGTGTTCCAATTGATACCTCATTTTTCTCTAACCATCCTTTTAAATCTTCCATTGGAAAAACGGCTAATAAATTCAATTGATTTGGATATTTTTTAAAAATGTCCATCAATTGTTCTTCTTCTACTTCGTTTATTTTATTGGTGGTGTCAAGAACATCGAAAACTTCATTAAAGATAGTATTTTTTTCTGTTTCTACTGTCCCAAATTGTTCACCCTTTTTGTAAAAGTGTTCGGCTTCTATCCAGGAAGAAACAAGTGTTATTATGCCAAAAACAAAGAAAATCAGTGCAAACGATAATACATAATTAGTAAATTTCTTCTGTACTTTGAAGAATTCAGATAATCCTTTTACAATTTGGTTTTTACCTCCAAAATTTTCGATTGCGATACGGATAGCTTCTTCTTCTGATTTCCCTTTCGCCTTTAACTCTTCAACGGCTTCAAGTAAATGCGACCGCATTTCTTGCCTTAAATCTTCTATTTCTTGTTTGTCTCCCGCAACATCTTTATAAATAGAATTTACATATTTATCAATTTGTTTCAAAGTTATTCTCCCCCTTCGATAAATGTATCAATAATTTTTTTTACAAATTGCCATTCCTTACGCTTTTCTTCAAAACCTTCTTCGCCTAATGGTGTAAGTTTATAATATTTTCTTCTTCCGCCTGGACCTTGTTCGTCTCCCCAATAGGGTTCAATCCATTCATTTTTTTCAAGTCGCTTTAAAGATAGATAAAGCGTACCTTCTTTTAGTTCAAATTGCTCTTCACTTTTTTCACGGACCAATTTCGCTAATTCATATCCGTACATATCCCTGTTATGTAATAACGATAAAATTAATGTATCAATGTGACCTTTTAAAACCTCTTTATTAATTTCCAATTTTTCCACCTCCTTATTTAGTTATAAAATATATTACTTAATAATGCAAGGTATTCATTTAAAAAGACATTTAAAAAATCATCCTATTTTTTCACAGGATGATTTATCTTAGATAATAATATCTTTTAAAGAAAATTGTTTATCTGTTAAACCTATTCGTTGTGCGGGTGTTTCCATTGTTCCGTTAGACTTATAGGTGAAACAAAAGTTGTAATAAGTTCGCAGGATTGTGATAGCCATTTGAGCGTACTTCGGATTAAAATTGGAATAGATATAACTTTCCCCATCTCCTCTTGCCGTAGTCAAAGGTCTTTCTAAAATGGATAACCTTCTTCGAATGTGTTGGATAAAAGTATTGGTTGCATTGTCATTTACATTCATTATTAAGGCAGCCACATCTTTCGGTTCCAATGAAGATAGGTTTGTCGTACAATCTACGGAACGCAATCCTCTATCAACAGTAGCGAGGGGATGTAAGATAGGATTATCCGCATATTCTAAATGCGTACCCGAAGAAGCGGAGAGTTCCTTGTGAAAATGATGATGTTCGAACAACTCTTGTAATTGCAGAAATGCCAACTTTCTTAGAGAGCCTGTTCCAAATCCCCGCATTGTTCCCCAACTAATCAAATCGACCCTTGCCTGAACAAATTCCTCACGAGCCTGTTTTCTTGTTTTAGTCTTATCCGTTTGACACAGGAAATGATGGGCATCAGAAAGCCGTTTACTTTGAAAACACTCGATTAATGGAAGTCATAAGGGAATTGTCCTCATCGGTCACAAAACGCCACTCAGGGGCTTTTACAAGTTGTTTAATGAGCCATAGATGTGCAACTGTTGTATAAGTCGAACCGACGTGCAATCCATCAGTATATTTCATTCTCCGTTCCACCTGTGCCAACTCTTTATAATAATCAGATTTACTTTGTGTATCGTTTGCCGAAGGCGGCATCGGGTAGTGAGAATACTTCGGGTATCTAGCATATTTTTTTGCGAATTCATTCAGATGGTCTTCTTTTTGTAGAACTGTATCTAGAGCAATATCTCCAAGTGTAATGTCCCAATCATATGCTACATCGCTGCGAAATACATATCTTGATAGCACATCTGCCGACACTAAAATGTGAGTAAGAAATTGATTTTCTTCCACATCATCGTAACGACTGCCACCCATCCCTTTTTGACGAACATTATTTAGATAATAGGTCATCTTATCGGTATTGAGCCACATTTCTCTAAAATTAAGGCTCTGTTAAACGATAATGTTGTTTTTGGGAAGGGAATCTGCGAGACTCCTGCGGAAAAACGGGCTGGCAAGACCCCGCAGCGAGGTACGAGTGAGGAGGCTTGCCAGTTCGTCCGCGGAAAGCGAGTAGATTCCATGACCATTTGAAAATCAACAATGGAATTTAACAGAGCCAAAATTAAAAAGCTTGAACATTAATTCAACGTTACATTTCCAATGTGTATAATTTGTTTATTTAATTAATGATAATATGAAAGTATCATTTAATATACAGAAAGAGAGTGGATGTAGTATGGATACTCAAGTAACGGCAACATTTAAAATCCTCAAGCCAGCTAAGGAAGTGTTTGAAGCTATAGTAGACCCTGAAAAAGTCGGGAATTTTTGGTTCTCATCGAGTTCTGAAAGATGGGAACAAGGCAAAACGGTTACATTGAGATATAACGAATACGATGCTCAAGGGGATATAAAAGTATTGGAGATAGAGGACGATAAGAAAATCGTGTTCTCGTGGGGTGAGGATGGTCAAGAAACGGTTGTTACAATTACTCTGAAAGAGTCGGAAAATATGAGCACCATTATTGAAGTAAACGAATCAGGTTTGAAAGAAGATGACCCCGAAATCGTTAATAAAATGCTGGGGCAAAAAGAAGGCTGGGTGTATGTGTTAACTTGTTTAAAGGGGTATTTGGAAAATGGCGTTAATACTTTGAGAGGATCATTAATTCATTAGTTAAATAGCTATCGTAAAACAGGTGACTTTGTAATAGCTACTTTTTTTGCACCCTATGATAAAAAATTCGAGCCTTTTATCCGAATCGCCACAGGAGATTATAGTTTTAGGAGGTGACATGCCTTTGAATAAGCTGGAAAAAATAGACCAACTTAAGAACTGGATCGAGAAGGCTGAACGAATTGCCGTTTTGACAGGAGCCGGAGTCAGTACCGAAAGTGGTTTAAAGGATTTCAGATCCGAAGATGGAATGTTTACCTGTGATGAACCCATTGAATATTATTTATCCCGCGATTATTTTAACCGGAATCCTGAAGAGTTTTGGGAGAACTACAAGAAAATTTTTCAGCTGGAGCATTTACATACGTACGAGCCGAATCTTGCTCATGTTTTTTTTGCAGAGCTTGAGAGAAAAGGAAAAAGCGTCACCATCATTACCCAAAATGTAGACGGTCTGCACCAAAAAGCAGGAAGCACGAATGTGATTGAGGTCCATGGGACAGTTACAAAGGCGACATGTCCCAAGTGCAGCAAGACTTTCGATTTTGGACATATCATGAAGACAAATGTTCCGGTTTGTTCGGATTGTGGGCACGAAATATTAGATCCTGATATCGTGCTGTATGGGGATGCGATACACGGTTGGGATGAGGCGGAAACGAGCGTACGAAACGCTGACCTTTTCCTCGCCATGGGCACCTCCCTCTCGGTTACGCCGGTAAATATGTTCCCGGCCATTGCCGAACAGGCAGGTGTTCCACGTAAGGTATTGCTAAATAATGAACCGACAATCATGAATGCATATTTTGATTTATTCATTGAGGAAAAGCTGGGGGTTATCTTTCAGACAATCTCAAAATGAAAAACAGGACCAGGATAAAAAATCCGTGGTCCTTATTTCTTTTTAATAAAAATCACATAGGCACCGGCCGCTATCAGTACATAGGGCAGGAAGTTAAAGCCGGATTCCAAAAGACCCAGCCAACCAATAAGCTTGTCATAATATAACATGATAATGGCAATAACTAATAATAGAATTCCCTGCAGCATGCCGCCGTTCGTTTTTCTGGCGCGAAGGATCAGGCCGAGGGCGATGATCAATATAAAAATACCAATATGGTCCGGCCAAATTTGAAGCTTGTTCACGACATGAAAGTGAAAGCCGAATCCAAAAAGAATCACACCCGGGACTATCGCTTCATGATCTTTTCCAGCGTATGCCTGCCCTAAAAAAGCGAGGCCGACGATGCAAAGCAGGGTTGGCCATGTATAAAATCCAGGGAAGACTGCGAAATTGGATTGCTGAAGAAAAAAATAAAGCCCAAACCCGATTAAGATGGTTCCGGGAAAAATGCGCTGCGCTTTCATAATGACCTCCTATGTCAGTTTGATTACTTGAAGTTATCTATTATTTTTGATATGGTACTTTTGTATCGTATTGTCGAAATATGTACGGTTCATATACATAGTAGCACATGATTCACGAACTGTTCATAATTTTTTCAGTTTAAACACTATGTGCATGTTATAATAATATAGGTTTATATTTCAATCATTCTTGGGGGTGCAAAAAAGAAATGCATATTGTATCAATCGGACTAAACTATAAGACTGCCCCTGTAGAAATTCGTGAAAAACTTTCATTTGATGAAGCCGAACTTGCAGAGGCAATGAAGGCGTTAAAAAATAAAAAAAGCATTTTGGAGAACGTAATTGTCTCCACATGCAATAGAACGGAAATTTACGCTGTAGCAGATCAGCTGCATACAGCGCGATATTATATTAAAGAATTTCTTGCAGAATGGTTTAACATCGATCAGCAGGAATTTTCGCCATATCTCTTCATTTACGATGGAGACGGTGCGACCCAGCACTTATTCCAGGTCAGCTGCGGTTTAGATTCCATGATTCTTGGTGAAACGCAAATTCTTGGACAAGTCCGTTCGAGTTATTTGATTGCACAACAAGAAGGAACGATCGGAACCGTGTTCAACCATCTGTTCAAGCAGGCCCTGACTCTTGCGAAAAGAGCGCATGCTGAAACAGAGATCAATACGAATGCTGTTTCTGTCAGCTATGCTGCGGTGGAACTTGCTAAGAAGATATTCGGCAGCCTGAACGGCAAGAACGTTTTGATCCTAGGTGCCGGAAAAATGGGCGAACTGGCGATTCAGAATCTTCATAGCAATGGCGCGGACAACATTACGGTCATCAACCGGACGTACGAAAAAGCGGTTGCCCTTGCCGAACGTTTCTCCGGACATGCCAAACAGCTGCAGGAGCTTCAATGTGCCCTGGTTGACGCGGATATCTTAATTACCTCAACAGGCTCAAAGGAACTAGTCATCACCAATGAAATGATGACCTTTGTAAATAGCCTAAGAAAAGGTCGGCCTATTTTCATGGTCGATATCGCAGTGCCACGTGATCTGGATCCACAGCTTGCGGAGCATGAAAATGTGTTCCTTTATGATATCGATGATCTTGAAGGAATCGTAGAGGCCAATATGCAGGAACGGAAGAAAGCGGCTGAAAAGATCCTGCTGATGATCGAAGCGGAAATCGTTGAGTTCAATCAATGGTTAAACCTTCTAGGCGTTGTGCCTGTCATTTCGGCGCTTCGTGAAAAAGCGCTTGCTATTCAGACTGAGACGATGAACAGCATCGAAAGAAAGCTTCCGCATTTAAGCGAACGCGATAAAAAAGTGCTGAACAAGCACACAAAGAGCATCATTAACCAAATGCTTAAGGACCCAATCCTTTATGCAAAGGAATTGGCGGGCGAACAAAACGCTAATGATGCAATGAACCGATTTGTAAAAATCTTTGATTTAGAGGAAATCGCTGAGGCCGGGGCGGAGACTCCTCAAAAAGAGTCAGTTCCTATTGCAAAACTCAGTTCATTTCCCGTCAAGGCATAGGGGTTTATATGCTGGAATTATTGATGACAAGATTACATGAAGCTACCGTTATTTTGTATGCATTCAGTGTGCTCTTATACTTTACTGATTTTCTTCATAATAACCAGAAGGCAAATCGTATTGCCTTCTGGTTGCTTGCGATTGTTTGGGTTTTTCAAACAATTTTTTTATTTCTCTATATGTTTGAAACGGGCCGGTTTCCGGTTCTGACCATATTTGAAGGGCTTTATTTTTATGCCTGGATTCTCATCACCTTGTCATTAGTCATTAACAGGCTGCTGCGGGTGGACTTTATCGTCTTTTTCACGAATGTTCTCGGCTTTATCGTCATGGCGATCCATACGTTTGCTCCGGTCCAGATCGAATCGGCTGTGTTGGCAGAAAGGCTTGTATCGGAGCTCCTGCTTATCCATATAACAATGGCGATCTTTTCGTATGGTGCGTTTTCGCTGTCATTTGTTTTTTCGCTGCTTTATTTAATCCAATACGATCTGCTTAAAAGAAAGAAATGGGGCAAACGGCTTTTACGGCTGGGGGATTTGGCGAAGCTTGAGCAAGCGTCCTATATCCTTGCGGTCATAGGGGTGCCAATGCTTGGTATTGCGCTAATATTGGGTTTGCAATGGGCGTACATAAAAGTTCCCGACATCTTTTGGTATGATCCGAAGATTATCGGTTCGTTCGTTGTTCTGGCCGCCTATAGCGTGTATTTATATGTGAAAGTTCGGAAACAAATGTATGGGAAGACATTGGCTTATTGGAATATTGGTTCTTTTTTAATTGTGATCATCAACTTCTCCCTGTTTGGGAGTCTTTCAACCTTCCACTTTTGGAATACATAGGAGGAAATCATGAGAAAAATTATTGTCGGTTCCAGACGGAGCAAATTAGCAATCACCCAGACGAATTGGGTCATCGATCAATTGAAACAGCTTGGTGTTCCTTTTGAATTCGAAGTGAAAGAGATTGTGACAAAAGGGGATCAGATTCAGGATGTGACGCTTTCTAAAGTGGGCGGCAAGGGCCTTTTTGTAAAAGAAATCGAACAGGCGATGCTGAACAAAGAAATCGATATGGCTGTTCATAGCATGAAGGATATGCCCGCCGTGCTCCCGGACGGATTGACGATCGGCAGTATTCCTCCGAGGGAAGATTATCGAGATGCATTAATTTCAAAGAATCATATTCCATTCGAAGAGCTAAAGGAAGGGGCAGTCATCGGGACAAGCAGCCTGCGCCGCAGTGCACAGCTGCTTCACAGGCGACCGGACCTTGAGATTAAGTGGATTCGCGGCAATGTCGATACCCGCTTGGAAAAGCTGGCTAACGAAGACTATGATGCCATCATTTTAGCGGCGGCTGGCCTGTCCCGTCTCGGCTGGAAACAGGAAGTCGTAACACAGTTTCTGGAAGCCGACCTTTCTTTGCCTGCAGTTGGACAGGGAGCCCTTTCGATCGAGTGCCGAGAAGATGATCTGGAACTCCTTGCCGAGCTAAAAAAGCTGACCTGCGAGGAAACGAGATTGGCTGTCGAGGCGGAAAGAGCGTTTCTGGATAAAATGGAGGGCGGTTGCCAGGTACCGATCGCAGGACTCGGAACGGTTAAAGAAGATGGTGCGGTTTCTTTAGCCGCGCTCGTAGCCTCCCCGGACGGACAAACGATTTACAAAGAAGTCGTGGAAGGAAAGAATCCGATTGAAGTAGGAAAGGAAGCCGCCCGCTTATTAAGCGGAAGAGGCGCGAAAGAATTGATTGACCGGGTGAAACAGGAGTTAGATCAGTAATGCATAAGGGCAAGCCTTTAAAAGGATTGAATGTCCTGGTTACCAGAGGGGAAGAGCAGTCGGCAGAGATGATTGAGACAATTGCTGCAAACGGAGGGATCCCGCACGCGATTCCTCTCATTGACTTTGTTCCAGTGTCCAGGAAGATAGACCAACTCGCTTGTCTGGATGACTATGAGTGGCTCGTCTTCACAAGCCGAAACGGTGTGGAGTTTTTCTTTCGCTTGTTGGAACAAGTGACAAAACCGACCAGGATGCCTAAAATGGCAGTCATAGGGAATAAAACAAAAGAAGCGCTTGAGAGATTCGGATTTCTTCCTGATTTTATACCTGATGAATTTGTGGCTGAGGCGTTTGCCATGCAATTCGTCGAGCATTTAGATCAAAATGAGAAGGTACTGATCGCAAAGGGAAACCTTGCCCGTTCCGTTATTTGCGATGAAATTAACCGTTACGGGGCGGTTTGTGAAGAAATCATCGTCTATGAAACAATATTTCCGGCAGCAAGTGAGCGTTTATTGATTGAATTGCTGCAGATTGGAAAAATTGATATTGTTACGTTTACGAGTTCTTCGACGGTTGATCATTTTATCGAAGTTGTGAAAAAGCATGGAATGCGGAAGGAAGCTGAGAAGCTTATAGTTGCTTGCATCGGACCGATAGCCAAAAAAACCGCAGAAAACCGTGGCCTGGTTGTCGATATTTGTCCTAAACATGAATATACTGGTAACGCAATGATAGAATCGTTGATACAATATTTGCAAGATAAGAATGATAAGGAGGAAAGAAAATGAGTAACCTTCGATTTAACCGCCATCGCCGCTTGCGTTCAAGCGAAAGCATGAGAGCGTTGGTACGTGAAACCTATCTCCATAAGGAAGATTTGATTTATCCGCTTTTTGTCATAGACGGGGAGCAAGTGAGAAATGAAATCTCCTCCATGCCTGGCGTTTTTCAACTATCAATGGATAATTTGCAGGCTGAAATGGAAGAAGTGACAGGCCTTGGGATTAAATCTGTCATTCTGTTCGGTGTACCCCATGAACACGATAAGGATGAACAGGGAACAGGTGCGTTCGACCATAACGGACTCGTTCAGCAGGCGACCCGTCTGATTAAGAAAGAATTCCCGGATGTCATCGTTATTGCTGATACTTGCTTATGCGAATACACAAGCCATGGGCATTGCGGCATCGTCGAAGACGGGAAAATCTTGAATGATGCCTCGCTTGATATGCTCGCGAAAACGGCAGTCAGCCAGGCTGAAGCGGGAGCGGACATCATCGCGCCTTCCAACATGATGGACGGGTTTGTTGCAGCGATTCGCGCCGGATTGGACGAAGCGGGCTATATCGATATTCCAATCATGTCTTATGCCGTGAAATATTCATCTGCCTATTATGGACCATTCCGTGAAGCAGCAAACGGTGCTCCGCAATTCGGGGACCGGAAAACCTATCAAATGGATCCGGCCAACCGCATGGAAGCGTTCCGGGAAGCGGAGTCGGATGTCATGGAAGGCGCCGATTTTCTGATTGTCAAACCGGCTCTATCATATATGGATATCATCCGGGACGTGAAAAATAATTTTACCCTCCCGGTTGTTGCCTATAATGTGAGCGGAGAGTATTCGATGGTGAAAGGCGCGGCCTTGAATGGATGGATTGATGAAAAGGCAATCGTCACGGAAATGTTAACAGGCATGAAACGAGCAGGAGCTGATTTGATCATTACGTATTTCGCCAAAGATGTTGCTCGTTGGATAAAGTGAAACTTCCATCGGTTCATCCCCCACCGATGGTTAGTTGAACCAATCGCACTTTTACGGGCAGTTATTCCCCCACTTATCCTTGTTTTTCCATGTGGGGGGGCTTACTGCCCGTTAAAGCGGGATAAACGAAGAGAAATAGTCGAGGAGATGAATGTATGCGTTCTTATGAAAAATCGAAGCAGGCTTTTGCAGAAGCTGTGAACTTGATGCCTGGGGGTGTAAACAGCCCGGTACGCGCGTTTAAATCAGTCGATATGGACCCCATTTTTATGGAAAGGGGCAAGGGCTCTAAGATATATGACATTGATGGAAACGAATATATTGATTATGTCCTTTCTTGGGGGCCGTTGATTTTAGGGCATACAAATGACAGAGTTGTAGAGGCATTGAAAAAGGTGGCTGAAACGGGGACAAGCTTCGGGGCTTCCACTTTGATTGAAAATAAATTGGCACAGCTGGTCATCGACAGAGTGCCTTCCATTGAAATGATTCGGATGGTATCTTCAGGCACGGAGGCGACAATGAGCGCCCTTCGTTTGGCCCGCGGCTACACAGGACGCAATAAAATCCTTAAATTTGAAGGCTGCTATCACGGCCATGGCGATTCGCTGCTGATCAAAGCTGGTTCCGGTGTCGCTACACTCGGTTTGCCGGACAGCCCCGGTGTACCTGAGGGGACAGCGAAGAACACGATTACGGTTCCGTACAATGACCTGGAAAGCGTGAGAGTTGCTTTCGAACAATACGGTGATGACATCGCCGGTATCATTGTTGAACCAGTTGCAGGCAACATGGGCGTCGTGCCGCCACAGCCGGGATTTTTGGAAGGGCTCCGTGAAATCACGAAAAATAATGGCTCGCTACTTATTTTTGATGAGGTCATGACCGGTTTCCGTGTCGGCTATAACTGCGCGCAAGGCTACTTTGGCGTCGATCCCGATATTACCTGTCTTGGCAAAGTAATCGGCGGCGGTCTCCCAGTAGGGGCTTTCGGCGGCAAGAAAGAAATCATGGAACAAATCGCTCCGAGCGGTTCGATTTACCAAGCGGGAACCTTATCGGGAAATCCCCTAGCGATGACTGCTGGATATGAAACGCTTAGCCAATTAACACCGGAAGTGTATGAGGAATTTAAGCGAAAAGGTGATCTGCTTGAGGAAGGCATCGGCGCCGCAGCGAAGAAATATGATATCCCGCATACGTTTAACCGTGCCGGCTCGATGATTGGTCTGTTCTTTACGAATGAAAATGTCATCAATTACGAAACGGCCAAAACTTCGGACTTGAACTTCTTCGGCACATATTATCGTGAAATGGCGGAACAAGGAGTATATTTGCCTCCGTCCCAATTCGAGGGGCTGTTTCTGTCCACCGCACATTCAGATAAAGATATTGAAAAAACGATTGCTGCAGCTGAAAAGGCATTCTCTAAGCTGAAAAAATAATGGAATGTAAGGGTCTTTCTTTTATCGAGTGGATGATAAAGGAAGGACCTTTTTTTATTTGGTGTTACAGGGAAAATATGGACTCGAACGAAAATTTTTTAATTTAAACGAAAATGCAGTTCATTTAAACGAAACTCCATCCCATTTAAATGAAACTCAAAAATGTCGACTTACTCCTCTGCTTATCCTTATTCTCATAGATGTCATAAATAATTTTATTGCTTCATAGATTGTTAATGGCATAGTCATTGTTTTTCTAAGGATATGAGAGGAGGAGTTCTTTTTGTCGAAAGAAAATCAATCGTATTTACGATTTTCATTAGAAGAAGCCATTTGGTTTCAGAAGGGACAGGAAGTTGCTGAGCTTTATTCGATTTCGCTGGACCCAAACATTACAATCCAGGAAAGAGATCAATATGTCGTGATTAAAGGGACACTTGATTTAAGCGGGGAATACAAAGAGGAACAGCGCACCGGAGAATCAGAACCTATAAATTACATCCAAAACTATCATCCAAAGACAATCCAGGAAGTAAACAGAGGGGAAAATGACGTTAATGTTTTTACCCACTGCTTTCCGGTGGATATCACCATTCCCTATAATAGAATCCATTCGATTGAGGATGTCGATGTAGAGATCCAAACTTTCGATTATACACTGCCAGAAAAGAATTGCCTGAAGCTACAGGCTGATTTGCTAATCACCGGCATCTACAAGGAACAGCAAACTGATACATCAGATGAAGAGGAAGAGATTGACCGGGGAAATGAATTAGAACAATCGGAAGAAAATCCTGAAGAAGTGCACTTTAGTGTATATCCGGACCCTCAGGAAAATGAGGATGAACAAATGGAGCCCCGTATCGTCAACGAAGAAGAGGAAGGAGGACCAATTCCATATATCAATGAAGATGCATTTGAGAAGCAGGTCAGAGACTCGAGTCTGGAGGAAGAAGAAGTATATCCAGCAGAGCCACCAGTTAATGAGGATTTGTACGCTCCGTTTTTTGCAGAAGCAAAGAAACTCCCGGAAGATGAAAGATTGGAAGAGACAGAACCTGTTGCACTAAGCATTCCTGTATTTGAAATTCCGGTAGAACCAATACAGGTAGAAAGTGAAACAATGAATAGAGAACATCCCTTGACCGATATCCAACAAGAAAGCGAAGAAGATATCGAGTTGGAACAGGAACATTATTCTCATACAGAACAAGAACAGAAGCCTGAAGTGCAAGAGCAAAATGATTATGCACCCATTTTAAATCTTGCAAGAAAAAAAGATACATCTGCTGCTTCTGAAAACGAGGAAAAAGAAAGAACGCATGAAAAAGATGCTGAACAGGTTTCACTTATGGATTTCTTTGGCCGAAAACAGGAAGAGGAATTAACAAAGGTGAAAGTGTGCATTGTCCAGGAAGGAGATACACTTTCCACCTTGGCGGATCGTTATGATATCAGCGTCCAATCGATTCAAAGCAGGAATTCCCTTGATCCGGGTCAAGACGTATATGAGGGTCAGGTGCTTTACATCCCAAAGACAGCGAAAGTTAAATTGTAAGCAAAAGAGCAGAGACGGAGCGCTCTGCTCTGCTGTTTTTTTATTTCATTATCATGAAGGCGAGTGGATCTCGTGAATAAAAACGAGAATCAAATCAATGAAACGGAAGCCATTTTACGTCATTATGCGTTAAAGGTAAAGTACGTGGAGAACTTCGGCAAAGTAAAAAAGGTGTATAGTGATAATGGCGTTTTTGCTTTGAAGGAAATTTCTCCACATGCAGGAATCGATTTTATCAAAAGTATTCAGCACTTATATCAACGGGGCTTCAACCGGATTGTCCCGATTTACCCGGCGATGGACGGTAGATACGCGATTCTTGAAAAAGGCAGATTGTATTATTTGATGCCCTGGCTGTTGAATCAAGAAACAGATGAGCGAGACCAACGTCATATGCAATTATTCAGGGAGCTTGCGAGAATGCATACTCTTTCCGTAAAAGAGGTGCCGGTCAGCCAAGAAGAAAGGGAAGAACATTTCGAACGGACGGCTGAGCACTGGAAGAAGCAGCGCGATTTTATTGAAGAATTCGTCCGCAGCAGTGAGAAGAAGTGGTATATGTCCCCATTCGAGCTTTTGTTCTGTATGTACTTCTCAGACATTTTACAGGCTTTGAACTATGCAGAGAAAAAGCTGGGAGAGTGGTTTGAGAGGACAAAGAATGATGAAAAAGTCAGAAGCGTCGTTACCCACGGCAAGCTCGCGATTCAACATTTTATTTATGATGACAGAGGCTATGGGCATTTTATAAATTTTGAAAATTCCAAGATAGCTCCGCCTCATTTTGATTTACTGCCTTTTTTGGTTTCATCGGCAAGGACTTATCCGACCGAGTATGAAGATGGCGTCAATTGGATTTACAATTACCTTAAATATTTCCCGATGAAAGAAGAGGAAATGTTATTGTTCCAAAGCTATTTAGCTTATCCGGGATCATCCATTCAAAGCGTAAGGAATTACTTTGATAAAAAAGGAGATAAAACAGAATTATATTATGTCAGCCAGCTACAGCGGCAATATTGGCTTTTAAAAAATACGGAGTATATGGTTATGAAAATCGAAGAAATCGAACAACAAAAAAAAGCGGCTGCTCAAGCTGAACAGACGCCAGGCTAAAGAACTATATGAGTTGAAGATGAATGGCAACCGCAATAACAATTAATATAGCGAGCAACAGGATATCTATGGCTGTCGGAAGCAATAATGTTCGGATTCCCTGGAATACCGTAATAGGGATGATGAATTGTGCACATACGCGGCGTGTGGTCCTGAGCCACGGGGGCAAAGCATACGGAGAGTATCTTCGTTTCATTTAACATCCATCCTTCTGATCTTAATAAACCATAATAGCATCTTATGTCCGCAGGATGGAAAATGTGACTTTTGTCTATCACAGACCGCCAGGCCTCTGTATAGAATATTAGAAAAATGGAAAAGATTATTGACTAGACAACAAGTTATTCTGTACTATATTAATTGAACTGAAGAAGCATAAATGAATAGATAAAAACTATGAACAGGAATAGTAAGGTGTTTATACCGCTTATCAGAGAGTGAAACCATTAGCTGTGAGGTTTCTAAGCCGTACCATCAGAAGTCGCCTGTGAGTTGTGTCCGTGAAAAATTGCCCAAATTAGAGAGTCTTATTTTCTCTATGAGTACTGGTGTCTAGCTACAGCGCCCAGCCGCTCGGGGTCATAAGCCACCCTGCTTCAGAAATCAGGATTTCCTGCACAGTGCGTCTTATGCCTGTCGCACTTGTCCAGGATGGACTGGCGTCGACGTTTGCCACAGGACGTGGCAGGTATTAGACGACGATCCTTGATTGCAGGGCGCTTACGCATTTCATAGCGGTCACCGGTAAAGAGCCGTTATTTCATTTGAGAGCCGGGCAAGAATCGTGTTTTGATTCTGATTCGGAAAAAAGGTGGCACCGCGAACAACTTCCTTCGTCCTTTTATGGACCAGGAAGTTTTTTTATTTTCGTCAGACTGATATAGGAGGAAATAGTATGGAAGAGAAAGAACAAATGCCGACTAAGTATGACCCGCAAACAATTGAAAAAGGCCGTTATAAATGGTGGCAGGATGGAAAATTTTTTGAAGCGAAAAGCGATAATAATAAGCAGCCGTATACAATCGTGATTCCTCCTCCAAACGTAACGGGGAAGCTGCATCTGGGCCATGCCTGGGATACGACGTTGCAGGATATTTTAACCCGGATGAAACGAATGCAGGGGTACGATGTATTATGGCTTCCAGGAATGGATCATGCCGGGATTGCGACACAGGCCAAGGTGGAAGAAAAGCTGCGCAGCGGGGGAAAAAGCCGTTATGACTTAGGCCGTGAGAAATTTCTTGAAGAAACATGGAAATGGAAAGAAGAATATGCAAACCATATCCGTGAACAATGGTCAAAGCTCGGGTTAGGGCTTGATTATTCAAGAGAACGGTTCACGCTGGATGAAGGACTTTCAAAAGCGGTTCGCGAGGTTTTCGTATCTCTTTATAACAAAGGCTTGATCTACCGTGGCGAATACATCATCAACTGGGATCCGTCCACGAAAACGGCTCTTTCTGATATTGAGGTTATTTACAAGGATGTGCAAGGCGCCTTCTATCATATGAAATATCCGCTTGCAGATGGATCCGGACATATTGAAATCGCGACGACCCGTCCGGAAACGATGCTCGGCGATACAGCCGTTGCTGTACACCCTGAGGATGATCGTTACAAGCATCTGATTGGGAAAAACGTCATCCTGCCGATAACGGGTAGAGAAATTCCAATCGTTGGAGACGATTATGTGGAAATGGATTTCGGTTCCGGAGCGGTAAAAATCACCCCGGCTCATGATCCAAACGATTTTGAAATCGGCAACCGCCATAACCTGGAGAGAATTCTTGTCATGAATGAAGACGGAACAATGAACGGCAGAGCGGGAAAATACGATGGCATGGATCGGTTCGAATGTCGCAAGCAAATCGTCAAAGACCTGCAGGAGGATGGTGTTCTCTTTAAGATTGAGGACCATCTTCACTCCGTTGGCCATTCGGAGCGAAGTGGAGCGGTTGTAGAGCCCTATCTTTCGACGCAATGGTTCGTCAAGATGCAGCCTTTGGCCGATGAAGCTGTCGCGCTTCAACAAAAGTCAGACAGCGAGAAGGTTCATTTCATACCCGATCGTTTCGAGAAAACCTATTTGCACTGGATGGAAAACATCCGTGATTGGTGTATCTCCCGCCAGCTATGGTGGGGCCACCGGATTCCTGCCTGGTACCATAAGGAAACAGGTGAAGTATTTGTGGGGCAAGTTGCGCCTGCGGACATTGAAAACTGGGAACAGGACAACGATGTTTTGGATACATGGTTCAGCTCAGCGTTATGGCCTTTCTCTACAATGGGCTGGCCCGATACGGAATCAGCCGATTACAATCGGTACTATCCGACTGCAGCCCTTGTGACCGGATATGATATCATCTTTTTCTGGGTATCCCGGATGATTTTCCAAGGACTAGAATTCACTGGTGAACGTCCATTCAAAGATGTGCTCATTCACGGGCTTGTCCGTGACGAACAGGGACGTAAGATGAGTAAATCCCTTGGCAACGGCGTCGACCCAATGGAAGTGATCGATCAATATGGTGCCGACTCCCTAAGGTATTTCTTGTCGACCGGAAGCTCACCGGGACAGGATTTGCGCTACAGTACCGATAAAGTGGAAGCTATCTGGAACTTTGCCAACAAGATATGGAATGCCTCCCGTTTCGCTCTAATGAACATGGAAGGACTCAAGTATGAAGAAATTGATTTATCCGGTGAGAAATCGGTTGCAGATAAATGGATTTTGACTCGCTTAAATGAAACCATTGAAACAGTATCAAGACTTGCCGATAAGTATGAATTCGGAGAAGTCGGCCGTGTGCTTTATAACTTTATCTGGGATGACTTCTGTGACTGGTATATTGAAATGGCGAAGCTTCCGCTCTACGGGGAGGATGAGGCCGCCAAGAAAACAACCCGGTCGATTTTGGCTTATGTCTTAGATAACACGATGAGATTGCTTCACCCATTCATGCCGTTTATTACCGAGGAAATTTGGCAGAACCTGCCGCATAAGGGTGAATCAATTACGACAGCTGCTTGGCCGGGGGTGAACAGAGAACTTACAGATACAGAAGCAGCTGAAGAAATGAAGCTGCTTGTGGAGATTATCCGCTCTGTTCGAAATATTCGTGCTGAGGTAAATACGCCGATGAGCAAGAAGATTAAGCTGATTTTGAAAGCGAAGGACGAAGCGACATTAAACAAGTTAAATAAAAACAGCGCCTATATTGAGCGCTTCTGTAATCCTGAAGAATTAACAATCGGTATAGAAGTCGAAGAGCCGGGACAGGCCATGACAGCTGTCGTAACCGGGGTCGAGCTGATTTTACCGCTCCAAGGCTTAATCAATATCGATGAAGAAATCAACCGTCTCGAAAAAGAACTCGATAAACTGAACAAAGAAGTAGACCGCGTTCAGAAAAAACTAGGCAACGAAGGCTTTGTGAAAAAAGCTCCTGCAAACGTGATTGAAGAAGAACGTGCGAAGGAAAAGGATTACAGCGAAAAGCGTGATGCCGTAATCCGCAGAATCAGTGAATTGAAGCAGATGTAATAGAGAAAGGATGAACCGGCTTGCGGTTCATCCTTTTTTAGATGGATTGGAATTGTGAGCAGAGCTCTTTTTTGATTTTACAATGGATTATCAGAATTTACGCAGTGGTAATCGAAATTTACTAGCGGTAATTAGAATTTACGAGCGGTGATCGGAATTTACGAGCGGTAATTGAAATTTACGAGCGGTAATCAGAATTTACGAGCGGTAATTAGAAATTACGAGCGGCAATCAGAAATTACGAGCGGTAATCGAAATTTACGAGCGGTAATCAGAAATTACGAGCGGTAATCGAAATTTACGAGCGGCAATCAGAAATTACGAGCGGTAATCGAAATTTACGAGCGGCAATCAGAAATTACGAGCGGTAATCGAAATTTACGAGCGGCCATCAGAAATTACGAGCGGTAATCGAAATTCACGAGCGCATACCAAAATATGACCAATCTCCAGAATTCACGAGTAATCCGGCTCCATCGTCATTTCTTTTTTGATATGTAACATATATTCCCGGACGATATTTATCTTTGATAGAGCACTCAACGTCCTGCTTCCGACTATATCCTCGATTTCGTTTAACCAAAAGCTGCCTTCCTCTGAAAATACAAAATCAATGCCAACCATGCCAAAATCAATTGTGTTGATAATCTTTTCAATCAGGTCTTTTTCCTGATCGGATAGCTTATATAGCGAAGCGCTGCCGCCGAGGGTGAAGTTTGCTTTGAAATCTGTTTGTGACTGTCTTAAAACCGCAGCGATTATTTTCTTGCCAACAACAAAAACCCGGACATCTTTCCCTAGTACACCAGGTTTTTGAATGATCCATTGACCTGGCATCCCTTTTAGTGCGTCTTCATCCGCTTCGTTTTCAATGAGAAATACCTGTTTTCCGCCACGGGCGGAGACTTCCTTCGCGATGTAAGGATACTGCAATGGAACATCATTACAGGTAAAGGTATTTCCTGGGCAGTAAATGGTATCGGCCATTGGAATGCCAAGCGGCGCCATATATTGATGGGTTTTTGCTTTGTTGTTACATATTTCGGAAACTAGTGACGAATTAAAGCATTTTATCCCGAGCAGCTCCAGTTGCCTGGTGAATAGGGGATCGATCGTCCGGATGATGGCAAAGGAAGGCAAATCCGCCGCTTTTCCTTGATGAAAAATTGCCAGTTTCGAATTACAATGTCCGAGAGCAAAATCTTCACGGTAACATAGTGTCAAGTTCATATCTAACTGCTTTGCCTCCTCAATCATCCATTGGATATAAGATTGATTCCGTTTAGCGTCTTCAAAGGAATAGATCAGCCAGCCGAGTTCATTCATTTCGTTTTTCCGCCTCTTCTTGTAAGATGTAATCGATCATATAATCGGCAACGTTAACTCCTGTACAATCATAAATATTTAACAAATGCGAATTCGAATTAACTTCACAAAGCAATGGACCGCGCTCTCCAAACAATAAATCAATTCCCGCGAAATCGATTCCAAGGATGTCGGCACATGTAACGGCTAGTTCGATTTCTTCAGGAGTCGGGTTATACGCTAGCATTTTTCCTCCATTCGTTACGTTTGCGCGAAAATCAGTTTCAGAAGTTCTGAGCATCGAAGCAACCACCTTGCCCCCGACAACATTGAGACGGATATCCCTGCCCTTGCTGCTTTTTACAAACTCCTGCAGGATAAAAGGTTTATGGGCGATGTTTCTTACCAATTCTAGTAATTCCGTTTCGTTCTGAGCAAGATAAACCTGCTCGCCGAAGGAGCCATACGCTTCTTTAATGACCAACGGATAACCGAGGTCTTGTCCGATATTCTTAAATGCCTGAAAGTCCTCCCGCTGGATGCCTTCATATGTAAAAGGCGGAAATACGGTTCTCGGCATTGGAATCCCGTGGTTAGCGAGAGCTTGATGTGTTTTGGCCTTGCTGTCACAGACTTCGATAGAAGCACTTCCGTTATAGACAGGAATGCCCATCATCTCCAAGTGACGCGCCAATTGTATATCTTTGTCCATGAAAATGATAAAATCAGGAAGCGAATCGGAGAAGCTGCCTTTTAATCTTGGTATTCCATTATCAAGCACAGCAATTAATTCCGTATGGCGGACGATGCTGGTAGAAACCTTTTTTCTCTCTGCGGCGTCTTTCATAAAAATCGCCAGATCAGAGAATTTTTTTTGTTGCAAATAGCCGTTTACGACAATCCAACAACCACTCATACTGGAACACTTCCTTTGTCAGGTAAATAGGCTACATATAGATGATATAATTGTAAAGGATATTTTGAAACAAAGTAAGTGGTTTGGAGGCATTTATATGCAGAAAGAGACAATGGCTGAAATAAATGAGTACTTGCATAACAGGCAGCTTCAACTGGGGATGGATTTCGGCCTTACACGAATGGAAACGCTTCTCACCTGTTTGGACAATCCGCACCACCATATGAAATTCGTACATATTGCAGGCTCGAACGGAAAAGGTTCGACCTTGAATTATCTGAAGGAAATTCTCCAAGCGGAAGGAATACGTACCGGTGCGTTTACTTCCCCGTACTTAGAATCGGTGAATGAACAGCTCTCAATAAATCAATCGATGATCAGTGACCGGGAATTTATTTCACTTTTTAATCAAGTACATAATGCGGTTGAAGCAATGGATCGGTCGGGAAATGGTCCGACTCAGTTCGAAATACTAACGGCCATGGCTTTTTTATATTTTAAACAAAAAGAAGCTGATATTGTTTTGCTTGAAACAGGGCTTGGAGGCAGGCTCGATTCAACCAACGTGGTGACCCCGGTACTGTCGATCATCACTTCGATCTCTTTAGAGCATACGGGCATTCTAGGCCAGTCAATGGAAGAGATAGCGAGAGAAAAGGCAGGCATCATCAAAAAGGAAGTACCGGTGATCAGCGGCGCGGCAGAACAAGCCATACAGGATAAGGCTGTAGCAGAAAATGCCAGACTCTATCAGTTGAATAAGGACTTTTTCATAGAAAACCTAGGCAGTGAAGGAAGCATGCAGAGATTTTCCTATCATTTCGAAAGATACACACTTGATGAAATTGAGCTTGGGATGTTGGGGAAGCACCAGGCTGAGAACGCGTCCCTCGCTCTAACGGCGATCTTGCTGATGAATGAACGACAGCAGTATTCAATCCGTGAAGAAAGCATTCGAAAAGGATTGCGCCATGCAGTGTGGAGTGCCCGTTTTGAGCTGGTATCAAAGCAGCCTTTAATTGTATTGGATGGTGCCCACAATCCCGCAGGCATGTCCGCTTTAATAGAAACATTGCAAAATTATTATCCTGATAAAGGATTCCGATTTGTTTTCGCCGCACTGAAAGACAAGAACTATCAGGAAATGATAGCAGCCCTTGACCAAAAAGCTGAAAATATCATTTTTACCGAGTTTCCGCACGAACGTGCCGCTGCTGCGGAGTTGCTCTATGAATGCAGCAAGACGGAAAATATAAGGGTGATGAAGGATTGGCAAGAGGCGATCGATCATTCTTTGGGAAACGAAATGGATAATGAAGTGCTAATCATAACTGGTTCGCTATATTTTCTATCGCTGGCGAGGCCATATCTGATTGAAAAACTTCATGGGAAATATTGAAAAAAAACTCGAGCTTTCGATGTGACAAATTTGAGAATATTTGCTAAAATTAACTAAAATGCGGACTTTTTTACTAGTTTTATTTAAAATGACCTAGGAAATAAGGTGGAGAGGGGGGGTTGTAATGGAGGTCGAAAAGCATAAACGGATGGGTGTTTGGCTATTATGGCTCTTGATTGTTCCCGGGGGGATCTTGCTGACATTTCATTATGATCCTCCGCACATCAACGGTCATGAATGGGACATTTTCGCCTTCCTTGTTTTAATGTGCATCCTGGCGTTAATCCCGATGATTATTAATAATACGCAAATCTCGGCTTTTCAAGGAGTTTCCCTTGCCGTCTTCCTCATATATGGCTTGGCTGTTGAGATGTTGGTGACACAAATTTCCTTCATCTTTATGCTGTCGATGCTGAGACTTAGACGGAGTGAAATTTATCGACTGCCGCTTAATTCGCTGATTTTTTTCCTAGTTTGTTTAGTAAGCGGTCTTATTTACTACGCAATCGGAGGAACCCATGACTATAGTACTGTAGTTCATCCATCCAATTTATGGATGATATTCGTCTATCTTTTTTCTTATTTTTTCTTGAATACTTTTTTGGTTACAGTAGCCAGGTATTTTTTAATGAATCAGAAACTTGAGCCATTTACCAAAGATACAATATGGGATATGATTTCTTCTTTGGTCGTACTTCCCATCGGTATTATTTTCTATGATTTGTACCAGCAACTGGGGTACCTTGCAATCTTGTTTGGCGGGGTCCCTTTAATAGGGATCGCTTTCGTCATGAGGCTCTATAACTCGTCACAGGGAATTAACAGACGACTAAAAAAAGCCAGTGAAATTGGACATCAGCTTACTCAAAGGCTGCAGGTTGAAGAAGTTCTTCATCTTTTTGTCGAGAAAATTTCAACGATTCTTCCGTCCGAACAGACATACATTTTCGATGTTTTTAATAAGGAAGACAAAATTCGCCTCCTTCGTTATGCTGAGCAAGGGATCGAACAAGAGAAAGAAATACAGCCGTTTGCAATTAATGCAGGAATATGCGGATTTGTACGGATAACCAAACAGGGAATCATCTATAACTCGAAGAAAGAGTGGAAGCATCTTGATAGAGGAGGTTTCCTACCCAAAACAACACAAAGTGTCCTGGCTGTCCCGATTGTCCGCAATTCTCTCGTCGAAGGTATATTAATCCTGGCTTCAGGGAAGAAGCGGGCATATGAGCAAAATCAATTAATGATTATGAATATTTTGTGCTCCTATTTAGGGGTGGCGATAGAAAATGCCCGTCATGTAGAAGAAACAAAAAAACAAAGTGAACGCTGTGCTTTGACCAATCTCTATAATTATCGATATTTCGAAACAGCCATTGAGGAGGAATTTAACAAGGAATATAGCAATCTTTCATTAATTCTTTTAGACATCGATCATTTTAAATCTATCAATGATAACTATGGGCACCAGGCTGGAAATGAAATCTTGATCGAGCTGGCGGGGCGTCTTGAGCTATTGATTGCGAATAAAGGAGTCCTTGCCCGTTATGGAGGGGAAGAGTTTGTGATTCTCTTGCCCAATGTCGATAAGGCGGCGGCGTATGATTTTGCTGAATTTATCAGGGAATCCATTGCGATCCAGCCCTTCTCTGTATACTCAGATTTAGATGAGCTCCGCAGTAAAGTTCTTATTCCAGTTACCGCAAGCATTGGTGTCGCATCAGCGCCCGATGACGCAGAAGATGCGCAAACGTTAATTCGCCACGCAGACCGAGCCATGTACACCGGCGCTAAGAAAGCGGGCAGGAATAAAGTTGCCGAATATGTAGGATGACAAGACAAAAGCGACTGGGCTTTTGTCTTTTTACTTTTTTAAAATTGGTATTTTATAGAAATTAATAGAAAAATATTGTATGATAAATCTATAAAAACGGTAAAGGAACCTACTATTCATATGACTCTTATTTATATGTACTTATTCATACTCGGTCTGGTGTTGGGATCTTTTTATAATGTCGTTGGCCTGCGGGTTCCTGAAAATATTTCAATCGTGAGGCCTGGCTCACATTGTCCGGCATGCCATAGAAATTTAGGAAAATTGGATTTGATACCGGTTTTCTCTTATCTCTTTCTCCGTGGAAAGTGCCGAGGCTGCGGCAAAAAGATTTCCATGATATATCCTGCTGTCGAACTTATGACCGGATTATTATTCATGGTGGCTTGCTATCAGTTCGGGCTGGGCGGTGAATTGCTAGTGGCGCTCACTTTTATTTCGCTTTTGACGATTATTTTTGTGTCGGATGTTTTCTACATGGTTATCCCTGATAAAGTGCTTTTATTTTTTATTCCCCTTATTCTTCTCGAGAGATTATTCGTGCCCCTGGATCCATGGTGGGATATGTTCGTAGGCGCTTTTACGGGTTTTGCGCTTTTATACCTAATCGTGATAATAAGCAAGGGTGGAATGGGTGTGGGAGATGCAAAACTATTTTTTGTTATCGGTCTAGTGCTCGGTCTGAGGTTGACGCTTCTGTCTCTCGTTCTAGCAATATTTATTGGAGCTGTTTATGGCATTTTCGGCATGCTCGTGGGCAAATACAAGAAAAAACAAGCCATTCCGTTTGGGCCTTTCATCGCTGCTGGCGCCTTTGTCTCCTTATTTTATGGAGATGCTTTAATCAATTGGTACCTAAACATTTAAATTTACAGATACAAAACTTCATATCGAACTTCCCGCCAGAAAAATTTGACGAAACCTATTAAGTACAAGGCGACAAAAGTCTTGTTCTTTTTTTTTGTCCCTGTGATAGGATGAGAAAAATGAGGTCGAAGGGAGCCTGTACAATGGACAAGTCCGGGAACAGAAAAAGTATTACAATCAAGATCAATGGACAGGAAAAAACATTCGAGGAAAACAAGAAAGACAGGCTCAATCCGGAGAATCAACTCGCTGCAACAAGGGAGAAGGCGGAGGAAGAAAGTTTTGATTGGATATTGCCTGATCACGATGATGAAGAGAAAAACGAAATAATAAATCCTGTCCCCTTTAAAAAAAGGATATATACTTTCGGAGGCAAAACGACAAACCATGAAAAAAATAGGTTCAGTCTGATTGCTATACTTTGCGCTGTTCTTTTAGGGACATGCTTTGGCCTTATTATCTTAAAAACAATCACAACTGATGACGGAACAACCGCAACTGAAAGAGCTCCGGCGGCCGTTGCTCCTAAGGAAACGCAATCCGCAGAAAGTATAAATACAAACCTAAAAACATATATGGTCCAAGGAGGGGTTTTCAGTACGGAGAACAGCGCCCGCGAGCTTCAGAAAAATATTAAACAAAAAGGCGTGCCAGCAGAAATTTTCGCATTGGACGAGAAGTATTACATATTTGTGGGGACGGCCGGAAGCCTGGAGGACAGTAAGGGGCTTGCTTCTTATCATAAACAAAACCAAGTCGATGCTTTCTGGAAGGAAGTATCATTTTCAGCTGCGATAAAGGGTGGTAAAAAAGAAAAAGAACTTTTGAACGAAATGTCCACGCTCTACGGCACATTATCGCAATTTACCTCGGGTCTTTTGAATGGTACCGTATCGACGGCGGATCAAGAGGTTCTCAGCAAGCAAATAAAGGCCGTTAACAACAGTGCCGAAAACGTATCAGCGGAAGCACTCGTAAATATGAAAAAAAATATCTCTTCATCAGCCGAGCTTCTCAATAAATATCAATCTTCAAAAGATCCTGAGCAATTAATCCTTGCCCAGGAACAGCTTCTGCTCTACTTAAAGGGCTATCAAAGCATCGGAGCAAGCTGATAATCACTAGATGTTTATTTTCTGGGAAATATCTCGCGTATTGTCGAAAAAAGGGATTTGGGTTATACATGATCAGGTACAAAAGTCATGTAATACCACAGATTCTTTTTTTATAAAGAAATATCTTGTCAAAGATTGTTAGTTCTTCTGTAATTTGTTACTATAAGTGTGTATCTCCCAAAACTGCTTTTAGTGAGGTAAGGTGGAATTCATGCATCGGTTGATATTAGCTTCTTCATCACCGCGTCGTAAGGAACTTCTCCAATTTCTCCAAATTCCCTTTCAAACGATTCACGCCAATGTTGATGAAAGCATTGACTCTGGTTTGACTGCCGAAGAGGCTGTCCAAGATCTGGCATTGAGAAAAGCAGCGAATATCGCAACTGAACATAAAGAAAGCTGTGTCATTGGCTCGGACACGATCGTTGTGGTTGACGGCGAAATTTTAGGAAAGCCTATCGATCGTGCAGACGCGAAAAAAACGTTGGAATTGCTTTCAGGAAGAACACACTCTGTGTATACGGGTGTGGCTATCATCAGTGATAAAAACAGGACCGTTTTTGCAGAAAAAACGGAAGTAACCTTTTGGGAGTTGTCTGACGAAGAAATTGAAACCTATCTCGAAACAGGAGAACCATTTGACAAAGCGGGCAGCTACGGTATACAGGGATACGGTTCACTTCTCGTGAAAGGAATCACCGGTGACTATTATACGGTGATGGGCCTTCCGGTAGCCAGATTATCCCGTGAATTAAAGCGTCATGTGTTGTAGGGTTTTTCTTTAGGCGGCATTCGGGTCCCATACAAAAAGTATGAGAGGATGTTGGATCAATGCTAATTCGCGACGTTCCGAAAGAAGAAAGACCCCGGGAACGATTTTTACAGGAGGGAGCCAGGAGCCTTTCTACACAAGAACTTCTTGCGCTCTTGCTTAGAACCGGAACCAAGGATGAATCAGTCATTCAGCTGGCGAACCGGTTAATCAGCACATTTGAAGGATTACGGCTGTTAAAGGATGCTTCCATTGAAGAAATTACGGCGATTAAAGGAATCGGAGAAGCAAAGGCGATTCAGATTCTCGCATCCGTAGAGCTTGGCAGAAGAGTCAGCAATTTAAATTACAATGACCGCTATGTGATTCGTTCTCCCCAAGATTGTGCAAACTATTGCATGGAAGAAATGCGGTTTTTATCTCAGGAGCATTTTGTTTGCTTGTATTTAAACACAAAGAACCAAGTGCTGCATAGGAAAACTATTTTTATCGGCAGCTTAAACGCCTCCATCGTACATCCTCGCGAGGTATTTAAAGAAGCTTTTCGCCGTTCGGCGGCCTCTATCATTTGTCTTCATAACCACCCTTCAGGAGACCCCACTCCAAGCAGAGAAGATATCGAAGTAACGAAAAGGCTAGCTGAATGCGGTAAAATAATTGGCATAGACCTGCTCGACCATGTTATCATCGGTGAGCAAAAGTATGTCAGTCTAAAGGAAAAAGGTTATTTATGACACTACCAAAATCTTTAACGATGCGATATAATAATGTTTATGATTTTTGGGGGAATTTTTTTAAAGTCTTCTGTTCTGGAAAGAATATCTGGAATTAAATTGAATTCTTACTATAAAAGCAATCGTTATGAAAGGGAGATACCAGAATGTTGGGAATTGGCACTAGAGATATTGGAATTGACTTAGGGACGGCAAATACGCTCGTTTATGTAAAAGGAAAAGGCATCGTTGTGAGGGAGCCATCCGTAGTGGCGTTCCAAACGGATACTAAAAGCATTGTAGCGGTCGGGAATGATGCAAAGAATATGATTGGCCGTACACCGGGAAATGTGGTTGCAATGCGCCCAATGAAAGATGGAGTCATTGCTGATTACGAGACAACAGCAACGATGATGAAATATTACATGAAACAAGCCCAGAACAAAGGCGTTTTTGCCCGTAAGCCTTATGTAATGGTCTGCGTGCCATCCGGAATCACGGCTGTAGAAGAAAGAGCTGTCATTGACGCGACAAGACAGGCGGGGGCCCGTGATGCTTACACGATCGAAGAACCGTTTGCTGCTGCAATTGGTGCGGATCTTCCAGTTTGGGAACCTACAGGAAGCATGGTCGTCGATATCGGAGGCGGAACGACTGAAGTGGCAATCATTTCACTTGGCGGTATTGTTACAAGCCAGTCCATCCGCATTGCCGGTGATGAAATGGATGATGCCATCATCAGCTATATCCGCAAAAATTATAACCTGATGATCGGTGACCGTACGTCAGAAAACATCAAGGTTGAAATTGGCTCTGCAGGAGTCAATGAAGGGATCGGCAGTATGGAAATTCGCGGACGCGACTTGCTTACTGGACTTCCAAAAACGATTGAAGTCTCGGCTGAGGAAATTGCAAGAGCGCTTCATGACACAGTATCTGCGATTATCGATTCCGTGAAGAACACTTTGGAAAAAACTCCGCCTGAACTGGCGTCCGATATCATGGACCGTGGCATTGTTTTGACCGGAGGTGGTGCTTTGCTGCGTAATTTGGACAAAGTCATCAGTGAAGAAACGAATATGCCTGTCCTGATTGCGGAAAACCCGCTCGATTGTGTTGCAATCGGAACAGGAAAAGCATTAGATCATATTCATTTGTTTAAGAATAAAGCAACAAGATAATTTTTTAACGGGGGACTCCTTTGGGGTATCCCCGTTTAAAGCTATGTCCAATACATTTAGGAAACAACTCAGGAATAGATAGAGGTGAAAACCATGCCACAGTTTTTCAATAAAAGATTAATATTATTGCTATTAGGTATAATCGTGCTCGTGGCATTGATCGGGTTTTCGTTAAGGGAGAGAGAAGAGTTATCCTGGCCGGAACAATTTATGAAAGATACAACCGGCTGGTTTCAAAATGCTTTTCATAAGCCCGTATCATCAGTGACGGGGTTTGTTGAAAATCTGAGCGATCTTCAAGATACACATGAAGAAAATAAAAAGCTGAAATCCCGATTAGATGAATATGTCAAATTGAAGACAGAGGTTCAGGACCTTAAGAAAGAAAACGAGGATATGCGAAAAATCCTTGATAAGGAAGACGATGACCTGAGGGAAGGTACACATATTCAGGCTACTGTCATCGGACGAAACCCGGCTCGCTGGAATGAAATGATCACAATCAATAAGGGAACTTTGCACGGAGTGGAGCCGAATATGGCGGTCGAAACATCACAAGGCATAATCGGTAAAATAAAAAGCAGTAATAAATTCACGTCTTCCGTTCAGCTCTTAAGTTCGATTGATCCGACCAATCGCGTTTCCGCAGTCATCCAGGGCGACGAGGATGCCTATGGAGTAATCGAAGGCTATGATAAGAAAACACAACGATTGCTCTTAAAACGTATTCCGTATGATAAAAAGATAAAAAAGGGTTCCAACGTCATTACCTCCGGTTATGGCGGCGTGTTCCCGAGGGGCCTTGTTGTCGGAAAAGTTATCGAGGTGAAGCCCGATCAATTTGGTTTAAATCAAACCGCTTATATCGAGCCTGCGACAGATTTCTATGATATTAGAAATGTGATCATTGTAAAAAGTAATATTCCACAGGCAGCAGAAGATCAGCTAGAAGAAGAACTGCCTGATGAAGGGCTGGAGGGGGATGATGGGCAATGAGCCGTTTCGTCCTCCCTCTGATTGCTTTTCTGTTTTTTATTTTTGAAAGCATTTTCGCCAATATATTTTCAGGAAGCGACCGGATTTTCGTTCCCCGTTTTATTATGATGTTCATTGCTTTTTTAACGATTTACGGCTCTAAGAAGTCGGGTGTTTTATACGGGCTTATTCTAGGGATCGGTTATGATGTCGTCTATACGGAAATATTAGGGATTTATACATTTTTATTGCCGACGCTGGCATACTTGATTTCCAAGGCGATGAATGTGCTACAGTCGAATTTATTGATCGCGATTCTCGTTTCGGTCTTTTTCGTTGGTATGCTCGAAGTGGTTGATTATCAAATGAATGTGTTAATTGGTTTTGCACAGATGAGCTATCCGGAGTTTGCTCAAATGAGACTCTTGCCGACATTGTTGCTTAACCTGGGTATCATCATCATTATTTCATATCCTTTAAGATTGTTAATAGAGAAATACGAAATAGAAGTGGACAACGATTAATGGAAAGATTTTTTCTTTCTCTTTTTCCTTACACGAGAAAAAGGAAATTTGTTACGCGATGTCGAATTATATTTTCATTGAGGTGAAACTGGCGCCATGAATAAAAGAAGTCAACAAAATGTAATGATAAAAGGCACAAAAGACGGGCTGACGTTGCATCTCGATGATTCCTGTTCCTTTTCCGAGTTGTTAAAAGAGCTAGAAAAAAAGCTTTCCGCTAACTATCAATTCCAGGAAAGCGACCCGTTAATCGCAGTAAAAGTACATACTGGCAACAGATATTTATCAAAGGATCAAAGAGAAAAGATAAAAGACTTGATCCGCCAAAAAAAGAAACTTGTTGTCGATGACATCCTTTCCAATGTCATGACCTTGGATGCGGCTAAGCAATGGAAGGACGAAAACCAAATTACGACTGCCGTAACAATTGTCCGGTCCGGTCAGGTTTTTAAGGTGGAGGGTGATCTTTTACTAATAGGTGACATTAACCCCGGGGGTACCGTCGTCGCTGGGGGAAATATTTACATCATGGGAGTTTTAAAAGGCATTGCCCATGCCGGAGTAGGTGGAAATAATGGAGCCGTCATTGCAGCTTCTGTCATGAAACCGGCACAGCTGAGAATCAACGATATCGTCAACCGCGCCCCTGATAGCTACACAGAGGACGGACATGACATGGAATGCGCGTTTATTGATGAAAACCATCAGATTATCGTTGAAAAATTGCGAGTTCTGAAGAAACATAGACCTGATTTAAATAGATTAGAAGGGGGACTCTAATTGTGGGAGAGGCAATAGTTATTACTTCCGGCAAAGGTGGAGTGGGCAAGACAACTACTACTGCTAACTTGGGAATATCCTTGGCCATTTTTGGCAAAAAGGTATGCTTAATCGACACGGATATCGGTCTGCGCAATTTAGATGTTGTCATGGGTCTTGAAAATCGGATTATCTACGATTTAGTCGATGTAGTAGAGGAACGATGCAAGATTCATCAGGCTCTTGTCAAAGATAAACGATTCGATGACTTGCTATATTTGCTGCCGGCAGCCCAGACAAGCGACAAATCTGCGGTTAATCCGAACCAGATGAAGAAACTTGTCGAGGAACTAAAGCAGGACTATGATTATATCCTCATTGACTGCCCTGCCGGAATTGAACAAGGCTTCAAGAATGCGATCGCAGGAGCTGACAAAGCGATTGTTGTGACCACTCCTGAAACGTCTGCAGTACGGGACGCAGACCGGATCATCGGCTTGCTCGAAAAAGAGGAAGACATAGAGCAGCCCAAACTAGTCATCAATCGAATCCGCAGCCACATGCTCAAAAATGGAGAAATGCTCGACATTGACGAAATCACCGCCCATCTTTCCATTGATTTAATCGGCGTCGTAGTCGACGATGACCAAGTCATCATGGCATCCAACCAAGGAGAGCCCATCGCACTCGATCCAAATAACCGCGCATCCATCGCCTACCGCGACATTGCCAGAAGGATTCTCGGGGAATCCATCCCGCTCAAGCCACTGGAAGACGAACCCAAAGGATTCGTAGCCAAAATTAAAGCGATGTTTAGCGGACAATAGAATGAAGAGAGTGCATTCCTTTGGGGTGTGCTTTTTTTGCGGGTACTTATAGGAATTTGTTGTTGCATGATGTTGAGTGAAACCGTCCATCTGTAAGAAGTTTGTGAAAAAAGTTCAAACTATCATAGGAATTTGTTTTTACCTGCAGGATTTTCATAGGATGATGGAGAAAAACTAGTTACACGATGAAAAGGAGTGGTATTTTGATTGCCAAAAAAAGAGCGATTCCATTAAGAATCCAAATCGACGAAGCATTGCTGCGTCGCCTGCCTGAGAATCATCCGAAACGTCTCGCGGTGAAAGAAGACTTATCCAAAAGGAAAGTTGGATTTAATGGCGAAGAAAATGTAGACTTTCATTTGAAATTCCTCAACCAGAATGACTACACCACATTCCACGATCTCCGATTACAAAATGGCCAAGGTTATTTTCAAATCGACACTTTGCTTTTATCCCCCAAATTTGCCCTCATAATTGAAGTGAAAAATCTCTATGGCACTTTATTCTTCGACAAACATTTCAATCAAATGATCCGAATCGCGAACAACAAGGAGGAAGGTTTCCCAAACCCAATCATGCAAGTGGCCAGGCAAAAAATGCAACTACAAAAATGGATAGCTGAACATCATTTGCCCAATATACCTATTGAATATTTAGTTGCCATAAACGACTCAAGGACCCTTATCAAAACGGATAAAGAGAATTCAGATATTCTGGAAATCGTTTGCCACGCTGATCATATGATAAATAGGATAGCGAATATCCAAGAAAAGATCCCAAAAGTTAAATATAAACCGAATGAGTTGCAAAAACTCACCCATCTTCTAATCGGGAAACATAGTCCAAAAACAGAAGACATCTCTCAATTATACGGGATTAATAAGGATGAATTAATAACCGGGGTACAATGCCCGGATTGCAAGATAATTCCGATGGAACGCCAATCTGGCAAGTGGTATTGCCGAGCCTGCGAATTCAATTCTAAAGATGCCCATATTCAAGCAGTAGAAGACTATTTTCTTTTGGTCAATTCAACCATAACAAATCCACAACTTCGTTGGTTCCTGCATATCCCTTCGAAACACCTGGCTTCAAAACTGCTTGTCTCACTTAATTTGCCGCATATCGGGGTAGGAAGGGGGAGGATTTACTCGAAGGCTCCGCATAAATGATAAAATTCTGCTACGTTCCCGCTACAAACCTGGAAATTCGGCTACAAAAGTACAAATTTCGGCTACAAACCTGATGAAGTCGGCTACAAAATGAGGGATTTCCGCTACAAAAACGTGTCCCGGCTACAAATCTGGAAATTTGGCTACAAAGTACAAATTTCGGCTACAAACCCGATGAAATCGGCTACAAAATCAGGAATTCCCGCTACAAAAACGTGTCCCGGCTACAAATCTGGAAATTTGGCTACAAAGTACAAATTTCGGCTACAAACCCGATGAAGTCGGTTACAAAATCTGGAATTACCGCTACAAAAACTGGCGCCGGCTACAAATCTGGAAATTCGGCTACAAAAGTACAAATTCCGGCTGCAAACCCGATGAAATCGGCTACAAAATGAGGAATTTCCGCTACAAAAACGGGCCCCGGCTACAAAACGTAAATTCCCGCTACAAAAGTACAAATTTCGGCTACAAACCCGATGAAATCGGCTACAAAATCAGAGATTCCCGCTACAAAAACTGGGACCCCAGTAACAAAACCGAATCCACCTCTTAAAAAAGACACAAAATTTTGAAATCAATATCTCCCAGAAAAATCGTCCCCGTCATAATTCGGACAAGATAATCATAACCTTGTACAAAAGGCAGGGGGTGGATTTTTGTATGAAGGATAGAAGGAGAGAGATACAAAACCGGATTGCGAAGCGGAGAAAAATGAGCGAGAAACGAGTGGATAATTCTTGGACGGATATTAATGATGAGGAACAGTACGGATTTGAGACGACGACATCTTACGAGAAAGAGCATCCTCTTTTTAAAAAGGAATATTTCTATTTTAAAGTTTTGACTGCGCTTTGTTTATTTTTGGTGGTTGGCGTTATGTTTAAGCATCCATCTGATAAGTTGGATGAGCCGAGAGCGTTTGTGAATGAAACGATGGATCAGGAGTTTCAATTTGCGTCCGTAACTACCTGGTATGAGGACAAGTTTGGCAAGCCGATCGCTTTTCTGCCAGCTGAGAAGAGTGGGAAAGAAGAATTAGACAATCAAAATGAAGTGCCGGTATCCGGGAAAATAACCGAGAGTTTTGAAAGCAACGGAGCTGGGATTATGATCGAAACCGGTCCGGACTCAAAAGTGGAATCGATGAACGATGGAGTTGTCATATTTGCCGGGAGCAAGGAGGACACTGGCAAAACTGTCGTGATTCAGCATAGCGATAAGAGCGAGTCATGGTATGGGCACCTTGCGTCAGTGGATGTGAAATTGTATGAAACTGTGAAAAAGAAAAAGGAAATCGGCAAGGTCACAACAAGTGAGGATGGTAAAAAAGGATCGTTTTATCTCGCTATAAAAAAAGATGATGCATTCATCAACCCAAAAAAGGTGATACCATTTGAATGAATATTTTCAGCTCTTCGCCAAACTTCGTATTCATCCTACCCTTTGGATCGTCATCGGAATTTCCGTCCTGACGGCGCATTTCATTCCGATGCTTATGCTGCTTTTTACGGTGTTCATTCATGAAATGGGACACGCAATCGCGGCGCAACACTTCAAATGGAGAATTAAATCGGTTTCACTGCTTCCTTTTGGCGGATCAGTCGAAACAGAGGAGTACGGAAACAAATCGTTGAAAGAAGAGTGCATTGTGATTCTCGCAGGTCCGTTGCAGCATGTATGGTTGATCGGCGCAGCTTTCCTGCTCCACACACTATCGTATATGCCGTTTGAACGATTCGAGCAATTTCTTTATATGAATATAGCGGTGCTGGTATTTAATTTGCTTCCAATCTGGCCATTGGATGGCGGCAAATTATTGTTTCTTGGTCTTTCCTTGTATCGTTCATTTATTGATGCCCACCGTTTTACGATATTATTTTCAACGGCGTTTGCTTTCATTTTTCTGATGTCAGCGACCGTTTTTCAACCGTTCAACCTAAACATTTGGATCATTTCCGGCTTTATTGCCTTATCCCTTTCGATGGAATGGAAACAACGATATTATGCATTCATCCGTTTTTTGCTGGAGCGACACTATGGGCGGTACAGTAATTTAGCGGTGCTTAAACCGATCAGGGTGGAAGAAAGCGAACAAATCCATAAGGTACTGGAGAAGTTCCAGCGCGGCTGCAAGCACCCCGTCATTATTCTTAAAAACGGAAAGGAACGAGGCTCCTTAGACGAGAACGAAATTTTGCATGCTTATTTTTCCGAAAAAATGACAAATATAAAAATAGGCGACCTGTTATATTCCTATTAAATGTGGTATCCTTTCTTCAAAAGTGAGAAGGGATTTTTTTTATGAAGAAAGTGATTGTCAATATGGCGTCGAGAGAGAAAAGGTACGCCGTTATGGAAAATGGGAAATTGGTTAAGTTTGAGACAATTTCGCCAAATCAGCAAAGTCTCGTCGGAAATATATATCTAGGAAAAGTGTCGAAAGTATTGCCGGGCATGGACGCTGTCTTCATCGATTTTGGACAAGAGAAACACGGATTCCTGCACCGCGACCAGCTGCCATCCTTTCAGCTCTCTAAATCCACCACGGATCCAATCGGGAAATTTGTCAGGCAGGGAGAAAAGCTACTTGTCCAAGTGACCCGTGATGAAACCGGTACAAAGGGAGCGAAATTATCCGGTTTAATTGAGCTTTCAACGGATTATCTTGTTTACATACACGGAATTGACTATGTGGGGGTTTCTAAGAAATTCCAAGGGGGCCCAGAGTCGCAGCAAAAATGGCGAAATGCCGCTTTCGAGCACAAGAATGCGAATGAAGGATTGATCATTCGGACGTCGATGGAAAAGCAGAGCCTGGAAACGTTTCATGAGCAGTTAAGCGCATTACGTACAAAATACACCGCGATCCAAAGTAAAGCCACTGCTTTAAAATCCCTAGGCCTGCTTGATTCAACGGATACTTTTCTCGAAATGGTCAAACGTGAAGAAACTGATCAAATAATCATTGATGATTTTGCGGGCTACAAGGAGCTGGAAGAATGTTCAGGGGCATGGGAAGCGATTTATTATAAAGGAAGAAACAATATTTTCTCAGAAGAAAAAGTCGAGCCGCAATTGGAAAGAGCGATGAAGAAAATCGTCTGGTTAGACAGCGGAGGCTCCCTGATTATTGAAGAAACGGAAGCACTCACGGTGATCGATGTGAATACCGGAAAATATACCGGTAAAGCGGAAAAAGAACAGACTGTGTTTCAGACCAATCTTCAGGCTGCCAAGGAAGCTGCGAATCAAATAAGGCTTCGGAACCTCGCGGGGATCATTTTGATTGATTTTATTAACATGAAGGACGAGCAACACAGGCAAAGAATTATTGAGCAATTAAAAGAAGAAAGCCGATCGGATGAGATGAGAATGACGATCGTCGGCTTTACCGAACTCGGCATCCTTCAAATAACCCGTAAGAAAACATCCCCCTCCTTAACTGAGAAAGTCACGGAGCCATGTCCTTGCTGCAGTGGCACAGGAAAAATTGAAAGTGCGGAGACGATTGCTTTCCGACTTGAACGTGAATTAATGGAGCATCGACACCGTGACGAGGAAGCTGTCTGGGTAGAGATGAGCAAAAAGGCGGCAGGAGCGTTGCTTGGTGAGAGGGAAGTGTACCGCCCAACTCTGGAAGCCGCAATCGGGATGAAACTATTCGTGACACACCCGGAGAATGTTCACAACAAATATGCGATAAAAAGATTCGGCAGCAATTCAGAGATTGAAATGGCAGTGCAAGCTACAATATGATAATATATTGACATCGTTTTCGGTTTATGATAGTATTTTACTGTTATGTTTATAGCACACCGCACAGATCAGGTTTTAAAGTTTTTGCCGACTGGCAGGCGCCTGTGATTGGCGAGTCTTAATTATTACGAGGAGGTGCAAGTATGTACGCAATTATCGAAACAGGCGGTAAACAAGTGAAAGTAGCAGCAGGTGATGTGGTTTACGTTGAAAAATTAAACGTAGAAGCAGGCGAAACTGTTACCTTTGACAAGGTTTTATTCGTTGGCGGCGATGACGTGAAAGTAGGTTCTCCATTAGTGGCAGACGTTACTGTAACGGGCAAGGTTGAAAAACAAGGCCGTCAGAAGAAAATCACCGTTTTTAAGTACAAAGCGAAGAAAAACAACCGTAAAAAGCAAGGACATCGTCAGCCATACACAAAAGTGGTTATTGACGCAATCAACGCATGATTAAAGTAACAATCGATTATGCTCCGCAGGAACGAATAACTTCGTTCACCCTAAGCGGACATGCCGATTTTGCCGAAAACGGTTCCGACATCGTTTGTGCTGGTGCATCTGCGGTTTCATTCGGGGCTGTGAATGCGATTTTTGAATTAGTTAAAGTCAAGCCTGAGATTGAGCAGGGCGGCGAGGGCGGCTATCTCCGCTGTGTAATACCAGAAGATATAACTGGTGAAGCACAAGAGAAAATCCAGCTACTGCTGAACGGCATGCTTATCTCGCTTCAAACGATTGAACGTAATTATGGACAATATATTAAGATTATTCTAAATAAATAGGTGGTGGAACATATGTTAAGTTTGGATCTTCAATTCTTCGCTTCCAAAAAGGGAGTAGGTTCTACAAGGAATGGCCGTGACTCTATTTCTAAGCGTCTTGGCGCTAAGCGTGCGGACGGTCAATTAGTATCCGGAGGTTCTATCCTTTATCGTCAGCGCGGTACTAAAATCTACGCTGGTGAAAACGTTGGACGCGGTGGAGATGACACTTTATACGCAAAGGTTGACGGCGTAGTACGTTTCGAACGTTACGGACGTGACCGCAAAAAGGTGAGCGTTTATCCAGTTGCACAAGAAGCATAATAGCATCTTTGAATAGAGGCTGGCTCAAAAGGGTCGACTCCTTCGGTTTTACACAATATATCGCGTCAGCTATATATCGTGATGAAGGCGTCCGGCCCTTTGTTTATGAGCTGGCCCTTTTCTATTTCGCTCTGCCATCGCCCAAAGTATTTGCCTATCTGCCGAATATTTTGGATGGTGGCAAACATGTGCGGTTAATATACACATCGCAAAAACAGAACGGATATATCTTAGACCAGAGTCTACAAAAGGTGCTTGTACCAACATGATAGGGCGAAAACGGATAAGCGCTTTTATTATAAAGGAGCTTTCAAATGGATAAAGAACGGAAAACGGTGGAGGCGATTCTTCGCCATTCAAGACACGATTGGCTGAATAAGCTTCAATTAATCAAGGGCAATATCGAATTGAATAATATAGACCGTGCCAAGGCCGTAATCGAAGAAATCATCATTGAAGCTCATCATGAAGCCATGCTTTCAAACCTAAACATGCCGGAGCTTGCGGAAACGCTGTTGACGGCAAACTGGCGGTCATTACCCTTGCACATTGAATTTGAGGTCGTAGAACTTCAACGAGGCTTGCGCGATATGGACACATTAATCTCAGCATGGGTCGAAGAGCTGTTCCGAATTCTAGCGGATTCGCTGGATGACTACGGCGAGAACGTGCTTGCCATATCAATCGATGAAAATAAAGAATATAATCTTCGTTTGTCCTTTGAGTTGCAGGGTACGATAAAAAATGAATCCGTTTTGCATAATTTTTTAAATAAATCTGTGAGGGATAAGGCTGACGTGAAAGTCCTTGAAATCAACAGCGAGGAAGCTGTATTTTTAGTTGAACTATACGGAAACTAAAGCTATATAAGCACAGCTTAAGAATACATACAGAGGAAGTGATGATATGTTTGTCGATCAGGTCAAAGTATTTGTAAAAGGCGGAGACGGCGGTAATGGAATCGTTTCATACCGCAGGGAAAAGTACGTGCCATTGGGTGGCCCCGCCGGTGGAGACGGAGGGAACGGAGCGAACGTTATCTTCGAAGTGGAAGAAGGATTGCGCACGCTGATGGATTTTCGTTATCAGCGCCACTTTAAAGCGCCGCGCGGAGAGCATGGCATGTCCAAGAACATGCATGGCAAGAATGCGCCTGACATGGTTGTCAAGGTTCCACCGGGTACGGTTGTCATTGATGATGACACGAAAGAAGTAATCGCTGATTTAGTTGAGCATGGTCAACGGGCTGTTATCGCTAAGAGCGGCAGAGGCGGACGAGGGAACTCGCGCTTTGCCACTGCATCTAATCCAGCACCGGAAATCGCCGAGAACGGGGAGCCCGGCCAGGAGCGCAATATTGTACTCGAATTAAAGGTATTGGCTGATGTTGGACTCGTCGGCTTCCCAAGCGTCGGAAAATCCACACTTCTATCGGTTGTATCAGCAGCTAGACCAAAGATTGCGGAATATCATTTTACGACGATCGTTCCGAATTTAGGGGTTGTTGAAACAGAAGACGGGCGGAGCTTTGTTATGGCCGACCTGCCTGGATTAATTGAGGGTGCGTCTGAAGGCATAGGGCTAGGCCATCAATTTTTACGCCATATTGAAAGAACGCGCGTCATTGTCCATGTGATTGATATGTCAAGCCTGGAAGGGCGTGACCCGTATGAGGATTACCAAACCATTAATAAAGAGCTTAAGGAATACAATTTACGATTAATGGAGCGTCCTCAGATTATTGTCGCCAATAAAATGGACATGCCTGGCGCGGAAGAAAACTTACAAACATTTAAAGAAAAACTGACCGGCGATTATCCTGTATTTTCTATTTCTGCGGTTACGAGAGAGGGAATTCGCGACCTGTTATACGCGATTGCTGATAAGCTGGAAAATACATCTGAATTTCTGCTCGAGCATCAGGAGGAAGCAGAAACAGGCATACATCGGGTTCTCTATAAGCATGAATCGTCCAAGGACCAGTTCACGATTACCCGCGATCCTGATGGAGCCTTTGTCGTCTCCGGATACAAGGTGGAAAGATTGTTCAAAATGACTGATTTCACCCGTGAAGAATCAATACGCCGTTTCGCGAGACAGCTCCGGTCGTTTGGAGTGGATGAAGTGCTCAGAGAAAGAGGCGCAAAAGATGGAGACACGGTCAGACTGCTTGAATATGAATTCGAATTTGTAGATTGATGAATTGATTTTTGACTGCTGAATACTACCGCCGGAAAGAGGTGCATGGATAGTGAACAAAACCGATAAGAAATTTTATTTAGTTCGAGAAGATGTCCTCCCTGAAGCAATGAAAAAAACGCTGGACGCAAAAGAGCTGATTGAACGGGGAAAGGCAGAATCGGTTTGGGAAGCTGTCCAGAGGGTGGATTTAAGCAGGAGCGCTTTTTATAAATACAGAGATACCGTTTTTCCTTTTCACACGGTAGTCAAGGAAAAGCTGATCACATTATTCTTTTATCTCGAAGACCGTTCCGGTACATTATCCCAGCTTTTAAGCACTGTCGCTTCATCAGGTTGCAATGTCCTGACGATTCACCAGACCATTCCTCTGCAGGGAAGAGCCAACGTGACATTGTCGCTGAATACAAGCGGCATTACAATGGAGATAGAGGAACTGCTTTCCGGGTTAAGAAAAATGGAATTTGTCGAAAAAGTAGAGGTGCTGGGCTCGGGAGCCTAGCAGTTGTTGCCGTACAGAGATTGTACGGTTTTTTTGGCAGAAAGGAAAGTATAGACTTTCCTTTCTGCATAAGTGCAACTACGTCTAATCTCCGCCTTACGGCTCGTCAATTGACGAGTTTTCTTTATATGAATAATGTGTGCCTGACTATTGTAATAAATCAAAAAATAGCATAAGATAGACAGTAAATTTTCATAAAAAGAGGGAGTATAGAATGTCATATAGTATCGCTTTTCTAGGACCGAAAGCAACGTTCACGGATTTGGCGGTTTCACGGCTCTTTCCGGATGATGTAAAAATAGCAATGTCGACCATCCCTGAATGCCTTGACGCGGTCAATGAAGGGCAAACTGATCTGGCCCTTGTGCCGATCGAAAATGCATTGGAAGGCTCTGTGAATATTACCCTGGATTACCTGGTCCATGAAGTCAACCTTCCGATCAGAGGAGAAATCATCACGCCGATCCAGCAGCATTTCATGGTGCATCCGGATAATGATGTTCCATCCTTTGTACCGGAAACCATTTATTCACATTCCCACGCCATCGCCCAATGCCATAAATTTTTACATAAAGAACTTAAAGGGATTGCCTGTGAAAATACAACGTCCACAGCGGCAGCCGCAAAATTGGTCAAAGAAAACCCGGAGAAAAAAATGGCGGCAATTGCCAATGAATTGGCTGCCGAGGAGTACGGCTTGAACATCATAAAGCACAATATTCATGACTTCAACCACAATCATACGAAGTTTGTCGTGCTCTCCAAATCCGAAGTACAGTATAAGAAAATGTTCGCCGCTCCTCGCGGATACAAGACGACGTTGATGATCATGCTTCCGGCGGATCATTCTGGACAACTGCATCAGGTGCTGTCCGCTTTTGCGTGGAGAAAGCTTAATTTATCAAAAATTGAGTCGCGTCCGATGAAAACGGGATTGGGCCATTACTTTTTTATCATTGACCTGGATATGAAAATGGATGATGTCCTGGTGCCGGGTGCAATTTCTGAACTGGAAGCGCTCGGATGTACGGTTTCCCTGCTCGGCAGCTACCCAAGCTTTATGGTCGAAAAATCGACTAGTATACATTCAAAAACGGTTTAAAAAAAGCAGAAGCTCTTTCTTTGGAGCTTCTGCTTTTTGTTATGAACTAGTTTTTAAGTTTCTGTTTGGACGGCAAAAGTCGCTTAAATATGAATATGGTCGCCAATATGCTACTGCACAAGCAAACCAGCATTACTTAAAGCTTCCTCAGCTTCATCCAATAAGTCTTCGGAAGGGGCAATCAATGTATGGAGATGGATCCCGTCGGTAAGTTCTGATAAAAAAGCGGCATTCGTTGTTACGATTTTGTCCAGGAATTGCTTGACTTCTTTTCGGCTGCTTACTCTGATGGAAGCAGTCAGGTCGCCATATACCGGATGTTCGATGGTCACATCCTTGACTGTGATGCCTAAGTCAACGAGTAAATTCAATTCTTCTTCAGCCCGTTTGGGACCGTGAAGGCAGGCAACGATTCGCTCAGAGTTTTGCTGCGTTGAAGAAGTGTGGAAGTACATATACCCCTGGGCCGTGGCGACAATGGGCTCATGCTTTGCTTTTAGCAGTGTGATATCGCCGACAATCACCTGGCGGCTTACATTGGCAATCCGGGCCAGTTCTGCTCCGGTAACTGGCTTTCCGCTTGTTTTCAAAATATGTAAAAGCTGTGCCCTTCTATCATCACCGAGTAATTTTTTCTTCATGGTTGTGTGCATCTCCTTATTACGCTGAACGTACACCCATTTTACCACAAGTTTCAGCAACGTTCATGAGCAGAGTCATCTAGTGACGTGAGCCAGAGCCTGTGTAAGTCCGATAATATCGGCTCCTGAAGTAGTTTTACCAAGTGAAATACGGATCAAGCCCCGGCTCTGGTCATCGCTCTTTCCAATTGCCTTCATCGTTCGGGATGGAGATTGCTTACCAACCGTGCAGGCACTTCCAGTTGAAACCGCATATCCGGCACGATTTAATTCGAGCATGAGAAATTGTCCTTGAAATCCGGGGACAATCATGCTGATAATATGGGGCAACTGAGCTGATTTTGACTGAATCAGCTCAAAAGAAACCTCCATTCTCTGTAGTTCCAGTATGAATAAGGATCTTAAAGCCTTCATCTTCTCCCATTGGGCTTCTTTGTTTTGATGCATTTTTTTACAAGCGGTAACAAATGAAGCGATTGCGGGCACATTAACTGTGCCCGCACGGAAGCCATTTTCATGAGAGGTTCCAGGGACTGGCGGCTTTAAACGATGGACATTCGGAAAGATCACGGCGCCCACACCTTTTGGTCCATACACCTTGTGGCTGGAAATCGAAAGGCTGTCGACCTCGACTAAATCAAGCTTTCCGAATGACTGAACGCAATCAGCATGCAGGAATATCTCTCTATCCGCAATTAATTCCTTGATTTCAGACAGCGGCTGAATACAACCGATTTCTGAATTTGCTTGGGTGACAACAATCATGCAGGTTGAAGGCTTAATGGCGTTTTTCAAATTTGTTAAATCAATGATCCCATCGGCTTGATGGTTTAGATAAGTAATTTCATATCCATCGTGCTCAAGCTTCAATAAATAATTGACAATCGAAGAATGCTCCGTTTTCGAGGCGATGATATGGTTTTTCTTTTTGTCGCTTGATGAAAGAAGTGTCTCGAGTGCCAAAATATTGCTTTCCGTACCGCCGCTTGTAAAAATAACCCCCTCTTTTTCCACATCCAAAAGTGCAGCCAGCGTCTGCCGCGAATGCTCGAGCAGTTGTTTTGCCGCAGACCCGGTATCATGAAGGCTGTTTGAATTGCCAAAAAATCTTTTGGAAGCTTCGATGAATACTTCCAACGCTTCCTCATCCATCGGTGTAGTAGCTGCATAATCAAAATAAATCATTGTCCCACGTCCTAACTAAAAAACTCTTGTAAATAGTTTAATAGTATGTAAACATAAGTGTCAAGACACCTGTTAAAACAGGAGGGCGGAAAATGAATTTTTCAGAAGTAATTGTGGTTGGAAGCGGGATCGCCGCACTCCAGACTGCATTAGAAGCAGCCAAAGGTAAAAATGTGATGATTTTCACAAAGTCTGGATTGAGAACTAGCAATTCCTATTTGGCACAAGGCGGGATTGCGGTGGCAATGTCCCCAAGCGACAGCATAATCAAACATGAACAGGACACACTGCTTGCCGGCAGGAATTATAACAATGCGGAAGCCGTCATGAAATTAGTGCAAGAAGCGCCTTCTGCCATGAACTCATTAATGATAGCCGGTATGGAATTCGACCGGGATCAGTTTGGGAATGTGTCTCTTGGAATGGAAGGAGCACACAGTGAAAGAAGGATATTACACAGTCATGGCGACGCGACGGGGAAATTTTTGATTGAACATTATCTTTTCCAAATCCAGCATTCTCCGGTAAAGGTGATGGAAGGATTCGAGGTTACCGGGCTTATCATGAGTGAAAACAATTCCTGCATCGGTGTTAAAACGGTGAGTCCGGAAGGCCGGATTGAATCTTATTTGGCAGAGCATGTCGTTCTCTCGACTGGGGGCTGCGGCGCACTGTACCGTTTTACCTCGAATTCTCCTGCGGCCACAGGGGAAGGCCTAGCGATGGCACTGAAAGCAGGAGCGAGAATCAAAGATATGGAATTCATCCAGTTTCACCCGACCTTGCTTTACACACATGGAAAAACAAATGGACTCGTCTCGGAAGCGGTTCGGGGCGAAGGGGCAAAGCTGGTCACGGAAACAGGCAACAAAATCATGGACGGCATACATCCGTTAAAGGATCTTGCGCCGCGGCATATCGTTGCACAGACAATCTTTTCTTATCTTCGACGAGGCGAAATGGTCTATCTTGATATTTCCATGATTCCAAATTTCCCGGCTCGCTTCCCTTCAGTTGCCTCTTTATGTGAAGAAAATGGGATTGATATCAACGGAAAGATACCGATTGCCCCAGGTAATCACTTTTTGATGGGCGGCATTGAAACGGATGACGTTGGCAGAACCTCTGTTCAAGGACTGTATGCTGTCGGCGAGGCCGCTTGTACGGGTGTCCATGGGGCAAACAGGCTCGCGAGCAATTCCTTGCTCGAAGGGATTGTGTTTGGTCAAAGCACTGGTCGATTCATTGCCAGGCAGCCGGTCAGGGAACTGCCAAAACATTCAATAGAAGTAACTGGACAAAAGTATGTTCATCAGTTGCCTTCCTTAACCAAGCTTAGTGATAAGTTAATGGAATATGCGGGCATTGTCAGAAACGAGACTGGTCTTCGAACGCTGCTCAATTGGCTCGAAAGCTTCGATTTGCTAGGCCTGTTGAAACAAGACGTCAGCTCTTTCCCTATCGAGCAGCGGCTTGTTGTTAATGGGATGTTGGTGGCATGGATGATTGCAGAATCGGCCCTATGCCGAACGGAAAGCCGTGGCGGTCATTTTCGGAGTGACTTCCCGATGGAAAATGACAAAAGCTGGCTCCATCAATCCATTGTCATCGATAAAAATGTGATGAAAAACCGATTGAAAGGACGGGCATTCGATGAACAAGTTAAAGCTAAGGCAACTACTTGAACAGTTTTTCATGGAAGATATCGGCGACCGGGACGTAACAAGCGACCTGTTATTTACAGAACAAGAGCAGGGAACGCTGACCTTCATCGCAAAGGAGGACGGAATTTTTTCTGGACGGGACGTGGTTCAGACCGGATTTGCCCTATTGGATGAGAAAGCAAACGTCCAACTAATGGTACAAGATGGAGATTCCTTTTTTAGCGGTGACGAGCTAGCCTTGATCACTGGAAATATGGCTGCGCTTCTCAAAGCGGAAAGGGTTGTCCTCAATTTGGTTCAAAGAATGAGCGCGATAGCCACTCAAGCTGGGAAAGCCGTGAGAATTCTTGAAGGAACGAAAACAAAGCCGTGTGACACAAGAAAAACGACACCGGGGCTAAGAATGCTCGAAAAATATGCCGTCCGATGCGGCGGGGCTTTCAACCACCGATACGGCCTCTACGACACGGTGATGATAAAAGACAATCATATTTCATTTGCGGGCTCCATAGCGAAAGCGGTCCAACTGGCAAAATCAAAGATCGGCCACACGGTCAAGATTGAAGTGGAGACAGAATCCGCAGAGCAAGTGATAGAGGCAACCGAGGCGGGAATCGATATCATCATGTTTGACAATCAGACACCCGAACAGATTAAGCAACTCATTTCACTCGTGCCGCCACACATTATCACTGAAGCATCAGGCGGAATCAATCTTGAGAATCTGCACGTATACCGTGATTGCGGTGTCGACTATATTTCGCTTGGCAGCCTTACCCACAGCGTAAGAGCGCTGGATATTAGTGCAAAAGTAAAATTGAATATACTTCAGAAACTTAAGGAGGGAGATTTTTTATGAGTATATTGGAAATGGCGGTTGGGATGCTTCCTGATAAATATAAAAGCATGAACACGGAGGAGATGGAAAACAGGGTCAGCGAAATTAAGCACAAACTCGGTTCCTCCTTGTTTATTCCAGGGCATCATTATCAGCGCGAAGAAGTTATCCAATTTGCAGATGTAACGGGGGATTCACTGCAGCTCGCCCAGCTTTCGGCCAGTAATCGTGATGCCAGGCATATTGTGTTTTGCGGGGTCCATTTTATGGCCGAGACGGCGGATATCCTCACCTCAGAAAATCAAATCGTTGTGCTGCCTGATATGCGCGCCGGTTGTTCGATGGCAGATATGGCGGACATCCATCAGACCGAAAGAGCATGGGAGAAGCTACAGCATATATTTGGTGACACGATCCTGCCTCTAACATATGTCAACTCGACAGCAAGCATCAAGGCTTTTGTCGGCAGAAATGGAGGAGCAACCGTGACATCCTCCAACGCTAAGAAAATGCTACAATGGGCATTTACCCAAAAAGAACGGATCCTTTTCTTGCCTGACCAGCACCTTGGCCGCAATACGGCTTTTGATATAGGGATTGCTCTCGACAAAATGGCTGTCTGGGATCCGCACCGGGATGAACTGCTTTATGACGGGGATGAACAAGAAATAAAAGTACTGCTCTGGAAAGGGCACTGTTCTGTTCATGAAAACTTCACCGTTGCCAACATTGAAGCAGTAAGAGCAGAGCATCCAAAAATGAAGGTTCTCGTTCATCCGGAATGCAGAAGAGAAGTCGTTGAGCTATCCGACTATAACGGATCCACATCCTACATCATCAAGATGCTCGAAAAAGCAGAACCGGGCAGCGAGTGGGCGATCGGAACGGAAAGCAATCTTGTAAAACGATTAATGATGACCCATCCCGATAAAAAGATTATCTCACTTAATCCCAATATGTGTCCGTGCCTGACCATGAACCGAATTGATTTACCACATTTATTATGGTCACTGGAGTCAATTGAAAAAGGCAATATCGTGGGTCCGATTAAGGTCGAAAAGGAAATTGCCAATGATGCCGCTCGCGCCTTGGAGAGAATGCTGCAAAGGGCATAATTAATAAAATCAATACGGAGGGCCTAACCAGGTCCTTTTTTTGGCAGAAGGGAAAATATAAACTTTCCTTTCTGCATATGGCAACTACGTCTAATCTCCGCCTTACGGCTCGTCAATCGACGAGTTTTCTTTATGGAGATAATCATCAGGAATCATAAATAATTTCTTTTGCGCATAAGTTTTGATGAAAATGATAGCAATTTGCCCAGGGCTTCATAGTATGTAAGGACATATGCATAGGAGGGATTTAGCAACGTGAAAATTCATATTGTCCAAAAAGGGGATACACTTTGGAAGCTCTCGAAGAAGTACGGCGTCAGTTTCGAAGAGCTGAAGAAAGCAAATACCCAGCTTAGCAACCCGGATATGATAATGCCGGGCATGAAAATTAAAGTGCCAGGTTCTTCAGGCAGTGTAAAAAAAGAAACAGTGAAACCGAGTGTGAAAGAAGCTCCGACACAGTATACACAACCGGTAAAAGAGCAGCCGATGGTAGCACAACCGCCTATACCTCAGCCGTTTGTACAACAACCAATTGTAAAAGAACAGCCAAAACCCCAGCCTTATATACAACAACCGATGGTAAAAGAACAGCCAAAACCCCAGCCTTATATACAACAACCGATGGTAAAAGAACAGCCAAAACCTCAACCTTTTATACAACCGAAAGAAGAACCATTTCCAAAGCAAATCGTTAAAGAACAGCCCGTCATGCCTGAAATTGACATGGAAATAGATATCAATAATTATTATATGGTCAACATGGTAAAGCCACCAGTACCCAAAATGGTGGAACCGAAAGTTATGAAAGAGGAAAGTCCAGAAGTGGAATATGCTCCTGCACCTGATTGCGTCCCAGTCACACCGATCATGCCGGGAACGGGATTTTGCCTTCCTTATCAACCGTGGGCCATTCCGCAAATGCAGCAGTCCTTCCCACAAGTTCAGGAGTGGGAAAGCTGTTCCGATACATCAGAAATGCAATACATGCAACAACAAGGCTACGGCACAGGCTTCAACCCGTATCGCCAGGAAAGAATGGCAAATCATCAGTATGACTCCTCATCTTTTGATCAGGCGGGGTACGGGCAATTATATGGAAACAGTCCTGCAATGGGCGGGTCATATGCTCCCGAGGTCCCTTCTTATGAATCGTCCATGGAATCACCGGCAAACCTTATGAGTACGTATAATCAGCACCATCAGTATCCGAAGTTTCAACCACAATATCAGCAACCGGAATATCAGCAATACCCAGAGATTCAACCACAATATCAGCAGTACCCGGAATCTAAGGAGTACCCAAAGTTTCAACCACAATACCAACAGCCGGAGTATGAGCAGTACCCGGAATCTAAGGAATACCCAAAGTTTCAACCACAATATCAACAGCCGGAATCTGAGCAGTATCCGAAGTTTCAACCACAATACCAACAGCCGGAGTATGAGCAGTACCCGGAGGTTCAGCCACAATATCAGCAGTACCCGGAATCTAAGGAGTACCCAAAGTTTCAACCACAATACCAACAGCTGGAATCTGAGCAGTATCCGAAGTTTCAACCACAATACCAGCAGCCGGAATATCAGCAGTACCCAGAGGTTCAACCACAATACCAGCAGCCGGAATATGAGCAGTACCCAGGGGTTCAGCTACAATATCAGCAGTACCCGGAGAGTCAGCAGTACCCAGAGGTTCAGCTACAATATCAGCAGTATCAACAGATGCAACCACTATACTCTTATCCACAGCAGGTTCCGCTGCCAGGCATGCCGGGAAGCAAGGACTGCGGCTGTGGCGGAGGTTCACGATCTGACATACACCAACTTTACCAATATCAACAACCAATGCCGATGAGATTTCCGCAGCCTGAACCGGAACATAATCAAGGGAGCGAGTTCCACTCTGTAATTGATCCATACAAACCGGATGTTTTCAAAATGCCGGAATTCGCTGATGAAAGCAGCGGATTATAAAACATGGGAGACAGTGATTTTATCAACTGTCTCTTCTCTTATTTAGAAAATCACGGGCTTAAAGCAAAAGACATCAAAAAAATTCGGGGTACTGTTTATTTGCTTAAATTAAAAAATCGTAAGCTTCTTATACTGAAAGGATTTGCCGACCGGGAAACCCTACATCGGCAACAGAGATTGACATCCCTTTTAAATCGGAATGGATTTACGCACACCTATAAATTTTTTTCGCAAATCCCGCCGTTTTCATATAATAATCGATTGTTTTCGCTCATCGAGTACATCCAGCCACACGAGGATACGTTTCATTTTTTTCATGATGGAAACCGGAAGGAAGGACTCAGGCTTCTCTCACAGTTTCATCATGCTTCCAAAAAGATTCTCGCTGAGCTTTCAGGTAAAGTGCCGACATTTAATCAAATCCAGAGATGGGAAGAAAGGCAGGAAAAATTCAAAAGCATTCTGCCGGTCGTCAGTTTTTATGTATCAGACTTCATTTTAACTGAATATCATGCATGGGCGTCATGGTCTTTGAATGGCATGAAACTTTTTGAGGATTCACTGCTTCACGAAGAAACCACGATTATTCACGGAGATGTCGCGCATCATAATTTCCTGCGGAGATCTGATGGTACGCTTTGCTTAATTGATTTTGATTTAATGGCTATAGGGCCCGCGGCTATTGACTATCTGCAATTTGCAAACAGAATATTGCCATCCTTGAATTATGATGCTGACGCTTTATGGAGTTATCCCGAGTTAAAGCAATACCAAACAAACCCTGCCTTTTTATATGCGCTCACTTATCCGACTGATATTTTCAGAGAATGGAACAGACTTGTTAAAGAGAACGATATTGAAAAACATGCCGTCTGGAAGTTGACGGTTCAAGATTTCAATGCCCGGATGGCTTTTAATAGGAAAATCGCCCGAACAATTGGGATGCCATTATTTTAGATTATTGGCCTGATTTTACAGGTTAAACCTCCCCCTTGGTTAGTATGCTAATACATGAGCAGGTTCTGTACAATCTGCTTATCCAATTCAGCAAAGGGGGTTTTGTTGTTGAGGAAGTTTTTTATGGTACTGCCGTTCTGCGTGATATTGTGTGGCTGCGGGTTTGATGATAATGAAGCGGTGAGGCCTGCAGGGTATTATTCCACTGACGAGGATGATTTAGTGAGGCGGATCAATTATCAGGCACCAATCACGCATATGTATCAAGACATGAATGCGGTAGAAAGAAGGCAGGAAGCGACTGAGCGGCAGGGAGGCAATCCAACGATCCCGCTGTCCACTTATGGGGACGGGTATTTTTACCACGATAGTAGCTTCAGTACAAGGGATACCAACTATCATGGACATATAAGTAAACCGCAAACTCCGCGTTCATCCTACTACACGGCATATGATGGACGGCTGGTTGATCAAATAAGGGCAAGAGCCAACCGGGTAAATAACGTTAACGACTCCCGGGCAGTCATCTACAAAGGAGATATTCTCGTTACGGCTTTACTTGAAGATATCAGTGACCCTCAAGCTGTAAGGAATGCCATAGAGAAGAGCGTCCGTCCCCTTGTCGGGAAACATAAACTACATGTAACCACCGATCAAGGGGTCTATTATCGATCCATCGCACTCGATAATAGAATGAGGAAAGGCGATCGCAGGGACATGTTTGACCAGGATGCGGCGGATATGTTCGAAAACATCGAGATTCATGAAAATCATTTGCAGTAATGTAAGCAGAGCTCAGGCTTTGCTTTTTTTATGGATATTTTAAAAGCCCCTCCATTAGGAGAGGCTGGCTTGCTTATTCTGCAGGAGTTCCAGGAGGATTCGCTTGTTTGTTTTTTCTTCTCACGAAAAGAAACACGAATATAATGACAAGTAAAGCACCTATCGCCAGTAAGGCAATATTCACGTAGTTTATTTTCTTGAATTCAAAATCAACATCGTTCTTGACATTTGGCGTGAAATTCCAGACTAGTTCTTTCCCTTCATTTTTAACCTCAGTCGCATTATTCTCCCCTGCTTCTACAGGCAATTCTAAATTGAATGTCAGTTCCATTTGGCTAATCATGGACTCAACCATCTGCTGATCGAATTCTTCACTTTCAGCATCGTCCGTCATGCCGGTGAAATCAAAAACACCATCGACTTTATATGTATCTGTAAAGAAGCCCTTCGTTTCCTTCACTTTGAAGTCGAATAATTGCTGTTCATCACTGGGGCTTTTCATATCCTCAAAGGACTCGAAATGCTTTTTGAGCGTTAACCCGATATATTTTTCACTGTTATAATCGGTTGCTTTAAAGCCTTCCTTTTCGGCCTCCTGTTTAGTGTCTTCGAGATCATTTGTGATATCGGTTCCACCAAAAGTAGCGATTTGCTTGTCGATTCCATATACCAATGTTAAATCACTGCTGCCATCAGAATTTATCTTTAAAGAAGTATCAACCTTTACGCAACCAGTAAGGATCAGTACAAAGGTTAACAAACAAATAAGAACGCCGAGATGTTTTTTCATAATCACCATACCCTTTATTTAATATCTACTTTTCATTTATCGGAAATGTTCACAAAAAGTTAATAGCTCGGGATATTGATAAAATAAACGGTTAAAATTCCAAAAGCCGTCTAAACTATAAATAGAATTACACTTCTTACAGAGAGGTGATGGAAATGAAAGGCTGGATCGTGTTTCTAACAGTATTGATGAGTGTTGGTTTAACCGTTTCGGGTGAGGTGGAGGCGGCCCATCCTGAAAAGGAAAGGCAAATAACCGAACCGCTTGAGCGGAAGGTGGTTCTGCAGAGGATCTATGTTGATGGTGAGATGAGCGAAGAAATATATTTCGAGAAGATATTGGCGATGGAGGACTTCTGGGCCAACTACCAGGACTGGCAGCTCATCGACCAAAATGAGGAACGAATCATCTTTCAAAGAAAAGAAAATGACATATCTCCATTGCTGAAGGCCAATGGCTTTTTCGGCGTGTCAGAGGATGGCACCCTGTCCATCTTTAACGGCAAACCGCGAGATTCACAAATCATCCAATCCTTTTTTCAAATAGATGTGAAAAAGCTGGAATCGTATAAACAACAGGAACTGCGCAAAGGCATACCGATCTTGAGCAAGAGTCGGTATGAACAAATGATAGAGGCCTATAAGCCGTATTCATTTCCTAAGATTGAAAAGTAGCAAGCGGGACACTTTAGCGGTGGTCCCGCTTTGTTATGGGGGTGACTGAAGATAGCGTTTGTTTTTAGGTGCTCCTTCTGAAGGTAAATTCATGGATTTGAGAATTCTTTTAGCAATATGCCGGGAGGGGATATGGAGAAAATCTCGAGATTCAGTATTTTTAATATAAGGCTTAATAAGGTGGAAATAATCGTTAAGAGCTTGAATGTGGGCATGTTTAGATGGAGAGTTGCATGAGGGACAAAGCCAGAATCCTATTTTTCTGATCATTGGAAGATGGGAACATATCGGACAAATAGTTCCGGTAAGCAAGTGTTCGCGAGGAATAGTATAGGTTTCGAGAACGTTGGGGTTGTGTGGCGAATGTTCGCGTATTAATAGACGGCTTATTTTTTTGAGCTCTTTTTGAGATATAGCTTCTTTACTATATTTGTTTTCTAATTCTTTTATTTTATTTTCCAAATCTGCTGAGTGGCATATTTTTTCATATTCCCGGGAGTACCCTGATTTTAGCTTGATGACGGTGGATGGATTGCTTATGATAACCAGATATTCTACAGGAAGAGGTGTGAATTTTTCAACCTCCATCCAAGATACTAGTTCCCGCTGCTGCCGCTTTACTTGTAAAATGGGATCGGGGAATCCCTCCTCTTTGTCGTTGATGGTTCTTATAAGTTGATTAAAAGTACGGTCAAAATATAAAGCACCCGAAATATTTTTTATCTCAATGATTAAGGCAAAATATTTCGAAATAATGAGGCTGTCCATTTGAAAGTTATAGGTTCCGTTGTTTAAACATAGGTCGTGAAAGATGAGATACTCTTTTTCGGGAAGAGAATTGAAATGAATATCTACTGACTCCTCGCCATTGAAACCTGCTTGCCTTTTGGCGAGATCTCTTTCAATTTTAGGCCGCTTTGGATAAGTGGCAGGAAGCCGCCTCAGCAATGCCTCCAATTTTACTATTGTTAATGGAAGTTCTCGATTTTTGGCAATCATTATGATTACTCCTTTCTGTTTTTTGATAAAATTCTTTATTTACTTGAATAATCCTGCTTGGGAGATGAAGATTTTTTAATCGATAACTAGCATCTTGTTTTTGTGAGCGATTATTGGGATGCATGAGCGGTTATTGAGATTTATGAGCGGTGATCCGAATTTACGAGCGGTAATCCGAATTTACGAGCGGTGATCCGAATTTACGAGCGGTGATCCGAATTTACGAGCGGTAATCCGAATTTACGAGCGTTGATCCAAATTTACGAGCGGTAATCCGAATTTACGAGCGGTGATCCGAATTTACGAGCGGTGATCCGGATTTACGAGCGCTGATCCGAATTTACGGGCGCTGATCCGAATTTACGGGCGCTGATCCGGATTTGCGAGCGGTGATCCGAATTTACGAGCGGTAATCCAAATTTACGAGCGCTAATCCGGATTTACGAGCGCTAATCCAGATTTACGAGCGGTGATCCAAATTTACGAGCGCTAATCCGAATTTACGAGCGCTGATCCGAATTTACGAGCGGTAATCCGAATTTACGAGCGGTGATCCAGATTTACGAGCGCAAAACCCAATTTACGAGTGCTACCCAATTTGACACGAATCCGAACTTTGTAACGGCATAATCTGGTTCATGTTTTTTTCTCCTTCCGCCGTTTATATGATAAAATGAATGGTAAAGCAAAATTGGGGAGCGAAGAGATTTGTATGATTATATAAAAGGGGTCATTGAGTATGTCGGGCCTGAATACATAGTAGTAGACAATGGGGGAATCGGGTATCAGGTGATGACGCCGAATCCTTTTATTTTTTCTGCTAAAATAAGCGAACAGGTTCAGATATTTCTGTATCATCATGTTCGGGAAGATATTTTTGCATTATATGGTTTTGAGACAAGGGAAGAAAAAGCGCTGTTCACGAAGCTGTTGAATGTGACGGGTATCGGTCCTAAAGGGGCGCTTGCGATACTTGCTTCCGGCCAGGTTGATCAGGTTGTAAAAGCCATTGAAAGTGAAGATGAAACATTCCTTGTCAAATTTCCGGGTGTCGGGAAAAAGACGGCCCGTCAAATGATTCTGGACTTGAAAGGGAAGTTAGAGAACATTGTTCCGGACTATTTCCCTAACCTTTTTAACGATGGCAAAAGCAGCGCGAGAACAGATGAGCTTGATGAAGCGGCCCAGGCGTTGAAGGCGCTTGGATATTCTGATAAAGAAGTCCAAAAGGTTGCCAAAGTGCTTCAGCAAGAAGAACTGACGACTGAGCAATATATTAAAAAAGCGTTACAATTGATGTTAAAGTAAGGGGTGGCGGATGTGGAGGAGAGAATATTAAATCAGGAAGCTGACCTGACCGAACTGTCCTTTGAGCAAAGCCTAAGACCGCAAAACTTAAAACAATACATTGGCCAGGATAAGGTAAAGGATAATCTCCAGGTTTTCATTGAAGCTGCGAGGATGCGCGAGGAGACTCTCGATCATGTGTTGTTGTACGGGCCTCCCGGGCTTGGGAAAACGACATTGGCAGTGATCATCGCGAATGAGATGGGCGTGAATGTAAGGACAACCTCGGGACCTGCCATTGAACGTCCTGGAGACCTCGCTGCAATATTAAGTGCGTTGGAGCCGGGAGATGTGCTGTTCATTGATGAAATTCACAGGCTGCCTCGCACTGTTGAAGAAGTGCTGTATCCTGCGATGGAAGATTTTTGCTTGGACATTGTGATTGGCAAGGGTCCGTCCGCGCGTTCGGTCCGGATCGATTTGCCCCCATTTACGCTTGTCGGGGCAACGACCAGGGCAGGCTCTTTGTCTGCACCGCTCAGAGATCGCTTTGGCGTCTTGAGCCGTCTTGAATACTATACAGTTGAGCAGCTGCAGCAAATTGCTGTGCGTACTGCTGAAATCATGGAAACAGAAATGGACAGCCAAGCGGCCTCGGAGCTTGCGAGAAGATCGAGAGGGACACCAAGGATTGCCAACCGCCTGCTGCGTAGGGTGCGGGATTTCGCCCAGGTACGGGGAGACGGCACGATTACGACCGAGCTTGCGGACTATGCACTTGAATTAATGCAGGTCGACCGTTTAGGACTTGATCATATTGACCATAAATTACTTAAAGGCATTATGGAAAAGTACCGCGGCGGCCCGGTCGGATTAGAGACGATCGCGGCAACAATTGGCGAGGAAGCCCATACAATTGAAGATGTGTATGAGCCTTATCTGCTGCAAATCGGCTTTTTGCAACGCACGCCGAGGGGGAGAATGGTGACCGATTTGGTGTACCGTCACTTTAATTTGGAGGTGCCTGGCAAATGACAGGTCTGCCGAAGTTATTGATGATAATCGGGGTGGTTATTTTCATCATTGGATTTGCGATGAAATTTATTAACCTTGGCAAGCTTCCAGGTGATATTTTTATTAAAAAAGGAAACACGACGTTTTATTTTCCGATCGTTACTTCGATTTTAATCAGTATTGTTTTATCGGCTGTGCTTTATTTAATCAGCCGATTTCGTTAAAAAAGTGATGTACTCCATCCCTGACAAAAGGAAGTGGATAAATTGAAGGTGGAGTTGTTTGATTTTGATTTGCCTGAGGAATTGATTGCCCAGGTACCATTGGAGAACAGGGAACAAAGCAGGCTGATGGTGCTGGATAAGGAAACAGGTGGGATTCGGCACGAAGTCTTTAAAGATATTACGAAATATTTCCAGCCCGGCGATTGCCTTGTTTTGAACGATACACGTGTGTTGCCAGCGCGGCTTTACGGCAGCAAAGAGGATACCGGGGCGAATGTAGAAGTTCTGTTATTGAAGCAGGAAGACGGAGATGCATGGGAAACGCTAGTTAAACCGGCAAAGAGAGTAAAAGTGGGTACGAAAATTGTTTTCGGTGATGGACAACTGACGGCTACTTGTACAGGTGTACTTGAGCATGGCGGGCGGATTTTGGATTTCATGTTTGAAGGCATCTTTTACGAGATTCTAGAAGAGCTTGGTAGTATGCCGCTTCCGCCTTACATAAAAGAGCAGCTTGATGACAAGGACCGCTACCAGACTGTTTATGCGAAAGAGCGGGGTTCAGCTGCTGCGCCGACAGCGGGCCTGCATTTTACAGAGCAGCTGTTGCAGGAAATCAGGGATATGGGCGTGCACATCGCTTTCATCACGCTGCATGTCGGCTTGGGCACCTTCCGTCCTGTAAGTGCAGACGATGTGGATGAACATGAAATGCATGCGGAATTCTATCAAATGACCGAGGGAACGGCCCGGTTGCTGAATGAGGTCAAAGCAAACGGCGGCCGGATTATCACTGTCGGCACGACGTCAACTCGTACACTTGAAACGATCGCTTCCAAACATGATGGTCTTTTTAAGGAAGAAAGCGGCTGGACAAGCATTTTTATTTTTCCCGGCTATCAGTTCAAAGGCATTGATGCCATGATTACAAACTTTCATTTGCCAAAATCAACATTGATTATGTTGATAAGTGCGTTAGCAGGACGAGAGCACGTGCTCCAGGCCTATGAAACCGCAGTGAAAGAAAAATACCGCTTTTTCAGCTTTGGCGATGCCATGCTGATTAAGTAACCCCGTGACATATTCCTGATTGAGGGGTGTCATCGAATTAGGATATATCACTGAAATTGGGGATATATGATCGAAACTTTGAGATATATGCCCGGAATCTGAGATATATGACCGAAATTTGAGGTATATGCCCAGAATCTGAGATATATGCTCGAAATGTAAGATATATGCCCGAAATGGGATATATCATCGAAAATCAGGATATATCACCGAAATTGGGGATATCACCGAAATTGAGGATATATCATCGAAAATCGAAGGATATCACCGGAATTCAGGATAAATCACCGAAAATAGAAGTATATCACCGAAATTGCGCTGCTTGAAAGGAGCTATCTTAGTTGACCGCAATACGTTATGAACATATAAAAACTTGTAAGCAGACCGGGGCAAGACTGGGTATCGTGCATACACCTCATGGATCGTTTGAAACGCCGGCGTTTATGCCGGTGGGGACGCTTGCGACGGTTAAAACGATGTCCCCGGAAGAGTTAAAGACGATAGGAGCGGGGATTATCCTTAGTAATACCTACCATCTTTGGCTCCGCCCTGGACATGAAATCATCAGGGAGGCGGGCGGTCTCCATAAATTCATGAACTGGGATCGAGCGATTTTGACTGATTCCGGCGGGTTCCAGGTTTTCTCTTTAAGTGAATTCCGTAAGATTGAAGAAGAAGGGGTTCATTTCAGAAACCATCTGAATGGGGACAAGCTGTTTTTATCACCGGAAAAAGCAATGGACATCCAAAATGCGCTTGGTTCGGACATTATGATGGCATTTGATGAATGTCCGCCTTTCCCGGCAACATTTGAATATATGAAAAAGTCAGTCGAACGGACATCTCGATGGGCGGAAAGATGTTTAACCGCGCACAGCCGTCCAGAAGACCAGGGACTTTTCGGCATCATCCAGGGTGGAGAATATGAAGAGCTACGAAAACAAAGTGCGAAGGATCTGGTATCCCTTGATTTTCCTGGCTATGCGGTCGGCGGATTATCGGTCGGCGAGCCTAAGGATGTCATGAACAGGGTGCTTGAATTCACGACACCGCTGCTACCGTCTGACAAACCGCGTTATCTCATGGGAGTGGGTTCTCCGGATTCATTGATTGACGGAGCCATCCGCGGAATCGATATGTTTGACTGTGTGCTTCCGACGAGGATTGCCCGTAATGGGACGCTGATGACTTCAAATGGCCGTTTAGTGGTGAAAAATGCTAAATATGCGAGGGATTTTGGTCCATTGGATGAAAATTGTGATTGCTATGTTTGTAAAAATTACAGCCGTGCGTACATCCGTCACTTGGTCCGCAGTGATGAAACGTTCGGAATCAGACTTACGACTTACCATAACCTGCATTTTCTGTTAAACTTAATGGAGCAAGTCAGACAAGCGATTCGTGAAGACCGTCTTGGAGACTTCAGGGAAGAATTTTTTGAACAGTACGGCTTTAATAAGCCGGACGCGAAGAACTTCTAATTGACTATTAAGAAAGGAGTGATATAGATGGGAAATTTAACTAGTATCTTACCATTAATACTGATGTTCGTGCTGTTCTATTTTTTATTGATCCGTCCTCAACAAAAGCGTCAAAAAGCGGTTTCAACGATGCAAACTGGATTGAAGAAGGGTGATAAGATCGTAACGATCGGCGGCCTTCACGGAATCATTGATTCTCTTGATGATTCAAAAATCGTGGTCAAATGCGGTGATGGCAGCAGGCTTACATATGATAGGTCAGCAATCCGTGAAGTAACGGAAAGCGCACCGGAACTGTCAGAGCAATAGTACGAGGAAAAACGGTATTCCACTTGGAATACCGTTTTTTTTCATGGTTATGCATTCCGGGAACTAGAACTTAGGTTCACACCCAGAATGCCACCCATCATCGCCGTGAGCACATAACAGCCTTGGTAAATCCATTGCTTTAGCGAAAACAATGAATCATGCCCGAGATATTGAAATAATAAGACGATCAGCATGAAGATAAGCCCTGTCCCGCCGCCCAGCATCCAGCCCTGCTTTTTTCCTTTTCCACCGGAAATGAAGCCTCCGATAAAAAGCGAAAGGAAGGTCACAGCCATAATGACATATGTGAGCGAGGATTCATTTATGCTGGTAAACCGGAGCAAGAGGGAAAAGATAAAGCTTCCCACAATCGCTATAATAAAAATCGCACATACTCCGTATAAAATCGCCATACCTAAATTTTTTGTTTCGATGGTCATTCTCTCCCTCCACAGTCTTTGTACAAGCATATTCCACCACTTTTTCTTTTAGACCAATGTTTTTCAAAATGGAAATTAAAAACAGACTAATTACCGGTTTGAAGGTCAAGATAAAAATATCTGCACTAAGGTGGGGGGGCCTCTCAATGAATGATATATATGTAATTTTGCTAAGGTCCATCTTTTTTTATTTTTTGCTTTTAATGCTATTTCGGCTAATGGGAAAAAGGGAAATTGGGGAGTTAAGTATTGTTGATTTAATTGTGTTTATCATAATAGGCGATATAGCCGTATTGGCGATTGAGGATCCGAACAAACCGCTTATTTATTCACTTGTTCCTATTTTTGTTATTGTATTGATTCAAATAATTCTTTCCGTGCTTGCACTTAAAAGCCAAAAATTAAGGGAAGTGATCGAGGGAAAACCAACCATTGTTATCAATAAAGGGAAAATTGATGAAAGAGTCATGAAAAAGCAGCGATATAATTTCGATGATTTGCTTTCACAGCTGCGGGAAAAAAACATCCTCAATATCGATGAAGTAGAATATGCGATATTGGAGCCTACCGGGCAGCTCTCGGTCATTGAGAGACGGGATGTACGGAACGGTGAAGACAATGTTCCGTTTCCACTGATAATCGACGGGGTCGTGCAGGAAGAAAGCTTGTCACGGATCGGCAAAAACAGCTCTTGGCTCAAGACGCAACTCAAAAACGATGGATATGAAGATATGAGCAGGATATCCATATGTACTTATGATGACGGTGTTTTTTTTGTTGATGTAAAATAACCGGGCATACTTGAGCCCGGTTATCGAAAGGACAGACTAGACAGGATTCGTTTGATCTCGGTTTTCTTTATGACGCCTGTTAAGACTGAAATTACAACAAAAACGATACTGATGACCGCCAAGGAAAGCAGAAGCCGGCTTATAGAAGCTAGTCCCGAAAATAGAGAGTGAAAAGCATAATGCCCGGCCCAGCCGGATATAACCCCGATAATGACAGGGGAAGCGTAGGATCTGATTTTCAATGAAATCGGGATGGCTTTTAAAATCGTTGAAAAGTGGAGGAACGTTACAAGTATCGTGCCTGCTGCGATCCCGATGGCTGCTCCCATGATTCCGAAACTTTCTTTAGAGGTAAGCAGCCAAATAATCACGATTTTCACGACCGATCCGATTATGCTGTTAATCATTGCGGATTTAGCTAAATTCAGTGCCTGAAGCATCGATTGCAAGGGAAGCTGACAGTAAAATAAAATGAAAAATGGCGCCAGGAACTTGATGAAGATAGCTGCGTTGGAGGAACCGTACATAGCCTCCAAAATCGGATCTGCCAGTACAAACAAGCTAACCATGGCAAGTGAGCCGGTTATAAACGTTAGCCTCAACGATTGCTCCAGCCTTCGCTCAATCAGTTTGTAATTTCCTAATGATTTAGCTTCGCTGACTGAAGGTACCAGGGATGTTGCCAATGACGCGGTTACAAAAGACGGCATCATTAAAAGCGGGAGGGCATACCCTGTCAGCTCGCCGTACTGTTTAGTAGCCACGGTGGCTGCTACACCCGCAATCGCCAGGCTCTGAGCAACCACAATTGGTTCCAAAAACCAGTATAAATTCCCGATTAACCGGCTCCCGGTTGTCGGCAAACCAATGCTCATCAACTCCATGAATGTCCCTTTTCCTGACTTCGCCATTGTAAAAAAATTCTTCCTGACTTTAAAATGCTTCTTCAATTTAAAGGTAGTTAGCAGATAAGCTAACGAAACAAGCTCGCCAATGATCGAAGCGAGCATCGCCCCGGCGGCCGCATATTCTATCCCGTATGGCAGGAAGGCTTTGGTCAATACGGCAATGAAGGCAATGCGGGCAATCTGCTCGATAACCTGTGAAAAGGCTAGCGGCTTCATATTTTGCCTTCCTTGAAAATATCCCCTCAACACGGAAGAAACAGCGACGACAGGAACGATTGGGGCGATGGCCAGCAGCGGCCAGACCGTTCGGGAATCGGTGAACAATGTCTCGGACAGCACCGGAGCCAGCATCAGCATGACCGGCGTGAAAATCAGCGATAAACCGAATGTACATGACAGAGATACGACAAGGATCCGTTTAACTTTTTTCTCGTCACCCTTTGCATCCGCCTCCGCGACAAACTTAGAAATCGCAACGGGCAGCCCGAGCTGGGTGATGGTGATGACAAGAAACAAAGTGGGCAAAGCCATCATAAATAACCCTACGCCTTCTTCCCCGATAAAACGAGCGACCACAATCCGATTTATAAATCCCAGGCTACGTGTAATAAAGCTGGCTATAAGAAGAATGAACGTTCCTTTCAGAAATTTGGACATGACCGCTAATCCCTGCCTTCTCAAATGTGCTGATATCATATACAATTATCTATATGCAGAGACTTGGACAAAGCATGCAAATTAATAAAAATAGAAATATAGTGGAGGACAGATCCATGATCAATCAGCACCCGTATCAACGTTTTTACCAGACATTACAGCCTGCGTTGAAAAACAAAACGGAAGAGTTGAACCTGCTCGGCCTTAAGAACGCAAAGGAAAATGAGGTATGGTCATATCTGACTCAAAAGAAATGGAAGCGTCCGCAGGAAGAAATCCATATATATGAACTAGTAAATGACATTATGACAATCAGCAGCAGCCAGTTTATGTCCTTCATGACGGTCGAGGCATACAAGGCACCAAATTTATTTAAGGAACTCTCATCGGAAGAGATGAAAGAATTATTGAAGGGCTGACAAATAATCTTAAATTGACACTCGTTTTTATTTCAATCATAATAATAATGTTGCTTTTTTGATGACTGGAATTAGACAAAGACTTATAGGATATGGTGTAAAGAAAGAAAGGGGCCTTATACAATAATGGTAAAAAGAAGCAGGATCGTTGCGTTTTTCATAATTATAATGGCTGTATTCGCGACGATTGGCACAACTTCATCAGGAATTTTGAACAATATTAAACTTGGCCTCGATTTACAAGGTGGCTTCGAGGTTTTATATCAAGTGAAGCCCGAAGACGGCGAAAAGGTTACACCGGAAACGCTTAGTAGCACCGCCCAGGCACTGGGCAAGCGAGTCGATGTCCTTGGCGTCAACGAGCCGAACATACAAGTTGAAGGAAATGACAGAATCCGTGTCCAGCTCGCGGGAGTAACAGATCAGAACAATGCCCGGGAAATCCTTTCGACTCAGGCAAATTTAAGCTTCCGTGATTTCAATGACAAAGAAATGATGACAGGGGCCGACTTGGCGGAGAACGGCGCCAAGCAAACCTTCGATGAAAATAACAGTCCGGTTGTCGAAGTCACCTTGAAGGACCCGCAAAAATTCAAACAAATCACCGAGCAAATTTCTGCCATGCCACAATCAACCAACGTCCTGGCAATCTGGCTTGATTTTGAAGAAGGAAAAGACAGCATCCAAAAGCCGGAAACCACGGATAATATGATTTCTGATCCTCAAGTCTCGCAGGTATTTGACCAGACTAAAGTAATGATTACCGGCCAATTTACGTTAGAGGAAGCAAAGGAACTGGCTGACATGTTAAATGCAGGGGCACTGCCAGTAGAACTAGAAGAGGTATACTCTACTTCTGTCGGAGCTAAATTTGGAGAGCAAGCGTTAAATGAAACGATCTATGCCGGCATTATCGGGATTGCCCTTGTGTTTGCATTCATGCTTTTCTATTACCGTTTCCCTGGATTTATTGCTGTTCTCACTTTAGCGATATATATCTATCTAACTTTATTGGTATTCGACTGGATGAATGCCGTTTTGACACTCCCAGGGGTTGCGGCCCTGATTCTCGGGGTCGGTATGGCCGTCGATGCGAATATCATAACGTACGAGCGGATCAAAGATGAACTGAAGCTCGGCCGCACTGTCCGTGCCGCCTATAAAGAAGGAAATAAAAACTCGCTCGCAACAATTACGGATGCCAATTTGACTACACTTTTGGCTGCTGCCGTATTGTTCTTTTATGGGACAAGTTCTGTAAAAGGCTTTGCGACAACGTTAATCATCAGTATTTTGATGAGTTTCATTACGGCTGTTTATGGAACCCGTTTATTCATGAGCCTTTGGATCAACAGCAGAGCCTTTGATAAACACCCATCATGGCTAGGTGTAAGGAAGAAGGATATCCATGATCTTGCAGAAGCGAAAGATGTCACCGAGCTTCCTACCCGGTTTGATAGATTCGATTTTGTAAAGAAAAGAAAATGGTTTTATACCATTTCTGCTGCGATAACGGTTATCGGGATCATCTTCCTGTTCGTCTTTAAGATGAATCTTGGTATTGATTTTACAAGCGGAACAAGAATCGATTTCAAGTCTAATGAACCGTTGACTCATGCGAAAGTACAAGAGCATTTGGATGCATTGGACTTAAGTAGTGAAGATATTGTTATCTCTGGAGATAATCAAGAAACTGGGATAGTCCGTTTTAAAGGCGTTCTGGATAAAAATGAAATTGCCGAAGTCAAGGACTACTTTCATGATGAGGTAGGAGCTGATGAGACGAATATCAGCACCGTATCTCCTACGATTGGAGAAGAATTGGCTAAAAACGCAATTTATGCCGTACTGATTTCTTCTCTCGGTATCATTTTGTACGCAACGATCCGATTTGAATGGAGAATGGCCGTGCCGGCAGTCATTTCACTGCTGCATGATGCATTCTTCATTATCACGATATTCAGCGTGCTGCGGTTGGAAGTAGATCTGACCTTCATCGCGGCGATATTGACGATTGTCGGATATTCCATCAATGACTCGATCGTTACTTTTGACCGGGTCAGAGAAAATATGCGTAAAAAGAAGAAAATCAAGACAAATGAAGAACTTGAAGAGATTGTCAACGTAAGTATCAGACAAACCTTGACCCGTTCGATCAATACGGTGTTGATGGTGATCATCACGGTTGCCGCCTTGATGATTTTCGGAAGCCCGTCCATCGGCAACTTCTCAATCGCTTTACTTGTCGGCTTACTTTGCGGCGTATACTCTTCCCTATACATCGCTACCCAATTATGGCTTGACCTCAAGCGAAGGGAACTGAAGAAAAAGGGAGTCCTCATCACCTACAAAGAAAAAAAACAGAGCCAAGAAGCTCAGGTATAAGTATGATAAAGACCAATCCGCGATTTGGATTGGTCTTTTTTTGACGGGAAAGTTAAACTTTCCTTTCTGGATAAGGGCAACTACGTAGGCAACAAAACGAAAATTCCGACAACGAAAGTCCCAGTTCCGGCAACAAAGCTAGTCAAATGGGCAACAAAAATCGAGATTTAGGCAACAAAAACAAGTCCAGGCAACAAAATGAAAATTCCGGCAACGAAAGTCCCAGTTCCGGCAACAAAGCTAGTCAGATCGGCAACAAAATCGAAATTTCGGCAACAAAAAACAAGTCCAGGCAACAAAACGAAAATTTCGGCAACGAAAGTCCCAGTTCCGGCAACGAAACTAGTCAAATCGGCAACAAAATCGAAATTTCGGCAACAAAAATAAGTCCAGGCAACAAAACGAAAATTCCGGCAACGAAAGTCCCAGTTCCGGCAACGAAACTAGTCAGATCGGCAACAAAGTCGGAATTTCGGCAACAAAAATAAGTCCAGGCAACAAAACGAAAATTCCGGCAACGAAAGTCCCAGTTCCGGCAACGAAACTAGTCAAATCGGCAACAAAGTCGGAATTTCGGCAACAAAAATAAGTCCAGGCAACAAAACGAAAATTCCGGCAACGAAAGTCCCAGTTCCGGCAACAAAGCTAGTCAGATCGGCAACAAAATTGAAATTTCGGCAACAAAAACAAGGCCAGGCAACAAAACAAAAATTCCGGCAACGAAAGTCCCAGTTCCGGCAACCAAACTAGTCAAATCGGCAACAAAGTCGGAATTTAGGCAACAAAAACAAGGCCAGGCAACAAAACAAAAATTCCGGCAACAAAACTAGTCAAATCGGCAACAAAGTCGGAATTTAGGCAACAAAAACAAGTCCAGGCAACAAAACGAAAATTCCGGCAACGAAAGTCCCAGTTCCGGCAACGAAACTAGTCAAATCGGCAACAAAATCGAAATTTCGGCAACAAAAACAAGGCCAGGCAACAAAACGAAAATTCCGGCAACGAAAGTCCCAGTTCCGGCAACGAAACTAGTCAAATCGGCAACAAAATCGAAATTTAGGCAACAAAAACAAGGCCAGGCAACAAAATGAAAATTCCGGCAACGAAAGTCCCAGTTCCGGCAACCAAACTAGTCAAATCGGCAACAAAACCGGAATTCCCGCAACAACAAATCCCCGCAAAAAATCCGTAACCGACCAAATGTTTGATAACTGCTAATAAAAGGGAATAATCATAAAAAATCAACGTAACGAGATTAAGAAGAGAGGAGATGAATCATGAAATTCCAATGGATATTCCTGCTGGGAATCTTATTTGCAATCATTGTTTCAATTTTTGCTGTCATTAATGTCGATTCGGTGACGGTTAATTACTTGTTTGGTACCGCGGAGTGGCCGTTAATCCTGGTGATTCTTGGGTCTGTTTTAATGGGCGGCTTTATCGTTTTCTCCATTAATATCGTCAAGATCTACACATTAAGGAGAAAAATAAAGCAGCTGCAAAGCATCAATGATGATTTTGAATCAAGGGAAATCACTGATGAACCCGCCGTCGTAGAAAAAAATACGGAAAATAATTAAATTGAAACCCCTCTGCTCCTTTTGTATAATAGTTGAGTTGAGGGGTGATTTCATGTTAAAGGCAAAAACCCGGTGGCACGTTCAGGCGGCCGATGAAAAAGTGGTAGAAATGTTGGAGAAAGAACTTCAGATAACACCTCTGGTTGCAAGGTTATTAGTAAATCGTGGGATTCATACAGTTGAAGCAGCGCGATCTTTTTTATTTATAAATGAACAGGCTTTTCATGATCCATTCTTGATGAAGGATATGGATAAAGCCGTAGCACGAATAAATCAAGCCATTGATGCAGGCGAGAAAATTCGCATTTTTGGCGACTATGACGCGGATGGTGTCAGCAGTACGACGGTCATGATCGAAACTCTTACGCTTATGGGTGCGAATGTTGATTTTTATATCCCGAACCGTTTCACGGAAGGGTATGGGCCGAATGAAAAAGCATTCCGGCTTGCCGCGGAAGATGGAGTGAAGTTACTGATTACAGTCGACACAGGCATTTCAGCGCTCGATGAGGCCGCGCTCACAAAAGAGCTCGGCATCGATTATATCATCACCGACCACCATGAGCCTGGTCCTGAGCTGCCGCAAGCTCTGGCGATCATCCATCCGAAGCTTGAAGAAAGTACATATCCGTTTAGGGAGCTTGCCGGGGTAGGAGTGGCCTTCAAAGTAGCGCATGCCCTGCTTGGGGACCTGCCCGAACAGTTATTGGAGATTGCCGCGATTGGGACGATTGCCGATCTTGTGCCGTTATATGGAGAAAACCGGCTTATTGCGGCTAGGGGCATTCAGCAGCTACGGCATACTAAACGTCCGGGACTGCTCGCGTTATTTAAAAAAGCGGGCATCGATCAGGATACATTGAATGAGGAGTCGATTGGTTTCGGAATGGCTCCGAGGATTAACGCCGCGGGAAGGCTCGGCGCCGCAGACCCAGCAGTGGATCTACTGATGGCTGCAGATAGCGCAACAGCTGAAGAACTTGCGGCTGATATTGATTTAATGAATAAGGAACGGCAGGCTCTCGTGGCAGAAACTGCGGAAGAAGCGATTCGTGAAGTAGAGGAAAACTTTCCGCCGGATGAAAACGGCGTTCTTGTAGTCGGTAAGGAAGGCTGGAATCCTGGTATTATCGGAATTGTGGCCTCCAAGCTCGTTGATCGGTTCTACAGGCCGACCATAGTATTAAGCTATGATACCGAAAAAGGCTTGGCAAAAGGTTCGGCCCGCAGTATCGAAGGCTATGATATGTTTAAGAATCTCTCGACATGCCGGGATATCCTGCCTCATTTTGGCGGACACCCGATGGCCGCGGGGATGACGCTCAAGTTAGAAGACGTTGAAGATCTACGGAACCGCCTAAACAGTCTTGCCCAAGAGCAGCTGAGTGCTGAGGATTTCATGCCCGTAACCAAGCTTGACGGAGCGACAGCGATTGAAGACGTCTCCATTCAATCCATCGAGGAAATGAGTCGGCTTGCGCCTTTTGGAATGAGCAATCCGAAGCCGAAAGTTTTAATTGAATCGGCTCGACTATCCGGAATCAAAAAGATTGGCACCAACCAAAATCATCTAAAAGTACAACTTGGAGACAGCAGTGTTTCTCTCGATGGTGTCGGCTTTGGGTTGGGATATTTATATGAGGAGATTTCTCCACTTTCCAAAGTATCGGTGATCGGTGAGCTGGCCATCAATGAATGGAATAATATCAGAAAGCCGCAAATTTTTCTGAATGATATGGCCGTCAACAGCTGGCAGTTATTTGACTATCGAGGCATAGACCGAGTCGATAAATGGATGCCGCAGACAAATCATAAGATCATCATTTTTTCAGAAGAAACGAAAAAACGTTTTCCATTTCTAGAGGAAAAAGATACATTGGTGCATATAAAAAATGAAGAAGATGCCCAAAATGCAAATATAGACGGCTGCCATGTTGTTTTACTAGATATACCGCCATCAAAAGGCTTGCTCGAGCATACATTAAGAGATAAGCAGCCTGCCCGAATTTATGCCCATTTCCATCACGAGCAGGATCATTTTTTCAGTACGATGCCAACGCGGGAACACTTTAAATGGTTTTACGCATTTCTGTCGAAAAGAGGGTCTCTTGATTTAGCCAAGAATGGGGATGAACTCGCTAAATATCGGGGATGGTCGCGGGATACCATCAATTTCATCTCACTGGTGTTTTCTGAGCTTGAGTTTGTTACAATAGACAATGGACTGATTTCGCTCAGGCGACAAGCAAACAAACGTGATTTGAGCGATGCCCCGTCTTATCAGAGAAAACAAGAACAGTATGAGCTTGAAAAAGAGCTTCTTTATTCTTCTTACCAGCAATTATTTAACTGGTTTAATACATTAGTAGCTCTCAAGGAGGAAACAAAGCAATGGACTTAAAGCAATATATTACAATTGTGCCCGATTGGCCGAAGCCCGGCATTAGATTTAAAGATATTTCTACATTGATGAATAACGGGGAAGCATACCGCTATGCTACCGACCAAATCGTATTGTATGCCCGAGAAAGACAAATTGATCTTATCGTAGGTCCGGAAGCCCGCGGCTTTATTATCGGATGTCCTGTCGCATACTCCTTGGGTATTGGTTTCGCACCGGTTAGAAAAGAAGGAAAACTTCCTAGGGAAACGATAAAAATGGACTACGGTCTCGAATATGGCAAGGACGTATTGACAATCCATAAAGATGCCATTAAACCGGGACAGCGTGTGTTGATCACCGACGACTTACTAGCAACAGGCGGAACAATCGAAGCCACCATTAAGCTTGTGGAAGAGCTCGGCGGAATCGTTGCCGGGATTGCTTTCCTAATCGAACTTACATATCTGGACGGCAAAAGCAAACTGGATGGATATGATGTATTATCTTTAATAAATTTTTAATTTTAAAAAATCATTGCAATTAAAACTTGACTGTGTGATAATTTCAGTAATTATATACGGAACTACCTTTAATTTAGTCCAGAGAGACTGACAAGGTAAGTAACTTATTTCCTTGGGGATTGTTTGTCAACCGTTCCTTTAAGTTACCCTTACTGTAAAAGCTTCTTGTCTTCTCTAAGGCAAGGGGCTTTTTTGTTTAAAAACTTATCAACCAGGGGGAATTTATGATGGAAACGTATCATGTATTAGGAGCCAAGCAATATAACCGCGACTCACTGAATCAACTATTTCAGGCAGCCGATAAAATGGAGCAAGTCGTAAAAAACGGTGGCAACGATCAATATGCAAATAAAATTATGACTAGCCTTTTTTTTGAGCCAAGCACGCGCACGCGTCTTTCCTTTGAATCAGCGATCAGCCGTTTGGGTGGTAAAGTGATTGGCACTGAAAATGCCTCCCAGTTTTCCTCTGCGACCAAAGGGGAGACACTCGAAGATACGATTCGCGTTGTCTCTGAATACTGTGATGTCATTGTCATTCGCCATACGGATATTGGAGCAGCGGAAAGGGCGGCTGCCGTGGCAACGGTACCCATCATAAACGCAGGAGACGGCGGGGGAGAGCACCCTACCCAAGCATTGCTTGATGTCTATACGATTCAAAAAGAACTGGGCCGGCTGGATAACTTGAATGTTGTCATGGTCGGGGATCTCGCAAACGGCCGTACCGTGCACTCCCTTTCCTATATGCTGGCAAATTATCATAATGTCCATATATGCTTTACAGCTCCTAAAAATGTCCAGATTCCCCCCTATGTAAAAGAGTTTTTAGATAAACAGGGTGTATCCTACTCAGAGGAATACGACTTGAAAAAAGCGGTAGGGTCAGCAGACGTTGTCTATCAAACACGTATTCAAAAAGAACGTTTCTCCTCAATGGAAGAATACGAATTGGCTTATGGAAAGTACATCATTGATGATGAACTTCTAACTCATATGAATAAAGATTGCGTGATCCTTCACCCGCTGCCGCGTGCAGGAGAGATCGAGGCCAGCGTAGACAAAGATCCCCGCGCCGCCTATTTCCGCCAGGCAGAGAACGGGCTATATATCCGGATGGCCTTGCTTGACAAGTGCTTTCAATCAGTGGTCCGGGAAGAGCAATTAGACTTATTGACTGTATTATAATAACGAAAATGGCCAGTCTACAAAAAGACCGGCCATTTTCTATTCCAACAAAAAATATTCTTCGACAAAGTTAGCAAACTCAGGGTATCGGAACAAATAAGCTCTTTATCCTTTACATCTCACCCTTTTTTCCCGATAATAGAAACAATAATCGTTTTTTTAATAAAATATTTTTAAATAGATTGGCACGTGCCAATCGGACTCTGATCAGGATAAAAAGGTGATTGAATGGCTAACGATCAAATAATGACCGCCGAAGAGGTTGTTGATAGGGCAAAGGTATATCTTCAGCAGAATGATGCTGAATTTATTTATAAAGCGTATAAATTTGCTGAGCATGCCCACCGTGAACAGTTCCGTAAATCCGGCGAACCATATATAATCCATCCCATTCAGGTCGCGGGTATTCTGGCAGATCTGGAAATGGACCCTTCGACAATCGCTGCCGGTTTCCTTCATGATGTAGTAGAGGATACCGAGGTGACCCTGGAGGACATTGAACAAAGCTTCAGTCCGGAAGTTGCGATGCTTGTTGACGGTGTTACAAAGCTCGGGAAAATTAAATATAAGTCACAGGAAGAACAGCAGGCCGAAAACCATCGAAAAATGTTTGTGGCAATGGCCCAGGATATCCGGGTTATTTTGATAAAACTTGCGGATAGGCTTCATAATATGAGGACACTCAAGCACCTCCCGCACGAAAAGCAACGGAGAATTTCCAATGAAACGCTAGAGATCTTTGCCCCGCTTGCCCACCGTCTTGGTATCAGCAAGATCAGATGGGAGCTTGAGGATACGGCTCTCCGTTATCTAAATCCCCAGCAATATTACCGTATTGTCAACCTTATGAAGAAAAAACGCGCCGAGCGTGAGCAGTATCTTGATGATGTCATTGAAGGGGTACGGAATGGTGTTGCGGAAGTGAACATAAAGGCCGAAATCTCCGGGCGCCCGAAGCACATCTATAGCATTTACCGTAAAATGGCGCTCCAAAATAAGCAATTCAGTGAAATCTATGATTTGCTCGCCGTGCGTATCGTTGTTAACAGCATTAAGGATTGCTATGCGATTTTGGGAATCATCCATACTTGCTGGAAGCCGATGCCTGGCCGCTTTAAAGATTATATCGCGATGCCAAAACCAAATATGTATCAATCCCTGCATACAACGGTGATCGGCCCGAAAGGCGACCCGCTTGAAGTGCAGATTCGAACAGCGGAAATGCATCATATCGCTGAATTCGGGATTGCCGCGCACTGGGCTTATAAGGAAGGCAAAGAAATAAATGAGACGGCATCACTAGAAAATAAATTAACCTGGTTCAGGGAAATTCTTGAATTCCAGGATGATACGATAAATGCAGAAGAATTTATGGAATCCCTTAAAATTGATTTATTCTCGGACATGGTGTTTATTTTTACGCCAAAAGGAGAAGTGATCGAGCTTCCAGCCGGATCGAACCCGATCGACTTTGCTTACCGGATTCACTCGGAAATCGGCAATAAAACAATCGGTGCCAAGGTTAACGGCAAAATGGTCCCGCTTGACTATAAGCTGAAAACCGGTGACATCATTGAAATCCTGACATCGAAGCACTCATACGGACCAAGCCAGGACTGGCTCAAGATGACCCAAACTTCCCAGGCGAAAAATAAAATCCGCCAATTCTTCAAGAAACAGCGCCGTGAAGAAAATATCGAAAAGGGCAAGGAAATGGTCGAAAAAGAAATCAAAAACATGGATTTTGATTTGAAAGAAATCTTGACCTCCGAAAATCTGAAACGGATCAGCGAAAAATTCAACTTTTCCAATGATGAAGATATGTATGCCGCTGTCGGATACAACGGCATAACCGCGCTCCAAATCGCCAATCGTTTAACGGAAAAGCAGCGAAAGCAAAAAGAAATGGAACAAGAACCTACCATCTCAGAGGCCGTTTCAGAAAAAAGGTCACTCCACGCTGTTAAAAGAAGAGAATCTGGCGTACGGGTCCAGGGAATTGATAATCTGTTAATCCGTCTATCGAGATGCTGCAACCCGGTGCCTGGTGATGAAATTGTCGGTTTTATCACGAAAGGCCGAGGTGTTTCCGTCCACCGAGTCGATTGTACGAATGTGGAAGGCAACGAAACCGAAAACCGGTTGATCCCTGTTGAATGGGAAAGCAGCTTTAATGACCGAAAAGAGTACAACGTTGACATCGAAATTAACGGCTACGACCGCCGCGGTTTGTTGAATGAAGTATTGCAGGCTGTCAATGAAACGAAAACAAACATTTCTGCCGTATCGGGCAAATCCGACCGAAACAAAATGGCAACCATCAATATGTCGATTTCCATTAATAACATCAGCCACCTGCAGAAGGTAGTGGAGAGAATTAAACAAATTTCGGACGTCTATGCAGTAAGAAGGATCATGAATTAAGGAGTTATATCCATGCGAGTTGTAGTGCAACGTTCTAAAGAAGCCAGAGTCCTTGTAAATGGCGAAACCGTCGGCGAAATCGACCATGGATTGGTTCTGCTTGTAGGCATCACACACGGAGACAATGCCGAGGACGCGGCATATGTCGCAGATAAAATCGCCAACTTACGGATTTTTGAAGACGAAGATGAGAGAATGAATCTTTCCCTGCTCGATAAAGGAGGCTCGATTCTCTCCATTTCTCAATTTACTTTGTACGGCGACGTCCGCAAAGGCAGACGCCCCAACTTCATGGAAGCTGCCCGACCGGAAGAAGCCAACCCGGTATACGAGATGCTGAACGAAGAATTCCGAAAAAAAGAAATCAACGTCCAAACCGGCATCTTCGGGGCGATGATGCAGGTGCAGCTAACCAATGACGGCCCAGTAACGCTGATTGTCGAAAGCAAAAATAAAGTTTAGTGAGTCCTTGCCCGCTTGGAAGCGGCAAGGGTTTTTTATTGGGAAAGAAAGCATGAATTTTGATGGATCGCTCGTAAATCTGGATTACCGCTCGTAAATTTGGATTGGCGCTCGTAAATTTGGATTACCGCTCGTAAATTCGGATTGGCGCTCGTAAATCTGGATTAGCGCTCGTAAATTCGGATCAGCGCTCGTAAATTTGGATCAGCGCTCGTAAATTTGGATTAGCGCTCGTAAATTCGGATTAGCGCTCGTAAATTTGGATTAGCGCTCGTAAATTTGGGTTACCGCTCGTAAATCTGGATTAGCGCTCGTAAATTCGGATCAGCGCTCGTAAATTCGGATCACCACTCGTAAATTCGGATCACCGCTCGTAATCCGGATCAGCGCTCGTAAATTTGGGTTACCGCTCGTAAATATGGATTAGCGCTCGTAAATATGGATTAGCGCTCGTAAATATGGATTAGCGCTCGTAAATTCGGATTGGCGCTCGTAAATTTGGATTAGCGCTCGTAAATATGGATTAGCGCTCGTAAATCTGGATTAGCGCCCGTAAATCTGGATTACCGCTCGTAAATCTGGATTAGCGCTCGTAAATTCGGGTTACCGCTCGTAAATCTGGGTTACCGCTCGTAAATTTGGATTAGCGCTCGTAAATTTGGATTAGCGCTCGTAAATTTGGGTTACCGCTCGTAAATTTGGATTAGCGCTCGTAAATTCGGATTGGCGCTCGTAAATTTGGATTAGCGCTCGTAAATTCGGATTGGCGCTCGTAAATTTGGATTAGCGCTCGTAAATTTGGATTAGCGCTCGTAAATCTGGATTAGCGCTCGTAAATCTGGATTAGCGCTCGTAAATTCGGATTGGCGCTCGTAAATTTGGATTAGCGCTCGTAAATCTGGATTAGCGCTCGTAAATTTGGGTTACCGCTCGTAAATTTGGATATCCGCTCATAAAATACGTATTCGTTGTTTTGATCCATAAATGACTATCAAACTCATAACAGAATGGACACAAGACCTTCCTATCAAAAAAGTTGATCAAAATTAGTGTTCAATGATTAGAAATTGGCTCGAAATCCATATTTGAGCTCGAAATCGAAATTTCTGCTCGATAATCGGAATTTCTGCTCGATAATCCGAATTTGTGCTCGATAATCGAAATTTCTGCTCGATAATCCGAATTTGTGCTCGATAATCGAAATTTCTGCTCGATAATCCGAATTTGTGCTCGATGCTCGAAATTTCTGCTCGATAATCCGAATTTGTGCTCGATGCTCGAAATTTCTGCTCGATAATCCGAATTTCTGCTCGATGCTCGAAATTTCTGCTCGATAATCCGAATTTCTGCTCGATAATCGGAATTTGTACTCGATGAACTAAATTTATGCTCGATTTTATTTGAAATAACTCTCAAGCCCCGCAAAAATAGCATCTGATACGTCTTCCTGATACCGTTCAGAACTTACGGTCGCCTCTTCCCCGGAGTTACTCAAATACCCTAACTCAATGAGAGCCGCCGCGCGCTGATTTTCTCTGATTACATAATAGTCGCCAAATCTGTAGCCCCTGTTGACGACCTGTAAAGAGGAGTTGAGCGATTTATTGATGCTCGAGGCGAGCGATTTTTGATAGGAATGATAATAATAGGTTGTGACACCGCTCACTAGTTGGTTTTTTGCGTGGTCATAGTGCAGGCTTATATAGGCATCAGCGTTATGCCGGTGAGAAACTCCGACGCGTGTCTGCAGCGATAAATAGTAATCGGCATTCCTTGTTAGGATTACGGTTGATCCTGCTGCTTCCAGCTTGTCCTGCAACAACAAAGCCGTGTGAAGCGTGAGATTTTTCTCCAATGTGCCCTTTACACCTTTTGTGCCTTGATCCCTTCCGCCGTGTCCCGGATCGATAACAATTAATTTATCGGAAAGGTATTGCTCTGCGCCCTGCTTTTTCATTTGCGACGTTTTTCCTGTAACCGAAACGACCCAGCCTGCTACATATGCCATTCCGCCGCTTTCAAGTTGAATCTTAAACCAACCATTGCTGGCGGCTGCGATAATGGAAAATTTCTCTCCAACATCAGTCCTCGAAACAATCCGGGAGTGGACATCGGGGCTGCTTCTTAAATAAGTCCCGTTTTGACTAATGACGATTTCACCATTTAAAGGTGTCTCTTTAATTTGTTTTTGTTGCTCCGAAATCTCCCCTGAAAAACTGATATACTCTTTATTTATCCAGCCGTATGTGGAGTTATAGGAAACTTTCAGCCAATCGCCTTCCGCGGTCACGATCTTAATCTTGCTGCCCCTGGCGATTTTCCCAAGCACTTCTCCTTCCAGCGAAGCATGCGAACGGACATTGATCGTGTCAGTAACTATTCCATCTGCGGGAATTTCCTTGTTTTGATTTATAAAAATGGACTGTTGACTGATAAAGTCTTCAGAAATCCAGCCTGTTAGTTCATCGTTTTTTATGTGAGTCCATTTCCCTTGGCGCTCGAGAATTTCAACACTGCTGCCTTTTTTTACAGAACCCGCGAGGTTATATTTCGTAGCGGGTCCGGTTCGTACCCGTACATCATCGGTTATAATGCTGCCCCGCCCGATAGCCTGTTTGCTCAAGACCTCCTGTTTTACAATCACGTCGTTATTGCCCTTTGCCTCGGCTAATGGATAAATCGTGGAAGCAAGAAGGAGGGAACAGAGGGACAAGCTGCCTTTCTTCAAAAAACTCAAGACCATCTCCCCTTATAAACTGTCTATGCGGTTATACATTTTCTATTTCTTTTATAAAAACCCTTCCGTTTTATGAAAATAAATCGGCGATTAGGAAAGAATAGTTAATAAGACGCATGTTCCTGTTTACAAGAAGGAACTGATCGGAGACATTTATAGGGGGATTGGCAAATGAGATATAGTGAAAAAGGCGAGACGAGCCTGAACGGAGAAAATCAGCTGCACGGTGTTGATTTTCATGATTTTATTCAAAAAGAGCAAGGGGCGAACTTAGTTGAACTGGCTTCGGAATTCGGCCTGAATGTGAGGGATGCGAAAAAACTGAAAAAGAAATTGGGCAGATCGTAATGGATGACGGAAATTAGAGAAATCTTCTTGACAATTTAAATAACCGTCCGTATTATAGTAAAGATATAATACATACTGATTCTTAGAACCGATGATGGGGAATAGTAATTAAGATTACACATGAAAAGAGAGGAAATGCCGCTGGCTGAAAACATTTCCGCATGTGCCTTAATGAAAGAACACTCCGTAGGCTTCGCTCTGAAAAGGAGGAATCCCCCTTAGTAGGAGATGAACGTAAGCAGGCGTTAACTGTACTTGAGCGGAAGCATGCTAGCATGCTTCAATTAGGGTGGCACCACGGGAATACAACTCTCGTCCCTTGTAACTATTTAGTTACAGGGGACCGGGAGTTTTTTTATTTTTAGCGAAAATAGCGTTTCGTTTAATTGAACTGACTTTTCGTTTAAATGGCCCGGATTTTCGTTTAAATGAATTCACTTTTCATTTAAATGGTCCCGACTTTCGTTTAAATCACTATATTTTTCGTTCAAATCAAATGCAAAGAGGAGGAACAACATAATGTCGATTCAAATGCCGCGCGGAACCCAGGACATTCTTCCGGGGCAGTCCGAAATTTGGCAGTACATCGAAAATGCTGCCCGAGATTTATGCAATAGATATCAATACAAAGAAATCCGTACACCGATCTTCGAACATACTGATCTATTCCTTCGGGGTGTCGGTGATACGACCGACATCGTCCAGAAGGAAATGTATTCGTTCCAGGACAGGGGCGGACGTGATATCACGCTTCGACCGGAGGGAACAGCGGCGGTTGTAAGGTCATATATTGAGCACAAAATGTTTGGCTGGGCTAATCAGCCTGTAAAACTATTCTATTTCGGCCCGATGTTCCGTTATGAGCGCCCGCAGGCAGGCCGCTTCCGCCAATTCGTGCAATTTGGAGTCGAGGCCCTGGGCAGCGCCGATCCTGCTATCGACGCAGAGGTGCTTTCATTAGTCATGAGTTTATACCGGGAGTTGGGATTAAAGAAGCTCAAGCTTGTTATCAACAGCTTGGGGGATAAGGAAAGCAGAACCAACCACCGAAATGCATTGATCGACCACTTCGAACCGCGTATCGGCGAGTTTTGCAGCGATTGCCAAAATCGACTTCAGAAAAATCCGCTACGAATCCTGGATTGTAAAAAAGACAGAGACCACGAGCTTATGAAAACAGCACCATCAATCATTGACTATTTAAATGATGAATCAAAAGCTTACTTCGAAAAGCTGCAGAAACATCTAACAGATCTAAATATCGAGTTTGTCGTAGACCCGGCCCTTGTACGCGGCCTGGACTATTACAACCACACGGCATTTGAAGTCATGAGCGAAGCGGAAGGCTTTGGTGCGATTACGACACTTTGCGGCGGCGGCCGCTACAACGGCCTTGCCGAAGAAATCGGCGGCCCGGAGACTCCGGGAATTGGCTTTGCATTGAGCGTAGAGAGATTGATCGCTGCCCTCGAGGCCGAAAAAGTAGAGCTTCCAATTGCAACAAAAATCGATTGCTACCTCGTTTCTTTAGGGGAAGCGGCAAAAGATTACACCGTAAAACTTGCGTATGAACTAAGGAACGCCGGATTTACCGTTGAAAAAGACTATCTGGACAGAAAGGCAAAAGCCCAATTCAAATCGGCGGACCGCCACAAAGCAAGATATGTCGCCATTCTCGGTGATGACGAACTAGAGCAGGAGAAAATTAATGTAAAAAATATGGAGACAGGCAACCAAACAGAAGTTGATCTTGCTTCATTTGTTGATGAATTTAAAAAGCTGCAGGCTTAAGGAGGAATACGGAATGTTTGGTAGATCATATTTCTGTGGAGAAGTGACCGAAACAGCAATTGGGGAAAAAGTGACCTTAAAAGGGTGGGTCCAAAAACGAAGGGATCTCGGTGGTTTAATTTTTATTGACCTAAGAGATCGTTCAGGCATCGTCCAGGTTGTATTCAATCCGGATATATCAAAGGAAGCGCTCGAAACAGCGGAAACCATCCGCAGTGAGTATGTTCTGGAGATTGAAGGAACGGTCATTCTCCGAGAAGAAGCCAATATAAACAAAAATATCTCCACGGGAAAAATCGAAATACTGGCAGAGTCCGTTAACATCGTAAATGAAGCGAAAACCCCTCCATTTGCTATCGCTGATAGGACCGAAGTATCAGAAGATATCCGTTTGAAATACCGGTATATGGACTTAAGACGACCGGTGATGTTTGAAACACTGAAAATGCGCCACCAGACGACAAAGGCCGTCCGAGACTACCTCGATGGCGAAGGCTTTCTCGATATCGAGACTCCGATTTTGACGAAAAGCACACCCGAGGGGGCGCGGGATTACTTAGTGCCAAGCCGTGTGCACGATGGGGAATTCTACGCGCTGCCGCAGTCGCCGCAACTCTTCAAACAGCTATTGATGGTTTCCGGAGTCGAGCGTTATTATCAAATCGCCCGCTGTTTCCGTGATGAAGATTTACGTGCGGACAGACAGCCGGAATTTACCCAGATCGATATTGAAACTAGCTTTATGAGCCAGGAAGATATTATGTTCCTAGCAGAAGAAATGATGGAAAAAGTCATGAAAGACGTCAAAGGTTTGGAGGTTACCCTTCCATTTCCAAGGATGACCTATGACGAAGCAATGGGCCGTTATGGTTCGGATAAGCCTGATACACGCTTTGAGATGGAGCTTATCAATGTGTCTGAACAGGTGGCAGCGTGCGGTTTTAAGGTATTCTCCGGGGCGGTTGAAAGCGGCGGGGCGGTAAAAGCGCTAAACGTGAAGGGCGGCGCCGCAGATTACTCCCGAAAGGACATTGATGCATTAGGTGAGTTCGCGGCGGTGTACGGCGCAAAGGGCTTGGCATGGGTGAAAGTGGAAGCGGACGGCTTCAAAGGACCGATTGCAAAATTCTTTGACGAACAAGCCCAGCAAAATCTGATGCAAGTGACTGAGGCATCTGTTGGGGATCTGTTATTGTTTGTGGCTGATAAGAAAAGTGTTGTCGCCGATTCCCTTGGCGCTCTCCGCTTAAAGCTTGGAAAGGAAAGAGGGCTTATCGATTCAAGCAAGTTCAACTTTTTATGGGTCGTTGACTGGCCGCTATTGGAATATGATGAAGAAGCCGGCCGCTACTTTGCCGCGCATCATCCGTTCACAATGCCTGCAAGAGAAGACCTTGGAAAACTTGAAACGGATCCTGGCAGCGTCCAGGCGCAAGCCTATGACCTCGTACTAAATGGCTATGAGCTTGGCGGCGGATCTCTGCGTATTTATGAACGCGAGATCCAGGAGAAAATTTTTGAAGTGCTTGGCTTTTCCGCTGAAGAAGCGAATGAGCAGTTTGGCTTTTTGATGGAAGCCTTTGAATATGGCACTCCACCGCATGGGGGAATCGCACTCGGATTGGATCGCCTTGTCATGCTGCTGACAGGACGCACCAACCTCCGGGATACGATCGCCTTCCCGAAAACAGCAAGCGCAAGCGACTTGCTCACGGAGGCACCGGGAGTAGTAAGTGAGACCCAGCTGGACGAGCTTCATCTCAAATTAGCAACAAAAAAACAAGCATAAATTCCCATTTAGGTTCGCTGGAATTTGTGATATGATATTCCCAAGTTATATAAGAGTCCTGATGTGTACGTTCTTTAACCTATAAGTTTTGACCGAACACTTATAGTTACGGGAGCCCACGTTTCCGGGCTACGTAAATGCCTTTAAAGATTGAGGACTTACAGATGTACGGAACAGAGCACCCACCTGCGGAGAGCGGGTTCAAAACAAAGGAACAAACGGCACAATTGGGACTCTTACATTTTTAAAAAACCCAAATTTTGAACACTTTGAACAAGTGCTTGAAATTTGGGTTTTTTTGTATTTTAGAAAATGTGAATTTTCGCTACAAAAACGGACATTGTTCTACAAAATGCAAATTTCCGCTACAAAAGAACAAATATCGGCTACAAACCTGATGAAGTCGGCTACAAAACTGCTTATTTACACGGGTAACGTGGCGAAATGATCAGGTGCTTAAAAAGGTTTTTAGTATTCTAATTTACTAAAATAGGCATTTGCCTGTGGGCAATTATCATTCATCTTCATACCATGACTTTGTGAGAGTATGCTAAAAAACTTGGGAAAGAAGTGTATAAGATGTTTTATCATATTAAAGAGCTTCAATACGATGCGGTTCCAAGCCGTCCTGATCCGGCATTCGCAAGAAAACTCCAGGAAATTCTCGGCGGGCAGTTTGGCGAAATGACGGTAATGATGCAATATCTTATGCAAGGCTGGAATTGCCGGGCGGAACAAAAATACCGTGATTTGTTGCTGGATACAGGGACAGAAGAAATTTCCCATGTTGAAATCGTGTCGACTTTGATTGCCCGGCTTTTGGATGGCGCTTCTGCAAAGGAACAGGAAATGGCTGCCGCAGATCCTCTGTTGCACGCTGCTATGGGAGGAATGAGCCCGCGGCAGTTAATTGTTTCCGGTCTGGGCGCATTGCCTGAAGACAGCGAAGGGGTTCCGTGGAATGGCCGCTATACGGCAGCAAGTGGAAATTTACTTGCCGATTTCCGCGCCAACCTGGCCGCTGAATCGCAAAGCAGGCTTCAAACGGTAAGGTTATACGAAATGTCAGACGATCCCGGCGTGAAGGATACACTAGCATTTCTGATTGCCAGGGATACGATGCACCAAAACCAGTGGATGGCGGCGATCGCGGAGATAGAGGCAAAAGAAGGCAAAGTCGCACCGGGTACCTTCCCTAAGGAAAGAGAAAGACGGGAGTTCTCCTATAAATTCTTTAACCTTTCCCGTGGCGAAGAAAGCAGTAAAGGCCGCTGGGCTTGCGGACCGTCAATGGATGGCTGCAGTGAGTTTCAATATGTCCAACAGCCACAACCTTACGGAGAACCCGCGTTTCTCAAACCGGCGCCTTATTCTGTGCATGACACACCGCCAAGCCCGCTGCCCAACCCGAATAAGTGCTAAGGCAGTTAGGTATCATCGCACATCAATTAAATACTTGCCCTAAAATGTCACGCCGGCAGCTATCCTACAAAAAGATAGCTGCCTTTTGTTTTGTGCAATAGTTTTTATTTCCTAAATGTCCACTTTTCATAAGCACATATCGTATATTAAGTAGAAATTACCAGAAATGATCTGTTTATTTTTACCCAATCTATAGAAAAGGGGTGAAATGCATGCGAGACAGAAACCAGAATAACTACGGAAACCAAACTGAATATGGAAATGTGGATCAAAGAAACGACCTGACCGGGCCAAATGATCCGGGGAAGCCCAACTATCCCGTGCGGCCAAAACATCGTGTAGAGATCGAGCCCGAAAAACACCGCAAATAAAAGCCCCGCGCATAATTAGAAGAGATAAAATCAATGCCTTTTCTTAGGCAGATAATGGCTCCTGCTCGTTTAACCTTGGTGGCGGCGGGTATATATGGAGAAAACCATAAGGAGGATATTATCATGAAAAGAAATACGGTATTAGGTACAGTGCTTTTAGGAACAGCGGCTTACTTTTTTCGAAACAAGGAAACGCGTGACAATACAATGAGCAAATTACAGACTCTTGCAAAACCGGAGAGCCGTGAAAAGATAATGAACCATCTTAAAGATTTTGCAAACTCTAAAATGAACGGGTCTACTAACGAAGAGCACAATTCATCTCCTGAAAATCAAAACAGCACATCTTCTGATACTCAAAGTAGCACATCTGCTGATGCTCAAGGCAACGCATCTTCAGGACGCCAAAGCAATGGATCTTCAGCTAGTGAGAGTAACACATCTTCGGTAAGCAAAAGCAATGGATCTACAGGTAGTCAAAGCAACGCATCTTCAGAAACCCAAAGCAATGGACCTACAGGTAGTCAAAGCAACGGATATTCCGCGAACCAGAACAATACAGCGAAACAAAATCAGAGCAACAGTTCCACTAAAAACCAGAAAAATACCGTATCAAAAACAAACTCCACAAATAAAACGACTGGCAAGGAACATACCATGTTAAACACTGACTTTGCCCAAAAAGAGGAAGATGACACTCATTCATTAGCGGAAGCACCTAAATATCTGTAAGCAGCAAGGACTTGGATTAAACATCCAAGTTCTTTTTTTTATGCTAAAGATGAGCTAATCAATATTCCGGCAACGAAAATTGGAACTGGCAACAAAACAGAATTTTTGGCAACAAAAGTGCGAGTACTGGCAACGAAACAGGAAAGTTGGCAACAAAATCAATATTCCTGCAACGAAAATTGGGACTGGCAACAAAACAGAATTTTCGGCAACAAAAGTGCGAGTACTGGCAACGAAACAG